>NZ_LMIL01000010.1:0-407578 GCF_001429135.1 Oerskovia sp. Root22 | reverse complement strand
CACCTGGCGGGGACCTTCGACGGTCAGCGGCTGCGGATCTACGTGGACGGTGTCGAGCAGGGCTCGATCGCGGGTCCGGCCTCGGTCGGGGTCAACACGCTGCCGTTGACGATCGGTGCGCAGCCCGACGGCCTGTACCCCTTCCAGGGGGCCGTCGACTCCGTGCGCCTCCTCGACCGTGCGCTGACCGCGGCGGAGGTCGCGTCGCTCCACGAGTCGGTCGAGCAGCCGGCCCTGCCGCCCGTCGCACAGGACGTCTCGGCGTCGACCACGGCCGGTGCCGCGGTCGCGGGGACGCTCGCGGGCAGCTCGCCGAGCGGGGGTGCGCTGACGTTCGAGGTGGTCGCCGCTCCGGCGTCGGGCACGGTCGTGGTCACGAACCCCGCCACGGGGGCCTTCACGTACACGCCCGCCACCGGCTACGTCGGGACCACGACCTTCACGTTCCGCGTCGGCGCGAACGGGCTCTGGTCGTCCGTCGCCACGGCGAGGGTCCAGGTGACCCCGGCCGACGGCCTGCGCGGGGCCTGGGACCTCGAGGAGGGCACGGGGCTCGCCGCCGCGGACACGTCGGGCTGGGGCAACGTCGGAGCCCTGTCCGGAGGGACCACGTGGGTCACGGCCGGCGGTCGGTCTGCCGTGCGGTTCGACGGCGCGACGGGCAAGGTCTCGATCCCCGACGCGGACGCGCTCGACGTCTCGTCGGCCCTGACCGTCGCCGCCTGGGTACGGCCCGAGCAGGTCGCGACCCAGTACGTCGTCAAGAAGGCCTCACCGAGCGCGACCGACGGCTTCGAGCTGGGGCTGTCCAGCGCGGGCAAGGCCTTCCTCCGTCTCAACCAGGCGACGTCGGGGGACACCTACCGGGTCAACGCCACGTCGACGTACCCGTCGAACGGCACCACCTGGGTGCACCTCGTGGGGACGTACGACGGTCAACGCATGCGGCTGTACGTCGATGGTGTCGAGCAGGGGTCGGCCGCAGGCCCGGGGACTGTCGGGGTCAACACCCTGCCCCTGCTCCTGGGTGGGCAGCCCGGCGGCACGCTCCCGCTCAAGGGGGCCGTCGACGGCGTGCGGCTCTACGACCGTGCGCTGAGCGCTGCCGAGGTCGTCGCGCTCAGGACCCAGACTCCGCCGCCTGCCTGACGTCGCGGGTCGGGGGACGCTCGGCGCGGGAACGGCGCTCGTCCCTGGCCGTGCGCACCCGGCCCGCGAGCACCCGTCGGCGCTGCCCCAGGGCCACGATCTCGCGGAGCAGCAGCTGCCCCGGCCAGCGTCCCAGCGCGGCCGTGAAGGACACCGTGCGCAGCCGCGAGGGGTAGAGCTCGTTCTGGTCGGGGTAGAGGGACGGGTGCATGCACGAGTCGAGCAGGTCGAGGTCACCCTGGGCTGCGAACCGCTTGACCGTGAGCAGGCGCCCCAGGACGCCCGGAGCGTGCTGCGCCCACTTCTCGGCATACTCGTCGTACCAGGCGAAGAGCGTGCCTCCGGACCGGAGGAACGCGGCCATGTAGAAGGTCTCGCCCGCGGGCCGCAGGGCGAGCAGGGTCGCGCGCCCGGCGGACGCGTGCGCACGGAAGACGTCCACGAACCAGTCGGGTCCCCCGCGCAACCGGGAGAAGCCGACCCCGTTGCGGTCCGGGTCGGCCTTCCAGGTCTCGAGCTCGAACCGGAGGAACTCTGCGGGGTCCTCGACGACGTCGAGCGTCAGGGAGTCGAGCTCGGCCGGGACGCCCGCGGCCTCCGTGAGACGACGGGCCCGACGGCGGACGGCCTTGGCGCGCGACCTCGGGAGGTAGCCGAAGCTCCCCGGATCCTCGACCTCGGCGAAGCGGACCGCGGCCCGTTCGTCCCCGCCCCAGACGTGGAGCCTCGACCCCTCGTCCGCGAACGCCCGCTGGAGCGCGGCACCGCCCGGGCCGTCGCCCGAGACGAACGCCATCTCGATGCTCCCGCCGAGCTCGTGCGAGAACCGCCGGAAGGCCCGCACGAGGCCCGTGGCGGCCCGCCGGGTGTCGCCCTCGCGCAGGAGCGGGACGCCGAGCGAGGTGAACTGGTTGAGGATCGGCCCGTCGTTCGACGCGTGCCGGTGCGGCCAGCGGCGGTTCGCCGGGACCATCTCGTAGGGCATGAGCGCGAGCCACGTGCCACCCGACTCGACGACCACCAGGCGCAGGGTGCGGTCCGGGTCGAAGTGCGCGGCGGTCGGGACCAGGAAGTCCGGCCCGTAGAACACGTTGGGCTCGGCGGCGTGGTCGGCGAGGTCTCTCCAGCGGGAGACGTCCTCGGGGCCGAGCGTGGAGACTGCGGCGAGGCGGACGGACAGGCGGGGCGAGTCGTTCGAAGGCATGGGTTCCCGTTCGAGGAGGCGGCGCGAAGGGCCGCACGGCGGAGCGAGCCCTTGCGGGCTGCACGGGGGAGTGGCGGGGGCGAGAGAAGATCCTCGATCGACCCGGGGAGGGAGGAGAGGAGGTGTCAGCGAACCGTCGGGAGGCCCGACGGCGGGCCCTCACCGGGGTGCTCGAAGCCGAGCTCTGGCCCGAGGTAGGTGATGCGTCGAAGGAACTCGGGATCGGCCGGTGCCGGGTCGGACGACGCATCGGTCCAGGCCCTGCCGGTGTGTCCCAGCGTCGCGGCCAGGATCCCGCGGTCGTTCCATGCCATGGTCGGGCGCCCTTCACGGGAGGTCGTTCCGATCATGACGCGTCCTCGGGCGTCTCGCGAGGCGTGCCCGCGACGCGGGCACGCAGCCGGCGCAGGGTCGGCACCGAGCGCACCAGGAGGCGCGGGAGGAGGCCGCGGGTCGCGAGCACGACCCCGACCAGCGTCCGGCGGTCCCGGTACAGACCGCTCGGACCGACGTTCTTGGGGTGCAGGCACGGGTCGAAACGGTCCGCGGTCGTCCTTCCCAGGACGAACTCCTGCTCCATGACCCGACCGATCACCCCGGGGCTGAACTTCGCGAACCGTTCGTCGTACGTGTCCATCAGGGAGTAGAGAGACCCGCCCGCGCCCAGGAGCAAGGACATGTACACGACGTCCTCTCCTGCCGTGAGCGTCAGCAGGCGGAGGTTCTTGCGCTCGCGGAGCCCGTCGGTGACGTCGGTGAACCACTCGACGGCGCCCGGGGTCACCTCGAGGGCGCCGCCGTCCTGGTCGACGTCCCCCTTCCAGCCGGCGGCCTCCAGGGCGACGAAGGTCTCGAACGCGCGGGCGTCGTCCCCGCGGTCCTCCATGACGAGAGAGGATCCCGTCGCCTCCTCGAGGCGACGGGTCAGACGCTCGACCTGCTTGCGCTTGGAGCGGCTCAGGGCGTCCCGCGGGGCGGGCGCATCGCTCGCACGGTCGAGGAAGGCCCGCTCGAAGCGGGACCGCTCGAGCATCGGGACCCCGGCGCGTCGGCACGCGTCGTGGAGCGCCTCGTGGAGCCCGCCGTTCCCCGGGAGGAGCGTGATCTCGACGAGCGGAGGCACGCCGTTGCGCCGGTCCGCGAGGAAGCCGAGCAGCCCGTCGAGCGCGACGGTCGCCTGCTCCGTGTCGACCAGCGGCGCGCACAGCGGCGCATCGTCCTTGAGGAACGCACCCGCGGTGGTCGCGTACCGCAGGGGCGTCCCGTGGAAGCGGTCCTCGCGGCTGAGGGGGAGCAGGGCGATCATGCGGTCGTCCCGCTCGACGACGAGGAGCAGGATGCCCGAGGTGCGGGTGAGCCACCGGGACGCGGAGAGCAGGTAGGCGGGGGACAGGAAGGGGTTGGGCTCGAGCGCACGGTCGACCAGGTCGGCCCACCGTCCGGCCTCGGCCGGGGTGACGTCGCTGAGCCGCACGAGGCGGGAGGTCACGGGGCTCATGTGCTCGCCCCGGGTGTCCGTGCGCGAGCGCTCCCGAGCGCCGCGTCCAGCCGGGCGCGAGCCCGGGACCAGTCCATGTCGTGGGCGTGCGCGGCCCCGGCGCTCTTGGACCGCGCGAGCAACGAGTCGTCGTCCGCGAGGGCGGCCAGCGCCTGCGAGAGCGCGCGGACGTCGTCGGGCGCGACGAGGATGCCCGCTGGTCCGACGGCCTCGGGGATGCCTCCGATGTCCGAGGCGACGACCGCAGCACCCGCGGCCATCCCCTCGAGCGCGGTGAGCGCGAAGGGCTCTGCCCAGCGCGACGGGACGACGACGACGTCGGCGGTCTGCAGGACCTCGCGGGCCTCGGCGCGCGGGAGGAAGCCCGTGAACGTCACGGGGCCGACCGCGCCGGACGCACGGCGTCGCAGGTCCTTCTCGTGGGGTGTCAGGGGGGCTGCGGCGTCGAAGCCCGCGGAGCCGACGACCGTGAGCCGCACGTCGTCGCGCGCGAGGGCACGGACCGCGTCCACGAGGACGTCGGCACCCTTGTCGGGGATCGTGCGGCCGACGAAGACCACGTGCAGGCGCTCGCCCCGAGGCCGGGGGCGGACCGGAGGGGGAGCGGGGGCGTCGACCCCGTTGTGCACGACGACGACACGGTCCTGGAGCGAGAGTGGGAGCAACGACGTCGTCTCGTCGGCCAGGAACTCGCTGACGCAGACGATGCGGTAGACCTGGCCGAGCGCGCGTGCCAGCTCGCGGTGCCCGTAGGAGCGCAGGAGCTGGTTGTGCGCGTACAGGACCGGGACGTGCCGCGACGCGTCGACGAGCGGGACGAGCTGGGGGGCGTTGTGCGCCAGGACGAACGACGGAGCCCAGGACGCCTGGTCCTGGACGGTGGCCGCGAACGCGCGGCGGGCGCCGAACCGGGGGAGGCCCACGCGCGACGACGCGGCGTCCAGGTAGCGGTCCGCGCGCCGCGCCGAGACCTGGGGGTACTCGACGACGTCCACGCCGGGATAGCGGTCCGGGTACGTCCCACGGGCCACGACGACCGACGACGGCGCGGACCCTGCGGACGCGCCGCGGACCAGGCCGTCCACGACGGTGGGTACAGCGCTGCCGGTCCTCGGGGAGTAGTGGTCGCCCGGCGTGATGACGTGGACGTACGGCCGGTCGACCGCGTCCGTGGATCGCTGCATCGAGATCCCTCCTGGCGGGCTCAGATCACGTCGGCGAAGCCACGCTCGAGCTTCTGGAAGATCAGCGCGCCGCCCGTGAAGGCGAGCCCCGACACCACGACCAGGGCGACGACCTGCCACGCCTCGGGGGCCGCCTGCCCGAGCAGCGACCAGCGGAAGCCCTCGAGCAGCCACGTGAGCGGGTTGATGTTGAAGATCCACAGCAGGTTCGCCGGGACGGCCTCCAACGAGTACGCGACGGGGGTCGCGTACATGAGGATCTGGACGACCCAGGGCAGGGCGTACCCGACGTCGCGGTACTTGACCATGACGGCCGAGCTCGCGACCCCGATCGCGGCGCCCAGCAGCACGGCCAGCAGCGTCCAGAACGGCAGGAGCAGGATGGGCCAGCCGGGGTTGATCCCGTAGACGAACAGCAGGATCACGAACAGCCCGAACGCGACGGCGTAGTCCACGAGGACCGCGAGGATCGTCGAGAGCGGCACGAGCATGCGCGGGAAGAAGACCTTCGACACGAGCGACTGGTTCGCCACGAGCGAGGACGACGAGCGGCTCGCGACGCCGCTGAACACGTTCCACGCGAGCTGGCCCGCGAAGGCGAAGATGAAGTACGGGACGCCGTTGCTCGGCAGGTCCGCGACCTGACCGAACACGATCGCGAAGATCCCGGCCGCGGCGAGCGGCTGCAGGATGACCCAGGCGACGCCGATCACGGTCTGCCGGTAGCGCAGCAGGACGTCGCGCCGACCGAAGCTGATGAGGACCTCGCGGGCCTCCCACAGCTCCTTGACCGACGGCAGGTCCCACCGCCCGGGCGGGGTGATCACGGTCTTGCTCATCGTCACCACCTCTCGTACTGGAAGTCGGCCAGGACCATGCCGTGGGTCAGCGCCTCGTCGGACGTGACCTCGGGGTACGGCGGGTTGGGCAGGACCTCGAAGGCCCCCGCGCCCTCCCAGGCGTCGAGGATGCCGGTCTTGCACACGTACAGGTCGTACGTGTACTTGCCCGGCTTGAGCCACAGGTCCTTGATGGTCAGTGCGCCGCGCTGCGGGACGGTCGGGTCGAGCCACAGGCCGACGAGGCGCGAGTCGCACTGGACGACGATGTTGCCGTTCATGTCGTTGACGTGGCACGAGACGAAGTAGCTGCCGACGAGGTCCGGGTTGGCGTTCACCGCGAACTCGATGACCTTGTCCTCGGTGGGCTCCATGGTCTCCTCGGCGATCGACGCCTCGGTGAAGCGGAGCTCGCCGGTGCCGGCACGTCGGGACGCGTCCTGCTGGGCGACGTGGAAGCTCGTGAAGCTGTTGCGGTACTCCGCGAGGGCGTCCTCGACGTTGCCCGCGTAGGTGAGCTTGCCCTGGTCGAGGTAGATCGCCCGGGTGCACAACGCGGAGACCGTCTGCGCCTGGTGGCTCACGTACAGCACCGTGCGACCGTCGCGCGCGACGTCGCGCATCTTGGCGAGCGACTTGGCCTGGAACTCGGCGTCGCCGACCGCGAGGACCTCGTCGATCGCGAGGATCTCGGTCTCGAGGTGCGCGGCGACCGCGAACGCGAGGCGCACGTACATGCCCGACGAGTAGCGCTTGACCGGGGTCTCGAGGAACTTCTCGACCCCCGAGAAGTCCACGATCTCGTCGAACCGGCGCTGGATCTCCTTGCGCCGCATGCCGAGCAGCGTGCCGTTGAGGTAGACGTTCTCCCGTCCCGTGAGCTCGGGGTGGAAGCCCGTGCCGACCTCGAGCAGGCTGCCCACCCGGCCGCCCAGCTCGATGCGGCCCGCCGACGGTGCGGTGATCCGGGTCAGGAGCTTGAGGAGCGTGCTCTTGCCCGCACCGTTGCGCCCGATGATGCCCAGGGCCTCGCCCCACGGAACCTCGAAGCTGACGTCCTTGAGCGCCTCGAAGTCCTCGAACTCGGGCTTGTGCAGCGGGTGCTTGACCCGGTTGATGACAGCCTCGGCAGCGGTCGTCGGCCGGAAGCCGCTCTTCGCGATGCGGTAGGACTTGCCCAGGCCCTTCACGGCAACAGCGGGATCCGCCACGGTGTCCCCTTCGGCATGGTGTCCGCGCGATGCGGATCGTGTGGTGGTCGGAGGAGTCTCGACCGGTGAGAACCGGGCCTTCTACGACACGGGCACACTATCAGCGGGCGGACGCCGGATCAGGCCCTGGAGCGGGTGGAATTCTCGGACAGCCAGGCGACGATCGGCGCGGTCGTGCGTTCCCACGGCAGCTGGTCCATCGCCCAGCGGTAGGTCCGCCGACCCTCGTCGTCGGCGAGCGCGGGGTCCGGACCCAGCCGCTCGACGAGCCAGGCGACCCACTCGTCGGTGTCGTTCGTGACGCGCGCCGGGGAGCCCGGGTGCGCGCTCGCACCGTCGGTCGTGGCGATCACGGGGCGCCCTGTCGCGAGGGCCTCGCCGAACTTGACCGGGGCGCCGACCCCCGCGCGCACGGGGACCCCGACCACGCGCGAGACCGCCGTGAGGTCGGTCAGCGCGGGGACGCGACCGAGCCCGCGGAAGCCCTCGATCTCGGCGAACCGCGCGGGGGTGCCGCTCCCCGCGACGTGCCACTCGGCGTCGGGCACGGCCTCGCGGACGCGGGGCCACACGTCCTTGGCGAACCACGCGATCCCGGCGGTGTTCGGGGTCCAGGACCAGTTGCCGAACATCCCGACGACGGGTCCCGGCACGGCGGCGGGGGGTGGCGGCCACTCGGACTCGTCGATCCCGTGCGGCGCGACGATCCGCCGCGCGGTCCCACCGTCCGGCAGGCGGTCGAGCTCGGCGGGGGAGCACACCGAGACGGCCGACGCATCACGCAGGACGCGGTCCTCGATCCGGCGGAACGTGGCGGCCTCACGCGTCCTGCCGTACCGGGACAGCCAGGGGCTCATGACGTTGTGGACGTCGACGAGGATGGGGACGCCGAGCCGACGCCCGGCCCCGCGCAGCAGCGCCCAGGACTCGAGGTGGGCCACGATCACGTGGTCGTACCGGCCCGAGCGCGCACGACGGCGCGCCAGGAAGTAGCGGGTCGGGTGGGGGAGGCGCTTGTGGAGGAACGGCGCGAAGCGCTCGACGGTCGCGATCTCCCGCAGGGTCGTGTCGTCCTGGTCCCCGGCGAGGGTCAGGACGTGGACCGACCATCCCGCGCGGACCAGGGCACGGATCTGGAAGTACTGGCGTCGTTGGCCGCCCTGACCGTCGCGGTCGGGGGTCTCGTTGCTCAGCCACAGGACCGATCCGCCTGCGGGCGCACGGGCGACGTCGGGCAGGTCCTTGTCCATGCGGTCAGCGTAGGGGATGGTCCGGACGGTCGACCGTGCGCACGAGGGGGTGAATTGTGCCTCCCGGGGCCTCTGGAGCGACGGGGACCCGACGTACGATCGACCCTTGGCCCACCTTTCCGGGCCCGACGGGAGCACCGACGTGACCGACCCGCCAGCGCCGAGCGAGCGCCCCACCCCCTGGTACCGACGACGCCGGACCTGGGTGGTCGGCGTCGCGGGCACGGTCGTGGTCGCCACGGCGGCCGTGCTGGTCGTCCGCGCGGTCGGCGACGGAGCGGCCGCGGACCCCGGGACGTCCGGTCCGCCCATGCCCACGGTCGTCAGCGCGAGCGAGCCGGGGGCGGCCCCGGTGTGCGGGTTCCCGGCGGTCGACAAGATCACGCACGACGGGGTCGACCCGGCCGAGCTCGGTGGGCGCCGGGACGTCGTCGACGACGTCGCGACCCTGACGGACGGCACCGTCCTCTCGATGCGGGTCCGCGACGGGCTCGCCTATGTCCTGGAGTGGGACCGGTCGAGCGCCTACCGCGTGACCCGCTACGACGTGACGACGGGCGAGACCGTGGGCACGACGGACTTCGAGCTGCAGCTCGACGAGGGCAACGAGGCGTTCAGCCCCGAGCAGTTCGAGGTCGACGCCGACGGCGGGATCTACTTCCTCGACACGCTCATGCAGCGCCGCGACCTGGTCCGCTTCGAGCCCGACGGCACCCGCTCCTGGACCACGCACCTGCCCGAGGGCGACCAGACCGAGGGTGGGGTCCTCGACCTGTACGGCATGGCGATGTGGGACGACCTCGACGGCCGGCCCGTGATCGGCGTGCACGAGACCGAGCAGACCCTGCACCTCGTGGGGACCGACGGGAAGATCGTCGGCACCCGGGACGACTTCCCGGGCCAGGTGCTGGGGCAGCTCCCGGACGGCGGGCTGGTGCTCGAGTCGTCGGGGAAGTCGGACGCGGGGGCCACGGACGACCTGACGGTCCTCGACCAGGACGGGGCCGAGGAGCTGCATCTCGGGGCGACCGCGAACGGCAAGTGGGCGTTCGCCAAGCCCTCGCAGCACTGGTTCGACGCCGTGGTCGGCGTCGCACCGGCCCCCGACGGCGACGGTCTCGTGGTGATCGAGGACGGCCTCGGGTTCGAGCACGTGGGCGCGGACGGCGTCCGCCGCGGTGTGTGGCCCGACGCACGCGCTGACCTCGACGCGGACTTCACGCTTCTCGACGGCTCACCCCTCGTGCTCGACGACGGCACGTACTACGCCTTCACCACGAGCGAGGGGGCCGTCGCGCTCACCGCCGTCACGGCCGACCGCATGGCCTACCAGCTCGGTGCGCCCGTGAAGTACAACGCGATCAACGACGGGTTCCTCTCGGTCATGGGCGCGGGGGCCGGGCTCGTGACCGACGAGGTCTACAACTACTTCCCGCCGGGCGAGGAGCCCGCGGTCCGCCTGAGCCTCGACGACTCGTGGGGGCGCTGGAGCGACACGTACGAGCTGCGCTTCCAGGTACGGGGAGACCCGCGGGTGTTCGACCCGGTCGTGGGCGACGAGCAGGTCGTCGACATCCCGACCGACGGCGGGGACGTGCCCGTGACGCTGCCCGCCACGCGGCCCGGGGTCTACGAGGTCGACGCGGCGCTGGTCGACCGCGAGAGCGGCGACGCGGTCTCGGGGACGTGCCTGCGCTACACGGTCGGGGCCCCCGGCGCCCCGCTCGACCTCGCCGGGCTGGCCGACGGCGCCGACTGGGGCGGGGCTTCCGTCCTGCGCGGGGTGCAGCTCGCCGACCAGCTCGGTGTGGGCAGCTTCCGCTGGCAGCTCGACTTCGGCGCGATCGTGCCCGACCCGACCGGCACCCCGAGCGCCGACGGGCTCGTCTGGGACTCGCTCCCGAGCGCAGGCGTGCCCGAGCCCGAGGAAGGGGCCGAGGCCGACCCGTTCGCCGAGCTCGCGGCTGCCGCGGCGCTCGCGGAGGCCAGCGGCGTCACGCTGACGCTGCAGCTCGGGTCCGGCGGCGAGGCCGAGCGGGCGGCGGTCGACGCGGGCACCTGGGAGGGCTGGTCGCGCGAGATCGTCGCGGCGATCACGCAGGAAGCACCGGGGATCGTGGCCTGGCAGCCGTGGAACGAGCCCAACAACACGGGCTTCGACGACGGCGCGCAGTACGAGGAGAAGATCGGTGCGCCTTTCGCGGCCGGGGCGCGCGCGGCGTTCCCGGGGGTCCGGATCGTCGGCGGGAACACCCTGGGCATCGTGCCCGACTGGTGGGCCGCGCTCGTCGAGGCCGGCGGGTGCGCCTCGATGGACGTCGTCGGGATCCACCCCTACACGGGCCTCAACCGCTCGTGGGAGGAGCAGGGCTTCTCGCAGCCGGGCGACGACCTGGACGCGCTGCGCGAGGCCGTGGCCCCGTGCGGGGACCTGCCCGTCTGGGACACCGAGTCCGGCTGGTGGTCCGACGGCGTCGCGAACTTCTGGGCGGGCGGCTCGGACGTCGCGCGCAAGCTGCTCTGGTACGGGTCCGAGGGGATCGACGAGTGGACGTACTTCTTCTCCGAGGGGGGCTTCGGGGAGTCGGGCAACTCGTGGTCGCTCGTCCAGTACGGCAGCTACGTCAAGCCGTCCGGGGCGGCGTTCGCCGCGACCTCGGCGCTGCTCGCCCCCTACGGGTCGCCCACGTTCGTCGAGACGGGCGCGCCCGGCACGTTCGCGGCCTCGGCCGTGGGACCGACGGGCGAGCAGCTGCTCGCGGTCTGGGGCGACGACCTGTCGACCATGCTGCGCGTCACGGCCGACGGCGGCCCGGGCACGCTGCGGATGGTCGACCAGTACGGGGCCGAGACGAGCATCGAGGTCGGCCCGGACGGTGCCGACCTCCCGGTCACGGGAGCGCCCGTCTTCCTCGTCGGTGCGCCGGGCCAGGCACTCGCGGTCGAGGCCACCCAGCCGTTCGGCCCGGACCTCCTGGCCGGCCAGCCCGTGACGGCCACCTCGACCCACGAGGAGGCCGACGCCCAGGTCGTGACCTCGGGGACGTTCGACGTCCGTGACCCGTGGAGATCCGGGCGCCTCGCGGACGACGTCGTCGACGAGAACCCCTCGGTGACCGTGACGACCGACGGGCCGCAGACGATCGACCGGATCGGCGTCGCCACGGCAGGGATCCGGTGCTGCAGCATGGGGCTGCGGGACTACACCGTCTCGGTCCAGCTGCCCGACGGCACGTGGCAGGACGTCGTCGAGCAGAAGGACCAGTTCTCCGACCGGGTCGCGGTGTTCGAGATCGACCCGGTCGAGGTCACCGCGGTGCGCGTCTCGGTACCCATGACGACCGAGCGGGGCGTGCCCGTGCTCGCGGCGAACTACTCGGGCGTGGTGGGCGGGCTGCACCCGTCGTTCCTGCCGCTCGCCACCGAGAGTGCGTACGTCGCGACCGTGAGCGCGCTCCAGGCCTGGGGGCCCGGGGGAGCCTGAACCGCGTCAGCGCGCGGCCACGCTCCGCCACACGGCCGCGTGCTGCGCCGCGCTGCGCTCCCACGTGAAGTCGGCCGAGCGGACCCGGCCGCGCTCGACCATGGCCGCGACCTCAGGGTCGTCCGAGAGCACGAACAGGGTCGCCTGGGCGATCTCGTCGGGCGTCGGGTCCACGAGCAGGCCCCCGTCGCCCACGACCTCGGGCAGCGAGCTCGTGCGCGCCGCGACCACGGGCACCCCCGCGGCCATGCCCTCGAGCGCAGGCAGGCCGAAGCCCTCGTAGTGCGAGGGGACCACCACGACGGCGGCGCCCGCGACCAGACCCGGCATGACGTCGTCGGGCAGGCGACCCACGAGGCGTGTGCCCGCCAGCGCACCGAAGAGCGCGTCGCGCCGCGCGTTGCGCGGACCGCTCATGACGAGCGTCAGGTCCGGGCGCGCGATGTGGATCAGTGGCCATGCCGCGGCGAGGCTCTCGAGGTTCTTGCGCCGCGAGGCGCCCCCCGCGTGCAGCACGTACGGACCGGTGATGCCCAGGGCCTCGAGCGCCGCCGCGTCGAGCGGCGGGGTACGGAAGTAGCGCTCGTCGACCCCGTTGTAGGCGACGTGCGGGCGCTCGACGCCGAGCAGCTCGGCGATCTCGTCGGCGCTGAACTCGGAGACGGTGACGACGGCCGCCGCGCGCCGGGCCTCCTCGGCGGCCGCACGCACAGGCCGGGACTCGTCGTCGAACCGCCAGGACACCACGTCCTGGATGGTCACGACGTCGCGCGTCGGGTGCGGGGGCAGCTCGAGCCCGACGCGGTGCACGACGGCGCCGCGCGGGTACACGACCCGGCCTGCGGCCCTGCGGAGCGCGGGCGAGGCGGTGCCGAGGCGGGAGAGCGGGAGGCGGAGCGTGCCCGGCAGGGGCGAGCGCAGGGAGCGGGCGACGGTGCGCTTCACGGTCCAGTTCCCGGCCACCTCGGGAGCCTGCGACGCGGTGGGTGAAACCGTGTCCCCGGGGGGTGCGGAGAGGGCTCGGGCCGCCCGGGTGGCGACCTCCTCCTGATAAACTTGCGCGCCCATGGGCACCTCAACCGCGACGGTCGCGATCACCAGCTGCGGCATGCGGGGAGTCCGTTCTCTCGCAGGTCGGGAAGTGGCCCACTCTAGCCCTGCGCGGCCGCCGGGCCCCGGCCCTGAGAGGGCGAAATGAGTCCCCGGACCGCGCTCGTCACGAGCTCCTACGCGCCCCGCACGGGTGGGGTCGAGACCCACGTCCAGCACGTCGCGCGCGTCCTCGCCGCGCGCGGCGAGACGGTCGAGGTGTGGGCCGTCGACCAGGGTGAGCACCTCGGGACCCGCGTGCTCGACGGCGTCACGGTCCGCTACCTGCCGACCCCCCAGCCCTCGCGCGGCGCTCGCGGCGTGCTGTCCTTCGCGGTCCGCTGGCCCGCGGCCGCGTGGCGATGGTTCGGCGCGTACCGCTCGCTGCGCCCCGACGTCCTGCACGTGCAGTGCTTCGGTCCCAACGGCGTCTACGCCACGGCCCTTGGGCGTGTCACCCGCACGCCGCTCGTCGTCAGCTCGCACGGCGAGACCTTCGCCGACGACCACGACGCGCTCGGCACGTCGTGGTGGATGCGCACCTGGTTCGGCGCGGCCCTCGCCCGCGCGGACGCCGTGACGGGCTGCTCGACGATCGTCACCGAGGACCTGGCCGAGCGGTTCGGGTACGCGGGAGCCGTCGTCGTGCCGAACGGCGTGGAGCTCGGTGGGGGGCCGGCGGCAGCGGCAGCCCAGGCCGGTGGCGCGGGTCCCGCGGCCCCGGCCGACACCGGGCCGGTCGCCGGCGACGCGGCGGAACCCGTGCTGCTCGCGGTCGGCCGCGTCGAGCACGTCAAGGGCTTCGACCTGCTGCTCGAGGCGTTCGCGTCGTCGGGACTCGCCGAGCGGGCCCGGCTCACGATCGTGGGCGACGGGTCGGAGCTCGCGGAGCTGCGGCGTCGCGCGCGGACTCTCGGGGTCGAGGACCGCGTGTCCTTCCCCGGGATGCTGGGACCGGACGCCGTCGCCGAGGCGCTCGCGGCGGCCACGGTCGTGGTGGTGCCGAGCCGCAAGGAGGCCGCGTCGATCGTGGTCCTCGAGGCCTGGCGGGCCGGACGCCCTGTGGTGGGCACGGTGCTCGGAGGCCCCCGCACGCTCCTCACCGACGGCGTCGACGGCCTGCTCGTCGACCCCCGGGACGCCGCGGCGCTCGCGGGCGCGATCGGGTCGCTGCTCGACGCGCCCGACCTCGCGGCCGCGCTCGGGGCCGCGGGCCGCCGTGAGGTCGAGGGCTACACCTGGGAGGCCGTCGTCGACCGGTACGACGACGTCTACGCGCGTGTCCTGAGATCCCGGTCCGCCCGGCGATCCCGTGCGCCGAGGTAGAACCTCCTGCGCGAGGTAGAACTCAGCGGGTACTACCTCGACGCAGGAGGTTCTACCTCGCGAGCCACGCGCCGGCGCTGCGTGAGCGCGAGCACCAGGCACGTGACCGCCCCCACGAGCACGAGAGACGCGACGACGTCGCTCGGGCGGTGCGCGTGCTCGAGCAACGAGGCGACGCACGCCACGAGGCTCACGACCACGGCCCACGCCACGAGAGCCCCCGAGCGGCGCGGCCAGAGGAACACGACCGCGACGCACAGCGCGGCCGTCACCGCGACGTGCCCCGAGGGCAGCGTGTTCTGGGGATAGGCCAGGTCGGCGAGGTCCGGCCGGTCGAGTACCACGTCGCGGAGCCAGCGAGCGAGCGGGACCGTGACGGCCACGACGGCCACGGCACGCACCACGTCCTTCCACCGACGGGCCCGCAGCGCGAGGACCCCGAGGACCGCGCACACGACCCCGAGCGCGACGGGCAGGGCCGGTCGCAGGACCTGCGCGAACGACCCGAGGAACGGGTTGAGCTGCTGCCACGAGACGAACGCGCCGTTGTCGATCTGCTGCCCTGAGAGCGTGCGGACGGTCACGACGTACGTCGCGGCGAACACGGCCCCGAGCGCCACGGCTGCTGCGAGCAGGAGCGGGACGCGGGCCGACCGCCCTGGGCGGGCGTCGACGTCGTGCAGCTCGTCCGTGGTCACGGCAGGCCTTCCTGGGAGTGCGTCGGGCGGCACCTGGGTGCACCTGGGCGGACGAGTGGACGACGACGGCGCGGCATGGGGAATCCGGCCGGGTGAAATCAGTGCTCCCACTGTGGCCCCGGCGTCGTTCGGTGTCTACCGTCGTACTGCAGATGCCCCGGGCACCGATCTCGCGAGGTCCAGGGAAAGCGATCGCCGGACGACAGAGGGTCCTTCATGGCACGGAGTCGTGTGCTGAGCATCATCGACCTGACGGATCAGGAGATCGAGTCGTGGCGGGCGCTCGCCGCCCGCGCCGCCGAGCCCAACCCGTACTTCGAGCCCGAGATGCTGGTGCCCGCGGTGCGGGAGCTCAGCGGCGGGTCCGGGCTGCGGCTCCTCGTCGTCGACGAGGTCCCGGGCGGGGACCCGCGGGGGGCCGAGCCCGGCGGCTGGTGGGCCGCGCTCCCGTTCGAGATGGTCCCGGGCGACAAGCACTGGCCGTGGCGGCACGCCTCGACCGGGTCGGACTTCCTCGCGCTCTACTGCCCGCTCGGGACGCCGCTCGTCGACGGCTCGCGCGTCGACGAGGCCGTCGAGGCGCTGGTCGACGCGTTCCACGAGCGGCGCCGTGAGCTCGGGCAGGCGATCGACCTGCACCTGCTCTCGCGGGACGGGCAGGTCAACCGACGCCTCGACGAGGCGTGCCGGGAGCGCGGCCTGCCGGTGCACGCGTGGGGCGGTGACCCGCGGGGCGCTGTCCGGTTCGACGAGGGGGAGCCCGGGAGCTGGGCCGAGCGCATGCCCCGGGGCAAGTCGCTCGCCCGGGGCCGCCGACGGCTCGAGCGTGCGGTGGGCCAGACGCTCGTCCTGGAGGATCGTGCGGACGACCCGGAGATCGCGAAGGCGTTCCTCGACTTCGAGCAGCAGGGGTGGAAGGGCGACGCCGCGCGCGGGGGACTGGGCTTCAGGAACCGGCGGGGTGGTCAGGAGTGGTTCAGCGAGATGCTCGCCGGCTTCTCGACGAGCGGGCGAGCCCACGTCTTCGCGCTGGTGGCGGGAGGGGTCCTGCTGCACATGGCGGTGATCGTCTGCACCGGCTCCACGGCGTTCGGGTACTTCGACGTCTACAGCGAGGAGTGGGCGAGGTACGGACCCGGGGCGATCGGGCGCATGATGGCGCTGTCCTGGCTCGACGAGAACACCGACGTCGAGGTGTTCGACAGCTCGATGAACCCCTCGCTCTACAAGGACGCGACCGCCCTCTTCCCGGACCGGCTGACGATGGTCTCGTCGACCGTCGTGACGGGGGGCGTCTTCGCGCGCCTGACCATGCGGGTCATGCGGGCCGCCGCGCGTGTGGTGCGGCGCTTCCGGTGAGGCTTCACGGTGCGCCGGTGGGCAGCGCCGCCGCGGCAGGCGCTGAGGTCGCGAGCCGGGTCGTGCGCGTGGCCGATCTGGGCGCCGAGGACCTCGCGGCCTGGCAGCGCCTCGCGGACTCCTCGCTCGAGCCCAACCTCTACTTCGAGCCCGCCGTCCTGGGGGCGGCCGCCCGCGGGATGGGGGGAGGGCGCGCGGTCAGGGCGCTCGTCGTGGCGGACGGGTCGGGCTGGCTCGCGTTCCTCCCGTTCGAGACCGTGGCTCGCAACCGGCTGTGGCCTGCGCGGCACGCGAGCCTCGACGGGCCGTTCGTCGAGCGTTTCGCGGCGCTGCGCGCGCCGCTCGTGGACGCGGCCCGCCCGCGGCTGGCGGTCGCGGCGCTGGTCGCGGCGCTCCATGCCCGACGGCGAGCGCTCGGCCAGGCGGTCGACCTCCCGTTGCTGAGGGCGTCGGGGGAGACGACGACGTTGCTGCTGGACGCCTTCGCCCGTGCGGGCATGCCGGTGCGCGAGTGGGACCGGATCTCGCGCGGGGCGCTCGTGCCGGGGCGGGGTGCTCGTGAGGAGCTTGGTCCGCAGCTGTCCGCCTCGCGGCGCAAGAACCTCCGGCGCGGGCGGCGACACCTCGTCGAGGAGCTCGGGCAGGAGCTGCGGATCGTCGACGCGACGGACGAGCCCGACGTCGTCGAGCACTTTCTCGACCTGGAGGCCGCGGGCTGGAAGGGCGACCGGGCCCAGGGAGGGGAGGCCCGGCGCGTGGTGCCCGGCGCCGCGGAGTGGTTCGCGGGACTGGTGGAGACCTACCGCGAGCGGGGTGAGGCGCACGTGCTGCGGGTCGGTCCGGCCGGGGCGCCGGTGTACCTCGCGGTGCGCGTCCGGCGCGACGGCGTGGTCTTCTCGATCTCCGACGCCTACGACCCGGCCTGGTCGGCGCACTCACCCGGGGCGTGGGGGCGGCTGCTCGGGATGCGCCTGCTCGCCGAGATGCCCGGGACGGTGCTGGTCGACAGCTGCATCGACCCGCGCCGGTACCCCGACGAGACGCTGCTCTACCCCGACCGTGTGGACCTCGTCTCGGTCACGTGCGCCGTGGGGAGCTGGCCGTCGCGGGCGCTGCTGTCGGCGATCGTGGCGTCGGGGAGGGTCCGTAGGTGGGTGCGGGAGCGGCGGGGCTGAAGGCAACGGAACGCGGCGGGTCGCGCGTCCTGGTGCAGCCAACTCGTGCCGAACTGCAACGGGATCACGCAGGATGAACCACTGCTGGTAGTGGTTCCTCAGAGCGGAGATGGCATGCAGAGGGTGTTGGTGAGGTATTGATGACGTCACAGCTGCTCAGTCGCGCGGCGGCGAGAACTGCGGTGATGCGTCGACTCGACGGTCAGTTCAAGGCGCTGGGGATGAAGAGGCTGAGCGGCACGCCTTCGGGTTGGGTGAGGTCGAACGATCAGGGCAGGGGTGCCGCCGTGTGGCTGCGATTCGAGACCGTTGGTCGGATGTTCTCGTTGATCGATGGTGGTGAAACGAGAAAGGCGACCTGCGTCGGTGCCGAGGGGGGCTATGGGCCGGTGGGGTGGGAGATGTACAACATCGCGACAACCGTCTATAAGACGACGATGCTGCACGATGTTCTCTCCGCGCTTGACCGCGAGCTGCTGCGGGAGAGTGCGGCTCGGTTTGTCTTGCCGCTGGCGAACCGTTCAGAGGATCCGTATCTAGATGATTCCAGGTACCTGGAGTGGCGACTGACGAACCGTGATGCCTTCTTTCCGCTTCCTGACCTGGACTACGTGGATCAGTGGTGCGAGATGGCCGCGCCCGGGTTGCTCGACATTGCTCGGGAGCAGATCTCTAGGCTCTAGCACTGCACGGCTCGAGAACGTGCGGGGGATTGCCCACTTCGCGAGTCGCAGCTGGGGTGTCGTCATCGATGGTAGGGATTTGCGTCGCTCGGGTTGGTTGCCGCGGCTCGTCAGCTTGCGAGGTGCTGGTTGCGTTTCGCCAAGGCAGATCGTGGAGAGCGCACTCGCCGAGGACTCGCTGCTCGCACGCGGGCCTGCTCCCGACGCTCGACGATCCCGTTGGGCGAGACCTAGGTGCGTTGTGCTCCGGGTAGGCAGGGCGTGCGCGCTCCGCGAAACCACCGCGCCCCCTGTCACCCCCTCGGCGTAACCTGGTTCTCGCACCCTCAGCCCGGACCGCCGCCTCGACCTCGGTCCGGGCCGCTCGTGCTGTCCCGGCGTGCCCCGCCTCTCGCTGCGGGGCGCGTCGACCCGTGCCCTGCCTGTGGACGACCGCCGTCGGTGACCCTGCTCGAAGGAACTCATGAACCTCACCGGAATCCTGCCCGCCCTCCTGGCCGACCCGACCGCGCGCGCGGTCGTCGAGCACGTGCGCCTGCGGGGCGCGGTCGACGTCGTCGGACCGGTGGGCGTGCGCCCGCCGTTGCTCGCCGCGATGGCGGGGGCGACCGCGACCGGGGAAGCCGCCGGGGCAGAGAAGGGCGCCCCCGCCCAGGGCTCCCGGCCCCTCGTCGTGGTGACCGCGACGGGTCGTGAGGCCGACGAGCTCGCCGCGAGCGTGCGCGCCTACCTGCCCGACGAGCTGGGTGACCTGGTCGCGGTCCTGCCCGCGTGGGAGACGCTGCCGCACGAGCGGCTGTCGCCGCGCAGCGACACGGTCGCCAAGCGCCTCGCGGTGTTCCGCCGCCTCGCGCACCCGACCAGCGAGATCAGCCAGTCGGGCCCGGTGCGCGTCCTCGTCATGCCGGTCCGTGCGCTGCTGCAGCCGGTCGTCGAGGGCCTGGGGGACCTGGAGCCGGTCGAGCTCAGCACGGGCGAGACGGTCGACCTCACGGACGTCGCCGAGCGCCTGAGCGCGGCCGCCTACCAGCGCGTGGACATGGTCGAGCGGCGCGGCGAGTTCGCGGTGCGCGGCGGCATCCTCGACGTCTTCCCGCCGACCGAGGACCACCCGCTGCGCGTCGAGTTCTGGGGCGACGAGGTCACCGAGATCCGCTGGTTCGCGGTCGCGGACCAGCGCAGCCTCGAGATCGCGGACCACGGCGTGTGGGCGCCGCCGTGCCGCGAGATCCTCCTGACCGACGCGGTGCGCGCCCGCGCGGCGGAGCTGATCGAGACGCTCCCCGGCGCGACCGACATGCTCGACAAGCTCGCCGCCGGCATCGCCGTGGAGGGCATGGAGTCCCTCGCCCCGGTCCTCGTGGACCGCATGCTGCCCGTCCTGGACCTCGTCCCTGACGACGCCCTGCTGATCATCAACGACCCCGAGCGCGTGCGCCGCCGCGCGCACGACCTCGTCGCGACGACCGAGGAGTTCCTCGCCGCCGCCTGGACCGGCGCCGCCGCAGGCGGCTCGACCCCGATCAACCTCTCGGCCGCGTCGTTCGAGACGTTCGCGGACGTCCACGACGTCGCCGAGCGTCGCGGCCTCGGGTGGTGGACGCTCAGCCCGTTCGGTCTCGACGAGGGCGCCACCCCCGACGGCGAGGCCCACCCGGGCGACGAGCTCCCCGGAGGCGAGGGCCCGACGTCGGGCATGGGCACGGACGGCGTGACCACCTTCACCGTGCCCGCGCGCAACGTCGAGTCCTACCGCGGGGACGTCGAGCGCGCGCTCGACGACCTGCGCTCGCTCCAGCACGCGGGCTGGCGCCTGGTCCTGACGACCGAGGGCCACGGCCCCGCACGTCGCATGACCGAGCAGCTCTCCGCGGTCGACACGGCCGCGCGCCTCGTCGCGTCGATCGACACCGAGCCCGAGGGCGGCGTCGTGCTCGTGACGCCCGCCCCCGTGGGGCCGGGGTTCGTCGCGCCAGAGCTCAAGCTCGCGGTGTTCAGCGAGTCGGACCTCACGGGACGCCAGGGGTCGAGCACGCGCGACATGCGCAAGATGCCCTCGCGGCGGCGCAACGTCGTCGACCCCCTCGCGCTGCGCGCGGGCGACTACGTGGTGCACGAGCAGCACGGCGTGGGGAAGTTCGTCGAGCTCGTGCAGCGCACGCTCGGCACGGGCGGCAACGCCGCGACGCGCGAGTACCTCGTCATCGAGTACGCGAGCAGCAAGCGCGGCCAGCCGGGCGACCGCCTGTTCGTGCCGTCCGACCAGCTCGACCAGGTCACCAAGTACACGGGCGGCGAGTCGCCCAGCCTGAACAAGATGGGCGGCTCGGACTGGGCCAAGACCAAGAGCCAGGCGCGCAAGCACGTCAAGGAGATCGCGGGCGAGCTCATCCGCCTCTACAGCGCGCGCATGGCCACCCAGGGGCACGCGTTCGGGCCCGACACCCCGTGGCAGCGCGAGCTCGAGGACGCGTTCGCGTATGTCGAGACGCCCGACCAGCTCGTCACGATCGACGAGGTCAAGGCCGACATGGAGAAGCCCGTCCCCATGGACCGGCTCGTGTGCGGCGACGTCGGGTACGGCAAGACCGAGATCGCGGTCCGGGCGGCGTTCAAAGCCGTGCAGGACGGCAAGCAGGTCGCGGTCCTCGTTCCCACGACGCTCCTGGTCCAGCAGCACTTCCAGACGTTCGCCGAGCGCTACTCGGCGTTCCCCGTGACGGTCAAGGCGCTCTCGCGCTTCCAGACCGAGGCCGAGTCCAAGGAGACGGTCGAGGGGCTCAAGGACGGCTCGGTCGACGTCGTGATCGGCACGCACCGGATCATCTCGGGGTCCATCAAGTTCAAGGACCTGGGCCTGGTCATCATCGACGAGGAGCAGCGGTTCGGCGTCGAGCACAAGGAGACGCTCAAGCAGCTCCGGACCAACGTCGACGTGCTCGCGATGAGCGCGACCCCCATCCCGCGCACGCTCGAGATGGCCGTCACGGGCATCCGCGAGATGTCGACCCTCGCGACCCCGCCCGAGGAGCGGCACCCCGTGCTCACGTACGTGGGCGCGTACGAGGAGAAGCAGATCTCGGCGTCGATCCGTCGCGAGCTGCTGCGCGAGGGCCAGGTGTTCTACGTGCACAACAAGGTCGAGACGATCGACCGCACGGCCCAGCGCCTGCGCGAGCTGGTCCCCGAGGCCCGCATCGGCGTCGCGCACGGCAAGATGAGCGAGTCCCAGCTCGACCAGACGATCACGGCGTTCTGGGAGAAGGAGCTCGACGTCCTGGTCTGCACCACGATCATCGAGACCGGCCTCGACATCTCCAACGCCAACACGCTCATCCTGGAGCGCGCCGACATGCTGGGCCTTTCCCAGCTCCACCAGCTCCGTGGCCGCGTGGGTCGTGGGCGCGAGCGCGCGTACGCGTACTTCCTGTACCCGCCCGAGCGCCCGCTGACCGACACCGCGCACGACCGCCTCGCGACCATGGCCGCCAACACGGACCTCGGCGCGGGCATGCAGATCGCCATGAAGGACCTCGAGATCCGCGGCGCGGGCAACCTGCTGGGCGGCGAGCAGTCGGGGCACATCGCGGGCGTCGGGTTCGACCTGTACGTGCGCATGGTCGGCGAAGCCGTGGCGTCGTTCAAGGGCGAGGTCGAGGAAGAAGCCCCCGAGGTCTCGATCGAGCTGCCCGTGGACGCGCACATCCCGCACGACTACATCGCGCACGAGCGCCTGCGCCTCGAGGCGTACCGCAAGATCGCGGCGGCCCAGGACGAGCCGGCGCTCGCCGAGGTGCGGGCCGAGCTGGTCGACCGCTACGGCGCGCTCCCGGAGGTCGTCGAGGCGCTGTTCGCGGTCGCCGACTTCCGCAACCACGCGCGCCGCGCGGGGCTCGCGGACGTCACGGCGCAGGGCAAGTTCGTGCGCTTCGCGCCCGTCGACCTCCCGGAGTCCGCGGAGCTGCGCCTCAAGCGCCTCTACCCGGGCGCCATGCTCAAGCCCGCGATCCGCGCGTTCCTCGTGCCCTTCCCGACGACGGCGCGCATCGGCGGTCGCCCGTTGCGGGGCATGGAGGTGCTCGCCTGGGCGCGCCAGCTCATCGACGCGGTCATCACGGGCGACGTGAGTGCGGCCGCGTCGGTGGGGACGGCGAAGCGGTAGCCGTCTCTGTCGCGGCGGCGGTGGGGGCCGGGGTGGGGTCCGCGGTGGGCGACGCGCCCGCGTCGGCGAGCGGCGCCGTCGGGCCGGGGGAGGCCTGCGCCGCGCCCGTGGGCGCGCCCGCCGACGCGCGCCGCCCCCGCCCCCAGCGGTTCACGACCAGGTGGCGTGCGGGCTCCTCGACGAACCGGTAGAGCGCGTAGGCCAGCGCCGCGGCGGCCACCGTGATGACGGCCGCGGCGAGCACCCCCGTCAGCGGCGTGGCCAGCACGCGGCGGATCACGAGCTCGTGCACCAGGTAGAACGCGTACGAGGCCGAGCCCGCGACGATCAGGACGCGGTGCGTCAGCACCCCTCGCCGGCCACGCAGGTCGCGCTCGGCGCAGAGCATGAGGAACAGTGCGAACGGCAGGACGAGCGCGACGCGGGCCACGGCCTCGGTCGCGTGCGTGAGCTCGGCCGCGACGAGCACCGCGGCGAAGATCCCGAGCACCCCGACCCATGGGATCCGCGACCGGTGGCCCTCGACGAACGCGAGACCCGCGACGACGCCCAGGACGAACTCGGGGAACCGGGCGAGGGGGAAGTGGTAGAGGACCTGGTAGGTGGTGGGGGCCACGACCGTCGCGACGAGCGGGATCGCGAGCGCCACGAGGGTCACGACGAGCCGGGTCCGGCCCGACCAGCGCCGCAGCAGCGGCAGGAGGAACGGGAAGGCGAGGTAGAACGCGAGCTCGCACGAGAGCGACCACGCGACGCCGTTGAGCCCGTACACGACCGTGGGGTCCAGCGACCAGGCCTGGAGCAGCAGGACGTTGGCCCCGATGATGCGGCCCGTGACGGGTGGGCTCCCGACGACCAGAGCGATGACCAGGGCCGCGACCAGCGTCACGAGGTGGTCGGGGTAGATCCGCGCGATCCGCCGGAGGTAGAAGCCGCTCCGCGGGAGCGCCGCGTTGGCCGTCCACGTCAGGATGAATCCTGAGAGGACGAAGAAGAGCGCGACGCCGGTGCTGCCGTAGTACGCCCCGGGGATGTCGAGGACCTGCCAGTAGTCGAGGTGGAAGACGAGGACCGCCGCAGCAGCGATCGCACGCACTGCCGTGAGCGACGGAAGATGGCGCCGGACGACGGCGGGTCCTGCCGGAGTCGCCATCGATGTCCCCTGCCGCTGGTGCGCGGCCCTGTGGAGGGCCGCTCTTGCATCGTGGGCGCGGCGAGGGGAAGGGGTCAAGGATGAAGTGTGGTCACCTCGTCGGCCGGGCCTGCCCTGCCAGGACGGAGCTCTACGTCGAGGACGTCGCGGTATCGCACCACCGCCACCAGGAAGACGAGCACCGCGATCATCTCGAGGGTCTCCTCTCCGAGGACCGCGAGCTGTCCGACGAACGTCGCCCGGTCGAAGCCTTGGTCCTCGAGCAGTCCCGCGATCGCCTCGAAACCGACGGCGCCGGCCACGTAGAGGACCCCGGCCAGGGCCATGGGACGCAGGAACTGCCGGGGGAGCCGCCACAGGAGCGGGACCACGATCGCCGCCACGACGAGGGCGAGGGGACCGTAGAACGCGATCCAGCCGTTGAAGGGCAGGTCGGCGATGCTCCGGAAGTGCTCCTCGAGCGACGTCCCGAGGTGCTCGTGGAAGCTCGTCATCTCGTCGATCGACAGGTAGAGGAGCACGAACGCGATGAGTCCCCACGCCCACCGGCGTCCCCGGTCCGGCTCGGCGTGCAGCAGGTCGCCGGTCACGAGGCCGGTCGAGGCCAGCAGGATCACCGTGAACCAGGTGGGGACGTTCACCTCCTCATCCATGCTGAAGTAGTGGACGAGCGGCTCGATCGCGCCGCCGTGCAGCCCGGCTCCCTTCTCGAGGAAGTTCGCGAGGAGGTGCAGGACCGCCAGCACGGCGATCGCCAGCGCGAGGCGGCGGACGAGAACTCTGACAGGCACGGTGACACGCAGCATGAGTGCTCCATCGACGACCCAGGCGAGCTCAGGCTCGGCTCGGAGACACTAGCAGCGACCGGACGTGACCACCACCACACCCGTCGCGCGTATCCATACCGCCCGGTCGGTGAGATAGTTGTCGCATCATGTTTCTCGACCTGAGCGCTCCCACGCGCACCCCCAGCACCGGACGGCACGGCTCGACGAGCGCCGCCCGCTGTTGTCGCTGTCTCTGAGCAGCCGCTGACAGGCGGCGTCCGTCGCGGGACCACCCCGACGTGACGGCCCCTCTCGCACAGGTCTGATCCTTCCCCGCCTTCCGGCAGTCGCCTCCCCCTGCCCGCCGCGCCCTCGCGCGGCACGCTGCGGCGACGTCCGACGGCCCCCTCGGCCCCCGGCCTCATGGCTTCGTCCACGCCGTCGGACTGCCGACGCTCCACGATCCCCCTCGCCACACCGTCCGTCGGCCTACCGGTCGCGTCCGGGGTGGTCCCCGTGCAGCCTCGCTGCACCTCCTGGAACGGAAGAACCCCCATGAGAACCCTCAAGGCAGCCGCCGCGGTCCTGGCGACGACCCTCCTGCTCGCCGCGTGCGGCTCGGGCGGGTCCGGCGGTGCGAGCAGCAGCGCCGCGGCGGGCACGGATGCCGAGATCGTCATCGGCTCGACCAACGAGCCCACCGGACTGGTCCGCAACGTCGGCGGCAGCTCGGGCGTCTCGCAGACCATGACGCGCAACGTCTTCGAGGGTCTGACCTCGGTCGACGTCGACGGCCAGGTGGTCCCGACCCTCGCGAAGGACTGGGACGTGTCCGAGGACGGCCTGGTCTACACGTTCCACCTGCAGCCCGACGTGCACTTCCACGACGGGTCGGACCTCACGGCGCAGGACGTCGTCTGGAGCATCTCGCAGACCATCGCGCCCGAGTCCAAGAGCGCGCGCAAGAACGACCTGTCGGTCATCTCGTCGATCACGGCGCCCGACGACGCCACGGTCCAGCTCGACCTGTCGCGCCGCAGCCAGTCGCTGCCGTTCTACCTCGCGTCCGTGACGGTCGTGCAGGACGGCGACACCGAGCTCACGAGCGAGAACGGCACGGGCCCGTACCGGTTCGTCGAGTGGACGCAGGGCGACCACCTGACGATCGAGCGCAACGACGACTACTGGGGCGAGCCCGCGAAGAACTCGGGCGTCACGTTCCGCTTCTTCAAGGACACGACCGCGCTCAACAACGCGCTCCTGACCGGCGACCTCGACCTGGTCATCGCGGAGGACTCCCCGGACCAGCTCGTGCAGTTCGAGGGGAACGACGCGTTCACGATCACCGAGGGCACGTCGACGACCAAGCAGATCTGGGCCTTCAACGACCGCGTCGCGCCGTTCGACGACGTCCGCGTCCGCCAGGCGCTGTACAAGGCGATCGACCGCGAGAAGGTGCTCGACGCCGTGTGGGACGGCTACGGCCAGGTCATCGGCTCGATGGTCCCCCCGACGGACCCGTGGTTCGTCGACCAGGCCGACGTGCACGCGTACGACCCGCAGGCCGCGAAGGACCTGCTCGCGCAGGCCAGCGTGAGCGACCTGACGATCGCGGTCGACTACGTCGCGGGCGACCCGTCCGAGACGATCGCCCAGCTCCTCCAGGCCGACCTCCAGGCCGTGGGCGTCACGCTCACGCTCAACCCGATCGACGACGCGACCTGGTACCAGAAGATCTACACGGACCACGACTTCCAGACCACGCTCATGGGCCACGTGAACCCGCGCGACGTCGTCTGGTACGCCAACCCGGACTTCTACTGGGGCTACGACAACAAGGACGTCCAGCAGTGGGTCGCGTACGCCGACCAGGCGGCCACGACCGAGGAGCAGACGGCCCTGCTGACCCAGGTCAACGAGACGATCGGGCAGGAGGCGGCGAGCGCCTGGCTGTACCTCGACCCGCAGATCCGGGTCGCTCGCGCCGAGATCACGGGCTTCCCGGTGAACCAGGTGACGGAGAGCTTCTACGTCGCCGACATCGTGCGGGAAGGCTGACCGAGCACCCATGTCCCGCTACCTCCTGACGCGCGTCGGCACGCTGCTGCTGTCGCTGGTCCTCGCGAGCGTCGTGGTCTTCGCCGTCCTCCGGTTCCTGCCGGGGGACAGCGCGGGCACGTCGCTCGGCGTGGGCACGACGAGCGACCAGCTCGAGCAGCTGCGTGCCGACCTCGGCACCGACCAGCCCCTGTGGACGCAGTACGGGCAGTGGGTCGCGGGACTGTTCTCGGGGAGCGCGGGCACGTCGTTCGTCTCGCGCCTCCCGGTGGGCGAGCTGATCGCGAGCAAGCTGCCGATCACGCTGCCCCTGAGCCTCGCGGCCTTCGTGGTCTCGGTGCTCGTGTCGGTGCCGCTCGGGGTCGTCGCGGCGGTCCGTCGTCGCGGCGTCGTGGGGGTCACGGTCTCGGCCGTGTCGCAGCTGGGCGTCGCGGTGCCGGTCTTCTGGGTCGGCGTGATCCTGGTGTGGGTCTTCGCGCTCGAGGCGGGGGTCCTGCCGCCCGGCGGGTTCCCCCGCCAGGGCTGGGAGGACCCCGCGGCGGCCGTCAGGTCGCTGGTCCTGCCCGTGGCGACCGTGGCCATCGCCATGTCGTCGGTCATGGTCCGGTACGTGCGCTCGGCGACGCTCGACGTGCTGGACCAGGACTACGTCCGCACGGCTCGCTCGCTCGGCTACGGCCGGTGGCACGCCCTCGCACGGCACGGGCTGCGCAACGGCGCGGTCCCGGTCGTCGCGATCCTCGGGATCGAGCTCGCGACGTCGTTGCTGGGGGCCGTGGTCGTGGAGAACGTCTTCGCGCTCCCGGGCCTCGGCACGCTGCTGGTCTCGTCGGTCGAGGGCCGTGACCTGCCGGTCGTGCAGGCGCTCGTCCTGGGGCTGACGGCTCTGGTCCTCGTCACGAACTTCCTGGTCGATCTCGCCCAGCGCGGCATCGACCCCCGGCTGCGCGCCGGCTCGGCCCTCGGAGGCGCACGATGAGCATCAACCTGGGCGGGGAGATCCCCGGGGCCGCTGCCGGCCGCATCGAGGTCGAGGAGTCGTTCGCGCCGCACGTCTCGGGCGGTGCGGGGGGCGCCCCGCGCGCCCGACGGCGGAGCGTCAGCCCGTCGTTCGTCGCGGGTCTCGTCATGGTCGGGCTGGTCGCGCTCGTCGGTGTCGTCGCGATCTTCTGGACGCCCTACGACGTGGGCGCGGGCGCGGCCGGCACGGGCGGGCGCCTCGAGGGGCCGAGCGCGCAGTTCTGGGCGGGCACCGACCGGCTGGGACGCGACCTGCTGAGCCAGCTCATGGGCGGGGCGACGGTCGCGATGACCGTGGCGATCGCCTCGGTCGTCATCGCGGGCGTGCTGGGCATCACGATCGGCGTGGTCGCGGCGGCGACCACGCGGTGGGCCGACGTCGCGCTGCTCAACGTGATCGACCTGATGATCGCCTTCCCGACCCTGCTGCTGGCCATGCTCATCGTGACGGTCCGGGGTGCGTCCCTGACCTCGGCGATCGTCGCGATCGGCATCTCGGGGGCCGCGGTGATCGCGCGCGTCACGCGGGTCAACGCCGCGCGGGTGCTGCGCGAGGACTACGTGACGGCCGCGACGGCGTCGGGCACGGGCTGGTGGGGGACCATCCTGCGCCACGTCCTGCCCAACGTGGCCCCCACCCTGCTGGTCCAGCTCATGCTGCTCGCGGGCGGGGCGATCCTCGCCGAGGCGTCGCTCTCCTACCTGGGGCTCGGCTCGCCGTCGGCCCTGTCCTGGGGGCGGCTGCTCAGCGCCGCCCAGAAGTCCGTCGCGGTCCAGCCGCTCGGGGCGATCCTGCCCGGGCTGCTCATCGCGTGGACCGTGCTCGGCCTGAACCTCCTGGGCGACGGCATCCGTGAACGGACCGACCCGAGCCTGCGAGGCGACCGATGACGCGCACGACCGCTCCCACGCCGAGCACCGCCGGCCCCACGACGAGTCACACCGGGCTCGAGGTGCGGGACCTGACGGTGGCGACGTCGTCGGGCCGGGTGCTGCTCGACCGCGTGAGCTGGCGCGTCGCGCCCGGCGAGCGCCTGGGCGTGATCGGCGAGTCCGGCTCGGGCAAGTCCCTCACCGCGGCCGCGATCCTCGGGCTGCTGCCCGACGGCATGACCGCGACCGGGCAGGTCCTGCTCGACGGGACCGACCTGCTGCCCCTCGGTGAGAAGGCCATGCGCCGCGTGCGCGGGGCCCGCATCGCGATGGTCTTCCAGGAGCCCCTCACGGCGCTCGACCCGCTCATGACGATCGGGCGGCAGATCGCCGGGCCGCTGCGTCTGCACCGCAAGGTCTCGCGTGCGCGGGCCGCCGAGCTCGCCGCCGAGCTGTGCCGCCTGGTGCGCCTCGACGACACCGCGCGCATCCTCGGTTCCTACCCCTGGCAGCTCTCGGGCGGGCAGCGCCAGCGCGCCTGCCTCGCCATGGCCCTCGCGTGCGAGCCCGACGTCCTGATCGCCGA
This sequence comes from Oerskovia sp. Root22, assembly GCF_001429135.1. Lineage (NCBI taxonomy): Bacteria > Bacillati > Actinomycetota > Actinomycetes > Micrococcales > Cellulomonadaceae > Oerskovia > Oerskovia sp. Root22. The sequence goes on along the minus strand of NZ_LMIL01000010.1, from coordinate 378,810 downwards.
CGAGCCCACCACGGCCCTCGACGTGACCGTGCAGGCCGAGATCCTCGCCCTGCTCGACGACCTGATCGAGCGCACCGGGACGGCCCTGGTCTTCGTGTCGCACGACCTGCCCGTGGTCGCCCGCGTCACGCGCGACCTCGTGGTCATGCGGCACGGGAAGGTCGTCGAGGCCACGAGCGTCGCGCGCGCCCTCGAGGCGCCCGAGGACCCCTACACGCGCTCGCTGCTCACCGCGGCGCGCGCCGTGACCCACCTGCCCACCCTGGAGGACCGATGAGCGACCAGCCCACGAGCGGCGACCGGCCGGTCCCCGGGGACCGGCCGGCAGGTGACGCCGCGCCTCTCGTCGCGCTCGACCGCGTGCGGCGCGAGTTCGGCGGCTCGCGCCGCACACCCCCGACGACGGCGCTCGCGGGCGTCGACCTCGCGGTCCGTGCGGGGCGCAGCGTGGGGATCGTGGGTGAGTCGGGCGCCGGGAAGTCGACCCTCCTTCGGCTGCTGCTGGGGCTCGACAGCCCCACGAGCGGCACGATCTCCTACCGTGGCGCGCCCCTGGACCGCCGGGACCGTGCGCTCATGCGGCGGTACCGGCGCGAGGTCCAGGTCGTCCTCCAGGACCCGCGCACGTCGCTCGACCCGCGCATGACGGTCGCCCGGATCGTCGCCGAGCCGCTGCGCTCGCTCCGGATCGGTGGCGACGTGTCGGCGCGCGTCGACGAGGTGCTGGGGTGGGTGGGCCTCGACCCCGACGCCCGGACCAAGTACCCGGCCCAGTTCTCGGGTGGCCAGCGCCAGCGCATCGCGATCGCCCGGGCCCTCGCGCCCTCGCCGTCGGTCCTGGTGGGCGACGAGCCCGTGAGCGCGCTCGACGTGTCGGTCCGCGAGCAGGTCATGGACCTGCTGCGCCGGCTCCAGAGCGAGCTGGGGCTCACGCTCGTCCTGGTCAGCCACGACATGGCGATCGTCGGGCAGCTGTGCGAGGAGACCGTGGTGCTGCGCGGGGGAGAGGTCGTCGAGGCCGGCCCCACGCGCGAGGTGCTGACCCGGCCGACCGCTGCGTACACGCGTGAGCTGCTCGCGGCGGTGCCGACGCTGCCCTGAGGGGCGTGCCGCCGTCGGGCACGGCGCCGCAGCGGGATCCCGTCGACGGAGAGGGTTCTTGTCGAGACAGAGGCCTGCGGACCTCTGTCTCGACGAGAACCCTCTCTCTCGTGGCGCCTGAACTGCGCTGCCCGACAACCCGCAACCTTCTTGCATGTCCGGAAAGGGAGACACGTCCCTCGGGTCTGTGTAATCTTTCAGCAAGAACCCGCAATTCTCTGTAATGGTGACAGGCGCGGGTTCGGCCGGCGGTCAGGCCGGTCCAGGGGGACAGGGGGAGCGGTAACGCCCCGGCACCGACGCCGGGGCGCGGACGGGCAGCCACGCACCGACGCGGGGCTGTGCGCAGCACCGAACGGAGAACGCAGCAATGATGCTCAGCCGAACAACCAGACCGGTCCGCGGGAACCCACGGCACAGACTCCTCGCCGGGCTCACGGCGCTCGCCGTGCTCACCTCGGGCCTCGTCGCCGGGGCGGTACCCGCCTCGGCCAAGGCCCCGACGCCCTCGCCCGTGGTCGCGTCGGAGAACGGTCGAGGGAACGTCGTCCTCAACATGTTCCAGTGGACGTGGGACGCGGTCGCCGCCGAGTGCACCAGCACGATCGGACCGGCCGGCTTCGGCTACGTCCAGGTCTCGCCGCCCCAGGAGCACATCCAGGGCACCGCGTGGTGGACCTCCTACCAGCCCGTGAGCTACAAGATCGAGTCCAAGCTCGGCAACCGCGCCGAGTTCCAGAACATGGTCAACACCTGCAGGACCGCAGGCGTGGGCATCGTGGTGGACGCGGTCGTCAACCACACGGCGGGCGCCGACACCGGGTCCGGCACGGGCACGGGAGGGACCAGCTACTCGGTCGACAACTTCCCCGGGGTCCCGTACGGCGCGAACGACTTCAACGACTGCCGCGCCAACATCACCAACTACGGCGACCGGTACAACGTCCAGAACTGTCGCCTCGTCTCGCTCCAGGACCTGCGCACCAGCTCCGACTACGTGCGCGGCAAGATCGCGGGCTACATGAACGACCTGCTCGGCCTGGGCGTCGCGGGCTTCCGCATCGACGCGGCCAAGCACATCCCGGCCGCAGACCTCGAGGCCATCAAGGCCAAGCTCACCAACCCGAACGTCTACTGGGTCCACGAGGTCATCGGGGCCGCGGGCGAGCCCATCCAGCCGTCCGAGTACCTGGGCAGCGGGGACTCGCACGAGTTCAACTACGCGCGGGACCTCAAGAGCAGGTTCGACGGGAGCATCAAGGACCTGCGCTACATCGCCGACAACAAGCTCGCTTCCGATCGTGCGGGGGTCTTCGTCGACAACCACGACACCGAGCGCAACGGCGAGACCATGAACTACAAGTGGGGCGCCAAGTACAAGCTCGCCAACGCGTTCATGCTCTCGTGGCCCTACGGCTCACCCTCGGTCTACACGGGCTACACGTGGAACGACAAGGACGCGGGCGCGCCCGGTGCCACCAACAGCTCGGTCCCCGACGCGAGCTGCTCCAACAGCGCCTGGACCTGCACGCAGCGCTGGACCGAGATCGCCGGCATGGTCGGCTTCCACAACACGGTCGAGGGCACGTCCGTGACGAACTGGTGGGACGACGGCAACAACAACATCGCCTACGGCCGCGGTGACAAGGGGTACGTGGCGATCAACAACACCGGTTCGGCCGTGACGCGCACCTACCAGTCGTCGCTGCCCGCGAACACCTACTGCGACGTCGTGGCGAGCAAGGACTGCTCCACGACGTACACCGTGAGCTCCTCGGGGACGTTCACCGCGACGGTGCCCGCGTACGGGGCTCTCGCGCTGCACGTCGGGAAGACCGGCGGCACGCCGTGCACGGTCGACTGCCCGACCACCTCCGCCACCACCGTCTACTACTCGACCTCGAAGGGGTGGAGCGCGTACAAGGTCCACTACAAGATCGGTGCGGGCGCCTGGACCACGGCTCCCGGCGTCGACATGACCGCAGCCTGCACGGGCTGGGTCTCGCGCGAGATCCCCGCGAACGGGGCCACCGTCACGGCCGCGTTCACCAACGGCTCGGGCACGTGGGACAACAACGGCGGCAAGGACTTCAGCCTCACGGGCCGGCACGTCCAGGTCTCGGGCGGCGTCGTGACCGCGGGCGACCCGTGCGCAGGGACCGGGGGCGGCGGGACCGGTGAGAGCGAGGGCGACGCGAGCTTCTCGGTCAACGCCACCACGGTCCTGGGGCAGAGCGTCTACGTCGTGGGCAGCATCACGGCCCTCGGATCGTGGGCACCCGCCTCGGCCAAGCCGCTCTCGGCCGCGAGCTACCCCGTCTGGAAGCTCACGCTCGACCTGCCCGCCGGGACGACCTTCGAGTACAAGTACGTCAAGAAGGACGGCGCGGGCAACGTGGTCTGGGAGAGCGGTGCCAACCGCACCGCGACGGTCGGGGCGAACGGGGCCGTGACCTTGAACGACACCTGGAAGTAGCCGCAGCAGGCAGTCCGGAGGGTCCCCGTCCGGGGCCCTCCGGTCCGTCGTCCCTACGATGGGCGCATGACCACGAGCGAGCCCTCCAGCCCCGTCGACCCCCTGCGCGAGTCCGTCGCCGTCATGGACCGCCTGTACTCGCCCGGCGGGTGTCCGTGGGACCGCGAGCAGACCCACGAGACCCTGGTCCGCTACCTCCTCGAGGAGGCGCACGAGCTCGCCGAGGCCATCGAGACGGGCGACCGCGCGGGCATGCGCGAGGAGCTGGGCGACCTGCTGCTCCAGGTCCTGTTCCACGCGCGCATCGCGAGCGAGGACCCGGTCGACCCGTTCACGGTCGACGACGTCGCGGCCGACCTGGTCGCCAAGCTCGTCAGGCGGCACCCGCACGTGTTCGCGGACACCGCGGTCGCGACGGGCGACGGCCACGCGGCTCTGTACGCCCAGTGGGACCAGATCAAGCAGCAGGAGAAGCAGCGCGAGTCGGTCCTGGAGGGGATCCCGCTCGCGCAGGGTGCGCTGGCCCGCGCGCAGAAGGTCCTGTCCCGCGCGGAGCGCGCCGGGGTCGGGGCGGTGACCTCGGGTTCCGGCCCGACGACGGAGCCCCCGTCGGTCCCGACCCTCGCCCCGGGCGAGGCGCGGCCTGGGAGGGGATCGGCGTCGTCGGGCACGGTGGGCGGCGCAGCCGCGGGCGACCAGGACGAGAACCGCACCGCACCTGTCGACGCGACCGAGCGGGCGTACGGGCGCGAGCTGCTCGACGTGGTGCGCCGCGCGCAGGCCGACGGCGTGGACGCCGAGACGGCGCTGCGGGGCGCCCTGCGCGAGGTCGAGCGGGCGATCGTCGCGACCGAGACGAGCGCGAGCGCGCCCCGTGGGTGACGCACGCCGGCGCTCCGGCGGGCGTGGACGGTCGACATGCGGGCGATCGTGTCCACGTGCCGACGGCGGGAGCACTATGTGTTCCCGACCACTAGGCTGGGTTGCGACAACCCCGGACGCGCCCGACCGCCATCGTCGCCTGCCCTGCGCTCCGGACCTGGAAGCAGCCTGAAGGAGCAACCGTGGCAAGCATCGAAGCCGTTGGAGCACGCGAGATTCTCGACTCGCGCGGAAACCCCACCGTCGAGGTCGAGGTCGTTCTCGACGACGGTACCTTTGCGCGCGCAGGCGTCCCCTCGGGTGCCTCGACCGGCGCCTTCGAGGCCGTCGAGCGCCGTGACGGCGACAAGTCCCGCTACCTGGGCAAGGGCGTCGAGAACGCGGTCAACGCGGTCATCGACGAGATCGCCCCCGAGCTGATCGGCTACGAGGCAGAGGACCAGCGCCTCATCGACCAGGCGCTGATCGACCTCGACGGCACCCCGAACAAGGGCAAGCTCGGCGCGAACGCCATCCTCGGCGTCTCGCTGGCCGTCGCGAAGGCCGCAGCCAAGAGCTCGGGCCTGGACCTCTACCGCTACGTCGGTGGCCCCAACGCCCACGTCCTGCCCGTCCCCATGATGAACATCCTCAACGGTGGGTCGCACGCCGACTCCAACGTCGACATCCAGGAGTTCATGGTCGCCCCGATCGGCGCCACGTCCTTCCGTGAGGCGCTGCGCACCGGTGCAGAGGTCTACCACTCCCTGAAGTCCGTGCTCAAGAGCAAGGGCCTCGCGACGGGCCTCGGCGACGAGGGCGGCTTCGCCCCCAACCTGCCGAGCAACCGCGACGCGCTGGACCTGATCCTCGTCGCGATCGAGCAGGCCGGCTTCAAGCCGGGCGTCGACGTGGGCCTCGCGCTCGACGTCGCCGCGACCGAGTTCTTCAAGGACGGCGCGTACCAGTTCGAGGGCAAGGCGACGAGCTCGGACGAGATCATCGCGTACTACAAGCAGCTCGTGGCGGACTACCCGCTGGTCTCGATCGAGGACCCGCTGTCCGAGGACGAGTGGAGCGCCTGGTCGCAGCTCGTGTCCGAGGTCGGCGACAAGGTCCAGATCGTCGGCGACGACCTGTTCGTCACCAACCCGGAGCGCCTCGCCAAGGGCATCGAGCTCAAGTCGGCGAACTCGCTGCTCGTCAAGCTCAACCAGATCGGCACGCTCTCGGAGACCCTCGACGCCGTCGAGCTCGCTCAGCGCAACGGCTTCACCGCGATGGTCTCGCACCGTTCGGGCGAGACCGAGGACACGACGATCGCCGACCTGTCCGTCGCGACCAACGCCGGCCAGATCAAGACCGGTGCCCCCGCCCGTGGCGAGCGCATCAACAAGTACAACCAGCTCCTGCGCATCGAGGAGGCCCTGGACGACGCGGCACGCTACGCCGGCGCCTCGGCGTTCCCGCGCTGGAAGGCGTGAGCTGACGCTCACCTGCTAGCCGCGGTCTGATCGCGGTCGGCAACCGGACGCCCGGTGGTTCCTCGGAACCGCCGGGCGTCCGTGCGTCCGGGGCCCTGCACGCCCCCACGAGAGCCTGCCGCGACGTGTCGGGGCGGCGCGGGTTGTGAACGCTTGGTGTGGATCCGACCACGTTGCCCGGCACGCCGCGGACCCTGCGGCGGGCGGGGACCGCGGGACGGCACAATCGGCACCATGCCCTCGAACCGCCGCCCGTCCACCCCTGGCGCCTCGGCGCGCCCGGGCGGCCGTGGCGCGGGGGGATCACGCGGGGACGGACGTTCGTCGTCGGGCCGCGCCCGCAGCACAGGCTCCAGCCCGACGACGTCGCGCGCCGACGCGGGGACGTCCGGCCCGGCGTCGGGCAAGCCGGGGGCAGCGGGCACCGCGAAGCCGACGAAGGCCGCGTCGCCGGGGAAGTCCGCGAAGTCCCCGGGCACGAAGCCGGCCGGCTCGGCGTCCGCAGCGGCCAAGGGCTCGGCGAAGAGCTCCACGAAGAAGCCCCCGGCCCCGGGCGGGGCGGCCGGCCGGTCCGGGGCGGCGAAGGCCTCCACCACCCGGACCCCTCGTGCTCGCGGTGCAGCCGGGGGCCGCGCCCCCGCGCTCGCCGACCGTCGCCGGAGCAGGTACGGCCTGCTGCTCCCCGAGGTCGTGACGGTCCGCGCCCTGGTGATGTCCGTCGTCGTGCTCCTGGCCGTGATCCTCCTGCTGCCCACCGTGCGCGCCTACGTCAACCAGACGGGCGAGCTGCGCGCGCTGCGGGCCGACGTGGCCGAGGCGCAGGCGACGCGCGACGAGCTCGAGGTCGAGCTCGGCCGGTGGGACGACCAGGCCTACGTGATCGCGCAGGCGCGCGACCGGCTCAGCTACGTCATGCCGGGCGAGCGGGCGTGGCGGGTCATCGACCCGGACACGGTCGTCGACGACCTGGACCCGGAGACGGGGCAGGTCGTGACCGACGGACCGGTCGACGTCGCGGGGCACGCCGGGGCGCCCTGGTACACCTCGCTGTGGCGCTCGGTCCAGCTCGCGGGAGAGCAACCGGAGCCTGCGACGGTCGACCCCGCGGGCAGCGTGCAGCCCCCGCCGCCCGCGACCGACACCCCGACCGATCCCGCGACGCCCACGGGCTGACCCGACGGATTGCAGAACCACCCGGGGGAGCGGGGACAATGGGAGGGCGCCGGTACCCGGCGCCGGACCAGCACCGCACGCCGCAGAACGGAACCTCTCGTGAACGACTCGTACCCCGCAGCCTCCGACCTGGGCGACGTCCCGGTCCCGGGGAACCCCTCGGGCAAGTCCACGGCCGCTACCGACGGCACCGACGCCGTGCCCGTCGTCCCCCAGGCCGACCGGTCCCGCCCCGAGGTGACCCCGGAGGACCTCGAGGTCCTGCAGGAGCAGCTCGGGCGCCCGGCGCGCGGCGTCGTCGGCATCGCGGCGCGCTGCGTGTGCGGCCGCCCGCTCGTGGTGCACACCGCCCCGCGACTGCCCGACGGCACGCCCTTCCCCACGACGTACTACCTGACGAGCCCGGGAGCGGTCGCAGGAGCCTCGACGCTCGAGGCGAACAGTGTGATGAAGGAGATGTCGGAGCGCCTCACGGCCGACGAGGAGCTCGCGGCGGCCTACGCCCGCGCGCACGAGCACTACCTCGCGGCGCGCGAGTCGCTCGGCCACGTCGAGGAGATCGCGGGCATCTCCGCAGGTGGCATGCCCGTGCGCGTCAAGTGCCTGCACGTGCTCGTGGGCCACGCGCTCGCTGCCGGCCCCGGGGTGAACCCGCTCGGCGACGAGGCGCTCGTCATGATCTCCGGCTCGTGGCGCGCGGACCGCTGCACCTGCTGACCTCCTGAGCCGGTCCACGGGCGGGCCGAGCGCCCGTCGGTAGCGCGAGGGATGGCACCCTTGATGCCATGACTTCTTCTCGTGTCGCCGCGATCGACTGCGGCACCAACTCGATCCGCCTCCTCGTCGCCGACGTCGACTCCACGACGGGCGTCCTGACCGAGCTCGACCGCCGCATGGAGGTCGTGCGGCTCGGTCAGGGCGTCGACCGCACGGGACGCCTGGCTCCCGAGGCGCTGGCCCGCACGCTCGACCAGGCGGCCGAGTACGCGGCCGTGATCGATGAGCTCGGGGCGACGCGCACGCGCTTCGTGGCGACGTCGGCCACGCGCGACGCGGAGAACCGCGGCGAGTTCGTCGAGGGCGTGCTCGCGCGCCTGGGCGTCGAGCCCGAGGTCGTGTCCGGGAACGAGGAGGCCGAGCTGTCGTTCCGCGGGGCGACCGGCGTGGTCGCGGCGCACCACGAGGGGCCGTTCGTGGTCGTGGACCTCGGAGGAGGGTCGACCGAGATCGTGCTCGGCACCGACGCGCCCGAGGCCGCGTGGTCCATGGACGTCGGGTGCGTGCGCCTGACCGAGCGCCACCTGCGCTCGGACCCGCCGACGGCCGAGGAGATCGCGGCGGCGCGGGCCGACGTGCGCGCCGCGCTCGACGTCGCGACGCAGACCGTCCCGCTGGGCAAGGCCGCGACGCTCGTGGGGCTCGCGGGCTCGGTGACGACCGTGACCGCGCACGCGCTGGGCCTCGAGCGCTACGACCGCGACCGGATCGACGGCGCGGTGCTGACGGTCGAGCAGACGCTGACCGCGTGCGAGGACCTGCTGGGTCGCACGCGCGCCGAGCGCGAGGCGCTGGGCTTCATGCACCCGGGTCGCATCGACGTGATCGGGGCGGGGGCGCTGGTGTGGGCAGAGGTCGTGCGCCGGGTCCGTGACGACGTCGCGGCCGCGGGCGGCGAGCTCACGTCGGTCGTGACGAGCGAGCACGACATCCTGGACGGGATCGCGCTGTCGATCGCGTGAGGTTCGCGGAGTCTCCCGCCGAGAAGTGAGCAGATGCCCCTGGATCGCGTGATCCAGGGGCATCTACTTCTTGGCGAGCGCGTGCAATGAGGAGCGCGACACGCGGTAGTTCACTCTGCCAGGTAGTGCGGTTCGCGTAGTAGTGTCTGCCGCACAGGAGTCGGTCGAGCAGGGAGTCAGGGTGGACACCACACAGCTGTTGAAGGGCGTCCTCGACGCGGCGGTCCTCGCCGTCGTCGCGGACGAGGACGGGTACGGGTACGACGTCGTGCGTCGCCTGCGGGCCGCGGGGCTCGTCGAGGTGGGCGACGCCTCGGTCTACGGCACGCTGCGCCGCCTGTACTCGGGCGGGATGCTCACGAGCTACGTGGTCCCGTCCGACGAGGGCCCGCACCGCAAGTACTACGGCATCAACGCGCAGGGGCGGGCCATGCTCGACACCCAGCGCAAGGAGTGGCAGGAGTTCTCCGGCACGCTGACCGGCCTCCTCGGGACCTCGGAAGGAGCCGCGTGATGTCCACGACCATGAGCCCTGAGGCCGTGATCCTCGACCAGGTCCACCGCTACGCCGCAGACGTCCGCGCGCACCTCGTGGACCTGTCGCCCGAGCAGGTCGACGACCTCACCGACGGCCTCGAGGCGGACCTCGCGGAGGCGCTCGCCGACATGCCGGGTGCGCTGCGGCCCGTCCCTGCGGGGAGCGAGGTGCCCGACGGCGGAGCGACCTCGTTCCTCGACGTCACCGCACGCTTCGGTCCGGCCGCCGAGTACGCGGCCGAGCTCCGGTCGGCGGCCGGCCTGGATCCCGCAGCACCGGGGCCCCGCCCGCGGATCGGGGTGCGCGGACGCCTGCTCGTGCTCGGAGGGATCTTCGAGTCCGGCTGGAAGTCCCTGTGGGCTCCGGTGACGTCCACCTCGCAGTGGGCCGCGTTCAGGGAGTTCGCTGTGGTGCTCCGGCCCGTGTGGTGGGTGCTGCGGGCGTGGGTCGTCGTTCTCGTGCTCCATGCCTGGTTCGGCTTCTCGACCGGCTTCGGCCTGGTGCCGCGTGTGCCCTTCTGGCGCCTGCTCCTGCTGGCGGCGATCGTCGTGAGCGTGCAGTGGGGGAGGGGCCGGTGGCTGCGCTGGCGCGCGGTGCACACCCTGCGCAAGGTCGTGAACGTCGTCGCGGTCGTGGTGGCTGTGCCCCTCCTCCTGGGCGCGGCCTTCGGCGCGAGCAACGTGCTCACCGGCCGGGGCGGTTCTGACGATGACGGGTCGTACTCCTACGGCTACGAGATCGGCTACGAGGCGGCTCAGCGCGAGGGGATGAGCCAGGTCCGCACAGGGAGCGGGAACGGCGGCGTGTTCGTCGACGGCTCGCAGGTCAGCAACCTGTTCGTCTACGACGCGAGCGGACAGGCCCTCCACGACGTGCAGATCTTCGACGACCAGGGGCGCCCCGTGCGGACCATCACGGGCGAGGGCACCACGCAGGCCTGGACCCTTCCCGACTTCGAGCAGGGGTGGTACTTCCAGCCGTCGTTCTCGACCGACGGTCGCGAGCGCTGGAACGTGTACCCGTTGCGCGGGCTGCCGGATGACGCGGTCGAGTGGGACGGCTCCGAGCGGCCGGTGCCGCTCGAGGGCGAGCAGCCGCGGTCCATGCCGTCGCCCTTCCTGCAGGCGCAGCCGCTCCTGGTGCCGTCGACGGGCGGCAGCGGACAGGCGACCACCCCTGGCGCGTCGCCTGACGCTGCGCCCGACCCGTCGGCCCCCGACGCCCCGGCCTCGCCGGAGGCTCCGGCCGGCGGCGAGACCCCGGCCGACCAGTCGGTCGAGGGGACCACGACGCCGTCGGGACGGGGTCAGGGCGCGCCCTCCCCGGCCACCGCCCGCCCGGTGCTCGAGGCCTCGACGGGAGCTGCGTCGTCGGGCGGCTGATCCCACGGTCCTCGACCTGAGGTTCGTCGGGTGACCCCCGTCGGTCGCCTGGCGAACCTCGATCTTCACCACCTCGCAACCCTCGCCAAAACGGCCGTACCGCCCCCAAACGACGCGCAACCCGGCCGCTTGTGAAGGTTGTCACGCCCACGGATCGGACAGAAGTTCACCAAGAAGTTGAAGACGGTAATACTCTGGTTTCATGCCTCAGAATGACCTGACCTCGGTCACCCCTGCCCAGAACGCGGACAGCGCTGCGTCGCCGCGTCCCCGCAAGGTCCCTCGCATCATCGTCCTGGGTGGCGGCTCTGTCGGTCTGTACTCGGCCCGCCGCCTCCGCAAGAAGCTCGGCAAGCGCGAGGCGGCCATCGTCGTCGTCGACCCGCGCCCGTACATGACGTACGCGCCCTTCCTGCCGGAGGCCGCCGCCGGGTCGATCGACGCGCGCGACGTCGTCGCGCCCCACCGCCGTGCGCTCAAGGGCGTCGACGTGCTCCAGGGCAAGGTCGTCGAGATCGACCACGCCGGGCGCAACATCACGATCCACCCGGAGGAGGGCGACGACTACTCGGTCTCCTACGACCACCTGATCGTCGGCCTCGGCTCGGTCTCGCGCACGCTGCCCATCCCGGGCCTCGCGGAGAACGCGATCGGCTTCAAGAACGTCGAAGAGGCCATCGCGGTCCGCAACCACGTCATCAACCGGATGGACGTCGCGTCGTCCACCTGGGACCAGGACATGCGCAAGCGCATGCTCACGTTCGCCTTCATCGGCGGCGGCTTCGCCGGCATGGAGGCGATCGCCGAGATCGAGGACATGGCGCGCTACGCGACCCGCAACTACCCGACGATCAACCCCGAGGACCTGCGCTTCGTGATGATCGAGGGCTCGGGACGCATCCTGCCCGAGGTCTCCGAGCCCATGGGCCTCTACGCGCTCGAAGAGCTCAAGAAGCGTGGCATCGAGTTCCACCTCAACACGTTCCTGTCGTCGTGCGTCGACGGTCACGTCGTCACCTCGACGGGCGTCGAGTTCGACACCGACACGATCGTGTGGACCGCGGGCGTCAAGGCGAACCCGGTCCTCAAGGAGAGCTCGGACCTGCCGGTCGACAAGCTCGGCCGCGTGATCGTGCTCCCGACGCTCCAGGTCGCGGACGAGGACGGCAACGTCATCCCCGACGCCTGGGCCGCGGGCGACTGCGCCGCCGTCCCGGACCTGCTGAACCCCGGCAAGTTCTGCCCGCCGAACGCTCAGCACGCGATCCGTGAGGCCACGCGCCTCGCTGACAACCTGGTCGCGGTGCTGCACAGCGACGAGCCCGTCGAGTACAAGCACAAGAGCGTCGGTACGGTCGCCTCGCTCGGCCTGTACAAGGGTGTCGCGGAGCTGTTCGGCATCTTCAAGCTCAAGGGCTTCCTGGCCTGGGCCATGCACCGCAGCTACCACGTGATGGCGATGCCCACGGGCAACCGCAAGATCCGCATCGCGATCGGCTGGATGGGCCAGTTCCTCATGGGCCGCGAGCTCGTCTCGCTCGGTTCGCTGCACGACCCGCGCGCGGAGTTCCGCCAGGCGTCCGTGCCGCCCAAGGCTGCGGGCGAGCCCGTCAAGCAGGAGGCCGTGTCGTCGGCCGCCGAGGCCGAGTCGGGCGGCGGCGAGGCGAAGTCCTCCGCGGCTGCTCCCACCGAGGCGGACCACGGTCCCGCCAAGAAGGCGACCAAGAAGGCCGCGACCAAGGCCTGAGCCACCCGTACGTCAGTACGTCCAGAGGGCGGTCCCGGAAGGGGCCGCCCTCTCGGCGTTCCCGGGCTGGACCGGCTGATTCCCGGGGCGGCCTCGGCCGGGGCGCGTGCCCCACCCGTGTACCTGTGGCCGCGGGATCCCCTGCCGTGCGCGGCGGCGCGCACAATGGACGGGTGAGCACTCGCGTGGTCGACGACCTGCGGTCCCGGGCGGGCCGTGCCCTGTTCGAGCGTGTCGCGGGGCCGGACGGCCCGGCCGAACGGTCCCGGATCCACGACACCCCGGGCCCGCGCTGGTTCGGACCGGACTCCGCGATCGCGCGCGTCCACGGCGACGCGTCGATGTTCGTGGGCGGGCTGCGGGCCCTGCTGCTCCAGTCGTTGCACCCGCTCGCGATGGCCGCTGTCGCGGCGCACTCGGGGTACCGGGGCGACCCGTGGGGGCGCCTGGCCCGCACGAGCACCTTCCTCGCGGTCACGACCTTCGGGACGGTCGAGCACGCGCAGCAGGCGATCGACGTGGTCCGCTCGGTGCACGTCCGCGTGCGCGGCACAGCTTCTGACGGGCGCCCGTACGCGGCCGACGACCCCTGGCTGCTGCGTTGGGTCCACGTGGCCGAGGCCGACAGCTTCCTCGCCGCGCACCAGCGCTACGGAGAGCGTCCCCTCGACGCCGCGGGCTGCGACGAGTACCTGGCCCAGGCCGCGACGATCGCGGACCGGCTCGGGGCCGTGGACCCGCCGCGCTCGCGCGCCGAGCTGGCGCGGGCCTTCGAGGAGTTCCGCCCACAGCTCGCCAGGACCACCGAGTCCGACGACGTCGCTCGCTTCCTGCTGTCCGAGCCGCCTCTCCCGTTCCTCGCCCGGGGCCCGTATGCGGCGCTGGGAGCGGCCTCGGTCGCGTCGTTGCCCCCGTGGTCACGACGCATGATCCCGGTGCGGTGGCCGATGCGGGGCGAGTCGGTGCTCGTCCGCGCCGGTGGCCGGACGGTCACGAAGGCGATCCGCTGGGCGCTCGCGGGGTCGTAGCGCAGGGGCGCGCCGGAGGGGCCGTGCGGCGCCCCTGGCCGTCGCCGGGATATCCTCACCCGGGCCCCCATAGCCCAATCGGCAGAGGCATCCGACTTAAAATCGGCGCAGTCTGGGTTCGAGTCCCAGTGGGGGCACTTCGGAGTTCGTATGGCAGGATCCTCCCCATGAACATCCCCCCGAAGGGCTGTGCCGCGTAGGCCCCCATCGCAGGTTCGAGCGCATCGAACCATGCCTCGGCGATCCGCTCGCCTGAAGAAGGACGGCCGCTTGTCCGGCTCGGTCCACTCAGCCATCGCACGGCTGGACCCTCGCCGTTTCTGGCCCAAGGCGTTGTACGCCGACCTCACCCTCCTGGAGACGGTCGCGCGCCAGGGGAGGTGGCCGTCGGTCTGTTGCGCATGCAGCCCCGACGTCTACCAAGGACGCATCGACCTCGAGCGCGCCGCCCATGCCATGCCACGAGGCCCTGCCCGCGAGCTCCGGCTCTTGCTCGCGTCCCTCGATGCCAGGATCCTGGCAAGCGGCGCCTTCGTCGTCGAGCCGCCTGCGCGCGGATGGTGGACCGTGCCGCCCGACCGCCGGTGGCGGGTCGAGCGATGACGGTGCCACGGCCCCACGGCCCCACGGGCGAGGGCCTACGACAACCCCGTCGGCCCGTCCGGCTCCGGGTCCTCGGCGGCCTCCTGGCCGAGCGACACCTGGTTGCCGTCAGGGTCCAGCACCCGGGCGACGCGTTCGCCCCACGGCTGGTCCTCGGGCGGCGAGACCACGACGACGCCGGCCGCGGCCAGGTGCGACACGGCCTGGTCGCAGTCGTCGACCGTGACCCACAGGTGAGCGTGCCCGACGTCGGCGCTCTCACGGTCGACCCCGATCCCCAGCGACGCGTCGCCCACGGCGACCGAGACGTAGACGGGTGGGCCGTCGGCGGGGAACTGGTACGTCACGGTGCCGCGCAGGAGGTCGCGGTAGAAGACGAGCGCCCGGTCGAGGTCGGTCGTGGTGAGGATGGGGAAGAGCGTGCGGAACATCGGTGGGCCGCCTCTCGCGAAGGTCTCCTCGGAGTCGTTCCCACGTTACGCCAGCAGCAGACGAGCCTCTCCTGCGGGCGTCCGGGCCGAGGGGCGGCGCTAGGTTGAGGGAAGCGGCGCAACAGCGCCGCACGTCCCGCGACGAAGGAGCACGCGATGGCAGCCGCAGGCCAGGTGGTGCTCTTCGAGCGCCGGACCGCCGAACCGTTGCTGCGCCACGTCGTGGGCGGGATCCTGCGGGCCGAGCGCACCGAGCAGGCGCGCACGCTGCTCGACGTCGCCCTCGCGGCGCAGGTCTCGACCGCGTACCTCTCGGAGGTCGAGCGCGGCCGCAAGGAGGCGTCCTCGGAGGTGCTCGCCGCGATCTGCCGCGCGCTCGGCCTGCGCGTGGTCGACCTGCTGGCGCGCAGCCAGGACGAGTTCGACGCCGAGGCGAACCGCCGCGCGGGTGTCGAGCGCCGCAGCCTCACCTCGCGGCCGCGTGCCGCGCGCGACCTCCACGCGCTGGGTCCGGCTCCCGCCAGGACGGCGTCGTCACGCCAGAGCGTGTCCACGACGACGGTCCTCCTGCTCGCGGCCTGATCGCCCCGGCTCACCCCGTCCACCGCGCCGTCCCCGGCCGGGTCCGCCTCGTCCCCTCGCCCGCGGGCCGCGCGCTCCGGCGAGCCACCGATTCCGCCGAGGGTGAATCGCCCCCTCCCGCGCGGCGATCTGTCCGTTTCGCCGCGCGCCCGCGTCCGGTCGGTGGTGTGCTGAACGGATGTCGCAGACGAACCCGGCCCCGACCCTCCAGGACCTCGTCGACCGAGCCGTGATCCTCTCGACCGAGCACCAGGCGCACTTCGCCGAGCTGGGTGGCGAGTCGGCGTGGGACGCCGACCTCCAGGCGGGCACGCTCACGTTCCACAGCGAGATCCCGCTGGTGTGCGGGGCGCACTTCCTGGGCACCGCGGCCCCGGGGACGCAGAGCTGGTTGTGGGGCTGGCACAACGTCAACAACTTCCCCGAGGGCGTCGTGGCCGCGGCCGAGCACGTCCACCAGCGCGGGGTCTCGGGAGGGATCTTCGAGCTGAGCACGGCCGAGATCCTCCTGACCGACGCGGTCCCGTACCGGCTCGCGCTCGCGGCCAAGGCCGTCACGGGCCACTTCACGCACTTCGCGGCCCCCACGGGCGGCGGGACGTGCGCATGGTTCCTGCTGACCCACCCGCGGTTCGAGCTCCCACCGGCCTCGGTCCCGCGGGTCCTGCGCGTGATCCCGGAGGGGATCGGCAGCACGACGGTCGCCGACCACCGCCGCGCAGTGCGCGCGTACGCGGTCCTGCGCGGCCTCGACATCCGGTGGCTCGACGAGCAGACGGCCGTCGTCGGGGCGTCCGACGGCGAGGTGACGGTCGCGTTCGACGGTCACGGTCGCCTGACGAACCTGTCCGCGACGCTCACGGCCCCCCCGGCGCCGGAGCCCGCGCTGGCGCCGCCGCCCGAGCGGCCCGAGCGCCGCGGTTGGTTCGGCCGCAAGAAGTAGCCTTCCCTCCGCCCGCCCGGCTCACCGCGCGGGCGACCCGGGCGCGGGAGGTGAGCGACGCCGTCGGGCAGGGGGACCACCGTGCCCGACGGCGCCACGCACCTAGGCCGCGACCGGCAGCTTGCGCGAGGTCACCACGGCGTCGGCGAGCCCGTACTCCACGGCCTGGTGGGCCGTGAAGATGCGGTCACGGTCGGTGTCGGCCCGCAGCCGCTCGACGGTCTGGCCCGTGTGCCGCGCCAGGACGAGCTCGGTCTCCGCGCGCAGGCGCAGGATCTCCTGGGCCTGGAGCGTCAGGTCGGAGATGGTGCCCTCGGCGCCGCCCGAGGGCTGGTGCAGCAGGACCCGCGAGTGCTCGAGCACGAACCGCTTGCCGGGCGTCCCCGCGGCGAGCAGCACCGCGGCGGCCGACGCGGCCTGACCCATGCAGATCGTCGAGACGTCCGAGCGGATGAACTGCAGGGTGTCGTAGATGGCCATGAGCGCCGTGATCGACCCGCCGGGGGAGTTGATGTAGAGCCCGATCTCCTGGTCGGGGGCGTCCGACTCGAGGTGCAGGAGCTGGGCCATGACGACGTTGGCGACGCCGTCGTCGATCTCTGTTCCGAGGAAGATGATGCGCTCCGAGAGGAGGCGGCTGAAGACGTCGAACGCGCGCTCGCCGAGCGGGGTGCGCTCGACGACCGTCGGGATCGTGTAGGTGGACATCAGAGGCCGACCTTCCGGGAGTGGGCGGTGGGGCGGACGTCGTCGACCGACGTGACGACGTGGTCGACCATGCCGTAGGCGAGGGCCTGCTCGGCCGTGAACCAGCGGTCGCGGTCGCTGTCGGCCGTGACGGTCTCGGTGGTCTGGCCCGTGTGCTCGGCCGTGAGCCGGTGCATGAGTCCCTTGGTGTACTCGAGGTTCTCGGCCTGGATCGCGATGTCCACGGCCGTCCCCCCGATCCCGGCGGACGGCTGGTGCATCATGATGCGCGCGTGGGGGAGCGAGTAGCGCTTGCCCGCGGTGCCCGTGCACAGCAGGAACTGGCCCATGCTCGCGGCGAAGCCCATGGCGAGCGTGCTGACGTCGTTGGGGACGAGCTGGATGGTGTCGTAGATCGCGAGCCCCGCGCTCACCGAGCCGCCGGGCGAGTTGATGTAGAGCGCGATGTCGGCGCGCGGGTCCTCGGCCGAGAGCAGGAGGATCTGCGCGCACACGCGGTTCGCGACGGCGTCGTCGACGGCCGTGCCGAGGACCACGATGCGCTGGTGCAGCAGGCGCGACGCGAGCTGGTCGTCGAAGGGGGAGCTGGGCGGCGGGGCCGCCTCGGTCCGCAGGAGCGGTGGCTGGTTCGTCATGCCTCGACCATCTCGCGGGGGAGGAGAGCGAGGTCGGGGTATCTGCCGGGGGCGGATCTGCCGACGGCAGACGGGATCCGCGGTGCGACGACGCACCGCGGGACCCGGTCAGACCATCGAGCGGCCCTCGTGCAGACGAGCGGCGAGCTGTGCCCGGTCGTCCGCGGCGGCGTCGAGCCCGGTGCGGCGGGCGAGCCGCAGCGCGTGCGAGGCTGCGCGGCGCTCGCCCCAGGTCGTGAGCCGGGCGCCCGTCACGACGAGGAACCGGTCGCTCGGGCGCAGCGCGCGCAGGGACGGTGAACGGAGGTCGGCGTGGGTCGGTGCGTAGGCGCTCATGAGGGGTTCTCCTTGCCGTTGATCAGGGGGAACGCGTTGAAGTGGACCTGGACGGGGCGGGCCCCGGGGGTGTCCTGCTGACCGGCGAACCGGTCGAGGACCGTGTCGCTGAAGCGCTGCCACTCGGCCTGCACCTCGGCGAGCTGCTCCTTGGTGAGCCACATGTTGATCGTGGCGAGCGTCGCGCCCGAGTCGAGCCACGCGCGGTCGAGGGTGCGGGCGTTGTCGAGGAAGTCCATGATCTTGCGCTGACGCATGGCCTCGAACTCGCGGTTGACCGCCAGCGTCGCGACGACGGCGCCGTGGTTGCCGTCGCCGGCCGCGGCCTCGTCGTCGGGCAGCTCGATGGTGAACCCGCCGGGCGCTCGCTCCCACCAGCGCTCGCGGGCGGTGCCACGGCCCGGGACCTCCTGGACGAACCCGTGACGCTCGAGCTGGCGCAGGTGGTAGCTCGTGGCGCCGCTCGACTCGCCGAGCAGCTCGGCCAGACCGCTCGCCGTCAGTGCGCTGTGGTGACCCAGGAGATCGAGGATCTGGATCCGCAACGGGTGCGACAGCGCCTTGAGCGCGTCAGGGCCGACGGGCCGCTGAGTGCGGGGCTCGGGTGCCTGCTCGGGTTCGTGGTTCGTGGGCATGACACCACCGTAGCGATGCAAAGATCTCTTTGCAAGAGTTTCTTTGCAACAAGTTCTTTGGAACCAGTGGTGGCGGCGTGGCGCCGTGGTCCGCGGGGTACGGGGCGTTGTGCCACGCCATGCAGGCAGGAGGTCCTCAGTCCCCACCCCTGCGTCCGCCGCGCTTGTAGGCGTCCAGGTCGTCGTTGAGCCGTTCGAGCAGCTCGCCCAGGAGTGCCCGGTCGAGGCGTGACCAGTCGGCCAGGACCGCGGCGTAGAGCTCGGTGCGCATCTCGCGGTGCCGGGCCAGCTCGTCGATGCCCTGCGGCGTGGCCTCGACCAGGACGGCGCGCCCGTCCGCGGGGTCGCGCGTGCGGCGGGCGAGGCCGGCCTTCTCCATCGCGACGACCTGCCGGGTCACGGTCGAGGCGTCGAGGCCCAGGTGGTCGGCGAGGGTGTTGACGTTCTGGGCTCCGTCGACGAGAAGGTCGTGGAGCAGGAGGTAGGCCGACCTGTCCAGGGTGCCGCTCGGCGGCCCGCCGGCCCGTGCCGACTTGGCCCGTCCCGCGGCTGTGGTCCGTTCGGCGCGCCGCAGGAGCTGGGCGAGCTCGAGCTCGATGGTCGAGAGCACCTCGCGCGCGGCCGGATCGGGCGCCCCGGTGCTGCCGTCGGCGAGGCGATCCGCAGAACTGTTACCCCGAGCAACTGTCATGGGTGTATTCTACAGGTAGTTATCTGCATGATGCAGGTAAATCCCGGCGGAGCCCCAGCGGCCCGCGCACCAGCACCCACCAGACCCCGGGGGACGTGTGTCCAGAACCACCAGGAACGAGCCCAACAAGACCGCGATCTACGCGACCGCCCTCACGGCCTTCTTCGCGATCGCCGGTATCGCCGTGGTCGACCCGATCCTGCCGATCATCGGCCAGGAGATCGGCGCGACCACCTGGCAGATCGAGCTGCTCTTCACCGCGTACATCGCCGTCATGGCGATCGGCATGATCCCGGCCGTCCTGGCGACGGGCAGGTTCGGCTACAAGAAGGTCCTCGGCGCGGGCGTGAGCCTGGTCGCGGTCGCGGCGATCCTCGCGGCCCTCTCGCAGAGCATCGGCCAGCTCGCCGCGCTGCGCGGGCTGTGGGGCCTGGGCAACGCGATGTTCTTCGCGACCGCGATGGTCCTGCTCGTCTCCTTGGCCAACGACCGCGAGTGGGTCGTGGGCCTGTTCGAGACGTGCGTGGGCCTGGGCTTCGCGGTGGGCCCGCTCATCGGCGGGCTGCTGGGCCAGTTCAGCTGGCGCATCCCGTTCCTCGCGTGCGGCCTGTTCATGATCGTCGCGCTCGCGCTGTCGATCACGCGCCTCAAGGACCCGGCCGAGAAGCCCGCGCCTCTCCACGTGGGGCAGGTCTTCGCGCTCTTCCGCAAGCCCGGCTTCCGGGCGCTGTGCATCGTGACCGCGGCCTACAACTTCGTGTTCTTCATCATCCTGGGCTACACGCCCGTGTTCCTGGGGCTCGACGTCATCCCGCTCGGCCTCGTCTTCACGGCGTGGGGCATCGGGCTCGCGTTCGGCATCCTGGTCGTCGGCCATCGGCTCGCGCACGCGGTCGGCGCGGTCCAGACCATGGGGATCGCGGTCGGTGGCGTGCTCCTGGCCACCGTGGCCCTCGCGCTCGACCTCGGCACGGCCTGGTCGGTCGTCGTCCTGGTGGTCGCGGGCGTGTTCATGGGCATCGCCAACGCGAACCTGACCGACCTCTCGCTCGCGCTCGGGAGCCCCGACCGCCGTGTGACCACGGGCGCCTTCAACCTGGTCCGGTGGGGCTTCGCCGCGCCGGCGCCCGTGATCGCGGGCCTGCTCCACCCGGTCGGCCTCACGGTCCCGTACTGGGTCGGCGCGGGCGTGCTCCTCGTCGGGGTCGTCGCGTTCCTCGCGACGGCTCACCAGATGGCGGGCGAGCTGGGGGAGTCGGTCCTGTGGTCGCGCTGGAACCGCCGGGCCCGGGCCGTCGAGGGGACGCCCGAGGAAGCGCTCGGCGAGATCTGAGCGGGTGGCGAGCGGCGCCGTCGGGCCGGGCGGGAGCTCCCGTCCGCGATGCCCGACGGCGCCGCTCGCCCCTCGCCTACGCCTCGCCCGGGCCGGAGGAGCCGGGGGCCTCGTGCTCGTGCGCGCCGTCCTCGCGCACGACGCGCAGCAGCCCGGCGAGCCCGGCCTGGAGGCCCTCGAGCTCGGCGATCGTGAGCCGTGCGAGGGTCTCGGGCCCGGCGGGCCCGTCGTTGGCGACGATGCTGCGCACGGCCTCGGCCCCGCGCTCGGTCGCGGCGACGAGGCGGACGCGTCCGTCCTCGGGGTCGGGGCGCCGGGACGCCATGCCCGCGGCCTCGAGCCGGTCGACGATCCCGGAGATCGTCGCCGGGCTCACGCCCAGGACCTCGCCGAGGTGGGTCGTGCTGCGCTCGCCGTCGATGAGCAGGATCCCCAGCGCGCGCATCTGCTGGGCGGTCAGGTGCGTGCGCATGAGCGGCTCGAGACGCCGTGCGAGCACGAGCTCCTGCAGGGTGCTCTGCGCCTCGACGAGCTCGTGCTCGAGCCGGGCGCGGTGGGGGTCGGGGGACGGGGTCACGCGGCAGACTCTAGCGGAGGCACCACGCGCGTCCTGGCCCTGCGAGGCCTCGTGACCTGCGGTTTCCCGGCTGCTGGGACGCGGGAACTTCTCGGAATTGCTTAGCGTTAGGCTAACGACCCCGCGACGACGACGTCGTGACAATCCACCGTGCCCTGGAGGCCCCGTGTTCCGTCTCGCCCGAACGTCGCTGGCGAACCGCGCCGTCGTCGCGCTCGCCACGATCGCGATAGCCGTGTTCGGCGTCGTCAGCATGGGATCGCTCAAGCAGGAGCTCATCCCGAGCCTGCAGATCCCCACCGCCGCCGTCGTCGCCGTGTACCCCGGGTCCGCCCCCGCGATCGTCGAGCAGCAGGTCACGACTCCCCTCGAGACCGCTGCGCGGGGTGTCGACGGCGTCGAGGACGTCACGTCCAGCTCCTCGACCGGCATGTCCGTGACGACCGTGCAGTTCACGTACGGCACCGACATGGACCTCGCGGCCCAGCAGCTCCAGACGGCGGTCACGCGCGTGAGCAGCCAGCTGCCCGCCGAGGTGGACCCGACCGTCGTGACCGGCTCGGTCGACGACCTCCCCGTGATCCAGCTCGCCGTCTCGGGCGGGGCCGACGAGGCCGCGCTCGCGGAGACGGTCAACGGTGTCGTGGTCCCCGCCCTCGAGGAGGTCGCGGACGTGCGCAGCGTCGCGGTCAGCGGCGTCGCCGACCAGCAGGTCACGATCGACCTCGACGTCGCGGCCCTCGCCGCAGCGGGCCTGAGCCCGGCCCAGGTCACCACGATCCTCCAGGACAACGGCGTGGTCGTCCCGGCCGGGACGGTCGCCGCGGGCGACCGCACCCTGTCCGTCCAGGTCGGCTCGGCCATCACGAGCGCCGACGACCTGATCAACCTGCCCCTGGTCGTCTCTCCCTCGGCAGCAGGCCCGACGGCGCCTGCCGGCCCGAGCGCTCCCGTGACCCTGGGCGACGTCGCGACCGTGACGGTGGGCCCCCAGCCCGCGACCTCCTACTCGCGCCTCGACGGCGAGCCTGCGCTCGCCGTGGCGATCACCAAGACCCCGGCCGGCAACACGGTCGAGGTCTCGCACGCGATCCAGACCGCGATCGACGACATGGACGGTGCCCTCGAGGCGAGCGACGTGCGCGTCGAGGTCGTGTTCGACCAGGCCCCGTTCATCGAGGAGTCCATCGAGGGCCTCGCGACCGAGGGCCTGCTCGGCCTGGTGTTCGCGGTCGTCGTGATCCTGCTGTTCCTCACGTCCCTGCGCTCGACCCTGGTCTCGGCCGTCTCGATCCCGCTGTCCCTGTTCGTCACGTTCATCGTCATGAACGCGACCGGGTACACCCTGAACATCCTGACCCTCGGGGCCATGACGGTCGCGATCGGGCGCGTGGTCGACGACTCGATCGTCGTGATCGAGAACATCAAGAGGCACCTGTCCTACGGCGAGAAGAAGACCACCGCGATCCTCACCGCGGTCAAGGAGGTCGGTGGCGCGATCACGGCCTCGACCGTCTGCACCGTCGCGGTCTTCCTGCCCATCGCGCTGGTCGGCGGCATGGTCGGCGAGCTGTTCCGTCCGTTCGCCATGACGGTCGCGATCGCCATGACCGCGTCGCTGCTCGTCGCCCTGACGATCGTCCCCGTCCTGGCCTACTGGTTCATCAAGGCCCCCGCGGTCCCGGCCGACCCCGAGCAGGCCCGGGTCGTCGCCGAGCAGGCGCGCGAGGCGGCCGAGCTCAAGGAGCGCCGCGGGCTGTGGCAGCGCGGGTACCTGCCGACGCTCAACGCCGCACTGCGCCACCCCGCCATCACGCTGACCGTCGCGGTCGCGGTCCTCGCGGGCACGGTCGCGCTCGTGCCGCGCCTCGAGACGAACTTCCTGGGCGACTCCGGCCAGGACACCCTCACGGTCACCGAGTCCTTCGCCCCGGGCACGTCGCTCGAGACCCAGGACGCTGCGGCCCGCGAGGTCGAGCAGGCGCTCATGGACCTCGACTCGGTGGACACCGTCCAGACGACGGTCGGCACCGCGGGCGGCCCCGAGGCCGCGTTCTTCGGCGGCGGCGGGTCGCCGCAGGCCACGTTCTCCCTGACCCTCGCGGCCGACGCCGACGGCGTCGAGGCGCAGCAGGAGGTCCGCGACGCGGTCGCGGACCTGGGCGGCGAGGACTCCGAGGGCATCACGGTCGCCGGTGCGGACGCCGCGTTCGGCAGCTCGACCGTCGACCTCGTGGTGCGCGCCCCCGACACCGAGACGCTGGCCGCCGCGGCGGACCAGGTCCAGCAGGTCGCCGAGGACACCGAGGGGGCCTCCGAGGTCACCAACAACCTCGCGAGCGCCCAGTCCACGATCCAGGTGACCGTCGACCGGGACGCCGCGGCCGCCGTCGGGCTCACCGAGACGCAGGTCGCCGGGACCGTCGCGAGCCTCATGTCGCCCTCGCCCGTGGGCACCGTGAACCTCGGTGACGGGCCCGTGCAGGTGCGCGTCGCCGTCGGGCAGGCTCCTGGCACGGTCGACGAGCTCGAGGCGCTCGTGGTGCCCACGGCCGCGGGCGCCGTCCCGCTCACCCAGATCGCGAGCATCGACGAGGTCGAGGTGCCCACCTCGATCTCGCGGGTCAACGGCGAGCGCAGCGCGACCATCGCGGTCACGCCCGCCGGCCAGGACCTCGGCACGCTGACCACGGCCCTCACGGCCGCGATCGAGGACCTCGACCTGCCGGGCGGGGCGACCGTCGAGCTCGGCGGCGTCGCGACCCAGCAGGCCGACGCGTTCGCCGACCTGGGCCTCGCGCTGCTGGTCGCGATCGCGATCGTCTACCTCGTCATGGTCGCGACCTTCCGCAGCCTCCTGCAGCCGTTCATCCTGCTCGTGTCGATCCCCTTCGCCGCGACGGGTGCGCTGCTCCTGCTGCTCGCCACGGGCACACCGCTCGGGGTGCCCGCGCTCATCGGCATGCTCATGCTGGTGGGGATCGTGGTCTCGAACGCGATCGTCCTCATCGACCTCATCAACCAGTACCGCGAGCAGGGCCGCGGGCTGGACGAGGCCGTGCTCGAGGGCTCGCGCCAGCGACTGCGCCCCATCGTCATGACGGCCGCGGCGACGATCTTCGCGCTCACGCCCATGGCGATCGGCATCACGGGCGGCGGCTCGTTCATCTCGCAGCCGCTCGCGCTCGTCGTGATCGGCGGGCTCCTGACGTCGACGCTGCTCACGCTCGTCGTGGTGCCCGTGCTCTACACGATCGCCGAGCGTGCGGGCGAGAAGCGCGCGGCCCGGCGCGCCGCGAAGCGTGAGGCCGAGGCCGCGGAGCTCGTCGACAGGAGCACGGCGAAGCCGGAGGCCGAGCCCGCGGTCTGACCCCCCCGGGGCAACTGCCCGCGGGCCCGCCGCGCGCGGGCCCAGCACTCCCAGGCCCGCCCGTCCGGAAGGACGGGCGGGCCTCGGTCTGTCCTCAGTCGTCGGTGGCCACGAGCACGGGCGCGAGCGCCTCGTCGAGCCAGTCGAAGACCCGCTGCTCGGTCAGGGCCCGTGCGAGGGGCTGACAGTGCAGGTTCGCGCCCTCGGCCGCGGTGAACCGCACGAGCGTCGCGACGTCGGGCGCGAGCCGCACGAGCTCGTCGGACTGGCCCGGCCAGAACTGCTCGCCCTCGGGGGCCGTGACGAGCAGGGGAGTGGTGATGCGTGCGGCGACGTCCCGCAGGTCGTACTTCTGGACCTCGCGGAGCGTGGCGGCGTACCCCTCGACCCCGTAGGGGCGGGAGCGGAACCGCCAGGTGGCCGCAGTGGCCTTCGACAGGCGCAGGCCCATGTCCATGTCCCGGTCGAACGCGTGGTCCTTGCCCTCATCGAGGAGCTTGAGGAGCGTCTTCGGCATCGTCCGGGTCCAGGAGGCCGCGACCTGGACGACCCCGGGATCGACGACGGCCGCAGCAGGACGGTGCTCGAACGCCAGCGCGCGCGGCACCCAGTAGCCCCCCTGGCTCGACCCGTAGACCGCGATCCGTGCGGCATCGACGTCGTGGCGGTCCACGAGCGCGTCGAGCACGGGGGTCAGGACCGCCTCGAAGTCGTGGCGGAACGGCACCTGGTGCTCGAACAGCATCGACTGCTGACCTGGTCCGTCGAACACGAAGGCGTGGTACCCGCGGCGCAGCGCGCCCGCCACGCACGCCGTCCACATCGAGGTCAGCGAGCCGTCGGACCCGTTGACCGCGACGAGCAGCGAGCGCGGGGGGACCCGCCCCGGGTCGGCGGCGATCGCTGCGGTGGACGCGGCGTCGGACGCGCTGAAGAAGTA
This sequence comes from Oerskovia sp. Root22, assembly GCF_001429135.1. Lineage (NCBI taxonomy): Bacteria > Bacillati > Actinomycetota > Actinomycetes > Micrococcales > Cellulomonadaceae > Oerskovia > Oerskovia sp. Root22. The sequence goes on along the minus strand of NZ_LMIL01000010.1, from coordinate 353,497 downwards.
CCCGGGCAGCGTCGTGCCCTCGTACGGGACGTCGACGCGCTCGACGACGAGCCCGCTCGTCCCGACCCACCGGTCCCACGCGTCGCGATGCTTGCGGAACGTGGGCAGGAGCAGGCTGTCGTCCTCGAGCGCGGCCACCGCGTCGACCGCGACCGCGTAGTACGCCGACGCCCGCAGGAACGCGGCGGCGGCGCTCGCGTCGTGCCCGGCCGCCGCCGCGTCCGTGGCGATCCCGGCGACCCGGTCGCCGAGATCGTGCCACGCGTCGAACCATCCCCTGTGGTCCTTGTCGCGCACGTGCGCGACGGCAGCGAGCACCTCGCCCACGTCGGCGGCCCCGCTCGAGGCGCCGCCGAGGACGGTCCGGATCTCGTAGTCGCGGTCGTGGTCGCCGGAGAACCCGGCGTCGAACGGGTCGTGGTGGGCTGGCATGGCGATCCTCTTCCGCGACGTGCAGGGACGGAGCCGACGGGCGTCGGGCTCCTTCCGACGATCCTCCCGATCCCACCGGCCCACCACCCGGCCCGACGGCGTCGCTCAGCTCGGGCGCGCCACGCCCGTCTCGTACGCCAGGACCACGGCCTGGACGCGGTCGCGCAGACCGAGCTTGCCCAGCACCCGCCCGACGTGGGTCTTGACCGTGGCCTCGGAGACCACGAAGCGCGCCGCGATCTCGGCGTTCGACAGTCCCTCGCCCAGCGCGGCGAAGACCTCGAGCTCGCGTGCGGTCAGCTCCCGCAGGCGCGGGTCGTCGACACCGTGCCCCGGGCCGGCAGCCCCCTGGGCGTGCGCGTCCTCGGGCAGGTAGCCCGCGAACATCTCGAGCATCCGGCGCGTGACCCGCGGCGAGACGGCGGCGTCGCCGCTCGCGACGTTGCGGATCGCGCCGACCAGCTCGGCGGGCCGGGCGTCCTTGAGGAGGAACCCGCTCGCGCCCACGCGCAGCGCCGCGAACGCGTACTCGTCGAGGTCGAACGTCGTGAGGATGATGACCCGGCTCGCGGGGAGCTCGGCGACGATCCGCTCGGTCGCGTCGATCCCGTTGACGCCGGGCATGCGCACGTCCATGAGGATCACGTCGGGGCGCAGGGCCGTGGCCTGGGCGAACGCGGTCTCGCCGTCGCTCGCCTCGCCGACCACCTCGATGTCCTCCTCGGCGGCCAGGATCATGCGGAAGCCCATGCGCAGCAGCGACTGGTCGTCGACGAGCAGGACCCGGACCGGGTGTGCGGCGTCGTGCGGCACGGTGCCCTCGGCACCACCCGGACGCTCCGCGGGCGGGAGGCTCACAGCGCGACCCCCGTGCCGCCGTCGGGCCGGGACGCCTGGTCGCTCCCCGTGCGGTCGAGGCGCAGCCGCGCCACGACCTCCCAGCCCGAGCCCGTGGGACCGGCCGTGACCGTCCCCCCGTAGACGGCCGCACGTTCGCGCATCCCGATGATCCCTCTTCCTGTGCCGATGGGTTGGTCGCCCGCGATGCCCGCGGGCAGCGGGCGGGCGTCCGCGCCGTCCCGGGCCGTCCCGCCCGGTGCGCGGCCCGCCTTGTTGGTGACCGTGATCTCGAGCCAGTCTCCACCGTCGGGTGCGCCCGCGTCACGCCGGGCGATCTCCACCACGACCATGGGGGTCAGGGGCGCGTAGCGCAGCACGTTGGTCAGCGACTCCTGCACGATCCGGTGCGCGGCCTGGCGCAGGCCCGGGTCGGGGTCCGGCTGGACGCCGACCCGCACGAGCCGCACGGGCAGGCCCGCGTGCCGGAACCGTTCGGCGATGTCCTCCATGGTCGGGACGTCGGCGGTCGGGGTGAGCGGGGCGACCGAGCCGTCGGGGTCGCGCAGGACCCCCAGGACCCGGCGCATGTCGGCGAGCGCGGCCCGGCCCGTCTCGGTCAGCTCGTCGAGCGCCTGGCCCGCGAGCTCGGGGTCCTTGGCGCCCAGGGCGTTGGCACCGTCGGCGAGCGCGACCATGACGGTCAGGCTGTGCGCGACGACGTCGTGCATCTCGCGCGAGATCCTCGCGCGCTCGGCCGCGGCCGCGAGCTGGGCCTGCTGGTCGCGGTCGCGTGCGATCGCGTTGGCGCGTCCCACGAGGTCCGCGACGTGCTGACGTCGCCCGCGCACGCTCGACCCGATCGCGATGCCCAGCAGCGCGAACGTGAGCGTGATCGCGACGGCCGCGACCCGGGCTCCCGTGACCTCGCCGCTGCCCACCTCGGCGCGCACGATCGCCCCGGACTCGCTCACCGCGAAGTCGTACCAGATCATCTCCGCGGCACACACGGTCAGGACCAGCGCGCCCAGCACGCTCCACGCCACGGCGGGGCGGTACGTCGTCGCGACCGCGTAGATCGCGAACGCGACCGCGAGCTCGAAGCCCGCAGAGTCGCCGCTGAGGGCGATCGTGAGGACCGCGAGGACCCCGATGACCGCGGCGGTCAGGAGCGGGTTGCGGCGGCGCCACAGCAGCACCGCGCCGCCCGCGAGCGTCGCGGCGGCGACGCCGTAGCGTGCGTGCTCGGGCGGCAGCAGGGTCGTCAGCAGGCCGGGGACGGTGAACCAGGCCGCGACGAACCAGTCCATGACGACCGGGTGACGCACGAAGTACCGGCGGACCGGCCCGAGCTTGCGCGCGTCGAGCTCGGTGAAGACCGCGATGCTGCCCGAGCGCGGCCGGGTGGAGGGCTTGGGTGCCTTGCCGGCACCGGGGACGCCGGGTGCCCCGGGATGCACGGCGCCCGACGCCGGACCACGGGTCTCGTGGTCCGGCGCCGGGCTGTGCGCGGTGCGGGAGATGGTCAGGCGTCCCGACGCTTGAGCAGCACCGCGGCGACGACCAGGACCAGGACGGTCCAGCCGACGAGGACGCCGTAGCCGACCCACGGCTCGAGCGCGCCCGAGGCGGAGGCTCCGGTCATGGGGTCGATCGACCCGCCCGTAGCGAGCAGTCGCTCACCGGCCACCCCGGGGAGGAACTTGTAGATGTTCTCCACGACCTTGTTGCCCGTGGCCATCGCGACGATCGACAGGATCTGCGGGACCACCATGAGCAGGCCGACGACCGTGAAGATCGCCCCGGCCGTGCTCCGGAGCAGCGCGCCGATGCCGAGCGAGAGAGCCGAGATGGTCGCCACGTAGAGCGCCGCGCCGACGAGGATGCGCACGTTGTCGCTCGACCCGAGGTCCAGGGCCATGCCCTGGTTCGACAGCAGCGGGGCCGTGACGAGAGCCGAGAGGCCGACGCCGAGGAGCGTGACGACGAAGCTCGTCACGAAGAGCACGGCCAGCTTGGCGAAGAACGCCGGCAGGCGGCGCGGGACGGCGGAGAACGTCGAGCGGATCATGCCCGTGGAGTACTCGCCGGTGATCGCGAGCACTCCGAGCACCGCGATGGCGAGCTGTCCGACCGAGTAGCCGATCGTCACGATCGTCGCCGAGGGGAAGAAGTCGGACATCGACGCGCCGTCGGCCCCGCTCGTCTCGACGTCGGGGATGTTGATGATCGCGGCGAACATCAGTGCGATCCCGACCATGACCACGACCGTGATCGCGAGCGTCCACACGGTCGAGCGCAGGGTCCAGAGCTTGATCCACTCGGACTTGAGGACACCGCCGAAGGTGAGGCGGGCGGACGAGGCGCGCTGCGCCGTCGGGCGTGCTGCGGAGACGGTGGCGGCGGTCATCGCTTGGCTCCTTCGGAGATCGGGGCGTCGGCAGGAGAGTCGACGCCGTGGCCCACGTGCTGGGTCGCGGACTCGGTCTGGTACTCGACCGAGTCGGCCGTGAGGAGCATGTACGCCTCCTCGAGGGTCGAGGTCACGGGCGTGAGCTCGTGCAGGACGATGCCGGACGCCGCGGCGAGCTCGCCGATGCCGGGCGCCTCGACGCCCGTGATCTGGAGCAGGCTGGGCTCGTCCGACGTGACCGTCGCGCCGTCGCGGGTCAGCAGCTCGGCGAGCTGCGTGGCCTGCGGGGTGCGGACGCGGACCGTGTGCTGGGCGCCGCCGTCGACGATGTCCTTGACGGGCGCGTTCGCGATGATGCGCCCCTTGCCGATCACGATGATGTGGTCCGCGGTCAGCGCGACCTCGCTCATGAGGTGGCTGGACAGGAAGACCGTCCGTCCCTCGGACGCGAGGTAGCGGGCCAGGTTGCGGACCCACAGGACGCCCTCGGGGTCGAGGCCGTTGACCGGCTCGTCGAGGATGAGCGTCTTGGGGTCGCCCAGCAGCGCGGACGCGATGCCCAGGCGCTGGCCCATGCCGAGCGAGAAGCCGCCGACGCGCTTCTTCGCGACCGACTGCAGGCCGGTCATCTCGATGACCTCCTGCACGCGGGTCTTCGGGATGTTGTGCGTGGCCGCCATCGCGAGGAGGTGGTTGTAGGCGCTGCGGCCCGTGTGCACGGCCTTCGCGTCGAGGAGGGCCCCGACCTCGGTCAGGGGCGAACGGTGCGCGGCGTAGGGCTGACCGTTGACGGTCACGGAACCGGCCGTCGGGCGGTCGAGCCCCATGATCATGCGCATCGTGGTCGACTTGCCGGCGCCGTTCGGGCCCAGGAAGCCCGTGACCTGGCCGGGCTGGACGGTGAAGGAGATCCCGTCGACGGCTGTCTTGGGCCCGTACCGCTTGGTCAGGCCTCGTGCTTCGATCATGCTCGCCCCTCGGGTGGGTTGCGTGTGGTGGCTCGTACGTCCTCCAGCCTAGGGACCGGGAGGTCGGCAGGGATGCCCCCGCACGGTCGATCTTCACGACCGGGTCGCGTACGCCGCAAGGATGACGTCGTCGACCAGGGGAGCGATCCTGCGCCCCGAGCGGGTGGAAAAGTCGGACGAAGCCCCCGGGAACACCGGCGCGAACCCGCTCGTTGCATAGGATGGAAACACGGCCAGCGACACCCGCCTCGCCAGAGGGCACTGGACGCCGCGACCAGGAGGAAGCATGAGCAACCCCGTCTTCAACAACAGCGCCATCTTCGGCGAGCCCAAGCGCGCGCGCACCAACCAGGGGGCTGCGGGCACCGTCCAGCAGAACCCCGCGTACGGCACGCCCCCGCAGCAGGCCCAGTACGGCAGCTACGGCGCCCAGACCGCCGACGCCGCGACGCTCGACGCCATGTACAACGCGCCGACCGCGACGACCGCGGACACCAAGCGCCTGACGTACGACGACGTCATCATCAAGACCGGTGGGCTGCTCGCTCTGCTCGTCGTCGTGGGCGCCGCGAGCTGGCAGCTCGTCGACACCATGCCGTTCCTGTGGATCGGCGGCGCGATCGTCGGCCTGGTCCTGGGTCTGGTCAACGCGTTCAAGAAGAGCCCGAGCCCCGCGCTCATCGTGGCGTACACGATCGCGCAGGGCGCGTTCCTCGGTGGGATCAGCGCGTTCTACAACACGCAGTGGAACGGCGTCGTGGTCCAGGCGGTCCTCGCGACCGTCACGACGTTCGCCGCAGCCCTCTTCCTCTTCAAGTCCGGCAAGGTGCGCGTCACGCCCAAGTTCACGCGCTGGCTCATCATCGCGATGGTCGGCTACCTGGCCTTCTCGCTCGTCAACCTCCTGCTGACGATGACGGGCGTCCTCGACGGCTGGGGCATGCGCTCGGGCGGCCTCGGCATCATCGTCGGTCTCGTCGCGGTCGGCCTCGCGGCCGCCTCGCTCATCGTCGACTTCGACTCGATCAAGCGCGGCGTCGAGGCCGGCGTCCCCGCCAAGTTCGCCTGGTCGGCAGCGTTCGGCCTCATGGTCACGCTCATCTGGCTGTACCTCGAGTTCCTGCGCCTGTTCGCGATCCTGCAGGGCAACGACTGACCTTGGCCGACGCCCGGAAGAAGTCCCCGGCACCCGCTTCGGAACCCGTTCCGACGCGGGTGCCGGTCTTTGCCGCCGGCCTCGTGCTGGCAGCCTTCACGCTGCTCGCCCTCCAGGTGCCCTACGGGCTCCTCGTGGGTCGCAGCCTCCCCAACGCCGTCGCGTGGATCACGGTCGCCGCGGTCGTCATCCTGCTCGTGATGCTCACGGCCGGTGCGGTCGTCGCCTGGCTCGGGCACCGCATCTCGCGCGAGTGGGACGACCGCAAGGCGACCACGCTCTTCTTCGTGCTCGGTTTCGTCGGGGTCGGGATCTGGAGCTTCATGGTGCTCGGCTCGCTGCTGAGCGCCGCGACCGGGAACCCGGGCACCGCGACGAGCGGCGTCGCCCTGGCCTCGGTGCTGTACCTGGCGGTGGCGGGAGGGCTGAGCGGCGCCGTCGGGCGGTACTTCGCACGTGACGCTGCGGACCGTCCTCTGCTCGTCGTGGTCCTCGGGGTCGCGGTCGCCCTGTGTGCCGTGCTGGGCGGGATGGCCCTCGGCAGCGCATGATCGGTGCATGAAGTTCGCACACCACATCTCCGACCTCGTCGGCGGGACACCCCTGGTCCGGCTCGGATCGGTGACCGACGGCCTCTCTGCGACGATCCTCGCCAAGGTCGAGTACCTCAATCCCGGCGGCTCAGTGAAGGACCGCATCGCGCTCAAGATGATCGAGGCGGCCGAGGCCTCCGGCGAGCTCGCTCCCGGCGGCACGATCGTCGAGCCGACCTCGGGGAACACCGGGGTCGGGCTCGCGCTCGTGGCGCAGCGCAAGGGGTACGACTGCGTGTTCGTCTGCCCCGACAAGGTGAGCCAGGACAAGCGTGACGTGCTGGCCGCCTACGGGGCGCGCGTCGTCGTGACCCCCACGGCCGTGGCTCCCGACCACCCCGACTCCTACTACTCGGTCTCGGACAGGCTCGTCGCCGAGATCCCCGGGGCCTGGAAGCCCAACCAGTACGCCAACCCCAACGGCCCCGCGTCCCACTACGAGAGCACGGGCCCGGAGATCTGGGCCGACACCGACGGCCGCGTCACGCACCTCGTGGCGGGCGTCGGGACGGGCGGGACCATCACGGGGACCGGTCGGTACCTCAAGGACGTGTCGGCCCCGCGGGAGGCCGAGGCCGGTGGCCGGGTGCACGTCGTCGGGGCCGACCCCGCCGGGTCCGTCTACTCGGGCGGCGACGGTCGTCCCTACCTGGTCGAGGGCGTGGGCGAGGACTTCTGGCCCGCCGCGTACGACCCGACCGTGCCCGACGAGATCATCGCCGTGAGCGACGCCGACTCGTTCGAGATGACGCGCCGGCTCGCGCGCGAGGAGGGCCTGCTCGTGGGCGGCTCGTGCGGCATGGCCGTGGTCGCGGCGCTGCGGCTGGCGCAGCGGCTCGAGGACGAGGACCCCGAGGCGGCGGCACGCGCCGTGGTCGTCGTGATCCTGCCCGACGGCGGGCGCGGCTACCTGTCCAAGATCTTCAACGACTCCTGGATGCGGTCCTACGGGTTCCTCGACGCCGAGGAGGGCGTGACCGCGGGCGACATGCTGCGCTCCAAGAGCGGGCAGCTGCCGGACCTGGTCCACACCCACCCGGGTGAGACCGTGCGCGACGCGATCGAGATCCTGCGCGAGTACGGCGTCTCGCAGATGCCCGTCGTCGGGGCCGAGCCGCCCGTCAAGATCGGCGAGGTGGCGGGGGCCGTGAGCGAGCGGGCCCTGCTGGACGCGGTGTTCTCGGGCAAGGCGTCGCTCGCCGACCGGGTGGACAAGCACATGGAGGCGCGGTTCCCGCTCATCGGGGCGGGCGAGGGCGTCGCGGCGATCCGCTCGGCGCTGCACGACGCCGACGCGCTGCTCGTGATCGACGACGGCGACCCGGTCGGGGTGCTCACGCGCCACGACCTGCTGGGTTTCCTGGCGCACTGAGCCTCCGGCGGTCGGGGCCGGCGGGACCTCTGGTTCTCGCCGGCCCCGACCGCGGTCGCGTCAGGACGCAGCAGGGCGGGCGAGGTCCGCGATCCCGACCACGAGCAGGCCGACGAGGACCTCGAAGCTGTGGTCGACGTCGTCGGGCATGCCGAACCCGCCCAGGAGCTCGAGCGAGACGAACCCGTGGACCGCCGACCGCACGGCGCGGATCGCGTCGACCGTCGAGGCCTCCGGCAGGCCGAACCCCCGCAGGACTGCTGCGACGACCGCGACGGACTCGGCGCCCGCGAGCGACAGCGGGTCGTCGGCCTGCGCGCCGAGGTCGGGCGAGACCTGCGTCGCGGCGTACCTGCCCGGGTGCTCGCGCGCGAAGCCGCGGATCGCGTGCGCGAGCGCGGAGAGCGCGTCCGGGCCCGAGCGGCCGATCGTCGCTGCCGCCGCAGCGCGCGTGAGGTCGTCGACCGCGACCACCGCGACCGACCGCCGCAGGTCCGCGAGAGAGCCGACGTGCTTGTAGAGGCTCGGGGTCGCGACCCCGGCCGCCGCGGCGACCTTCGCGAGGGTGAGGTCGGCGAACCCTTGCGGGCCGCCGTCGTCCACGACCCGCAGCGCGAGGGCCGTGACCGCCTCGCGGCTCAGGCCCGCCCTAGCCACGGGCGGCCCAGTCGTGCGCACCGGCGGACGAGCGCAGGCCGTCGAGGAACGCGAGGGTCGCGGGCGCGACCACGTCGGGGGACTGGTGCTGCGGATAGTGCCCGACGTCGGGCACCAGGTGGCCCTGTGCGCCGATCGACTCCTGGATCCAGGTGAGCTCGGCGGCCTGGTCCGAGAAGTCGGGGTCGAGCGACCCCATGAACGCGATGGCCGGGGCGTGGACCTCGGGGAGCCGCGCCTCGACCGGTGCGTGCGTGAGGGCGAGCGCGAGATCGCGGAAGCTGCGCAGACGACCGGGCTCGCGCATCGAGGTGCGGAGCGCGGCCACGTGCTCGGAATGCCACGGGGCCTTGCGCCCCTTGGTCAGCGACGAGTAGAAGCCTGCCCACGCGGCGGCGCCCCAGGGACGGGCCAGGGCGACGCGGTAGAGCAGCCGGCTCGCGCGGGCGCGGGCGGCGCTCACGGCCGGGTCCCGCAGGAACGGGCCGAGGAGGACGAGGCCCGCGACGGCGTCGGGTCGCTCGGCGGCAGCCCACGTCGCGGCGCCGGCGCCCATCGAGCTCCCGACCAGGACCGCAGGCCCGCCCAGGTGCTCGACGAGCGCCAGGAGGTCCTGGCCCGTCACGACGTCGCCGTGCGTGCGGAAGGTCGTGTCGCTGTCGCCGTGGCCGCGCAGGTCGGTCACGGCGACGCGGTAGCCCGCGGCCACGAGCGGGGGCACGAGGTCGCGGTAGGTCGAGCGCAGGTCGCCCATGCCGGGGACGGCGACCACGAGCGGGCCCGTGCCGGTCACGGTGTACGCGATGCGCCCCTCGGGGCGGGGGAGGAACTCCACGGTCTGGTGAGTGCTCATAGCGAATAGGCTAATACCATTAGCCAACGGTGCGCAAGAGGGCGCGAGCCCCGACGTCACCCACGCGGCGGGAAGCGTGTCACCGTCGGCGGGCCGCCTCGAAGTGCCCCGCGTCGTCGCGCCGCTCCTCGGCCCGCACCACGTGCACGACCGCGTTGATGAGCGCGAGGTGCGTGAACGCCTGCGGGAAGTTCCCCAGGTGACGACCCGAGTGCGGGTCGATCTCCTCGGCGTACAGGTCGAGCTCGCTCGCGAACGACAGCAGCCGCTCGCACAGCGCCCGCGCCCGGTCGAGCTCCCCGACCTCGACGAGCGCCGACACGAGCCAGAACGAGCAGATCGTGAACGTCCCCTCCTCGCCCGAGAGCCCGTCGTCGGTCTCGTCGGTGCGGTACCTCAGCACGAGCCCGTTGACCGTGAGCTCGCTCGCGATCGCGTCGACCGTCGCGACCACGCGCAGGTCGTCGGACGGCAGGAACCGCAGGAGCGGGACGAGCAGCAGCGACGCGTCCAGGGCGTCGGAGCCGTAGCGCTGGACGAGCACCCCGCGCGCGTCGACCCCGTGCTCGAGCACGTCGGCGCGGATCTCGTCGGCCACGGCCTGCCACTGGTCGGCGTAGTCGGGCTCGTCGTACATCCGGGCCAGGCGCGCCCCGCGGTCGAGAGCGACCCAGCACATGACCTTCGACGACGTGAAGTGCTGGGGCTCGCCGCGGATCTCCCACAGCCCGCGGTCGGGCTCGCGCCAGTGCGCGGCGGCCTCCTCGACCTGGGCCTTGAGGACGGGCCACAGGGACTCGGGCAGCTGCTCGCGCGACTTGGCGTGCAGGTACACCGAGTCGAGCACGGCGCCCCACATGTCGTGCTGCTGCTGGTCGTACGCGGCGTTCCCGACGCGCACCGGTCGGGCGTCGTCGTACCCCGCGAGGTGGTCGAGCGTGCTCTCGGTGAGCTCGGTCTCGCCCCCCACGCCGTACATGATCTGCAGCTCGCGCCCGTCCCGGCAGACGTCGTGCACGAACGCGAAGAAGTCGTCGGCCTCGCGGTCGAGGCCCAGGGTGTACAGGCCCCACAGCGCGAACGTCGAGTCGCGGACCCACGCGTAGCGGTAGTCCCAGTTCCGCTCGCCCTGGGGCGCCTCGGGCAGGGACGTGGTCGCGGCGGCGAGCAGCGCCCCGGTCGGGGCGTACGTGAGCCCCTTGAGCGTGAGCGCGCTGCGCTGGAGGTACGAGCGCCACGGGTGGTCGGGGAAGACACCCTGCGTGATCCAGTCGCGCCAGTACTGCTCGGTGCGGCCCAGGGCGTCGGCGGCCTCGGGCCAGGTCGTGGGGGTGGGACGGTCGGACCACGACAGCGTGACGTACGCGGTCTCGCCCGCGCTCATGCGCGTGCGGCCCTGCGCGCGACGGTCCTCGACGCCGAGCCGCAGGCTGCCGCTCAGGCGCAGGTCGGGGGTCGAGGCGTGCGCCGAGCGGGTCACGAGCGTGCTGTACGTGGGCCCCTCGTACTCCCACCGCGCGGGCTCGCGCCCGTAGTCCGGGAGCGGCTCGCACACGACCTCGACGTCCACGGTCCCGTTGACGCACACGATGGTGCGCAGCAGCATGTGCTCGGCGTCGCAGTCCGTGGGCGTGCGCCGGTGCGTCCGTGAGCGTTCGTCGACGTTGTGCCACGGCCCCATGAGCATCGCGTCGCGCACGACGAGCCAGCCCGTGGGCGTCTGCCACGTCGTCTCGAGCACGAGCGTGCCCGGCACGTAGCGCCGGGCCGCAGGCACGCGCGCGCCGTACGGCCCCACGCGGAACGAGCCCGCCCCCCGGTCGAGCACCGCCGCGAAGATGCTGGGCGCGTCGGGGCGCGGCACGCACATCCACTCGATCGCGCCGCTCGGGGCCACGAGCGCGTTGCACTCGCAGTCGGACAGGAACGCGTACTCCGCGATCCCGGGGTACGCCGAACGTCGCCCGCTCGGCACCTGGGCGCCGCCCGCGTGCGTCACGGGCGAGTCGAGCCCGTCGCCCGCGTCCACGGGCCGGGCCGAGTCCGCCGAGGCGAGCGGGGCGGCGTCCTGGGTGGTCTCGCGATCGGCACGCGGAGCGGTCATGCAGCCAGCGTGCGCCTCGGGGCGGCGGTTGTCAGGTGGAGCGGTGCCCGACGGCGGAGCGCACCCTGGAGCGTGCGGTGCGCTCCGGCGTCGGGCGGGCCGGGTCGGGCAGGGGTGCACCGGCGCGGGCCGGTGCTGACCGGGGCAGGCCGCTGCCGGGCGCTTAGGCTTGTCCCCGAAACCCTGACTCCCACCGAGAGGTAGCACCATGAGCACGCAGCTCCCCACCGCGTCCGGCACGTTCGGCGACAAGCCCGTCCTGACGTTCCCCGAGGGCGGCGCACCCGCCGGCCTCCAGGTCCAGGTCCTCGAGGAGGGCAGCGGCCCCGTCGTCACGGCGGGCCGCACCATCGTCGTGAACTACCTGGGGCAGGTCTGGGACGGCGACATCTTCGACACCTCGTACGACCGCGGCCAGACCATCTCGTTCCCCATCGGGACCGGCGCGGTCATCGGCGGCTGGGACAAGGGCCTCGTGGGCCAGAACGTCGGCTCGCGCGTCCTGCTCTCGATCCCGCCGGAGCACGGCTACGGCATGCGCGGCGTCCCCCAGGCGGGCATCGGCGGCACGGACACGCTGGTCTTCGTGGTGGACGTCGTCGGGGTCCAGTGACCTCGACCTCACGCGACTGACGGGCCGGCGCCCTCAGGTTCTCACCGGGCGACGCTGCGCGTCACCGTGAACTTGGGGCCCCGGCCCGCCTGCGTCGTGGGGCCGACCGCGCGCTCGAGCGCGGGGCGGTAGCGCAGGTGCGAGTTGTAGACGGTCCACAGCTCGCCACCCGGGCGCAGCACGCGCCCCGCGGCCGCGAACATGCGGTGCGCGACACCCGTGCTCAGGGCCGCGCCCTGGTGGAAGGGCGGGTTGCACAGCACGACGTCGGCGCTGCGGTCCGCGAGCGAGGAACCCACGTCGTCGCGCACCACGCGCACCCGCTCGCCCACGCCGTCGGCCTCTGCCGTGGCGCGGGCCGAGCGCACCGCGGCCTCCGACTGGTCGGTCGCCACGACCAGGGCATCCGGGCGCGAGCGCGCGAACGAGACCGCGAGGATGCCCGTGCCGCAGCCCAGGTCGACCGCGTCGGTCGCGCCGGGCGAGACCTGGTCGAGGAAGCCCAGCAGGTAGCGCGTGCCGATGTCGAGGCTCGCGCCCGCGAACGCCGCGCCGTACGCGACCACGTCCAGGTCGAGCTCGCCCAGGTGCGCGGTCACGGGATACGTGAGGTCGACGGAGGGCCGGGGCCCGCGGGCCACCAGGACGCGCGACTTCTGCCGCGCGAGGCTCGCCCGCACGTCCGTGAAGGACTCCGCCAGCACGTCGTTCATGGCCGGGGTCATGTGCTTGAGGCGGCCCCCCGCGAGCAGGACCACGTCCGGGGCGGCGTACCGCGCCACGTGCTCCGCGACGTCGCGCAGCGCGGCGAGCGAGCGCGGGAGCTGGAGCACGACGACGCGTGCCCCCCGCAGCAGGTCCTCACCGAGCGGGAGATGGGTGACCGTGGCGTCCAGGCCGGGGAACGCGCCGCGCGACGCTTCCTGGGCGTTGCGGTCCAGGGCGATCTCGCTCGTGAGGGCGTCCTGGTGGACCCGGACGCCCGAGAGCCCGTGCGCCACCACGGCACCCAGGGTCAGGGCCCCGAACCGGTCGTCGATCACGACGACCTCCCCGGGGCCGGTCGCGGCCAGGGCGCTCGCGGCCTCGTCGAGCAGCAGCCGGTCGGTCGCGTCGACCGCCACGAGCGTGGGGTCTGCCGTGCCGCCGCGCGGGAGACCCGGGCCGTCGTCGGACGCGAAGCGCTCGAGCCCCGCGAGCAGCCGGTCGAGGGCGGCCTGGTCGCGCGCGGGCTGGGGGCGCGCGGGCGTGCTGGGCGTGACGGGGTGGTCGGAGGTGGGGGAGGGCACAGGACAAGTCTGCCCTGCCCCGACCCGCCCGGCGTCAGCGTAGGTGGGCGGCGGCGGCCTCGCGGACTGCCGCCGCGACCCGGTCGAGCGTCGGGGAGTGCAGGCGCCACTGCTGCCAGTACTGCGGCACGGTCAGGCTCGCGGCGTCGTCGAACCCCACGAGCCGGCCTGCAGCCTCCGCCTCCTGGCTCTGGAGGTCGGGCAGCATGCCCCAGCCCATGCCGAGCTCGACCGCCCGCAGGAACTCGTGCGAGGCCGGGACGTGGTGGCGCGGGCCGCCCGCACGACCGCGCAGGTAGCGGTCCTGGAGGTCGTCCTTGCGGTCGAACACGAGGACGGGCGCCGCAGCGAGCGCGGCAGTCGTGGGACCGTCGGGGAACCAGCGCTCGACGAACGCGGGGCTCGCGAACGGGCGGTAGCGCATCCGGCCCAACGGCGTCGAGCGGCAGCCGGGCACGGCAGCGGCGACCGACGTGATCGTGGCGACGGCCGTGCCGTCCCGCAGGAGGTCGATCGAGTGGTCCTGGTCCTCGCGCAGGATCTCCAGCCGGGCCCAGGACGAGGCCTCGGCGAGCACGGGCAGGGCCCAGGTCGTCAGGGCGTCGCCCGTGATGACGAGCGTGATCTCCGGGGTGCTGCCCGAGGTCAGGTCCAGCTCGGCCAGGACCTCGGAGTGCTGGAGCGCGAGCCGGCGCGCGTGGCGCACGAGCACCTCGCCGGGCGCCGTGAGCGTCGCGGGCCGGCCCCGGCGCACCAGCACCTGGCCCACGGCGGCCTCGAGCGCACGCATGCGCTGGCTGATCGCGGACGGGGTCACGCCGAGGTGCTGCGCGGCGGCCTCGAACGTGCCCGTGGTCGCGATCGCGTCGAGCGTCCGGAGCTGGTCGGGCTGCAGGTCCACCATGAGCAGATCTTAAGGTTCTGCAGGAACATTCGCTGTACTGAACCTCAGGCCGTGCCTACCGTGGAGGGCGTGACCACCCTCGCGCCCCTGCTCGCCGGCCTCGGCACCGGACTGTCCCTGATCGTCGCGATCGGGTCGCAGAACGCGTTCGTGCTCCGGCAGGGGCTGCGGCGCGAGCACGTCCTGCCCGTGGTCCTGGTGTGCGCGCTGTCGGACCTGGTGCTCGTCGCGGCGGGCGTCGCGGGCCTGGGCGTGCTCGTCTCGAACGCACCCGTGCTGCTCGCGGTCGTGCGCTGGGGCGGGGCCGCGTTCCTGCTCGTCCTGGCGGTGCAGGCCGCCCGGCGCGCGCTGCGTCCCGCGACCCTCGAGGCGGCCGGAGGTGGGCTGCGGATGTCGGTGGGTGCCGCCGTCGGGACCGCGCTCGCCCTGACGTGGCTCAACCCGCACGTCTACCTCGACACGGTCCTGCTGCTCGGCTCGCTCGCGGCCGCGTACGGGGAGAGCGGGCGCTGGGTCTTCGGGGCCGGGGCGGGGATCGCGAGCATCGTGTGGTTCACGACGCTGGGCTTCGGGGCGCGCGTGCTCGCCCCGGTCTTCGCGCGACCCGTCGCGTGGCGCGTGCTCGACGGCGGGATCGCGCTCGTCATGGCCGTGCTCGCGGTCGTGCTCGTGGTGCGGTAGCTGGTCGAGCAGGGAGTCGGGGCTTCCCGGCACGACAGCGGCCCTCTCCCGTGTCCCGCACAGGGGGCCGGCCGTGGCACTGTCGCATCGGTGCCGAGCATGCGGTTGACGTCGTGATTCGGGGCCCGGGGGACGCCAACCGCATGTTCGCGGGACGCCAACCGCATGCTCGTCGTGTGGGGGGAGGTGGAACCGTCGGCGATGGACTCGGGATCGAGGACCTGCCAGGGATGATCGCGCCGAGCACGAGGTTGCGGTCGTTATGACGGGCTTGGCGACCGCGAGGTCGTGCTCGAGCGAGCGCAACGTCGTGCTCGGCGCCACGGAGGGGCACGGATGGGCACAGATGCCCATGGATGCCAACTGACGGCCACGGCGCCCCGGCGGGCCCCGCCGTCTGGCACGCTGGGCGCGTGGACGAACAGAGCACCGAGACCCCAGCCCGCGTGGCCATCACCTACTGCACGCAGTGCAACTGGATGCTGCGCGCGGCGTGGCTCGCGCAGGAGCTGCTGACGACGTTCGGGACCCGGCTCACCGAGGTGGCGCTGGTGCCCGGCACGGGCGGGATCTTCCAGATCCACGTGGGTGACGAGCTGGTGTGGGACCGCAAGGAGAAGAAGGGCTTCCCCGAGGTCCCGGTGCTCAAGCGGATCGTGCGCGACCGCGTGGCCCCCGGCCTCGCGCTCGGTCACACCGACCGCGCCGGGGGCACCTCCTAGCCGCTGCCTCCGGGCCGCTCAGACGACGCGAGGCGTCACTCGCCCGCCGCGGCCTTGTGCTCGGCCTCGCGGTTCGCGCGCGCGACCTTCTTGGCCTTCTTGAGGTCGCGCTCCTTGATGCGCTCCTCCTCGGCGCGGACCTCGGCCTGGACGGTGCGCTCGCGCTCGAGCCACGCCGGCGGGTCCTCACGGAGCTCGTTGATCTGCTCGGTGGTCAGTGCTTCCTCGACGCCGCCGCGGGCCAGGCCCGCGATCGAGACGTTCAGGCGACCGGCGACGACGGGTCGCGGGTGGGGTCCGTTGCGGCGGAGCTCGACGAGCCACTCGGGCGGGTTGGTCTCCAGCTCCTCGAGCTGGCCGCGCGTGATGGTCCCCTCCTGGAACTCCTGGGGAGTGGCGGGAAGGTACACCCCGAGCTTCTTCGCCGCGGTAGCGGGCTTCATGGTCTGGGAGGAGTGCGGGGTGCTCATGGTCCCAGGGTATCGGTCCCGGCCACGGTTCCTCGTCCCGGGGCGGCTAGTGTTGTCGGGTGGAAGAGACTGCGCGCAGCGCCGAGCACGAGGCCGAGCAACCGGCCGAGGACGTATCCGACGCGCAGGCCCCCGGCTTCCGCGTGGCCTACGTCCCCGGCGTCACCCCGTCCAAGTGGGTGCGGACGTGGATCGACCGCGTCCCCGGCGTGCGCCTCGAGGCGCTCGCGGTGCCGTCCGCGCAGGTCGAGGCCCTCCTGCTCGACGGCGGAGCGGACGTCGCGATCCTGCGTCGCCCCGTGCGCAGCGAGGACCTGAGCCACATCGCGATGTACACCGAGGTGCCCGTCGTCGTCGTGCCGCGCGACCACGTCTTCGCGGCGCTCGAGAGTGACGAAGCGCTCACCGTGGCCGACCTCGCCGACGAGGTGCTCCTGCACCCGCTCGACGACGTGCTGGGCTGGGCCGAGGGCTCCGACGGCGCTGCCGCGGACGACGACCGGCCCGCGCTGCCCGGCAAGCCCGCGCGCGAGCGGCCCGCCACCACGGCCGACGCGATCGAGCTGGTCGCCGCGGGGATCGGGCTGCTCGTCGTGCCGCAGTCCCTCGCGCGGCTGCACCACCGCAAGGACCTGACGTACCGGCCGCTCGGCGACGGCCCCGAGGCGCCGGTCGCGCTGGGCTGGGTCACCGAGGACAAGACGGACCTCGTCGAGGAGTTCATCGGCATCGTGCGCGGCCGCACCGCGAACAGCTCGCGAGGCGTGGCCGGCCCGACGCCCCCCACGCCCGAGGTGAGCAAGAAGAAGGACGGGCGTTCGTCGTCGGGCAGCAAGAACGGTGCAGGCGGCAAGGGGGCGAGGGCCACGAGCGCCGCCGCGCGCAGCGGCGCCAAGCAGGCCCCGAGCGGCGGCAAGAAGTCCGGCAGGTCGGTCGCCAAGCGGCTCGGCAAGTCGCAGTCGATGAAGGGCCGCAAGAAGGGGCGCTGACCCGGCGCTGCCCGGGTGGGCGGCTCAGCGCCCGCCCGTGACGAACACGTCGAACAGCTCCGGGTGGTGCGCGTGCACCAGCACCGCGAACACGATCGCGTCGAACAGCAGGTGCACGCACACCACGTAGGTCAGCGACTTGGTGCGCGCGAAGATCCAGCCCTGGACCAGCGCGAACGGGATCGTCAGGAGCGGACCCCAGCTGCGGTAGCCCAGCTCCCACAGGAACGACACGAAGACCGTCGCCTGCAGGAGGTTCGCGGGCCACAGCGCGAAGTGGCGGCGCAGCAGCGCGAACACGACGCACACGAAGAACAGCTCGTCCCAGATCCCCACGGCGTTGACGCCGACGAAGAGCCGCGCGATCTCCTGCGGCGTCTCGATCGGCGGCCAGTTCTGGTAGGAGCCCGACCCGATGAAGTACGCGGGCAGGATCAGGTAGCCCGCGACCAGGACGACGAGCAGGTACACGATCTGCGTCCGGTTCCAGCGCCTGCCCGTGCGCACGGGGAACCGGATCGCGTCGTCGCGGTAGACGTAGCGCGAGACGGCCCACGGGACCAGCACCGCGAGCGAGAGCACCACGGCGAAGCGCGCGATCCCGGCGTCGGTCAGGTCCGCCGCGAGCGGGATGGTGCTGATGATGCCCATGCCGAGCGCGATCAGCAGCAGGTCGCGCCCGAGCCGCCGGTCCACCAGGAGTCCCAGCACCACGCCCGCGATGAGCGGGACGTACCCGAGCGGCCGCACGTGCACCGCGAACAGGAGGACCGCCGACCCGCACACGAGCGCCGCGGCGAGGAGCCGCCAGGCGACGCGCAGGACCGTCTCGGGAGGGGCGGCGCTGCGGGCTGCGGTCACGCGCCCCACGATGCCACGGCTGGGCTCGTGAAGGCGGGGTGTGGGCCGCGCGAGGGTTGCCGGGAGGTCGCCGGGTCCGACCGTGGGCGGATGTTCATCCCCTGTTCACCTCCGTACCATTCCGGGGTGAAGTCCCCCAGATCGCCTCTCTTCCTGGCCCTGCTCTGGCTGCTCGCGGCCGCCGTCGTCGTGCCGGCCCTGCTGCTCCTGCGCGGACCCAGCACCGACCTCTACCTCGTGGTCACGGCCCGGACCGCGGACCTGCCCGGGGTCGAGCTGGTGGCCGAGGTCGGCGTGATCGTCCTGGCCCTGCTGTGGCTGCTCGCGGCCTGGCAGGCGCGCGGGGCGGGGCTCGTGGCCGTCGCGACCGCGGTCGTCGGCGGCGCGGGGGCCGTGCTCGCGTACGCGACGTCCGAGGTCGCCAAGACCATCGTCCAGCAGCCCCGCGGCTGCTGGGACCTCATCGAGATCGCGCACTGCCCCGAGGCGGGGGACTGGTCGTTCCCGAGCAACCACACGACCATCGCGTTCGCGCTCGCGACCTCGGTGGTCCTCACGGCGCTCGCGACGGGTCGGGCCCGCGGGGGAGCCGCGGACGCCCTGTTCGGCACGACGACGGCGCTCCGGTTCCGCCGTGCGCGTCGCCTCCCGCCGCACCGGGCCATGGTCGCCGCGCCCGTGCTCCTCGCGGTCGTCACGGGCGCGGCGCGCCTGGTGCAGGGTGTCCACTTCCCGCACGACGTCGTCGCCGGCGCGACGGTCGGTGTGTGCGTCGTCGTGGCGGTCGTCCTGGCGCTGCGGGGGCCGGGGGCTGCGGGGCTCGGGGTGCTGTGCCGCAACGAGGTGGTGCGCCGGCTGGTGCTCGCGCCGGGGGTTCGTGGCGAGGCTGACGTGCGGCGGGGCTGACGGTGACGTGCAGGGCGACGAGGGCGACCTGACCCCTCGCGTGGACGCGCCGAAACCTGTCGATTGGTCGGTTTGTTCGAGTTGCTGACATTTGTCCGCGTCGCTACGTTGTCACCGCGGCGAGATGCCGCTCTGAAGTGTTCGACGATGAGCAAAAAATGGGGGCTTGGATGTTCGGCACAAGAACTGTCTCGGGCGTGCGCCGAGGCGTCGCGATCGTGGCCGCAGGACTCGTGAGCGCGGTCGTCGCGACGGCAGCGGCCGCACCAGGAGCCGCGACCACCGCACCGGCCGCAGCGCCGCTCGCGGTCGTCACCGAGACGACGGCACCCGCGAGCACGTGCGCCGGCGCCTGGAGCGAGACCACGGCCTATCAGGGTGGCGCGACCGCCTCGCACCACGGCCGCAACTTCGTCGCGAAGTGGTGGACGCAGCGCGAGAGCCCGGGCGCGACGAGCGCGTGGACCGACGCCGGGGCGTGCACGGGCCTCGAGTCCGACTTCGTGGTCAGCGAGGCCGAGTTCGACGCGATCTTCCCGAAGCGCGACGCGTTCTACACCTACCAGGGGCTCGTCGACGCCCTGGCCGCGTACCCGAGGTTCGCGAACACCGGGACCGACACCATGAAGACCCAGGAGGCGGCGGCGTTCCTGACCCACGCCGACTTCGAGTCGGTCGGCCTGCGGTACGTCAAGGAGATCAACACCGCGAACTACTGGATCAAGTGCGACTACTCGCAGTCGTTCGGGTGCCCGGCGGGCCAGGAGGCCTACTACGGTCGGGGGCCGATCATGTTCAGCTGGAACTTCAACTACAAGGCGGCCGGGGACGCGCTCGGGATCGACCTGCTGAACAATCCGTGGCTCGTCGAGCAGGACCCGTCGATCGCGTGGCAGACCGCGCTCTGGTACTGGAACACGCAGAACGGCCCGGGCGTCATGACGTCGCACGAGGCGATGGTCGGCGGTGCGGGCTTCGGCCAGACGATCAACTCGCTCAACGGGGCGCTCGAGTGCAACGGGGGCAACCCTGCGTCGGTCCAGAGCAGGGTCGACCGCTACCAGAAGATCACCGCGATCCTGGGCGTCGCGGCGGGTTCGGGCCTGACCTGCTGAGCGGCTGAGGGGCGGCTCGCCCCGGACCCGCAGGGTCAACCCGCCGAGAAGTGCGGAGGTGCCCCTGATCCGGTCGGATCAGGGGCACCTCCGCACTTCTCGGCGAGGCTGCTCAGCCCAGCGTCAGGCCGCGTCGGGGAACGGGATCCCCGTCGTCGCGTGGCAGCGGTACCCGTTGGGGTTCTTGTCGAGGTACTGCTGGTGGTAGTCCTCGGCGTAGTAGAACGTGCGGCCCTCGGCCGGCGCGACCTCCGTGGTGATGGGGTCGAGCCCGCGTGCGGTCAGCACCTTCTGGTAGCGGGCCTCGGTCTCGCGGACCGCGGCCTCCTGCTCGGGCGTCGTCCAGTAGACCGCCGAGCGGTACTGGGTGCCGACGTCGTTGCCCTGCCGGTAGCCCTGCGTGGGGTCGTGGCGCTCCCAGAAGATCTTGAGCAGCTCCTCCTCGCTCACGACCGACGGGTCGTACGCGACGAGCGCGGTCTCGGTGTGCCCCGTGCGTGCGGTGCAGACCTCCTCGTACGTGGGGTTCGGCGTGGTGCCACCCATGTAGCCGACGGCCGTCGAGATCACGCCCGGCACCTGCCAGAAGATCTCCTCGGCCCCCCAGAAACAGCCCATCGCGAGGTACAGCACGCGTGTGCCCTCGGGCCAGGGACCCGTGATCGAGGTCCCGAGGACCGTGTGCGGGCGGGCCGCGGGGAGCACGGGCTGGTCCCGCCCGGCGAGCGCCTTCTCGGGCGCGACCATCTGGGTCTTCATCGAGGACCCGAACAACGACTCGAACATCTTTACCTCCACCTGTTGCCGACACCTGGGCAACACCTCGTCGCCGTCGGCTGTTCCCCGGAACCCTCCCGCCACGAGGGCGTGGGTGAAATGCACACGTCCGCTCTCCGAGAACCGTCGTGTTCCGCAGGAACGCGCGCCCTCGGGGCACGTAGGCTCACAGGATGAGCAGCGCGAGCACTCCCTCCCACCCCGACTGGTCGAGCACCGGCTTCGCGACCCGCGCCATCCATGCGGGACAGGACCCGGACGCGACGACGGGGGCCGTCGTGCCCCCGATCTACCAGGTCTCCACCTACAAGCAGGACGGCGTCGGCGGTCTGCGCGGGGGGTACGAGTACTCCCGGTCCGCGAACCCGACCCGCACCGCGCTCGAGGAGGCGCTCGGCGCCGTCGAGACGCCTGCCGGGGCTCCGCAGGCGCGCGGCTTCGCGTTCGCCTCGGGCCTCGCCGCGGAGGACACGCTCCTGCGGGCGACGCTGCGCCCGGGCGACCACGTCCTGGTGCCCGACGACGCGTACGGCGGCA
This sequence comes from Oerskovia sp. Root22, assembly GCF_001429135.1. Classification (NCBI taxonomy): domain Bacteria; kingdom Bacillati; phylum Actinomycetota; class Actinomycetes; order Micrococcales; family Cellulomonadaceae; genus Oerskovia; species Oerskovia sp. Root22. The sequence continues at coordinate 332,248 of NZ_LMIL01000010.1, read as the reverse complement.
CGTACCGCCTGGTCGCCCGGGTCTTCGGCCCGTGGGGGATCGAGCACACCGCGGTCGACCTTACCGACCTCGACGCCGTGCGGGCCGCGGTCCAGCCCGGCCGTACCAAGGTCCTGTGGGTCGAGACGCCCACGAACCCGCTGCTCGGGGTCAGCGACATCGCCGCCCTCGCCGAGATCGCGCACGAGCACGGCGCGACCCTCGTGGTCGACAACACGTTCGCGACGCCCTACCTGCAGCAGCCCATCGGCCTGGGCGCGGACGTCGTCGTGCACTCCACGACCAAGTACATCGGCGGGCACAGCGACGTCGTCGGAGGAGCGCTCGTCGTGGCCGACGGGGCCGAGCTCCCCGGCGACCTCGTCTCGCCCGCGGGAACCCGCAGCCTGGCCGACGCGGTCGGCTTCCACCAGAACTCCTCGGGCGCGGTCGCTGGGCCGTTCGACGCGTGGCTCACGCTGCGCGGTCTCAAGACGCTCGCGGTCCGCATGGACCGGCACGCGGCCAACGCCGCGGCGGTGGCCGAGTTCCTCGAGTCGCACCCCGCGGTGACCCAGGTCATCTACCCGGGGCTGGCCTCGCACCCCGGCCACGAGCTCGCGACACGGCAGATGCGCGGCTTCGGCGGCATGGTGTCCTTCCGGGCAGGGAGCGAGGAGAAGGCGCTCGCGGTCTGCGCCGGCACCCAGGTGTTCACGCTCGCGGAGTCTCTCGGCGGGGTCGAGTCCCTGATCGAGCACCCCGGTCGCATGACGCACGCGTCGGTCGCGGGGTCGGACCTCGAGGTCCCCGACGACCTCGTGCGCCTGTCGGTCGGCATCGAGGACGCGGCCGACCTGATCGCGGACCTCGCGCGGGCGCTCGCGTGAGCGCGGCACCCCGCAAGCGTCGCGCCGCCCAGGCGCAGGCCGGCACCCCCCGCCCGACGGCGTCGCCCGCCACGGCAGGGGCCGTCGCGTCCTCGACGGCCTCCGCCGGCAAGGGCACGCGCGGCGGCAAGCCGTTCGGCGCGGACGCCGTCCCGCCGTCGATCCAGACCGCCGCGGCCTGGTCCTGGAGACTCCTCCTGATCGGCGCGCTCGTCACCGCGAGCCTCTACGTCACGGGGCTCTTCAAGGTGATCGTCGTCCCGGTCGCGATCGCGCTGCTCCTCACGGTCCTGCTCACGCCCGTCCGCGGCTTCCTCCAGCGACACCTGCGCTTCTCGCGCGGGCTGGCCTCGATCTCGGCGCTCCTCGGGATGCTCGTGGTCGTCGCAGGGCTCGTCACGGTCGCCGGCAGCACGATCGTGAGCGGTATCGCCGAGCTCAAGGACAAGGCGATCGACGGCTTCAACGAGTTCATGAGCTGGTTGGAGTCGGGTCCGTTCGGGCTCGGCGTCGAGCAGATCAACGGGTACCTCAAGGAGCTCGAGGGGTTCATCGCCTCGAGCCAGGACAGCATCGTGTCGGGCGCGCTGGGTGCGGCCACGACGGTCGGTCACGTGGCCGCGGGGGCCGTGATCGCGCTGTTCTGCACGTTCTTCTTCCTGCTCGACGGACGGACCATCTGGTCCTGGTGCGTGGGGCTGTTCCCGGCGCGCTCGCGCGACACGATCCACCAGGCCGGACGCCGTGGCATCGTCACGCTGTCCGCCTACGCCCGCACCCAGATCCTCGTGGCGCTCGTCGACGCGGTCGGTATCGGTGTCGGCGCGGCGTTCTTCGTGCCGTCCCTGGCCCTGCCGCTCGGCATCCTCGTGTTCGTCGGCTCGTTCATCCCGATCGTGGGCGCGGTGGTGACGGGCGCGGTCGCCGTGCTGGTCGTGCTGGTCGCGAACGGGTGGGTCGCGGCGCTCATCATGCTGGGCATCGTGCTCGCGGTCCAGCAGATCGAGAGCCACGCTCTCCAGCCGTTCCTCATGGGGCACGCGGTCTCGCTGCACCCCGTCGCGGTGCTCCTCGTGGTCGCGGCCGGCGGGTTCGCCGCAGGCATCGTCGGCGCGCTGTTCGCGGTGCCGCTCGCTGCCCTGATCAACACCGTGGTCCTGTACTTCAACGGGCACGACAAGTTCCCCGACCTGGGGACCGACGACACCCTCGTCATCCGGGGCGAGCCCTTGCTCCCGGTCATGATCCGTCGCGCCGAGGCGGACCTCGCGGACGACGAGATGGTCCCGGCCTCCTCGACCCCCGCGGGTCGACGGCGTGCCCGCCCCGGGCGCGCGGCGCCGTCGGGCCCTGGGACGAGCACGGGCGAGGACGCGTGACCCTCGCCCGACCCGCCGTGACGCTCGACAGCATCCGCGACGCGGCCCGCATGCTCGACGGCGTCGCCTACCGGACCCCCGTCCAGACGAGCCGCGCGATCAGCCAGGTCGTGGGCGTGCCCGTGCTGCTCAAGTGCGAGAACCTCCAGCGCGCCGGATCGTTCAAGATCCGCGGGGCGTACATCCGCATGGCCCGGCTCACGGCCGAGGAGAAGGCGCGCGGCGTCGTCGCGGCGAGCGCCGGCAACCACGCCCAGGGCGTCGCGTTCGCGGCGGGGCTGCTCGGCATCCAGGCGGTCGTCTACATGCCCGTCGACGCCGCGCTGCCGAAGGTCGCCGCGACGCGCGAGTACGGGGCCGAGGTGCGCCTGGTCGGCGTCGACGTCGACGAGACGCTCGCGGCGGCCAAGGCCGAGGCCGAGCGCACGGGCGCCGTGTTCATCCACCCGTTCGACCACCCGGACGTGGTCGCGGGCCAGGGCACGCTCGCGCTCGAGATCCTCGAGCAGGTGCCCGACGTCCGCACGGTCGTCATGCCGCTCGGCGGCGGCGGGCTCGTCGCGGGCGTCGCGGCGGCCATGGCCGAGGCCGCGCCCCACGTCAAGGTCGTGGGGGTCCAGGCAGCGCGTGCGGCGGCGTACCCGGGGTCGCTCGCGGCCGGGGTCCCGACGACGTCGCTCGCCCGCTCGACCATGGCCGACGGCATCGCGGTGGGCACCCCGGGCCCCGTGCCGTTCTCGATCGTGTCCGAGCTCGGCTCCGAGGTCCGCACGGTGACCGAGGACGAGCTGTCCCGGGCGCTGCTGATGATCACCGAGCGGGCCAAGCTCGTCGTCGAGCCCGCGGGAGCCGCCGGGGTGGCCGCGCTGCTGGCCGACCCGACCGGGTGGGAAGGCCCGGTCGTGGTGATCCTGTCCGGCGGGAACATCGACCCGCTGGTGCTGCTGCGCGTGCTGCGGCACGGGCTCGCGGCCGCGGGCCGGTACATGCAGATGCAGGTCCTGCTCGACGACCGGCCGGGGGCGCTCGCGCAGATGCTCGACGTCATCGCGGGGGTCGGTGGCTCGATCATGCACATCGACCACGACCGCACCGACGTGCACCTCGCGATCGGTGAGGCGTGGGTGCGCATGCAGGTCGAGACCAAGGGGCAGGAGCACTGCGAGGCGCTCGTCGCGCAGCTGAGGGGTGCGGGGTACCGGGTCCTGGCGGGCTGAGGTGAGCCGCGCTGCTCGTGGGCGCAGGGCTGGACGGGCTGAGATGGGCTGCGCTGCTCGCGGGCGCAGGGCTGGACGGGCTGAGGTGAACTGGCGCCGTGGTGTCGCGGCCCTGCTGCGGGCTGAGGGGTCCTGACTCGCTGAGTCGGGCTGGCACCCTTGCGCTCGCTGGGGGCTGGGCTGACCTGACGCCGAGATGCGGCCAAGGGGGGTTGAATCGCTGAGACGGCCCCCGTTGGCCGCATCTCGAGGGTGGCGGCCGTGCGCCGGCGCCTGCGCTCTCCGGCGACCGTGGGTGTGGGTGTGGGTGTGGGTGTGGGTGTGGGCGTGGGGCCCGGGCAGGGCCGGGCCCGGAGCCAGGCCCGGAGCCAGGCCCGGAGCCGGAGCCGGAGCCGGAGCTGGGGCCGGTCAGCGTCGAGCGACGACGACACGGGCGCGCACCGGGGTGTCGGGAGCGTCGGCGAGCCGGCGGAGGTCCACACCCTGGTCCTCGAACGCGGTGATCAGCCGCCCGCAGGTCGCTTCCCACGCCGTGAGCACGTCCTGCGAGTAGAGGACGATCACCCGCCAGCCGAGCCGCTCCATGTTCTCCCGCCGGGCGACGTCGCTGCGCATCTGATGCTGGGACGAGTAGTGGTGTGCGCCGTCGTACTCGATCGCGATGCGCGCCTGCGGCCAGCACATGTCGGGACGTGCGACCCACTGGTCCTCGGCGAGCAGGTCTGCCCCGACCACCGGGCACGGGAAGCCTGATGCGACCAGCTGGAGCCGGACCCGCGTCTCCATCGGGGAGTCGACGAACGACCGGGCAGCGGCGAGCGCAGTCCGCAGGGTCTGCCGCCCTCGGCCCCTCACGAACCAGGACAGTGCGCGCTCCAGCTGGAGGCGCGTGGTGGCCGGGTGGCGCAGACCGAGGACCGCGTCGGTCAGGACGACGAGGTCCTCGACTGTCAGGTGGGCACCTGTGCCGGTACCCGTCATGCTCCCGAGGTCGAGCCATGTACGTGCCGGGACGGTCACCGGAAGCTGTCGCTGTCGGAAGGAATGCCGGGCGATCGCCCCGGAGTGCCCGACGATCAGCGCCGCCTCGCGCGGTCGTAGCCCAGCGCGGCTGGAGACGTGCAACCTCTCGAGCGGTCGATGGTGCGCGGGCAGAGGCAGTCCCAGGAGAGCGGCCGCCGTGAGGTGCGAGAACGTGTCCCCGTCCCGGAAGGTCAGCGCGACGGCTCGGCAGAGTGCTTCGAGATCGTCGGCGGAACTGGCCGCCATACGTACCCCGCGCACCGGCGCGTGCAGCGCAGGGTGGCGAAGCTGGTCGCGCGTGCACCCGACCGCGTAGGCGTCGGCCACGAGGAAGGGGGTGGGCGGGAGCGGGACGAGGGCAGACGGCACGGGGAGAGGCTCGCAGATCCGGGCGTCCTCGTGGGGTCGGTCGTGGGTCCTGTGGATGACGGGCTAGGCCGCGAGGGGTGGCCAGGGCCCGACCCTGGGATCGAGATGCGGCCAACGGGGGTCGAACTGCCGAGATGACCCCCGTTGGCCGCATCTCGCTGGGGCACCCCGAGTGTCGGTGTCGAGTACCGGGCTCGGGGCCGTGGCCCGCCGCCTGCTCGGCCGTTCGACTGCTCGACATCGGCACCTGGCGAGCCGGGCGCCGACCAGGTACCCGCGACTCGACTCGGCGGGGGCTTGCGACGCACGCCGCGAGCCGCACGCCGCGAGCCGCACGCCGCACGCCGCGAGCCGCGCGCGGCGCCCCGGACGCACGCCCGCGAGCCGCCGCGGCGCCCAGGACGCGCGCCACCTGTCGCCTCCACGCCCCGGATGCACGCCACCTGTCGCCACCACGCCCCGGACGCACGACGGCCCGGGAACCGTTGCGGTTCCCGGGCCGTCAGGGGTGCGTCGAGCCTGCTCCGTCCGGAGCGGCGACGTTGTTGTGCAGCGAGGTCAGGCCTCGAACGGCTTGGCGGCGAGGATCTCGACCGCGATCTCGTTCCCGTTGGGAGCCGTGTAGGAGACCTTGTCGCCGATCGAGGTGCCGTTGATCGCGGCGCCCATCGGGGACGTGGGGGAGTAGACCCGGATGTCCGTGCCGCCGGCGATCTCGCGCGAGCCGAGCAGGAAGGACATCTCCTCGCCGGCCACGTTCGCGGTCACGACCATGCCGGGCTCGACCTTGCCGTCGTCCGGGGGCGTGCCGATCTGCACGTTGCGCAGCTTCGCGGTGAGCTCGCGGATGCGCGCCTCGTTCTTGGCCTGCTCCTCGCGGGCGGCGTGGTATCCGCCGTTCTCCTTGAGGTCGCCCTCGTCGCGGGCGGCGGCGATGCGCTCGGCGATGTCGGTGCGGCCAGCACCGGACAGGTGAGCCAACTCGGCCTGAAGCCTGTCGTGTGCCTCCTGGGTCAGCCAGGTGACGCTGGTCTCGGTCACGGTTCGCTCCTTCCTTTCCTTGCGTTCCGGCGGCCGTCGTCTGTAGACGTGGCCGCACAGGGGGAGGCAGTGGGTGCGGGTGAGAGCGACTCCGCTGCCTGCCCGTGGTGGTGGCACCGACCGGTGGCCGGTGCCGCGTGGCGGGTTTCGCTGGTCCTGAAGCTTCTGGGGCAGCGTGAATCCCTCAGGATACCAAATGTCCGCTGCATCACACCGTTCCCTGCCCCCGCAGACCTCCGTGGTCTGCCCCGCGACCCGTCGTGGGACGCCTCCGAACCGTTGCGGGCGGCACCGCCCGCGGTCCCATCCTTGCACTGCTCACGGAGCGGCCGCCAGGAGCTCGTGCAGCCGGCTCCTGGCGCCGTGCCCAGCACGCGGTCGCAGTCTCTACGCCGGACGCCGGGCCCCGTCGACCACCCCTGGTCTCACCCCGGCGTAGGGCCCACAGCGCACCTGGCGTCAGGGCAGCGCGACGCAGCTCTCGACGATCCCGGTCGTGGCGAGCTCGGACGTGGCCACGCTCACGGTGTACCGGCCTTCGAGCTTGTCGCTCGGGCCGACGACCACCTTGACGGTCCCGACCTGGGCGTAGCTGTCGGCGAGCGCGTCGATCGTGCACTCGGCCTGCGTGCCGGGCTTCATGGAGACCTGGAACGTCACGTCGATCTGCTCGGAGCTGACGACCTTGAAGCCGAAGTCGTCGTAGCGCACGGGCGTGGCGGCCTGCCCCAGGCCGATCCAGACCGTGACGGCGATCCCGACGAGCGCGGCGGCGACGACGCCCGCGATCGCCAGGCGGCGTCGCAGGGGCGTGGGCTCGGGCCCGTAGCGTCCTGCCGGGGGCCGGGGGCCCTCGCTGCGCGGCACGAGGCCGATCGGGTTCTCGTCCTCGTCGAGGGCGTCTGGCCCGGGGTTCGGGGAAGTTCCCAGCGGGGGCGTGCTGTTCGTCATGGTCGATCGACGTCCAAGGGTTGGGTGGACTACCTGCTCGTGAGTCATCATTGTCTCTGAACTTCTTCACCGCGAAGTACCCCCAGGAGGACCTGTGACCGAATCGACGGCGCGCCAGACCGCAGGATCGGCGCCCGGGACGGTCGACCGTGCACCGCTGCGCCTTATGGCCGTCCACGCGCACCCCGACGACGAGTCGAGCAAGGGGGCTGCGACGTCGGCCCGCTACGCCGCCGAGGGCGTCGAGGTCCTCGTCGTGAGCTGCACGGGCGGCGAGCGCGGCGACGTGCTCAACCCGAGCTTCGGCGAGCTCCCCGCGACCGCGGAGGGCATGGCCGAGCTGCGGCGTGCGGAGATGGCCGCAGCGGCCAAGGCGCTCGGCGTGAGCCACCGCTGGCTGGGCTTCGTCGACTCGGGGCTGCCCGAGGGCGACCCGTTGCCCCCGCTGCCCGAGGGCTGCTTCGCGCTCGTGCCGCTCGAGGAGGCTGCGGCGCCGCTCGTCGAGCTGGTCCGCGAGTTCCGCCCGCACGTCATCACGACGTACGACCCGAGCGGCGGCTACCCGCACCCGGACCACATCATGTGCCACAAGGTCGCGTTCGAGGCGTTCCACGCAGCGGGCGACCCGGAGCGCTACCAGGTCGAGGGAGGGGCGCCCGCGTGGGAGCCCGCCAAGCTGTACTACAACCACGACTTCTCGATGAACCGCATCCGCACGATCCACGAGGCCGTGGTGGACGCAGGGCTCGAGTCGCCCTTCAGCGACTGGGTCGAGTCGCGGGCCGCCCGCGAGATCCCCGAGCGTGAGGTCACGACGCGCGTCGAGGTCGCCCCGTACTTCCCGCAGCGCGACGCGGCGCTCATCGCGCACGCGACGCAGATCGACCCCGAGGGCTTCTTCTTCGCGATCCCGCGCGACCTCGAGGCCGACGTGTGGCCCTTCGAGGAGTTCGAGCTCGCCGAGTCGCGCGTCCCCACCACGCTTCCGGAGGACGACCTGTTCGCCGGCATCCGCACCGAGGAAGGTCTCGTATGAGCCCGACGCCGCAGCTCGCGGTCGACCTGTCGTCCCACCTGGTCGGAGGCCCCGGTTGGGCGGCGGGGGTGACCACCGAGACGACGCCGTCTCCCGCGCCGACGACCGACGAGCTCCGTCCGGGGCTCGAGCCGACCGACGTGTCGCCGGGCCTCCCGGGCTTCCTCACGATCTTCGCGGTGGCCCTCGCGTGCGTGGTCCTGTTCCTCTCGCTGACCAAGCAGCTGCGCAAGGTCCGCTACGACGAGCGCGGCGCCGGCAAGGGCGCCGCGGCTGCGTCGTCGGGCGGGGCCGCAGCGTCGGGAACGGCCGGCACGGCCGCTGACCCGGACCGTCGGGACGGCGTGTCGGACGCCGGCTCCAGCCGCGACGACGCGGGATCGAGCGACTCCGGGAGCAGCAGCGACTCGGGATCGAGCGGCGACTCCGGCGGCGGCGGCGACTGACATGACGCAGACGCCGCACGGTCCGGTCCGGGTCACGATCGCCCAGATCGAGGTCTCGGACGACCATGCGGCGAACCTGCTCGTGGTGCGCTCGGCGTTCGCCGAGGCAGGGCGGTTGCACGCCGACCTCCTGGTGCTCCCCGAGTACGCCTCGGGGTTCGACCCTCGGGGTGTGGGGATCGAGCACGCCGAGCCGCTCGACGGCCCGTTCGTCACGACGCTCCAGCGCTGGGCGAGCGAGACCGGGGTCGCGGTGATCGCGGGCACGACGATCCCGGGCTCCGGGGCCCCGCAGGGTGGCTCGGACGAGCAGGGCGGTGGGCCCACCTCGCGCGGCTCGACGTCCTCCGACGGCGCAGCCTCGGAGGAGGGCTCGGGCGGCGCACCGGTGAGCACCCCGGTCGCAGCGGCACCTGACCGCCCCACCCGAGCCGTCAACGCGGTCGTCGCGATCGACGCGCACGGTCGGCTGTCGGGCATCTACCGCAAGGTGCACCTGTACGACGCGTTCGGGCACCGCGAGTCGGACCGCCTGGAGCCAGGACCCGCCGACGCGCCGCCGACGGTCCTCACGGTCGGCGGCCTGACGTTCGGCGTCATGACCTGCTACGACCTGCGATTCCCCGAGGCGGCCCGTCGGCTGGTCGACGCGGGCGCCGACGTCCTGGTGGTCCCGGCCGCATGGGCCGCGGGCGATCTCAAGGCCGATCACTGGCGCACCCTGGCCCGCGCCCGGGCGATCGAGAACACCTCGGTCGTGCTCGCGGTCGGGCAGGCCGGCAAGGGCGTGACCGGACGGTCGCTGCTCGTGGGGCCCGACGGCCAGGTGGGGCTCGAGCTCGACGAGCGAGCGGGCCTGCGTACGGCCGACATCGACCCCGAGGCCCTGGCCGGGGTGCGCCGGACGAACCCGTCTCTCGCGAACAGGCGTTACGCCGTCGTGCCGGTTCCCGGCCCTGCCACGCAGCCGTACGAGCCGGACCCGACGCGGTGAGCGCGGCGCCGCCGTCGATCGACCTGATCGGCGGCGGCCGCCACGCATCCGGCCTCCCGGAGAACCGCGGCTAGGCGTTGAGCGCGGCGATCATGATCGCCGCGTAGTGGCACCCGAAGCCCACGACCGTCAGGACGTGGAAGATCTCGTGGAACCCGAACCACCGGGGGCTCGGGTTGGGGCGCTTGAGGCCGTAGACCACGGCGCCCAGCGTGTAGGCGAGCCCGCCGATCGCGACGAGCCACACGATCGCGGGGCCACCTGGCGTGGTCCAGAACTGCGGCATGTAGCCGACCGCGACCCAGCCGAGCGCGACGTAGATCGGGACGTAGACCCACCGCGGTGCGCCGAGCCAGATGATGCGCGCCGCGAGCCCGAGCAGCGCCCCGGACCACACGACGATCAGCAGGATCGTCGCGGTCTGCTTCGGCAGGAGCAGCACCGCGAGCGGCGTGTACGTGCCCGCGATGATGAGGAAGATGTTCGAGTGGTCGGCCCGGCGCAGGATCCCCGCGACCCGGGGAGACCAGGTCCCACGGTGGTAGACGGCGCTCGTGCCGAACAGCAGGCAGGCGCTCAGGCCGAAGATCGCGCACGCGACCTTGCCCGCGACCGGGGGAGCGAGGATCACCAGGACGATGCTCGCGACGAGGGCCACGGGGAACGTGCCGGCATGGATCCAGCCGCGCAGGCGGGGCTTGACCGAGTCAAGTGCGTCGGCGGCCTTCTCGCCGATGCTCGACAGGGCTTCGCCTGTCGACGCCAGCGTGTTCTCGACGGCGTCGCCTGCGGACGGGCGCTCGGAGGGTCGTGCCACGGAGAGACTCCTACTCGTTCTGCGTCGGGCCAGGGAGCGGGGTGTCCCTGACCCGGGGGGACTGCACGTGAGTCGACGTGAACGGCTCAGGAAACAACCTACGCCATCGTAAGTTACGTCACCGTAGGTAGCGGCCGCGGACTGTGAAGATCCTGCGCAAAGGCGCACCGCAGCGCGGGCGACTGGACATTTCGACCGTTGCCTCCGGTACCGTTTGGCGGGCGACCTGCTCGATCGTGACCTGCGGCCGCGCGGCTCGTGCCCCTCGTGCTCGTCGCGGGAGCGCCCCGGCCGCGCCGGCCCCCGTCGCTCCACTCCCTTCATACCGCTAAGGACCTCACGTGCGCATGCCCCACCTGCTCTACGGGCTGTACGAGCGACGACTGGCGACCTCGCTGCCGCGCGAGGCGATGCCCCGGCACGTGGGCGTGATCCTCGACGGCAACCGGCGCTGGGCCAAGTCGTTCGGCGAGACCGCTGCGACGGGCCATCGGCGCGGAGCCGACAAGATCGCCGAGTTCCTCACCTGGAGCGAGGACCTCGGCATCGAGGTCGTCACGCTCTGGATGCTGTCCACGGACAATCTCTCGCGCTCGCACGAGGAGCTCAGTGCGCTGCTCGACATCATCGAGGACGCCGTGCGTGACCTCGCCGAGACCGGCCGCTGGCGCCTGCGCGTCATGGGTCGCCTCGACCTGCTCCCCGAGCGTCTCGCGGCGGCGCTGCGCGACGCCGAGGAGCGCACCGCGGGGGTCGACGGCCTCCAGGTCAACGTCGCGATCGGCTACGGCGGACGCCACGAGATCGCGGACGCCGTCCGGTCCTACCTGCGCGAGCAGGCCGACCGCGGCGCGTCCCTCGAGGACCTGGCGGAGAACCTCGACGTCGAGCACATCGAGGAGCACCTCTACACCAAGGGGCAGCCGGACCCCGAGCTCGTGATCCGCACCTCGGGCGAGCAGCGGCTCGGCGGGTTCCTGCTGTGGCAGAGCGCGCACGCCGAGTTCTACTTCTGCGAGGCGTACTGGCCCAGCTTCCGCCGGGTCGACTACCTGCGTGCCCTGCGGTCGTACTCGCAGCGCGAGCGCCGGCTCGGCAGGTAGGTCCTCCGGGCACGGCGACCGCCCGTGCCGTCCTGACGGTCCGGAATACACCTCTCGCCCCGCCGGTTGTACCGCTCGAGTTCATACGAACGCATCTACCCGGGTGACGTGCGCCGACGAAGCGAGCGGCGCCGTCGGGCCGGTGCACCCCGCAGGATCGAGAGACGCATGCCAAGCCCCACCACCGCCCTCCCCGCCGTCCACGACCGAGCCACCACGCGCGAGGCCGCCGAGACCTGGGAGTCGCTCTTCCGCACCCAGGTCGCCCTCATGCGCCGCTTCCAGGCTGACGACATCTGGGAGGAGCTCACCATGCGCGAGTACGACGTGCTCTTCACGCTCTCCACGTGCCCCCAGGGCGGGACCCGGCTGCGTGACCTCAACGAGTTCGTCCTCATCAGCCAGCCCTCGCTGAGCCGCATGGCCGAGCGCCTCGAGCAGCGCGGCCTCGTGGAACGCGTCCCCGCGCCCGACGACGCACGCGGCACGATCGTCCGGCTCACCCCGGAGGGCGCGCGGCTCCAGAAGGAGATCGGGCGCAGGCACGTCCGCACGATCAGCGCCTACGTGGGCGGGGCCCTCGACGCCGACGAGCTCGCGACCCTCAAGGGACTGCTCGACAAGCTCCGGGGCGCGCAGGAGCACCTGCCCGCACGCGAGGGGAGCGAGGCGTGAGCGCGGGCTCCCAGGACGGGAGCGCCGCGGAGCCGACCGAGGCCCGGACGCTGAGCGTCGTCGCCGTCACGGGCGGGGTGAGCTTCCCCTCGACCACGCGCGCGCTGACCGACCTGCTGCTCGACAAGACCGTCGCGCGCCTCACGGCCGCGGGCGTCGCGGTCGACGCCCGGACAGTCGAGATCCGCGAGCACGCGCAGGACGTCGCGACCGCGACCGTCGTGGGCATGCGCAGCGAGGAGCTCGAGCTCGCGCTCAAGACCGTCGAGCAGGCCGACCTTCTGGTCGTCGCCTCGCCCGTGTTCCGCGGCTCCTACTCCGGGATCTTCAAGTCCTTCTTCGACCTCGTCGACTCGCTCGCGATGGTCGACAAGCCCGTGCTGCTCGCGGCCACGGGCGGCACGGCCCGTCACACCCTCGTGATCGACCAGGCGCTGCGCCCCCTCTTCTCCTTCATGGGCGACCTGATCGTGCCCACGGGCGTGTTCGCGTCCAAGGAGGACTGGACGATCGAGCTCTTCCCCATGCCGTGGCTCGACGAGCGCGCCGAGCGCGCCGTGGGTCAGCTCGTGCGGTTCGCGGACCTGCCTCCGCAGTGACGGCCTGACCGGGCCGGGGCGTCCGCGACCCGCGGGCGTCCCACGGTCTGCGGCGACCCGGCCCGCGCCCGCAGGCGTCTCACGGCCCGGCCGGACATTTACCCCATCTGTCCCCGCACGGCCTCTCGCCGTTCACCGTCGCGCCACCTCGACCCGCTTGGCTCTCAGGTGCCGGCCGGAACTCGACTCCGGACCGGACCAGACCTCGACAGGGAAGAGACCATGACTTCACGTGTACCGATGAAGTGGCTGCGGATCGCCGGAACCGGCGTCCTCGCTGCTGGTATCGCGATCTCCTCGACCACGCCGGCGCTCGCCGCGCCGTCCGCAGACCCCGGGGCGCCCGGACCGAAGAACATCATCCACCTCATCGGTGACGGGATGGGGTTCAACCAGGTCGACCTCGGCAGCCAGTTCGAGCACGGCCGCACGGCCTACCAGACCACCGTGAAGCCCGGCGGCGTCTCGACCCCGGTCCCCGGCCAGGCCGGCACGCAGGTGTACCAGGAGTTCCCGGTCGCCCTCGCGATGTCCACGTACCAGTTCGGCAACACGTACGACCCGGTCCAGAACTGGAGCAGCTTCTCCGCGCCGCTCAAGAACTCGACCGACTCCGCGGCCGCCGCCACCACGCTCGCGACGGGCGTCAAGACGCTCAACAACGTGATCGGCCAGGACGAGAACCACGAGGACCTCAAGACGGTCGCCGAGCGCGCGCTCGAGCTGGGCAAGGCCACGGGAGTCGTCACCTCGGTGCCGTGGACCCACGCGACGCCCGCGTCCTACCTGGCGCACAACGAGCACCGCAACAACTACCACGACATCGCCGCCGACATGATGGACTCGGGCGCGAACGTGATCTTCGGCGCGGGCAACCCCTGGTACGACGACAACGGCGACAAGCGCGCCAACCCCAGCTACAGCTACATCGGCGAGACCGAGTGGAACAAGCTGGTCGACGGCCAGTCGGCGTTCGACCTGGTCGAGTCCAAGGACGACTTCCTCGCTCTCGCCGAGGGCGACACGCCCACGCACGTCCTGGGCACCGCGCAGGTCGCGGGCACGCTCCAGGCCGACCGCACGGCGCTGAAGTCGGGCGACGTGCCGTTCACCGCCCCGCAGAACGACAACGTGCCCTCGCTCCCGCAGATGACGGACGCCGCGCTCAACGTGCTGTCCAACGCCTCGGACGAGGGCTTCTTCGTGATGATCGAGGGCGGCGCGATCGACTGGGCCTCGCACGACAACAACACCGCAGGAGCGGTCGAGGAGCAGGTCGACTTCAACCGGACCATCGAGACGGTCGTGGACTGGGTCGAGGAGAACTCGAGCTGGGACGAGACCCTCGTGGTCATCACGGCGGACCACGAGTGCGGCTACCTCTCAGGCCCCGCGGCGAACCCCGCCTGGACCCCGGTCCAGGGCGCGCAGGGCGAGGCGCCCCAGGTCAGCTGGAACAGCGGCGGCCACACCAACCACCTCGTGCCCGTGTTCGCCAAGGGCCCGGGCTCGGAGCTGCTCGCGGCGGCCGCGACGGGCACCGACCCGGTGCGTGGCGCCTACCTCGACAACGCCGACGTCGGCCGCGTCTCCAACGCCCTGTGGGCCGCGAACGACACCGACGGCATCCCGCTCCTCGCGACCGTCCCCGAGGCCGGTGAGGTCGGCGGCAAGCTCACGCTGTCCGTCGCGGACTTCGGTGCGGGCGTGGCGCTCACGGGCGGCGAGAACGTGGGCGACCGCCTGCGCTTCGCGGGCACGCTCCCCGAGGTCTCGGTGACGGACTCGCGGGCGACCGCCACGGTCGGCACGGGCGGCTGGACCGTCTCGGGCCAGTCGGGCGACCTGTCCTCGGGCCCGCGCACGCTGCGCGCCCAGAACCTCGGCTGGACCCCCGGCCTGGTCTCGGCCAAGGACGGCGTGATCGCGGGCTCGCCCGTGGCCTCGCTCCTGGGCGGCGGCACGGGCCTCGCGGCCCCGGCCACGCTCGCGACCGCGACCTCGGACAGCCGCCTGGGCACCACGACGGTCTCGGCCGACCTGGCGCTCGAGGTCCCCGTGGACACCCGCGAGGGCGACTACGCGGGCACCCTGACGGTCTCGCTGTTCCCGGTCGACTGACCGTCGTCACCTGACGGAGCCGTCGGGTCCCGGGTGCGCTGCGGCGCGCCGGGAGCCCGGCGGCCTCTTCGGGTTCCGCTCGTCGGTCTCTCGACGACGTCACGCACCGTGCGTCGTCGGGTGACCGCGGGCCGCGCCCGTCCTCCTGCCCGACGGCGCCACGCCCGTCCCGCTCGCGGGTCGCGCTGGGCGCGGGGCCACGACTCTTCCCGCTCGGAGCTCCTCGATGAACGTCACCCCCCGCCTCACGGCTCGTCCGCGCCGCGCCCCGGCCCGCCCGGCGGGCCCGGTCCGCCTGCCCGCCCCGGCGCGCGTGGCCAGGACGGCCGGCGCCGCAGCCCTCGTGGGCGCCCTGCTGACGGGCGCGCTCGCGGCGCCTGCCGGTGCGCTGGTCCTCCCCGGAACCTCCGTCGTGACCGGAACCGTCGCCGAGACGGGTGCGGCGCCGTCGGGCACGGTGCGCTCGACCGTGGACGGCGCTGCGGCCGCTGACAGCGCAGCCGCCCCGGCCTCCGGCGAGCAGCCCGCCGCGCGCACGACCTGGGCCGTCGAGCCCGCGACCGCCGAGGGGCCCGACGGACGCGTGTCCTACCGCGTGACGGTCGACCCGGGCGGCCAGGCCGTCGAGCACGTCACCGTGACCAACTTCAGCGACCACCCCGCGACGTTCGACGTGTACGCGAGCGACGGCGTCGTGACCGCGGACGGGCAGTTCGACCTGCTCTCGGCCGGCACCGCGCCGACCGACGGCGGCTCGTGGATCACGCTCGGCGAGGGCGAGACGGCGGGACCGAGCCAGCGCGTCGAGATCGCGGCCGAGTCGTCGGCGACCATCCCGTTCACGGTCGCGGTGCCCGCCGACGCGACCCCGGGCGACCACCCGGCCGGGGTCGTCGCCGCGCTGGCCCGCGCCGAGGGGGACGGATCGAGCGTCACGTTCGACACCCGTGTGGGCGCGCGCCTGCACCTGCGCGTCGCGGGCGACCTCGCCCCGGCGCTCGCCCTCACCGACGTCCGCGCGACGTACGAACCGAGCTGGAACCCGTTCGCGCCCGGCTCGGTGCGCGTCGAGTACTCGGTCGCGAACGAGGGCAACGTGCGCCTGGGCGCCGACACGCAGGCTGCGGTCGCGGGCCTGTTCGGCTGGAACGTGCGCGAGGTCGTGGCCCCCGCGCAGCGCGAGGTCCTGCCCGGGCAGGACGCGGGCGGGACCGTCGTGATCGACGGCGTCTGGCCGCTCGGCAAGGTCTCGGGGGACCTGGCGACGACCCCGCTCGTCGTGGGCGACGACGTCGTCGAGGTCACGCTCACGACCGCCTCGGCGACCTACGGCGCGTGGGCGCTGCCGTGGGTCCAGCTGGGGTCGCTGCTCGTGCTCGTCGGGCTCGTGCTCGCGGCGGTGCGCGCACGTCGCCGGCGCGAGGCGCGCACGCAGGCGCGGATCGATGCCGCGGTCGCGGCCCAGGCCGCCCAGCGCACCTGAGGGAGCGTGGCTACGATCGGGACGTGCCTTCGACGACGAACACCGACGCCTCCCGGACCCTCGACCCACCCGGCGGGGCGCGACCGTTGCGGGTCGTGATCGCGCCCGACTCGTTCAAGGGGTCGGCGACCGCGGACGCGGTCGCGCGGCACATCGCGGACGGGGTCCTGGCCGCCGCGCCCGACGCCCTCCTCACGCTCCTGCCCATGGCCGACGGCGGGGAGGGCACGCTCGACGCTCTCCTCGCGGTCTGGGGCGTGCCGGCACGT
Source organism: Oerskovia sp. Root22 (assembly GCF_001429135.1). Classification (NCBI taxonomy): domain Bacteria; kingdom Bacillati; phylum Actinomycetota; class Actinomycetes; order Micrococcales; family Cellulomonadaceae; genus Oerskovia; species Oerskovia sp. Root22. Next base: position 315,856 of record NZ_LMIL01000010.1, on the reverse strand, counting down.
GAGCTCGTCACGGTCGACGCGATCGGCCGGCCGCACACGGCCCGCTACGGGGTCTCGGCCGACGGCCGGGTCGGTGTGGTCGAGCTCGCCGCCGCGAGCGGCCTGCCCGACGTGAGCGATGTCGCCCTCCAGCCTCTGCACGCGCACACGCGCGGCACGGGCGAGGTCGCCGCCGCAGTCCTGGACGCGGGGGTCGAGGAGGTCCTCGTGTGCCTCGGCGGGTCGGCGTCGACCGACGGCGGGGCGGGTCTCCTCACAGGCCTCGGGGCGCGGCTGGTCGCGCACGAGCCGGCGACGGTCCCGTCCTCGACGGACGGGGAGCTCGCGGGCAGGGTCGTGCCCGACGGCGGCGAGGGGCTCGCGCGCGTCGTGGGCCTCGACCTCGACGGGCTGCACCCGCGCGCCCGACAGGTGCGCTGGCGCGTGGCGGTCGACGTGACGAACCCGCTCGTGGGCGAGCGCGGCGCGGCGGCGGTGTTCGGCCCGCAGAAGGGCGCGAGCGGGTCGGACGTCGCGTTCCTCGACGCGGCCCTCGTGCGCTGGGCCGACCTGCTCGAGCGCGAGACCGGGGTGCGCACGCACGAGCTCTCGGGGGCTGGGGCCGCGGGCGGGGTGCCCGCGGCGCTCGTCGCGGTCCTGGGCGCCGAGCTCGAGCACGGCGCGACCCTGGTCGCGCAGAGCATCGGGCTGCCCGCGGCCGTCGCGGACGCGGACCTGGTGCTCACGGGCGAGGGTTCGTTCGACTCGCAGTCGGTCAACGGCAAGGTCGCGGACGCGATCGGCACGCTCGCTGCGGCGGCCCCCGGGAGGCCTCCGGTGGTGGTGCTCGCGGGGCAGGTCCTGCTGCCCGCCCAGCGCGCCCGGGCCGCAGGGGTCACGGCCGCGTTCTCGATCGCTCCGGGGCCGATCGACCTTGACGAGCTCGTGGGGCGCACGGGGAGCAGGTTGGCCGAGCTCGCGGCGTCGGTCACGAGCCTGTACCTGGGGTCCGTGCGCCGCTGATCCCGGGACCTGCCGAGTGCATGATCCTGCCGCGACACTCCCGGTGAGTCGCCGCAGGATCATGCACTCAGCGCTTCGGCCAGTGCCACAGCGGCTCGTCGAGCGGACCCTCGCGGCCCGCGACGGTCGTCTCCCCGAGCTCCTTGACGAGCTCGACGTGCGCGAGCCCGGGCAGTCCGCGCGCCCCGGCGCGACCGGTCCGGGGCGCGCGGCCTCCCGGTGCCGACAGCGCCGACGTCCCCGACGCGCGCGAGCCGTCCGCTGCCTCCTCCATGGCCCGCACGAGCGCCCCCGAGTGCGTCACCACCACGACCTGCGTGCGCTGCGCGGCCCCCGCGATCAACGACCCCAGCGCGGGCAGCAGGTCGGGGTGCAGGCTGGTCTCGGGCTCGTTGAGCACGAGCAGCTCAGGGGGGCGGGGCGTGAGCAGCGCGGCGACCCACAGCAGGTAGCGCAGCGTGCCGTCGGACAGCTCGGCGCTGCCCAGGGGACGCAGCAGGCCGTGCTGGCGCAGCTCGAGCGAGAACCGGCCGTCGTCCGCCGCACGGACCCGCACGGTCGACCCCGGGAACGCGTCCTCGACCGCGGCGTCGAGATCGTCGGCCAGCCCCAGCTCGCGGATCGTCTCGAGCGCTGCGGCGAGGTCGGCGCCGTCGTGCGCCAGGACGGGGGTCCGGGTGCCGACGTGCGCGCCGCGGGCCGGAGCCAGGGCGTCGGTACGGAACTGGTCGTAGAAGCGCCAGGACCGCAGGCGCTCGCGCACGAGCACGAGCTCGGGTGCGCCCACGGGGTCCACGACCTCCGAGAGCATGCTGTCGAACGACCGCAGGCGCCGACCCGACACCTGCCACGACCCGTCCTCGTCGCGCAGCCGGACCGACGGGCCGTGGCGGTCGGCGACCAGCGTCGCGGGTCGCAGCACAGGGCCCGACCACACGACCTCGGTCTTGATCTCCGGGTCCAGGCCGAACGATTCGCCGCCGTCCTGCGGCAGCCCCAGGTCGATCGCGTACCCGTACGCGCCCGTCAGGGGCGCACCCGCCGGTGTGGCGCCGTCGGGCAGGAGGTCCGGGCCGCTCGCGAAGCCCAGGCGCAGCGCGACCGGTCCGTTGCGGACCGTGCCCTGCACGGGGTGCACGCCCGCGCGCACCGAGCGGCCGATCACCTCCGGCCCGGCCCACAGCGTCGAGGGCAGCCCGCCCTCGCGGGCCAGCGCCCCGACCGCGCCGCCCAGCGCGCACTCGGCGAGCAGGCGCAGCGAGCGGTACAGGCTCGACTTGCCCGCGCCGTTGGCACCCGTCACGACCGTGAGCCGGCCGAGCGGCAGGACGAGGTGCCGCAGCGAGCGGTAGCCCTCGATGGCGAGCGTCTCGATCATCCCGCCAGGCTAGGCGCGGCCACCCACGGCGCGCGTTCCGCCGAGTGCATGGTTCGGCTGCGACACGCCCGGCGAGTCGCAGCCGAACCATGCACTCGGCGGCGAAAAGGTCAGTCCGTGATCGCGAACGCGTCGATCTCGACCAGCATCTCCTCGCGGGGCAGCCCCGTGAAGACCGTGGTGCGGGCGGGCAGCACGCCGCCCGGGCAGTTGGCCTCGACGAACGCGCCGTACGCGTCGTTCATGATCGGGAAGTCCTCGCGCTTGGTGAGGTACACGCGCAGCATCACGACGTCGTCGAACGTGGCGCCCGCGCCCTCGACGATGGCCTTGACGTTCTCCAGCGTCCGCGTGGTCTGCGCGGCGACGTCGCCGGGGAACAGGTACTCGCTCGTCGCGGGGTCGACCGACCCCTGACCCGAGACCTGGACGAACGGGCCCTTGCGCACGCCCTGGTGGAACGTGTGGGCCGGTGCCGGTGCGTGCGGGGTGCTGATCGGGGACTTGGCGGTGCTCATCGTGCCTCTTTCTCTCGGGTTTCTCTCGGGATGTCGCGGGTGATGCGGGGTGGTCCGGGACGGGCAGCGTCAGAACTCGGTGCCGACGAGGTCGATCACCTGGTCGTCGTCGCCCACCACGGCCGCCACGCGCCACGTGGAGAACAGCGTGCACGGGTGCGAGATCCCGAACCCGACGACGTCGCCGGGCCGGATCTGCGTCGTGGCCGGGGCGCTGCCCGCGGGCGTGGGATCGACCGTGAGGTACAGGTGCTGGTCGTTGAGGCCCGTGACGCGGGCCCCCGCGAGGTCGTGCGCGGGGCGCAGGTCGCCGTTCTCGTCGAGCGTGCGCAGCCACAGGGCCGTGGGCAGGTCGATGTCGTACGACACGTCGCGTCGCCCCACACCGCACAGCACCAGGCCGGGTTCGGGGACCGAGAGCACCTGGCCCCACACGACCGCGGCCGCGTGCATGGGCTCGCCGCCCGGGATGCGGTCCCACGGGTCCATGCGGGCGCAGAACCCGTGGTCGTGCGTGAGGTAGGCGCCCGAGCGCACCACCACGCGGACGTCGCGGGTGGTCCCGCCGCCGTCGGTGCTGCCGCCACCGTCCACCCCGTCACCCGCGCCCGCGACCGTGAGCGGCCCGGGGAGCTCGGCGAGCACGACGTCGAGGAACGAGCTGCCGCCCGCGGTCACGACCACGGGCTCGTCGCCGGGCACCAGGCCCTCGCGGACGAACGCCGCCGCGACGTCGCGCAGGCCCCGGCAGTAGGCCGTGACCTTGTCCAGGTCCTCGGGCGTGGTGCCGCCCGCGGCCGACCCCTCGTACCCGGCGACCCCGGGCACGCGCAGTCCCGCGGCACGCACGGCCCGCGCGAGACCCAGCGCGTCGGCCGTGCTGCGCACGCCCGTCCGGCCGCCGGGGACGCCGACCTCGACGAGCACGCCGAGGCCTGCGACGACCTGGGGCGAGGCGCCCGCGAAGCCGCGCGAGAGCAGCCCGACGCCTTCGATCGAGTCGACGTAGACCCACACCTCGAACGGGGTGCCGCCGGGGGCGACCGAGGCCTCGAGCTCGCGGCGCAGCCACGCGATCTCGCGCGGATCCATGAGCTCGTTCGCGAGGAACACCCGCTCGACGCCCCACGTGCGCACCACGCGGAGCTGCGCCGGGTTCGCGACGGTCGCGCCCCAGGCCCCGGCGCGGGCCTGACGGGCGTAGAGCCCGCGGGACATCGCGGTCTTGACGTGCGGTGCGTGCTCGACGCCGTGCTCGGCGCACAGCCGCGCCATGAGCGCGACGTTGTGGTCGAGGGCCGCGTCGTCGAGCGTCAGCAGCGGCCAGGAGAAGGCGTCGTCGGTGATGCGGGGGGAGTCCGCGAGGACGTCCGCGACGGTCCGCTCGGCGTCGAGCCGCAGCCCCTTGGTCGCGGGCCCGACGACGGCGCTCGGGTCCGCGGGGACGGTCGGGCGGGTGGACGGCTGGGTGGGGCGGGCAGCCTGGGTGGGGTCGGTCATGCGTTCCTCCCGGTGGGTTCGTAGCCGCAGCGCACGGAGCCCATCCCGGCGGAGACCGCGCGGGCGGCCTGCACGACGAGCGGGCCCAGCTCGCGCACCCGCGCGGGCGGCATGTGCGAGGCGAGGGCGGAGACGGAGAGCGCGCCGATCGCGGTCTCCGTGTGGTCGACGACGGCGGCCGCGACGCAGCGCACCTCGGCCTCGTTCTCGCGGTCGTCGATCGCGTAGCCGCGCTGTGCGACCGTGCGGAGCTCGGCGCGCAGGGCGTCGGGGTCCGTCAGGGTCCGCGCGGTCACGGCGGGCAGGGGGTGCTCGAGCACGGCCTCCAGCAGGTCGACGTCGCTCGCGGCGAGGATCGCCTTGCCGACACCCGTGCAGTACAGCGGCATGCGGCGTCCGATGCGCGAGGCCATGCGCACGACCGCGGTGTTCTCCTTCTTGTCGATGTAGACGACGTCGAGACCGTCGCGGACCACGAGGTGGCACGTTGCCCCCGAGGCCCGCATGAGGTCCGCGAGGTGGGGCTCGGCGACCGTGCGCAGGTCGAGCCCCTCGAGGTAGGCCTGGCCGAGCCGGAGCGTGCCGGCGCCCAGCACGAACCGTCCACCCGGGGTGCGCCGGACCAGGTGGACCTCGACGAGCGGCGCCAGCAGGCGAGAGACCGTGCTCTTGTGCGTGCCCAGGACGTCCGCGAGCTCGACGAGGCTCAGGCCGCGGGCCGCGTCGTGACGCAGGGCGTCGAGGATCGTCAGGGCGCGGCGGAGCGACTGGGACGAGTTCCGGGCGGCGTCGGCGGCGGGTGCCGACGCGTCCGGGAGCGCCTGCCGGCCCGAGGGCTCCGGCCGACCCCGCTCCTGGGCGCTCGCTGCCTCCCGCGCGGTCGCCGTCATGCGCGCCCCGCCGGGACGGTCGGGCGCAGCGCCCGCCCGGGGGTGGCGCCGGTGGGCTGCCCGCCCGCGAGCACGGGCACGCCCGCGACGAGCACGTCGTCGATCCCGGTCGCGGGACGCCGCGGGTCCTCGTACGTCGCGACGTCCTGCACGGTCTCGGGGTCGAGCAGCACGACGTCGGCGCGTGCGCCCGGCCGCAGGACCCCGCGGTCGCCGAACCCGAAGCGCTCGGCGGCGGCCGTCGACAGGTGCCGTTCGGCGTCGTGCCACGTCCAGTCGCCGAGCGTGCGCACGTGCTCGGCGAGGAAGCGCGCGAACGCCCCCCAGCCGCGCGGGTGCGGGCGCCCGCCCTGGTAGATCGCGTCCGATCCGCCCATCTGCGCCGGGTGGCGCAGCAGCGCCCGGACGGACCCGGGGGAGTTGGTGGGGGGCTGGGCGAACACGCAGCCCGCGCGCAGGTGGGTCGAGACCAGGATCCGCAGCGTCGTCTCGACGGGGTCGAGGCCCAGGCGGTCGGCGACGTCGAGCAGCGCCATGCCCTCGCTCCACTGCAGCTCGCCGGGCACGGCGGCCATGGTCACGCGCTCCCAGAGGTCCGCGAGGCCGGGGAAGTGCTCGGCGCGGAGGCGCGCGACGACGTCGGGGTCCTGGAGCATCGCGACCGTGGCGTCCGGGTCCGCGACGGGCAACCACGTGGGCAGCGAGACCATCGAGAGGATCGAGCAGCCGCGCAGGTACGGGTAGGAGTCGAACGTGACGTCGAGCCCGGCCGCGTGGGCGTCCTCGACGTAGCCGATGAGCTCGTCCGCGGGCCCGTGGTAGTGCGAGACGTGGGTCGCGACGCCCGACGCCCGGGCGACCCGGACGAGCTCGGCCATCGCGGTCCCGGCCTTGTCCTCGTAGCCGCGCATGTGGCTCACGTGGGGCAGGTCGTGCTCGGCGAGGACGCGGGTCAGCGCGACCAGCTCGTCGTCGGTCGCGTTCGAGGCCGGCGCGTACTCGAGGCCTGTGGACATGCCGCACGCGCCGTCGTCGAGGGCCTCGCGCAGCAGGGCGACCATGCGGCCCGTCTCGTCGGGGCTCGCGGGTCGGGCCGCGCCGCCCAGGACGTCGTAGCGCAGCGTGCCGTGCGGGACGAGGTAGGCGACGTTGAGGGGAGTGGTGCCCTCGTACGTCGCGAGCAGGTCGGCGACCGAGCCGCCCCGGAACGTGGGATGCTCGCCGTTGATCGCGCTGAAGTAGCCGGTCGCCCAGGTGTGCGCGTCGTGGGTCCCGTCCGCGACGGGCTGCCTCGCGGAGGGGGCGTAGGACACGCCGTCCTGGCCCACGACGATGCTCGTGACGCCCTGGCGCAGCATCGCGAGCTGCACGTCCGGGTCCAGGACCGCGGCCTCGCCGTGCACGTGGGAGTCGACGAAGCCGGGGAACGCGATGCGGCCCGCGGCCTCGATCACGTGCGCCCCGGCGGGGACGGGCACGCTGCCCGCCGGCACGACGTGGTCGATCACGTCTCCTGCGACCAGCAGGTCGACAGGCCCCGACAGCCCCTCCGGGGTGGTGAGCCGTGCGCCGCGGACGACGAGCGTCACGCCCGTCGTGCCGCCCCCTGCTGCCAGGTCGCGGGCGTCCTGACGGTCCGTGGTGCTCATGCCTGCCCCTCCGAGCTCGCGTCGCGTCCCTCGACCCAGCCGCCCACGCCGGCATAGCCGCCCGCGGCCATCTCCTGGTCGAGGTGGCGCAGGAACCCGCGCACGCCGGGACGCTGCTGCCAGGGCTTCGGCCCGTCGAGCGGGCGGTACTCGACGCCCGCCGCGTCGAGGCGCGGCAGGTGGTCCTGCTCGAGCCGAGCGAGGAACTCGGCCGAGGCCGGACCGCCCGGGGTGCGCTCCGCCGTCGGGCTCCAGACGACCTCCGCGAACGCCGCGAGGCGGGGGAACGCCGCGTAGTCGACGCGGCGCGGCGAGTCGAGGTGCTCGGACCAGACCTCGGCCTGGGCGCCCAGCAGGCGACCGGGCGCCGCGTCGAGGCCCGGGTACTGCGCGAGGACCTCGGGCGGGAACGGGTCGAACGCGAGGACGTCCTCGACCGTGCGCAGGAACCCGACGGGGACGGGCTCGTCCTCGCCGTCACCCGCACGGTGGTCCAGGTAGACGACCTGCTCCGGGGCCATGACGACGTCGTTGCCCGCCTCGAGCGCGTCCGCTCCCACCGTGAAGCCGCGCCACGCGGTCACGACCACGTCGCGCGGGAGCTGCTCGCCGAAGCCCTCGTCCCACACGACCGCCCGACGCCCCTGGGCCGTGACGTGCTCGCTCAGGCGGGCCAGGAACCAGCCCGCGAGGTCGGCGACGTCCGCGAGGCCGCGCTGCTCGGCGAGGGCCACGATCGCCGGGTTCTCGCGCCACAGCGTCGTGGGGACCTCGTCGCCGCCGATCGCGATCCAGGGGGAGTCGAAGATGTCCAGGACCTCGTCCAGCACGTTCGTGAAGAACTCGAGCGCCTCGTCGGACGGGTCGAGCACCTCGGTGCTCACGCCCCACGTGGTGCGCACCGTGTGCGGGGTCTTGCGGGTCCCGAGGAACGGATAGGCCGCGACGGCCGCCTCGACGTGCCCCGGGGCGTCGATCTCCGGCACGACGACGACGCCCCGCTCGCGCGCGTGGGCGACGATCTCGCGCAGGTCGTCCTGGGTGTAGAAGCCGCCGTGCGGGCGGCCGTCGAAGACCCCCGTGCGCCACGTCCCGACGTTCGACTCGGTGCGCCAGCCGCCGACCTCGGTCAGGAGCGGGTAGCGGTGGACCTGCATGCGCCAGCCCTGGTCGTCCGTGAGGTGGAGCTGGACCACGTTGAGCTTGTGCGCCGCCGCGAGGTCGATGAACCGCAGCACCTCGCGCGTGGGCAGGAAGTGCCGGGCGACGTCGAGCAGGACGCCTCGCCAGCCGAAGCGCGGGTGGTCCTCGATGGTGAGGGCGGGCAGGTGGACGGTGCTCGCCGGGGTCCCGGGGGCCGCGGCGACCGGTGCCGTGCGGTAGGCCTGCGGGCCTGCGAGCTGGCGCAGGGTCTGGGCACCCGCGTGGGCACCGGCCGCGTCCGCGGCCGTGAGCAGCACGGCCTGCGGGGTGATCTCGAGGCGGTAGCCGCCCGCGGGGCGTGACGCGTCGAGGGCGAGGGTCACGCCCGGGCGGGCTGCGTCGTCGGGCGCGACGTTCGCCTGGCGCGCCCCTCCGGGAGCGCCGCCGGGTGCCGCGGCGGGGCTGTCGGCGGCGCCGTCACCGACGACGAACGGGAGGTCGACGCCGAACGCCGCCTCCGTGGTCCGACGCCACCAGCGCGCGGCCGCGGCGAGGGCCGGGTCCGTACGGACGGGCGTGCCGTCGGTCAGCGGGAAGGTGCCGGTGGCGGGCTGAAGGCTCACGGGCGCGGGCAGGAGCCCGGGCGAGAGGGTGGGGGCGCTCACCTGTCGAGCCTAACCACGGCGCGCCGCTCGTGGTGTGCCGCGCACACGGGTTGTTGTGCACTGCACGACGGCCGGGGCGGTGATCCGCGTGTCGGTGGCGCGCCCTAGGCTCGCGGGCATGCCCGCCCAGAAGCTGCGCCTCCTCGACTCGTTCTTCACGCTCGCGCACGAGCCCCACTCCGCGTTCCCGGACGACGACGAGTGGGTCGCGCTCGTGCGTGCGCCCGAGGGCCTGACGGTCCTGCGCGAGGCCTCGCCCTTCGGTGGCGATGGCGACCGCTGGGCGGGGTTCTACGGCGACCCGCACGGGCTGGGCATGCCGGGCATGCTCGCGGCGATCGTCGGGCCGCTCGCCGACGCGAGCATCGCGGTGTTCGTCGCCTCGACGTTCCACGCGGACCTCGTGCTGGTCCCCGAGGACTCGGTCGAGGCCGCCGTGGACGTGCTGGTCGACGCGGGGCACACCGTGACGCGGGGGCGCTGACAGCGCCGAGGGGCGCCGACGCGGCTGCTCACGGTTGCGCAAGTGAACGCAAGCGGCTTGCGCGCTGCGTATAGTCAGCAGCATGTCCAGACGACTTGCCGAGGTGGCCAAGAAGGTCGGCGTCAGCGAGGCCACGGTCAGCCGCGTGCTCAACGGCAAGCCTGGGGTCTCCCAGGCGACGCGCGACTCCGTCCTCACGGCCCTCGACGTGCTCGGGTACGAGCGCCCCACCAAGCTGCGCGGTGAACGAGGCCGACTCGTCGGCTTGGTCCTCCCCGAGCTCGCCAACCCCATCTTCCCCGCGTTCGCCGAGGTCATCGGCGGCGCACTGGCTCAGCAGGGGTTCACGCCCGTGCTCTGCACGCGCACCGCGGGCGGCATCACCGAGTCGGAGTACATCGACCTGCTGCTCGGCCAGCAGGTCTCGGGCGTGCTCTTCGCGGGCGGCTTCTACGCCCAGCGCGAGGCCGACCACGAGCCCTACCGGCGCCTGGCCGAGCGCAACCTGCCCGTGGTCCTCATGAACGCCTCGATCGAGTCGCTCGACTTCCCACGGGTCTCGTGCGACGACGTGGTCGCCATGAACCAGGCGCTCGGTCACGTCCTGTCCCTGGGGCACCGACGGATCGGGTTCCTGCTCGGCCCCGCCGACCACATCCCGTCCGAGCGCAAGCTCGCGGCGGCGCACGCCCTGGCGGCGCGCCACGGCGTCACGATCGACCCTGCGCTCGTCCAGCACAGCCAGTACTCGCTCGAGAGCGGTCAGGCCGCCTCGGTGCGGCTCCTCGAGGCCGGTGCGACCGCGATCGTGTGCGCGAGCGACCCGCTCGCGCTCGGCGCGATCCGGGCGGTGCGCCGGGCCGGGCGTGAGGTCCCGACCGACGTGTCGGTCGTCGGGTACGACGACTCGGCGCTCATGAACTCGACCGACCCCGCGCTCACGACCGTCCGCCAGCCCATCGAGCCCATGGGGCGTGCGGCCGTGGACCTGCTCGCGAGCATGATCGCGGGGGCCGACGTGTCCCGCGACGAGCTGCTGTTCGAGCCCGAGCTCGTGGTGCGTGCCTCGACCGCGCCGCTGAACACGAGCGGTACCCGCTAGGCGGGCGGCACGCGCTAGGCGGGCGGCACGCGCTAGGCGGGCGGCACCGGCTGGTCGAGCGGCACTGAGGGCGCCGCCCTGGGGGAACCCGGGGCGGCGCCCTTCGTCGTGCCCGGAGCTGCTCGCTGAGTGCGGAGTTCTTGCGCGACGCACCCGGCGAGTCGCGCAAGAACTCCGCACTCAGCGACGCGCTGCCCGGGAGTCGTCCTACCCACCGCCAAAGGTCGCGTTTCGATAACGCTACTGTCGAGTTCTTGCGCGATTGCTGTCGAGTGATTACGTTGATGCCCAAGACGCCGGATCCACGGATCAGGAGTCCAGCGGCCCGCCCACCCGGGACGCCGCGCTCGACGCAGAGCACCCGTTCATCGCTGAACGGGACGGACGGAAGACGAGGACACGGTGCGCGAGGACGACTCGACCCGAACGACGGCCGACCCCACCTGGTGGCGGGACGCGGTCATCTACCAGGTGTACGTACGCAGCTTCGCGGACGGCGACGGCGACGGCACAGGCGACCTGGCCGGCGTGCGGCAGCGTCTGCCGTACCTGCGCGACCTGGGCGTCGACGCGATCTGGTTCACCCCCTGGTACCTGTCCCCGCTCGCCGACGGCGGCTACGACGTCGCGGACTACCGCGAGATCGACCCGCAGTTCGGCACCCTCAGCGAGGCCGAGCAGCTCATCGCCGAGGCCCGCGAGCTGGGCATCCGCACGATCGTCGACGTGGTGCCCAACCACGTCTCGGCCGCGCACCGCTGGTTCCAGGCCGCGCTCGACGCGGGCCCCGGCTCGCCCGAGCGCGAGCGTTTCTGGTTCCACCCCGGCAAGGGCCCGGGCGGCGACGAGATGCCCACGCACTGGGTCTCCGACTTCCAGGGCACCACCTGGACCCGCACCACGAACCCCGACGGCACGCCCGGCGAGTGGTACCTGCACCTGTTCACGCCCGAGCAGCCGGACCTCAACTGGAACCACCCCGACGTCCGGCGCGAGCACGAGGACATCCTGCGGTTCTGGTTCGACCGTGGCGCCGCGGGCATCCGCATCGACTCCGCGGCCCTGCTCGTCAAGGACGCGACGCTCCCCGAGGTCCCGGCCCACCCCGGCCCGGGCGAGCACCCCCACGTCGACCGCGACGAGATCCACGACATCTACCGCGGCTGGCGTACCGTCGCCGAGTCCTACGACGAGCCGCGCGTCCTGGTGGGCGAGGTCTGGCTCGCCGACCGCGCCCGGTTCGCGCAGTACCTGCGCCCCGACGAGATGCACACCGCGTTCAACTTCGACTTCATGGCCCGCCCCTGGGACGCCAAGTCGCTGCGCGAGTCCGTCCAGACGACGCTCGACGCGCACGCCCCCGTGGGCGCCCCCGCCACGTGGGTCCTGTCCAACCACGACGTGACTCGCCCCGTGACGCGCTACGGCCGCGAGGACAGCGCGTTCTCGTTCGGCGCCAAGCGCTTCGGGACGCCGACCGACCTGGCCGCGGGACGCCGTCGGGCACGGGCGGCCGCCCTGCTCTCCGCCGCGCTGCCCGGCTCGCTGTACGTCTACCAGGGCGACGAGCTCGGCCTGCCCGAGGTCGAGGACCTCCCGCTCGACGTCATCAACGACCCCATGCACTTCCGGTCCGGGGGAGTGGACCCCGGCCGCGACGGCTGCCGCGTCCCCCTGCCGTGGGCGCGCGGCGGGAGCAGCCACGGGTTCGGGCCCGACGGCGGCGCTCACCCCTGGCTGCCCCAGCCGGCCGGGTGGGGCGACCTGTCGGTCGAGGCGCAGGCGGGCGACGACGCGTCGATGCTCAGCCTCTACCGCCGCGTCCTCTCGCTGCGCCACGACGACCCCGCGTTCCGCGGCGGCTTCGCCTGGGCCGACGACGTCTTCGTCGGCAGCGGCCCGGGCGACGTGACCGGCGACCTCCTCGCGTTCACGCGCGGCGACGTGCTGTGCGTCGTCAACCTCGGCCCCGCCGTCCCCCTGCCCGCTGGGTACGAGGTGCTCCTCGCGAGCGCCGACCTGGAGCACGGCGCCGCAGGTGTCGAGCTCCCCACCGACACGGCCGCGTGGCTCCGGCGCACCCCGCCGGGCCGCGCGACCGGCGCCACCCCGACCTGACCAGCCCACCCACCCGCACCCACCACCGCACCGTGCTGAGCAGCACCGCCCAGCGCACCCGCCCGCACAAGGAGCAGAGACAATGAAGTCCACACGCCGCGCGATCGCCCTCACCCTCGTGGGGGCCCTCACCGCCACCGCCCTCGCCGCCTGCTCGAGCTCCGGCTCGGGCGACGGCGACGGCGAGTCCGCCGACGGGAAGACCACCCTCAAGGTCGTCTCCCTCCTGCCCGGCTCCGAGCCCGAGGCGATCGACGCCTTCAACGAGCAGGTCAAGCAGTTCGAGGACGCCAACCCCGACATCGACGTCGTGCCCGAGGAGTACGAGTGGAAGGCGACCACGTTCGCCGCCCAGCTCGCCGGCGGCACGCTGCCCGACGTGTTCGAGATCCCGTTCACCGACGCCAAGACCCTCGTCGAGAACAAGCAGATCGCGGACCTCGACACCCAGTTCCGCACCCTGCCCTACGCCGACAAGTTCAACCCGGCGATCATCGAGGCCGGGACCGGCCCCGACGGCCACGTCTACGCGATCCCCGCCAAGAACGTCTACGGCGTCGGCCTCCACTACAACCGGGCCCTGTTCGAGTCCGCGGGCCTCGACCCCGACTCGCCGCCCACCACCTGGGACCAGGTCCGCGAGTACGCCAAGAAGATCGCCGACGCCAACCCCGGCGTCGCCGGCTACGCCCAGATGACCCAGAACAACACAGGCGGCTGGCAGCTCACCGTCAACACCTACTCGCGCGGCGGACGCGTCCAGGAGGTCGGCGACGACGGCAAGGCCACCGAGTCGCTCGACAACGACGGCACCAAGGAAGCGCTCGAGTTCCTGCAGGCCCTGCGCTGGGAGGACAACTCCATGGGCAGCAACTTCCTGCTCGACTGGGGCACCATGAACGAGGCCTTCGCTGCGGGCCAGGTCGGCATGTACACCTCGGGCTCCGACGTCTACACCTCGATGGTCCAGTCCAACGGGCTCGACCCCGCGACCTACGGGCTGACCGCGCTCCCGCTCGACGGCGACGACGCCGGCGTCCTCACGGGCGGCACCCTCGCCGCGATGCCCGCCAAGGCCACCGACGACAAGAAGGCCGCCGCCGTCAAGTGGATCGACTTCTTCTACCTCAACAAGCTCGTCGACCAGGACGCCGCCGTCAAGGACGCCCAGACGCTCGTCGCGAGCGACCAGCCCGTCGGCACGCCCGTGCTCCCCATGTTCAGCAAGGAGCAGTACCTCGAGAACCAGGAATGGATCAAGGACTACATCAACGTCCCGCTGAACCAGATGACCGGGTACACCGACACCATGTTCGACCTGCCCCTCGTCGGTGAGCCGTCGCAGAAGACGCAGGAGATCTACGCGCTCATGGACCCCGTCGTCCAGGCCGTGCTGACCGACCAGAACGCCGACATCGACAAGCTGCTGGCGGACGCGAACAAGCAGGCACAGGCGCTGCTCGACCAGGGGTGAGTCCCTGGGGGAGGTGACGCGGGGGACGGGGCCGGGCCTTACATCCGGCCTCGTTCCTCGGCCTCCCGCCAGACCCGCCACGGCCCGGCTCCGTCCCCCGCCTCACCTCCCGGTCCTCACCGCTGTTCTCGCCGGGGCTCACCCGGAGCTCGTGAGAGCGGGCGGCCCGGCTCCCATCCTCCCGGTCGGTCGCGGGCGCCCCCTCCGACCGACCGGGAACCCTCTTCTCCTCTCCCTGACCCGAAGGACCCCTCGTGACCGCGACCAGTGCACCACCGCGCAGACGCCATGAAGCGCCCGCCGACAAGCCCGCCCGACGACGGTCGCCCGCGACCTGGGTGCGTGGCGGCGGGCTGAGCAACCTGATCTTCATGCTGCCCGTGATCGTGATCTTCGGGGTCTTCTCGTGGTTCCCCATCGTGCGCGCGCTCGTCATGAGCGTGCAGGAGACGAACCTCGTCGACACCCAGTTCGTGGGGCTCGACAACTTCCGGTACGTCCTGGCCGACCCGTTGCTGTGGACCGCGGTCAAGAACACGGCGTACTTCGCGTTCCTCGCACTCCTGTTCGGCTATCCGATCCCGCTCGTGGCCGCCGTGCTGATGAGCGAGGTCCGGCGGTACAAGGGTCTGTACTCGGCCCTTGCCTACCTGCCGGTCGTGGTACCGCCCGTCGTGGCCGTGCTGCTGTGGAAGTTCTTCTACGACGCCGGCCCCCACGGGGTGTTCAACACGATCCTCGGCTGGGTGGGCCTGGGGCCGTACCCGTGGCTCCAGGACGCGTCGACCGCCATGCCCTCGCTCGTCCTCGCTGCCACGTGGGCCGGCGCGGGCGGCACGATCATCATCTACCTCGCCGCCCTCACGAGCGTCCCGCCCGAGCTCTACGACGCGGCCGAGGTCGACGGCGCGGGCGTGTGGCGCAAGGTGTGGCACGTGACCATGCCCCAGCTGCGCGGGGTCCTGTTCATCACGCTGATCCTGCAGATCATCGGGACCGCGCAGGTGTTCCTCGAGCCGTACCTGTTCACGGGGGGCGGCCCCGCGAACTCGACCATCACGATCCTGCTGCTCATCTACAACTACGCGTTCGCGAACAGCCTGGGCGGCAACTACGGCGCAGCGACGGCCCTGTCGCTCATGCTCGCGCTCGCCCTCGCGGCCTTCTCCGCCCTGTACTTCCGCCTGACCCGGTCCTGGAGCACCTCATGACGACCTCGCGCACAGACCGTCCTGCCGCCTCGGGCGGTACGTCCCCCGCGGGGCGGGGGGCCACGCCCGGCGACCTGCCCGACGGCGCAGCCCGCCCCGGGACCTACCCCCCGCCCGAGGAGGTCTCGGCCCAGGCGGGCGGCTCGATGGCCGTGCTCGCCGAGAAGGCCCTGCTGACCCGACGCGAGGGCGACGCGGCACGCGAGCGCAAGAGCCGCCGTCGGGCACTGGATGCCGTGGCCGACCGCGGCGCCGTGTCGACCGCCGACTGGCGGCGCCCCTCGGTGCGGTTCGGGATGGGCGGTACGCACGTCCTGCTGCTCGTGCTGCTCGTCGTCGCGGGGCTCGGGCCCATGCTGCTGCTCGCCAAGTTCGCGGTCACTCCCACGCAGGACATCCTGCGCACGCCCATGGCGATCTTCCCGAACGGCATCGCGTGGGACAACCTCGACAAGGCGTGGAACGAGGTCCAGGTCAGCAAGTACTTCTTCAACACGATCTGGCTCGCGCTGGGCTCGTGGGCCGTGCAGATGGTCGTCGCGACGACGGCCGGGTACGCGCTGTCGGTCCTGCGCCCGCGCTACGGCAAGGCGATCCAGGCCGCGGTGCTGTCGACCATGTTCATCCCGGCCGTGGTGCTGCTCGTCCCGCTGTACCTGACGATCCTGAACCCGCCGCTCCTGGGCACCTCGCTCATCAACAGCTTCTGGGCCGTGTGGCTGCCCGCGGGCGCGAGCGCGTTCAACGTGCTGCTGGTGCAGCGGTTCTTCGACAACCTGCCGCGCGAGGTCTTCGAGGCCGCGCGGGTCGACGGCGCGGGTCCCTACCGGTTGTTCTGGTCGATCGTGCTGCCCATGTCCAAGCCGATCCTTGGCGTGGTCTCGGTGTTCGCGATCATCGCGAGCTGGAAGGACTTCCTCTGGCCGCTCCTGGTCCTCAAGGACCCGCTGATCCAGCCGCTGTCGGTGCGCCTGCCCGCGATCGCGGCCACGACCGACAAGGGCGTGTTCCTCGCGGCGCTCGCGATCTCGACCATCATCCCCGTGCTGCTGTTCCTCGTGTTCCAGCGCACGTTCCTGCAGGGGGCGGGGCTCGGGGGAGCGGTCAAGGGGTAGCCGTGGGCGCCGGGTGCGGCACGGGGTGCCGACGGCGGCGCGCTCGCGCTGACCGCGCGGACACGCGCTCGTGAGATGCGGCGGACGGGGGTCGGGAGATGCTTCCCGACCCCCGTCCGCCGCATCTCGTGGGCTCGCGCAACGGCCCGTGCCGCGGCCCCCGCGTCAGCTCGTCCCACCGCTCCCGCGCCACGGGCCGGGCCGGGCCTCACTCCCGGCGGTTCTGACGAACTGTCCCGTCAATGTCACGTCGGGGTCGTCCGGCTCCGGCCGAGAACCCCCAGGAACGCCTGACATGATGGCAGGCATGCCCTCGTTCTCGCCTCAGACGACGGCCGCCGGACCCGGTGCACGGACCAGCACCGCTCCTGCCGCTGCCGCAGAAGTCCGCCCCTACGACGCCCTCCTCCTGTACTCGTTCGGAGGGCCCAACAAGCCCGAGGACGTCGTGCCGTTCCTGCGCAACGTCACTGTCGGCAAGGGGATCCCCGACTCGCGCCTCGAGGAGGTCGGCGAGCACTACTACGGGTTCGGCGGCAAGAGCCCCATCAACGAGCAGAACCTGGCCCTCAAGGCCGCGCTCGAGGAGGAGCTCGCCTCGCGCGGGATCGACCTGCCCGTGGTGTGGGGCAACCGCAACTGGGAGCCGTACACGCGCGACGCCGTCGAGCAGCTCGCCGGTGCGGGCGCCGAGCGCGTCGTGGCCCTCGTGACCTCGGCCTTCTCGTCCTACTCCGGGTGCCGTCAGTACCGCGAGGACCTCGCGCTCACGCTCGACGCGCGCGGTGAGCTCGGCCCCGACGGCTCGACCGGCATCCAGTTCGACAAGGTGCGCTCGTACTTCAACCACCCCGGGTTCGCGCAGGCCAACGTCGACGCCGTGCTCGAGGCCTACGAGGCGCTCGCGGCCAAGGGCGGCGACGTGACCGAGGCCCGCCTCGTGTTCGTCACGCACTCCATCCCGCTGACCATGGAGGCCGCGTCGCGCATCTCGCACGCGACCTACTCGCGCCAGCACCTCGACCTGGCCCGCGTCGTCGCCGAGGAGGTCTCGGCGCGTCTCGGCCACGAGGTCGAGTGGAACCTCACGTTCTGCTCGCGCTCGGGCCCGCCCGCGCAGCCGTGGCTCGAGCCCGACGTCAACGACCACCTCGAGTCGCTCGCGGCCGACGACGTCACGAACGTCGTGCTCTCGCCCATCGGCTTCGTGTCGGACCACATGGAGGTCGCGTACGACCTCGACACCGAGGCCATGGAGACCGCGTCGCGCCTGGGCATCACGGCCGTGCGTGCCGGGACCGTGGGGACCCGCGCCCCGTTCGTGGCGGGCCTGGTGGACCTGGTCCTCGAGCGTGCGGCCATCGCGCGCGACGAGAAGTTCGCCGAGGCCGTCGTGGGCGAGCTCGGCCCGTTCCGCTCGGTGTGCGCACCGGACTGCTGCCTGCGCCGCGACGGCGAGCCCAGCGGCATCCCGGCGCTGTGCAGCACCGACGTGCACCGCTGACCCCGACGACACGGCGGCCCCCGGTCGCCACGACCCGCCCTCGGGACGCCGACGTCCCCGAGGCCCCCGCACCGAGAGAGGCACGACGATGAACGACGCGCACCGCGTCCCCGTGGACCACGAGCAGATCAACGACGCGATCCGCTACACCATGTGGTCGGTCTTCGCGCTGGCCGAGTCCCTGCCGGCCGACCCCGCCGAGCGCACCGAGATGGTCGAGGCCGCGCTCGCCGCGGTGAGCGGCGGCGACGACCCGGCGGCCGTCGACGGCGACCTCGTGGTCCGCGGCTGGTACGACGTGGGTGGCCTGCGCTCGGACGCCGACCTCATGGTCTGGTGGCACGGCCCCAGCATCGAGTCGGTCCAGGGTGCCTACCAGCGCCTGCGGGCCAGCGAGCTCGGCCGCCACCTCGAGCCCGTCTGGTCCAACGCGGCGCTGCACCGCCCGGCCGAGTTCAACCGGGGCCACGTCCCGGCGTTCCTCATGAACGAGGAGCCGGGGGCGTACCTGTGCGTGTACCCGTTCGTGCGGTCGTACGACTGGTACCTCCTGCCCGACGCCGAGCGCCGCACCATGCTGCGCGACCACGGCCTCGCGGCGCGCGACTACCCGGACGTGCGCGCCAACACGGTCGCCTCGTTCGCGCTGGGCGACTACGAGTGGCTCCTGGCCTTCGAGGCCGCCGAGCTGCACCGCATCGTCGACCTCATGCGCGAGCTGCGGGCCACCGAGGCGCGCCGCCACGTGCGCGAGGAGACGCCGTTCTTCACGGGGCCTCGGACCACGCTGATCGAGTGGGCGGGCCGGCAGCCGCTGTCCTGAGCCGCCGTCCCGACCGCTGAGTGCGGAGCAGTCGTCGCGGATCCGCGACAGCTGCTCCGCACTCGGCGTCTCTGCGGGCGCGCGGGGCGTCAGCCCGCCGGGACCTCGTCCTTGACGTAGGGGTAGATGCCCGCGAGGAACGCCTGGTCGCTTTCCTTGGTGAGGCGCTCGCCGGACCAGGTCTCGTGCACGCGCACGACCGTGCCGTCGTGGAGGGTGAGGTCTGCGCGGACCGGGCCGGCCTTGACGATCGTGGCCTCGCGGATGTCCTCGAAGGCGAGGTACCTGTTGGATGCGGCGACGTCCGCGACCTCACCGGACTGCAGCAGGGCGATCAGCCGGTTCTTGCCGCCCTCCGTCTTCTTGGGGCACGGGCGCAGGACGAGCCCGGTGTCGAGGACGAGCACGTCGTGCTGAGCCCCGTCGACCTTGACGTTCGCCAGGCCGCCGAGGATCTCGGCGCCGTGGGCCGTGGCCGTCGTGCTGACCTGGACGGCTCGCGCGGTGTCGATCCCGAGCGCCGAGAGCCGCGTGACGGCATCGTCGACCGTCGCCGGGTCGAGGGCCAGGCGGCCGATCTCCTCGAGCGGGAGCGGTTCGCCGTCCGGTCCGACGAGCCGGGCAGGTCCGGACCAGGACAGGCGCCAGGTCCCGACGCCGCTGCGGACGGCGGCGGTCCCGAGCAGGGTCTCGATCGAGGGCATGAACGCCTCGGCGGCGTCGGGCTCCGCGACCTCGGGGACGAACTCCCGGACGAGCGCGACCAGGCGCCCGGTGCGCACGAGCTCGAGCACCGTCGTGAGGTCGGCCGACGCCTGGCCCGCGACCCGCGCCGCGCCGCGGTACACGAGGTCGGCGTGCCGCTGCTCGGTCTGAGGCATGGAGCGCTCGGTGAGCGTCTGCCAGTCGACGGCGGTCCGGGTGCCGATGTCGAGCGCCCGTCCGGCCACCTGCGCGCTGCGCTCCTCGAATCCGGGCACGAGCGCGCTGGCCGGCCGGTCGTCGACCGTGACCGTGCCCTCGGGCATCTTCTCCATGGCGGCGATGCGCAGACCGATCGCCGGGTGGGTGTCCCAGCGCGAGTGCTCCTCGTCGGGGGTCTCCTCGCGCATCGACGCGAGCTCGGCGTCCCGTGCCTCGAGGATGCGGGCGAAGCCGCCGAACACGTCCGCCGACGTGGGTGCGTACCCGTTCTCCCAGCCGAGGCCGATGTACTGGCGCTCGTAGAACGTCCAGGCGGTGTCGACGAGCGGCACCTCGCGAAGCGCCGACTGCGCGGTCGAGCGTCCGGCGACACGCACCGAGATCTGGTCGGCCTCGAGCTCCTGCCGGCGGCTCACGGCGGCCGAGACCAGGACGTAGAGCTTGGCGTACTGCTTGAGGAACCAACCCACGAGGTTGCCCGAGAGCTGCTGGACGGTCGCCATGATCGCGGAGCGCCCGCGGTAGGTGATGGCGCCGAGACGGGTGTGCTGCTGGGAGTAGTGGCCGAGCTCGTGCCCGAGGATGGAGCGCATCTGCGCGACGTTCATGGCCTGGAGCAGCGGGATGCCGATGTACAGGTGGCGCTTGCCGCCGACCAGACCGAGGAGGCGGGTCTCCTCCGAGACGGCCGCGTTGACGTCGGCGACCAGGCGGATCTCGTCGGGCACGCGGGTCTGTGCGGCGTCGGCGAGCTCGCGGACCGTCGACCACAGCTCGGGAGCGTCCGAGGGGGAGAGGACGACGCCCGGCTCGGGCGACGGCTTGGCGCGGGCGACCTTCCACAGGGCGACCACGAGGCCGACCGCGACGACCACGGTGAGGAACCCGAGCTTGGCCGCCCCGGGCCCGGCGTGCTCCGAGAACGCCCACACGGTGGCGGCCCCGAGCCCGACGACCATCGCGAGCGCGAGGACGTAGAAGCCGACGAGCATGAGGACTGAGAGCGCTGCTCGCAGGGTGGTGGACATGGCGTTCTCCGACGACGGGGACCGCTCCGATGCGGTCCGCTGGCGCCGGAGCCTAGCGCCTCGGAGGCGCGCGGCACCAGCGGATCCAGGGGCGACCGGCCGCTCGTGGTCGGCAGCCGGTGGTCTCGCGCGCGCAGGACCGCCCCTCCAAGATGCTCAGCATGCTGAGCGTTGGCATCCTGGAGGTATGAGCACCGACCGACACACCACCACGTCCCAGCCGGTCGCGGTCCCCACGACCGCCGACCGGGTCCGCCAGGTCACCGTCCTCGTCGGGGCCGTGATCGCGATCGTGGGGGCCGCGTTCGGCTCCGGCGCGTTCGGTGGGCAGGCCGTGCAGAACGCCTCGGGAGGGGCCCTCGCGGCCGATGCCACCCCGGTCGCCCCCGACGGCCCGGCGTTCTCGATCTGGTCGCTGATCTACCTGGGGCTCGCGGTCTTCGCGGTCTACCAGGCGCTCCCACGCCACGCCGCCGACGCCCGGCTGCGCGCCGTGTCCTGGTGGGTCCTGGCCTCGATGCTGCTCAACGCGGCCTGGATCGGTGTGGTCCAGACGGGCGTCCTGCCCCTGAGCGTCGTGGTGATCGGGGTCCTCGTCGCGGTGCTCGCCCTGATCCTCGTGCGGCTGGTCCGGACCCCGCCCACGAGCGGAGCCCAGGCGCTCGTCCTCGACGGCACGGTCGGCCTCTACCTGGGCTGGGCCAGCGTGGCGACGCTCGCGAACGTCGCCGCCGCGCTCACCGACGCGGGCGTGGGCGACCTGGTCCTCGGGGCGACCGTCTGGGGTGTGCTCGTCGTCGCCGCCGGCGCGGTCCTGGCCGTCGCCTACGCGGTCTTCGCGGCGAGGCGACCGGTGGTCGCGATCGGCATCGGGCTGGCGATGTCCTGGGGACTGGGGTGGATCGCCTACGGCCGGGCGAACGGTCCGCTGGTCGACACCACGGTCGCGGTCGCGGCCGGCCTCGCTGCGGGCGTCGCGCTCCTGGCCCCTGTCGTGACCACGCTGCGCGCACGGCGCGGCTGACGCGCCGCCGTCGGGCCTGGCACCTCCCACGGCCCGGCACCCGCCCCGCCCCCGACGCGCGAGGGGCGGCCCTCGCCGTGCGAGGACCGCCCCGAGCGTCGAGCAAGGACCCTACGGGTAGAGCCCGCGGATCTGGTGCGCCTCGGCGGTCCGTTGGATGCCGATGACGAGCGCGGCGTCGCGCAGGCTCAGCTCCTCGCGGCGCGCCAACGACGAGACCCCCTGGTAGGCCACGTGCATGCGGTGCTCGAGCTTCTCGCCGATCTCCTGCTCGGTCCACCAGTACGCCTGGTTCGCCTGGACCCACTCGAAGTAGGACACGACGACGCCGCCGGCGTTCGCGAGGATGTCCGGCACCACGGTCACGCCGTTCTTGGCGAGGATCCGGTCGCCCGCGGCCGTGGTCGGGCCGTTCGCGCCCTCGACGACCCAGCGCGCCTTGACGGTGTGCGCGGTCACGTCGTCGAGCACGCCCTCGACCGCGGCCGGGATGAGCACGTCGACCGGCAGCGCGAGCAGCGCGTGGTTGTCGATCGGCTCGGCGTCCTCGAAGCCGACCACGGTCCCGGTCTCGGCGACGTGCCGGAACAGCGCGGCGACGTCCAGTCCGTCCTCGTCGTGGATGCCGCCGTACTGGTCGCTCACCGCGACGACCCGGGCGCCGTGGCCCGCGAGGATCGCGGCGGCGTGCGAGCCGACCTTGCCGAAGCCCTGGACCGCGACCGACGCGTCGGAGAGCTCGAGGCCCGCCTCGGCGAGCGCGGCCCTGGTCGTGTGGACCACGCCCTGCGACGTGGCCGTGGTGCGCCCGAGCGAACCGCCCACGGGGATGGGCTTGCCCGTCACGACGCCCGGGATCGTGTAGCCCCGGTTGACCGAGTAGGTGTCCATGACCCACGCCATGGTCTGCTCGTTGGTGCCCATGTCCGGTGCCATGATGTCCCGCTCGGGGCCGATCA
This sequence comes from Oerskovia sp. Root22, assembly GCF_001429135.1. Classification (NCBI taxonomy): domain Bacteria; kingdom Bacillati; phylum Actinomycetota; class Actinomycetes; order Micrococcales; family Cellulomonadaceae; genus Oerskovia; species Oerskovia sp. Root22. Next base: position 293,345 of record NZ_LMIL01000010.1, on the reverse strand, counting down.
CGGGCATGATCTCGCTCGTGTAGCGACGGGTCACGCGCTCGAGCTCGGCCTGCGAGTACTCACGCGGGTCGATCGACACGCCGCCCTTGGCCCCGCCGTACGGCAGGTCGACGACGGCGCACTTCCAGGTCATCCACATCGCGAGCGCGCGCACCTCGTCGATGTCGACGCTGGGGTGGTAGCGCAGACCGCCCTTGCCGGGGCCGCGCGAGACGTTGTGCTGGACGCGGTAGCCGCGGAACAGCACGATGTCCCCGCTGTCGCGTCGGAGCGGGACCGAGACGTTGACCTCGCGGCGCGGGGTCGCGAGCATCTCGTGCAGGCCCGGGTCGTAGCCGAGGATCTCCACCGCGTTCGCGAGCTGGCTGTGGGCCGTCGCGAGGGCCGAGGCCTTCTCAGGGGTGGGTGCTGGCTGGGTGGCACCGCTCGTGGGCGGCGTGGACGTCGTCGTCACTCTTCCTCCGGGTGATGAGGGATTCCTCGCGGTCCCGTGGTGAGGGACCGTGTCCGACCAACGTACCGCCAGGTCGGGGCGTGATTCACGTCCGCGCCCGTCCCGGCGGTCGTGTCCTCACCCGAGCGCGTCGATGCTCGCGAGCTCGTCGGGGGTCAGGGAGAAGCCCGTGACGTCGAAGTTCGTCTCGATCCGTGCCGGGGTCACCGACTTGGGGATCACGACGAACCCGTGATCGAGGTGCCAGCGCACGACGACCTGCGCGGTGCTCACGCCGTGCGCCCGGGCGACGGCCTGCAGGGCGGGGGAGTCGAGGTTCGTGCGCTTGAACGGGCTGTACCCCTCGAGGACCACGCCGCGCTTGGCGTGCTGCTCGACGACCTGCGCGTCGTAGTCGTCAGGGCCCCACGGAATCTGGTTGACCGCGGGCGTCTCACCGGTCTGCTCGGACAGGATGTCGAGCTGGTCCACCGAGTAGTTGGACACCCCGACCGATCGCACGAGGCCCACGTTCCGCGCCGCGAGCAGCTCGGCCCACACCCAGGGCGAGGCGTCGCCCGACGGCGGCCAGTGGATGAGCCACAGGTCCAGGTAGTCCGTGCCGAGCAGGCGCAGCGACTGCGCGAGGGTCTCGTGCTCGCGCCCGACGTCGGCGGGGCGCAGCTTGGTCGTGAGGAACACGTCCTCGCGCGGGACGCCCGACGCGGCGAGGGCACGGCCGACCTGCTCCTCGTTGCCGTACATGGTCGCGGTGTCGATGTGCCGGTACCCGACGTCGAGCGCGTGGCGGACCGCGCGGTAGCAGTCGTCGCCCTCGGACTGCCAGGTGCCGAGGCCGAGCAGGGGGATGTCGCCGCCGGGCAGGGCGGCGGTGGGGATCGAGGTCATGGGTCCCAGTCTTGGCACGGCCGGCGCGGGTGCGCGACCGGGAGCGCGTACGGCCCGGGGCGGGCCCCCGCGGGCGTCCTTCCGTGGCGACCGGACGCGCGCTGCTCACTCCTCGTCCAGGACGACCGTCACCGTCCGGGGGCCGGGGCAGTCGTCGTCGGGGCTCTCTGCCCGCCAGTCGAGCTCGACGACGCGGTCGAGCGCGACGTCGCCCGTCGAGGTGCGCTCGACCGTGACGACGACCTCCGACGGCGGGGAGAAGGTGGTGCCGGTCCAGACCGGCCCGGTGACCGTGGGCGGGGACGGCGCTGCCGGTGCGTCGGCCGAGCCGTCGGACGGCGCGGCGACGGACGGATCTGCACCACCGGAGAGGTCGGCGATCGGCGGAGCGTCCGGGGCCGGCACCAGCTGCACCGTGCCCGCGCGGACGAGGTCGCAGCCCCCGGTACCCGGCGGGCACTCGACCGCGACGTCGAAGGCCTCGCGGTCGGGCCACGAGTCGGCGAGCCGCACCTCGAGCGTCGACGCGTGCATGACGAGCGCGCAGGCGACCACGTCGTCGCCCACACCGCACGCCGCCAGCAGGGGGAGCACCGCGGCACCGAGCACGAGCGCGCCGGCAGTGCGTCGGGGACGGTCGTCGTGGCGCACGGGCACAGGTCTCCTCGTCGTCGGGGGGATCCCTTCGATCCTCGTCGCCCCGAGGCTAGGCGGCTCGGCGCGACACGTCACGCCGACTCGCTCACCGCCGCGCCCGGCGCCGGAACGACGACGGCGTCTCGCCCGTCAGGCGCGCGAAGGTCCGGGTGAACGCGGGCTGGTCGTAGAAGCCCGTGACGACCGCGATCTCGGCGATGGGGGAGTCCGTCGCCGCGAGCATCTCGGCCGCGCGGTCGACCCGGGCGCGGAGCACGAGCTGGCGCGGGCTGAGCGAGAACACCCGGCGCACGCGCCGGTCGAGCACCGCGGGCGTGCACCCCGCGAGGGCCGCGAGGTCGGCGACCGTGAGCGACTGGCCGAGGCGTGCCTCGATCCCCGCGACGAGCCGCGCCATCGAGTCCATCGAGGCGTCGTCGGCGTCGTCCTCGCGCAGGTCCTGCGAGACCGAGACCAGCCCGACGAGGCGACCTGCGCCGTCGTGCACCGGGAGCTTGGACGTGAGGAACCAGCCGGGCGTACCGCCCAGGCGGCGGATGAGCTCGAGCTCGTTGCGCAGCGGGCGACCCGTGCGCAGCACCTCGGCGTCCTGCTGGTCGTAGCGCTCGGCGAGCTGCGGCACGAACAGGTCCGTGGCGCGCCGCCCCAGGACCGTGCGGCGCGAGCGTTCGGTGGTGCGGGCCACGAAGACCCGGTTGACCAGCACGTAGCGGCCCGTGACGTCCTTGGCGCAGAACATGGTCGACGCCAGCTCGTCCATGAGGTCGACCATCGCGGGGCTGAGGGCAGCGAGCAGCGCCTCGCCCTCGGGCCAGGTGCGCGGTGCGGTGGGCTTGTCCGGAAGTGGTGCCATGACAGCCCGGATCGTACAAGACGAAGCGTCAGCATCGGGGGCAGGCTAGGGAGATGAGCGACGACGCCCTCGCGGCTACACCACACGCGGAGGACCGGTCACGAGCCGGCACCGCTGCGCCCCTGCACCCGGCCGACAGGGCCGACGGCCCGACCAGCACATCGACCGACGCCCCGATCGCCGACCTGACCGACGACGCCGCGCGCCTCGCCCGCAGCTGGATCGCCGCGGCGGAAGCGGCCTCCGAGGGGGCGCGCGAGCGCAGGACCGCCGAGCGGCTCGGCGCACTGGTGTCCGACCCCGCGGGCCTCGAGCTCGCCGTGCGCTTCGTCGACAACGTGGCGCGCCCGCAGGACGTCCAGGTCGCCGCGCGCGAGCTGGGCCTGCTGGGTGAGCTCGCGGGAGGCGCCAAGGGCTTCCTCGGCCCGGTCGACACCACGCTGCTGCGGCTCGGCGCGCGCATGGCGCCCGTGCTGCCGACGGTCGTCGTGCCCGCCGCGCGGATCCGCCTGCGCCAGCTCGTGGGCCACCTCGTGGCCGACGCCGGCCCGGGTCTCGGCAAGCACCTCGCGCGCACGCGCGCCGAGGGGTACGCGCTCAACGTCAACCTCCTCGGAGAGGCCGTGCTCGGCGAGGACGAGGCGCAGGCCCGTCTCGCCCGGACCATCGCGCTCGTCGAGCGCCCTGACGTCGACTACGTGTCGGTCAAGGTGTCCTCGGTCGCGTCCCAGCTCGTCACGTGGGACCTCGAGGGGTCGCGCGACCGCGTCGTCGAGCGGCTCCTGCCGCTGTTCCGCGCAGCGCGCGACCACGGGGTCTTCCTCAACCTCGACATGGAGGAGTACCGCGACCTGGCGCTGACGACCGAGGTCTTCCAGGCGATCCTGGGGCGCGAGGAGTTCCGCGCCCTGGAGGCCGGGATCGTGCTCCAGGCGTACCTGCCCGACGCGCTCGGCGCGCTCGACGGCCTCACCGCGTTCGCGACCGAGCGCGTCGCGGCGGGCGGCGCCCCCGTCAAGGTGCGCCTCGTCAAGGGCGCGAACCTCGCGATGGAGAAGGTCGAGGCCGAGCTCCACGGCTGGGAGCAGGCGCCCTACCCGACCAAGCCCGACGTCGACGCCAACTACGTGCGCCTCGTCGACCATGCGCTGCGCGCCCCGCGCACCGACGCCGTGCGGATCGGCGTCGCGAGCCACAACCTGTTCCACGTCGCGCTCGCGATCCTCGCCGCGCGTGCACGCGGGGTCAGCCACGCGCTCGACATCGAGATGCTCCAGGGCATGGCGCCCGGCGAGGCGCGGGCCGTGCGGGACGAGGTCTCCCGGGACGGCGGCCGCGTCGTCCTCTACACGCCGGTCGTCGCGCGCGAGGACTTCGACGTCGCGATCTCCTACCTCGTGCGCCGTCTCGAGGAGAACGCGGCCGAGCAGAACTTCCTGCACGCCATGTTCGCTCCCGAGGACCAGGCCCCGGACACCGCGATGGACCGCCAGGAGGCCGCGTACCGTGCCTCGGTCCTTCTCGGCACGCACTACGCCGACGCGGACGTGACGCCGCGTCGTCGGGTGCGCGACGCCGTCGGGCCACGCGGCACGGCGACGCCCGACGGCACCGTCGGGTCCGGGTTCCGCAACGCCTCCGACACCGACCCGGCCGTCGCGGCGAACCGTGCCTGGGCCGCGCGGGTCGTCGGACCGGACTCCGGGTACGTGCCCGCGCAGTCGCCCGAGGTGACCAGCACGGACGAGGTGGACGACGTCGTCGCGCGCGCCGAGAAGGCCGCCGCGGCCTGGGCGCAGGTCGCCCCCGCGGACCGCGCCCGCGCGCTGCGGGCCGTGGCCGTGCGGCTCGAGGACGCCCGCACCGCTCTCGTGACCGCCATGGTGCACGAGCCCGGCAAGACCGTCGCCGAGGCCGACCCCGAGGTCAGCGAGGCCGTCGACTTCGCGAGCTACTACGCGCGGTCGGCCGAGGCGCTCGACCAGGTGCCCGGCGCGACCTTCACGCCCGACGGCGTGACGCTCGTGACCCCGCCCTGGAACTTCCCCGTCGCGATCCCCGTGGGCGGGATCGTCGCGGCGCTCGCGGCCGGCTCGGCCGTGGTCGCCAAGCCGGCCCCCGCGACGCCGCGCTGCCTCGAGGTCGCGGTCGATGCGATCCACGCGGGGCTCGCCGACGCGGTCGCGGACGCGCCCGCGGGCAGCAGCCTCACGCCCGAGGCCGTGCGCGACGTCGTGCAGCTCGCGCGCGTGCCCGACGGCGACCTGGGGCGCCATCTCGTGACGCACGAGGGCGTGGCCCGCGTGATCCTCACGGGTGCGATCGAGACCGCGCAGATGTTCGCGTCGTGGCGCCCCGGCCTGGACGTGCTCGCCGAGACGTCGGGCAAGAACGCGATCGTCGTGACCCCCTCGGCGGACCTCGACCTCGCGGCGGCGGACGTCGTGCGCTCGGCGTTCGGCCACGCGGGGCAGAAGTGCTCGGCTGCCTCGCTCGTGATCCTCGTCGGCTCGGTCGGCGACCAGCGCACCGAGACCGGCCGCCGGTTCTCGGTGCAGCTCGTGGACGCGGTCCGCTCGCTCGCGGTGGGACCGGCGACCGACGTCTCGACGACCATGGGACCGCTCACCGAGGTCGCCGAGGGCAAGCTCCTGCGCGCCCTCACGACGCTCGAGCCCGGGGAGCAGTGGCTCGTCGCGCCGCGCCGGCTCGACGAGGACGGGCGTCTGTGGACCCCGGGCCTGCGCTCGGGCGTCGCGCCCGGCTCGTTCTTCCACCTCACCGAGGTGTTCGGCCCCGTGCTGGGCGTCATGACGGCCGCGACGCTCGACGAGGCGATCGAGCTGCAGAACGCGGTCTCGTTCGGTCTCACGGGCGGAATCCACAGCCTCGATGACGCCGAGGTCGACACCTGGCTCGACCGCGTCCAGGTCGGCAACGCGTACGTCAACCGGGTCATCACGGGGGCCATCGTTCAGCGCCAGTCGTTCGGCGGCTGGAAGCGCTCGGCCGTGGGCCCCGGCGCCAAGGCCGGTGGGCCCAACTACGTGGCCGAGCTGGGCATGTGGAGCGACGCGGTCGTCCCGGGTGAAGGCCCGGCGGGCGGCCTGCCCGACGGCGGACCCGTCCCCGCGCGCGAGACCTCGCCCGAGGCCTGGCTCGCGTGGGCACGGGCCGACGACGCCCGCCGGTGGGCGCACGAGTTCGCGGTCGAGCACGACCCCTCGGGGCTGCACGTCGAGTCCAACCTGTTCCGGTACCGGCCGATTGACGTGCTCACGGTCCGGGTCGGGACGGGGGCTGCGCCCGTCGAGGTCGAGCGTGTGCTGTCCGCGGCGCGCACGGCCGGGGTGCCGGTCGTCGTGAGCCGTGCCGACGGGCCGTCGGGCGTGAGCGACGAGCTGTTCGCCGCGGCGGTCGCGCGCGGGGAGGTCACGGGCAGGGTGCGCGTCGTGGGCGCGGCGCCCGGGCTGCGCGAGGCTGCGGCCGGCCACGTGGGCGACGTGACGGTGCTCGACCACCCGGTGCTGGCGAGCGGTCGGCGCGAGCTGCTCACGGTCCTGCGCGAGCAGGCGATCAGCCGGACGATGCACCGGTTCGGGCACGTGACGCGCTGAGACAGTCTGCCCGGGACGCCGAGCCCGAGGCCCGTCCGGCGACCACCGCTGGTCACCGGAGAAGCCTCGGGCTCGGCACGGGGAGGTGTCGGTAGGGTGCCCCGCATGGACCCTCTCGCACGCCGCGCCTCCAAGCGGTGGAACAGGACCGCACGCACGCGCGTCGACACCCACGGGTACCCGGCGCGTCATTTCGCGCTCAGCCTGCCGGACGGGGAGGGACGGGACGACGTCGCCGCCCTGTTCGAGCGCGTGGCGGCCGAGGTACGGGCGATGGGACTGAAGGCCGAGGACATCATCTCGATCACCTACGAGGAGATCATCGACGAGGACGGCCACTGGCCGAACTTCGTGGTGACGTTCTCCCCGCGCAAGCACCTCGGGCCGCGGGGGCGCTGAGCGGGACTGTTCCGCTCGAGGGCGAGCACGGACGCGGGCTACGTGCGGCGTTCGAGCTGCGGCAGGTCGTCGTCGTGGAGCACGTCGGACAGCCGACGGCCGGCCAGTGCAGCGGCGTACCGGGCGTCCGTCCCGAGGGGGTGCGCCTCCTGGAGCACGTGCCCACGCACCCCCAGTGCTGCGAGCCGTCCGCAGAGCTCGAGGACGTCCGCGCGCGAGTGGACGGTCGGGTCGACGGTCGTGCGGATCTCGTGGTCGACTCCCGAGCGCTGGAGCACCGCGAGCGACTTGTAGGCGGCCTCGCCCGAGGGGCGCGCGCCCGTGACGAGCGCGTAGTCCTCGGGCAGGTGCTTGATGTCGAGGCCCACCCAGTCGACGAGCGGCAGGACGTGCTCGAGCCGCACGGGCCAGGGCCCCGCGGTGTGCAGCCCGACGGCGAGGCCCAGGTTCCGCACGTCGGCGATCGCTGCGGGGAGCGCGGCCTGGAGGGTGGGCTCCCCGCCCGAGAAGACGACCCCGTCGAGCGCTTCGCGGCGCCGCTCGAGGAACGCGACGACGTCGGGCCAGGAGATGGGGCTCGTGACGTCTCCCGGCGCGACGGCGGCGAGGTCCGGGGCGTGGCAGTAGGTGCAGCGCCAGGGGCAGCCCTGCAGGAACACGGTCGCGACGAGGCGCCCCGGCCAGTCGACGGTCGAGAGCGAGGTCATGCCTGCGACCGCGAGCGGCGCGAGCGTGCGGCTCCGGTGCGAGCTGGTGCGGTGTCCTGCGGTCGGCGACCCGGCCGGGCGGCCGCAGGGACCCGGAGGAGTGCTCGCGAGGGCGGTCATGACAGGTCCTTCCGTCCGTGGATGGTTGTCGGGAAGCCCTCCCGGGCGCGCACGGGTCGGCGTCGACGCGACGTCCCTCGACCGTACGCGCGTGTGACCCGCGACTCACCGACGCATCTTGTGAGAACTTTCACAAGATGCGTCGATCGCGGTGTCCGGCGCGCCGCGCACCCCCCGACCCTTGTTTGGGTGTCAAGCGTCCTTTACTCTGAACGCATGCTGCACCGAGCCCTCCGGACCGTCGTGCTGCTCGACCTCGCCGTGCGCTCCCGTGCGCACCGGGCACGCCTGGTCGCCGCCTGATGGAGAACCACGTGCGCACCCGCCGTGCGGCTCTCGGGCTCACGCAGGCCGAGCTCGCCGAGCGGCTCGGGGTCTCCCGCCAGACCGTCATCTCGATCGAGCGCGGCCGGTTCGACCCGAGCCTCCCGCTCGCGTTCCGGTTGTCCGCCCTCCTCGGCGCGTCGATCGAGGAGCTGTTCGTCCCCGCGGACCACGACGTCCGCACCGATCCCCGCTAGGAAGAGGCCCCCGTGCTCGGAGTCTGGATACTCGTCGTGGTCGCGCTCCTCGTCGCGTGGCTCGCGTTCCTCGGCGCGACCGACCGGATGACCCGCAACGGTCTGATCGGGATCAGGACGCCCGCGACGCAGCGCAGCGACGCGGGGTGGATCGCCGGGCACCGGGCGGCGCTCAGGGTCGTGGTCCCGGGGGCGGCACTCGTCGTCGTGGTCGCGCTCGTGGTGACGGTCCTCGAGCCCGACGGCGCCACGGACGTCGCGTTCTTCGCCGTCGCGGGTGCGTTGCTCGTCGAGGTGGTCGTCGCGGCCGTGGTCGCCGAGGTCGCGGCCCGTGGCGTGGACGTGGGCCGGGGCGACGAGCGCGCCGACCAGTGGGACGTCGACTGATGCTGCGGTTCATGAGGTCGGTGACGCTCGCCGACCCCTGCTGAAGAGTGGCGCCCGACCGCTCGCGTCGCCACGGAGGTCGGGGCGCTCCGGGGCCGAGATGCGGCCAACGGGGGTCGAATCGCTGAGAAGACCCCCGTTGGCCGCATCTCGCGGGGCGAGGAAGTGGTGGGACGTGCGCGGACGCTCACCACCGACGAGGGGAGAGGTCTGGTACGGACGCGTGCCGGATACCGCCACTGCCTACCGTCAGTCCGACGCCCCGCGGATGAGCTCGGGGGAGAAGACGCGTGCCGACTCCTTCACGGGGCGGTCGGCGATGAGGTCGAGGAGCATGCCGGTCGCAGCCTTGACCATCTCCACCACGGGGTTCTGGACCGTCGTCAGGGCGGGGCTCGTGGTCGCGGCGACGCCCAGGTTGTCGAAGCCGACCACCGCGACGTCGCCCGGCACGGACCTGCCCCGGGCGCGCAGGACGCGCAGCGCGCCCTCGGCCATGAGGTCCGACGCGGCGAAGACCGCGTCGATGTCCGGGTGGCGGTCGAGGAGCTCCTCCATGGCCGCCGCCCCGCCTGCCGCGGCGAAGTCCCCGTAGGCGATCGCGTCGTCGGGCAGGCCCGCCGAGCCCAGGGCCGCGCGCCACCCCGCGAGGCGGTCCACCGCGGCCGTCATGTCCTGCGGTCCGGCGATCGTCGCGATGCGGCGGTAGCCGCCGTCGAGCAGGCGCCGGGTCGCGATGCGACCACCCTCGACGTTGTCGACGTCGACGTAGACCAGGTCGTCCATCGCGGTGAAGGGGCGCCCGACGAACACCGCGGGCAGCGGCGAGGCGAGCACCGCCCCCTCGAGGTCGTCCTCGCGGTGGTGCGAGGTGATGATCGCGCCGTCGACGTGACCGCTGCGCAGGTAGCGCACGATCCGGCCCGCGTGCTCGTCGGGCCGGGCGATGAGCAGCACGAGCTGCAGGTCCGTCGGGGCGAGGGCCGCACTGACCCCACGGAGCGTGCCCGAGAGGAACGGGTCCGTGAGGATGCGCTCGTCCGGCTCGGGTACGACGAGCGCGATCGAGTCGGTCCGTCGCGTCACGAGCGAGCGGGCCGCACGGTTCGGGGTGTACCCGAGCTGGAGGACCGCGGCGTCGACGGCGGCCTGCGCCTCGGGAGAGACGCGCAGGCCGCCGTTGATCGCGCGGGACGCCGTCGAGCGGGACACGCCGGCGGTCTGGGCGACCTCGTCCAGGGTCGGCGCGGAACTCAAGGTGCTCATGGTCTCAGTATCCTGCCAGGCCACGATGAGAGAACTGCCACGATCGGCGTCGACGCGCTAGGAGCGCGCGGGGACGGCGTTGTCGGCCGCCACCTGGGCGAACCACCGACCGCTGGCCTTGACGGTGCGCTCCTGGGTCTCGTAGTCGACCCGGACGACCCCGAACCGCTTCGAGTAGCCCCACGACCACTCGAAGTTGTCCAGGAGCGACCACGCGAAGTAGCCGCGCACGTCGGCGCCGTCGACGATCGCGTCCTTGACGGCCCGCAGGTGGGCGTCGAAGAACTCGAGGCGGTTCTGGTCGTCGACCGACCCGTCGGCCTCCACGACGTCGTCGTAGGCGCAGCCGTTCTCGGTGATGTAGAGCGGCACTCCCGCGGGACCCGTGTAGTCCGCCTGGAGGCGGTTGAGCAGGCGCGTCAGGCCCTCGGGCTGGATCTCCCAGTTCTGGTCCGTGACGGGCAGACCGCGCGGGTGGTTGAACACGCCGTCGGCGGCCGGGTAGGGGCTCGACGTCCTGCGCTCGACCGGGGCGTCGCCCACGAGCTCGGTGCTCGCGGGACGCGAGGAGACGAGCTCGCCGTGGTAGTAGTTCACACCGAGCGCGTCGATGGGCGACGAGATGATCGCCAGGTCGCCGTCCTGGACGTGGTCGGCGAAGCCGTACTGCGCGACGTCCGCGAGGACGTCGGCCGGGTACTCGCCCTTGATGACCGGGTCGAGGAAGATGCGGTTGAACTGGCCGTCGATGCGGCGGGCCGCGTCGACGTCGCCCGCGTCGTCGGGGTCGACCGGGTCGGCGACCGTGAAGTTGAGCGTGATCCCGAGGTTCGCCTCGGGGGCCCGCTCGCGCAGCGCCTGGACCGCGAGGCCGTGGCCGAGCAGCAGGTGGTGCGCCGCGGCGAGCCCGTCGGGCCGGCTCTGGCGCCCGGGGGCGTGGATGCCGCCGGTGTACCCGAGGAAGGCCGAGCACCAGGGCTCGTTGAGGGTCGTCCAGACCCCGACCCGGTCGCCGAGCGCCTCGTGCATCGTCACGGCGTAGTCGGCGAACCGGTAGGCCGTGTCGCGGTTGGTCCACCCGCCCTGGTCCTCGATCGCCTGCGGGAGGTCCCAGTGGTACAGCGTGATCCAGGGCAGGAGGTCCTTGGCGAGCAGCTCGTCGACGAGGCGCGAGTAGAAGTCGAGCCCCTTCTGGTTGACCGCTCCGCCGCCGGGCTGCACGCGCGCCCAGGAGGACGAGAACCGGTACGTGTCCAGGTTCAGGTCGGCCAGGAGCGCGACGTCCTCGCGGTAGCGGTGGTAGTGGTCGCACGCGACCTCGCCGTCGTCGCCACCCAGGACGGCGCCCGGGATCCGGCAGAACGTGTCCCAGACGGAGTCCTCGCGGCCGTCGGTGTGCGCGGCCCCCTCGATCTGGAACGCGGCCGTGGCGGCGCCCCAGAGGAATCCCTCGGGGAACGGGACGCGCCCCGTGGTGCCCAGGGTGCGGGGCGTGATGATCTCGGTCATCCCTTGACAGCTCCTTGCATGATGCCGGCGACCAGCTGGCGACCGGTGAAGATGAACAGCACGATCAACGGCAGGGTCACGAGGAACACTCCTGCCATGACGAGCGAGTAGTCCACGAAGTAGTTCGCCTGGAGAGAGCGCACCACGAGCGGCAACGTCGGGTTCTCCTGGTTCAACACGATGGACGGCCAGAAGAAGTTCGTCCACTGCTGGACGAACGTGAACAGCCCGAGCATCGCGGCGGCGGGCCGTGCCGCGGGCAGCGCGATCGACCAGAACGTCCGGAACATCGACGCACCGTCGACGCGTGCGGCCTCGATGAGCTCGTACGGCAGCGACTCGGACAGGTACTGGGTCATCCAGAACACGCCGAACGCCGTGACGAGCGCCGGCACGATCACGGCCTGCAGCTTCCCGATCCACCCCAGGTCCGACATGAGGATGAACATGGGGATCACGCCGAGCTGGGTCGGCACGGCCATGGTCGCGATGACGAAGACCAGCAGGGGCCCCCGGCCGCGGAAGCGGAGCTTGGCGAACGAGTAGCCCGCGAGCGTCGAGAACAGCACCACGGACAGCGAGGTGATGACCGCGATGATGACCGAGTTGGTGAACGCCTTCCAGAAGTTGATCGCGCTCGAGCCGACCACCTCGGCGAACTGGGTGAACAGGCTCATGTCCGGCAGGAGCTGCGGCAGCGCGCTCTTGGAGATCTCCTCGGGGGTCGAGGAGCCCAGGATGAGCGTGAAGTACAGCGGGAAGACCGAGACCAGCAGCACGAGCCCGAGGACCGTGTAGGTGACCCAGCCCGGGCGGCGGGTGTGGCCGCCCGTGCCCTTGCGGACGGGGCGACGGTTCGGGCGGCGGGCCGCGGCGCGAGCGGCGCCGGCTCCGGCGGTCTGCGCGACGACGGGGATCGAGCTCATCGCTTCTTCCGTTCGTTCGGAGCGCCCGTGGGCGCGCTGGTGCTGCGGGCGGGGGCACCGCTGGGTCGGCCGGAGGCGTTCTGCGCGCGGACGGCCGCGGCAGCGGCCTTGCGTCGGGCACGCTGGACGCCGCGGGGGACCTTCTTGCTGGGGCCCGACGTCGAGATGCTCCGCGTGATCGCGAAGTTCACCAGGCCGATGAGCAGGATGACGATGAACAGGATCCAGGCGATCGCGGCCGCACGGCCGAAGTTCTTCTGGTTGCCCCACGCGACGTCGTAGAGGTAGAGCACGGTCGTCATCCACTGCCGGTCGGCGCCGCCGAGCCCCTGGGCGTCGAACGCACGGACCTCGTCGAAGATCTGCAGGCCGCCGATGGTCGAGGTGATGATGACGAAGATGATCGTGGCGCGGATCTGCGGGACGGTCACGGAGAAGAACTGGCGGAAGCGTCCGGCGCCGTCGATGATCGCGGCCTCGTAGAGCTCGCGCGGGACGGCCTGCATCGCGGCGAGGAAGATCAGCGCGTTGTAGCCGGTCCAGCGGAAGTTGACCATCGAGGCGATCGCGACGTGGCTCGCGAGCGTGTCGGCGTGCCAGCGGATGGGGTCGATCCCGAACGTCCCGAGCACTCCGTTGATGAGGCCGTACTGGTCGGCGAAGAGGCGCCCGAAGATGAGGCTGACCGCGATGGGGGCCACGACGTAGGGCAGCAGGACGCCCATGCGCCAGAACGTGGCGGCGCGCAGGTTCTGGTCGAGCAGGGCCGCGATGATGATCGCGCAGATCACCTGCGGGACCGAGGACAGCAGGAAGATCGAGAAGGTGTTGCGCAGCGACTTCCAGAAGGTGGGCTGCGCGAGCACGTCGGTGAAGTTCTGCAGGCCGACGAAGTCTCCCTGTCCGCCCAGCAGGTTCCACTCGTGGACCGACACGAACGCCGTGTAGATCAGCGGGAAGAGCCCCGTGATGGCGAAGAGGATGAAGAACGGGGAGATGTAGAGGTAGGGGGAGAGCTTGACGTCCCAGCGGCCGAGCCGCTGGGAGAAGCCGACGCGGCGCGAGGAGCGGCGCGGCGGTTCGCCGAGGCCCTGGGAGGGCTGGGTGGGAGAGAGGACGGTCATCTGACTTTCCTGTGCTGGGTCGAGCTGGGACGCGGTGCCCGACGGCGGGCTGGGGCGTGGGAGCGCGGGGTGACCTCCCGGAGAGGTCGCCCCGCGCACCGGATCAGCTCAGGCCCAGGTCCTTGTAGGCCTGGACTGCCTTGTCCCACGACGCCTGGGCGTCGGCGGTCTTCTCGACGTCGACGCGCTTGATGGCGTCCTGGACCGTCTGGTGGATCGCGAAGTAGTTCGCGCCCTTGAACGGGGCCCCGTCGATCGCGAGCGCACGGTTGACGAAGATGGTGCCGACCGGTGCGTCGTTGAAGAACTCGTTGGTGAAGGACTGCACGGCGTCGGACTCCTGCGCCTCGACCTGCGAGGGGAAGGTGCCGGCGTTGGTGAACGCCGTGGTCTGCTGCGCGGGGTCGGTCAGCCAGGCGGCGAGCTCCTTGGCGGCGTCGGCGTTCTTGCCCGACGCGGGGACCGTGAGGAACGAGCCGCCCCAGTTGAGGCCGCCGCCGGGGAAGACGTCAGCGACGTTCCAGCCGGTCACGCCACCCGAGCGCTCCTCGACCGGGCCGGTCATCCATGCGGGGCAGATCATCGTGGCGAAGCCGTTGTTCTGGAACGCGGCGTCCCAGTCGGCGCTCCACTGCTCGAGCCCGGCGGACAGGCCGTTGGTGGCCGACTGCTCGACGACCGTGTTGTAGATGTCCTGGATCGCGGTGTTGGTCGCGAGGTCCTTGGCCGTGCCGTCGGACTCCTCGTAGGCGTTGTCGATCTGGTTGACCATGCCCTGGGAGATCGACATCGCGCTGTCGTACCAGGCGGCGTCGCTCGCGGCCGTGAAGGTGGCGCCCGCGGCGAAGTAGTCGTCCCAGGTCGCGTCGGCCCCGCCGAGGAGCTCGGCGACGGCTGCCGGGTCGGTCGGGAGGCCTGCGGCCTCGAACAGGTCCTGGCGGTAGCAGATCGCGCTCGGGCCGATGTCGGTGCCGTAGCCGATGACCTTGCCGTCGGGGGTCGTGGCCTGCTGGACCTTCCAGTCGACCCAGCGGCCGTCGAGCGAGGCGTCGGTCAGGTCGGTGAAGAGATCGGGGTACTGCATGAGCTCGGGGAGCCAGTCGACCTCGATGGCTTCGATGTCGGCCAGGCCGTCGCCACCGGCGGCGAGCTTGGTCGTGAGGTTGGTGCGTGCGTCCTCGGACTTCGCGGCCTTGGTCTGCTTGACCTCGACGTTGGGGTGCTCGGCGGTGTACGCCGCGAGGAGCTCGTCGGTGTAGCCGAAGTCGTTGAACGTGGCGACGGTGAGGGTGATCTTGTCGCCGTCGGAGGAACCGCTGCCGTCGTCCGACGAGCCGGAGCCCGAGGAGCAGGCGGTCAGGGTGAGGGTGAGGGCCGCGAGCCCTGCGACGGCGGCGGTTGCCGTGCGGGTGCGGGTCGGACGGGTGCTGCTCAGCACGATGACTCCCTTGTCGATGATCGGCGTGGCAGCGCTCCCATGGTCAGGGGTGGTAGCGCTCCCACGAAGTGCCATGATGGTGGCCCGCCAGTTCTGGGGATGTCAACCTCGCGACGTGACATTCCGTCGTGGAAACGCTCCCACGCGCGTGTCCATGCAGGTCAGAGCGTTACGGTCGCGCCGACCGTTCCCCAATCGTTATTGGTTCCCGACCGCCTGGAAAGTAATATGGACGGTCGTTCAACTCTGCTCGCGGCGGCGACCGGGCGGACGATCGTGCAGGCCTCAGGGGGCCGTGAGCCACTCCACGCCGGCCTGCTCCTCCGACGTGAGGGTCGCGCGGACAGCACCGGCCGCGGCCTCCTCGACGGCTGCCGCGAACAGGGGGACCGTGGCCTTGAGCTCGCCGTCGTACGCGTGCCGAGTGCCGCCGTCGGGCAGGGCCTCGAGCGTGACCGTGCCGGTCATGCGCACGGGTGCTCCCGTGATCTCGAGCGAGACCGTGCCGCGCCGGACGTCGCCGTCCGCGGGCTCCCACACCTCGGCCTGGCGGACCTCGAGCGCGTTGCCCACGAACGCGCGCAGGTGACCCGGGATCTGGTCCGTGGGCAGCGTGCGCCGCACGACCACCGAGAAGCCCTCGTCGATCGAGCCCGTCACGTCGGCGAGCTCCACGAGGGCCTGCGGGCCGCCCGTGCGCTGCGCGCGCCAGCGGACGAAGGCCTCGCTCGCGAGCATCCGGGTGACCTCGTCGAGACCGGCGGGGTAGTGCAGATCGACGCTCAGGTGCACAGGTTCTCCTCGGGACGTGCTGACCGGCGCGCAGGGTGCGCCAGGGAGTCCGACTCTACCGAAGGAGGGGCCCCGATCCCGTGAAGACGCCCGCGGATGCGTACGCTGGGGCTCGTGTCTGCCATGAGTGACTTGATCTCCCGCCACGCCGAGCTGTCGCCTGCCGACAACGAATGGCTGCACCTGCTCGTCGGCGACTGGCAGGTGGTCTCCGACCTGGCCTTCGCGGACCTCGTCCTGTGGCTGCCCACCGACGACGGCAGCTTCGTCGCCGTCGCGCAGTGCCGGCCCAGCACGGGGGCCACGGTCCACTACGACGACATCGTCGGCTCGACCGCCCCCGAGGGGCAGCGCCCCCAGCTCGAGCGGGCGCTGTCCGAGGCGCGGTCGCAGCGCTCGCGCGAGCCGCGCTGGTTCGGGGCGTACGCGGTGCGCGAGGAGGCCATCCCCGTCGTCCACAACGGGCACGCGATCGCCGTCGTCGCGCGCCAGACCAACCTCGGGAGCGGGCGCACGCCCAGCCGGCTCGAGCTCAACTACGTCGAGGCCGCCGACGACCTCATCGCGATGATCTCCCGGGGCGAGTTCCCGGCGCCCAACGCCGCGACCGGCCCGCGTCGGGGCGCGCCCCGCGTGGGCGACGGCCTGATCCGCCTCAACTCCGAGGGTGAGGTCCTCTACGCGAGCCCCAACGCGCTGAGCTGCTTCCACCGCCTCGGGGTGATCGGGCCGCTCGTGGGCCGCTCGCTCATCGAGGTCACGACGGACCTCATCGAGCACCAGACACCCGTCGACGAGTCCCTGCCGCTCGTGGTCATGGGCCGCGCCCCGTGGCGCACGGACATCGAGGCCCGCGGGGTCGCGCTCTCGCTGCGGGCCCTGCCGCTCACCGAGTCGGGGCAGCGGATCGGTGCGGTGCTGCTGTGCCGTGACGTCTCCGAGCTGCGCCGCCGTGAGCGCGAGCTCATCACCAAGGACGCGACGATCCGCGAGATCCACCACCGCGTCAAGAACAACCTGCAGACGGTCGCTGCCCTGCTGCGTCTCCAGGCGCGCCGGATGGACGTACCCGAGGCGCGCGCGGCCCTCGAGGAGGCCATGCGTCGCGTCGCGACCATCGCGCTGGTCCACGAGAGCCTCTCGCAGACCCTCGACGAGGAGGTCGAGTTCGACGACATGGGCGGGCGCGCGCTGCGCCTGGCTGCCGACGTGGCCTCGGCCGACACCAAGGTCCGCACGGTCCAGACGGGGAGCTTCGGACTGGTGCCGGCGGAGGACGCCACGCCGCTCGCGCTCGTCCTGACCGAGCTCGTGACCAACGCAGTCGAGCACGGGTTCTCGAACCGGACGAACGGGACGGTCGAGATCGACGCGCAGCGCGAGGGGTCGGCGTTGCGGATCATCGTCGCCGACGACGGGGTGGGCATGCCCGTGCCCGGGACCGAGCCCTCGGAGAAGCCCAAGAAGAGCGGCCTGGGCTCCCAGATCGTCGCGACGCTCGTGTCCAACGAGCTGGGCGGGACCATCGAGTGGTCCGATCGTCCGGGAGGCGGGACGCAGGTCGTGCTGCAGCTCGTCCTGCGTGACGGCGGTGGATCGCGCCAGGGGTGACGAGCGCCTCGACGGAGAGGATCCAGAACGTCGACAATTCTCTTCCCGAGGCAAACATAAAGGGCCGTCACCAGCAGGTGACGGCCCTTTATGAGAAAAGTATGTGAAGCTCAGCCGGCGCGACGAGCGCGAGCGGTGCGGCGCTTGAGCGCACGACGCTCGTCCTCGGACAGGCCGCCCCAGACTCCCGCGTCCTGACCGGACTCGAGTGCCCACTTGAGGCAGGTGTCGACGACGTCGCAGCGGCGGCACACGGCCTTCGCCTCTTCGATCTGGAGGAGGGCAGGTCCGGTGTTCCCGATCGGGAAGAACAGCTCCGGGTCTTCGTCCAGGCAGGCTGCGCGGTGGCGCCAGTCCATGTGAGGTCTCCTTGGCATGACGAGCAAGGCCCCAGGTGGAATGGTGTCGGACGCACGTCCACAAAAGGGCTTCAGGCTCAGGTGGGGGGTAATTGATGCTTGAACTAGGTTCACATCTTGAGAAGCCCAGCACAAGGGGTTGCCGGAAAGTTTCTGCGACGTGAACGGTGAGGTCTTGGTCACACTTCGGTGAAGGTGCAGGTCACGCGTAGTCTGGGTTGTCGTGGCAGCTGTGAGGACTCCGAATCAATCCACGCCCGAACCTCCTGAGGACGGTTCGGGCCCGTCGACCCCGCCTGTGAGTGGTCTGCGACCGCTCGCGCTGTGGGTCGTGATCGCCGGGATCGGGCTCGAGGCGGTCGCGCTCGTCGTCGGCGCGCTGCTCGTCCTGGTCGAGCTCGTCTCGGGCAGGTCGTCGGCCGTGGGCGTCTCGATCTTCCTGGTCGTGTTCGCCCTGGGGGTCGCCGCGGTGCTCGGTGCGAGCGCGCGAGGACTCCTGCGCGGACAGCGCTGGTCCCGGTCCCCGGTGGCCACCTGGCAGCTGCTGCAGGTCGTCGTCGCGTTCAGCTGGCTCCAGGTGGAGGTCACGGCTCCGGGGATCGCGGTCATGGTGCTCGCGGTGGTGGTGCTCGTGTGCCTCATGCTGCGTCCGGTCGTCGTCGCGACGACGCGCGACACAGTCCGCACGGAGAGCTGACCGGGCGAGCGGAGTCGTCGGCCGGCCAGCTCGCCGCACCCCGCCCCGGCCGCACCTCACCCGGCGAACGCGACCTGCACGGGCACGAGCTCGCCCGAGCGGACGAGCACGGCCCGACCCGCGGGCCCCGCGCCAGGGTCGAGCACCCGCTCGAGCGACATCCCGAACACGTCGCCGCTGCCGCGTTCGCCGGGGCGCAGCACGACCCCGCAGCGCGCTGCGCGCACCTCGGCGAGCGGACCCCGGTGCGCCGTCGCGGCGGCGACCGTCGACGCGGAGGCCAGGAGCACGACTCCCGTCCGGACGAGTCCCGTGAGGACCTCGACCTCGAGCGGGCACGCCTGCTGGAGGACTTCGAGGTCGTCGACGACCACGACGTCCCCCGGGGCCGGGGGTGTGGCGGCGAGCAGGTTCAGCGCCGTGGCTGCCTCGAACGGGGAGAAGGTGCTCGTGACCACGAGGTCGCCCGCGCACGCAGCGGTGGTCACGAGCTCCGCGAGACGCGGGTCGCGCGAGAGCACGGCCCGCACCCGGCCCGTCGGCAGCGCGTACCCGAGCACGAGGAGCAACGCGCTGCTCCGCCCGCTGCCCCCCGGGCCGACGACGAGCCCACCCGCGGTCACGTCGAGGCACACCGGTACCGCGGCGTCACCGCCGATCCCGACGGGTACGGCCCGCAGCGAGTCTTCGCCCGGTCCTGGGAGGTCCGCCGGGAGCAGGAGGCGGGGAAGGGGTGCGAGCCGAAGGGGGGCCGACCTGCCGTCGTCGTGGGCCGGCGCGTCCGAGGACGCGTCCCGCGCGAGCGGCGTGGTGTCGACCACGACCTGGCACTCGACGGGCTCGTCGGACCCGAGCCACACGCCGCGCCCTGCTCGCCCGCCGCGCCCCGCGAGGCGTGAGGGGACGCCGTGCGCGACGTCGTCGTGCACCGCGCTCGAGGTCAGCACGAGCCGCGGCCCGACGCGGTGCGCGAGCCCGCCCAGTCCCGGCGTCTGCCCCGAGAGGGCGACGTGCACGCCGCGTGCCTCCCCGTCGCCGAGGAGGCGGCCGAGGAGGTCGGCCCCCGCGCCCCCGGCCAGGAGCCCGAGCGAGGCACGCAGGTCCTCGATCCCGTCCAGCACCACGAGCGTGGGGCGGCGCCCGGCCCGGGCGAGCAGGAGGTCGACGAGCCGGGCGACGCGGCGTGGGTCGTGCTGGTCGACGACGGTCCCGCAGCCTGCGTGCTCCCGCAGGGCGGGCCCCGTGAGTGCGGGGTCCTCGGCGACCACGTGCACGTCCCACCCCCGGTCGAGGGCGGCGACCGCGAGCGCCCGCAGCGCCGTGGAACGCCCTGAGCGCGGTCGGCCGACGACGGCGAGGTGCCCCTCGCCGACGTCCCACGTCACGACACCTCGGCGCTGCTCGGCGGGCAGGTCGGAGAGGGCCAGGGGCAGGCGTTCGGAGGCGTCGCCGGGGGAGGTGCGCGCGCCGGGAAGGTCCGACGGCGTCACGCGCCTTGGCAGGCCCGGGAGCCAGGGCGCGGGGTGAGGGGTGTGCGCCGCGGTCGCCGCGGCCTCGCGGGCTGCCGCGACGAGGACCGTCACCAGGTCGGGGGCGTCCGGCTCCGGCGCAGGCACGGGGAGGGGGGCCGCGCCCCACCGTGGTGCGGGGCGCACGGTGTCCGTCCCCCGTGGGGCTGGGGAGGCCGCATGGGCGCACTGGAACGCGAGGGGCGGACCGTCGCCGCGGCGCAGGACGGCCCGCCCGGGGCGGTCGACCGGTATCCGGGCGGCGTGCGGTGCGTCGATCACGTCGTGCGAGTCGCCCGCGTCGACCTGCCGCAGCGCGACCCGCAGCGAGATGTTGGCGCGCATGTCCGCGGTGACCGCGCCGGCGGGCCGCTGGGTGGCCAGGACGAGGTGCACCCCGAGCGAGCGCCCCTGGGATGCGAGGCGCAGGAGCCCGGGAAGGAAGTCCGGCAGGTCGTCCGCGAGCGCCCGGAACTCGTCGACGACCACGAGCAGGCGGGGCAGGGCGCCGGGCGGCAGGTCCTCGAGGCACGTGGCTCCCGCGCCCGCGACGACGTGCTCGCGGCGGCGAAGCTCGGCGCGCAGCCCGGCGAGCGCCCGGCCCGCGAGGCCGGGCTCGAGGTCGGTGACCTGCCCCACGACGTGCGGGAGCCCGACGCACCCGCCGAAGCTCGCGCCGCCCTTGTAGTCGACGAGCGCGATCGCGAGGTCGCGCGGGGACGTGGTGAGGGCCAGGCCCAGGACGAGCGACTGGAGCAGCTCGGACTTGCCTGCGCCCGTGGTTCCGGCGACGAGTGCGTGCGGGCCGTCCCGGACGACGTCGACCAGGACCGGTCGGCCGGACGCGTCGAGCCCGAGCGGGACCGGGAGACCTGGGGTGGTCGACGCGTTCTGGGCGGACGCCTCCCACCGGAGCGCGACGTGGGTCGCGAGCGAGCGGGGTACGTCGGCCACGGGGGCGGCTGCCTCGTTAGCCGTGAGCCCGAGGAGCGCCGCGAGGGACACCGTGACGGGAAGCCCGGAGGCGGCGGGGTCGGACGGTTCCCAGGCGGTCGGGGTGCCCGCGCCGACGGGCCAGCGCCCGAGCCGGGCCGTCGCGGCGAGGTGCCGGGCGTACCGCTCCGCCCAGCCGGCGGTCACACCGAACCAGGGGGCGGGCCCGTCGCTGCCGTCCGCGAGGTGCCACCTGCCGTGCGTGGCGTCGAGCACGGTCCGGCACCAGGCGGGCACGGTGATCTTGTCCGGGGTGAGCAGGATCAGCCGGTCGTGCGGGCCCCGGGCGGCCCACCACCGGTCGAGGGCCTGGGCGCCGTCCCGGCGGCCGTCGCGCCGGGCAGGGGAGTCGTCGACGAGCAGCGCGCGGTCGGTCGTGGGGGCTCCCGGAGAGGTGTCCCGGCGCCGGGAGGCCCGGGGGAGCCAGCGCAACCACGCCCACTCGTGCGCGTCCTCGTCGGCGTGCACGGCCTCGACCGTCGCGCCCGAGGCGACCTGGGCCAGGAGGAGCGTGCGGGCCGCGGCGAGCCGGTCGGCCCGCTGCCCGACGACGGCCACGCACCCGTCGGGGAGCCGTGCCCCCGGGGCGCGGGGTGGCCCGGTAGGCGTGCCGGTCCCGGGGGCTGGACCGAGACTCGTCGCCGGAGCGGCACCCTGCGCGCGCGACGGGTCGGGAGCGGCGCGGTGGACCGCGATCACGGCGGTCATGAGGTCTGCCGGGCTCGGGACCGGCGGCCCGCAGTCGGCGGCCTCGGTCGCCGGCCCGGGGACGCGGTCCGGGCCCACGTCTCTGCCCGCACCCGTGCCCCGTTGCGCGCCGGCGAGGGAGGGCATGCCGACAGGGTCCGTACTAGTTCGCGGCGCGACCGGTCGCCCGGCGTCCGCACCCCCACCGGGGGAGCGCCGGGGGCCCGTGCTGACGCCCGGCACCGGTCGCCCGACCCGACCGGCAGCAGGGCCGGACCCGTCCTGCCCGGGTGAGCGACGTCGTCGGGCAGCGACGAGGAGCGGGACCACGAGCATGAGCGGACCGAGCAGGGCCAGGAGCGCGAGCACGGGCTGACGCAGCGTGGCCGCGAGCGCGAGCGAGCCGACCGCGGGGGTGAGCGCCATGGCGATCGACTGACCGCTGAGGCCTGGACCGACGGCCGGCGCCGGGGCGGGGAGGGGCAGCGCGCTCGTGACGGCCCACTCCTCGAGACGGGGACGCGGGCGCAGGTCGTGGACCGCGGCGCCCACGAGCAGGACCCTGCCCGGGGGCCAGGGCCGGAACCGAGGGCCCCGCACCCGGCGTGGACGCACGCCGGGGGACTCCCACGTGACGCGGGCGCCCCGGACCGAGACCCGGACCGCGGCCCGGACCCGCGGGCGCCGCCCGGTCCGCCGGGTCCACGGGAACGCCGCGCCGCGCCGCGCCGCGAGCGTCACGACGACCGTCGCCCCACCGGCCCCCGAGGTGGCCAGCACGAGCCTCGAGCCCTCGTGCAGGGCGTGCAGCCCGCCGCTTCCCGGACCCGACAGGACCGCGACGTGCCAGGGCGTCCGCAGCGCCTCGGCCTCCGGGTCCTGCGCCCCGGCGCTCGCGGACGGACCCGACCCCGGTGGAAGTGCGCGCAGCGTCGCCCCCGGGAGCAACGGCCGGGTGCCGACGAGGTGGTCGTCGTGCACGAGCACCCCGTCGACCGCGAGCGGCGAGACGAGCAGCTCGGGCCGGCGCGCGAGGCGCGCGAGGTCGGCCCGGAGGTCGCCCAGGCGGGCGCCGGGCTCGAGCAGGACGTCGAGGCCGGGATGGAGGGTCATGCGCACGAGCCGATCCTGGCGCTCGGGCGGACGCCCCCGCAGACGACGACGGCGCGCCTGTGGACGAGGGGGTCGTCCACAGGCGCACCGTCGGGCGTCGAGCCTTGCCGCGGGTCAGTCGACCGCGAGCGCCTCCACCGGGGAGGTGCGGGCGGCCGAGCGGCCGGGGATCACCGACGCCAGGAGTCCGGCGACGAGGGCCACGACCAGGACCAGGGCGACGTCGCGCCACGGCACGGCGAGCGTCACGTCGCCCATCACGGCCAGGGCCGCGGACGCGCCGGCCCAGCCGTACAGGATGCCCAGCAGGATGCCGAGCACGGCACCGACCCCCGCGATGAGCATGCCCTCGATCGCGAGCATCCAGCGCAGCTGGGACCGGCTCAGGCCGATGGCCCGCAGGGTCGCGGACTCACGGCGGCGCTCGATGACCGAGAGCGAGAGCGTGTTCGCGACGCCGATGAGGGCGATGACGACCGCGACCGCGAGGAGACCGACGATGACGCCGAGGATCGTGTCGACGACCTTCTGGTACATCGCTCGCTCGACCGCTGCGCCCGTGACGTCGATCGGGAGGTCGCTGTCGGCGAGCGCGTCCTGGAGCGCGGGCACCACGGACGCGGCGTCGTTGACGTCGGCCAGACCGACCCACGCGGTCGTGACCGGCGCGCCCGTCGCGACGCCCTCGAGCGTCTGCGGCGTGACGAGCAGCGCACGTCCACCCATCGGGGTCACGAGGGCCTCGAGGGTCGCGGGCGTGCCCTCGGGGTTCGCGTCCTCGGGGAGCGGTGCGGCGGTCAGGACGAGCTGGTCGCCCGTCGAGATGTCCCAGCTCTCGGCGACCCCTGCCGGGACGACGACCGTGCCGGGGGCCAGGCCCTCGACCGCCTTCTTGTCGCGCGAGAGCGCGGTCGCCGCACCGGGGTCGACGCCGCGTGCGAGGAACGTGATGTCGTTGCCGTCGAGCGGGACCGTGACGGACGTCGCGGTCAGCGGGACGACGGACTCGACGCCGTCGACCTTCTCGGCCGTGGCGATCGTCGACTGCGGGAGCTCGACGGGCTGGTTGCCGCCGTACTCGTCGTAGCCGTCGGTCGCGAGCGAGACGTCCACGGGGTAGCGGCCGTCGAGCTCGTTGTTCATGCTCATCCGGGCGCTCACGGCCCCGGTCGACATCATGGCCACGAGCGTCACGCCGATGAGGAGCGCGGTGCTCGTCGCGGCCGTGCGGCGCGGGTTGCGCAGCGTGTTCGCCGCCGCGAGCTTCGCCGTGCTGCCCGAGCCCGTGAGGACCTTGCCCACGAGGCTCACGACCTTCGGGAGCCAGAAGATCGCTCCCACGAGGACGCCCACGAACGAGGCCGCGCCACCTGCGGTCGCGGCGAGCAGACCGGCCTCCGCGCTGCCCTGCTGTCCCAGGAGGACCCCCAGGACCAGGAGGCCCGCACCGCCGACGACGAGGATCGACGAGATCGCGAGGCGGACGCGTCCTGCGCCCGACGAGAGGGTCGGTGCGTCGGAGGGACGCAGCGCGGCGAGCGGGGCGACCCGGGTCGCGGCGCGCGCCGGCGAGAACGACGCGACGAGCGTCACGACGGTCCCGACGAGCAGGGGGACCAGGACCGCGACGGCCGTCACCTGGACGACCGAGGGCAGCGGGATGCCGAGGTCCATGCTGCCCGCGACGGTCAGCGCGAGCTGGACGAGCCCGATGCCGAACAGGATGCCGGCGACCGAGGCGACCAGGCCCAGGATGACGGCCTCGAGCAGGACCGAGCGCGCCAGCTGCTTGCGGTCGGCGCCGACGCAGCGCAGGAGCGCGAGCGTCCGGGTGCGCTGGGCCACGAGCACCTGGAAGGTGTTCGCGATGACGAGGGCCGCCACGAGCAGCGCGATCGCCGCGAACGTGAGGATCACGTAGGTGAAGACGTCCTCGCCGCCCGTCATCTGGGCGGCCTGGTCCTTGGCGTACTCGGCACTTGTCCAGACCTTGGTGTCTCCCCCGAGCGAGCCCGTGACGGTCGACCGGACGGCCTCGAGGTCGGTCCCGGGCGCCAGGGCGACCAGGACCGCGTTGTACGAGGTCGCCGAGTCGCCCGGGACGAAGCTCTCGGCCTCCCAGGCGGTCAGGTCCTCGTCCGACAGGACACCTGCGCCGCCCACCTGGGCGTAGGCGCCCATGGGGTCGTCGAGGGTCCCGACGAGGGTCAGCTTCTCGTTGGTGTCCACGAAGGTGCCGGCGGGCGCCTCCTCGTCGGGGGCGGGCTCGTCGGCGGGGGCGGCGTCGCCGCCCCCGTCAGCCGACGCGGCGTCCTGCGGCAGCGCTCCCTCCTCGGTGGGTGCACCCGCCTCGGGCGCTGCGCCCTCGGCGCTCGGCGTCCACACCGAGCGTACGACCGTCACGGTGTCGCCGAGCGCGAGCCCGAACCGCTCGGCGACGTCGGACGGCAGCGCGATCTCGCCCGAGCGTGCGGGCATCGCGCCCTCGACGACCTCCTGGGCCTCGAAGCGCGGGTCCGAGGCGGTCGGGACGACCACCTGGTAGGTGCGCTTGCTCCCCGAGACGAGCTCGAAGGCGCGCATGACCTGCGGGTCGGCGGCCTCGACGCCCTCCGTCCCACGGATCTCCTCGAGCCCGGCCTCGTCGATGCCGGCACCGTTCGCGACCACGAGGTCGGAGTCGGCGAACTGCGCGGCGATCGAGTCGGTCGTGATGCGGTTGATGACGGTTCCCGCGAGCAGGGTCGCGGTGAGGAAGGCGGTCCCGATGAGGATCGCGATGCCGGCGGCGCTCAGCCGCCCGATGCTGCGGCGCATCTGCGCCAGCGTGAGCCGGACCATCAGGCGCGCACCGCCGTCGGACCGGTGGTGCCGGCGAGGGCGTCCGCGGGGTCGCTCTCGAGCGTGCGCAGCGCGTCGAGCCCGGCGAGGACCGACTCGGGCGTCGGGTTGTCGATGTCTCCCGCGATGCGCCCGTCGGCGATGAGGATGACACGGTCCGCGTAGGCGGCAGCCGTGGGGTCGTGCGTGACCATGATGATGGTCCGGCCGAGCTCGCGCACCGAGCGGCGCAGGAAGCTCAGGACCTCGGCGCCCGAGCGCGAGTCCAGGTTGCCCGTGGGCTCGTCCGCGAACACGACCTCAGGCTTGGCGATGAGCGCGCGGGCGATGGCCACGCGCTGCTGCTGGCCGCCCGAGAGCTCGCTGGGGCGGTGCGTGAGGCGCGCGCCGAGGCCCAGGGTCTGGACGAGCGTCGCGAGCCACTCCTTGGTCTCGGCGTCGACCTTGCGTCCCGCGAGCTCGATCGGCAGCGTGATGTTCTGCTCTGCCGTGAACATGGGCAGCAGGTTGAACGACTGGAAGACGAAGCCGACGCGGTCGCGGCGCAGCCTGGTCAGCTCGTTGTCGCCCAGTGCCGTGATCTCGGTGTCGCCGATGAAGCCCTGGCCGCTCGAGGCGGTGTCGAGCCCGGCGAGCAGGTGCATGAGCGTGGACTTGCCGGAGCCCGAGGGGCCCATGATCGCGGTGAACGCGCCCTTCTCGAAGTCCACGTCGACGCCGTCGAGGGCGCGCACGGTCGCCTCGCCCTTGCCGTACAGCTTGGTCAGGGACCGGGCGCGCACGGCGGGCGTGCCTTGCGCCGGGGCGTTGCCGGGGATGGGCTGGTACACGGTGGTGTCCACGTCTGCTCCAGGAGAGTTCGTCGTCGGTCTGCGTCGGTCCCGGGCGGGGCGCGCGAGGCGCCCGTGGCCGGGACCGAGGGGGTGCGGGAGAGGGCTCGAGGCCCTCGTTCCCACCTGATGACGACACTAGGAGCCGGTGCGGGGGTCGTGCGTCCGGCGAGGGGCGGGTCCTCGGGACGCGGGACGTCATCCCGTGGTCGTACGCGGACCGGGGGAAACCCCTACCTGCAGGTGCCCGACGGCGTCACGCGCCCGGGCGCACGAGTCCCGTCTCGTACGCGGTCACCACGGCCTGGACGCGGTCGCGCGCCCCGAGCTTGGCGAGGATGCGCCCGACGTGGGTCTTGACCGTGGCCTCGGCGACGTACAGGTCGCTCGCGATCTCGGTGTTGGACCGGCCTCGGGCCATGAGCACGAGGACCTCGCGCTCACGCTCGGTGAGCGAGGAGATCTGCTCCTGCGCCCCCGTGTCGACGAGCTGCTCGGCGGGCAGGGCCACGACCAGGTGCTCGAGGAGCCGGCGGGTCGAGGACGGGGCGATCACCGCGTCGCCCGAGTGCACGGTGCGGATCGCGGCGAGCATCTCCTCGGGCGGGGCGTCCTTGAGCAGGAACCCGCTGGCCCCGGACCGGATGGCCTCCAGGACGTACTCGTCGAGGTCGAACGTCGTGAGCACGATGACCCGGGGCACGTGCTGGCCCTCGGCCGCCGCGGCGGTGAGCTGGGCCGTGGCCGAGAGGCCGTCGAGGTGCGGCATGCGCACGTCCATGAGCACGACGTCGACCGGGTGGTCCGCGAGGAGCCGCAGGGCCTGGAGCCCGTCGCCGGCCTCGACCGTGACCTGGAGGTCGGGCTGGGAGTCGATGACCATCCGGAACCCGGCACGCACGAGCTGCTGGTCGTCGACGAGCGCGACCCGGATGGGGGCCTGCGCGGGGAGGTCGGGAGTGAAGAAGGTGGAGGTCATGGTTCCTGGGGATCGTCGGGTGCGGGGGCGGGGGTGCCGGACGTCTGCTGCCCCATCCTGCCCGACGGCGGAGCGGGCGGCGCCGGGACGGGGGGAGCGACGCCGTCGAGCCGGGGGATGGGCATGGTGAACCGGACGCGGAAGCCGCCACCGGGTCGCGGACCCGTGGTCACCGCGCCGCCGAAGATCACCGCGCGCTCGCGCATCCCGAGCAGGCCGTAGCCGGGGGAGTGCGTGCCGTCGGCGGACGCCCCGCGGCCGTCGTCGTCGACCGCGAGCTGGAGCGTGTCGACCCCCCACGTCACGACGACCGTGACGGTCGGGTCGGGGCCCGCGTGCTTGAGGATGTTGGTGAGCGCCTCCTGGCACACGCGGTAGACCGTCAGACCGGCGCCCGGGGGCAGCGGGCGCGGGGTGCCCATGCGGACGAGCGAGATGCGCATGCCGCTGTCGCGGACCTGCGAGACGAGCGACTCGAGGTCGGCCGAGTCGGGCTGGGGCGTGAGCTCGACGCGCCGCACGGACCCGGTGGCGGTCGGCACGGCGCCGGTCGTCGGGCTGCTCGTGCGCGGGCCCGTCGTCTGGCTCGTCGCCGTGCCTGCCGCCGCGCCCGTCGCCCGGGCCTCGTCCAGGACCTGCCGGGGACGGTTGTTGAGCCCGGGGGCGTGCGTGAGCTGCGCGGGGTGGCCCGAGCCCGCGACCGCGTCGCGGTCGTCGGTGCGCAGGACGCCCAGCAGTCGGCGCATGTCGGCGAGGGCCGCACGACCGGTGTCCGAGACCGTGGCCAGCGCACGCGTGGCCGCGGCGGGGTCGGCGGCTCCTGCGTACCGGCCGCCGTCGGCCTGGGCGATGATGACCGACAGCGAGTGGGCCACGATGTCGTGCATCTCGCGCGCGATGCGCGAGCGCTCGGCGGCCGTCGCGATCTGCGCCTGCTGGTCGCGCTCGACCTCGAGGCGTTCGGCACGGTCGACCAGGGCGTTGATGGTCTCGCGCCGTGAGCGGCGCACCAGACCGAAGGCCCAGACCGCGAGGAACATCATCGTGGTGAACATCGCCGTGAAGACGAGCACCCCCGCGGCCTCGGCCGTGCTGCTCGCGTTGACGGCGAGCCTCAGCCCGAGCACGAGCGAGCCGGCCGCCGAGGAGATCATCGCGGTGCGGTGGGCCCAGCGAGGGCCGTAGACCGTCACCGAGAACAGCGAGATCAGCAGGAGGAAGTCGGACGGCAGGAAGACGATCCCGACGAGCAGGTGGACGAGCGCGACCGCGTAGACCGTGACGGCCGAGGCGACGGGGCGGACCCGTCGCCAGGGGAGCGGGGCCAGCATGCCGATCGTGAACAGCGTCGAGAGCGTCGACCCGCCCGTGACGCTCGTCCCGTACGCGAGCGCGAACGGGATGAAGACGAGCGCGATGACGGCCGTGCTCGTGAGGTCGACCGCGAACCGGTGCCGCTCCCACCACTTGCCCATGTTCTCGTACCAACCCATGACTGCCAGGGTAGGTGGCGGGACCGGGACGACACGTCCTCCCGGGGACGGACGCGACGCGCGACCGTGGGGGGACCCGCAGTCGGCGGGCGGCCAGGACGAGGGGCGGCGCACGAGATCCTGCCGTGGGGAACCGGCGGGCGCGGGTCCTGCCGGACGGCGCGGACCGGGACAGACCCGGGCAGAGCGGAACCCCGGCTGCAGCGTGTCCATCAGGTGCGTCACGAGCGTCCCACGGGGCCTGATGGATAACGCCAAAGTTCTGCGAATGCCCTAGCATGATCGAATGACCCACGTACTGCTAGCGGAGGACGACCCGGCGATTGCCGAACCTTTGGCGCGTGCGCTGACGCGTGAGGGTTACAACGTGGTCGTGCATGGAACTGGTCAAGGAGCGATCGACGCCGCGAGCGGTGTCGACATCGTGGTCCTCGATCTGGGCCTCCCGGACATGGACGGCCTGGACGTCGCACGTGAGATCCGCAACAAGGGTCTGACGACACCGGTCCTGGTCCTCACCGCGCGTGCCGACGAGGTCGACCTGGTGGTCGGCCTCGATGCCGGCGCCGACGACTACGTGACCAAGCCCTTCCGCCTCGCCGAGCTGCTCGCCCGCGTCCGGGCGCTGCTGCGTCGTACGCACGGCGACCCGACCGACGAGGAAGAGCTGGTCGCCCAGGACGTCCGTATAGACGTCGCTGCGCACCGCGCCTTCCAGGGCGACCGCGAGCTGCACCTGACGACCAAGGAGTTCGAGCTCCTGCGCGTCCTCATCGCGAGCGCGGGGTCCGTCGTGGTGCGTGACACCCTCATGCGAGACGTGTGGGGCTCGGAGCCCGTGGGCTCCACCAAGACCCTGGACATGCACGTGTCCTGGCTGCGCCGCAAGCTCGGGGACGACGCCAACTCGCCGCGCTACGTCTCCACGGTGCGAGGCCTCGGCTTCCGCTTCGAGACCGGCGAGGGCTGATCCCCCGACGGGGCTGAGCGAAAGGTCGGGGAAGCGTGCGTCGACGCGTTCTGCAGGCGACGGTCGCGGCCGTCGCCGTCGCCGTGCTCCTGCTCGGTTTTCCGCTCGCGTTCCTCGGGGCGCAGTTCGTCCTGGCCAACGAGATGGACCAGCTCCAGGGCCGCGTCGACACCCTGGCGCGGAACATCGACAACAGGCTCGCGCAGAACGAGCCCATCCCGCAGTCGGTCCTCGACAACGCGTCCGTGGGGCGACCGGGGGAGCTGCCCGCGTACGTGTTCGTGAACCTCCCGGACGGCGAGCAGATGACCGCGGGCGAGGTCGTCACGGGGCGAGCCAACGAGGCGGCGGACCGGACGGACCAGAACGCGACGGTCGCGCTCAGCACGTCGTTCGCCGAGAGCTACTGGAAGGCCGCCCAGATCGTCCTGCTCGTCGTGGCGGCCTCGGTCGTGGCGTTCGCGGCCGGGATCGCCATGGCCGTGTGGCAGGCGAACCGGCTCTCCGCGCCGCTCGTCTACCTCGCGGCGTCGGCCGAGCAGCTCGGGTCGGGGCAGGTGCGCCCGCGGCTCGAACCCTCCGGGGTCGAGGAGATCGACCTCGTCGCAGCCGAGCTCGCACGCAGCTCGGACCGCCTGGCCGGCCGCCTCGCGGCCGAGCGGCAGTTCGCCTCCGACGCCTCGCACCAGCTCCGCACGCCGTTGACGGCGCTGAGCATGCGGCTCGAGGAGATCTCGATGGCCTCGGACGACCCTGCCGTCCAGGAGGAGGCCCGGATCTCGCTCGAGCAGGTCGAGCGGCTCGTCACGGTGGTCGACGACCTGCTGACCCAGTCGCGGCGGGCCCAGGGCGGGACCACCGAGGCCGTGCGGCTCATCGAGGTCGTCCGGCAGCAGGAGGAGGAGTGGGTACCGACGTTCGCCCAGGCCGGGCGTGAGCTCGTGATCGACGTGCCCGAGGGGTACCAGGTCCTCGCGACGCCGGGCGCGCTCGCCCAGGTCCTCGCGACGCTCATCGAGAACTCGCTCAAGCACGGTGCAGGCACCACGACCGTCCGCGCCCGCCCCAGCGGGACGAGCGGCGCGGTCGCCGTCGAGGTCGGCGACGAGGGCGAGGGCGTCTCGGACGAGATGGCGCCACGGGTCTTCGAGCGCGGTGCGACCTCAGGAGCGGGGACGGGCCTGGGTCTCGCGCTCGCGCGCGACCTGGCCGCAGCCGACGGAGGAAGGCTCGAGCTCGCGCAGCGCCGTCCGCCGATCTTCGCGCTCTTCCTCGCGGGGGTCCCGCGGACGCTCGACCCGCGGGTCGTCCTGCCGACGGGGACGCTGATCTCCGCGCGGGGCGGGCGGCGGCGTCGGCGTGGTCGTGGACCCGAGGTCGAGCCCCGCTAGGTGCGGGCGCTCCGGTGATCGGCGGGATGCCGGGCCCGGTCAGGCTCCCGTGAAGACGAACCTGCGGTAGCTCACGTAGCGGAAGACGTTGGCCAGGGCCAGGCCGACCACGTTCGCGGAGATGTTCTCCGCGAGCGGCGAGGTCAGGCCCAGGACGCTCGTCGAGAAGGCGAGGCACCCGATCGAGATGGCCATGCCGACGGCGTTGACGAGCAGGAAGCCGACCAGCTCGCGCGTGCGCTGCGTGGTGCGCCGGTCGGAGAACGTCCAGTAGCGGCTGCCGAGCCACGAGACCAGGGTCGACACGACGACGGCGAACGCCTTGGCCTCGAGGGGGCTCGAGCTGAGCGCCTCCCAGGGGCCGAACCGCAGGAGGTTGAAGACGCCGAGGTCGACGAAGAACGCGATCGTCCCGACGAAGCTGAAGCGTCCGAGCTCGAGGAGCCGCGCGGCGACGCGCGCACGGCGCAGCGCCCCACGAGGGCGGACGTCGACCGGCCCGCGAACGGCGGATTCACGGACGGTGGACGCCCCGGCGGGTTCGAGCACGAGCTCGTCGACCTGGCTGGACATGGTCGGCAGGGTACGCGGTCGACCTGGGAACAATTGCCAGAAGCAACCGATTGCTGGGACGGGTCGGCCGGAGCCGTGCCGAGCGACTACCCTCGGTACACGTGTCAGCACCAGTGATCGCCGTTGTCGGAGGCGGGCAGCTCGCCCGCATGATGGCCCCTGCGGCCGGTGAGCTCGGGGTGCACCTGCGGGTGCTCGTCGAGGCCCCCGGGTCGTCGGCGGCCCAGGTCGTGACCGACGCCCCGGTGGGCGCGGCCGGGGACGAGGCCGCGGTGCGAGAGCTCATCGCCCCGACCGACGGCCGGGCGCCCGCGGACGTCCTCACGTTCGAGCACGAGCACGTGCCCAACGACCTGCTCGCCGACCTCATCGCGCACGGCACCCCGGTGCGCCCCGCGCCGCACGCGCTGGTCCAGGCGCAGGACAAGATCGTCATGCGTCGGCGGCTCACCGAGCTCGGGGCCCCGTGCCCGCGCTGGGCGCCCCTGCCGGTCGACCCCGAGGCGGGCCACGCGAGGCTCGTCGAGTTCCTCGCCGAGGTCGGGGGGCAGGCCGTGGTCAAGACCTCGCGCGGCGGCTACGACGGCAAGGGAGTGCGCGTCGTGTCGTCGGCCGACCAGGCCGCGGACTGGCTCGCGGCGGCCGCCGCGGGCGGACCGCAGCTCCTCGTCGAGGAGAAGGTCCCCTTCACGCGTGAGCTCGCGGTCCTCGTGGCCCGCCGTCCGAGCGGCGAGGTGCGCACCTGGCCCGTGGTCGAGTCGATCCAGCGCGACGGCGTGTGCTCCGAGGTCGTCGCGCCCGCGCCCGACCTCACGGAGGCCGAGGCCGAGGAGGCCCGGACCGTCGCGGTCGCGATCGCCGAGGGGGTCGACGTGACGGGCGTGCTCGCGGTCGAGATGTTCGAGGTGCTCGACAGCACGGGCGACGGCTGTCCGGTGCGCCGCGTCCTGGTCAACGAGCTCGCGATGCGCCCGCACAATTCGGGACACTGGACCATCGACGGATCGGTCACGAGCCAGTTCGAGCAGCACCTGCGCGCCGTCCTCGACCTGCCGCTGGGCGACACCTCGCCCACGGCCCCGTGGACCGTCATGGCCAACGTGCTGGGGTCGAGCCTGCCCCGGCTGACGGACGCCCTGCCCGCGGTCCTGGGGGCGTTCCCCGACGCGCGCGTCAACCTGTACGGCAAGGACGTGCGCCCCGGCCGCAAGCTCGCCCACGTGAACGTGAGCGGCCATGACCTGGTCGAGGTCCGCCGTCGGGCGCTGGGCGCCGCCGCGCTGCTGCGCGGCGAGACCCTCCCCACGGACCCCACCACCGACGAGACGAAGGCCTGAGACATGACCGAGAACACAGTGACAGGCACGAGCGCCACGCCCGACAGCCCCATCGTGGGGATCGTGATGGGTTCCGACTCCGACTGGCCCGTCATGCAGGAGGCCGCGAACGCGCTGCGCGAGTTCGGCGTGGCCATCGAGGTCGACGTCGTCTCGGCCCACCGCATGCCCACCGAGATGATCGACTACGGTCGCAGCGCTGCCGAGCGCGGCCTGCGTGTCGTCATCGCGGGCGCCGGGGGAGCAGCACACCTACCCGGCATGCTCGCGGCCGTGACGCCCCTGCCGGTCATCGGGGTCCCCGTGCCCCTGCGCTACCTCGACGGCATGGACTCGCTCCTGTCGATCGTCCAGATGCCCGCGGGTGTGCCCGTCGCGACCGTCTCGATCGGGGGCGCGCGCAACGCGGGCCTGCTCGCTGCGCGCATCCTGGCCTCGGGCGTGGACGACGACGCAGCGCGCCTGCGCGAGAAGATGGTCGCCTTCCAGGAGGGGCTCAGCGAGCAGGCGCACGCCAAGGGCGCCGCGCTGCGTGCCTCGGTCGCCGGGGAGCGCCGGACGGGGTTCGGAATCTAGTCGCTACCCCTGCAAGGACGCGCGGCGTCGGCACACAGGTTGGGTATGAGCCTCTGGGGAGAGCCTGCCGACGGCCGTGTCGACCGGGCGACGCTCCGCCTCGTGCTGGGAGCGGTCGCGCTGATCGTCCTCGCCGGGTGCGCCTCGACCGGCACCGATGCCTCAGGCACGGCGGTGCCCGGCCAGGTGGTCCTGTCCGGGGACGTGGGCCAGGCGGAGCTCGTCCCCGCCGGCAGCGTGGACGGCGAGGTGGCGTCGGAGAGGCTGGGCGGTGCCGAGATCGTCTACGGCCGCATGGTCGTCGTCGGGCGCTCGGCCGAGGTGGACCACGCGCTGCTCGTCGCACGGGGAGCAAGCTCGTCCTGCCTCACCCTCCCGTCGAAGGTCGTGTGGCTGGATTCCCGGCACCTGTCGGTGGACGCCGACGTCACGAAGCCCGTCGAGGGGGCCGGGCGCGCCGGCGAGACGGCCGAGTGCACGGCTGACCTGGTGTGGTCCGTCGTGCGGATACCGGTCGACGGCCTGCCGGCCGACGCGTTCGAGGTGACGATCGACCAGCAGCAGGCTGGTCCCGAGACCTTCACCGTCGACGCCGAGTAGGGGCCCGGGGCGAGCGTGCGCGCGGAGCCGCTCTACCGAGGGAGTCCACCGACGGTACCCGCGGGCAGCTTGCCGTCACGGACGTCGGTCCAGAACGCGGGGCTGAGCTCCGGATCGAGCTGGACCGTGGACCCGGCTCCGCCCGGACGGTAGTCGGGGTTGGAGATGGGCGGGGTCCCCGTGATCCCTTCCGGTCCGTTGGCCTCGCGGAACGCGAGTGCCATCTTGCCGAGGTCGATGATGCCGGTCTTCTCGTCGACCACGAGCGAGGCGAGACCGGCGTCGATCAGCGAGACCTGTGTCCCGGGCTTGAACAGGAGACTCTTGTCCGCGGCCTTCTGGCTGACGGCTCCGATGACCTGCCGTTGGCGCTCGGCGCGGCCGATGTCCCCCTGGGGGTCGGAGTAGCGCATCCGCGAGAACGCAAGAGCCGTGTGACCGTCTGCCGGGTGGCACCCGGCAGTCCAGACGAGCTCGCTCCGGGCGTCGTTCACGTCGTAGTCGAGGCACAGCTCGACGCCCCCGACCGCGTCCACGATGCCTTCGACGCCGCCGAAGCCGATCTCGATGTAGTGGTCGACCGTCAGCCCGGTCAGCTGCTCGACCGTCTGGACGAGAAGCGGTGCCCCGCCCCACGAGTACGCCGCGTTGAGCTTCGAGGCGCCCTTGCCGGGGATCTCCGCGTAGGTGTCACGGGGCAGGCTGATGAGCGATGCCGGACCGCTGCCGGGCTTGTGGAGCAGCATGATCGTGTCGGTGCGAGCGCCCTCCGTGCCGTCCTCGCTGATTCCCTCACCACGGGCGTCGGAACCCGCGAGGAGGTAGGTCTCGCCCGGAGTGCCTGCGGCCCCGGACAGGGCCTCGACATGCTGGATCTTCCCGTTCGCCCACACGAGCAGTCCGATCGGCCAGGCCAGGAGGAGCACGAGGGCGAAGACGCCGACGACGGCGGCGAGACGTCCCTTGCGGAGCCGGAAACCGGACCCGCCACGCGTCGACGGGGCGTCGAGCCGAGGGCGGGTGGGTGCCGAGCGGGTGATCGGTGGGCGCGCCGCACCCTGACCACCGGACGCCGGGGCAGGACGCGGACGGGAGCCTGGTGAGCCCGTAGCTGTGCGGTTCGTGGCTGCGGGCCGGATCGAACCGGGGTGGCCGGGAGAGGGCGCGGGTCGCCCCTGATCCGGGGCCGGGCTACCGGTCGGACGAGCGGGGGGGCTCACAGGGCGGGGTTGGCGCCCCGCAGCCGGCGCGACCGAGGGAGGTGCCTCGGCGCCGGATGCCGCGCGCCGCGCGACCGGGGTGCTGGGCGGCGCGCCGTCGTCGGATCGTGGGGCACGCGCACCGACGGGCCGGGGAGGGATTGCGGACGGAGGTGTCCCGGGGCGGGACTGGGGTGACGACGCGCTGCGCGACGACTGTCGCTTGATGCGCGGTTCGGCCGAGAGGGGGACGTCTGGCGAGAGGGGCTCCTGGGGGTGCAGGGCGCCCGTCCGAGACCCGTCCGATCCCACGGCGATGGCGTCGTTGGCGCTCGGTGGCCGGGCGGCCCGTCCCGACTGTGGCGTGAAGCTGGGGGGCCGTGTGCGTCCCGACTGCGACTCTTCGTGCGACATCGGTGACCTCAGCCGCCGACCGACGAGGCGCCGTCGGGCAGACGGGCGAACCGGTGCGGAGCTGCGTCCAGGACGAGGGCGGTGACGACCGACATGAAGGTGATGGTGCCACTTCGAGCACCCGACGTGCCGAAGGCGAGGCCGGTGGAGCGCGAGGGGAGCAGGAAAGTCGTCACGGGAGTAGAGCCTATTGCCGTGCGTCGAGACGGCTGAGAGCGCTGGGAGCGCTTCGGGTGGAGGACTTGTGCAGATCAGGACTGCTCGGCGTCGGGGGCCTCTCGGGTGGGGGTCGAGGACTCGATCCGCGCCTCGGCGAGGCTCAGCTCGCGGGTCAGCAGAGTGATCTTCCGAGACAGCTGGTGCGCCCGGCGGTGGTTCGTGGCGATGTAGCTGACGAACGCGATGACCAGGGCGTAGAGGAGCAGGTCGGTGCCACGTCCGACCCCGATGAGGTTGGCGACGTACGAGAGTCCCTGCGGGAAGATGATCGCTGCCACGGCGGACACCACGAACGCGGCGAGGAGCAGGCGCCTGATGGCCTGGTGGCGGGCGTCTGCCGTCGACCTGGTGAGCATGACGGCGACGACCGCGATCGCGGCGAGGAGGATGGCCTGAATCAGCATGACGGTCCTTCCGGTCTACTTGAAGACCAGGTCGACGAGGATGTTGACGGAGTTCCAGAGCGACTGGCCCTTGCCCCGCGAGTAGTCGGTGTAGAGGACGTGGACCGGGTGCTCCCGCCACGGCAGGCCGGTACGACCCAGTTGGTGGACGATCTCGCTCGCGTGAGCCATGCGGTCCTGCCGGAGGTCGACCGCTCGCGCAGCGTCCACCCGCAGGACCCTCAGGCCGTTGTGCGCATCGGTGAGGCGGAGTCCGGTGCTCCTGTTGGTGAACCAGACCGCGGTACGCAGGACCACGCGCTTCAACAGACCGGGGTGGGTGCGGTCGTCCAGGAAACGGGACCCGAACACGATCGCAAGACCTTCGGTCCGCGCGAGCTCGACCATCGCGACGACGTCGTCGACCTGGTGCTGCCCGTCGGCGTCGAACGTCACGAGGTACTTCGCGCCCGGACGGGTGCGGGCGTACTCGAGCCCGGTCTGGAGCGCGGCACCTTGACCCAGGTTCACGGCGTGACGGAGCACCGTGGCTCCGGCGGCCTGGGCCTGCGCCGCCGAGTCGTCGGTGCTCCCGTCGTCGACGCAGACGATGTGCGGGAAGGTCCTGAGCGCGGTGCGCATCACGTCCCCGACGACGCGGCCCTCGTTGTAGAGGGGGACGACGAGCCAGGTGTCGTCGAACGGTGCGGAGGGGAGAGTGGCTCCGGGGGCGTCGCCGGAGGCCGAGGGCAGATCCATGTGGACATTCTTGCAGTCTGGAGGTGGGGCTCGGGGCCAGCGAACGTCGTGCGGCGCCCGGTCCGACGCGGTCAGGCTAGTCCCGTGCACCGGTCTAGAGTGTTCCCGTAACCACGGACGGCGAGGGAGACCGTAACTCATGGGTGCTCGTATTGCCCCGACTGCCGACGTCGCAGACGACGCGGTGATCGGAGACGGAAGCCAGGTCTGGCATCTCGCACAGGTGCGTGAGGGCGTGTCGCTCGGTGAGCGCTGCGTCGTGGGGCGCGGCGCCTACATCGGGACCGGCGTGCAGGTGGGGAAGAACTGCAAGATCCAGAACTACGCCCTCGTCTACGAGCCCGCGTCTCTCGGAGACGGGGTCTTCGTCGGACCGGCCGTAGTTCTCACCAACGACACCTACCCGCGCGCGGTCAACCCTGATGGCTCGCTCAAGAGCGCCGACGACTGGCACGCGCAGGGGGTGACGATCGGCGACGGAGCCTCGATCGGGGCCCGGGCCGTGTGCGTCGCCCCCGTGACGATCGGCGCGTGGTCGACCGTCGCCGCCGGTGCCGTCGTCACCAAGGACGTCCCTGCCCACGCGATCGTCGTCGGAGTTCCGGCGCGTCAGGTGGGCTGGGTCGGTCGAGCCGGTCGTCCTCTCGAGAAGGACGGGGCGCACTGGGTGTGCCCAGAGACCGGCGTGCGCTACGAGGAGCACGAGAGCTCCATCAGAGAGGTTGCCGCAGAATGAGCCAGACATTGATTCCCGCCGCCAAGCCGATCGTCGGGGACGACGAGCGCGCTGCCGTCGACCGGGTCCTCCGGAGCGGCATGATCGCCCAGGGGCCGGAGGTCGCCGCCTTCGAGACGGAGTTCGGCGAGGTCCTCGTCGGAGGGCGGTCGTGCGTCGCGGTGAACTCCGGGACCTCCGGGCTGCATCTCGGTCTGCTGGCTGCGGGCATCGGTCCGGGGGACGAGGTCATCGTGCCGTCGTTCACGTTCGCGGCCACGGCCAACTCGGTGGCGCTCACGGGGGCGACCCCGGTCTTCGCGGACATCGAGCCGGTCCACTTCTGCCTCTCGCCCGAGTCGGTCCGCGCCGCGATCACCGAGCGCACCAAGGCCATCATGCCCGTGCACCTCTATGGACACCCCGCTGACATGGGTGCACTGGCAAAGATCGCCGAGGAGCATGGTCTCCTCCTCTTCGAGGACGCCGCCCAGGCGCACGGCGCATCCCTGGACGGGCGGCCGGTCGGTTCGTTCGGCACCTTCGGGATGTTCAGCCTGTACCCCACGAAGAACATGACGTCGGGTGAAGGCGGCATGGTGTCGTGCGGCTCCGACGAGATGGTACGTAACGTCCGTCTGCTCCGGAACCAGGGGATGGAGAAGCAGTACGCGAACGAGGTCGTCGGGTTCAACGCTCGGATGACCGACGTGCACGCGGCGATCGGACGAGTGCAGCTGACCAAGGTCGGTGGCTGGACGGCCGATCGACAGCGCAACGCCGAGTACCTCTCGACCCACCTCGAGGGTGTCGTCACCCCGGTGGTCGCTGAAGGCGCGGTGCACGTGTATCACCAGTACACGATTCGTGTCGCCGAGGACCGCGACCGTGTCGTCACCGCGCTGCGGGAAGAGCACGGAGTCGGTTCCGGTGTCTACTACCCGATCCCCAACCACCGGCTTGCCAGCCTGGAGCACTTCGCCCCCGGCCTTGACCTGCCGCAGACGGAGCTCGCTGCGGCGCAGGTCATCTCCCTCCCGGTGCACCCGTCGCTCAGCGACGAGGACCTCGACCGCATCGTCACCGGCGTGAACAGTGTCGTCAAGGCAGGTGCCTGATGGCTGACCTGCGTGCCGGCCTGATCGGCCTCGGAGCGATGGGCCGCCATCACGCCAGGGTCCTCCGGGAGATCTCCGGGGTCGACCTGGTGGCCGTGGCAGACCCGGGCGGAGACCCGTTCGGTGTGGCGGGGGGCCTGCCGGTCCTGCCCGACGTCGAGGCGCTCATCGCCGCCGGGATAGACATGGCCGTCGTCGCAGTGCCGACGAAGTTCCACGAGGAGGTCGGGCTCGCTCTGGCCGCCGCCGGCGTGCACGCGATGGTCGAGAAGCCGATCGCCGAGAACTCGGAGGCAGGTCGGCGGGTCGCAGACGCGTTCAAGGTCGCGGGCCTCGTAGGGTGCGTCGGGCACATCGAGCGCTTCAACCCGGCGCTCCAGGAGATGCGGCGACGGATGGAGGCCGGGGAGCTGGGCGAGGTCTACCAGATCGCCACCCGACGGCAGGGGCCGTTCCCTGTGCGGATCGCCGACGTCGGCGTCGTCAAGGACCTCGGTACGCACGACATCGATCTCACGGCATGGGTGGCGCAGAGCGAGTACCGCACCGTCGCCGCGCAGGTGGCGCACAGGAGTGGGCGTCCGCACGAGGACATGGTCTTCGCCTCGGGTCGGCTCGCCAACGGTGTGATCGTCAACCACGTCGTGAACTGGCTCTCGCCCATGAAGGAGCGCACGACGACCGTCACCGGTGAGCGCGGTGCCTTCGTTGCCGACACCGCGAGCGCTGACCTGACGTTCTACGCGAACGGTGTGATCCCGACGGAGTGGGAGTCGATCACGGCGTTCCGTGGCGTGTCGGAGGGCGACATCGTGCGCTACGCGCTGGCCAAGCGAGAGCCGCTCCGTGTCGAGCACGAGGCGTTCCGCGACGCGGTGCTCGGCCTGAGCAACGACATCGTCACCATGGAAGAAGGGCTGCGCACCCTCCAGGTCGCGGAGGCGGTCCTGCAGTCGGCAGCGACAGGACTGACCGTCGAGCTCTGAACGGCGCTCGTTCGGGCAGGACGCGGGGCACCAGGCAGCCGCCTGGTGCCCCGCGTCGTACCCGGAGGCTCGAGGCGCTGCCCCTGCCGGTCCGGAGAGCCGGTGCAATACTGGCCGAACCGTGCCTGAACGCCCTCGACCTGACAGGTCCGGAGGCGTGGGGCCACATCGGACCGCGAGGGGTATGCCATGAAATCTGTGCGTCGCACCAGCGCTCGGCTCGCTGCAGGACTTGCCCTCCTGCTCGTGATCCCCTGGGTGCCGACGACGGCGACGGCCATGGCACCAGCCGCGGTATCCGGTCCGACCGCCTCGTCGGCGGGCGCAGCCGTCGGCTCGGTCGTCGAGCCGGTCGAGCCCGACGTGAACGAGGTCGTCCTCGGAGAGGAGGCGGCCACAGACGTGGTGGAGGACGGTCCAGCACCGTTCGCCGCCGAGCTGCAAGAGCCCCCCGACGAGCCGGGAAGCACCGCGCCCGACACCGATCCGGGTGCGCGCTCGGCCGATCCCAGTGAGCCGCCGTCCCCGGACGAGTCGTTGTTGACCGCTAGCGCGACGAGCTCCGGATTCGCTCTCCTCGGAGTGACGTGGGACGCCGGGAGCGGCGCGGCGGGGACCGAGGTGGAGGTCCGTACGCGCACGCACGACGCGTGGTCCGAGTGGCAGCAGGTCGAGGTCGAGACCGAGGAGGCCTCCGCGGGCGCGGAGGAGACGGCCGACGACGTCCGGGAGCTGCGGGACGGTACCGACCCGTGGGTGGTCGGGCGGGTCGACGAGATCCAGGTGGCGCTGCGAAGCCCTGGAGGGGCCCTGCCGACCGGCGCGAGGCTCGTCGTGATCGATCCGGGCGAGACGGTGAGCAGCCCTGCCTCTGCGGGAGCGGCCGAGGTCGCGCAGACCTCGTTCGGCGCGGGCGACGACTTCGCATCACGGTCGAGGGCTTCAGACATGGGACGAGAGACGAGCACGGCGGTCCTCTTCTCCCCCCAGGCCCAGGAGCTCTCCGCGGCGGCGTCGGGTGTGCAGCCCCAGGTGTACTCACGGGCCCAGTGGGGCGCTGACGAGTCGTTGGTGCAGAACCCGCCGGTCGTCGGGCAGGTGAAGGGGGCAGTCGTCCACCACACCGCAGGGAACAACGGGTATGCCGCTGCGGACGTCCCGGCGATCATCCGCGGGATCTACTCGTACCACGTCCTCTCGAGGGGGTGGCCGGACATCGGCTACAACTTCCTGGTCGATCGGTTCGGACGTATCTGGGAGGGGCGGGCCGGGGGGATAGACCGGGCGATCGTCGGAGCGCACGCAGCAGGTGTGAACTCGCAGACCTTCGGTGTCTCCGTGATGGGGAACTACGACGTCACCGGGGCTTCAGGCGAGTCGATGAACGCGGTGGCACAGCTCCTCGCGTGGAAGCTGGGGTTGCACGGGGTGCGCCCCAACGCCACGTTCGTCCTGAACGGAGCGGTACGCCCGACGGTTCTCGGGCACCGTGACGTCGGTCAGACGGCCTGCCCAGGACGGTACATCTATCCACGCCTCGCCGAGCTCCGGCAGTCGGCGACGGCGTGGCAGGGGCAGCTGAAGGACAGAAGTCTGTCGCGGGACCTCAACGGCGTGGCGGGCAGCGACCTGCTGCTCAGGACACCCCAGAGCGTCTCGATCGCAACTGCCGGGTCGGCAGGGTTCGGGACGAACCGGGTCGTGAGCTCGGGATGGTCGGGGGCACGGACGATCGCTCCCGGGGACTGGAACGGTGACGCCATCCCCGACCTCATGGTCAAGGACACCGCCGGGATCCTCTGGTTGAGAGCGGGCACGTCGGCCGGCGGGTTCGGCGCGGCGACGCGGATCGGGAACGGGTGGAACGGGTTCGACCTCCTGGTGGGTGGCGGGCACGACTGGAACGGCGACGGCCGGCCGGACCTCCTGGCTCGGAGTTCCGCCGACGGATCCCTCTGGCTCTATCCGTCGAACGGATCGGGAGGATTCGGCGCGGCGCGGCGGATCGGGAACGGCTGGTCGTCGTTCGGGCTGCTCACCATGATCGGCAACCTCAAGGACGGGCGGCCTGCCCTGGTGGCGAGGGGCCCGAACGGTGTCCTGTACGCCTACGTCGGCGACGGGCGCGGGGGATTCTCCGACTCTCGCGTCACGATGGGGGCAGGGTGGGGCACGATGACTGCCCTCGTCGGGACCGGTGACATCACCGGGGACGGGGCCGGGGACCTCGTCGCACGGGACTCGTCGGGCCGGCTCTGGAGGTATCCGGGTACCGGGGCCGGTGGTGTCGCCGACGGAACCCAGATCGGGAACGGGTGGTCGGGGTTCACCGCGATCCTCTCGGCCGGAAAGAAGTCAGGAGGACAAGACCTCCTGGCATTCACGACCGACGGGAAGCTGATGGTCTATCCGTATGCGGCGCCGAGCGCGTTCGGGAGTGTCGTCGCCACGGGGGTGCCGGCCACCG
The DNA here is from genome assembly GCF_001429135.1 of Oerskovia sp. Root22. Lineage (NCBI taxonomy): Bacteria > Bacillati > Actinomycetota > Actinomycetes > Micrococcales > Cellulomonadaceae > Oerskovia > Oerskovia sp. Root22. The sequence goes on along the minus strand of NZ_LMIL01000010.1, from coordinate 250,869 downwards.
CCAGCACGGTCGAGGCCATAGCTGCCGGTGACTGGAACGGCGACGGCCAGGCCGACATCATCCTGCGCCAGTCGAACGGCGACCTCGTCCTGCACCCTGGGCAGGGTGGGGGGCGGTACGCCTCGTCGGGCACCCGGATCGGCAACGGTTGGGCAGGCATGACCCAGGTGATCGGCGCGGGGGACTGGTTGGGCACGGGAAAGCCCGGCCTGATCGCGCTGCACCGGTCGAGCGGTCGTATCTGGCTCTACCCGGGCGACGGCAGAGGTGGTTTCGGTACTCCATTGCTCCTTGCAGAGAACGTCGGCGCGACCGACCGGATCGTCAATGCCGGTCGGTGGTCCGGCGGCGCCGTTCCCGACCTCCTCACGCGCAACGCAGCGAACGGCGAGCTGCTCCTGCGACGGGGTAACGGTGGGGGCACCCTCGACTTCCCCGCGCGGATCGGTCTCGGTTGGTCGTCGCTCTCGTCGGTCGTCGGGGCAGGCGACCTGGACGGCGACGGTGCCCCCGACCTGGTGGCCACGGCGTCCGACGGGACGATCATCCTGTACCCGGGGAACGGGCAGGGCGGGTTCCGCGTGTCGAAGGTACTGGGGACGGTGCAGACAGGAGCCGCAGTCTCCTGAAGCCCCTGGGGCGCCGGTGGCCTGTGCTGGCCACCGGCGCCCCAGGACGGGCGGGCGCGGCACGCGAGGCCGCGAGAGACCAGGTGACTGAGCCGAGCCGATGGGTGGGCCACGGTCGGTGAGTCCCCAGTCAGAGGATCCGGCTGATCCCGCCCCAGCCAGAACCGATCGTCACGGGCGTCCCGAAGTTCGGTCCTGTCCAGGGGTAGCGGATCAACGCACCGGAGGGAGCCACGGCGAGGACGTCGGGGCGGCCGTCCTGGACCCAGTCGCCGACGATCGACAGCAGCCTCATGGACCCCCACCCGTTGCCGATCTGCGTCGAGGTGAAGCCTCCGCTCCCGTTGCCCCGGTAGATGAGAAGACGGCCTCCGGCGTCCCGGGCTACCAGGTCGGCCCTGCCGTCGTCGTCCCAGTCGCCGGCACCGAGGACGGCGGTCATCGTCGCCCAGCCCGTGCCGACCGACCGTCCGTCGCTGATCGTGCCGTCGCCGTTGCCGGGGTAGAACCACATGCGACCCGTGCTGTCCACCGCGAGGAGGTCGGCGTTGCCGTCACCGTTCAGGTCGCCCGGCGCCACGAGCGACATGATCGAGTACCAGTTGCTGCCGACCCTGGTGCGTTCGCCGAAGCCACCTCCGCCCACGCCCGGGTACCGCCAGAGGACGCCGTTGCCGTCGACCGCGAGAAGGTCCGGCTTGCCGTCACCGTTCAGGTCGTTGGCCCTGATCGCCAGGCGCATGGCCGACCACCCGTTGCCGACCTGCCGCGCAGCACCGAACCCGCCCGTCCCGTTCGCCTCGTACGCGATCAGCGCGCCGGACGTCGTCACGGCGAGGATATCGGCGCGCCCGTTCGTCGTGAAGTCCGAGTCGAGCCGTGTCGAGGCAGTGACCGTCCACCAGTCGCTCCGGAGTCCGAAGGCACTGCGGAATCCGGCGCCCGTGAGTGTGACCGCGCCCCCGCTCCCGGTGATCGTGACCGACACGACCCTCCCTCCCCACTCCCCGTTCCCGGACCTGGTGCGGACCTCGATGGTCCGGGGTGTTCCGACCTGCCCGTAGGCATTGGCGATGGACTGCACCGTGAGCCGGACTGACCAGAGGTGGACCGGGTTGCCGGTCGCGTCCCAAGGGTCGGGCTGTGCCACCAGGTAGGGGGCGGACCCGGCTGAGGTCCATCCCCCGCTCGACGAGCTGAACTGCGTGAATGCGAGCGCACCGGCGAAGTGACGGACCTGGTTTGCGGTGCCGGCGACCGCGGTATCGGTGCTCGCGGCCTCGTGGGTCGTCGTGAGGGCGCCTCCGGCCGAGTAGGTCCGGTATCCCGGGTAGACCTGGCAGGCCGTGGTGTCGCAGGTCTGCCAGGCCCCGCCGGGGTTGCCGGCGCGTTGCTGGGAAGCGTAGGTCCGTGCGGCGACTGCTTGAGCGCGGAGGGCGTCGGCGGGCCAGCTCGACGGTGACTCTGCCGGCACGACGGCACGCAGATAGTCCTCCATGGGCACAACGTTGACGGTGCGCAGCCGCGGGACTGCCCCGTCAGCGACGGCGCGGATCGCGCCGCGGTACTCCTTCTGGGTGCCGTTGGGCAGGATGAGTCGTGCGGTGCCCGACGGCGAGGCGAGGCTCAGGAACGAGACCGACGGGACCGTGGTCAACCTCTTCCAGGTGCCGGCGACGAGGCCGTCGAGAGAGAGACCGGCCGCTTCCCTGACGATGCGCCACTGTGTGACCGTCAGCCCGGGGAAACCGATGGGGCGCGTGCCGTTGACGCTGTCCGTCACGGTCATGCCGGGGGAGGCGAGGACTCGCACGTCGTTGTCGGAGTCGGCCGAGACCAGGACCGCGATGTTCTGGTTGGTCTGCGTGACCGAAGTCGTGCCCGGGTAGTAGAAGTCGAGGATCCGCTGGTACCCGACGCCCTGTGCGGCAGCGCTCCGGGCGCCCCACTGGGACATCCCGTGACCGTGCCCGAACCCGTGCCCCGCGATCGTGACGGTCCCTCCGGGCGGCAGCACGACCCGCTCGTACGTCGTCAACGATGCCGTGGCAGGTGCTGCTCCTGCGAACAGCACAGCCACAGCGACCGCACCTGCGGTCAGGACGTCCCGGATCGTCCTCGTCAACATCCCGACTCCCTCCGGTTCGCCCCTGAACTGTCAGGCTACGTCGAGTCGCGCTCCCGGGCGCGACGGTCCCCGGAGCCGCGAGCGACGTCGGTGACGACGCGGGCCACGCGGGCCCCGACGGTGTCCAGCGACGCGTGTTCGCGCACCCAGCGTGCCCGACGCGGCCGTGCGTCGTCGGGCGCCTCGAGGACCGAGAGCATCGCCCGGGCGACGTCCTCGGCTTCCCACCGCACGGTCTCCCCGAGCCCACCGTCACGGAGCAGGTCGGCCGTCGTGCCCTCGCCAGCGAAGATGACCGGGGTCCCTGTCGCTGCCGCGGCGACGGCCTTGGTCGCCAGGGCGAACTCGTACCCGCTCCCGGGACGGATCGAGGCAAGACCGGCGCGTGCCCCACGGAGCAGGGCTGCGGCCTCGCCACCCGAGACGCTGTCCATCAGCACGAACGAGCCGGGCGGGAGGGACCGTCCGCGTTCGCGGATCCCCTCGACCTCCTCACCTCGGCCCACCATCACCAGGACCGTGTCGGGACGCACGGCGACGACACGTTCGAAGGCTTCGACGAAGATCCCGGCACCGTGCAGGGTGTTCATGCTCCCCGCGTAGACGAAGCAGGAAGTGGAGGCGGCGACACCGGGTGGTCGCGTGACCGGCCCCTCGAGCCGGAACACGTCGGTGTCGACACCGTTGCCGACGACGTGCACGCGGTGCGCCGGGACGCCAAACCGTTCGACGTCGCGCGCGACCTCGTCGTTGACCGTCACGACCCGGGCCGCACCGCGAAGCGCGAAGCGTTCGAGCCGACGAGCGATGCCGACGAGGAGAGGAGAGTGCCCACCGGACTCCGCGGCTCGCGAGACCAGGTCCGCTGCGTAGTAGACGTAGGGGACCCGCCGCAGTGCGAGGGCGAGGCGTGCTGCCGATCCCGTGGTCGGTGGGGGCTCGACCAGGACGACGTCCGGTCGGGGGGCGAACAGGAGACGGAGGAACAGCGGCACGTCGAACGAGGCGTAGGGCACGACGCCCCGGACCGCCCCGTCACGGTCGCGCAGCACGGGCCAGGGGTGCACGTCGAGCCCCGGCGGGGGAGGGCCGCCACCGGCAGGGCGAGAGGTCAGGACCGTGACCCGACGGCCGGTCCCGGCCAGTGCGTTCGCAGCGGCCAGCAGCCGGAAGGAGGCCGCCGCGGGCTCGGGAGCGAAGAGCCGAGAGGCGATGACGGTCCGGGAGGTCTGCCGCGACCCCCGTAGTCCTGTGGTCACGACGGGTAGAGCTCCTCAGGGATCGACGGTCGGACGCCGGGACAGGCGCGAACGCGTACCTGCGGTTTGTCGGTCCGGAGTCAGGTCGTCATCATAGTCAGGCTGTGCGCCGCGCCGGCATCACGTTCGGTGCCCACCTGGGCGCTCCCTCGAGAGGAAGTCCATGCGTCGACTCCTGGCGACCGTCTCGGCCGCACGCCGCCGCCTGCCCGGTCCGGTGAACGCCGTGCTGACGTGGTTGCAGCTCCGGCTGCCCCTCCGGATCGGCGAACGTCTCGACGAGAACTACTTCGGGTACACGGCCGCCGACCGGCCTGCTCCGGTCGCGGCGCCCGTGACGTCGACCCGGCTGTTCATCGGGCCGGCGAACTATGCCGGTCAAGGGCGGCAGTGGGCGCGTGCGGTGGAGGGAAGGCTGCCGGACGTCGGCGCGGTGAGCATGGCCTCGGTCGAGCCGGGGGGCTTCTCGTTCCCGGTCGACGTGCCGGTGAAGAGCATCGTCTACACGGCTTCACGTACCTGGCAGCGCAGCCTGCGCCGGTCGCTCGACGGCTTCACCCACGTGATCCTCGAGGCTGAGCGCCCCCTGGCCCCGCGGCTGTCGAAGGGTTCGGTGCTCGACGAGGCCCGGCTCCTGCGTGCTCGCGGACTCCAGGTCGCCATGCTCTGCCACGGCAGCGACATCCGCAGCCCGAGCAGGCACGCGGAGAGCGAGCCCTGGTCGCCGTTCCGGGACCAGGGCTGGGCGGACGTCCCCGTCCTGGAGAAGATGACTCGGGCGAACAAGGAGGTGCTCGACGCTCTCGGCCTGCCGGTCTTCGTCTCGACGCCCGACCTGCTCCTCGACGTCCCCGGTGCGACCTGGTGCCCCGTCGTCGTCGACCCTGGTGCGTGGCGGTCGATGGACGAACCCTTGCACCGCGCGCGGCCCCTGGTCGTCCACGCGCCGAGTCGGGCCGTGATCAAGGGCACGGCGCTGATCGAGCCCGTGCTGCAGTCGCTGCACGAGGAGGGGGTGATCGAGTACCAGGTGGTCGAGGGCGTGCCGGCGACCGAGATGCCCGACCTCTATCGCGGCGCCGACGTCGTGCTCGACCAGTTCCGGATCGGGACCTACGGAGTGGCCGCCTGCGAGGCCATGGCGGCCGGACGTCTCGTGGTCTCCCACGTCGACGACCAGGTCCGGGCGCGAGCGAGCGAGGCCCGGGGCATGGCTCTGCCCATCATTCAGGCGACGCCGGACTCCCTTCGGGACGTCCTGACGGACGTGGTCGCACGCAGGGAGCACTTCCGCTCGATCGCGGCGCTCGGCCCGACGTTCGTGGAGGACCTGCACGACGGCGCAGCGTCGGCTCGAGCCCTGGCAGGCTTTCTCGGGCGTGCCTGAGGAGCGGCCGATATATGGAGATCAGGTGGCGATCGGCCGTCCGACCTGGGCGGACGCCGGTCGGGCGCCGCGAGGATGGCAAGATGATCGCCATGAGTCCCCTGTCTGCGGCCGGCCCGAGGCCACGGCTCCTCATCCTCTCCTTCTCCCCGATCGTCAACGACGCTCGTGTCCTCAAGCAGGTGGAGGAGTTCCGGGAGGACTACGAGGTGACCACGTGCGGCTATGGCGAGGCCCCTGCCGGTGTCTCGCGCCACGTCCGGATCCCCGACGACGTCGCGCACAACGTTCTCCACGACCGACTCATCCGCGCCAAGCTCTACCGTGCGCAGTACTGGGCGCTGTGGTCCGTCAAGTGGGTCAGGAAGAACCTCCGTCGTGGCGACTTCGACGTGGTCCTGGCGAACGACATCGAGGCGGTGCCGCTCGCGCTCCACCTGCGTCCCCGGTTCGGCGTGCACGCGGACCTGCACGAGTACTCGCCCCTCCTGCACGAGGACTGGCAGGGCTGGCGCGAGAAGATCACGCCCTATCACGAGTACGTCTGTCGCAAGTACGTCGCGCGCGCCACGTCGTGGTCGACCGTGAGCAACGGTCTCGCGGCGGAGTACGAGAGCAACTTCGGGTTCCGACCAGAGATCGTGACCAACGCTGCCCCCTACGTCGAGGCCGAGCCGACCCCGGTGAGCCGCCCGATCCGCCTCGTCCACTCCGGGGCGGCGCTGCAGGACCGGAACCTGGACGTGCTCGTCGAGGGGGTGGCCTCTTCGACGGCGAACGTGACCCTGGACCTGTACCTGACTGCCAACCAGCCGGCCTACGTCGAGCACCTGCGTGCCGTCGCCGCTGCGACCGACGGACGTGTCCGGGTCCTCGACCCAGTGCCCTACGCGCGTCTTGCCGAGACGCTCCGTGCGTACGACGTGGGCGTCCACCTCCTGGCTCCGACCAACTTCAACAACCGATGGGCGCTCCCGAACAAGGTCTTCGACTACGTCCAGGCCCGGTTGGGCCTGATCGTCGGCCCGACCCCCGAGATCGCGGACATGGTCGTCGCACACGACCTGGGAGCGGTCTGCGACGGGTTCACCGCGGACGACCTCGCGAGAGTCCTCGACCGCGTCACCGAGGACGAGGTGGCCGCGTGGAAGAAGTCCTCGAACGCCGGTGCCCACACGCTGTCCGCCTCACCGCAGATCGCCGTCTGGCGCCGCGCCGTCGACGCGCTCGCGGTCAGGTGAGTCACCTGCTCCTGCCCGATCCTCCTCCTCACTCTCCCGAAAGCGATGGCGTCCCCTCCCGATGAATCTTCTCTGGAACACCCTTCGTGAGCTGATGCCATTGCTTCCGCGCGGTGCGCGGAGGTTCTTCGGCTACTACATCGTCGTCACGAGCGTCCTGGCCGTGTTCGACGTGGCGGCCATGTCGCTGCTCGCCCTCGTCATCTCGCCCATCGTCACGGGGTCGGACATCACGCTCCCGGTCGTCGGTACTCTCTCGGCGTCGTCGGCGCCGTGGCTGATCCTCGTCGCCTGCGGACTGATCATCCTCAAGAGTGCGCTGACCGTGCTCCTGCACTGGGTCGCGACCAGGCGGTTCGCACGGTACGAGCTCGAGATCGGCCAACGGCTCTTCGGCGCGTACATCCGCTCGACCTGGGAGGAGCGGTCCAAGCGCAGCGTCGCGGAGATCACCCGTATCGCGGACGGCGGCATCGCCAACACGATCATGGGGTTCATCCTCCCCCTCGCGCTCATTCCGAGCAGCCTGGCCACCTTCGTGCTCATCCTTGCCGTCCTGGTGGTGGCGCAGCCCCTGACGGCGTTCATCGCCTTCACCTACCTGGGGCTCGTGGCCCTCCTGGTCAACGTCCTGGTGACGCGCCGTGCTCTCGAGGCAGGACGCGTCAATCGCAACTCGAGCTACCGCGTCGCGATCTTCATGACCGAGATGGTCGAGGCGCTCAAGGAGCTGACGCTGCGCAACAGCCTCGAGCAGGTTCTCGGCGTCGTGACGACCGAGCGCCACCGCGCCGTGCGAGCCCGGGCGAACGCGTCGTTCCTCGGGATCATCCCCAAGTTCGCCTTCGAGGCGGCTCTGGTGGGTGGCTTCCTGCTCATCGGTGGGGCGTCGTACCTCATCTCGGGGCCCGAGGAAGCCATCGTCGCGGTGGCTCTCTTCGCAGTGACCGGGTTCCGTCTGATCCCGGCGATCAACGGGGTGCAGAGCGGCCTGATCCAGGCGACTGCCAGCATCCCGTCGGCCCAGGACGTGATCGGGGACATCAAGGCCGCGGAGAAGAATGTGGCGGTCGAGGTAGGAAAGGACCAGAGCGAGCTCCCGTCCGACCCTGCGAGGCTCATGCTTCACGACGTGCGATTCCGCTACCCCAAGTCGTCCGAGGACGTGCTCAAGGGCGTCGAGCTGGACATCCCCTTCGGAAGCTCGCTGGGGATCGTCGGCCCGTCCGGTGCGGGGAAGTCGACGCTCATCGACATCCTCCTCGGCCTGAGCACTCCCACCTCCGGTCGGGTGAGCATCGACGGCACCTCGATCACGGAGGTGCTGAGCCAATGGCGGGGTCGGGTCGGCTACGTTCCTCAGAGAGTCGCTCTCTTCGACGGGACGATCGCTCAGAACGTGGCCCTGACGTGGGACTCGAACTACGACCGCGAACGGGTCAGTCGTTCCCTGGAGATGGCGCAGCTGTCAGCACTCGTCGCCGAGCGCGCCGACGGGATCGACACCCGGATCGGTGAACGCGGTGTCGCGCTCTCCGGCGGTCAGCAGCAACGACTGGGCATCGCTCGCGCGCTCTACGCGGACCCGCTCGTCCTCGTGCTCGACGAGGCGACGAGCTCGCTGGACACCAAGACCGAGGACGACGTCACCAAGGCGATCCGCGGCCTGCAGGGCGAGCTGACGATCATCTCGGTGGCTCACCGTCTGTCGACCATCAAGGACTACGACCGGGTCTGCTACATGGAGGACGGTCGCATCCTGGGCCTCGATACGTTCTACGGGCTCGCCGAGGCACTCCCGGCGTTCGGCGAGCAGGTCGGCCTCGCCGGCCTGGGGCGTCGCGCAGGGTTCGTGCGGTGAGCTCACCCGTCCCGCTCGTCGATCTCGTCGTCGCGGTCCACGACCCACGCCGGAGGGTGGACCGGGCGGTGTCCTCGGCGCTCGACGGTACGACCACGCCGGTGCGTGTCACGGTCGTGGCGCACGGGATTCGCGCCGAGACGCTCGACGGACCGCTCGGCCGGGTGCGGCTCGACCATCGAGTCCGTGTCATCGAGCTGGACGACGGGATCCGGTCTCCCGCCGGGCCGTTCAACTGTGGGTTGGCGCAGGCCGAGGCCGACTTCGTCGCCATCATGGGTTCTGACGACTACCTCGCGCCGGGGGCGCTCGACGCCTGGGTCTCGCACGCGACGACCCACAGCACCGACTACCTCATCGCCCCGCTCGAGGACCAGTCAGGCGCGGTGTGGCGTGACCCGTTGACCCGCCCGGGCCGTACAGGACAGCTCGATCCGGCCAAGGACCGTCTGGACTACCGGGCAGCTCCGCTCGGTCTGGTTCGCCGCTCCTACCTCGACGAGGTCGGGATCTGGCTGACCGAAGGGCTGGCGACCGGGGAGGACATCGAGCTCGGGCTCGCGCTCCTCCACCACGGGGGGCGCGTCGATCATGCTCCGTCGCTTCCCTCCTACGTGATCGGCCAGGACGCCGAGGCGCGGATCACCTTCGCGACGCGGACGTTCACCGAGGAGATGCAGGCGCTCGACCACCTGGGCTCCACGGGATGGCCTCTGGAGCTGCCGTCCGCGCACCGGCGAGCCATGGCGATCAAGCTGTGGCGCCTGAACGTCCTGCCGGCGGTGCTGCTGCGGCCGGACGGCGACGACTGGTCCGAGGAGGATCTCGCCTCGCTGGCTCGTGTCGCATGGTGGTTGCGCAGGCTGTCCGCGAGCGCGGAGCGGTCGCTCTCTCGCGCCGAGCACAAGATCGTCGCGGTCGCAGGATCGGCGGACCGTGACGCACTCGTCGGCGCGATGACGGCAGTGCGCGCGGCGACACCTGTCGATCGCGCGCTCGCGGCTGACCTGCGGTACACGTTTGCCCGTGATGCTCTGCTTCGACGCGCGCTTCGACTGAGAGGGCCACGGTGACGCGATCTCCACGAGACGGCCTGAGAGGACGGATGGACCGGTGACACTGATCAGGCGACTCTCGACCGCGCCGCGGAACCTTGCCGAGCAGGTGATCCGCTCGCGGACGTCCCTGCCTCGCTGGGCCAACCGAGCGATCGATCATGTGGCGGACAACCCGGACGGCCTGTTCGGCCGTCTGGCGGCCAGGTCCCTCGGGAGCTACGGACCGGACGACCTTCCTCCACCGACCGCGGCACCGGACACGGACGTGAGGGTCTACGTCGGACCGACGAACTACGCGGCGCAGGGGTGGTCGTGGTCCCGTGCTCTCGACGGTGCCGGCGGAAGCGTCGGCGCACGGAACATGGCTGTGGCGGTGCCCGGTGGATTCAGCTTCACCGCCGACACCGAGGTGCCCGTGGCCGTCTACCACCGCTCCCGAGAATGGCAGGAACGCGAGCTCGAGGCAGTTCTTCGCTTCACGCACGTCCTGTTCGAGGCCGAACGGCCGCTGTTCGGTCGGCTCTTCTCCCGGGACGTCGCCCAGGAGGCACGTGAGCTCGCCGCCCGGGGGGTCTCCACAGCGTTCATGTGCCACGGCACGGACATCCGTCTTCCGAGCTCGCACGTGAGCCAGACGCCATGGTCGCCCTACCTCGAGCCGGGCCTCTATCTCGACCGGTACGAGGCGGAGGCACGTCGGAACCGTGCACTGCTCGACTCCCTGGGACGCCCGACCTTCGTGTCGACGCCCGACCTCCTGATCGACGTGCCGTACGCGACCTGGTGCCCGGTGGTCGTCGACCCGGTCCGGTGGGCCCGTCCCGCACCTGAGGACCGCGAGCGTCCTGTCGTGGTGCACGTCCCGTCGCACACCACGATCAAGGGCACCCAGCTGATCCGGCCGGTGCTCGAGCGGCTGGACGCCGAGGGCGTCGTCGAGTACCGCGAGATCACCGGGGTCCCGTCGGCCGACATGCCCGAGATCTTCGCGGGAGCGGACGTGGTGCTCGACCAGTTCCGCCTCGGCTCGTTCGGTGTCGCGGCATGCGAGGCCATGGCCTCGGGCCGGGTCGTCGTGGGACACGTGCTGCCCCAGGTGAGGGACGCGGTCCGCGCGACGACAGGCCAGGACCTGCCGGTGGTGGAAGCGACGCCCGACACGGTCGAGGAGGTTCTGCGGGGCCTGGCCGCAGATCCGGATCTCCGCCGGCGGATCTGCACGCAGGGCGTCGAGTACGTGCGGGAGGTCCATGACGGGCGGCTGAGCGCCACGGTCCTTCTCGACAAGTGGGTGAACGCCTGATGAAGGTGCCGACGATGCTGGATCTGTGGAGGCGGCTGCCGGTGCCCGCCCAGGACCTCGTGGGCGTGCTCGGGGCTTTCGCCCGGGGTGAGCGCATCCCGCCTTCGCCGCGCCCCCGGGACCGTCCCGTCAGGCTGATGATCGCTCCCGCCAACTACGCCGGACAGGGCTACCGTTGGGCGCGCGCGGTGGAGACCAACCCCGACGTGGCGGCCATGAACATGGTCTACTCGTCGATCAACCCGTTCGGGTATCCCGCGGACGACCCGGTGCCCGGTCGCATCGCGGCCCACTCGAGGCGTTGGCAGAAGGCGCAGTTCTCGGCGCTCGTCGAGCGGTTCACCCACATGATCATCGAGGCCGAGATGCGCCCTCTGGGCAGCGCGTACGGGGGAGACGTCCTGGCCCAGGCGCGCGCGCTGCGGGACGGTGGGCTCAGGCTCGCGATGCTGTGCCACGGGTCCGACATCCGACTGCCGTCCCGACACGCCGCAGCGGACCCGTGGTCCCCGTTCCACGACGACGAGTGGGTACCGGTCGCCGCGCTCGAGGAGGTCGTCCTCGGGAACCTCCGCGTGCTCGAGGAGCTGGGGGAACCTGTCTTCGTGTCGACCCCGGGGTTGCTCCCCGACGTCCCCGGAGCACATCTGCTCCCCGTGGTGATCGATCCCGGTCGCTGGGCACAGCAGACGCCGGTCCTCGAGCGCGCCCGCCCCGTCGTGGTGCACGCACCGTCGAATCCGCACGTCAAGGGCACGGCGCAGATCGTGCCCGTGCTCGAGAGGATGCACGAGGAAGGTGTGATCGTGTACCGGAGCGTGAGCGGCGTGAGGCACGAGGACATGCCCGCCGTCTTCGGTGAGGCGGACGTGGTGCTCGACCAGTTCCGCCTCGGGGACTACGGAGTGGCGGCGTGCGAGGCCATGGCCGCCGGGCGTCTGGTCGTCTCGCACGTCGGGGACCAGGCCCGGGAGGCGGTGCTGGAAGAGACGGGCGAGGAGCTACCGATCGTCCAGGCAACGATCGGAGACCTCGAGCACGTGCTGCGCGACGTCCTGGACCGTCGCGCGCACTACCGGACGGTCGCGGGGGCAGGACCCGCCTTCGTGCGGTCAGTGCACGACGGGTCACAGTCGCGCCGGATCCTGGAGGAGCGCTTCCTGTTCGTCTGAGCCCGATCCTGGCAGGGCGACGGGTTCGCGTCAGGCGCTCGTGAGCGCGGCCACGACCTGTTCGGCGGCGTCGCCCCTACCGTACGGCGTCGCGTCGGTGGCGGGGGGCCGCGGCCGTGAGACGGCGTCCGCGACCTCCTCGGCCGAGTTCGCGAGCACGTTCCAGCCCAGCTCGACCGTCTCGACCCACTCGGTCTCCTCGCGGACGGTCGTGCACGGGACTCCGAGCAGGAAGGCCTCTTTCTGCAGGCCCCCAGAGTCGGTGACGATGCCTGCGCTCGCCAGTGCGGCGGCGATGAGGTCGGGGTAGGCGAGCGGGTCGTGGGGCACGAGGTTGCCCGCCCTCAGGTCGAGTCCCTGCTCGCTCGCTCTCGCGACGAGGCGAGGGTGGGCGAGCAGGAGCGTCGGACGGTCGAGATGTGCCAGGGTCTCGACGAGGGCCCGGAGACGTGCGGGGTCGTCGGTGTTCTCGGCACGATGGATCGTCGCCAGATAGTAGCCGTCCTGCTCGAGCGCGGTTCGTGCGAGCAGGTCCCTTGTCCGCCCGACGCCCGCGTCGCGGACCCGGAGCAGCACGTCGGTCATCACGTCGCCGACCAGGAGGGACCGGGGGGCGAGACCCTCGGCGGCAAGGTGCCCCATCGCGACCGCCGTGGGGGCCAGACAGAGGTCGGCGGCGTGGTCGGTGAGCACACGGTTGTGCTCCTCGGGCATGCGACGGTTGAACGACCTGAGCCCGGCTTCGAGGTGCGCCAGGGGGAGGTGCATCTTGACTGCGCTCAGTGCCGCGGCGAGCGTCGAGTTGGTGTCGCCGTAGACGAGGACCCAGTCAGGACGGTGCTCGTCGAGCACCCCATCCAGCGACGCGAGCATCGAGCCGGTCTGGACGCCGTGGGATCCAGACCCGACTCCCAGGTGGACGTCGGGTGTCGGGATGGCCAGGTCCTGGAAGAACACGTCGGAGAGCATCGGGTCGTAGTGCTGGCCCGTGTGCACGATCACGTGATCCAACCCGTGCGCCTCGGCGGCCTGCGCGACGGGGGCGAGCTTGACGAACTGGGGCCGAGCGCCCACGACGCTGAGGATCTTCACGGGCGACCACCCTAGCGCCTGGTCGTGCTCGGCCCTCATCCGGTGCGGGACTCGCGGTCGGGAGCCGCCGACTCCGGGCCGGTCGCTCCGGGCTGGAGGTGATCACGACGAGCGCTCGGGCCCACCCTCGGAGCGGTCCATGAAGGCGGAAGAGGGCATCCGCCCGGCGTCGGGTGCTCCACCCAGCGCCGACCCTGCACCGGGGGAGGTCGTCGCGTCGTCCGGAAGCACCTCTGCTGCCACGCCAGCACGGCGCGAGCGTCGCACGTCCCACCAGCGGCGCATGCGCCGTTCGGCCGGTCTCTCCACCGCGAGGTGGAGCGCCGCAGCCGCGACCAGCCCGATCACGAACGCCAGGAGGTACCAGAGGAGGTTCCTCCAGGACGGCGCGGAGGGCCCGAACCAGGTGAGCAGCGCGTACACGACGGTCGCGTGCACGAGGTAGAAGGAGTAGGACCACTCTCCGAGGACCACGAGCGGACGGCTGCGCAGCAGTGAGCGGCCGCCGCGAAGATCGCGCGAGGCGACGAGGACGATCAGGACGGCGCAGACGACCGTCGCCAGCTCGTTGGCGCTGCCGATCGCGTAGCTGCTGAGCGGGCCCGGTACCGGGCCGAGCAGCACGGTGGCCGACAGCCAGGTGAGGAAGAGGGCGGCCAGGAGGTACCCGACCCAAGGAGGCAGGCGAGGGCGCCATCCCTGCCGTACCGCCCACGCCAGACACATGCCGAGGGCGAACTCGGTGATCCGGACGACCGGCCACGGCATACCCGCCGCCCACCACGACCCCGGGGAGGCGACGGTCGCCACACGGTAGGCGAGGGCGAGGCCCACGACCCCTGTCGCGGCGACGAGTGCCCCGCGAACCCGGAACGGGTTCAGGGCGCGCTGAAGGAATGGGTGCATCGCGTAGAAGAAGGCCTCGCACGTGAGCGTCCAGGCTGCGGGGTTGCCGGAGAACAGTATCGCGGGGTCGCGCGACCATCCCTGGAGAAGGACCACCGACAGGAGGACGACCGGCCCCAGCGGCTTCACCCACCACTGAGCTGGGTCAGGAGCGACCGCGTAGAACACGGGGAGGGCGATCAGCAGCGCGACGAGGTGGGGTGGGTAGATGCGGGCGAACCTGCGCCACCAGAACGTCCGTGCACCCGTCGCGGGCGACCAGGACCAGGTCAGGACGAAGCCCGAGAGCACGAAGAAGAACGTCACACCGAAGTTCCCGAACTGCAGCACGGTGCTGATCGGGAGCGGAGCGAACACCTCCATGTGGAAGGCGAAGACGCCGAACGCAGCCCACCAGCGCAGTCCCGTCAGAGAGTCGGCGCGTGGCATCCGGTTGGCCGCAGCGGAGGGTTGCACAGCGGGCGACAGTATCAGGGATCGGTGCCAGGAAGGTGGGGCGGGGTGAGGCGAAGCCCGCCACGAGTTCACGGGTCGAGCCCGCCCGCCCCACGCTGGTAGCGTCGCGCCCGTGCCAGCCTCCCCCTCCCCGATCGTCGATGTCGTCCTCGCCGTGCACCAGCCCACGCGTCCGGTCGGCCGGGCGGTCAGGTCGGTCCTCGGCGGTACGAGGGCGGACGTACGGGTCACGGTCGTCGCGCACGGTCTCGACCCGGAGGTCCTGGCGCCACAGCTCGACGAGTTTGCGGACGACCAGCGTCTGAGGATCCTCCGGTTCGACGACGGCGTCCCGTCGCCGGCGGGTCCCTTCAACCGTGGCCTGGACCTTGCTACGGCGAGCTTCACCTCCGTCATGGGCTCCGACGACGTGCTCGATCCCGGAGCGGTCGACTCGTGGCTCAGGACGTCACGCCACGACGGTGCGGACGTGGTGGTCGCACGGGTCCGTCACGGCGGAGGTGGTGTGGTGCGCACACCTCCTGTACGCCCTCTGCGCACGAAGCGCCTGGACGGTGTCAAGGATCGTCTCGCCTACCGCAGCGCCCCCCTGGGGCTGGTGTCGAGGGCAAGGTTCGGCGACCTGCGCTTCACGACGGGAGCAGCGGTGGGAGAGGACATCGCCTACGTGAACGCGCTCTGGTTCTCGGGGGCCCGCATCAGTCTTGCCCGCGGCCCCGCCTACGTCGTCATGGACGACGCGCCGGACCGGGTGACCCTGGCTCCGAAGCCGATGGCCGAGGAGCTGGCATTCCTGCCGACGGTGCTCGACGGGCTCCGTGCCGCCGGCAGCACACAGGTCTCGGCGTACGCGACCAAGTTCCTCAGGGTGCAGGTCTTCGGTGCCGTGTTCAACCGTCCAGGAGCCGATCAGTGGCCGGCAGGGGAGAGAGAGGTTCTCGCAGCTGCGTGCCGCGACGTCCTCGCTCTCGCACCGCGCGCGGTGGATCCGCTCTCCCGTGCGGACAGGTCGCTGCTGGACGCGGTCCTCGACACCTCGGTCTCCGCCTCGACCCTGGTCGAGCGAGGACTGGCCCGCCGTCGGTTCGGACGCCCGGAGACCCTTCTTCCACGTCGTCCGACCGCCCTGCTCCACCGCGAGGCCCCTCTGCGCTTCATGGCTGCGTCGCTGCTCGCGGGGCGTTGACGTGGACCGTACATGCAGGTCGACGAACTATCCTGGTCCCTGTCTTCGAGGTCTCCCTGTCATCCGGGGTCGCCTGCCCGTTCGAGTGAGGTCTCTCTGATGCGTATCGCTGTCGTCGCCCTGGGCAAGATCGGGCTGCCGCTCGCAGTCCAGTTCGCAGATCGAGGTCATGACGTCGTCGGCGTCGACGTGAACCCCGAGGTCGTCGCTGCGGTGAACGCGGCGCGCGAGCCCTTCCCGGGGGAGGCACACCTCGGTGAGAAGCTCTCCGAGGTGGTGCCCTCGGGTCGCCTGCGCGCCACCACCGACTACGCGGAGGCCATCCCCGGGGCGGATGCCGTCGTCGTGGTCGTTCCGCTGTTCGTCGACGAGGAGACCGCCCTCCCGGACTTCACGTGGATGGATGCTGCGACCCGTTCGCTCGCCGCTCACCTGACCCCCGGGACGCTCGTCTCGTACGAGACGACCCTTCCCGTCGGCGTGACGCGCGGACGCTGGAAGCCGCTGCTCGAGGAGGTCTCCGGGCTCGTCGAGGGGGAGGGCTTCGATCTCGTCTTCTCCCCCGAGCGCGTGCTCACGGGTCGCGTGTTCGCCGACCTGAGGCGCTACCCCAAGCTGATCGGTGCCCTGAGCGAGCAAGGAGCCCGTCGCGCGACGTCGTTCTACCAGGCCGTGCTCACGTTCGACGACCGACCGGACCTCGCACGCCCCAACGGGGTGTGGGACCTGGGGTCCGCCGAGGCCGCGGAACTCGCGAAGCTTGCCGAGACGACGTACCGGGACGTGAACATCGGGCTCGCGAACCAGTTCGCTCTCTTCGCCGAGAAGCAGGGGATCGACGTCTACGCGGTCATCGAGGCCTGCAACTCCCAGCCCTACAGCCACATCCATCGCCCGGGGATCGCCGTCGGGGGGCACTGCATCCCGGTCTATCCGCGGCTCTACCTCTCGGTCGACCCGGCAGCGACGATCGTCCGCGACGCTCGCAGCGTGAACGCCGCCATGCCGGAGAAGGTCGTCGCTCGCGCGGCGGACCTCGTGGGAAGCCTCGACGGGTTGCGCGTCGCCGTGCTCGGCGCCGCGTACCGGGGCGGGGTGAAGGAGGCCGCCTTCTCCGGCGTCTTCGCGACCGTGGAGGCGTTGACCAAGCAAGGGGCTTCGGTGCAAGTCCACGACCCGCTCTTCTCGGACGAGGAGCTGCTGCGTCTGGGGCTGACGCCCTATCACTACGGCGAGGAGACCGACCTCGCGATCGTGCAGGCCGACCACGCCGAGTACAGGACCGTGGCCCCCGAGGAGCTTCCCGGTGTCCGGCTCCTCGTGGACGGTCGCCGTGTCACGGACCCCGCCCTCTGGGTGGGTGTCCCGCGCACCGTCGTCGGGCAGGGGGTGACCTCGTGAGCGGCAGCACCGACCGGACCGAGGGGCCTCGGTCCGTCCCGAAGGGGATCAGTGTCGTCGCCGTCGTGGTCGCGTACAACCGTCGAGACCTGCTGCGGGACGCGCTGGACGCGTTGGCGGCTCAGACCTATCCGCTGACGCAGGTGCTCGTGGTGGACAACAGGTCCGAGGACGACTCCGCGGTGGTCGCGATCGAGCACCCTGTCGGTGCGACCGTCCTGGAGCTCAACAGGAACACCGGCGGTGCCGGCGGCTTTGCCGCGGGCATCGCGCACGCGCTCGCCGAGTTCGACCCGCAGTGCGTCTGGCTGATGGACGACGACACGATCCCCACGCCGACCGCGCTCGAGGAGCTGCTGCGCGCACGGGAGAGCTACCCCGAGCCGGTAGCGCTCCTGGGCAGCCGTGTCGTCTGGCACGACGGGCGCGATCACCCCATGAACACGCCACGACGCCGCCCGGGGGCGACGAGGGAGGAGATCGCCGACTCCTCTGGCGTCGGGGCCGTTCCCGTCCGGTCGTCCTCGTTCGTCTCGATGCTCGTCGACAGCCGGGCGATCCGGTACCACGGGCTCCCCATCGCCGACTACTTCATCTGGAACGACGACTTCGAGTACTCGTGCAGGCTCCTTCGTCGAGGGATCGGTCTGTATGTTCCGAACAGCGTGGTCGAGCACAGGACGAAGGTCTTCGGCGCGACGGATGCCGACCCTGGCGAGCGCTTCTACTACGAGGTACGCAACAAGCTCTGGATGCTCACGCGTTCGTCGGCGCTCTCGCCGGAGGAACGGGTCCTGTACACGGGGGCGTCGCTCCGGCGTTGGGCCCGGACCTTCGCCGGATCGTCACGACGTGACGTCCTGCGCAGCGCGGCGGTCCGAGGCCTCAGGGACGGGCTCCTGCGATCTCCCCTCCCCACAGCGAAGGCCCTGCAGGGTGCAGGTGTGCCGCAGGACGAGATTCTCGAGATCGAGGCCGGTGGCACCGGGCCAGGACGGGCGGACACGGCGTGACCCCTCCCGCGTTCTCAGTCCTCCTCCCCGTGTACGCGGGGGACTCGGCTCCTCATTTCGAACGTTCCTTCTCGTCGGCGACCGTCGAACAGACCCTGCGACCGTCCGAGGTCGTCGTGGTCCGTGACGGTCCTGTCGGTCCGGAGCTGGCGGCGGTCCTCGATCACGTACGGGCGACGAGCGTCGTGCCGGTCGCCGTGATCGAGCTCGATCACAACGTCGGGCTGGCACGGGCTCTCGCGGTCGGGCTCGACCGTTGCACCCACGAGATCGTGGCACGCACCGACGCGGACGACGTCTGTCGGCCCGAGCGCTTCGCCCGCCAGGTCCCCCTCGTCGAGAGCGGGTACGACATCGTCGGCTCGGCGATCCAGGAGTTCGACGACGAGGCGCGACCTGGCATGGTGCGCACACCGCCGTTGACCTCCGCGCAGATCGCGAGGGGAGCGCGCTTCCACTCGCCCTTCAACCATCCTTCGGTCGTGTACCGCAAGTCGGTCGTCTCTGCAGCCGGGGGGTACGAGGACCTTCCTCTTCTCGAGGACTACTGGCTCTTCGCGAGGATGATCCTGGCGGGGGCCAAGGGGTGCAACCTCCCCGAGCCGCTCCTGCTCTACCGGATCGGCGCGGGCGCCTACGCGCGTCGCGGTGGGTCCAGGCTGCTTCGGTCCGAGGTCGAGCTGCAGCGCAGGATGCGCCGTGCAGGCTTCACGTCCAGGTCCCAGATGCTTCGCAACCTGCTGGTCCGCGGCGGGTATCGCCTCGTCCCCGAGTCCCTGCGGAAGTACTTCTACCAGAGGCTCCTCGCCGACCGGTCGGGGGCACGACGTGCTTGAGTGGGTCGACACCTGGCAGGTGGCGCTCGTCGCCGTTCTCGTCCTCGTCCTGCCGGGCCTTGGTCCGGCGCTGGCGCTGGGCCTTCGCGGGCTCGTCGCCTGGGGGAGCGCTCCTCTGCTGGGTGCCGGGATCATCGGCGGGACCGCCGTCCTCCTCGGGGGTCTGGGGATCGGCTGGAGCATCGTCGGGGTGCTGGTCGTCTCGGGGGTCCTCACGCTCGTGGCGGCGGTAGTCAACCGGGCCACGGGTCGCAGGACGTCGCCGCGCACAGGCCCCGGACGTCGACGGCGGGCCGTCGTGCTCGCGGTCGCGGTGACGTCCGTCGTCGCCGCGGCGCTTCAGGCGCGTCGGACCCTCGGCGCCATCGGCGGACCCGAGCGCATCGCTCAGACCTTCGACACCCCGTACCACCTGAACGCCGTCAAGCTCGTGCTCGAGACGGGCGACGCGTCGTCCTTCCACATGACGCTCTCGCAACCGGCGGCAGAGACCGCGTTCTATCCCGGGCTCTGGCACGGCGTCGTATCCCTCGTCGTCCAGCTCTCGGGCGGCGAGGTCGCAGTCGCGGCCAACTGGGTGACCGTGGTCGCCACGACCGTCGTGTGGCCGCTCGGGATGCTCGCTCTCGGGCGCCTCCTGTTCGGCCCGCGACCCCTGCTCCTCGGGCTGGTGGTGCCGTTCTCGTTCGCGATGACGCAGTTCCCGAACCGGCTCATGTCGTTCGGCCTCCTGTACCCGAACATCCTTGCCTACGCGCTGCTGCCGGCGGCGCTCGCCCTGTGTGTCCTGGGTCTTCTCCTCACACGAGGGCGCGGCAGGGTCCCGTCGCTCATGGGCTTGCTGCTCGGTGTCGTGGGGCTGGCTCTCGCGCAACCGAACGGCCTGTTCGCACTGGCCTACGCGGCCGTCCCGCTCGTCGTCCTCGCCCTCTGGGTGACGTCGTCGAAGGCGAGGAGGTCAGGGAAGGCCTGGTGGCAGGTCGTGCTGCCCTGGGTGGCGACCGCCCTCGCCGGGCTCGCAGGGATCTGGGCCCTCGACCGGCTCCCGTTCGTCTCGGACTTCCAGGGCAAGGTCATGTGGGCCGTGACCTCCACCTGGCAGCACGCTGTCCGCGAAGCGGTGGGCCTGTCGGCCATGCACCCCGCCACCTCCCCGAACTTCCCGGAGCCGGAGAACCTGGCCGGGGGGATCCCCAACTGGACGGTGGCCGTGATCGTGGTGATCGGCGCGATCGCCTCGTTGTGGGTGCGACGATGGCGCTGGCTCCCGTTCTCCTACGGCATCTTCCTTGGCCTCTACGTCCTGGTCCGAGGCCTCGACATCCCCCTGCGCGGCGCACTCACGGGCTACTGGTATGCGGATCCGCAGCGACTCGCGGCGCTCATCCCGCTCATCGGGGTACCCCTCGCGGTGATCGGCACGGCGACGCTCGTGCGGACCGTCCTCACCCTGTTCGGCAGGAGGAAGGGCTGGCGTGTCTCGCCGTACGCGGCCGCGGTGCTCGCGATCCTGGTCGGACTGGCGATCAGCGTCGTGCTCCCGCGCACGGCGACCTTCAAAGCCTCCTTCGCGTACGTGGAGCACGTCTACAGCGTCGCACCCGACTCGACGGACTCGGCAGCCCTCATCGACGCCGACGAACTGTGGCTTCTCGGACGCCTGGACGAGCTCGTCCCTGAGGGTGTGGCCGTCGCCGGTGACCCGTGGGACGGGAGCTCCATGGTCTGGGCCCTCGCGGACCGCCGTGCGCTGTACCCGCACATGGGTGTGGTCATGGACCCGGACCGCTACCTGGTCGCCGAGAAGCTCAACGAGGCGCGTACGGATCCGCAGGTGTGCGAGGCGGTGGACGACCTTGACGTCGGATTCGTGCTGAGGATGGGCCGCCATCTCTGGGACGCAGGTCAGGGGGGCTATCCCGGGTTCGACGGACTCGTCGAGGCCGGGGTCGCCGAGCTCGTGGCCGAGCGTGGAGACGCGAGGCTCTACCGGATCACCGCCTGCGGCTGACCCCTCGGGCAAGCAGGTGAAGGTCTTGTGGCGAATCGTCCGGAGTGCCGCGCGGGCGGCGGCCAGCCATGGCCGACCCGCTAGTCTTGTCGGGCTGTCTTCCCTGAACTAGGAGTGTGCGTGGACGCGGATCTTGTCGTCGTCGGGTCGGGTTTCTTCGGCTTGACCGTCGCAGAACGAATTGCCGAGGAGTACGACCGCAAGGTCGTCGTCATCGACCGTCGGAGCCACATCGGTGGCAACGCGTACAGCGAGGCGGACCCTGCGACCGGGATCGAGGTCCACCGCTACGGTGCGCACCTGTTCCACACGTCGAACGAGCGTGTCTGGGAGTACGTCAACCGGTTCACGGCGTTCACGGGCTACGAGCACCGGGTCTACACGACCCACCGTGGCGAGGTCTTCCCGATGCCGATCAACCTCGGCACGATCAACCAGTTCTTCCGCTCGGCCCACGGCCCGGACGCGGCACGAGAGCTGCTGGCAGCGCAGGCGAGCGAGCTCGAGGGGAAGAAGCCCACGAACCTCGACGAACAGGGCGTCTCGCTCATCGGCCGCCCCCTCTACGAGGCGTTCATCCGGGAGTACACAGCCAAGCAGTGGCAGACGGACCCCAAGGACCTTCCGGCGAGCATCATCTCCCGCCTCCCGGTCCGGTACACCTATGACAACCGCTACTTCAACGACACCTACGAGGGACTGCCGGTCGACGGCTACACAGCGTGGATCGAGCGGATGGCGAACCACAAGAACATCGAGGTCCGGCTCGAGGTCGACTTCTTCGACGAGACCCAGCCGGTCAACAAGAAGGACGTCGTCGGCAACGTTCCCGTGGTCTATACGGGACCCGTCGACCGATACTTCGACTATGCGGAGGGTGACCTCTCCTGGCGCACGCTCGACTTCGAGCAGGAGGTGCTCCCGGTCGGTGACTTCCAGGGCACCCCGGTGATGAACTACGCGGACGCGGACGTCCCGTACACGCGGATCCACGAGTTCCGCCACTTCCATCCTGAGCGTGACTATCCGACGGACAAGACGGTCATCATGCGGGAGTTCTCGCGCTTCGCCGAGAAGAACGACGAGCCGTACTACCCGATCAACACGGCGGCCGACCGCGAAAGGCTGCTCGCCTACCGCGACCTGGCGGCGGCGGAGAAGGACGTCCTCTTCGGCGGCCGTCTCGGCACCTACAAGTACCTCGACATGCACATGGCGATCGGCTCGGCCCTGTCCATGGTGGACAACAAGCTCGCGCCGCACTTCGGTGCCGGTGCCGGGCTGGAGAGCGGAGGGGTCGACGCATGAGCACGACGACGATGACGACGCACGCGAACGCGGCTGCCCACAGAGAGACCGACCGTCGCGTGGTGCACAGGGTGGTTCTGCCCCTGGACCGTGACCTGGACGTCCTGCCTCTCTACGTCGACTTCGACCCTGCGCACGGCGCGGTCCACACGGCCGACCCGTCCGAGCCGGTGGCCGAGGGAGCCGAGCGTCCCCTCCCGCAGCGCGCCGAGATCGACCCGGAGATCGTCACGGGCCGCCACGAGGTCACCCTCACGGCCGGCGAGCGGGTCTCGTTCGGGACGTACTTCAACGCGTTCCCGGCCTCGTACTGGCGGCGCTGGACGACCGTCGGCTCCGTGCGGCTGAGCGTCGAGGTGGATGCGCCGACGACTGTCGTCGTCTACAAGTCCAACGCGCGGGGCGCGAGCCAACGCGTCGAGGTCCTGGACGTTCCCCAGGGCACCACCACGATCGACCTCACGCTCGCTCCGTTCGGCGACGGAGGCTGGTACTGGTTCGACCTCTACGCGGCTGCGGGCCCGGTCAAGATGCTGCAGGCCCACTGGAGCGTGGAGGTCCCCGCAGGCTCGACGCCCGGTACGGCCTCGATCGGTATCACGACCTTCAACCGCCCGGACTACTGCGTGGCGCAGCTGAAGCTCATCGGCGCTGACGATGCGCTCAAGGGGGCGTTGGACAACGTCTTCGTCATCGACCAGGGAAATCAGCTTGTCGAGGAGGAGGACGGATTCGCGGAAGCGGAGTCCTCGCTCGAAGGGCGTCTGAAGGTCATCCGTCAGGGGAACCTCGGCGGCTCCGGTGGATTCGCCCGCGGGATGCTCGAGACGGTCAAGGCGGAGAAGAGCAGGTACGTCCTGCTGCTCGATGACGACATCGTCTCGGAGCCGGAGGGCATCCTCCGAGCTATCGCCTTCGGCGACTTCACGCGCCGCAAGACGATCGTCGGCGGGCACATGTTCTCGATGTACGAGAAGAGCGTGCTCCACAGCTTTGGTGAGAAGGTCAACCCGTATCGCTTCTTCTGGGGCCCGGTCCCCGGGACGGGTGAGGGCCACAACTTCGCGAACTTCTCCCTGCGGACCACCGGCTGGCTCCATCGACGCGTCGATGTCGACTACAACGGGTGGTGGATGTGCTTGATCCCCACCGACATCGTGCGGGAGATCGGCCTGTCCCTCCCCGTCTTCATCAAGTGGGACGACTCGGAGTTCGGCCTGCGTGCGAAGCGTGCCGGCTATCCGACGGTCTCACTGCCGGGCGCTGCGGTCTGGCACGTGCCGTGGACGGACAAGGACGACACGATCGACTGGCAGGCCTACTACCACCAGCGCAACCGTTGGCTCGCCGCACTCCTCTACTCGCCGTACCCGCGGGGAGGCATCCTCCCGCGCGAGAGCTTCCAGATGGACGTCAAGCACCTACTGTCCCTCCAGTACTCGGCGATCGAGCTCCGGCACCAGGCGCTCGAGGACCTGCTGAGCGGACCCGATCACCTGCATGCCACGATCGGGTCGAAGCTCGGCCACATCCGACAGGTGCGGTCCGAGTACCCTGACGCCGTCGTGCAGAAGGACCTCGGGGCCTTCCCGGACCCGCACATGCCTCGTCCTCCGCGCCGCGGTGTCGAGCCGCGTGCGCCGAAGGGGAAGGTGCAGGGCATCGGCTCGGCCTTGACGGGTGCGGTCCGGCAGCTGCTCCCGGTCCGCGAGGGCGCGGTGGCTCAGCCCGAGACCGCCGTCCCCGCCACGGACGCCAAGTGGTGGAGGCTCTCCCACCTCGATTCTGCTCTGGTCACGTCAGCCGACGGGACAGGGGCATCCTGGTACCAGCGTGACCCGGAGAAGTTCCGCAGCTACCTCGCCCACAGCGTCGATCTGCACCGACGGCTGGTGGCCCAGTGGTCTGACCTTCAGGAGCAGTACCGCGACGCGCACCACTCGTTCACCGCCCCGGAGGCCTGGGAACGTACTTTCGCCGAGAACCGACGTGACCAGGACTGACCCCTCGAACCAGCCGGATCCCCAGCACGTCGAGCTCGTCGAACCTGGCCGTGGCCAGGGGCTTCTCGATGTCTTCAGGAACCGGTTCCTCCTTCGGCTGATCGTCAAGAAGGAGCTCCGCGTCCGCTACCGCGGGTCCGTGCTGGGGATGCTCTGGTCGTATGTCAAGCCTGCGGTGCAGTTCGTCGTCTTCTACGTGGCGCTCGGGCTCTTTCTCGAACTCAACAAGGGCACCGAGGACTACGCGGTCTACCTGTTCTCCGGCATCGTCGTCATCAACTTCTTCGGTGAAGGATTCTCCAACGCGACTCGGTCCATCGTCGGCAACGCGGCGTTGATCCGAAAGATCTACCTTCCCCGAGAGCTGTTCCCGGTCTCGTCCTTGTACGTCTCGGCCGCGCACTTCCTTCCGCAGCTCCTCGTCCTGGTGGTCGGTGCTGTGATCGCGGGCTGGAGACCCAACCCGGCGGAGCTCGGTGCTGGCGTGCTGGGATTCGTGATCATCGCCGTGCTCGCCCTAGGACTGGGCCTGCTCTTCGGTGCTGTCAACGTGCTCTATCGCGACGCGGAGAACTTCGTCGACCTCATCGTGATGGTCGCGACCTGGGCATCACCGGTCCTGTACACATGGGACCGGGTGGCGGCGACGCTCCCGGCCTGGTTGTTCACGATCTATCAGCTGAACCCGATCACGGCGGCGGTCGAGCTGTTCCACTACGCCTTCTGGTACCCGGGGACGACCAACCCGGTCGAGCTTCCGCCGAACATGTGGACGTTCGCCTTCTCCGCCCTCGCGATCTCGCTGGTGATCCTCGCCGCCGGTCAGTCCGTCTTCCGGCGCCTTGAGGGGCGCTTCGCCCAGGAGCTCTGAAATGGTCACGAGTATCGAGATCAATGACGTCCAGAAGCGTTTCACGCTCAGGCACAACCGGTCTCTCAAGGAGCTGATGATGTCGTCGCTGCGACGTCAGCAGCTTGCCGAGGAGTTTCTCGCGCTCGATGGTGTCGACCTCACGATCACCGAGGGCGAGACAGTTGCGCTGCTCGGCTTCAACGGGTCGGGCAAGTCAACGCTCCTCAAGCTCATCTCGGGGGTCCTGCGCCCGGATGCAGGCAGTGTGCGCACTCGCGGTCGCGTCGCCGGGCTCATCGAGGTCGGCGCAGGTTTTCATCCTGACCTCACGGGACGCGAGAACGTCTTCCTCAACGGTGCGATTCTCGGCATGAGCGAGTCCGACGTCAGTCGACGGTTCGATGAGATCGTCGCGTTCAGCGAGATCGAGCGCTTCATCGACACCGAGGTGAAGTTCTACTCCTCGGGGATGTTCCTGCGGCTCGCGTTCGCCGTCGCGGTCCACTCGGATCCTGAGGTGTTCCTCATCGACGAGATCTTGGCGGTCGGTGACGAGCCGTTCCAGCAGAAGTGCCTCGCACGGGTACGTGGTCTGCGCGAGGAGGGGCGGACGCTCGTGATCGTGAGTCACGACCTGGACATGGTCGCGAACCTCTGCGACAGGGGCGTCGTCCTGGAGAAGGGCGTCGTCGTCGAGGACACCGAGGCGGTAGCAGCTGTGGCGCGCCTGCGCAACGGCCAATGATCCTCTGCCGGACGGCTGATCTGATGAGGACGACGACGTGGGGACTGTTCAGATGACGCTCTGGTGGGACGCGATCCCTTTCGTGCTGGTGGCGATCGGGGTACTTTTCGTGCCGGGAGCGGCGATCCTCGCCATCGCTGGGCCGATCGGCTGGAGGACTGCGGCGCTGGCTCCAGGGGTCTCGGTCGGGGTGATCGCCATCGCGTCGATCGCCGTGGCTTTCGTGGGCCTCCCATGGTCCGTCGGTGCTGTTGCGGGAGTGACGGCACTGCTTGCGGTCGTCGTCGCAGTCGTCCGCGCGATCTTCGACAGGCGCCCCAGGAGGTACGTCGAGCGTTCCGGTGGGTTCTGGCTCGCCGTCGCTGCGACTCTCGTCGGATCCGCCCTGCTCGCTCGCCGGCTGATGTTCGTCTTCGGCACGCCCGAGAGCATCTCGCAGACTTTCGACAACGTCTTTCACCTTAACGCGCTCCGACTGATCCAGGAGACAGGCGATGCCTCGCCGTTCAACCTCGGGACGATCTCGGAGATCGGCTTCTACCCGGCGGCGTGGCACTCCGTCGTCTCGTTGATCGTCGACTCGGGAGCCTCGATCCCCGTCGCGGTCAACGTCACCAACCTGGTGATCGGGTCGCTCGTGTGGACGGCCGGTTGTGTCGCACTGGCACGAGTCAGCTTTCCCGGGTCCTCCACAGCCCCGGTCCTCGCGGGAGTCCTGGCCGCGTCCTTCGGCGCGTTTCCCTTCCTGCTCCTGTCCTTCGGGGTGCTCTACCCGAATTTCCTCGCCTATGCCCTGCTGCCAGGGGCATTGACCCTGGTCGTCCGGTTGGCCGGCGTCGCAAAGCCTGAGGATCTCGATGCCAGGTCGTGGGGCTGGTGGCGTGACGTGGCACTGTTGGCGCTCACGGCAGGAGGGATCGGGCTCGCACACCCGAACGGGGCGATGGCGCTCCTCGCGCTGACGCTACCCATCGTGATCGCGAGGTATGTCGGGGTCGCGAACCGAGCCGTGGCGCTGAAGAATGGTTGGCGGCCTCTCCTCGTGCCCACGGCGGTCGTCGTCATCGGCGTCGCAGCGTCGTACGTCGCATGGAAGGTCATCCGTCCCCCGGCGTCGGCCGCGACCTGGATGCCGATCGAGTCGCAGGCGCAGGCCTTCGGTGAGGGACTCTTCGTCGCGCCGATCGGCACGCCCTTGACACTGCTGACCGCAGTCCTGCTCGCCGTCGGGGTGCTCACCATGCTCTTCTCGCGCTCCCGTCGGTGGATCCTGGGTCCGTTCGCGGTCGCGATCCTCCTCTTCGTGATCGTCGCGGGTGGTCCTGCCGGGGAACTGAGGAACTTCCTGACAGGTGTCTGGTACAACGATCCCTTCCGTCTCGCCGGGCTGCTCGTGATCCCCGGGGTGCTCGTCGCCACCGGAGGCGGCGTAGAGCTCGTCGAACGTGCCACCGCTCGGTTCGCCAACCGATCCTGGATCACCCGCCCCGTCGTCGTGGGCATCGCCGTGGTGTCGTGCCTGGCTCTCGTCGTCGCGAGCCAAGGAGCTTCCGTCCGCCGTGGAGCAGCGTCGGCTCAGCTCGCCTACGTGGAGTCCGACAGCGCCCCGTTGTTGTCCGTCGACGAGCGCGCCCTCATCGAGCGCCTCCCCGAGTCGACCCCCGAGGACGCGACGATCGCGGTGAATCCCTGGACGGGTGCGGCGCTCGCCTACGCGCTCGGCGACCGCGCGGTGACCGAGAAGCACATCCTGACCCAGATCGACCCGGACGTGCAGGAACTTCACACGACCTTGAAGGAGATCGACGAGGACCCGACCGTGTGCCCCGCCGTCAGACGATCCGGTGTGGACTTCGTCCTGGACTTCGGGGCGCACGAGGTCAACAACGGCAACGGAATCCCTCACGACTACAGCGGGCTCGCGGGCCTCGAGGAGAACGATCACCTGAGGCTGGTCGACCAGGAGGGTTCGGCCCGGCTCTTCGAGGTCGTCGGCTGCGCATAGCACGACGCTGCTTCCCTGGCCCGGTGCCTACCTGGCCCGGTGCGCACCGAAGAGGCCGACGGGGGTGCTCCTGGCGTGCGAAGGTGCTCCGCGACGCCGGGGACGAGGTAGGACACCTTGGACGAGGCACGCGGACGCGGACGCGGACGCTTCAGTGGTGGGCGGCTGCCGTGCCGTGCGCCGCCCTGTGGCGGATCTCCTGCTGCTGCGCCAAAGTCAGCCGCGCAAGGAATCAGGCCAGGGGCCGATCACGGACGGCGGCGCAGCCCGTCGGTGATCGGCCGTCGATCAACGCTCGGTGGCAGATTCCTGGGGGTGCACCGGAGCTGCAGGCTGCGACGTTGCGTCCTGCTGCGTCTCGACGTCCAGACGGAGGAGTGCGATCTCCTCGGTCAAGGTCCGCACCCGCTCGTCCAGGCTTGAGACTCCGATGCTGAGCTGGACGCACACGACGAGTAGCACGACGAGAGCGGACGAGAACACGAGGTTCGCCGGGACCTCGACACCGACGAGCTTCGCCAAGCCCACGGCGAGCCCGGGCCAGGCACCGAGGACCGTCACTCCGAGGGCGACGATGATCCAGATGCCCGCGTACTTCTCGCGGATACGTCGCTTGCGAAGAAGCTGGATGAGCGCGACGACCAGCAGCGCGCAGAGGGTGACCGCGAACAGGTATCCGCTCATGCCGTCACCTCCGCAGCCAGCGGTTCGCTGGGGCGGGAGAGCGCGATGAGCAGAGCGAAGAAGGCCCGCACGAGGAAGACCCCTGCCTTGAGTGGGCTGTGCGAGGGTGCGCCGCCAGCACGCGGACGCATCTCGACCCCCACCTGACTCACCTTGAGCCCAGCGCGTGAGGCGATCACGAGCGCCTCGACGGTGTCGCCCAGGTACTCCGCGGGGTAGTTCGAGGCGAAGAGACGGATAGTCCGGGCATTGCACATCTTGAACCCCGACGTCGTGTCCGTGAGCTGGGTGCCCGCAACTCGGCTCAGCACGAGCGAGAGCAGCTTCATCGACCACTTGCGTGGGCCCCGTACGACGTAGTCACCCTTGCCGGCGAACCGGGCGCCGATCATGATGTCAGCGTTGTCCGCCTGCATCGCCGTCCAGAGGTTGAGGACCTCGGCGGGGGCGTGCTGCCCGTCTGCGTCGAGCTGTACGGCGTAGTCGTAACCGTTCCTCAGGGCGAACTTGTACCCCGCGCGCATGGCGCCACCGACTCCGAGGTTCAGCGGAAGGTCGAGGACCTCCGCTCCGGCGGCGCGAGCGGCGTGGACGGTCGTGTCGGTCGATCCGTCGTTGACGACGAGTATCGACGCCCCCGGGAGGGTCCGACGGGTCTCTGCGATCACCTCAGGAAGCGTAATCTCTTCGTTCCATGCGGGAACGATGACGAGGAGGCGTTCCGGAAGATGGTCTTGCATGACTGGAATCATACTGCGTAGGGCGAGCCCCGATGACGGCAGTCTGGACCATCTGGCGGGGTGCACTAGCATCAGTACCGCTCTCGCTGAGGCCTCTGGCCAGCACCCTCCGAAGAAAGGTCGCTCGAGCGTGCCCCTGGACATCATGCTCCCGTTCTGGGGTGACCCAGCGATGATGAGAGAGACCGTCGAGAGCGTCCTGCGCCAGACGAGCGACGACTGGCTGCTCACCGTCGTGGACGACGCCTATCCGGACCCGAGCGTCAAGGAGTACTTCGACGGTCTGACCGACCCTCGTGTGAGCTACGTGCGCAAGGACGTCAACGAGGGCATCACGGCGAACTTCGCGACCTGCGCGCAGATCGCCACGCAGGACATGGTCGCCATCGTCGGGTGCGACGACGTCCTGCTCCCGAACTACGTCGACACCGTCCTCCGTGCGCACCGCGACTTCCCCGAGGCGGACATCATCCAGCCCGGTGTCCAGGTGATCGACGAGTCGGGTGCCGTCGTCACCACCCTGGTAGACAGCGTCAAGAGGCGGCTCATGATGCCTCGCGTGTCGCAGCCCACCCTGCTCACGGGTGAAGCGCTGGCCACGAGCCTCCTGCGCGCGGACTGGCTCTACTGGCCCTCGTTGGTCTTCCGCCGCGAGCGACTCGTCGCCACGTCGTTCCGCGACGAGTTCTCCTTGATCCAGGACCTCGCCCTGATCATCGACATGATCTGCGCCGGTGCGACGCTGCTCGTCGAGCCGACCCTCTGCTTCTCCTACCGCCGTCACGGCTCGAGCGCGTCCTCGGCGGCACTGCTCGACGGAGTGCGCTTCGACGGCGAGCGACGCTACTTCGCGGTCGCGGCCGGTGAGATGTCCCGGCGCGGATGGCGGCGTGCCCGTCGGGCGGCGCGCCTGCACATGACGTCGAGGTTGCATGCCGTCGTCCTGCTGCCTCAAGCATTCTCCCGCAAGGAGGGCTCGCCGAAGGCGTTGCTGAGACATGCCTTCGGTCCTGCGCTGCCTGATCGCTGAAGCGACCAGGCTCAGGGTCTTGCGAGCCCCCTCCTCGGTGTGCGCGGAGGAGTGCAGCTCACCGTGGTGAGGACGAGGCGATCCGTCGCCGTAGCGTGCCCACCGCGCGCGCAAGCATGACGCGAGCCCGGAGGACCGGCACGATGCCCCGCGGTCGGTCAGGGGTCTGGTTCTCCCCGTGCACCCGACGGGCCAGGGAGCGGATCGGCAGGTGCTCGATGCTGCCGGAGAGATTTCCGTAGAGCGCGATCCACAGGTCGTGGGACTCCGTGAGGTAGCCGGGGAAGGGCAGCAGCACGGCGAGGGCGTCCCGGCGGACGCCCATGGCGCACCCGTAGTAGGGGCGGTTGCCGGCCAGCACGCCCAGGACGTTCCGGGCGGCGCGGCCCGAGTCCTCGGGACGCAGCCGCCAGTCCTCCTGGCCAAGGGGTCCGCGCAGCGAGTCCGGGCCGCCGAGCATGGTCAGGTTGGTAGCGACGACGGCGTGAGCCTCCAGCGAACGCGTCATGGCATCGACGCGCCCGGGGAGCCAGACGTCGTCCTGGTCCGAGAGCAGGAGGAACTCTCCGCGGGCAGAGCGGAGGGCAGCCTCGAACGTGCGGACGTACCCCCTGTTGGTGGTGGCGCGCTCGAGCCGGATCCGTGGGTCGGCGATCCCGGTGATGACGTCCACCGTCGAGTCGGGCGAGGCATCGTCGATGATCACCACCTCGTCGTCGGGCCCGAGCTGCTCCAGGATGGAGGTCAGCTGTTCCTCGACGTACCGGGCGCCCCTGTAGGTGGCCATGCAGACGCTGACCCGCGGTTCGGGGCGGCGGGAGTCGGTCATCGGGCGTCCTCCTGGACGATCACGGGCCTGGCGAGGCGAGAGAGATGGACGAGGATGCCGAGGAGAGGTCCTCCGACGAGAGCCACCACGGCGCGGACCGCAAGGGGTCCGGGAACGAGCAGTAGTGCGACCGCGACCCCGGTGGCGAGGAGCCACCCGCCGACGAACCATCGGTGCAGCGCGAGGGCCTGGCACAGTGCGCCGGTGAGGGTCAGGATCGCGAGAAGAGCCGCGCCGACGGTCAGCGCGGCAAGGATCCACCCGTCGACGCGGTAGGACTCCTTGCCGGTGAGCAGCACCATCAGCCACGGCCCGACGAGCCACGCGAGCGCCGCGCCGACCGCACCGATCAGCCCGATGAGGCGCAGGATCGGCAGGAGGGCTCGGAGGCCCCTGTCACGGTTGTTGACGAAGTGGGCGACGGCCACCCCCTGATAGGCGTTCAGCGGGATCAGCAAGGGGGCGCGGGTGAAGGAGATCGCGAGCAGGAGAGGCGCCCCTGCCGCGTAGACGGTCGCCTCCGTCGTCAACGACAGGAGGAACGGGAAACCCACCACGAGGACGGCGCTCGATCCCTGGGCGGCGATGGATGCAAGCATCCTGGGGAGCAGCACGGTCGTCGGTACGTCGGCGCGTGACGCGAGGGCTGCACGGGCTCTCCGCGAGACGACGACCACCACCACCCAGGTGAAGGCGGCGAGTGCCGATGCGGCGGCCAGACCGACCATCGTCGAGCCGATGATGACGACCGTCACGACCAGGGCGAGACGGACGCCCGACTCGGCGGCGATCGTCCCGCTGTAGGTGGCCCACCACGCGCGTCCGCCGAGCGAGCCGACGAGGACCGAGTGGACGGCGTACCCCACGACCCCGGCGCACGCGAGCCAGCCCAGGACCTGCGCATCGCTCTCGAAGGCCCGGTCACGCCAGAGGGGCGCCGTGAGGGCCATCAGTGTCCCGAGCACGCCGGCGAAACCGACCGCCAGCCACACGAGCCGGGGTCCGGGAGCGAACCCCTCCCGCACGGCGTTGGTCACCGACCGGGTGGTCTCCACCGAGATGCCGCTCAGGATGCCGAAGCAGGTGAACAGGAACGACCAGAAGGCCAGGAACTGGCTCGTCTCCGAACCGAGGCCGGTCGCGAGGAGCATCACGACGTAGCCGACGGCGGCAGAGAAGGCCGAGGCGATGCCGACGTACAGGGCACCCCGCCCGCCGATGGTCGAGGGAGGGCTGACTGTGGCGTTGTCGTCCGAGATCATCGTGTCCTTGTCCGGTGCTGAAGCGGCCTCCAGGACCACCTCGGTAGTGTACTTTGACGCCATGCCCAGCAGATCTACCGAAGACAGCCGTGCCCAGGTGGGAGCGGTGGTCACCGCCTTCGGGCCTGGGGAGAGCCTCGTGCTCGCCGTGAGGAGCCTGGTCTCGCAGGTGAGCAGGGTCGTGGTGGTCGACGACGGCACTCCGCAGGCGCACGCGGGGTCCGACGAGGTGTACGAGGAGTGCCGCAGGATCGGTGCCACGGTGGTCCGCCACGAGAGCAACCGAGGGATCGGTGCCGCGCTCAACACGGGGCTCGACGCGCTGCGCGCAGGTCCGACCGATGTCGACCACGTCCTGACGCTGGATCAGGACTCGGTCCTGCCGGAAGGTTATGTCGCAAGCCTGGTCGCGGCGGGGCGTGCTGCCACCGCCCAGGGGGTGCAGGTCGGCATGGTCGCTCCTGGGCGGGCGAGCGGCATCAGGTCGGGTGCGGGGAAGAGCGCCGGCGGCGTCGTGCTCGGCAAGGAGCCCATCCAGTCGGGCCTGCTCGTGCCTACCGAGGTCCTCCGCCGGATCGGGGGGTTCGACGAACCGCTTTTCATCGACGGGGTCGACAGCGAGTTCTTCCTCCGCGCCCGTGCTCACGGATACCTCTGCGTCGTCGCGCCAGAGGTGCACCTCGAGCATCGGCTCGGCCGCGCTGCCGAGGTACGGATCGGTCCTCGGGTGCTGACCCTGGTCGTCGCGGCGGACTTCCGCTACTACTACCAGGTCCGCAACGTCGTCGAGCTGGTGCGCCGGTACGCCCGGACCGAGCCCGTGTGGTCCGTGGGAGCGGTGGGCAAGCTCTTGCGTCACCTGACGATCACCACGACCCTGGTACCTGGTCGACGTGAGCGCCTGCGCTACGCGCGTAGGGGACTCCGTGACGGGCTGCGGCGGGTTCAGGGACCCATTCCTCCGACGGTCTGACCACGCGACCGGCCTGGGCGCACCGGGGTGCTGTCGTGGGCCGCACCGCGATCGGCGCGGCCCACGACAGCACCCCGGTGGGTGCGATCGGCTGGGGGACGTCTGCGACTGCGTCGGGTCTACTGGCCGGTCTTGGCGTAGTTGGCTTCGACGGCTGCCTTGTCGGCCTGCCACCAGTCCATGTTCTCGCGGTACCAGTCGATGGTGGCGGCGAGGCCGTCGTGGAAGTTGGGGTATCTGGGGGTCCAGCCGAGCTCGGTGCGGAGCTTGGTGGAGTCGATCGCGTAGCGCAGGTCGTGGCCGGGGCGGTCCGCGACGAGGTCGTAGGCGTCTGCGGGCTGGCCGGTGAGCTCGAGGATCATCTCGACGACGGAGCGGTTGTTCATCTCGCCGTCGGCTCCGATGAGGTAGGTCTCGCCCGAGCGGCCCTTGTCGATGATGGTCCAGACGGCGGTGTTGTGGTCCTCGACGTGGATCCAGTCGCGGACGTTGAGGCCCTGGCCGTAGAGCTTGGGGCGGATCCCGGAGAGCACGTTGGTGATCTGTCGGGGGATGAACTTCTCGATGTGCTGGTAGGGGCCGTAGTTGTTGGAGCAGTTGGAGATGGTGGCCTGGATGCCGAACGAGCGGACCCAGGCGCGGACCAGGAGGTCGGAGCCGGCCTTGGTCGAGGAGTAGGGGCTCGAGGGGTTGTAGGGGGTGTCCTCGGTGAAGCGTTCGGGGTCGTCGAGCTCGAGGTCGCCGTAGACCTCGTCGGTCGAGATGTGGTGGTAGCGCACGCCGTGGCGGCGGACGGCTTCCAGGAGGGTGAAGGTCCCCACGAGGTTGGTCCGCACGAACGGGGAGGGGTCCTCGAGGGAGTTGTCGTTGTGGGACTCGGCGGCGAAGTGGACCACGAGGTCGGTCTCTGCCACGAGGCGGTCGACGAGCTCGGCGTCGGCGACGTCTCCCTGCACGAGGGTCACGGCGTCTCCGAGGGGGGCCAGGGAGGCGGGGTTGCCGGCGTAGGTCAGGGCGTCCAGGACGGTGACCTGGGTGTCAGGACGTTCGGCGACGGTCTGATGGACGAAGTTGGCGCCGATGAACCCGGCGCCGCCGGTGATGAGGACACGCACGTGATGCTCCGTTGCTCGAAGTGGGGGAGGGTCAGACCTGTGAGGGAGGCAGGTAGGCCAGCGAGGCCTCGTAGGAGGGCAGGATGCCTGCGGCCGCTGCCTCCTCGAGCGAGGGCGCGGCCAGGTCCTTGGCGGATAGCTCGAACTCCAGCGCAGAGCCGTCGCGGGCGGTGGTGGGCCACTCGATGGCGACGGTGGGGTCCAGGGGATGGATGCCGTGCTCGCGCTCGGGGGCGTAGCCGGTCGAGCACAGGTAGGTGACGGTCGAGCCGTCCTCCAGGGAGCAGAACGCGTGGCCCAGGCCCTCGGACAGGTAGATTGCGCGGCGGTCGACGTCGTCGAGCAGGACCGAGTCCCACTGTCCGAACGTGGGGGACCCGACCCGGACGTCCACGACGATGTCCAGGACCGCACCGCGGGGGCACGTGACGTACTTGGCCTGGCCGGGTGGGACGTCGGCGAAGTGGATGCCGCGCAGGACCCCGGCGGCCGAGACCGACATGTTGGCCTGCTGCAGGTCCAGGGGGTGCCCGGTCAGCGCGGTGAAGGTCTCGGCCTTGAACCACTCGAGGAACACCCCGCGATCGTCCCCGAACTGCTTCGGGGTGATCTCCCACGCTCCGGCGACCTTGAGCTCGCGTACCTGCACCTGTCCTCCAGGGATCGTTCGTGCCCGGCGGTCGGGCCCGCCCCACGATACCGTCCCCACCCGCCGGGCAGGGGGCGTCGACCAGGGCCGATAGGCTGTCGCGCGGCGCCCGACCGGGCGCGGCGGACGAGGTGTGGAGGTACGGCGTGCGGTGGTTGGTGACCGGTGGTGGGGGGATGCTCGCCCAGGACCTGGAGACGGTCGCGCGACAGGCGGGCCACGACGTCGAGGTGCTGGCTCGCCATGAGCTCGACATCACCGATCCGCAGGCGTGCGAGCTGGCCGTCCAAGGTGCGGACGTCGTGGTGAACTGCGCGGCGTGGACGGCGGTCGACGACGCGGAGACCCGCGAGGCCGAGGCGTTCGCCGTCAACGCGGTCGGCCCGGCGAACCTTGCCCGCGCCGCCTCCCGGGCAGGGGCCCGGCTCGTCCACGTCTCCACGGACTACGTGTTCGCGGGAGACGCCGGGAGCCCCTACCCGGAGGACGGCCCGGTGGCTCCGCGCTCGGCCTACGGCCGGACCAAGGCCGCGGGGGAGTGGGCAGTACGCGCCGAGGCGCCCGACCACCTCGTGGTGCGCACGGCCTGGCTCTACGGGGCGGGTGGTCCTTGCTTCCCCAAGACCATGGCACGGCTGGCCGCCGACCGCGACGAGCTCTCGGTGGTCGACGACCAGGCAGGGCAGCCCACCTGGACCGTCGACCTGTCGGACCTGATCGTGCGCCTCGTCGAGGCCGGGGCGCCCAGCGGGACCTACCACGGCACGTCGTCAGGCTCGACCACCTGGTTCGGCTTCACCCGTGCGGTGCTCGATGCTGTCGGGTCCTCGACCGTGCTTCTCCCGACGACGAGCGAGAAGTTCGTCCGACCGGCCCCGCGGCCGGCGTACTCCGTCCTCGGCCACGATGCCCTGGACGCGATCGGTGTCACGCCGATCGGGGACTGGGCGGAGCGCTGGGAAGCTGCCGCCCCGGCGGTCCTGGGAGTGTCGAGCCGCTGACGAATCGCGCCGGGTATGGAGGGCGGGGCGCAACATTGCGCCCCGCCCTCCAAGCCCGGCAGTTCGTGCCACGCGTCCGGCAGGTGCGTGAACGCGGCCGTCTACTCCTCGAGGAGGCTCAGCAGGTAGCTGCCGTAGCCGGACTTCACGAGGCGTTGTGCGCGTTCGGCGAGCTCGGAGTCGGTGAGGAAGCCACGTCGCCAGGCGACCTCTTCGGGGGAGCCGATCTTCAGCCCCTGTCGGTTCTCGATCGTGCGCACGTAGTCCGACGCCTCGAGGAGGGAGTCGAAGGTCCCGGTGTCGAGCCACGCGGTCCCGCGCGGGAGGACCTCGACCTGCAGGCGCCCTTGGCGCAGGTACTCGCGGTTGACGTCGGTGATCTCGTACTCCCCGCGCGGGGAGGGCTCGAGGTCACGGGCGATATCCACGACGTCGTTGTCGTAGAAGTACAGGCCCGGCACGGCGTAGTTCGAGCGGGGCGCGGTGGGCTTCTCCTCGAGCGAGAGGGCCTTGCCGAGTTCGTCGAACTCCACGACCCCGTACGCGGTCGGGTCGGCGACCCGGTACGCGAAGACCGCACCCCCGTCGATGTCCTCGAACCGGGTGAGCTGCGAGCCCAGGCCGGGCCCGTAGAAGATGTTGTCGCCCAGTACCAGCGCGCACGACTGGTCGCCGATGAAGTCGGCGCCGAGCACGAACGCCTGCGCGAGCCCGTTGGGCTCTGCCTGGACCGTGTAGGAGATCGAGACCCCGAACTGCGACCCGTCTCCCAGGAGCCGGTGGAACTGCTCGGCGTCGTGGGGTGTCGTGATCACCAGGATGTCCCGGATCCCCGCCAGGATCAGCGTCGAGAGCGGGTAGTAGATCATCGGCTTGTCGTAGACCGGCACCAGCTGCTTGCTGACACCGAGAGTGATCGGGTGGAGCCGGGTACCAGAGCCGCCGGCCAAGATGATTCCGCGCATGGTCACCCATCATGCCGCAGAAGCGGGCGCCCGGTGGCTCGGTCCGATCATCCGGCTCAGCCGAGGTCGACGCGTTCGCTCGTGCGCAGGCGGTCGAGCCGCTCGTGGTCCTGATCCAGCTCGGCGGTCAGGGTGGGGGCGACGACGACCACCGATCCGTCGACACCAAGCACCTGCAGGACTCTGCGAAGCAGAGCCGCCGTGCCGTTCTCCTGCACGAGCGCGCGTGCGGACGTGGGGGCGTCGTCGCCGGACTCGGCTCCCCAGGCGATCAACGCGCTGTGGCGCACGGCCCCCGGCTCGAGGGCGACCGCGTCCGGGTCGATCTCCTCGACCCAGCCGATCTGGTCGCCGTACGTCATGACGGCCGAGCCTGCGTCGAGGGCGCCGGAAGGCAGATCACCGTCGAAACGGCGTGCGAGCGCGGGCAGCGGCACGGCGACGACAGGGACGTAGGTGCCGGTCCAGGCAGCCGGCCGGGACGTCACGACGACGTCCACGCCGTGCGCGAGGGTCGGGACCACGGGTGGTGCGGCGTCCTCGACCCGCCCGACGGCCTCGCTCCCCGAGGTGTCCGGCTGGAGGACGAGCGTGGCACCGGCCCGCCAGGTCGCCAGCGCCCACACAATCGCTCGCCAATGCGGGGGCAGGTCGAGCAGGACTCGTGTTCCGGGGGCGGCGTCGAATTCTTCGACGAGGAGGTTGACGGTTTTGTTGATCCAGTTGTGCAGGACCGCTCCCGAAAGCTCCACGCGCTCGCCGCCGCCGTCGTACCAGGTGATGCGAGGTCGGCCTGGGTCTCGGATGATGAGACGTTGCAGGTCAGCGACGTGAGCGAAGGATGCGGAGGAGGGGGTCATGCGGCCAAGCCTAGGCCGCCGTCGCCGCGTCGCGAGCCTCGTGATTTCACCCACGAGATCGGCTCGATAGCACATTTCGGCTTGACGGACGCGCATGACACGCGTGTAATTTCCCTAATGCAGTTTCCAAAGAACGGCATGAAGGGGCGCATCATGTGGAACGTGCTGGGCGAGGACCAAGGGGCATTCCCCTCGGATGCAGGTCGGACGATCGAGACGGTAGCCCCTGTGCTGCCGCTCTTCGGTCAGGTGGTGGACGACACGCTCATGGGGTGGCAGGAGCGTGCTCTGTGCGCTCAGACGGACCCCGAGGCGTTCTTCCCGGAGAAGGGCGGCTCGACCCGCGAGGCGAAGAAGGTCTGCACGGGGTGCGAGGTGCGGTCGGAGTGCCTCGAGTACGCGCTCGAGCACGACGAGCGGTTCGGCATCTGGGGCGGCCTCTCCGAGCGTGAGCGCCGCAAGCTGAAGCGCCGGGTGGTCTGAGGCGCTCAGGCCCTGATCGTCGGTCGCAGGTCCCGGGAACGGCGTGGTGCTCTGAAGAGGACCGATGCCCGGGTGTCGCGCAGGCGGTCGTAGGTCCACGTGCTCAGCAGGACAAGGGCGATCGTGACGACCGGCGTGAACAGTGCCCCGACGATCCACGTCCCGGGCAGGGTGGCGACGGTACCGTCCGGCCTTCTCGCGATGGCCAGAGCCAGGCAGAGAACCACCGGGTGGACGAGATAGATCGGCAGGGTACGTGCCGCGAGGTACCGGCTGACGCGGCGCACGCGGCGGCTCCGGGAGAGCAGGACGCTCGCCAGGATCGCCGACACGATGCCGAGGACGTTCAGGCTCTCGACCCAGCGGCCTGCGGTCGCGCCTCCCCCGTAGACCTTCATGGCGATCACGACGTAGAGGGTCGCGGAGACGACGAGCGTCGGGGCGAGACGGAGACGAGCGATTCGCGCCACCGTGTCACGGGCGAAGCAGCCCACCATGAACCACACGGCGAAGTAGCACCATCGGACGAGGTTGGTCGAGAGTGCGGTCCCGAGGACCGGTGAGACGACCACCGAGAGGCCGCTCGCGCCCAGCCAGGCGACGAACGCCACGAGGACGAGTGCCGCGCCGAACCTCCGTGCGAGGCGGGCGACGCAGAAGAAGACCACCAGAGCAGTGAGGTACCAGTACGCCGTGCCGCCCGCCGGAATAGCCCACCAGCTCGCGAAGGCAGCCCCGGTCCAACCTCCGGGCTCCGTGGCATACGCGGCGCCGGTCGCGACCCCGTAGATGACGGACCAGAGCGCGAACGGCCACAAGAGGTCGGCGACCTTGGGGCGTCTGAGGGCCGACCACGGGCGGGAGACGGCGCGGGTGGCGAGCATGCCCGAGACCAGGAAGAACAGGGGCATCCGGACAGGGATCAGCCAGTCGTTCAGCTCACGCCAGGGGGCGTTGAGACCAAGGGCGGTCACAGGGAGGAAGGCGCCGGCATAGGTGTTGCCCACGTGATAGAGAACGACGAGGACGATCGCTCCTGCCTTGGCCGTGTCGATCCAGTCGAGGTGGCTCGAGCGTGCGGCGTCGACGGTGGCCGAGAGGTCCTCTGGTCGTGACTCGGCTGCTCGAACCGAGACCTGCGATGGCTGGTCGTTCAACTGTCCGGCTCCTTCGTCAGGACGTCCGGCCCCTCCGTCAGGACCGTGCAACTGCTGACGATGATAGGCGGTGGACCGATTCTGCCCGCCACACCGAGACGCGAAATGCGGGGTCCGAGGAGGTCCGTGACGCATGATCGATTCACGATGAACTTCTCCGACGTGACCAGCGCAACCTTGTCTCCTGCGCGTGGCGAGGCCCCCGATGCGGCTGCTGCGGTGACCGGGCACATCCCGTCGGCAGTCACGGTCACCGCCGTGATCGTGACGCAGGGACACACGCGCTACCTCCCTGAGACCCTCGACGCGGTCCGGGCGCAGTCGATCGCCCCCGACGCGGTGATCGTCGTCGACGTGGCCACGTCCCGGGCCATGAGCGAGTACCAGGAGCTGCACCTGGGCGGCGCGCGCTTCCTCGCGGCCCCGCACGCCCGGTCGTTCGGGCAGGCGGTCGACACGGCCCTCGCCTCGCGCGGCGAGGACGCACCCCCGACCTGGCTGTGGCTGCTCCACGACGACTCCCCGCCCGAGCCGGGCTCCCTGGCCGAGCAGCTGCGCGCGGTCGAGCACTCCGCCACGGTCGCGGTCGCAGGCGCCAAGCAGCGTCGATGGGACGCCGGCGGTGACGACGACGGGCTGCTCCTCGAGGTCGGCTTCACGATCTCGCCGCTGGGGCGTCGGATGACCGGCATCGACGAGCACGAGATCGACCAGGGGCAGCACGACGCACGGGAGGACGTCCTGGCGGTCGGGCTCGCCGGTGCGCTGGTGCGGACCTCGGTCTGGCTGGAGCTGGGCGGCACCGACCCCGAGCACGGGGTGTTCGGGGACGGCCTCGACCTGTGCCGCCGTGCACGCCTCGCCGGGCACCGGATCGTCGTCGTGCCTCGGGCGGTCGTGCGCCACGCGCAGGCCTCGCTCCTGGGGCTCCGGCAGGAGGACCCGCGGGACGAGGAGCAGGAGGCTCCCGTCCCCGACGTCGACGCGTCCTACGGTGCACGACGACGCAGCCTCCTGCACCAGCGGCTGGTGAGCGTCTCCGCTCCGATGCTCCTGCCCGCGGCCCTGGCGATGATCCTCTGGGCCCCCTTCCAGGCCATGTACCGCCTCGCGGTCAAGCGCCCGGGACAGGCTCGCGACGAGCTCCTTGCGCCGTTGTGGGCGGTCTTCCGCCTCCGGGCGCTCGCCCGCGCGCGCAGGCGGATCCAGCGGACGAGCGTGCTCCCGCGCCGAGCCCTGGCGCCGTTGCGGGGGACCTGGCGGGACGTGCTCGGCGAGCGCCGGGACCACCGCCTCGCGCGCACCGAGCTGAGCAGGACGGTCGAGGCCCCGACGGATCTCGAGCGCGCCGAGCTGCGGGCCGTCGCGCGTCGCCGACGGGCGATGCTCACAGTGGTCGTGGTCGCCCTGCTCGGGGTGACCGCGGTCGTGTTCGGTCCGCTGCTGTCCGTGCTCGCCGCCGGGGGCCGGTTCGTCGGCGGAGCGCTCCTGCCCGCGCAGGGTCGTCTCGCCGAGACCTGGCAGGCGGCCACCGGTGGCTGGATCGCGGAGGGGATGGGGGCGGCGGCTCCGGCCGACCCGTTCACGACCCTCCTGCTGTCGGCCTCGCTCCTCGGCGGGGGCGTTGCGCAGCCGGTGATCGGCGTGCTCGTCGTGACGTCGTTCGTCGTCGCGGGGCTCGGGGCGTGGTTCGCCGCAGGTGGCGTCACACGCTCGGTGTGGTTGCGCGCCTGGGCGACCGTGGTCTGGGTCGCGGCACCCTCGCTCGTGATCGCGCTCGGCGACGGCAGGCTGGGAGCCCTCGTCGCCCACGCCGCACTTCCCTGGGTCGCCCTCGGCGTGCTGAGGGCGCTCGGCATCCATGCCCGCGACGAGGTCGCTCCCGCGCTCGCGACCAGGTCCGTGGTCGAGGCCGGTACGACGCCGACGGCCCCCCGCGTCGTCCGTACGGCCCGGCGCCGGCGCCAGGGGTCCATCGGGGCTGCCGCCGCGGCGGCGCTCGCGCTGTTCGTCGCGGTGAGCGGTGCGCCCGTGCTGCTCCCGGTCGCCGCCCTCGCGCTGACCGTCGTCGCTGTGGCCTCCGTGCAGCACCGCAGGTACCTCCTCCTGGTGCTCCTCCCGTCGATCGTCCTGCTCGCCCCCTTCTGGGGACGCGTCGTCACGACCTGGGACGACGGAGGATGGCGCCTCCTGTTCGCGGACCCGGGGGCTCCGGTGCAGGCCGTGGCTGCGCCCGCCTGGCAGCAGCTGCTCGGGCAGCCCGTCGAGGCCTCCGCGTGGTTCGACCTGGACGCCGGCCCCCTGGGGGAGGCCGCCCGCTGGGCCCCGCTCGCCACGGGTGTGCTCGTCGCGGCCCTCGCGGTCGTGGCGTTGTTCCGTCGGCGGGGCGCAGCGGTCGTGAGCGCCTGGTTCGTCGCCGCGCTAGGCCTCGCGACGGCTGCTGCGGCAGGCTCGGTGGAGGTCGCGGTCGGCGAGCACGGTGCGATCACGGGATGGCCCGGGGTCGGGGTCTCGGTGGTCCTCCTGGCACTCCTGGGGGCCGCGTTGCTCGGTGCTCCGTCTTTGCGCCGCGCGGTCCGTCCGACCGCGACCGTCGCCCCGCGGAGCCGTGCGCGTACGGGATGGAGGGCCGGCGCCGTCGTGCTGCTGGCGCTCGTCGCGCTCGCCGTCCCCGCGACCTCGCTCACCTCATGGGTGCTGTCCGCGACCGCGCAGGACGGAGCGGTCGGCGACCTGACCGTCACGACCGAGCCCGTCGTGCCCCGGGTGGGCCAGCTGATGCAGGACTCCGACCGCGAGGTGCGTGTGCTCTCGATCGAGCTGGGGCCCGGTGGGGTGCTCGAGTATGCGCTGCTCCGTGGTGACGGCCCGCAGATGATCGACTCGTCGAGCGTCGTCCACGTCCGCGCCATGGACGACCCGTCGTTCACCCAGGGGCCCGTCCCGGACCTCGTCGCCGCCATGGCTTCCGGGAGCTCGGCCGACGCCGCGACCGGGCTCGCCGACCTGGCGGTGGGTGCGGTGCTGATCCCCGCCGTGCCGGCCCCCGACGCGACGACCGCACGCGAGCGCGCCGAGCTCGTCGCCCGGCTCGACATGGTGCCGGGCCTCGAGCGCGTGACCGAGGGGCAGTCGGGCGTGCTGTGGCGCGTCGCGCCGGGCCCGGCGGAGACCGACGCGCCCGCCTGGGCGCGCGTCGTCGACGCCCTCCCCGCGACCCCCGCCGCGGGGGACGAGGCGAGCGAGCCGGTCTCCGTCGAACGCCTCCTCCCTGCCGAGGACAAGACCGTGGCGACCCGGGTCGACCCCGGTGCGCAGACGCGCGCCGTCGTGCTCGCCGAGACGGCCGACCCGGGGTGGTCGGCGACGCTCGACGGCCGGAACCTCCCGCGCGCCGAGGTCGACGGGCGCCAGGCGTTCCTTCTCGGCCCTGAGGGCGGGTTCCTGAGCATCGAGCACGACCCCCCGCACCGGCTCCCGTGGCTCGTCGCCGCCGGGGTCACCCTGTTGATCTTCGTGCTCCTCGCCGTGCCGGTGGGACGTCGTCGGACCGGAACGAGGTAGTACCTGTGACCACCAGACGCTCGCACCCGCGCGCTGCCCTGCGCCGGGTCGCGACCATCTCCACGGGCCTCGTGGCCGTCGCGCTCACGGGGGTCGTGGCCGCCGTCGGCGTTCCTCAGGGCTGGGGTGCCGCGCCGGGCGCGGTCTCGACCGACGTCGAGCAGATCGAGGCGTCGACTCCCGAGCGTGTGCTCGTGTGCCCCGCACCCGTGCGCCTCGCGGACACGGCGCAGGTGGGTGACGCGCAGTTCAGCGCGGCTCCCGTCGAGACCGCGACGGCCCTGCGCGCGGCGGTGGTCGGCGGTGCGGGGGCGGGCACGGCGAACCCGGGGGACACGCCCGTGAACCTCACGGGCCTCGACGCGCTGGACGCCTCGCCGCTCGAGCAGGGCGACGGCGCCACGACGGTCTCGCTGGCCGACGTGACGGACAGCGAGGTGCTGCGCGTCGGTGCCGGCATGCCGGTCGACACCCGGGTCGCGGCGTCCGTGGGCTCGGTGACGACAGCAGGGGACCTGCGTGGTCTCGCGGCGGCGAGCTGCGCGGTGCCGGACATCAGTCATTGGATCGTCGGAGGGAGCACCGAGGTCGGCAGCAGCTCACAGCTCGTGCTCCAGAACCCCGGACGCACGCCTGCCACGGTGCGGTTGAGCGTCTGGGGGCCGGGCGGTCCCGTCGTCCTGAGCGGGGGCGGCCAGTACCTCGTCCCGCCCGGCGAGGAGGTCGTGACCCTCGTCGAGGCGGTCGCGCCCGAGCAGCGCCGTCTGGCCGTGCACGTCGAGTCCACGGGCGGCACGGTCGCCGCCTACCTGCAGCACAGCACCCTCGACGGCCTGGTGCCGGTCGGGGTCGACTTCGTGGTCCCCGGGGCCGAGCCGACCACGGCGCTCGCGCTCGGCGTCACGAGCGCGGGCGAGTCCGTCGAGGACCCCATGGCGCCCCAGCTGCGTCTGCTCGCACCGGGGACCGAGGCGGGGACCGCGACCGTGACGGTCTACGGCACCGACGGGCGGGTGCGGTTGCGAGGCGGCGAGGAGCAGGACCTCACCCCCGGTGCGGTCACGGACGTGTCCCTCGGTGGGCTGCCCGCAGGGGACTACACCGTCACGGTGGACTCGACCGTGCCGGTCGTGGCCGGCGCCCTCCAGGCGCGCGCGGGAGACCCGGTCCCCGACTCGCTCGACGACACGCCGCAGGTCGACCGTGCGTGGGTCGCGGCGACCGCGCTCGACCCGGCACCGGCGGCGTCGTCGGCCGAGGAGGACGCGTCCGAGGCGGCAGGGACGATCGAGCCCACCACGGCCCGGACGACCGACCGCGGGACCGTGACCCTGGTCCCTGGCACCAGCAGCATCGTGCGCCTCGGTGCCGTGCCCTCGACGCCCCCGGAGCGCGGCGACGACGGGGCACCGACGGGGACGTTCAGCGGGACGCTGCGCGCCTACGGGGCCGACGGCGCCCTGCTCGGCGAGACCGCTCTCGCGGTCGAGGCGGGGACGACGATCAGCCTCGACACGCTCGAGCTCGGCGGCGGGAACGAGCCTGCGGTCCTCACGCTCGACGCGAGCGAGACGTCTGCCGGGTCCACGCAGCAAGGCCCGGTGCCCGTGTGGTCGGTGGTCGCGAGCGCGGGTGCCCCCGTGGCCGGC
This sequence comes from Oerskovia sp. Root22, assembly GCF_001429135.1. Lineage (NCBI taxonomy): Bacteria > Bacillati > Actinomycetota > Actinomycetes > Micrococcales > Cellulomonadaceae > Oerskovia > Oerskovia sp. Root22. The sequence goes on along the minus strand of NZ_LMIL01000010.1, from coordinate 206,055 downwards.
GCAGCCGAGGGAGCGCCCGGGGCGTTGCTGTCGGTGCTCGTCCCGGTGCCGCCTGCGTCGAGCCAGGGCACGGTCGCGGTCCGCGCCACCAGCACCGCGGGCCTGCCCGGCTGACTTTCAGTGCCCGCCCTGGTACCGCGGGTCGATCTCCTCGGGGGTCCGTGCGAGCATGTGCGCGACCTGCTCGATGACGACGTCTCGCACCAGGTCCGCCGTGTCGTCGTCGTCGAAAGCCCGGGACTCGATGGGGCGCCGGTAGACGACGATCCGGGCGGGCTGTCCGGAGTCTGCGGGGAAGTACCGCCCGAGCGGTACCCCGGCGTCCTCCCAGGGTGCGGGGTCGGAGGGCGGGACGTCCTCGACCGCGAACTCGGTGCCGTGCAGCTGCTTGGACCAGCTGCGCTCGAGCAGGGCGATCGTGGCGATCACGTGCGCGTCGAACTTCTCGCCGCGCGTGCGGTTCGCGGGTGCCGACGGCGGGAGCAGAGGGCCCCGGATCCCGCGCCCGCGCCGGTCGCGGCGACGCGGGTGCGGACCGGAGTCGTTGAGGTCCGGCCCGCGGGCCGGGATGCGCAGCGACGCCACGAGGGGAGCGGGTGCGTCGGGCGCAGTGCGCTCGGGGCGTCGACGGCGCCCGTGCGGGGTGGGAGAGGGGGAGGACGAGGGGTGGGCAGGCACGTCTCCGAGCCTAGAGGACGGCTGCGTGCCGCGCCCGGGCCGACCGGTCGCGAGGACGGGGATCGGCGTGTATGGCATCGCGACCACCGCGCAGGGCGTAGTGTCAGCGCGTGAGATCCGTCAGACAGTGCTCGCGCACCGCATGCACCCGTGCGTCGGTGGCGACCCTCACCTACGTCTACGCGGACTCGACCGCCGTGCTCGGGCCCCTGGCCCACATGGCCGAGCCCCACAGCTACGATCTCTGCGCCGAGCACGCCGAGCGTCTCACCGCCCCCCGTGGGTGGGAGGTCGTGCGGCTGACGCAGCACTTCGAGGAGACCGGGCCCAGCGACGACGACCTGTCGGCACTGGCCGAGGCCGTCCGCGAGGCGGGGCGCACACGTCGAGGCGCGGAGCCCGACGACGTCACGGAGGTCGGGCGCCGGGGTCACCTGCGGGTCCTGCGCGCCGAGGGCGACTGAACGCAGGGTCCTGCCGTCCCGGCTAGGCTGATCCGGTGCCCATCGACCTGACCCAGCTGATCAAGGCCTACGACGTCCGGGGCACGGTCCCGGACCAGTTCAACCCCCAGGTGGCCCGAGCCATCGGCGCGGCCTTCGCTCGCGTCGTCGTGCTGCCCGAGGCAACCCCCGGGGAGCCGGCTGCCCGCCCGAGCGTCGCCGTCGGGCGGGACATGCGTGACAGCGGGCCAGAGCTCGTCGACGCGTTCGCGCAGGGTCTCGCCGACGCGGGCGTGGACGTGATCCGGATCGGCCTGTGCTCGACCGACGGGCTCTACTATGCGTCCGGTGCGTTGGACATCCCTGGGGCCATGTTCACGGCCTCGCACAACCCTGCCGTCTACAACGGCATCAAGCTGTGCCGTGCCGGTGCGCGTCCCGTGGGGCAGGACTCAGGTCTGGTCGCGGTGCGCGAGCTCGCCCAGGAGTACCTCGACGGTGAGCTGCCTGCCCCTGTCGAGGACCGGGGCGAGATCACCGACCGCGACATGCTCGCCGACTACGCGGCCTTCCTGCGCTCCCTCGTGGACCTGCGCGGCATCCGCCCGCTCAAGGTCGTCGTCGACGCGGGCAACGGCATGGGGGGCTACACCGCTCCCGCGGTCCTGGGGACCGCGGCGGGCCTCGAGGCGCTGCCGCTCGACGTCGTGCCCCTGTACTTCGAGCTCGACGGCTCGTTCCCGAACCACGAGGCCAACCCGCTCGATCCCAAGAACCTGGTGGACCTGCAGGCCGCGGTCGTCGAGCACGACGCGGACCTGGGCCTCGCGTTCGACGGCGACGCCGACCGCTGCTTCGTGATCGACGAGCACGGTGACCCCGTGTCCCCGTCCGCGATCACGGCCCTGGTGGGGCTGCGCGAGGTCGAGCGCGAGAAGGCCGCCGGGCGGGTCCCGACGATCATCCACAACCTCATCACCTCGCGCGCGGTCCCGGACTTCATGTCCGCGGCGGGTGCGAAGGTCGTGCGGACGCGCGTGGGCCACTCGTTCATCAAGGCGCAGATGGCCGACAACGACGCGGTGTTCGGCGGCGAGCACAGCGCCCACTACTACTTCCGTGACTTCTTCTTCGCCGACACGGGCATGCTCGCGGCGATGCACGTGCTCGCCGCCCTCGGCGAGCAGGAGCACCCGCTCTCGGCGCTCGGCGAGGTCTACGAGCCGTACACCTCGAGCGGGGAGATCAACTCCCAGGTGGCCGACGTGCCGGCCGCACGGGCTCGCGTCGTCCAGGCGTACGTGACCGAGGAGGGGGCGGGGCCGGTCGCCGTCGACGAGCTCGACGGCCTCACGGTCTCCCACTGGGACTCCCACCCGCAGTGGTGGTTCAACCTCCGCGCGTCCAACACCGAGCCGCTCCTGCGGCTCAACGTCGAGGCCGCCGACGAGGACATCATGGAGAAGGTGCGCGACGACGTCCTGTCGCTCGTGCGCGCCACCGAGAACGAGCTCGGGGCGCAGAAGTAGCCCCCACACCACCCGCGTGGCCCCGCCCCGACGAAGCGGTGGTCGGACTCCCCGGAAGAGATTAGGCAACGTCGGTGCCCGTCTGTACTCTCAGCGCACCTGAGTATTTCCTGAGAGGAACAAAGATGGAAGAAGCACGCCAGGGGGCGATCGTGTCGGGTCGATCCCAGAAGTTCGCGCGCAAGGGTGCGCGCTCGTTGCTCGTGGCTGCCGTGGCGCTCGGGATGTGCGGCATGTCCTCCGCCCCGGCGCTCGCGGCGGAGGACGCCCCGGTGACGATCGAGGCCGGCGGGAGCAAGACGACCGCCTTCACGGACCTCCTCACCTCACGGCTGAGCGACGAGCAGCAGGAAGCGTACGCGGCGCGCGCGTACGCCCCGGCCAACGCGTGGCGGATCGCTGGAAGCGATCGGTACGCGACCGGCGTCGCGGTCTCGAAGGCTGGTTTCGAGACCGGCGCCCCCGTGGTCTATGTCGCGACCGGCGCAGGTTTTGCCGATGCGCTCAGCGCCGCTCCGGCCGCGGCCCACGCAGGTGGACCGCTTCTCCTGGTCCAGCCCGGCGGGATCCCGCAGGTCGTCCGTGACGAGATCGTCCGCCTGCAGCCGTCCTCGATCGTGGTCGTCGGAGGGAACGGAGCGGTGTCGGACGGTGTCCTCAACGAGCTCAAGAAGCTCGCGCCGTCGGTCCGCCGTGACTCGGGGGCCGACCGCTACGCGACCTCCAGGGTCGTGACCGAGCGTGCGTTCGGCGGCGGAGCGGACGTCGAGGTCGCCTACATCGCCACGGGCACCGACTTCCCGGACGCGCTGTCCGCAGGCGCGGTCGCGGGAGCCTACGACGTTCCCGTCGTGCTCGTGCCAGGACTGGGGACCTCCGTCGACCAGCCGACGCAGGCGCTCTTCAGCGACCTCGGCGTCTACATGACCGGTATCGCAGGCGGTGAGGGGGCCGTGAGCAAGGGCATCGAGAACCACCTGGGTTCGCTGCTCGGCCCGGAGAACGTGGTCCGTTTCTCCGGCGCAGACCGTTATGCCACCTCGGTCGCGCTCAACGAAGGCGTCTTCGAGTGGGCCGACGGTGGCTTCCTCGCGACGGGGACCGGCTTCGCCGACGCGTTGTCCGGCGCTGCCCTCGCGGGATATCTTCCGCTCCCGCTCTGGGTCGTGCCCAGCACCTGCGTGTTCGAGTCGGTCTTCTCGCAGGGGGCCCAGCTGGGCGTGACCGACTACTTCCTGCTCGGTGGTCCGGGTGCTCTCGGCACGGGGGTCGAGGAGCTCTACGTCTGCGGCAGCTGACCTCCTGAGCGTCGCCGTGCTCGCCGGCTGCCCTGTCCCGACCCACGGGGCAGGGCAGTTCTGGCCTCACGGTGCTTCGACAGGACGAGGCAGAGACGACCTAGACTGGATCGGCGCGCAGGGCCGTGACAGGCAGCCCGGTGTCGCTCGAGCCGACGAACCGGACAGCAACGGGAGAAGGAACAGCATGAGCATGCAGATCGAGCCGTGGGTCCGTGAGGCACTGCGTTGCCCCGTGACAGGGGCGACGTTGATCGACGGGACCGGCCCCGACGGGAGCCCCGAGCTCCACTCGACGGATGCCGTGCGCCCCCTCGCGTATCCGGTCCGCGACGGGATCCCTGTGCTGCTCGAGGGCGACGCGCGCAGCCTGTAGGGCGCCCAGCACCACGACGCTCCGAGCGATCTGGCACGAGAGCCCGGCGGCCCCCTCACAGGTGGGTGCCGGGCTCTCGCGCGTCGCGCGAGGACGTCGCCCCTGACAGCGACCGGCACGACGAGGTTGCAAGGAGCTGTCCGACGGCTGACACGGCGATCGCCGAAGATGCATGTCCCCGTCGGTGGCAGGGCGTTGACCGGACGGGCGCGTCGATCACGCGAGACCTTGCGAGGGCGTGATCATCCGAGCGCAGCTGCGCCGGCACGGTCGACGGCTTGCGCGAGGAGCGGCGCGAACTCCTTGGCGAAGAGGCGGTTGAGGTGATCGGGATCGAAGTAGACGGGCATCCCACCGATCACCGCGTAGCACGAGGCGTCGTCGCAGAAGTAGCTCGTCAGATCGACCACATGCACTCTCGGGTCCTCCATGCTCGACGCCGCGACGAGCATCGGGTCAAGGGGCTGGGCGACCTCACGGTCGACCTTGCACGCCTCAGGGTCGTCTGGGTGGAGGACGACGCAGCTCGGGTCGCGAACTGCCGCGTTGAGCGGTGGGTCGGAGACGACGAAGACTGGGATCCCCGCTGCGGTCCACGGTCCCCAGTAGGACTGGAAACCTTCGCGGTACTGGTCGAGCTGGCTCCGCCCGCTGCCGTCGTCGACGTCCTCACCTCGTGCGAAGCTCGAGGTGAGGACCATATCGGGGGTGGTCTCGAGGATGTCGCGGTGCAACCCCTCGCTCCACAGCCTGCAGGTCTCGACCTTGGCGGCCGTGTCGGGAGTGCCCCGATAGCCGACGTACGAGACGTGCGCCGGGGGACAGGCACCGAGGAAGCTCGTCGTCAGACGCCACCCGCGCTCACGGGCGAGCTCGAAGGCTGCCGCCTGCCACTGCTGCGCGTGAGAGTCTCCGACCAGCCACACCTCAGGTGGGGCCGGTGCGCCGTCGGAGAAGTCGCACACGCGGGTCGTCAGGGTGTCGCCGAAGGAGAGCCGATCGAGCAGGTCCCCGCACTCGGGCGGCATGTCCCAGTACTGGTTCACCTCGCCCATCACAACGGTCGGCGCGGGGCCGAACGGGTCGGTGCATCCTGAGCCCTCACGCAGCGCGAGCGGGCCGGAGCAGTCGGCGAGCTCCTCGGCATGGGACGCGGCAGTGACCGCGGCCTCCTTCTCCGCATCGACAGCGAGGGACTGCAGGCCCCAGGTCAGGGCACCGATCGCGAGCATCCCGACGAGCATGAGACCGAAGGACCGCCGTGGCTTCACCGAGGCCCATCTCCAGGTCCGGGCGCGGTCCTCGACCGCGACCTTGGTGAGCCAGGCGAGGGCGAGCGAGAGGACCAGCAGCCCCACCTGATCGACCCAGCCGACCGGTCGTGCGAGGGCGAAGGGTGCGAGGACGATGAGCGGCCAGTGCCAGAGGTAGACGGAGTACGAGACGTCACCGAGGAACTGCACGGGACGTCTGGCCGTGACGATGTCGTGCAGCAACGGTGCTCGCCGCATGCCGGCCACGATGACCAGCGCGGTACCGACTGCGGGCACCAGGGCGGTCCACCCCGGGAAAGGGGTCGCCGTCCCATAGAGGAACGCCGAGCCGATGATCATGGCGAGCCCCAGGAGGGCGAGGGGATCTGCGAGCGCGCGACGGGGAGAGAGGTGTCGGGCCGCGAGCGCGACGAACGCCCCCAGCCCGAACTCCCAGACCCTGACGGGCGTGACGAAGTAGGCCTCGTTCGGGTGGGTGCTGGTGTAGACGATGCTGAAGGTCAGCGAGGCGACCCCGAGGACCACCATCGCGATCGTGGCGACGGCGCGAGGCGAGCGGCCAGAGCGTCTGCCGATCAGGTAGAGCGCACCGAGCAAGACCGGCCAGACGAGGTAGAACTGCTCCTCGACCGACAACGACCAGTAGTGCTGGGCGACCGTGGCCGATTCGTTGAGGGCCGAGTAGTCGACCGATTTCGCAGCCAGTACCCAGTTCTCGACGTAGAAGGCGCTCGCGGCGACCTGCTGGGCGTTGGCCGACCACTCGGAGAACGGGAGGAAGGCCCACACGCCGACCGTCGAGACGGCAAGCACGAGCAGGGCGGCCGGGAGGAGACGCCGGACGCGTCGAGCGTAGAACTGCGAGAGCCCGACCCTGCCCGTTGCCTGGAGCTCCTTGGTCAGGTGCGAGGTGATGAGGAAACCGGAGATCACGAAGAAGACGTCGACGCCTACGTACCCGCCAGGGAGACCGCGCGGCCACAGGTGGTTGGCGACGACGGCACCCACGGCGATGGCCCGCAGCGCCTGGATGTCGGTCCTTGCCCCAGTGCTGGGGCGACGGCGTGGCGCGTCCGAGAGGCCGGAGGCGGGTGTGGTGGCGGAGCGAACCTCGTCGGCGGGTCCTCTGAGCACGTGCATTCCCATCATGGTAGGGGGTGTGCGGGCGCGGCTGTGCTCCGGCCGTCCTCCGGGGCCGGCACCCCACATGGGGTGCCGGCCCGCCGCGTCTCGCGACCGAGGGATCAGCCGTTCGCGGCGGCCTTCAGGTCGTCGACGAACGTCGGGTTGGCCTCGAGCCACTCGCGCACCGAGGCGTCGTTGTCCGAGCCCTCGTTCTCGTTGAACATGATGTTCTCGAGCGAGAAGAGCTGCTCGTCGCTCAGCGTGAGCGCCGAGATCCAGGACGCGACGTCAGGGTGGTCCGCGGTGAAGCCCGTGCGGGCGACCGAGTGGATCTTCTCGGCGTCACCCATGGCGCCCTCGGGGTCCTCGAGGTCCTTGACGGGGAACGCGTCGTAGGCCCAGTGCGGCCGCCACAGCGTGACGGCCACGTTCTCGCCCGCGTCGGTCTTGGCCTTGAGCTCGGCAAGCATGGCCGGGGTCGAGGAGATGACGAAGTCCATGTCGTCCAGGCCGTAGGTCGGGATGACCTCGTCCTGGGTGATGCGGGTCAGACCCGCGCCGGACTCGATGCCGACGATGCGGTTGCCGAACAGGTCGGCGTTCGCGGCGAGCTCGTCGAGGCTGTCGATCGGTGCGTCCTCGTTGACCGCGATGGTCAGCTTGGCGTCGTCGTACCAGTACCCGAGGTCCTCGAGGTCGTCGCCGTACTGCTCCTGGTAGTCGGCGTGCGTGAGGGGCAGCCACATGTCGAAGTTGACGTCGAAGTCGCCTCCCGCCATACCCGTGTAGACGATGCCGGGGTCGGCCGTCTCGGTGCGGACCGTGTACCCCTCGTCCTCGAGGATGGCCTTGAACAGGTGCGAGACCGCGATGCCCTCGTCCCAGCCCGTGTGGATCGCGATGGTGATGTCCTTGCTGGGCTCGGCGGAGGCCGAGCCGGAGCCGGAGTCGGTCTCGCCCGAGGCGCAGGCCGCGAGCCCGAGGCCGAGGGCGAGCGAGGAGGCGACGATCGCGGTGCGACGACGGGCCTGGTGGTGACGTGCGGGAGACATGCTGTCCTTCCTTCGGGGGCGGGCCGCTGGCGCGGCCGCGCCCGCCTGGGTTGGTGGTGGTGCAGGGGACGTGCGGGCCCGGACGGACCGGGGGTCAGACCGCGCTGGCCGCGAGGGCCTTGGCGACGGGAGAACGGGTGCTGAGCGCCGAGGTGACGCGGTCGAGGAAGACCGCGAGGATCACCACGGACAGCCCTGCCTCGAACCCGAGCGAGATGTTGATGCGCTGGAGGGCTGCGACGACGTCGCCTCCCAGGCCGCCTGCGCCGACCAGGCCGGCGAGCACGACCATCGAGAGCGAGAGCATGATGACCTGGTTGACGCCGGCCATGATGGTCGGCATGGCGAGCGGGAGCTGGATCTGGCGCAGGATGCGGCCCGGCGTCGAGCCGAACGCGTGCCCGGCCTCGACGACCTCGGAGTCCACCTGGCGGATGCCCAGCTCGGTGAAGCGGACGCCTGGGGCGAGGGCGAACACCACGGTCGCGACGATGCCGGGGACGGCGCCCGTGAGGAAGATCATGACCATCGGGATGAGGTAGACGAATCCCGGCATGGTCTGCATGAAGTCGAGCACGGGCCGCACGACGCGTGAGACCTTGTCGTTCCGGGCGGCCCAGATGCCCAGCGGGATGCCGATCGCGAGCGCGATCACGCTGGCGACGAGCACGAGGGCGAGCGTCGCCATCGCGTTGTCCCACTGGTCGACGCCCGCGATGACGACGAACCCGACGAGGGTCGTGACGGCGAGCCTCCACCCCTTGGCGAAGAACGCCAGGGCGGCCAGGACGAGCGCGACGACGACGAACGGCGGGCCCTGGAGGACGGCCGCGAGGGCGTCGTAGCAGGACAGCAGGACGTCCTTGACGACCGCGAAGAAGGGCTTGAACGCGGCGATGAGCCAGGTGACGAAGACATCGACCCAGTCGCCGAACGGCAGGCGGGGGACGAACGTGTCGGTGGTGCTCATGCGCTCGCTCCTTCCGTCGTGGGGGCGTCGTGCGGGGCGGTCGCGCCCTCGGCCGCGTCGGTCCCAGGGGTGGGCCGGTCGTCTGTGTTCCCGTCGGGCCCGACGGTGTCGCTCTCGTCGAGCGTGGGCGGCACCATCGCCTCGAGCAGGGTCACGCGGGGGATCACGCCGACCAGGCGGTTCCTGTCGTCGGTGACCGCGACGGGAAGAGGGGACTCGGCCGCGGGGGCGAAGAGCTCCGCGAGGGGGGTGTCGACGCTCACGGGAGCGACGCCGTCGTGCACGATCGACTCGATGCTCGTGTGGTCGCCGCCCGACTTGAGGAGAGCGACCGCGTCGTCGTCGCGCACGACGCCGCGCAGGACGCGCTGCCGGTCGACGACGTAGGCCGCCGACACCTGCGCCTCGCGCATGGTGCGGCTCGCCACGCGCGGGCCACCGCCGAGCGGGACGACCGCCGTGGGGCGGACCATGACCGACGAGGCGGTCAGGACGCGGGTGCGGTCGACGTCGGCGACGAACTGCGCGACGTAGTCGTTCGCGGGGTCGGAGAGGATCTCCTCGGCCGTGCCGATCTGGACCGTGCGGCCGTCGCGCATGACCGCGATGCGGTCTCCCAGGTGCATGGCCTCGTTGAGGTCGTGCGTGATGAAGATGATGGTCTTGCCCAGGGTCTGCTGGAGATCGAGGAGCTGTTCCTGCATCTCCCGGCGGATCAGCGGGTCGAGCGCGGAGAAGGCCTCGTCCATGAGCAGCACGTCGGTGTCCGCGGCCAGGGCGCGGGCCAGACCCACACGCTGGCGCATGCCGCCCGAGAGCTGCGAGGGCAGCGAGTCCTGCCAGCCGCCCAGGCCCACGAGATCGAGGGCCTTCTGTGCCTTTTCTCGGCGCTCGGCCTTGCCCATGCCCTGGATCTCGAGCGGGTACGCGGCGTTGTCCAGGACCGTGCGGTGCGGGAGCAGGGCGAAGTGCTGGAACACCATGCTCACGCGGCTGCGGCGCAGGGCGCGCAGCTGCTTGGCGCTGACGGTCGCGAGGTCGGCGTCGCCCAGGAGGACGTGGCCGGCCGTGGGCTTCCACAGGCCGTTGAGCATGCGGATGAGGGTGGACTTGCCCGAGCCGGACAGGCCCATGACCACGAAGATCTCGCCCTGCTTGACGTCGAAGCTCGCGTCGATGACCGCAGCCGTGCCGAGAGGCTTGACGTCGGTACGGCTTGCGCCCTCCTTGAGGCGGCGCACGGCCTCCTGCGGGCGGCGGCCGAAGACCTTGTAGACGCCCTGGACGCTCACGGCCACAGGGCGGTCGTCGGGAAGGGCGGCGGCGCCGTGCGCGCCGGGGTACGGCTCGGTCTCGACCGGGAGCAGGACCGGCGCGGTGCTCTGCCCGGTGCTGCTGTCGGTGCTGGTGCTCGTGCTGCTGGTCGTCATGCTGGCGGTGCTCGCCACCTTCCACGTGTCATGGCGGTTCCGGAACGCTCCGGGGAGGGCGCCAGGGAGACCTGGCAGCGACCTCCCGGTGCGCTCAGCGCCGTCAGGCGCGTCACGGTCCACCGGATCGTGGCCCGCTGCCGGGGGCCGCCCGGGAGGGCGGCCGCCGCGAGACGCTGCGGGCCGTGACCTGTCGCCGGACGGCATGGCGCCGGGCCGGGACAGGTCGATCTGTCTCCTGCACCCTGCCCGATCCCAGGGCGAATTGCTACCGAGTGAACGGTGTGCATGGCGGTTTCCGGGGAGATGCTTGACTGTTCAATCGTTGCGAGCGCGCGGTTTTGACCATTCACAGGATCGTTACCGCTTCGTGATCTTGAATTGGTCAAGCAGATTTGTTATCGCGCGCGGGCGCGAACTGTTCTACGGCTGGGTGTCGGGTTTCTACGGCTGGGTGTCGGGTTTCTACGGCTGGGTGTCGGGTTCGGCCCCCCGGTGACCGTCGCAGGTGCGCGAAGTCGTCGGGCAGGGACGACGCGCCCGACGGGACCTGACCCGCGCGGGCGCCTCGACTGCTCGGGGAAGATGTCCGTCGGTGCTCGCCGTGGTCACCACCGGCGCCCGACGAGCCGCCCCCGGTACTCTGGAGCGACACCGTCAGAACCGTCGTTCGGAGCACCATGTCTTCTGCCACGCCCGCCGCCCAGGCCTCCTTCGACGAGGTCCCGGGCCGTTACAAGGTCCGCGACCTGTCCCTCGCCGAGGCGGGTCGCCACCAGATCCGCCTGGCCGAGCACGAGATGCCCGGGCTCATGGCGCTGCGCGCGGAGTTCGGCACGTCCCAGCCCCTGGCCGGCGCCCGCATCGCCGGCTCGCTCCACATGACCGTCCAGACGGCCGTCCTCATCGAGACCCTCGTCGCGCTCGGTGCGCAGGTGCGCTGGGCGAGCTGCAACATCTTCTCGACGCAGGACGAGGCCGCCGCGGCGATCGTCGTCGGCCCGCACGGCACGCCCGAGGACCCGCAGGGCGTCCCGGTGTTCGCCTGGAAGGGCGAGAGCCTCGAGGAGTACTGGGACTGCACCGAGCAGATCCTGCTGTGGCCCGGGGAGCAGGGCGCCAACCTCATCCTCGACGACGGTGGCGACGCCACGATGCTCGTCCACCTGGGGCTCCAGTACGAGCGCCTCGGCACGGTCCCCCCGGACACCCTGCCGGGCGAGCCGGACCACACGCACGAGATGAACGTCGTGCGCTCGGTCCTGCGCCGGGCGCTCGCGGCCGACCCGCTGCGCTGGACCGGCATCTCCGAGCAGCTGCTCGGCGTGACCGAGGAGACGACCACGGGCGTGCACCGCCTCTACCAGCTCGCCGAGTCGAGCGAGCTGCTCTTCCCGGCGATCAACGTCAACGACTCGGTCACCAAGTCGAAGTTCGACAACAAGTACGGCATCCGCCACTCGCTGCCCGACGGCATCAACCGTGCGACCGACGTCCTCATGGGCGGCAAGGTCGCGTTCGTCGCGGGCTACGGCGACGTGGGCAAGGGTGCTGCCGAGGCCTTCCGCGGCCAGGGTGCGCGCGTCATCGTGTCCGAGGTCGACCCGATCTGCGCGCTGCAGGCCGCGATGGACGGCTACCAGGTCGCGCGCATCGAGGACGTCCTGAGCGAGGCCGACTTCTTCATCACGACCACGGGCAACAAGGACGTCGTCACGGCCGAGCACATGACGGCGATGAAGAACAAGGCGATCGTCGGCAACATCGGCCACTTCGACAACGAGATCGACATGGCCGGGCTCGCTCAGGTCCCGGGCATCACGCGCACCGAGATCAAGCCGCAGGTCCACGAGTGGACGTTCCCGGCCGCGGGCGACGAGGAGCCGCGCTCGATCATCGTCCTGTCCGAGGGTCGACTGCTCAACCTGGGCAACGCGACGGGCCACCCGTCGTTCGTCATGAGCAACTCGTTCTCCAACCAGGTCATCGGTCAGATCGAGCTCTTCGAGGACAGCAAGCGCCCGGAGGACGAGCGGACCTACGAGCGTCAGGTCTACCGCCTGCCCAAGGTCCTCGACGAGAAGGTCGCGCGCCTGCACCTCGACGCGCTGGGTGTGCGCCTGACCGAGCTCTCGACGAGCCAGGCGGACTACCTCGGCATCCCGGTCGAGGGCCCGTACAAGCCGGAGCACTACCGCTACTGAGCGGGACGCGCGCCCCTGAGCGAGGGGCCCGACGACGGAGGCCGGGTTCCGGGAGGAGCCCGGCCTCTCGTGCCGGTCACCGTGGGTGGACGTGCCGGGCGACCTCGGCGAACGGGGGCGGCGCCCACCGCGGCGTCCGCCACCCCGAGCGCACCCCTCCCTCCTGCGCGAGGATGTACCCAGCACCGCGCGCTGACAGGAGAAGACGATGGCGACCGTCCCGAGCGAGCCCACGATCAGCGACCCCGAACGAGCCGAGCTCGAGGCCCTGCGCGCCGAGGTCCAGCGCCTGCGGGCCGAGCGGACCGCACCCCCACCGTCGCCCGGAGCGGCCGTCGCCGCCCCTCACCGCCACTGGGTCCGCTGGACCGCGGTGACGGTCCTCCTGGTCCTGGCCGGGGTCCTCATGCTGGGCTCGGTGCTTGCCCGCTACGTGCGCGGCGAGATCCTCGACACCGACCACTACGTCGCGACCGTGACCCCGCTGGGCTCGGACCCGGCGATCCAGGCCGAGATCAGCACCAAGGTCAGCGACGCGATCCTCGAGCGGATCGACCTCGAGTCGGTCACGACCCAGGCGCTGACGACCCTCACGCAGAACGCCGAGCGCCTCCCGCCGCAGGTCATGGGACTGGCCCCGCTCCTCGCGAGCCAGGGCGAGTCGTTCGTCCGCTCGACCGTCGACCGCATGGTCACGTCCCCGACGTTCGAGGAGCTGTGGATCGTCGCCAACCGTCAGGCGCACAAGAACCTCGTCTCGGTGCTCACGGGGGAGGGGGAGACCTCCGTCACGGCTGACGCGAACGGGCAGGTCACGCTCTCGCTCGGACCCATGATCGACGAGGTCAGCAAGCGGCTCTCGGCTCGCGGCTTCACGTTCGTCGACAACCTCCCGTCGATCAACCCGCAGTTCGTGCTGTTCACCTCGGACGACGTCGTGACGGCCCAGCGTGCGGTCGCGTTCCTGAACAAGGCCGCGAACGTCCTGCCCTGGCTCTCGCTGGCCGTGGCGGTCTGCGCGGTGTGGGCTGCGCCGCGCGGCGGGCGTCGACGCGCGACGGTCCTGGCCGGCGTCGCCTACATCGTCGCGATGGCGCTGCTCGCGATCGGGATCACCGTGGGGCGGTCCCTGTACCTGAGCGCGGTTCCGTCCGACGCGCTGTCCCCGTCGGCCGCGACGGCCCTGATCGACGCGGTCCTCGTCCCGTTGCGCACCTCGCTGCGCGCCGTCTTCGCGTTCGGTCTGGTCGTCGCGCTCGCGGCCTACCTCACGGGCTCCAGCCGCTCGGCCGTCGCGGTGCGCGGGGGCTTCAACTGGGCGGTGCGCGCCGTCAGCCGTGGCCACGCGGGCGACGGCGGGCGCGCCCCGCACCCGTTCGAGATCTGGGTCGCGAGGCTGCGCTGGCCTCTCGTCGGGCTCGTCCTCGCGGGGGCGCTGACCGTCCTGGTGTTCTCGCGCTACCCGAGCGGGAGCACGATCCTCCTCATCGCCCTGGTCGCGGCTGCCCTCGTGATCGCGATCCAGGTGGTCTCCGCGCCTGCGCGCGGCGTGACCAGGACGACGCCCGAGGAGGGGGCGAGCGCCGCCGTCGGGCAGGGGACCGCCGAGGCCCTCGAGGAGCCCCCGGTCCCCACGACCCGCTGAACGTGCCGTCGTGCACGGGGGACATCCCCCGTGCACGACGGCGGAGCGCACCCTGGGCGCGCGGGCGCGAGTCGGGAAGACTGGTGGCACCGCTCGAACCAGATGCAGGAGTCCTGACACCATGTCTGCTGTGACCTCCCCCCAGCCGCTCGGCGACGCCGCGCCCACCGACGGGCCTTCGGGCCCGCTGGCGCCCGCCGAGCCGTCCTCGGCCGCGCCGTCCCTGTCCGGCGCGCCCCCCGCGCCCGCAGGCTCCCACGTACAGACGGCTCGTCCGCCCCGCCCGGGACGGGTCCCGGTGCCGGTCGACCCGCGCTACACGGACCACCGCGAGGACGTCGGCTTCCTGCGGGCCCCCTTCGCGCGGAGCACGTGGCGCGAGTTCGGGTACATCTGGCTCTCGTTGTTCGTCGCACCCGTGGCCTTCACCTACGCGATCTTCACCGTGAGCTTCACGGTCGGGATCCTCGTGACGGTCGTCGGGCTGTTCGTGACGGGCGCGCTCGTCCTCGGGGCCCGCGGCTGGGGCGGTATGTACCGCACCATGGCGCGCTCCATGCTGTCGATCGACGTCCTGGCCCCGGCCCCCTACGAGCGCCGCCGAGGGTTCTGGCGCGTGCTCTGGTCGACCGTGTCCGACGGGCCGGGGTGGCGCGCGCTGTCGTTCATGCTCGTGAGCTTCGTGCTCTCGATCGTGTCGTTCGTCGTGAGCGTGACCTTCTTCTTCACCGCGGTGGGCGCCATGACGCACTGGTACTGGGCGCAGTTCCTCCCGCTCCAGGAGGCGGCCGACGGCACGTGGCACCGAGGCGCCCAGATGGGCACCGACTGGTTCGTCGACACCCCGATGCGGCAGTCGGCGCTCGCGGCGGCGGGCGTCGTGCTGTGGTGGCTGTGGCCTCAGCTCGTCCGGGGCTTCGCCCAGCTCTTCCGCCTGCTCACGATCAACCTCCTGGGTCCCACGCGCGCGAGCCTGCGCGTCCGCGACCTCGAGAAGTCCCGCGGCCGGACGGTCGAGGACGCCGACGCCAAGCTGCGCCGCATCGAGCGCGACCTGCACGACGGGACCCAGGCCCGGCTCGTCGCGGTCGCCATGCAGCTCGGCGAGGCCAAGGAGCAGCTCGCCTCGGGCGGCGACGCGACCGAGGCGCTCGACCTGGTCGACAGCGCGCACGCCTCGACCAAGGAGGCGCTCGTCGAGCTGCGCGAGCTCGCGCGGGGCATCCACCCGCCCGCGCTCGACAACGGGCTCGCGGTCGCCCTGGAGACGCTCGCCGCGCGCTCGCCGCTGCCCGTGACGGTCGACGTCGACCCGCGCGTCGCCCCCTCGCCCGCGGTCGAGACCATCGCCTACTTCTGCGTCGCCGAGCTCGTGACCAACGCCGCGAAGCACGCCCGCGCGTCCGGGGTGTACGTGCTCGTCGAGGAGCAGGGCAGCACGATGCGCCTGCGGGTGCGCGACGACGGGCAGGGAGGGGCCCGGGTCTCGACCCCCGACGCCCAGGGGCACCGCTCGGGCCTCGCCGGACTCGAGGAGCGGGTCCGCTCGGTCGACGGCACGTTGGAGCTCGTGAGCCCGGTCGGTGGGCCTACGGTGGTCACCGTGACCCTGCCGAGCAGGGTCTGACCCCCGCGCGTCCCTCGGGGCCGAGCACGGCCCCGGAACCCCGGACCGCCGCCCCTGCGGGCTGCGCGGCGGTCCTGCACCACGCTGACCCACGACCAAGAAGAGGTACACCGTGCGGCTCGTCATCGCCGAGGACTCCGTCATCCTGCGCGACGGGCTCGTCGCGCTGCTCACGCGCCGCGGCCACGAGGTGGTCGCGGCGGTCGGCGACGGTGAGGCACTCGTCGCGGAGGTCGGGAGGCTCGCGGTCCTGGGCGAGCTGCCCGACGTCGTCATCATCGACATCCGCATGCCCCCGACCTTCACCGACGAGGGGCTGCGCGCGGCCTTGGCCCTGCGGGAGTCCTCGCCCGGGCTCGGGGTGCTGCTGTTCTCGCAGTACGTCGAGACGCGCTTCGTGAGCGACCTGCTCACGGGCGGCGCGGAGGGCGTGGGCTACCTCCTCAAGGACCGGGTTGCGGACGTGAGCGAGTTCCTCGACGCGCTGACCCGGATCGCGGCAGGACAGACGGTCCTGGACCCCGAGGTCGTGAGCCAGCTCATGGGCGCCTCGCGCCTCGACGACGGCCTGGGACGGCTGACGCCGCGTGAGCGCGAGGTGCTCGAGCTCATGGCCCAGGGACGGTCCAACACGGCGATCGCCGAGAGCCTGTTCCTGTCCTACGGCGCGGTCGAGAAGAACGTGACGTCGATCTTCGGCAAGCTCGGCCTGCCGCAGGACGCGGGGGACCACCGGCGGGTCCTCGCGGTGCTCAGGTACCTGCGGGACTGAGCCCGAGGTGGCGGTGTGCCGGCGGGACCGCTCGCGTCGCACGGACTCGTTGTCAGAAGCGCACCGGGGTATGGCCCGGCCACGTTCTGACAGCTGATCCGGGGGACAGCCCCCGCACCAGCTCGCCGGATCGCCTCCACGGCCTCGGGGGCGGCTCCCCTTCTGGGACGAACCGGGATCTTCAAGACTGACAGGGAACCTGATCCCCGTCTCGAGGAGCATCCCGTGGCCGTCGTCGACGCCCCCTCCGCCCCGTCCGCCCGGCCCGCCCGGCCGGCCACCCTGCCCGACCGCACGGCGGGCCACATCGAAAGCCCCGGCAGCGGTCCCGGCGGTGTCGGTACCCGCCCCGCCCAGGTCTCGGGCAAGATCCCCGCGAGCGGACCGCACGACCCGACGCTCCGCCGTCGGGCCTCCGCGTCACGCGGCGGCGCCGCCCGGCGCGACGTGTTCGTCGACGCCGTGCGCGCCCTCGCGACCCTCGCCGTCCTGAGCGTGCACTGGCTCATGCCCGAGGCCACGTGGGACGGCGAACGCCTGGGTATCGGCAACGCGCTGTCGCACGGCGGCGCGTGGACGCTCACGTGGGTCCTGCAGGTCCTGCCGCTGCTGTTCTTCGCGGCGGGCGCGTCCGCGGCGTACCAGCTCTGGCGCACCGGCACGGCCGAGGGGCCCGACGGCGCCGCTCACCTTCCGACCGCACGTCGCCAGGGTGTCGTCACGGCCGGGTGGGACGTGGTCCGTCGTAGGCTCCCGCGGATCTGGAGGCCCGTCGCGGCGTTCGTCGGTACGTGGGCCGCCGCCGTCCTCGTGCTGCCGGCGCTCGGGGTCCCGGAGGAGGCCGTGCGGCAGGTCGCACGCATCGCGCCCCAGCTCCTGTGGTTCCTCGGGGTCTACCTGCTGCTGCTCGCGGTCACGCCGGCCCTGCTGCGCGCCTACCGGACGTGGGGGTGGCGCCTGGTCGTGATCGCCGTGGCCGCGCCTCTGCTCGTGGACGCGCTGCGCTTCGGGGCGGGCGTGGACCAGGTCGCGGTCGTCAACGTCCTGCTCGGCTGGGCCGTGCCCTACGTCCTGGGGATCGCGTACGTCGACCTCGTGCGTCGCGACGCGCTGCCCTCGCGCCGAGCCCTCTGGCTCACCGCCGCGGCGGCCCTCGCCGCGATGGCCGGCCTCGTGGTCGCGGGCCCCTACCCGCTGAGCCTCATCGGGATGCCGGGCGACGCGATCTCCAACCTCGGCCCGCCCACGGCCCTCGCCGTGACCCACGCGGTGCTCCAGGTGAGCGTCGCACTCGCGGTGCGCGACGGCGTCGTCCGTTGGGCGCAGGGACGCGGCGCGGTCCTCGTGTCGTGGGTCGCCGCGCGCTCGATGACGCTGTACCTGTGGCACCTGACCGCGATGTTCGTCGTGATCGGCGTGGTCCTGCTCGGGGTGGGGTCGCCGCTGCCCGTGGCCTGGAGCGCCGACTGGTGGGCCAGCCGACCCCTGTGGTTCGGTGCGGCTGCGCTCGTCCTGGGCGCTCTCGCGACGGTCTTCGGCCGGTTCGAGGCCCCGGCGGCCCGGCCGACCGGTCCCGCGGCGGCCCGGGTGGCCGAGCGGGCCGGCTACGGGGCGGTCAGCTCCGAGGGTCGGGCACCGAGTACGGCAGCCGGTGCAGCATCTCGCCCTGCTCGTGCGCGAGCTGCTGCCCCCGCTGCGCCGTGACCCAGTCCCGGCTCCGCCGCTCGGCGAGCACCGCGCACAGGAAGTCCTCGGGGGGCGTGCCGGGCGGCGGGCCGGGGGCGACGAAGCGCTCGATCTTGCCCGCGAGGTCCTGCCCGATCCGCACGCGCGAGGCCGGGTTGAGCGTGGCCGCGCGCCCGAGGAACTGGCGCACCGCGAGGGCCAGGCCGTCGGGGAGCTTGCGCATGTCGGTGTGCGCGGCCCAGGCCGCGAGGTAGGGCGGCATGGCGATCGCGGCGTACGTCGGCCTCCCACCGCGGACGCGGATCGCGTACGTCCCGGCGAGCATGTCGCCCACGCGCTTGCCCTTGTCGTTCGACAACGACGCGATGAGCGCGACCGAGCCGAACGTCAGCCACAGCTCACCCACGCCCACGAGCGCACGGATGAACGCGTGCCGGAAGCGCACCGGACCGCCGTCGTCGCGCACGACGCGGATGCCCAGGGCGAGCTTGCCGAGCGACCTGCCGCGCGAGAGGGTCTCGACCGTCGTGGGGATGCCGACCATCACGAGGACCAGGATCACCGCCCAGAGCGCCGGGGCGAACTCGGGGCTCACCGCGTCGAGCGCCGACCCGGCCGCGGCGAAGAGCAGGGCGAACAGCACGATCCCGATCGCCGTCAGGTCGATCACGGCCCCCAGGGCGCGCGTCACGAACGACGCCGGTCGTGCGTCGAGGACCACTCCCTCGCCGGTCAGGATGCCGTCTTGCACTCGTGCTCCTCGGTCGTGCCTCGTCGAACCTCGTGCCCCGTCGCGCGGACGGCCACGAAGCGGTCCGGCCCACTGTAGGTCAAGGGCGGTCCTGCAGGCTCCAGGTGTGGCAAGGTTGCCCGCGTGGACCTGGATGCCTTCAACGCCGTGCACAGCGCCGAGTGGTCGCGACTCGAGGAGCTGACCAAGAAGCGCTCGCTCGACGGTGCCGAGGCCGACGAGCTCGTCCGTCTCTACCAGTCGGTCGCGACGCACCTGTCCACGATCCGTTCGGCTGCCCCGGACCCGGTGCTCATCACCCGGCTCTCCGACCTGCTCGGGCGCGCCCGGACGCGCATCGCCGGGGCCCACGAGCCCGCGTGGCGTGACGTCGTGCGGTTCGCGACCGTCTCGGTGCCCGCGGCCCTGTACCGGATCCGGTGGTGGACCGTGACGATCATGGTCCTGTTCGTGGGCGTCGCCGTGGTCTCGGGATGGTGGGTCGCCACGAACCCGGACGCGCTCGCCTCGATGGGGACTCCCGCGGCGCGCGAGCAGTACGTCGACGAGGCCTTCGCGAGCTACTACGACCCCGGCGCGGGCTTCGCGTCGATGGTCTGGACCAACAACGCCCGGATCGCCGCGCTGTGCATCGCGCTCGGGATCTCCGGGGTGTTCCCGGCGTACATCATGTTCGCCAACGCGGTCGGCGTGGGGTCGACGGGCGGCATGATGGCGTACTACGGCGAGCTCGACACGTTCCTCACCCTCATCGCCCCGCACGGGCTGCTCGAGCTCACCGCGATCTTCGTCGCGGGAGCCGCCGGGCTCAGGCTCTTCTGGGCCCTGATCGACCCAGGGCCCCGCACCCGCGGCCGGGCCGTCGCGGAGGAGGGGCGGGCACTGTTCACGATCGCGATCGGGCTCGTGGTGGTCCTGGCGGTGTCCGGGCTCATCGAGGGGTTCGTGACCGGGTCGGGCATGGCGTGGTGGCTCAAGATCGTGATCGGTGCGGTCGCGCTCGCGGCGTTCTGGGTCTACACGATCGTTCTCGGTCGGCGCGCCGTGCAGGCGGGCGAGACGGGCGACCTCACGGCAGACCACGCGGGAGACGTCGCGCCCGTCGCGGCCTGAGACCTACCCGGCGCCGACTGCCACCACGTGCTCGGCCGCCTCGGGGGCCACGAACCGGAGCAGCTCGTCGCCGCGCTCCTCGAGAGCGGCCCGCTGGGCGGGCGTGAACGTGCGGCCGAGCGGGGTGACGTCGAGCTGCGCGACGGCGCCGGGCGACGTGGCCGGCCGCGAGCCGGACCGTCGGACCTTCCACGTCGCGGCGACGTAGCCGTCCACCAGGACCGTCCCGGGCACCTGGCCGTTGACGGTCGTGATCGCCTTGCGCCGCACGTCGTCCACGACGCGCGTGCGGTCGGCGTGACCCAGCACCAGGTTGTCGAACTCCGCGACGAGCGCGAGGGGCGCGGGGGCGTCCGCGCCGGGGCGGGGTGCTCCCGGCAGGTCGAGGAGCTCCTTGCCGTCGGGTCCGGTGAAGGTCGTGAGCTCGGGGCGCAGGTGCCCGACGACGTCGCGCAGCCCCGTCAGGCCCGACCACCTCTGGGCGTCCATGACCGTCGCCGGGCCGAACGCAGCGAGGTAGCGCCGCACGAGTCGCACGAGGGCCTCGAAGCGTTCGTCGGGGTCGCGGAGCGATCGGCTCGGGCGGCCGAACCAGGCGTCCGCCGTGGTCCACGTCGTCGTCGTGCCGGGGCCGCTCGCGCCCCACACCCCGCGCGGCGTGACCTGCACGAGCGGGAGGTAGCAGCGGGCCGTGTAGGCCAGGTGCTGAGGATGGACGTCGGGCCAGCGCTCACCGAGGAGCCGGCCCAGGTCGGTCGAGGTGAGCGGCGCCTCGGCCAGGAGGTCCTGCGCGGCCGCCGCGACGTCGTCGAGGTCCGTGCCGACCAACGCCTTGGCGTGGACGCTGCCCACGCGCACGCCGGACTCGAGCAGCGGGCGCAGCACGCCCGGGAGCTCGAGGGCGTCGTCGGCCGTGACGAGGTGGACGGTGCCGCGCATCACGGCGATGCGCGTGACCGAGCGGTCGTCGAACCTGTTCGCGAGGTCGTCGGTGCGGAACCCCTCGAGGCGCGACCACAGCCCGGGGTACGGGGTCGTGGGGACCTGCGACTGGAGCCCGACGAGGTGGTCGATCTCGGCGCGAGCGGGCGCGCCCGCCGCGGGGGCCGGGCGCGGTGCGAGAAGGTGCTGGCGTGCCAGCAGCGCGCGGTTGAGGTCGTCGAGGCTGAGCGTGGGCCCGTGGCGGCCGGCGGCGGTCATGGTGCCATCCTGCCGCGAGGGGCCGACACGCGGGACGTCTGCGGACGCGTGTCAGGACGCCGTGCGACCCTGCCCGGCAGCGGTCCTGCCGGGTCGCGGGGTCAGAAGATCAGGAAGCCGAGCGCGGGGATGACGAAGGTCGCGGACAGCGCGAAGATCACGATGATCGCGACCCGGCGGTTGCGTGCTTCACGGTCGCGCGAGGTGGCCGGTCGGCGCACGGTGCTGCTCCTTCGGTGGTGGGGCGGGACGGGTACCAGCCTAGACGGCGCCCTGGGAGCGCTGCGACGGGTCGTGTGACGGAGCTGTGAGGGCAGGACGCGCAGGTCTCGTCAGGACCGGCGCGACCCCGGGGCCACGCCGGTCCTGACGGCGCTGTGGGTCACAACCGTCCGGCCGCCTTGAGCGCGAGGTAGGTGTCGGCGAGCCGCGGCGCGAGCTCCTCGGGCAGCCCCTCGACCACCTCGACGCCCTTCTGCGAGAGCACGGTCCGCACCGCGGTGCGCTCGAGCTCGACGCGTGCCGCGGCCGCGGCGTCGTAGATGTCGGCCGTCGATCCCCGGGCAGCGCGCAGCGCCGCGACCTCGGGGTCGGCGACCGAGGCCACGACGACCTGGTGCTTGGAGGTCAGCTGCCCGACGACGGGCAGCAGGCCGGTCTCGACGGCTGCCGGGTCGAGCGTCGTGAGCAGGACCACGAGCGCGCGCTGAGAGAGGCGCTGGTGGACCGAGCCGACGAGTCCCGGCCAGTCGGTCTCGAGCAGCGCGGGCTCGATGGGCGCGAGCGCGTCGGCCAGGGCAGGCATGAGGCGGGGGCCGGCCGCACCCGCGACCCGGGCGCGCACGCTGCGGTCGTACGCGAACAGCTCGACCCGGTCGCCCGCCCGTCCGGCGAGGGCCGAGAGCAGCAGGGCCGCCTCGATGCTCGCGTCGAGGCGCGGCTCGTCGCCGATGCGGGCCGCCGACGTGCGCGAGGTGTCGAGCACGATCAGGACACGGCGGTCACGCTCGGGTCGCCACGTCCGCACGACCATGTCCGCCCGGCGTGCCGAGGCCCGCCAGTCGATCGACCGTACGTCGTCGCCGATCACGTACTCGCGCAGCGAGTCGAACTCGGTCCCCTCGCCGCGTACCTGGACCGCGGCGCGCCCGTCCATCTCGCGCAGCCGGGCGAGGCGGCTCGGCAGGTGCCGTCGCGAGGCGAACTCGGGCAGGACGCGCAGGCGGCCGGGCACGTCGAGCGAGACCTGGCGGGCCGCGAGGCCGAGCGGTCCCACGGCCCGGACCGTGACCTTGTCCGCGAGCCGGTCACCGCGCCGGGTGGGTACCAGCACGGTCGTCAGGCGCGCCGACTCGCCCAGGGGCAGGTCGACGGTGTGCCGGTTGACCTGAGGGCCCGCCGACGGGGCCCAGGCGTCCCGGACCACCGCGCGCAGGCGCCTCCCGGTCTGGTTCGTCACGACGAGCTGCGACGTCGCGCGGCCCGTGAGGCGGACCGAGCCGGGGACGCGCCGCTCGACCGCGACCCGTCGCGGGGAGGCCGCGAGGGTCACGTCGAGCGCGCACAGCAGCGCGACCACGAGCGCCCAGACCAGGACCGTGCCGTACGAGGGCACGACGAGGACCGCCACCACCCCGAGGGCGGCGAGCGCGACGGCGCGCCACGTCAGAGCCATGTCATCCCTTCAGGACGCCGGCGCTCAGCGCGGGACCGGCACGGAGGCCAGCACCGTGTCGAGCACGCTCTCCGCGGTCACGCCCTCGAGCTCGGCCTCGGGGCGCAGCTGGACGCGGTGACGCAGCGTCGGGTGGGCCAGGGCCTTGACGTCGTCGGGCGTGACGTAGCCGCGACCTGACAGCCAGGCCCACGCGCGCGACGTCGCGAGCAGCGCCGTGGCGCCTCGGGGCGACACACCCAGCGACAGCGAGGGAGAGTGACGCGTCGCGCGGCACAGGTCCACGGCGTAGCCGAGGACCTCGCGCGAGACCTGGACCTGGGCGACCTCGGCACGCGCGCGGTCGAGGACCTCGCGGCCCGCGACGGGGCGGACGCCCGCCGCGGCGAGGTCGCGCGGGTTGAAGCCCGCGGCGTGCCGTGCGAGGACCTCGATCTCCTGGTCGCGCTCGGGCAGCGGCAGGACGAGCTTGAGCAGGAAGCGGTCGAGCTGGGCCTCGGGCAGCGGGTAGGTGCCCTCGTACTCGACGGGGTTCTGCGTCGCGATGACGAGGAACGGGTCCGGCAGCATCCGCGGCGTCCCGTCGACCGAGACCTGGCGCTCCTCCATGGCCTCGAGCAGCGAGGCCTGGGTCTTGGGGGGCGTGCGGTTGATCTCGTCGGCCAGCAGCAGGTTCGTGAAGACGGGGCCCTCGCGGAACGAGAACTCGGCCGTGCGTGCGTCGTACACGAGCGATCCCGTGACGTCGCCGGGCATGAGGTCGGGCGTGAACTGGACACGCTTGGTGTCCAGGTCGAGCGAGGCCGCGAGCGTGCGCACGAGCAGCGTCTTGGCGACGCCGGGCACGCCCTCGAGGAGCACGTGGCCCTTGCAGAGCATCGCGATGAGCAGGCTCGTGACCGCTGCGTCCTGACCCACGACGGCCTTGCCGACCTCGGTCCGCACGGCCGCGAGGGCCGCGCGCAGGTCGTGCGAGGGGCCCGACGGCGCAGCCTGGGCGGGAGCGTCGGTCACGGGCTGCGGAGCGGGGGCCGTGGGCGCCTGCGCGTGGGCGGGCTGGACGGGGGGAACCGGAGCCCCGTAGGCGGGCGGCGTGGCGGGCTGGGCCTGCGGCGGCGCATAGCGCTCGGCGGGCTGCTGATAGGGGTTCGTCCCCTCGGGGTGGTGCGTCACGGGTGGAAGACCTCGCTCTCCAACTGGTCAAGGTGACGCGCGAGCTCGAGCAGCGCTGCGTCGTCGGCGGGTGGTGGGCCGTACAGGAGGTGCGCGACCTGCTCGGCCGGTCGGTGCGTGGCGCGGACGATCGCGTCGATCAGCGCCGGGGCGGCGGCCGAGCGGGGGAGCCCCAGGCGTGAGGCCATGCGGTCGGCGCTGTGGGCCCGCAGGCCCGCGGCGGCGTGGCCGCGCGAGCGGGAGCGGCGGTAGAGCCGCCCGCGTCCGCGCGTGGTCTCCGAGGCGCGGACCACGACGGGCAGGTCCTCGGTCACGAGCCGTCCCAGGCGGCGCCCGCGCCAGAGCGCCGCGAAGAACGCGACCACGAGGAGCTGCACGAGCACGACCGTGACCCACGGGGGGAGTGCGCCGGTGCCCGCACCGACGTCCTCGGAGATCGTGTCGTCCGTGAGGCTCGGCACGAACCACGTGAGGGTCTCGTGGTGCCCGAGCGACCGCAGCGCGAGCGCGGCGTTCCCGTCCCGGGTGATGCCCGAGTTGGTGAGCAGGGCGGCGTCGTCGAGGGCGACGACGCGGCGCTCGCCCTCGTGGACGAGGTAGGCGCCGGTGTCCGGGGGGCTGTCGTCGCCCGGGAAGCAGACGGTCGAGCCGGGACCGGTCGCGGTGAGACCGAAGCCCGTGCTGCGGATGCTGCCCGCGGCGACGGCGTCGGGGTCGGTGCAGTCGGGGGCCCGGGTGGCGTCGGGGGACGACCAGTCGTCGGCCAGGGTCGCGGTCCCGCCGGTCGCGCCCTCGAGCAGGTCGTACCCGGGCTCGACGAGCACCAGGTCCGCCTCTGTCTCGAGGAGGGCGTCGATCTGCTCGGGCAGGAGGTCGAGGTCCGAGGTCACGAGGAGAGTGGTCCCGGCGAGTGCCCGGGAGACGGCGTCCGCGGTGGTGGTCACGTACTCGACGTCGACGCCCTGGTCGCCGAGCACCTGGGCGAGCGCGCGGGCGCCGGAGGGGCCCGGGTTGTCGGGGGCCAGCGGGGTGCTCGACACCGCCGGCCGGGACAGGGCCGCGAGGCCCGCGACGATCGCGACGAGGAGCAGCACCGCGAGCGGCCACCGCACGGCACGCCACCGACGCCGCGCGCGCGAGCCGGCCGTGGTGCCGTCGCCCATGACCGGGGTGGGGACGTACGCCGTGGTGACCGCGGTCGAGGACGTGTCCGGGGCAGAGACCGGTGGTGGCGGAGCTGCGAGCCCTGTCGTCATCGGTCTGCTCCCGTGGTCGAGGACGTCCCGGCCCCGACGGGCAGGTCGCCGGCTCCGTCGGCGTGATCCGGCGTCGGGCCGGTACCGACGGGCGTCGGGCGGGTCGCGAGCGCTGCGGCGTCGAGCTCGCGCAGCGTCTGGTCGGCGGCGGCGCCGACGGACACCTTCCCGTACCGGACGTCGTCGAACAGGCGGGCGCCGCCCGCGAGCCGGTCCGCGAGGGACGGAAGACGCAGGGTCGCCGCGTCGGCCGCCTCGTGGGCCGTGCGCCCGGGGCGCGGGTCGAGGATCACCCGTTCCTCGAGCGAGCGGACGACGGCCCGGTAGCGCTCGACGACGGCCGTGGCCCAGTCGCCGGCCGCCGCCGCGGCGTCGGCCGCCGCGCGCAGGTCGGTGGCCGAGCGCGTGTCGTCCTCGAACACCGTGGCCGACGTACGAGCCCGGCGCGAGAGCCGGACGGGGCCCGCGATCACGTAGGCGATCACCGCGACGACGAGGACCACGCCGACCACGACGAGCGACGCGACCACCGGGTTCACGTCGAGGACCTCGACGCCGTCGAACAGACCGACCAGCCAGTCGATGAAGCGCATGAGCAGGGACGGCTGGTCCTGGTAGACGGGATCGAGCAGCTCCTCCTGGAGCCAGCGGCGGGCGGTGTCGGCGTCGGGAGTCACGGGGACGTCCCCACGCAGCGCCACCGGCAGCTCCAGGCGCGCCGACCAGGCCGCCTGCCCGGCGGCGAGCGACGCGGAGAGCGCCCCGGTCACGCCGTGCCGTGCTCGGCGTGCTCGTTCGCCGCAGCAGTGAGCTCGACGTCGAGTCCCTCACGGCGCATGCGCACGTCGATGTAGAGGAGCGAGACGACGCCGGCGAGGAACACCGACGTGACGACCGAGCTGATGATCTGTGCCACCGCGGTCAGGGCCAGGACCCCGAAGGTGTCCGTCACGAGGAAGGTCGTGATGGCCGAGAACGGGTAGACGACGATGCTGGCGATGACGCTCACCGCGATGTAGGCCAGCAGCGAGATCCCGAGGGTGCGCCAGTAGGCGCCACGGGTCAGCGTCCAACCACGCACGACGGCCGAACGGAACCCCTGGCCCTCGAGCACCAGGGCGGGAGGGATCAGGAGCGTCCGGACGATGAACCACGCGAGGAACGCGACAAGTCCGGCGAGCCCGACGAGCAGGAGGACGATCCCGAGCCCCACGCCGACCGTGAAGCCCAGGATCGTCAGCAGCACGTACAGGAACGTCGCCACGTAGACCACGAGGTTGCTGAGGAACGAGAAGCCGATGAGGGGCCACACCTTGGAGCGCACCTGGGCCCAGACCTCACCCACGGTCGCCTTGCGCCCGATGACCGACTGCCCGACGGACGTGATCAGGATGCCGTTGACGATCGGCAGCGCGAGCGCGAGGACGACGCCGGTCACGAGCGACGCCCCCAGGAGCGGGAGCATGTCCGTGAGGACCTGTACGTCGCTGCCGAGCTCTGTCTCGAGCTGGGCGAGCTGCGGCGCGAAGATCCCGGACACGAGGGCTCCGAGCGCCATCCCGAGGATCGTCGCGATCGCGATCACGGTCGCGCTCATCCCGAGCATGACCTTGGGGTTGGAACGGATCGCGCCGAACGCGCCGTCGAAGATCTCGCCCAGCGTCAGGGGGCGCAGCGGGATGATGCCGGGCTTGTTCGCGGGCGGGGCGTAGGGCATCCCGGCGAAGGCCGGCGGTCCGTAGCCGGGCTGCACCGGGGCGCCGTACTGGGGGGCACCGTACTGCCCCTGCTGGCCCTGCTGTCCGTACTGGCCCGGCTGCCCGTACTGCGGCTGGCCCCAGGCGTTCGGCGCGGGCTGGCCCGGCTGCGCGGGCTGGCCGTACTGGCCCTGCTGGCCGTACGGCGTACCGGGCTGCGTCGGCTGGCCGTACTGACCGGGCTGTCCGTACTGCGGCGCACCGGGCTGGACGGGTGCGCCGCCACCGGGCGTGACCGTGCCCTCAGGGGGCTGCGGTGCGCGCTGGCCGTAGCGCGGGGTGTCGTCCGGTGCTGGCGTGCCGGCGTCGTCGGGCGTCGTCATCTGCTCTGCTGTCCCCGCTCGGTTCTGTGGGGCCCGGAGGCCTCGTCCTGGTGCGGCCGTGCACGGCACTGCGGCAGTGCCCTGCGTGGTCGCGGCCCACCCTAGTACGGGGGCCTGTCAGGTGCTGCGAGCGAACCGCCCGGGTGAACAGTGGGCGCCGTACGGTGGTTCGGTCGGGCGCTGCCGGGGTCGATGGCAAAATGGGGTCATGAAGGTACGCGTGCTTGTGGTCGACGACGACACCGCCCTCTCCGAGATGATCGGCATCGTGCTGCGCTCCGAGGGGTTCGACCCGGTCTTCTGCGCGGACGGGGACCTCGCCCTGGCGACGTTCCGCAGCACGCAGCCGGACCTCGTCCTCCTGGACCTGATGCTCCCGGGCAAGGACGGCACCGAGGTGTGCCGCCTGATCCGCGCGGAGTCCGGGGTGCCCATCATCATGCTCACGGCCAAGAGCGACACGGTCGACGTGGTGCTCGGCCTCGAGTCCGGAGCAGACGACTACATCTCCAAGCCGTTCAAGCCCAAGGAGCTCGTGGCTCGCATCCGTGCGCGGCTGCGCCGCTCGGACGAGCCGGCCCCCGAGCACCTGGCGATCGGTGACGTGGAGATCGACGTGACGGGGCACCGGGTCACGCGCGACGCGCGCCCCATCGCGCTCACGCCGCTCGAGTTCGACCTGCTGGTCGCCCTCGCGCGCAAGCCCTGGCAGGTCTTCACGCGCGAGGTCCTCCTGGAGAAGGTCTGGGGCTATCGCCACGCTGCGGACACACGCCTGGTGAACGTCCACGTGCAGCGGCTGCGGTCCAAGGTCGAGCACGACCCGGAGAACCCGGAGATCGTCCTGACGGTGCGCGGCGTCGGCTACAAGGCGGGCGCGGCACGCGGGTGAGCAGCTCGTCGCTGCGAGGTCGGGTGGGGCTGAGGTTCCGCCGTACCCGACGTCGTGTGCGCGCCACGGTCGGTCGGCTCACCTGGCGCGCCCGGTCGTCGATGCAGCTGCGCGTGGTCGGGACCGCGCTCGTCGTGGGTGCGGTCACGGTCGCGGCCCTCGGGGCCTACCTGTCGAGCACCATGCGTGACGGCCTGTTCGAGCAGCGGCTCGAGCAGATCAACGTCGAGAGCGCGAACTCGTTCCAGCAGGCGCAGAGCCTGTTCACGGCGTCGCTGTCCAAGACCAAGGACTCCGAGCTCCAGACGCTCCTGCTCGACGTCCACAACACCCTGCGCACGAGCGGCAGCCCCGACCGCAAGATCTTCCTCATGCGGCCCGAGGGGGCCACCTCGCGCCTCAACGACGTCAGCACCGACAACCAGCTGACGAGCCTGGTCTCGGACGAGCTGCGCGACGCGGTCCTCGAGAGCGACGGTCGCGAGCTCCAGTCGGTCGCGATCCCGCGGGACCCGTCCGACCCGAGCTCGCCCGTGGACCCCGGAGTGCTCGTGGGCTCCAAGGTCCAGGTCCCCACGGTCGGGACCTACGAGCTCTACTTCCTCTACTCGCTCGCGCCCGAGCAGGAGACGCTGTCCTTCCTCCAGGGGACGCTCGCCCTCGGTGCGGCCTTCATGGTGGGCATCCTGGTGCTCATCACCTGGGTCGTGACCCGCCAGGCGGTCCAGCCGGTCCGCAACGCCGCGAGCGTCGCCGAACGCCTCGCCGACGGTCACCTGAACGAGCGTCTGCCGGTGAAGGGCCACGACGAGCTCGCGACGCTCGCGCGCTCGTTCAACGAGATGGCCGAGAGCCTCCAGCTCCAGATCGGTCGGATGGAGGAGCTGTCGCTGCTCCAGCGGCGCTTCGTGTCGGACGTGTCGCACGAGCTGCGCACGCCGCTCACGACGATCCGCATGGCGGGCGAGGTCCTGCACGCCTCGCGCGACGAGTTCGACCCCGCGTCCAAGCGGTCGGCCGAGCTCCTCCAGACCCAGCTCGACAGGTTCGAGGACCTTCTGGCGGACCTCCTCGAGATCAGCCGGTTCGACGCGGGGGCCGCGCAGCTGGACGCCGAGCGGCGCGACGTGCGTGACGTCGTCAACGCGGCGGTCGACCTCGCGGCTCCGCTCGCCGAGCGCAAGGGCGTGTGGATGTCGGTGCACTTCCCGGACGAGCCCGCGATCGCGGACGTCGACCCGCGACGGGTCGAGCGGATCGTGCGCAACCTCGTGGTCAACGCGATCGAGCACGCCGAGGAGCGACCCGTCGAGATCACTGTCGCGCAGGACCGTCACGCGGTCGCGATCGTCGTCCGTGACCACGGCGTGGGGATGACCGAGGACGAGGCGATGCACGTGTTCGACCGCTTCTGGCGGGCCGACCCGGCGCGGGCTCGCACGACCGGCGGGACCGGGCTCGGCCTGGCGATCTCGCTCGAGGACGCCCACCTGCACGGCGGGTGGCTCGAGGTGTGGGGCCGCCCGGGTCGGGGCGCTGCGTTCCGGCTCACGCTCCCGCTCCGGGCCGGGATCCACCTCGCGTCCTCCCCGCTGCCGCTCGTCCCGGAGGAACCGACCCGCATGCGTGGGCTCGGCCCGGTGACGGGTCCGGTCGGTCAGGTCGAGGACCC
The DNA here is from genome assembly GCF_001429135.1 of Oerskovia sp. Root22. Taxonomy (NCBI): domain Bacteria; kingdom Bacillati; phylum Actinomycetota; class Actinomycetes; order Micrococcales; family Cellulomonadaceae; genus Oerskovia; species Oerskovia sp. Root22. Next base: position 176,134 of record NZ_LMIL01000010.1, on the reverse strand, counting down.
GGCCGAGGGGACCACGAGCCCGTCGGCGCTGCCCGTCCTTCCGGACGAGCCTCTGGTCGCCGGACGCCAGGGGGCGCTCCGAGCGGCGTCCGAGCACACCGCCGACGAGGAGCGACCGTGACGAGCACCGTGGAACGACGACGTCGCTGGATCGCGCGGGCCGCGAGCCTCGTCGTGGCGGCTGTCGCGCTCTCGGGCTGCGCGGCGATCCCCACCTCCGGTCCCGTGATCCAGGGGGACACCGTGGTGCAGGGCTTCAACGCTCCGGGCCTGCGGGCGCGGGGTCCCGCGGCCGGAGACGACCCGAAGGGCATCGTGTCGGGCTTCCTGACCGCGCAGGCAGCCGGGCCGGCCGGCGACTTCGACGTCGCGCAGGAGTTCCTCACGTCGGACGACTGGGACTGGAAGACGCAGGTGCTGGTCTTCGACGGGGACCTCGACCTGACGTACGACGAGGAGGCGATGCAGACCGGCGCTGTCACGGTCACGGGCAGCGCGTCGGTCGTCGGGGCGCTCGACAAGCGCGGCGTGTACACCGAGGACGTGCCGGTCACCACGGTCGTCTCGTTCGGGCTCGTGCGTCAGGGGGACGGGCAGTGGAGGATCGAGACGGCCGAGGACGGGTTGCTGCTGTCTCAGGCCAGCTTCCTGGCAGCCTTCAGGTCGACCCGCCTCTACTTCCCCTCGGCCGACCGTGAGGTCCTGGTCCCCGACGAGCGGTGGTTCCCCAACCGGACCTGGCAGACCAACGCGGTGGACGAGACGTTGATCGGCCCCGTCGAGTGGCTCCGGGGGTCGACGGACGTCGTCGTCCCCGAGGGGACGCGCCTGAGCATCGACGCGGTCACGAACGAAGGTGGCGTCGTCGACGTCCGCCTGACGGACGCGATCTCGCTCGCCTCCCCCGAGGACCGTGCGCTGCTCAAGGCGCAGCTCGAGGCGACGCTCTTCGACGCGGTGCCGCTGACGGTCAACCTCTACCGGGGCGAGGACCTGCTCAGCACGCCCGCGGGCGGCCCGGTGCTGGCCAAGGCCGACGCCGTGGGCAACGAGATCGTCGCGGCCGAGGGGCAGGTCATGACGCTCGAGACGGGAGCCGACGACCTGGTGCCGCTGGCGCCTGCCGTCCCGCTCGAGGGCATCGACGCGACCGCGCTCGCGCAGGGCGCCAACGCCCGGCTGCTCGTCGTCAGGGACGGAGCGGGCAGCCTGCTGCGTCTGCCGTCCAAGAACCTTCCGGGCGCGACCCTCCTGACCGGCACCGGTCTGCTCGCTCCGAGCGTGGACCGGCTGGGTGGCGTCTGGTCGGGTCCGCGGGCGCAGGCGGGAGCGCTGCAGGTCGTGCGGTCGGACCTGACCGAACCCGGGACCCCGGTCGACGTGGCGGTCCCGTGGCTCGCTGGTCGCTCCGTCCAGTCGATCCGGGTGGCTCACGACGGGGCGAGGATCGCGGTGGTCAGCTCGGACGCCCTGGGAGCCACGCGCGTCGACGTCGCAGGGATCGTGCGCGACGAGAAGGACGTGCCGACCGCGCTGTCGGAACCTTTCCGTGTCGGGGCACCGATCAGGTCGGCCGCGCAGGTCGTGTGGGCCGACGAGACGCTGCTCGCGGTCCTGGGGACCGACGAGGCGGAGACGTCTCCGGCGGTCCACCTCGTCGCGGTCGGGGGAGACACGACCCGACTCTCCCCGGTCGCGGGAGCGACGGCGATCAGCGCGGGCGACGGGGAACGGACGGTCCAGGTCCTGACCGAGGACGGCACGCTGTTCGGGCGCAGCCGGTCCGGCGCCGTGTGGGAGAAGCGGATCGAGGGGGTCGCCCTGCCGGCGTTCCCGGGTTGACCTGGCGGTGGTCCTGCCCGTGCACAGGCACGGGGACGGGCCACGTGTCCACAGGGCGGGCTCGCCCTCGCCCGGTGTGCGGCGGGACGTGACAGGCTCCGGCCGTGCCCTCCTCCGTGCAGCCCTCCCGGTCCCCGGACGACCCGTCGCCCCGGCCGGGCACGGGACGCGACCGGCGCGTGTCGGTCACGCCTGTCACGCCCGTCACTGCTGCCGGGGGCACACGCCCTCTCGTCGCCGCGCTCGCGGGCGCTGCGGCCTCGCTGACCCGGCTCGTCGTCCCGATCGAGTGTCCGGGCTGCGGTGTGCGGGACATCGCCCTGTGCCCGGCGTGCGCCGGGCTGCTCGACGGCGCCCCGATCCGCCGTGAGCGCGACGCCCCTCGGCTCGACAGGCTCGACGGCCGGGCCCCGTTGCCCGTGTGGGCCTGTGCGCCGTACGCGGGCCCGCTGCGGGACGTGGTCGTGGCGTGGAAGGACAAGGGCCGGGTCGACCTCACGGGGGTGCTCGACGCCGCGGCGCACCACGCTGGGGTGATCCTGGCGCCCGGCGTGCGGGCCGCCGTCGGGCGCGGAGAGGCCAGGGCCCGTGCCGGGAGCGGCCGGGACCCCGTGCTCGTGGTGCCCGCGCCCTCGACCGCCGCAGCACGGCGCGCACGGGGACGAGAACCCGTCCTGTCGCTGGCCCGCGCGCTCGCGCAGGGGCTCTGTGCGGCAGGCGTCGAGGCGACGCCCGTACGGCTGCTGACGCAACGCGGGCACGACCAGGTGGGGCGGGGGTCACGAGGCCGCGGAGAACGGTTGACGACCGTCCGTGCGCCCCGGCGAGGCGCCTCGCCGGGCCCGTCGCTCGCGGGAGCCGCATGCCTCCTGGTCGACGACGTACTCACCACGGGCGCCACGCTCGCGGCCTGCGAGCGGGCCCTGGAAGGGCTCGGAGCGCACGTCCTGGGGGCCTTCGTGGTCGCCGCGACACCCCCTCCGCGGCAGGGTTCCGCGGCCCACGAAGTTCATCTCACGTAGATGCTGCCTTTACCTCGCAGGGGGGTTAACCTGGGGTCCAGTCGTCACGGGGAACGGTTGGTAACGGGACCCGTGCGGCCACAGAGCGACAGGCCCGAGGCTAGGTCTTCGGGCAGGGAGGTGATAGGTACTCCGGATCCCCCTCGGGGGAGCCAGACCCAGGACCACACGGGACGCTCTGGAGTAACGGGAGCGTCCGAGACCCTTTGCGGAGGCTCACATGGAGATCGTTGTCGTCGGCAGGCACACGGAAGTGGCTGACCGCTTCCGCCGACACGTGGAAGAAAAGCTCGCGAAGTTCGAGCAGCTCGCACCGACCGCCCAGCGGATCGACGTCGAGGTCACCCACGAGAACAACCCCCGACTGTCCGAGGTGCGCGAGAGGGTCGAGCTGACCGTCCGCGCCAAGGGACCCGTCGTCCGCGCCGAGGCGGCAGCAGACGACCGGTTCGGGGCACTCGACCTGGCCATGAACAAGCTCCAGGAGAGGCTGCGGCGTGTCAGCGACCGCCGCAAGGACCACCGCAACAACAACCCGCAGCCGCCCGTCGACGTCCGCCCGTTCATCCCGGAGGACAAGCAGCCGGAGCCGGTGGTCGCGCACCCCGGCGTGCCTGGCGAAGCGGTCGAGACCCAGCTCGGCGACTCGCCCGTCGTGATCCGTCAGAAGCTCCACTCCGCCGAGCCCATGACGATCGACGACGCCCTCTACGAGATGGAGATGGTGGGCCACGACTTCTACCTCTTCGTCGACGTCGAGACCGCCCGCCCCTCGGTCGCCTACCGGCGCAGGGGCTGGAGCTACGGGGTCATCGCGCTCGACACGGCCTGCGCGGGTGGCATGAAGGGATCCCCCGACCAGGGGTGAGCACCGTGAGGTCCACGTGACCTAGGACCGACCCGACGGGGTGGCGTCGCCGACCAGGCGGCGCCACCCCGTCGGCGTGCGCCCTGCACCGCGTGGCCCGTGCGGTGTGACGCGGCGCGTGTCAGGGGGGACGGGCAGGATGGGTCGGGTGAAGACCGAGACCATGTCGCTCGCCCAGGCTCGCCGCGTCGCGCTCGCCGCGCAGGGTCTGCACGCCCCCCGGCCCGACGACGGCGCGGCGCCCCGGCAGGTCACGCTGCGGCACGTCCAGCGCACCGTGGACCGCCTGGGGCTGCTCCAGATCGACTCGGTCAACGTCCTGGCCCGGGCGCACCTGGTCCCGCTCTACTCACGGCTCGGTCCCTACGACGTGACCCTGCTCGACCGCGCGGCGGGCCGGGCGCCGCGCCGGCTCGTGGAGTACTGGGGGCACGTGGCCTCGTACGTACCGCCCGAGACCTACCGGCTCCTCGAGTGGCGCCAGCGTGCCTACCGGACCGAGGCGTGGGGGGCCATCAGCGGGGTCGAGCTGTCGCACTCCGCGGTGGTCGAGCACGTCCGGGGGATCGTCGCGGAGCGTGGACCGATCACGGCCGGCGAGGTCCACGAGCTGCTCGAGGCGCAGGGCATGGGCGAGGCGCGCACCACGACAGAGTGGGGCTGGAACTGGTCGCTCGCCAAGCGGGCCCTCGAGTTCCTCTTCTTCACGGGTGAGATCACGGCCGCGCGCCGCAACGCGGCGTTCGAGCGGTGCTACGACCTGACCGAACGCGTCCTTCCCCCCGCGGTCGTCGCGGCCCCACCCGTGAGCGACCAGGACGCGGTCCGCCGGCTCCTGGAGATCGGGGCCAGGGCGCACGGGGTCGGGACGCTGCGCTGCTTCCGCGACTACTTCCGGCTCAAGGGGCCGGACCCACGTCGTGCGCTCGACGAGCTCGTCGAGGACGGCGTGCTCCGGCCCGTCGAGGTGCGGGGTTGGGACGAGACCACGTATCTCCACCGTGACGCCGTGCTCCCGCGCCGGGCCCAGGGGCGCGCGCTGCTCAGCCCGTTCGACCCGCTCGTGTTCGAGCGCACGCGGCTCGAGCAGCTGTTCGGGACCCGCTACCGCATCGAGATCTACGTGCCCGCGGCCAAGCGGGTCCACGGCTACTACGTCCTGCCGTTCCTCCAGGGGGACCGCATCACGGCCAAGGTGGACCTCAAGGCGGACCGCCGCGCGGGCGTCCTGCGGGTCCTCGCGGCCCACCGCGAGGAGTACGCGGACACGGAGACCGCCCCGGCGCTCGCGGCCGAGCTGCGCCTCATGGCGGGCTGGCTGGGGATGGCGAGCGTCGCCGTCGGGCCTGCGGGGGACCTCGCCCCCGCGCTCGCCGCCGAGCTCGCCCAGGTCCCGGTCCAGGGCGCCGCGGGGTAGGCGTCCCGGGCGGCCGGCGATGGGGGTTTCGCCGCAGAGCGAAACCCCCATCGCCGGACAGAAGCCCTACCACGCTCGGGACTCGCCTACGATGGTCTGTGGTGTGATCCAGCCGACTGCCGAACGGTGGTCGCCTCGCATTCGCCCCGGACCGTCCGGCCCGGGGGCGCGATCGATACGGGAGTACTGCGTGCCTGCGATCCTCGAGAAGGTCCTGCGCTTCGGCGAGGGCCGGATCCTGAAGAAGTTGTCCGGCCTGGCTGAGCAGGTCAACAAGCTGGAGCCCAGCTTCGAGGACCTCAGTGACGAGGAGCTGCGCGAGGAGACGGACCGCTTCAAGGAGCGGATCGCGAACGGGGCGACGCTCGACGAGCTGCTCCCCGAGGCCTTCGCCGCGGTCCGCGAGGCGGCTCGCCGCACCCTGGGTCAGCGCGCCTACGACGTGCAGCTCATGGGTGGCGCCGCCCTGCACATGGGCAACATCGCGGAGATGAAGACCGGTGAGGGCAAGACCCTCGTCGGGACGTTCCCGGCGTACCTCAACGCGCTGTCCGGCAAGGGCGTCCACGTCGTCACGGTCAACGACTACCTCGCCAAGTACCAGAGCGACCTGATGGGCCGCGTGTTCCGCGCCCTCGGCCTCACGACCGGCTGCATCATCTCGGGGCAGACCCCGGCGGTCCGCCGCGAGCAGTACGCCGCGGACATCACGTACGGGACGAACAACGAGTTCGGCTTCGACTACCTGCGCGACAACATGGCGTGGAGCACCGACGACCTGGTGCAGCGCGGCCACAACTACGCGATCGTCGACGAGGTCGACTCGATCCTCATCGACGAGGCGCGCACGCCGCTCATCATCTCGGGTCCTGCGTCGGGCGACGCGAACCGCTGGTACGGCGAGTTCTCCAAGGTGGTCCGCCGCCTGAACCCGGAGACCGACTACGAGGTCGACGAGAAGAAGCGCACCATCGGTGTGCTCGAGCCCGGTATCGCGAAGGTCGAGGACTACCTCGGCATCGACAACCTGTACGAGTCGCTCAACACGCCGCTCATCGGGTTCCTCAACAACGCGATCAAGGCCAAGGAGCTCTTCAAGCGCGACAAGGACTACGTCGTCCTCAACGGCGAGGTCATGATCGTCGACGAGCACACGGGCCGCATCCTCGCGGGCCGCCGCTACAACGAGGGCATGCACCAGGCGATCGAGGCCAAGGAGGGCGTGCAGATCAAGGCGGAGAACCAGACGCTCGCCACGATCACGCTCCAGAACTACTTCCGCCTGTACGACAAGATCTCGGGAATGACCGGTACGGCCGACACCGAGGCCGCCGAGTTCCAGGGCACGTACAAGCTGGGTGTCGTCCCCATCCCCACGAACCGCAAGATGCAGCGCGTGGACCAGCCGGACCTCGTCTACAAGAACGAGGAGGGCAAGTTCGACGCGGTCGTCGCGGACATCGTCGAGCGCCACGCCGAGGGGCAGCCGGTCCTGGTGGGCACCACGAGCGTCGAGAAGTCCGAGCTGCTGTCGTCCAAGCTCAAGAAGCAGGGCGTCCCGCACGAGGTCCTCAACGCCAAGCAGCACGAGCGTGAGGCCGCGATCGTCGCGCAGGCCGGCCGCAAGGGCTCGGTCACGGTCGCGACCAACATGGCCGGTCGTGGGACGGACATCATGCTCGGCGGCAACGCCGAGTTCATGGCCGTCGCTGACCTCGCGGCCCGTGGGCTCGACGCCACGGAGAACCCGGACGAGTACGAGGCCGCCTGGCCCGAGGCCGTCGAGCGTGCCAAGGCCGCGGTGGCCGCGGAGCACGACGAGGTCAAGGAGCTCGGCGGGCTGTACGTTCTCGGCACCGAGCGTCACGAGTCGCGCCGTATCGACAACCAGCTGCGTGGTCGTTCCGGCCGTCAGGGGGACCCGGGCGAGTCCCGGTTCTACCTGTCGATGCAGGACGACCTGATGCGTCTGTTCAACTCGAGCCTCGCCGAGTCCATGATGAACCGTGCGGGCTTCCCGGACGACGTGCCGCTCGAGTCCAAGATCGTCACGCGCGGCATCGCGAGCGCGCAGGGCCAGGTCGAGGCGCGCAACTTCGAGATCCGCAAGAACGTCCTCAAGTACGACGACGTCCTCTCGCGTCAGCGCACCGTCATCTACGACGAGCGTCGCCGCGTCCTCGAGGGCGAGGACATGCAGGAGCAGATCCAGCACTTCATCACCGACGTCGTCACGGCGTACGTCGACGGCGCCACGTCCGAGGGGAACCCGGAGCACTGGGACCTCGAGGGCCTGTGGACGGCGCTGCGCGCGGTCTACCCGGTCTCGATCGAGGTGGACGAGGTCGTCGAGCAGGCCGGGGGAGCCACGCGCCTGACGCGTGAGCTGATCCTCGAGGAGATCCTGTCCGACGCACGCGTGGCCTACCAGGACCGTGAGGCGTCGCTCGGGAGCTCCAACATGCGTCAGCTCGAGCGCCGCGTGGTGCTCTCGGTGCTGGACCGCAAGTGGCGTGAGCACCTCTACGAGATGGACTACCTCAAGGAGGGCATCGGCCTGCGCGCCATGGCGCAGCGCGACCCGCTCGTCGAGTACCAGCGCGAGGGCTTCCAGCTCTTCCAGGCCATGACCGAGGCCATCAAGGAGGAGTCGGTCGGCTTCCTGTTCAACCTCGAGGTCAAGGTCGCCGAGCCCACCACGCCCGCGGTCAACCCGTTGTCTGCCGCTGCGGCCGCGGGTCAGGCGTTCGGCGGGACGGCCGGGGCTGCGGCCGCAGGTGCTGCCGTGGCGGCGGCCGCCGCCGCGAAGGCCGCCGCTGAGGCCCAGGCCGTGCAGGACGAGCCGGTCGCCGAGGAGGTCGTGGACGCGCCCGTCGAGGACGCCCCTGCGGCCACCGAGGCTCCTGCGCCGAAGGCCGAGCCCACGCTCATCGCGAAGGGCCTCGACGGCCCGGGCGAGCAGATCCCGCTGCAGTACTCGGCGCCGTCGGACGACGGCTCGGGCCAGACCGTGGTCTCGGGCGACGGCTCGCGCCGCGCTCGCCGCGCCCTGCACGGCGAGGCGACCGCGGTCGAGGGTGACGGGCGCACGTTCCCCGGTACGCCCCGCAACGCCAAGTGCCCCTGCGGCTCGGGCAAGAAGTACAAGCTCTGCCACGGGTTGAACGAAGAGGAGTAGTCCTCGCCCGAGGAGCACTGCGAGCGGCGGTCAGCCGATCTCGAGGACCACGACGCGCCACACGCCGCGCCGGGCCTCGAGTCGGACGGCCGCCGCTCGTACTCTTTCCATGTCCTCCAGGACGATCGTGGCCTCGGCGGCCGTGTCGCCGAGTCGCAGCAGCCGGGCCCGACGGATCGCCACGGGGCGAGAGGCGGCGACGCGGTCCGGCGCGTCCTGCGCGAGCTGGGCGCGGCGACCGATCGCGTCGAACACGTCGGGGGCGAGCCAGCGCTGGAGCTGTGCGACAGGCCGCTCGCCTCGCAGGACCTCGACCGCGGCGCGCACGACCGAGCAGCAGAGCGAGGTCGGGTCCGGTAGGACTGTCTCCGTCGCGGTGACCACGGGCCGCCCGCTCTCCGCCAGGTCCTCGGAGTGCGGGAACTGGGGTGGGCCTCCGAACGTCAGGACGCGGACCGATCGGCGGGCGGCCCGCGGCAGGGTCGCGACGGACTCGTGACGCGGGGCAGCGCCGGAACGGACGGCTGGGTGCTCCGTGGAGATCGACATGGTGCTCCTTCGGGGTGCGGCAGGGGACCGGGCCGCTCGTGCGGGCGCCGGTGACGAGATGCTGAACCGACCTGGTGGCCGGGGTTCGGGAGGTCTGCCGAGGCGGCCGCCCCGGGGCGAGATCAGGGGGACGGGGGTGCGCTGAGGATCTGGCCAGGCTTGATGAGGTCGGGATCGTCACCGATGACGTCCCGGTTGGCGCCGAACCACCGCCGACACTCGGCGGCCACCTGGGCGTCCGAGGCCTCGCTGCCCAGGCGCCGCTCTGCGAGCGACCACAGGGTGTCGCCGCGGAGCACCACGATCTCCACGACCGAAGGTGCGGGCGCGGCGGGATCCGACGCCGTGGCCGGCGAAGGGGTCGCGGCCCGCGCTGGTGAACCGAGCAGCGTGCCGAGAGGGACGTGCGCGGGACGTGGCGTGCTGTGTTCCGGCTCCTCGGGCGAGTCGGCCGGCGGTGGTTCCCTGACCGTCGGGACCGGGGCGGTCGATGCAGGCGGCTGCGCTGCGGCGTGGGGAGTCGGCTCGGCGGACGGTCCGGACGTCGGTGAGGGGGACCGGGGGGCGGCCCCGGTGGGGGCGGGACCGGACGAAGGTGCCGGCACGGCCAGGGGATCGCTCGCGGAGGGGCCGGCGGCTGGGCCCACGGCGGGCATGTGTCCCGCATCGTCGACCGAGCTGTCGGTCTGCGGGGTGGGCTGCCAGCCCAGGTCGACGACGAGGGATCCGTTCGTGCTGCCCTCCGGTACGGGCGGCAGCTCGGCTGCCTGCGCGGCGCCGCCCCCCAGGGCCAGCCCGGCTCCGACCGAGAGCGAGACGCCGATGCTGGCCAGTCGGCGGACGGCCGCAGGTGCATGGCGCAGCACGAGACGCTCACCTGTGTCCCATCGTCGCCCGAGGGCCTGGGCGACCACGCAGACGAGGGCCAGGGCCGAGGTCAGGGCGACCCACGCGGCGAGCACCGCGCCGACGGCGAGCACGAGGATCTCGAGGTGCACCTCGACGCGTGGCGTCGGCAACGACTGGGCGATGCGGCCTCCCCGTGCGGCGAGCAGGGCTGCAGCGAGCCCGGTCGCCATCGAGACGACGACGAGCGCTGCGAGCCGTGGTGCACGTCGATCGTGCTCGTCGTCCCGCCCGTGCTGAACCTGTTGCGCCATTGCTTCCCCCTGAAGACGGTGACTTCCGTGCAAGCACGACGATCATCGCGTTTGATCGCGTTTGATCTCGTTACATCAAACTCGATCCCGCTTGCCCTGTCCAGAGGAAGTTCGCACCGCGGACAGGTCTGGACGAAACCCCCCGGGGAGGCGCTAGCGTGTGCGCGTGCGCTGGGACCTCTTGTTCGCCGATCTCGCGGCGCAGCTCGACGCTGCCGAGGCCGCTGACGGGGTGCAGACCATCGCCGAGCTCACCCGCGCGGAGCAGGGGACGATCCTGCTGACGGACCGGCTGCGTGCGGCCGTGGGCGCCCTGCTCGACCTTCACCTGGTCGACGGTCACCGCCTCGCAGCAGAGGTGCGCGACGTGGCCCCCGAATGGGTCCTCCTGGCCGAGAGGTCACGCCAGCACGTCGTGCCGCTGACGGCGATCGCGTCGATCCACGGCCTGACCCGTCACGCCGTGGCGCCGACGTCTCGCACTGAGGCGGGCAGGTCGCTCGGCGCTGCGCTGCGTGCACTCATGCGCGACCGCGCGCCGGTCCGCGTCCGGACCCGGTCGGGGCAGGTGGACGGCCGGGTCGCACGGGTCGGCAGGGACCACCTGGACGTCGAGGAGCTGAGCCACGAGCAGCCGGGCAGAGCGGCGCGCACGGGTCGGCTCGTGCCGTTCTCCGCGCTGGTGTGCGTGAGCGAGACCTAGGGGACGGCGCAGGGGGATGCAGGGGAGCAGGGGGAGAGGGGACCGGCGGCGACGCGGGTCGGAGGAGACGCGCCGCGGGACGACAGGCTTCGTCGAGGGACGATCTCGACGAGGTCGACCGTCTCAGCCCTCGAAGTCGCCGGCGTCGATGCGCGTGCGCGTCTGCTGGTACAGGCGCTGGATGTATCCCTCGAGCTCGGTGGCCTCGACTCGCCACTGCCCGCGCCCGCCGACCTGGATCGCCGGCAGGTCGCCGCTGCGGACGAGGGCGTACGCCTGTGCTGCGGAGATGTTGAGCTCCTCCGTCACGTCGGCGAGGGTGAGGAAACGCGGTGCCATGGCGACATTCTTCCACGAGGCACCAGATGGATGGAGTTGTCCACAGCCACCCCGAGGTCACCTCCCACCTCGACGCCCCAGCGGCCATGATGTGCACGAGCACGCCGTCAGGCTCCGCTCGAGGTCCGGGTCGTGGCACGCGCCGACCCGCACCGTCCGACCTTGCCCGACCCCGCCCACCCTGGGACCGACCCGACGAAACGGATCCTCATGACGAGCACGATCGACCGCCTGCCCACCCCGACGGTGGCACGCGTGCGCAGGCCGACCTGGCGCGACCCGCGACTCGTGCTCGGGATCGTCCTCGTGGCCGGGTCCGTGGCGCTCGGGTCGTGGGCCGTGTCCACCGCAGGACGGACGGTCGCGGTCTACGCCGCGGCAGGGCCGCTCACGCCCGGCGAGACGCTCGACGTGAGAGCTCTCCGGACCGTCGAGGTCCGCCTCGGGGCGCAGGAGGACGACTACTTCGTCGCGGGCGAGGCCGTGCCCCAGGATCTCGTGGCGCTGCGCGTCGTCGGGGACGGAGAGCTCGTCCCGCGCAGCGCCGTCGGTGACGCGGCCGAGCTCGCAGTCCGTCCCGTGGCGATCTCGGTCACCGGAGGGTTGTCGGACCGGGTCACGGACGGCGCCCTCGTGGACATCTGGTTCGTCCCGGACCCGGACACCACCACGGGAGCGGGCGGCGCCGGCAACGACGTCGTCCCGGCGCCGGAGCCGCCGCACGAGCTCGTGGGCCAGGTCGTCGTCGCACAGGTCGCGGAGGCGTCGAGCACCCTCGTCACCGGCGGCGCGACGACGCTCCACGTGCTCGTCCCGACCGACTCGTTGCCCGAGGTCCTGGGGGCTCTCGCGGCCGAGGGCGAGATCGCCGTCGTGCCCGTCGCCGGGGGAGCGTCATGACCCTCGGACCGACCGGGCCCCTGGCCTCCGTCCTGTGCGCCGTGCGCGGCGACACCGAGACGATCGTCGTGACCGCCCTGACCCGCCCAGGTTCGGGGGTCTTGGTCGCGCGCCGTTGCGCGGACCTCACCGAGCTCCTGGCCGCAGCGGGCGCGGGCGCGGGGACCGCAGCGGTGATCTCGGCCGACCTGCCAGGCATCGACCGGGAGGCCGTGGCCCATCTGCACGAGCACGGGGTGCGGGTCGTGGCCCTCACCGACGGGCAGAGCTGGCTCGCCGACCGGTTGCGGGCGATCGGGATCGACGTGGTCCTCGACGAGGAAACCCCCGCCTCGGTGCTCGTCGAGACGGTGCGCGACGAGGCGCGGGGGCGCGGGGGCGCAGGACGTGCCGACGCGCCAGGAGCGCCCCCGCCAGGGCGAGGCCCCGGTCGGCCGGCCGACGAACCACCGGTGCCGGTCGAGTCTCGACGCGGACGGGTGCTCGCCGTCTGGGGTCCCACGGGCGCCCCCGGGCGCACCACGGTCGCGGTGCACCTCGCGGCAGAGCTGGCGGGACTGGGACCCGAACGCGGGACCCGGCGACGAGGACGTCGGAAGGAGGGGCCGCCGTCGGGCACGGGATCCGGTCCCGACGACGTGCTCCTGGTCGACGCGGACACCTACGCCGGATCCGTGGCCCAGCACCTCGGGCTGCTCGACGAGTCGTCCGGGATCGCCGCCGCGGCCCGCAGTGCGGGGAACGGCACGCTCGATCTGGCCGGTCTTGCCCGCCTCGCCCCCGAGGTCGTCCCGCACCTGCGCGTGCTCACCGGGATCGCCCGCGCCGCGCGCTGGCCCGAGCTCCCGGGCTCGTCGCTCGACGTCGTCTGGGAGCACGGTCGGGCGCTCGCGGACTGGACCGTGATCGACTGCGGGTTCGGGATCGAGCAGGACGAGCTCCTCACCTACGACACCCGGGCTCCCCAGCGCAACGGCGCGACGCTCAGCGCGCTCGCCGCGGCGGATGCCGTGCTCGTCGTGGGCGGGTCGGACGCCGTCGGGATCCAGCGGCTCGTGCGGGGGCTCACCGATCTCGCCGAGTCGGGTGCGGCGGCCGGTGCGCTGAAGATCGTCGTCGCGAACAGGGTCCGCGCCTCGGCCGCCGGGCCACGCCCCGAGGCGGCCGTCCGGGACGCCCTCGGCAGGTACGGGGGAGTCGCCGACCTGCATGTGCTGCCCGACGACCGGTCCTCGCTCGACGCGGTGCTCCTCGCGGGGCGGACACTCGCCGAGTCCGCCCCCGAGGCGCCGGTGCGGCGTGCGATCGCGGCCCTGGCGCAGCGGGTACGGACCGAGCTCGGAGCAGTGCCGGTGGCTCCCGCGCCGGGCGGACCACGCGAACGCGTCCCGGAACCGGCACACTGATCCCATGCGCATCTACGTTCCCGCCACCGTCGACGAGCTCGACGCCGTCACCGTGACCGGCGACGAGGCCGTGTGGTCCCTCGCTCCGCGAGCCGCTCACGCCGTCACGTCCGCCCTCTCCCGCGAGCTGCCCGACGAGGACGAGGAGGGCCTGGAGTTCGCCGCGGCCCTCGAGGCCGCCGACGACTCCCTCGCCCTCATCGCCGGCCGGGTCGGCGCCCCGCGTCAGCGCCTCGTCGTGACCGTCGACGTGCCCGACGAGATGGTCTCGCTGACCGAGCCCCGCGGCGGCGAGACCGCCGAGGACGTCGCGCCCAGCGCGGTCGAGGTGACCGCGACCATCCCGGAGGTGCGGATCGTGTGCGTCCACGTCGACGAGCCCGAGGCCGCGACCGACATCGCCGACGTCTTCGCGGCGGCCGACGAGGACCGTGACGAGGACCTCGACGCGGCCCTCGACCGCGTGAGCGAGCGCGACCTGCTCTGGTACGACTGGTCGGAGCTCAAGAGCGTGCCGCGCGCGAAGTAGTCGTGCCCAGAACGAGGTTGTGGTCGCTATCCCACGGATAACGACCACAACCTCGTTCTCGCCGGTACAGCAAGGTGCACCGGCACCCGTCAGCGGCTCACGACGGACCCGTCAGGACAGCCGGCCCAGGATCTCGTCGTGCAGCAGCCCGTTGGTCGCCACGGCGTTGCCGCCCCACGGTCCGGGCGCGCCGTCAAGCGACGTGAAGGTCCCGCCCGCCTCGGTCACGATGGGGACCAGGGCGGCCATGTCGTAGAGCTCGAGCTCGGGCTCGGCCGCCGCGTCCACGGCACCCTCCGCGACGAGCATGTAGGACCAGAAGTCGCCGTAGGCGCGCGTGCGCCAGGTCTCGCGCGTCAGGTCGAGGAACGCGTCGAGCCTGCCGCGCTCCTCCCAGCCGGACAGCGACGAGTAGGACAGCGACGCGTCCTCGAGCCTGCTGACCTTGGACACGTTCAGGCGGCTCGCGGCCGCGAGCGAACGCCCCGTCCATGCGCCCGTGCCCTTGGCGGCCCACCAGCGGCGGCCCAGCGCGGGAGCGGACACGAGCCCCACGACGACCTCGTCGCCGTCGGCCAGCGCGATGAGCGTGGCCCACACGGGGACGCCGCGCACGAAGTTCTTGGTCCCGTCGATGGGGTCGACGATCCAGCGCCGCGCACCGTGCCCGGACTCGCCGAACTCCTCGCCGACGATCGCGTCGCGACCCCGAGCCCGCGAGAGGTGGCTGCGGATGATCTCCTCAGCCGTGCGGTCCGCGTCGCTGACCGGGGTGTTGTCCGGCTTGGACTCCACGGTCAGGTCGAGGGCCTTGAAGCGGGACATGGTGTGGGAGTCGACCTGGTCGGCGATCACGTGAGCCAGGCGCAGGTCGTCGTCGTAGGTCGGCATGGCTCACACCGTACCGGTGCGCGCGGCCAGCAGGCGGCGGAACGACTCGACACGCGCCGTGCGCGCCGCCTTCTCGTCCTCGGGCGAGGCCTCGAGCCAGTCGTCGAGCGCGCAGTCGGGCGCGCCGTCGAGGTGCGTGCAGCCGCGGGGGCAGTCCTCGGCGACCACGTCGAGGTCGTCGAAGGCCTTGAGGAGGTTCTCGACGTCGACGTGCGCGAGCCCGAACGAGCGCACGCCGGGCGTGTCGATGACCCAGCCGGCAGGGTTGCCGTCGGCGTCGGGCAGGCGCAGCGCGACCGCCGACGTCGAGGTGTGCCGACCGCGTCCCGTCACGTCGTTGACGACGCCCGTGGCGCGGTACGCGTCCGGGACGAGCGCGTTGACGAGCGTCGACTTGCCGACCCCCGAGTGGCCCACGAGCACCGACGTGCGGCCCTCGAGCTCGGCCCGCACGGCCTCGAGCGGTTCGATGCGCCACGCGTCCTCGGTCGTATCCGAGCTGTTGTGCCCGGGCTCGTCGCCGTGCCCGCTGTGCCCGCCCTGCCCTGCCCCGTCGGAGGCGTCGGCAGTCGCGTCGTCGTGCACCCGGCGCGTCACGACGACCTTGACCCCGATGGGCTCGTAGAGCTCGCGCAGGGGCGTCGCGTCCGCGAGATCCGCCTTGGTGAGGCACAGCAGGACGTCCATACCGGCGTCGTACGCGGCCACGACGCAGCGGTCGATCATGCGCGTGCGGGGCTCGGGCTGGGCCAGGGCCGTGACGATCACGAGCTGGTCCGCGTTCGCCACGATGATGCGCTCGTACGGGTCGGTGTCGTCGGCCGTGCGGCGCAGGGTCGAGGTGCGCTCCTGGATGCGCACGATCCGCGCGAGCGTGCCGTCCTCGCCCGTGGTGTCCCCGACGATGTCCACGCGGTCCCCGCACACCACGCGGTTGCGGGTCAGCTCGCGGGCCTTCATCGCGAGGATAGTGCGTTCCTCGGGGGTGTTCTCGTCGAGCAGGAGCGTGTAGCGCCCGCGGTCGACGCCCGTGACGAGCCCGGTCTCGGCGTCCTCGTGCTGAGGGCGCTGCTTGGTCCGCGGGCGCGAGTTCCTGTTGCTCGCCCGGTCGTGGAAGTCGGACTCGTCGCGGACGCGCCGAGCCATCAGCTCGCCGATCCCTCGGCCGTCAGCATGCGGTCCCACATGGCCGTGAAACCGGGCAGGGTCTTGGCGGTCGTCTCGACGTCCTCCACGAGCACGCCCGGCACGCGCAGCCCGATCAGTGCCCCCGAGGTCGCCATGCGGTGGTCGTGGTACGTCCGGAACGTGGCGCCGTGCAGCGGGCGCGGGGTGATGACGAGGCCGTCGTGCGTCTGCTCGGCCTGCCCGCCGAGGCGCGTGATCTCGGTCGCGAGCGCTGCCAGACGGTCGGTCTCGTGCCCACGCAGGTGCGCGATGCCGCGCAGCCGGCTGGGGGAGTCGGCCAGCGCGGCGAGCGCCGCGATGGTCGGGGCGAGCTCGCCAGCCTCGTGCAGGTCGATGTCGATCCCGCGGATCTCGCCGGTCCCGGTCACGGACATGACGCCGCCCGCCAGCTCGGCCCGGCCGCCCATCGCGGTGAGGAGCTCGGCCATCATGGCGCCCGGCTGGGTAGTGACCGAGGGCCAGCCCGGCACGCGCACCGTGCCGCCGACCACGAGGGCCGCGGCGAGGAACGGTCCCGCGTTCGAGAGGTCGGGCTCGACGTAGACGTCGCGCGCGGCGATGGGCCCGGGCGACACGGTCCAGGTCAGGGGGCGCGAGTCGTCGACCTGCACGCCGGCCTCGCGCAGGACCTCCACGGTCATGTCGATGTGGGGCACGCTCGGGAGCGTGGGGCCGACGTGGCGCAGCGTGATGCCCTGGTCGAACCGGGCCGCGGCCAGGAGGAGCCCCGAGACGAACTGGCTCGACCCCGACGCGTCGACGTCGACGGTCCCGCCGCGCACCGCGCCGTGGCCCGTGATGGTGAAGGGCAGGGTGTCCTGGCCCTCGACGGGCACGCCCAGGTCGCGCAGCGCGTCGAGGACGGGTCCCATGGGGCGCACGCGGGCGCCCTCGTCGCCGTCGAACCGCACGGTGCCGTCGGCCAGGGCGGCGACCGCAGGCACGAAGCGCATGACCGTGCCCGCGAGCCCGCAGTCGATCTGTGCCGGGCCGCGCAGTGCACCGGGCGTGACGTGCAGCTCGCTGGGGACGTCGCCCTCGGTGATGCCCACACCCAGGTCGCGCAGCGCGCCGGCCATGAGGTCGGTGTCGCGGCTGCGCAGCGCGCCGCGCAGCACGCCCGGCCCGTCGGCGAGGGCCGCGAGGACCAGGAGGCGGTTGGTGAGCGACTTGGAGCCGGGGACCGCGACGGTCGCGTCGAGCGGGGAGCCGGCGGTCGCGCCGGTCCGGCTGGGCGCGGGCCAGGCGGCCGGGTCGAGGGCGGTCTCGTCGGAGCGGGCGGCAGGAAGGTCGCTGGTCACATGCCCCAGGTTATTGCACGGGGTGCGAGGAGCGGGCTTCCGTCCCGTGCGCGGCGGGGTCCCGACGGCGCGGCGCATCGCCAGCGCACCGTCACCTGCTGCGCGCTCTCACCGGCCCGACGGCGCCGCTCGCCGTGGTGCAGCGGTCCAGGTCCCGCGCGGGTCGCCCAGGGGTCCGGCTGCGAGCGACCGCACAGGCGTCGTCAGGAGGAGACGGCGCCCTTGACGGTGTCGACGGCGGACCGGGTCGCCGAGCTCGCGGCGCGACGTGCCTTCCGCGAGGCCTGCGCGGCGCCGTCCGTCACGGTGTGCGCGGCCTTCTCGGCCGTGGAGCTGATCGTGTGCTTGGCGGTGTCGACCTGGTGCTTGGCGTTCTTGGCCAGCGCGAGGTCCTTGCGCGCGCGGTCCACGCGCCAGCGGACGCCGGGCCGGCCCTCGTAGTCGGCGCCGGCGATGAGCGCTGCGCCGATCGCTCCGACGTTCGCGACGAACTTCCGGGTGCGCACGTCGCGGGGCACGTCGCTCGGGGTGAAGGGCTGGTTGACGACCGCGAGCGGCACGCTGAGCGCCGCGAGCGTGAGCGCGGCCGTGCGGGGGGCCTTGCCGAACGCGAGGAAGAGCCCGGCGACAGCGGTCGTGGCGCCGTGCACACGGACCAGGGCCGCGACCTGCTTCTCGCTGAGCGGGTCCTCGACACCGAGCTGCTGCCCGACCAGGCTCACGCCACGGCGGGCGGCGCGCACGTGCTCGGCGGGCTTGAGGGCGGCCTGCACGCCGTCGTAGATGAACCAGGAGGCCAGCATGGGCCTCGCGACGTGACGCAGCAGCATCGGTGGATCTCCTTCGTCGAGCGGGGGCCGCGGGCAGCGGCCGGGTCCGGGACGCCGGGACGTCGTCGGTGCGTCCAGCCTGTCCCATCGCTGCTCAGCATGCCACCGGGCGTGCCACCTCACGGCGACGCGCGCCGGGGGAGCGGGGTGATCGAGGGCCAGGTGTGCCGGTCAGCGCCCGGGGCGAGCGCCGGCGTCGGGCACGAAGCTCCAGGCCGCGCACGGCGAGGGCGGAGCCGGGAACGGCTCGGCTCCGCCCTCGGTGCGTCAGGTCAGATCGCGCCGCCCGCTGCCTCGGGAGCGTCGGCGGACTCGCCCGCATCCCCGATGGTCTCGCGCGCGACGTAGTTCTCGAGGTCGAACAGGTTCTCGCCCGCGCGTCGGGCGACCGTCAGGAGCGTGGTGGCCGAGGCCACCTCCTCGACCTGCTCCTTGAGGAACCACAGGAGGAACTGCTCGCCGAGCGCGTCGCCCTCCTCGCGGGCCGCGCGGAAGATGGCCTCGATCTGGTCGGTGACCTGCTTCTCCTGGTCGAGCGCGAGCTGGAGCGGCTCGAGCACCGAGTCGAAGTCGTTGCGGACCGCGCCGGTGCCGGGGATCGTGATGTCGAGGTCACGGTCCAGGTGGTACTGGACGATCATCATGGCGTGGTTGCGCTCCTCGACCGACTGGCGGTAGAAGTGCGCCGCGAGCTGGGGCAGGTCGTGGGAGTCGAACCACACGGCGATGGCGATGTACTGCTGGTGGGCGTCGAGCTCGTGGCCGACCTGCTCGCGCAGGAGCGTGCGGAACCTGGAGTCGGAAGTCGTGGTCGTCATGCGCCTCACGCTAGCGAGGATCGGCACGGAGCACACCCGATGGTTGCCTGTCCTCACCGAGCGCAGCCTTGCCTGTGCCCGGCGTGGTGTGCGGGGGAGCGGGTCCGTCCGGCCGGAGGAGCCCGGGCCGAGAGGCCTGGTGGAGGTTCGCGACGAGCGGCCCGCCGAGGCGCCGTGGGAATGCCGGCAGAGGCCCGACGGTTGTGCTGAGCGTGACATGTGTACTGGAAGCGGAAGCCGACAAGAGCGCCACCGCTGCACCGAGCCTGGAGGTCGTGCCGTTCGGCGCGATCGCCCCTTCAGCGCTCTCGGCGGACGCCCGACCATCTGGGGGACTAGGCTCGTTGTCGATGACGGATCAGATCAGCAGCAGCGCAGGCGACCTCGCGGGAGCCGACGACGCCGAGGACACCAACCGGGCTCCGGCCACGGAGAGTGACGCGGCGCGTTCGGCGCGCTTCGAGCAGGACGCCCTGGTGTACCTCGACCAGCTCTACTCGGCCGCGCTGCGCCTGACGCGCAACCCGACCGACGCGGAGGACCTGGTCCAGGAGACCTTCACCAAGGCGTTCGCGGCGTTCCACCAGTACCGTCCTGACACGAACCTCAAGGCCTGGCTCTACCGGATCCTCACGAACACGTTCATCAACAACTACCGCAAGAAGCAGCGCGAGCCGCTGCAGTCCGCGGCAGAGGACGTCGAGGACTGGCAGATCCACCGTGCGGCGTCCCACACGTCGCAGGGGTTGCGCTCGGCCGAGGCCGAGGCGCTCGACAGGCTCCCGGACTCCGACGTGAAGAAGGCGCTCCAGGAGCTGCCGGAGGACCGTCGCATGGCCGTGTACTACGCGGACGTCGAAGGGTTCCCGTACAAGGAGATCGCCGAGATCATGGGCACGCCGATCGGGACCGTGATGTCGCGGCTCCACCGTGGTCGGCACCAGCTGCGTGATCTGCTGAGCGACTACGCAAAGGACCGAGGACTGGTGGGGGCCAAGACCCCCGGAGGTGAGTCGTGAGCAAGCAGAACGTGAGCACGGAGGCGGAGGAACCCGTCATCGTGCCGATCCCTCACTCGACCGAGGGCGAGACGGAGTGCGAGCACGCGCTCAAGCACCTGTACGAGTACCTCGACTCGGAGATGACCTCCGACGACGAGGTCCGCATGCGCGCGCACGTCGCGCACTGCTCGCCGTGCCTGGCGGAGCTGAGCGCGGAGGAGCTGGTCAAGCAGCTCGTGCGCCGCTCGTGCCACGAGCAGGCGCCTGCGGAGCTGCGGCTGCGCATCCAGGCGCAGTTCACGGTCCTGCGGACCACCGCGGTGATCGAGACCTTCTGACGTCGGCGCGCCTGCGGGCGTGACGCCGTCGGGCGGGGCATGTACCGCCCGACGGCGGACCGGCCGCTACCGACGGTTCGCCGCGTGGCGGCGAGAAGCACCGAGAACGACGAAAGGGCCTGTCCTCACCGGAGTGAGGACAGGCCCTTTCGTCGCACTCGCCCTCAGGCGCGTGATCGCGGCCCTGGCGGGCTCGTGATCAGGCGTTGGGGCGCTTGCCGTGGTTCGCTGCGCTGCCCTTACGGCTGCGACGCTTGCGTCCGCGCTTGCTCATGGTTGCTCCTCACGCCGGATTCTGTCTGCTCAATGTTCCCACATCCAGGGCTTGTCCTGGTCCAAGACGCGATATATCGTGTGGAGAAAGACGCGATACATCGCGTCATCGACTACCGAGCGGGACACCGCAGGAGCGCGAGGAGAGACATGGCGACCGAGAGCTGGACCGTGACGGGTCCCCAGACCATCGACGTCGGGCCCGTGAGCCGCCTCGACGCGAACCTGCTCAACGGGCGCATCGACGTCGTGGTGCACGACGAGCCCGGCGTCCGCGTCGAGATCCACTCGATCGAGGGCCGGCCGCTCGAGGTGCGTCTCGAGGGCGACCGCCTCCGGGTCGGGTACTCGCCCACGGGTGGCTGGCAGGGCTTCCTCGACTCGTTCCGCAACTACCGCGGCAAGGACCGTGCAGACGTCTACGTGGGCGTGCCGGCCCACGTCGCGGTCAAGCTCGCGACCGTGCGCGGCGACGGCCTCGTCGCCGGGACGCACGCCAAGGTCTCGGTCGCGACCGTGGGCGGGTCCGTGATGACGACCCAGACCACGGGCGCGGTGCGGGTCGACACCGTCTCGGGCGAGGTCACGGTGCGTGACCACGTCGGCACGCTCGTCATGGACTCGGTCTCGGGTGACCTCACGGCCTCGGGCGCGCTCAGCGACGTCAAGCTCAACACCGTGTCCGGGAACGTCACGCTCGACTCGAGCAGCACGCCCGACTCCATGAACGTCAACGCCGTCTCGGCCGACGTCCTGGTCCGCGTCCCCGAGCCCGACGCGCTCGACTACGCGCTGCGCTGCGTGAGCGGCCGGCTCGTGGTCGACGGCGTCGAGCACCGGGGCACGCCCGGGGGCGCCTACCGCCAGGGTGGTCCGGCCGCGGCCCCCGGCAAGCGGCTCCAGGTCAACTCGGTCTCGGGCAACGTGACGGTCCTGCGCGGCGATCCCGAGCAGCCCGTGACATGGGGGGCGCCGACCGGGCACGGGGTCCCCGACGACGCCCCGACCGACGCGTACCCAGGCTACGGAGCGCCGTGGGGCACCGCAGGCGTGCAGGCGCCGTGGACGGCAGGCGGGCCCGCGGACGGACCGGCGGACCGCTGATGGCCTCCGTCTTCGCCCACGGCGAGCTGCGCCTCTACCTCCTCGCGCTGCTCGAGTCGGGCCCCAAGCACGGGTACGAGCTCATGACCGAGCTCTCCGACCGCTTCGGCGGCACCTACCGGCCGAGCGCGGGCACCATCTACCCGCGCCTCGCACGGCTCGAGGAGGAGGGGCTCGTGCGTCGCAGCGACGAGGCCCGCAAGTCCACCTACGAGCTCACGCCCGCGGGCCGGGCCGAGGTCATGGCCCGCCAGGCCGACGTCGCGGCGCTCGAGGACGGGATCGCGCAGACCGTCCGGACACGGGCGCAGGCGCTGCGCACCGACATCGAGGGCTCGATGCAGGGCCTGCG
Organism: Oerskovia sp. Root22; assembly: GCF_001429135.1. NCBI lineage: Bacteria > Bacillati > Actinomycetota > Actinomycetes > Micrococcales > Cellulomonadaceae > Oerskovia > Oerskovia sp. Root22. Next base: position 154,125 of record NZ_LMIL01000010.1, on the reverse strand, counting down.
CGCCGAGCTCGCGGCCGCGGCCCAGGAAGCCCGGGTGCGACCGCGCCCCGCGGCGCCCCCGGACCCCCGGCGCGGCGAGTCCTACGCGCGACGCGTCGAGGCCGAGGCGCTCGTCCAGCGGTTCCGCGACGACGTGCGCGCCGACCTGCGGCAGGCCGACGCGAGCAGCGCCGTGACGGACCTGACCCTCGAGACGCTGCGCACCGTGCTCGACTCGGCACGCCGGGCCGTCCGGGGGACGCTCCGATGACGGGCCACGACACGCCGCCGCCGCCCCCTGATCCGCGTCCGGGCGACCAGGGAACCGAGGACCAGCACCACCAGAACGTCCAGCAGCACGACGACCGGCACGACACGCAGACGCAGAAGGAGAACGACATGGGCACCGAGTCCTGGGTCATCGCAGCACCGCAGCAGATCGAGGTCGGCGAGGTGGCCTCGCTCGTCGTGGGCCTCACGAACGGCGCTGTCGAGGTCGTGAGCGACCCGACACGCGAGTCCGGCGCGAGCGTCGACGTCACCGAGGTGGGCCCGCGGCCCCTGCACGTCACGTCGCACGCGGGCGAGCTCCGCATCGCCTACGACTTCGCCGGGGTCGAGGGCGTCGTGGACCGCGTCCGCGGTCTCAAGGACAAGGACACCGCGACCCTGCGCGTCGTGCTCCCGGCGCACCTGCCCGTGAAGGTCTCCACGGCACGCGCCGCGGTCTCCGTGACGGGCACCCGCGCGGACGTCTCGGTCACCACGGCGGACGGTGCCGTGACGGTCGACGACACGGCCGGCGTGCTCGCGGTGAAGTCCGCGGCCGGACGGGTCGCCGTGACCGCGCACGAGGGGGACGTCCGGGTCGGCACCGCCTCGGGCCGCGTCGAGGTCGGCGGACGGCTCGGCCGGGTCACGGCCAGCACGGTCACGGGAGACGTGGTCGTCGAGGCCCGCGAGACCACGCCGCTCGTGACCGCCAAGACCGTCTCGGGAGACGTGACGCTCCGCCTCGGACCGGGGGCGGGGGTCAACCTCAAGGCGCGTGCCGTCACGGGCAAGGTCGTGCTCGACGGCGCCCCGCTGCCCAGCACGCAGTCGCGCACCACGGCGGTCGACCACTCCGACGGCACGAGCGGTGCCTACGTCTCGGCCAGCTCGATCTCGGGGAACCTCACGGTCTCGCGGGCCTGAGGCTCCATCGCCCGCAGGGGCGCGACGAACAGCGGCTCGTGCCCCGGGTAGGGGCACGAGCCGCTGTGGTCTGTCGTCGTCCTGATCGGCCGCCGCACGACGGCCGTCCTCGGCCAACGCGGGGCGACGTGCTCGCCCGGCCTACGCGACGTCGTCGGGCAGGCCCAACCAGGCGTGCCAGCCCGTGTGCAGGACGAGCCAGGCCATGAGCCCGTAGCCCGCCTGCCCCGGGTACCCGCCCACCCCCGTCGCGAGGTCCGCGAGCCACTGCTCGTGCGTCACGAGCGGCGTGAACGTGTCGACGTACGGGACCCGTCGCCGGTTCGCCACGTCGGCGAACGCCCCCGACAGCTCGGCGAGGCGGTCGCTGTCCTCGGGGCGGCCCGGCGGGGGGCCCACCACGAACACCGGGAGCCTGCGCTGCTCGGCCACGTCCAGCACGTTCGCGAGGTTGAGGCGCGACCTGGCCACCGACAGGCCGGCGTCCAGGTCGTGCCGCCCGAGCGCGATGACGAGACGGTTGTCCGACTCCGGGTCCGGGTGGAACCGCTTGGCCGACTCGAGGTCCCAGCGCTGGCTCATCGCCGTGGTCGTCTCGCCCGGGATCGCGAGCGGGAAGACCATCGCCGTCCCGGGGAAACGGGTGCGGGCGACGACGCGCCCCACCCAGCCGAGGCCCTTGGCGTCGCCGACGCCCGCGATCAGCTCGTCGCCGACCACGCAGATCCGTACTTCAGGTTCTCCCACGGTGATGTGCTCCTCGTTCGCTCGCACACCATTGTCTGTCACGACTGGGGTCCCGTGCGGGAGGTCGGGCCCGACGGACGGCAACTGGTGCCGGAGGCGACCATGAAGGTGACCGGCGGCACAGCGTCGCGCAGGGCCCGACCGGCTCAGAGCAGCGTGGCGCCCCACGTCGCCTCGTGCGACGCGCCCGGAGCGAGGCGCACCAGGCGCTCGCCCGAGCGGAACGCGTCCGCGATGCAGCTCATGGGCTCGGCCGCCACACCCGTGCGCCGGTACGCCGTGGCCGACACGTGGTCTCCGGTGCAGACCTGCCAGGTGTCCATCGAGGAGTCCATCCAGACCGCGGCCGTGCGGCCGTCGGGGGCGCTGAGCTGCATCCAGGACAGGCCGTCCTCGTCGCGCAGGACGTCGACGTAGGCGTCGTCGAGGTCGATCCCTGCGAGCAGGCGCGGCTCGCGCAGGTCGAAGTCGCCGGTCGCGGGCTCGGTGCCCGTGGGCAGGAGGCGCTCGTCGGTGGTGACCCGGGTGCTCGCGTCGAGGCGCAGCGTGCACTCGTCGACCGACGCGTCACCGGGCGAGAGCCACGGGTGGAACCCGACGCCGTAGGGGGCGTCGGTGCCGCCCACGTTGGTCGTGCGGGTCGTGACGCGCAGGCCGGCGTCGGACAGTGCGTAGGACACGCGAGCGAGGAGGTCGAACGGGTAGCCGGGGGTCGGGACGAGGTGCAGCTCGAGGGTCACGGCCGACGCGGACTGCTCGACGACGTCCCAGCGCTCCCAGCACACCAGGCCGTGGATCGCGGTGCTGCGGGGGACCTCGGTGAGGGGGAGCTGGAGCTCGACGCCGTCGAACGTGTACCGCCCGTCGCGCAGCCGGTTGGGCCAGGGGAGCAGCACCGCTCCGTGGGACGCGGGAGCGAGCTCGGTCTCGGCGAAGGGGGTGAAGACGTCGCGCCCCCCGACCGAGTACTCGCGGATCGTTGCGCCGACCTCCGTGACGGTGACGCGGTGGTCCCCGTGCTCGATGCGGATCTGGGCGCCGGACGGTGGTTTGATGTTCACGATCACATACGTTACTGGGTGCGGAACACCGCGCGAGCAGCGACAGTAGAACCCGGTCGTGCCGCCCACCGCGGGCAGCAGGCCGAGCGACGCACCGTCCCCGGCCCCCGGGCGACGGGAGCACCACCGCAGGACGAGGAGGAACACATGGAACGAGGAGTGCTCGGACGCACAGGAAGGCTGGTCTCGGTCGTCGGGCTCGGCACCTGGCAGCTCGGGGCCGACTGGGGAGAGGTCAGCGAGGACGACGCCCGCGCCGTCCTCGACGCCTCGGCCGAGTCGGGCGTGACGTTCTTCGACACCGCCGACGTCTACGGAGACGGCCGCAGCGAGGAGATCATCGGCTCCTACCTCGCCGACAACCCCGGCGCAGGGATCACGGTCGCGACCAAGATGGGTCGGCGGGCACCACAGGTACCCGAGAGCTACACGCTCGCGAACTTCCGCGAGTGGATCGACCGTTCGCGCCGCAACCTGCGGACCGACCGGCTCGACCTCGTCCAGCTCCACTGCCCGCCCTCGTCGGTCGTCGACGACGACCAGGTCTACGACGCGCTCGACACGCTCGTGGCCGAGGGGGCGATCGCGGCCTACGGCGTGAGCGTCGAGACGGTCGACGAGGCGCTCGCGGCCATCGCCCGACCCGGGACCGCGACGGTGCAGATCATCCTCAACCCGTTCCGGCTCAAGCCGCTCGACGAGGTGCTCCCCGCAGCCTCGGACGCAGGCGTCGGCATCATCGCCCGCGTCCCGCTCGCCTCGGGCCTGCTGACCGGGAAGTACACGCGCGAGACGACGTTCGCGGAGAACGACCACCGGAGCTTCAACCGGGACGGCTCGGCGTTCGACGTCGGCGAGACGTTCTCCGGGGTCGACTTCGAGACCGGGATCACGGCCGCGGGGGAGTTCACCGCGCTCGTGCACGACGTGCTCGGCCCCGACGTCAGCCCCGCGCAGGCCGCGATCGCCTGGATCTGGCAGCAGCCCGGGGTCTCGACCGTGATCCCCGGGGCGCGCAACGTCGAGCAGGCGCGGGCCAACGCGGAAGCCGGGTCGGCCGAGGTGCTCGGTCCGCTCTTCACGTCCGGTATCCGCGAGATCTACGACCGGTACCTGCGCGAGTCGATCCACGCACGCTGGTAGGTCCGGCGCCCACCACGACGAAGGCCGCCTCCCCGGACGGGGAGGCGGCCTTCGTCGTGCAGCGCTCAGGGAGAGCGTCCGGTCAGCGGGCGAAGGCCTGCTCGAGGAGGACGGCCTGCTGGGCCTGGTGCTTCTTGGCGGTACCCGCAGCGGTCGAGGCCGAGGCGGGACGCGAGACGACGCGCACGCGCGGCATGTCCTCGGGCAGGTTCACGTGGATGAACGACCACGCACCCTGGTTCTCCGGCTCGTCCTGGACCCACACGACGTCGGCTCCCGCGTACTTGGCGAGCTCCGTGCGGATGCCGTCCACGTCGAGCGGGTAGAGCTGCTCGAGGCGCACGATCGCGGTCTTGTCGTCGCCGCGCTTGGTCCGCTCGGCGAGCAGGTCGTAGTAGACACGACCCGTGCAGAGCAGGACCCGGTCCACGTTCGCCGGGTCCACCGAGGCGTCCCCGATCACGGGCTCGAACGTGCCCGTCGTGAAGTCCTCGACCGCCGAGGCAGCGGCCTTGAGGCGCAGCAGCTGCTTGGGCGTGAAGACCACGAGCGGGCGGCGCGGGCGGGCGTACGCCTGCTGACGCAGCAGGTGGAAGTACGACGCCGGCGTCGACGGCTGGGCGACCGTGAGGTTGTTCTCGGCGCACAGCTGGAGGAAGCGCTCGATTCGGGCCGACGAGTGGTCGGGTCCCTGTCCCTCGTAGCCGTGCGGCAGGAGCATGACGACCGAGGAGTTCTGGCCCCACTTCTGCTCGGCCGAGGAGATGAACTCGTCGATGACGGTCTGGGCGCCGTTGACGAAGTCGCCGAACTGCGCCTCCCACAGGACCAGGGCGTCGGGGCGCTCGACCGAGTACCCGTACTCGAAGCCCAGGGCCGCGTACTCGCTCAGCGAGGAGTCGTAGACCCAGAACTTGGCCTGGTCCGCCGACAGGTACAGCAGCGGGGTCCACTCGGCGCCGGTCTCGCGGTCGTGCAGCACCGCGTGACGCTGCACGAACGTGCCGCGTCGCGAGTCCTGCCCGGCCAGGCGCACCGGGGTGCCCTCGACCAGGAGCGAGCCGAACGCGAGCAGCTCGCCGTAGCCCCAGTCGATGCCGCCGTTCGCGGACATCTGGTGACGCTTCTCGAGCAGCTGCGCGAGCTTGGGGTGGACCGTGAAGCCCTCGGGCGGTGCCACGTGCACCTGGCCGACCCGCTCGATGACCGACTGGTCGATCGCGGTCTTCCAACCGACCATCGTGCCGGCGTCCTCGCGCTGGGACTCGGGACGCTCGAGGCCCGCGACGGGCTCCGAGGACGGCGACGGGGTGAAGCCGCCCTCCTTGGTCTCGGTGAACACGCGCTCGAGCTGGGCCTGGTAGTCCTGCAGGACGTGCTCGGCCTCTTCGAGCGTGATGTCTCCGCGGGCGACGAGGTTCTCGGTGTAGAGCTTGCGGACCGAGCGCTTGGCCTCGATGAGGTTGTACATGAGCGGCTGGGTCATCGAGGGGTCGTCGCCCTCGTTGTGACCACGGCGGCGGTAGCAGATCATGTCGATGATCACGTCGCGGTCGAACTGCTCGCGGAACGCGAAGGCGAGCTCGGCGACGCGCACGCACGCCTCGGGGTCGTCACCGTTCACGTGGAAGATCGGGACCTGGTAGCCCTTGGCGACGTCCGTCGAGTACAGCGTGGAGCGCGACGAGGACGGGCCCGTGGTGAAGCCGACCTGGTTGTTGATGATCACGTGGATGGTGCCGCCGGTGCGGTAGCCGCGCAGCTGGGCGAGGTTCAGGACCTCGGGGACCACGCCCTGGCCCGCGAAGGCCGCGTCGCCGTGGATGAGGATCGGCAGCACCGAGAAGCCGTCGCCGCCCAGGTCGATACGGTCCTGCTTGGCTCGCACGATGCCCTCGAGCACGGGGTCCACGGCCTCGAGGTGCGAGGGGTTCGCCGCGAGGTAGACGCGCGTCTGCGCACCCGACTCGGCGGAGAACGTTCCCTCGGTGCCGAGGTGGTACTTGACGTCGCCCGAGCCCTGGACGCTCTTGGGGTCCTGGTTGCCCTCGAACTCCGCGAAGATCTGCGCGTAGCTCTTGCCGGCGATGTTCGCCAGGACGTTGAGGCGACCACGGTGGGCCATGCCGATGCAGACCTCGTCGAGGCCCCCGTCGGCCGCCTTGGACAGGACGGCGTCGAGCAGCGGGATGACGGACTCGCCGCCCTCGAGCGAGAAGCGCTTCTGCCCGACGAACTTGGTCTGGAGGAACGTCTCGAACGCCTCGGCCGAGTTCAGGCGGCGCAGGATGCGCAGCTGGTCCTCGCGCGGCGTGCGGGCGTAGCCCGACTCGAGGCGCTCCTGGAGCCAGCGACGCTGGGCGCGGTCGGCCAGGTGCATGTACTCGATGCCGATCGAGCGGCAGTACGAGTCGCGCAGCAGGCCGAGGATGTCGCGCAGCGTGGACTTCGTCTTGCCGCCGAAACCGCCGGTCGGGAAGGAGCGGTCCAGGTCCCACAGCGTGAGGTCGTGCGTCTGCACGTCCAGGTCGGGGTGCTTGCGCTGACGGTAGGCGAGCGGGTCCGTGTCGGCCATGAGGTGGCCGCGCGAGCGGAACGAGTGGATGAGCTCGGCGATCTTGGCGGGCTTGGCCGCCTCGATCTCGGCGTCCGTCGTGTTGTCGCGGGTCCAGCGGACCGGCTCGTAGGGGATCCGCAGGGCGGCGAAGACGCGGTCGTAGAAACCGTCCTCGCCGATCAGCTTGGTCCCGAGGATGCGCAGGAACTCACCGGACTGCGCGCCCTGGATGATGCGGTGGTCGTAGGTCGACGTGATCGTCAGGACCTTCGAGACGCCGAGGCGGGCGAGCTGCTCGACCGAGGCGCCCGCGAACTCCGCGGGGTAGTCCATGGCGCCGACGCCGATGATGGTGCCCTGACCCTGCATGAGGCGGGGGACCGAGTGCACGGTCCCGATCCCGCCCGGGTTGGTCAGCGAGATCGTGGTGCCCGCGAAGTCGTCGACCGTGAGCTTGTTGCCACGCGCCCGGCGCACGAGGTCCTCGTAGGCGGCCCAGAACTGCGCGAAGTCCATCTGCTCGGCGCTCTTGACGCTCGGCACGAGGAGCTGGCGGGTGCCGTCCGGCTTGGCGAGGTCGATCGCGAGACCGAAGTTGACGTGCGCGGGGTTCTTGACCGCCGGCTTGCCCTCGATCTGCGTGTAGCTCGCGTTCATCGCGGGCATCTCGGTGAGCGCCTCGACGAGCGCGAACCCGATGAGGTGCGTGAACGAGATCTTGCCGCCGCGCCCACGGGCGAGGTGGTTGTTGATGACGATGCGGTTGTCGACCATGAGCTTGGCCGGGACGGCGCGCACCGAGGTCGCCGTGGGCACCTCGAGGCTGGCCTCCATGTTGACCACGACGCGCGCGGCCGGGCCGCGGAGCTTCTGCACGTCGTCGCCGGTCTCGGGCGAGTCGGAGCGGGACGGCGCGGTCGCGACCGCTGCGTACGGCGCGGTCGCGGGCTGTGCCGTCGCGACCGGTCGGGTGGCCTTGATCGCGGCGATCGCCGCGTTGACGGTCGGGTCCGCGGGGACGACGGGCGACCTGCGTCGCTGCGCCGACTCGCCGGCGGCCGAGCCGTCGGTCGCGGGGGTGGGGAGCGCTGCGGCGACCGGCGGCTCTGCAGGGGCCTTCGCGGGGATCTGGACGGCAGGAGCAGGGCCGGCGGCGGCGGGGGCCGACGCGCCGTTCACGGGGGCAGGGCTCCCGTTCACCTCGGCAGACTTCTCCCCGGGACGGTAGTCCGCGAAGAAGTCCCACCACGCGGGGTCGACCGCGTTCTTGTCCTGGAGGTATTGCTCGTACAGCTCGTCGACAAGCCATTCGTTGGCGCCGAACACAGAACTAGCTGCGCTGATCGACTCTGACTCAGCCTTCGGGGACACGCGAGGATCGCCCACTTTCACCACTGATCGTCACTGGATATCGGGTACCTAGTCCGGAACCGGACCCGTCAAGCGTAGGCCCTCGAGGGCGGTGCGGGGCGCCCCGGGACGCCAGTCGGCGCAAGGCGTGCGGTCCTTCTTCACCGGATGTCTACCTGAGGCAAACGGGGGGCAACGACGACCTGTTCACCGGCCAAAGACGAGGCCGGTTAGGCCATCCCCGGGTATGCACGACCGTCAGTGTGACGAAGGTCTCACGCGCTGGCGTCGGGTCGCCCCTCTTCCCCGGTGTCACGCCGGGTGGGCCGGGGCTCGCCCAGGGCCGTGCCCAGGATCTCCGGCAGGTCGTCCGGGAGGCCCGTCGTGTGCGGGTGGGGGTGGGCGGGGAACGTCAGGCGCATGGTCGCCCCCTGCAGCGAGTCGGCGACCTCGATCCGCCCGCCGTGCAGGTCGACGGCCCAACGGACGATCGCGAGGCCGATCCCGGTGCCGCCCGTCGAGGTGTGCCCGTGCGAGGGCGCGTTGCCGCGCGCGAAGCGCTCGAAGATCCGCTCACGGTCCTTCTTCGCGATGCCCGGCCCCTGGTCGATGACCTCGATGACGACCTCGTCGTCCACGGGGTAGGCCTCGAGCCGGATCTCGCCGTTCTGCGGGGAGTGCCGGATCGCGTTCTGGAGGAGGTTGGTGATGATCTGGCGCAGGCGCTCCGGGTCGGCCGGGAGCGTCAGGTCCTCGGGCGTCACGTCGATCACGTACTGCAGGTGCTTGCCGGCCTCGACCATGGAGACCGCGTCGGCGTTCTCCTCGAGGAAGTCGCCGAGCGGGACGTCCTGGATGTTGAGCGCCGCGGCGCCGGCCTCGATCCGCGACAGGTCGAGCAGGTACGTCACGAGGCGGGTCAGGCGCTCGGTCTGCGCGAGCGCCATCTCCATGGTCGCGGGGTTCGCCTCGCTCACACCGTCGACCACGTTCTCGAGCTGGGCCTGCAGCGCTGCGATGGGGGTCCGCAGCTCGTGCGACACGTTGGCGATGAGCTCGCGCCGCATCTGGTCGGACGAGGCGAGGTCCTCGGCCATGATGTTGAACGCGACCGCGAGCTGGCCCACCTCGTCACGGCTCGTTGCCCGCACGCGGCGCGTGTAGTCGCCGTCGGCCATCGAGCGCGCGGCGGCCGTCATCTCCCGCAGGGGTGAGGTCATGCCGCGCGCCAGGATCTGGGTGAGCAGGAGCGAGAGCACGATCGCGAGGGGGAAGGTCCGCGTCGGCCCGAGCTTGTTCTGCTGGCCGAGCCACGTGATGAGGACGGCGAGCGTGACGGTCGCGAAGACCAGCACGCCGAGCTTGATCTTGAGCGACCGGAAGGAGTCGAGGGGCCGGACGTCCGGGAGGTGGGGGCGCAGCGTCCGGGGTCCGGAGGTCACGCGACCGGGGGCTCGAACGCGTAGCCGACGCCGTGGACGGTGCGGATCAGGTCCGGGCCGAGCTTGCGGCGCAGCGCCTTGATGTGGGAGTCGACCGTGCGGGTCCCGCTCGCGTCGGCCCAGTCCCAGACCTCGGCGAGGAGGCGCTCGCGGGTCAGGACGGTCTTGGGGGAGCTGGCGAGCATGACGAGCAGCTCGAACTCGGTGGGGGTCAGGTGGACCTCCTCGCCGGCGCGGTGCACGCGTCGCTGGGCGCGGTCGATCACGACGTCGCCCACGACCATGGGCGGGTCCGTGGGGGTCGACGTCGCAGCCTGGGCTGCGCGGTCCACGCGCCGCAGGAGCGCCTTGACCCGCGCGACCAGCTCGCGCATCGAGAAGGGCTTGGTCATGTAGTCGTCGGCCCCCACGCCGAGCCCGATCAGCATGTCGGTCTCGTCGTCGCGCGCCGTGAGCATGAGGATCGGCACGGGCTGCTCGGCCTGGATACGGCGCGTGACCTCGAGCCCGTCGATGCCGGGGAGCATGACGTCGAGCACGATCACGTCGGGGCGCAGGCGGGTCGCGGCCTCGACCCCCGAGAGCCCGTCGCGCGCCACCTCGACGCGCCACCCCTCGGCGCTCAGCCGCTGGGCGATCGCGGTGGCGATCGCCGGCTCGTCCTCGACGACGAGGATGTTCGCGGCCTGCTGCGCGGGCGTACCCGCAGGTCCGGCCCCGCTCGTCGCGCCGCTGCCGGTGGGGAATGCGCTGGCTGTCATGGCACCAGCGTGGCACAAACCGGCCTGCGATGGTCGGAGGTCGGGGCGAAACCGGGGGATGTCGGGCGCCCGTCCGCCTCGCGACGGCCGGCGCCGGGTGGAGTTTCCGGATGGACGGCGGCTCGACGGCGGATAACATCGTTGCCACGATGAAGAGCAAATCCCGATATCCGTGGAGCACCCCGTGGTAGGCGACTGGTTGATGGTCGCGCTGGGGGTGCTCCTGACCGCAGGGACCGCCGTCTTCGTGGCGAGCGAGTTCGCCCTCGTCACCCTGGATCCCGCCGTGCTGTCCAGGACGGGCGACCGTGACGGGGACGACGGCGAGGGGGCCACGGCCGCCGAGCAGCGCAGCGGCCGTCGTGACCGCAGCGTCCGGGCCGGCCTCAAGCACCTGTCGACCGAGCTGTCCTCGGCACAGGTGGGCATCACCATCACCACGATCCTGCTCGGCTACACGGCCCAGCCCGCGCTGGCGAACCTGATCGGCGACGCGCTGGGGAGCACGGCGCTCGGCGCCGGCGCGGCCACGGTCCTCGCCGTGGTCCTCGCGCTGGTCGTCGTCAACCTGTTCTCGATGCTGTTCGGCGAGCTCATCCCCAAGAACTTCGCGCTCTCGCTCCCGTACCAGACCGCGCGGCAGGTCGTGCCGATCCAGCGCCAGTTCACCAAGCTCTTCCGGCCCGTGATCTCGGTGCTCAACGGGTCGGCCAACGCGATCCTGCGGCGCATGGGCGTCGAGCCGCGCGAGGAGCTCTCGGGCGCACGCTCGGCCTCCGAGCTCGCGGCGCTCGTCAAGCGTTCCGCCCAGGAGGGCACCCTGAACACCTCGGTCGCCACGCTCCTGACCAACTCGATCGAGCTCGACGAGCTCAGCGCGGTGGACGTCATGACGGACCGCATGCGCATGGTGGTGCTGCGTCGCGAGGACACGGCCGAGGACGTCGTGGCCCTGGCCCGGACCTCGGGGCACTCGCGCTTCCCGGTGATCGGCGAGGACAGGGACGACGTCGTCGGGCTGGTGCACCTGCGCCGCGCGATCGGTGTGCCGCACGAGCGGCGCTCCGAGGTCCCCGCGGCCGCGCTCATGGTCGACGCCCCGCGCGTCCCGGAGACGGTCGCGCTGGGGCCGCTGCTGGTCGAGCTGCGCGGCTTCGGCCTGCAGATGGCCGTGGTCGTCGACGAGTACGGCGGGACCTCGGGCGTCGTGACGCTCGAGGACGTCGTCGAGGAGCTCGTCGGCGACGTCGCGGACGAGCACGACCCGCGGCGGGCCGGGGTGGCCCGCAGCGCGGACGGCTCGTGGATCGTGCCAGGCGTCCTGAGGCCCGACGAGCTCGTCGAGTCGACGGGCCTCGAGGTCCCCGAGGACGGTGCGTACGAGACGCTCGGCGGGCTCGTCATGGCCGACCTCGGCCGGGTGCCCGTCGCGGGCGACGAGGTCCGTGCGGGTGGCGTGGTGCTGCGGGTCGAGGCCATGGAGGGGCGTCGTGTCGAGCGCCTGCGGGTCCGGCTCGAGTCGCCCGACGGCGACCGTCCGGACATCGTCCCCGACCAGGGCATCGAGGGCGAGAGGCCGGGTACGACGCGCTGGCCCGCCCCCGAGCGCCCGCCGGGCGCTCGCCCACGCTCGGGCGACCAGGGCTCCGAGCCTGCCGGAGGTGCACGATGAGCACGACCCCCGCACTGATCCTCGGCATCGTCCTCCTGGCGGCCAACGCGTTCTTCGTCGGCGCGGAGTTCGCCATCCTCTCGGCCCGTCGCAGCTCGATCGAGCCGCTCGCGGCGCAGGGCAACCGGCGCGCGCAGACGGTCCTGTGGGCCATGGAGCACGTCTCGCTCATGCTCGCGTGCGCCCAGCTGGGCGTCACGGTCTGCTCGGTGGGCCTGGGCGTGGTCGCGGAGCCCGCGGTCGCGCACCTGCTCGAGGTGCCGCTGCACGCGCTCGGCGTGAGCCAGGCGTTCGTCCACCCGATCGCGTTCGTGGTCGCGCTCGCGATCGTCGTCTACCTGCACGTGGTGCTGGGCGAGATGGTCCCCAAGAACCTCGCGGTCGCGGGGCCGGAGAAGGCCGTCATGTGGTTCGGCCCGCCGCTCGTGGTCCTGGGGCGCATCCTCAAGCCGATCATCGTCGCGCTCAACTGGCTCGCGAACCACGTGGTCCGCTGGGCGGGCGTCGAGCCCAAGGACGAGGTCGCGTCGGTGTTCACGGCCGAGGAGGTCCAGTCGATCGTCGAGCACTCGCAGGCCGAGGGCCTGCTGCGCGACGAGCAGGGGCTGCTCTCGGGGGCCATCGAGTTCTCGGAGCGCACGGCCGCCGAGGTCATGGTCCCGGTCGACCGGCTCGTGACCGTGGTCGAGGGCTGCACGCCCGACGAGATCGAGCGCCTGGTCGCGAAGACCGGCTTCAGCCGTTTCCCCGTGGCCGACGCGCGGGGCGAGCTGGTCGGGTACCTGCACCTCAAGGACGTGCTCTACGCGAGCGGTGAGGACCGGTTCCGGCCGGTCCCGTCCTGGCGCGTGCGTGCGCTCGCGACGGCCGAGCCGGGGGACGAGATCGAGGACGCGCTGCGCGCCATGCAGCAGTCGGGGGCTCACCTGGCCCGCGTGGACGCGGTCCCGGTCCAGGGTTCCACGGGCACGGTGCCCGACGACGGAGCGCCCGCGGGTGCGCAGGGTGCCGTGGGAGTCGTCTTCCTCGAGGACATCCTCGAGGAGCTCGTGGGCGAGGTGCGGGACGCGATGCAGCGCCGAGTGCACTGAGTCGGCGCCCCCCGGGGCTCTGAACTGGGGACTTGGTTTCCCTGTCACCCCCCGTTATTGTTTCGTTGCTTCGTTCGCACGGTTCCTCCTGCAACGGGAGGGTCGTCCGGTCTGCGAGGCTGGGCGCGGTCCACGCGCTCGTCGGTCCTGGTCGTCCAGGGGCTGCCTGCGGGCGGTCGGGCGGCCGCTCGGAGTGGAGGCTTGGTGGAGTCGTCGTCCTCGACCTCCGACTCACGCCGCGCCCGACGCGAGGCGGAGACCGGGCACAAGGGCCGTCGTCGGGCCGAGATCCCCTCCCACCAGCGCTGGGCACCCCGCATGGCCGTCCTTGGGACCCTGGCGGTCGCGACCATCGCCATGCCGCTCTCCGCGGGCGCGCAGGACGGTCCCGTCTCTCCCTACGCCCCGGACGGCAAGCCCGTCGGGCCCACGGCCCTGGACCTGGTGAGCGCGCCCGTCGCGGCCGAGCCCACGTCCGAGTACGTGGCGTCGGCGCCCAAGATCGAGGGTCGGGCCCAGGCCGCGAGCCGTTCGGTCGAGCGTGCACCGCTCCCGAACTGTGACCCGAGCGTCGAGGTCACGAGCGGCAACGGCAAGCTCACGGGGCACGAGCTGTGCGACCTGTGGCAGGCGGGCGAGTCCCTGCGTCCGGACGCCGCGGTCGCGCTGTCCGCGATGAACGAGTCGTTCCGTGCGACGTTCGGCCGGGACATCTGCCTCGTGTCGAGCTACCGGACCCTGGCGTCCCAGGTCTCGCTCAAGGGCACGCGGGGCGGCTTCGCGGCCAAGCCGGGCACGTCGTTCCACGGCTGGGGCCTCGCGATCGACCTGTGCTCGACCGAGACGGGCAACCGGGAGGTCTACTCCTGGATCAACAAGAACGGCGAGCTGTACGGCTGGGCCAACCCGTCGTGGGCCAAGCGCGGCGGCGGCGGGGCGTACGAGCCGTGGCACTTCGAGTTCACCGAGGGCGTCATCGCGCTCGGCGGTCTCACCTGAGCGGTCCCGTCCGAGCGGCCTTGCCCGGCTGTGCCCGCGCCGGCCCGCGCCGGCCCGCGCCGACCGCGCCAACCGCGAGGGAGTCGTCAGATCCGGTTGACCCACGACTCGGCCAGCGCCTCGGCCTCGATGTCCAGCTCGCGCAGGATCCTGCGCATCACCGTCTCGTTGAGGCGACCCGCGTCGCGCTCGTCGACGAGCACCTGGCGTTGAGCCCTGTTCATGTCGGCGCGCAGCGCGCGGAGCCGGCGCAGGTCGTCCGACCGGTCCCCGAGGCGGGCCATCGGATAGGCCCGGCCGCCCGTGGGGCGCGCCCGGGACGGGGCCTGCTCGGCCGGTTCCTCGGCCTCGGACTCGGGTGAGAGCAGTCGGGCCGCGGCCTGGGCGCGCCCCACGATCGCGGCCGACATGGCCGCGCGCGTCGCCTCGGCCTTCTCCTCGCCGATCAGGGGAGCCCACTCCTTCGTGGCGCGCGAGATGGCCTCGGCCTGCGCCTCGGCCATGAGACGGCGGACGCGCGCCTCCTCGGCCGCGTCGCTCGCGGCCTCGTCCTCCCCGCCCACCCCGAGACGTCGGATGACCCAGGGCAGCGTCGCGCCCTGCAGCAGGAGCGTGCCGATCGCGACCGTGAAGGCCGCGAGCTGGATCGTGGCGCGGCCGGGGAACTCGGCGCCGCCGAGCGTCGCGGGGATGGCGGCCGCCGCCGCGAGCGTCACGACGCCGCGCATCCCGGCCGACGAGACCACGAGCGACTCGCGCCAACCGAGCTCGTCGGCCCGGGTGCGTTTGGAACCCGGCAGGTGCACGCGGTCGAGCCAGGACGTGGCGAACACGTACACGGGACGGATCGCCATGGTGACCGCGAGGGCTGCGAGGGACACCCAGACGGCCGTGCGGAGCCCTTCGTCGGACGTCACGACGGTCTGGACCACGAACTTGAGCTGGAGCCCGATGAGCGCGAACGTGATGGCCTCGAGCAGCAGGTCGAGGCTGTCCCACAGGGGTTCCTCGACGAGCCGGGTCTCGTACCCGGCGGTCGGCGCGGTGTGCCCCAGGTAGAGGCCCGCAGCCACGACCGCGAGCACGCCCGAGCCGCTGAGCTCCTCGGCGATCCAGTAGGCCGCGAAGGGGAGGATGATCCCCGCGACGCTCGTCAGGAGCGGGTCGGCGAGCCGTAGCCGGGCAGCGTGCATGCCGATGCCCATGACGAGCCCGATCCCGACGCCGACCACGACCGCGAGCGCGAAGACCCCGATCCCTTCGGTCCAGACCCAGGCGCCCGTGGCGACCCCGGCGAGCGCGACCTTGTAGAGCGTGAGCGAGGTCGCGTCGTTGATGAGGCTCTCTCCGCCCAGGAGCGTCATGACGCGGCGGGGCAGGCCGAGGCGGCGCCCGACCGCGGCTGCCGAGACCGCGTCGGGCGGGGCGACGACGGCGCCCAGGACGAGCGCTGCGGCGAACGGGAGGTCGGGGAGCAGGATCGTCGCGACCCAGGCCACGGCGAGTGCCGTGACGACCACGAGCCCGACGCCCAGGCGCACGATCGCGTTGAGCGACGTGCGGAAGTCCTGGTAGGAGCTCCCGGTGGCCGCCGAGAAGAGCAGTGGCGGCAGGATGACGCCGAGCAGCACCTCGGGGGCCAGCTCGACGTGCGGGACGGCCGGAATCAGCGAGACGCCGAGCCCGACCACGACGAGCAGGAGGGGAGCGGGCAGGTCCCAGTGCCGCGCCACGGCCGTGACGGCCAGGGCACCGGTGATGACCAGGAGTACGACGGCCTCGTCCATGCCCTGCATTCTCCGCCCGGGTCGGCAGTGAGGCGCGGGGGACGGCCCGACGGCGTGTTCCCCACCGGGCGCGCGCCGCACCCTGGGTGTCAACCACCTCTTGACAGAACTATCGTGTCAAGCCAGGGTTGACACATGACGAGACAGTGGCGGGCAGAAGGAGCGACCGGTGCTCCGGCGTCGGGCATCGACGAGGGGCGCGAGCCGTGAGCGGCGCACCCGCCTGGGGCAGCCTCGAACCACGCGACCCGCGGTCGCTCGACGACCTGCTGGCCGAGGCCGTGGCAGCCGCCGACCCGGGGATCGGCGACCGCATCGCGACCCAGCCCGCCGCGCACCTCGAGCTCGTGACACTCACGGCGCGCGCGTACCTCGCGACCGAGGAGCTGCTCGCGACGGCCGTGTCGTCGGCCCGTTCCGCAGGGCACAGCTGGGAGGCCGTGGGGACGGCACTCGGCATCACGCGACAGGCGGCCCAGCAGCGGTTCGGGCGACCCGCCGGGCCCGGCGACGGGGCTCCCGGCCTCGTGGGCGACCTGATCGCCGGGGCCGTCCCGGGCGACACCCGGACGCTGGCTCCTGTCACGGCCCTGACCGAGATGGCCGCGCTCGAGGCCTACGGGCGGCACGGGTGGCGCTCGACCGGGTTCGGCGCGGCGTTCCACACGATCGAGCGGACCACCCAGCAGTGGGAGCACAAGCGCGTCTACGTCCTGGGGGCGAGCAGGTTCGGGCTCGAGGCCGAGGGGTGGGAGCGGATCGGGACCTGGTTCCCGTGGGTCTACTACGCGCGTGGCTTGGGGACCGCGCCCGTCGGCGACTGCGGACCGGTCGCGGACGACGCGCCCTGAGCGGGCGCGGGCCGTACGCGTGCCGCGCGCGGCCCGGTCGACGCCGCCCGGCTACTCCCCGGGCAGACGGGCGTTGTGCCCGAAGTCCTGGCGGAAGCGCGGCCCGGACACCGCGAGCTCGGCCGCGAACGAGGCTGCCCACCCCGAGTACGGGGTGTGCGAGAGGTAGTCGTTGGAGAACCGGCGGTCGTCGGTGATCTCGGTGAGGCAGAACGACGGGATCTGCAGGTCGACGACCGGCCCCGAGCGTTCGCACTCCGCGACGACCAGGGGGTGGTTGGCGCCCCCGAACACGTCGATGACCCAGCCGTCCGCGCCCAACCACGCGGAGTAGCGCGTCTTGACGATGCGACCGCCACCGCGCCGGATCATCTCGGTCCCCACGTGCACGTCGATCTCGCGCTCGGCCTCGTACCGCGTGCCGCCGTTCGTGGGGCCCTTGACCGTGAGCGCGCAGAAGTCGAACGTGTGTGCGTCCAGGACGTGCAGCGGGGACGCGCTCGCGGCGAGAGTCGCGTCGGTCGCGCTCGCCTGGACCCGCAGGCGGATCGCGTAGCCGTCCTGCGCCAGGAAGTAGCTCTGCACGATCAGGGCGGGCGCGTCGAGCAGGTCGACCGGGACGTCCTTCACGAGGAAGCGACGCTCGAACTCGAAGTCTCCGTTACCACCGTCGGTCATGGGACATACCGTACGCGCTCGCTCACGCGGGGTCCGCGACCGGCAGGTGCGGGTACGCGGCCTCGCGGTGCTGGAACTCGAGCACCGCAGGGTTGAGCACGACCCCGTCACGGATCTCGATCGCGCGGCGGACCGTCTCGTTCTCGTCCCAGCCGACGGGTCCGGCCATGACGGCCGGGAGGAACGGCAGCACGGCAGAGCTGATCTCCCAGGTCGCTGAGTTCCACAGGTAGGACGGGCTGTGGTCCACCGCGTAGTAGTTGATGCTCTCGCCGATCGTGACCAGGGGGTCGGCGAAGGTCGTGGAGCGGGCCCAGTCGAACGCCATGCCGTCGTCGCACGAGACGTCGACGATCAGGCTGCCGGGCCGGAAGGCGCCCAGGTCCTCGGTGCGCAGGTACAGCAGCGGCGCGTTGGGGTCCTGGAGCGTGCAGTTGACGACGATGTCGCTCTCCGCGAGGAACGGCGCGAGCGGGAGACGGCCCTCGTCGGTGATGACCTCGCTGAGGTACGGCTCGTCGTCGTGGTCGAACTGGACGATCTGCGCCGAGTGGATGGGCGCGGCGACCGCGGCGACCCGGCGGTTGGTCAGCACGCGGACGTCGTGGATGCCGTGCGCGTTGAGCGCCGTGACGGCCCCGCGCGCCGTGGCGCCGAACCCGATCACGACCGCGGTCAGGCGCCGGCCGTAGTCGCCCGTCGAGCCGCACAGCTCGAGCGCGTGCAGCACCGAGCAGTAGCCGGCCATCTCGTTGTTCTTGTGGAAGACGTGCAGGCCGAACCCGCCGTCCGCCGCCCAGTGGTGCATGGCCTCGAACGCGACGAGCGTGAGCCTCTTGTCGATCGCGAGCTGCGTCAGCTCGCGGTCCTGGACGCAGTGCGGCCAGCCCCACAGCGTCTGCCCGGGGCGCAGGTCGCGCAGGTCCTCGTGCTGCGGCTTGGGCAGCAGGACCACGTCGGCGGCCTCGATGACCTCGGCGCGCGTGCCCAGCGCTCGCACCCAGGGCGCGATCTGCTCGTCGCTCACCCCGAAGCGTTCGCCGTAGCCGCGCTCGACGACGATCCGGGCCCGCAGCTCGGGCGCGATCCGTTCGAGGTGGTCCGGGTGGAGGGGGAGCCGGCGCTCGTCGGGCTTCCGCGACGCTCCGAGGAGGCCCAGGATGGAGTCGTTCGATGCTGTTGTCACGCTTGTCCCGTCAACGAGACCACGGTGGCCCAGTAGTGCGGACGCTACACGGGTGCGGAGAGCGTGGGGACCACTCGGGTCCAGGGGTCGGCGATCCCGGGCACGACGAAGCCCCCGGACCCGAGGGGCCAGGGGCTTGGTCTGCGGTGCCCTCGATAGGACTCGAACCTACGACCTTCTGCTCCGGAGGCAGACGCTCTATCCACTGAGCTACGAGGGCAGCATGCGTTCGCTCTGACGAGCATCCGGCACGGTGCACGAGACTACCAGCCTCCGGCGGGTTCGTGCTCCCACCTGCCCGGTTCCGCACGTTCTGACGGCCGGTCAGGGCGGGGTGACCGGACTCACCACCCCAGGAGCCCCCTCGGGACGGATGCCCGGGGCGACCGGTGCGTACCCTCCTTGAGTGGATCGCCAGGACTCGAGCTCGACCCCCGACAGCACCCTCCGGCCGTGGAGGGGGCGGTTCGTCGTCCTCGCCGGGATCGTCCTCGCCGCGTTCAACCTGCGGATCGCGGTCGCCGCGGTCTCCCCGATCCTCGACGTGGTCCGGGTCGACATCGACCTGAGCGACCAGCTCGCGGGGCTGCTCGGCACGGTCCCCGTGATCGCGTTCGCGGTCTTCGGCTCGCTCGTGCCTGCCCTCTCCCGCCGCTTCGGTCTGGAGCCCACGCTCGTCGCGGCGCTCCTGATCAGCGCGGTCGGCGAGATCCTGCGGTCCGTCTCGACCTCGGCCCCCGGCTTCCTGGTGTGGACCGCGGTGGCGCTCGCGGGCATGGGCATGGGCAACGTGCTGCTCCCGCCGCTCGTCAAGAGGTACTTCCCCGACCGCATCGGCGCGGTGACCGCGGCCTACACCGTGACGCTCTCGCTGAGCACCGCGATCCCGCCGCTCCTCGTGGTCGGCATGGCGTCGTCGCTGGGCTGGCGCCCGGCGCTGGGCGGGTGGGCGCTCGTGGGGCTGCTCGCGGCCGTGCCGTGGACCGTCGTGATCGTGCGCTCGGCGCGCGCCCGTGCCGAGCTCGCGTCGGTGCTCGAGCACTCGCCCGAGCACACCGTGGGCCTCGACGGACGTCACCGCCACGCGGGCCGCGCCTGGCGCAGCCCGCTCGCATGGGGCATCGCGGTCATGTTCGGGCTCAACTCGCTCAACACCTACGTGATGTTCGCGTGGTTGCCGCACGTCCTGATCGACTCGGGCATGTCCGAGCCGGTCGCGGCGAGCGCGCTCGCGCTCTACGCCTTCGTCGGCATGCCCATGTCGATCGTCACGCCGCTGCTCGCGGCCCGGATGCGTAACCCGTACCTGCTGGTCGTGCTCTTCGTCGCGATGCTCGCGGTCGGCTACGCCGGGCTCATGGGCGCCCAGGCCGGCCCCGCCACCTGGGTGTGGGTCGTCCTCGCGGGGCTCGGGGCCTCGACGTTCCCCCTGGGCCTCGCGCTCATCAACCTGCGGAGCCGTACCTCGGCAGGGGCCGTGGCGCTGTCGGGGTTCGTGCAGGGCGTCGGCTATCTCGTCGCGGGGGCAGGGCCGCTGACCGCGGGCATCCTCTACGGGCGCAGCGGCACCTGGACCAGCACCTTCGTCTTCCTGTTCGGCACGCTCGTCGTGATCCTCCTCGCCGCGGTCGCGGGCTGCCGGCCGTCCATGATCGAGGACTCGTGGGGACGCAGGGCCCGCCCGGGGGAGTGACGCCGGGGGAGGGCGACGACGCGAGGCGAGCGACGCCGTCGGGCCGGTGGGGCAGACCCGCCGGGCGACGCGCGGCGCGACGTCGCAGCACGCACCGGTGGCCGCCCGTCCGCCCGTCGCGGACGGCGACGCAAAGCCCTGGCGTCCCTCGCTAGAATCGTCGAGTGACCCCCAACGAGCTCTCCGAAGCGCTGAGCGCTGCCCTGGCCTCCGCCGTCGCCGACGGCACCCTCGCCCTGCCTGCCGACGCGGTCCCCGCGTCGGTCCACGTCGAGCGACCCCGCCAGCGCGAGCACGGCGACTGGGCCACGAACGTCGCCCTGCAGCTCGCGAAGAAGGCCGGCGTCGCCCCGCGCGTCCTGGCCGAGGACCTCGCGCAGCGCCTCGCCGCGCACCCGGGCATCAAGTCCGTGGACATCGCGGGACCGGGCTTCCTGAACATCACGCTCGACGCGGCGGCCGCGGGCGAGCTCGCCCGCACGATCCTCGCCCAGGGCGCGACCTACGGGAACAACGACTCCGAGGCCGGCACGCGCATCAACCTCGAGTTCGTCTCGGCGAACCCCACGGGCCCCATCCACATCGGCGGCGTGCGCTGGGCCGCGGTCGGCGACTCGCTGGCCCGCGTGCTCCAGGCCTCGGGCGCCGTCGTCGAGCGCGAGTACTACTTCAACGACCACGGCGCGCAGATCGACCGCTTCGCGCGCTCGCTGCTCGCGCGCGCCAAGGGTCAGGACGCCCCGGAGGACGGCTACGGCGGCCAGTACATCTCGGACATCGCAGAGGCCGTCATCGCCGACGCGATCGCCGCGGGCGACCCGGACCCGCGCACGCTGCCCGACGACGAGGCCCAGGAGGTCTTCCGGGCGCGCGGCGTCGAGCGCATGTTCGACGAGATCCGTGCCGCGCTGCACGACTTCGGCGTCGACTTCGACGTCTACTTCCACGAGGACTCGCTGCACGAGTCCGGCGCGGTCGAGCGCGCGGTCCAGCGCCTGCGCGAGGGCGGCCACGTGTTCGAGGCCGACGGCGCGACGTGGCTGCGCACGACCGACTTCGGTGACGACAAGGACCGCGTCATCATCAAGTCGGACGGCGAGGCCGCGTACATCGCGGGCGACATCGCGTACTACCTCGACAAGCGCGAGCGCGGGTTCGACGACGTCATCATCATGCTCGGCGCGGACCACCACGGGTACGTGAGCCGCATGATGGCCGTGTGCGCGGCGTTCGGCGACGAGCCGGGCAAGAACCTGCAGATCCTCATCGGACAGATGGTCAACCTGGTCAAGGACGGCCAGCCGGTCCGCATGTCCAAGCGCGCCGGGACGGTCGTGACGCTCGAGGACCTGGTCGACGCCGTGGGCGTGGACGCCGCGCGCTACTCGCTCGCGCGCTCCTCGACCGACTCGAGCATCGACCTGGACCTCGACCTGCTGTCCAAGGCGACCAACGAGAACCCCGTCTTCTACGTGCAGTACGCGCACGCCCGCACCGCGAACGTCGCGCGCAACGCCGAGGCGCACGGTGTCTCGCGGTTCCGTGAGGACGGGAGCGAGGCGTTCGACCCGTCGCTCCTGACGCACGAGACCGAGTCGATCCTGCTCGGTGCGCTCACCGAGTTCCCCCGCGTCGTGGGCCAGGCCGCCGAGCTGCGCGAGCCGCACCGCGTCGCTCGCTACCTCGAGGCGCTCGCGGGCGACTACCACTCCTGGTACCACGAGTGCCGCGTGACGCCGCTGGGCGACGAGGAGGTCACGGACGTGCACCGCACGCGCCTGTGGCTCAACGACGCGACGCGTCAGGTCCTCGCCAACGGCCTCGGCCTGCTGGGCGTGTCCGCGCCGGAGCGCATGTGAGCGCGTCGGCAGGCCCGACGACGCCGCCCGCCTTCTCGCCGACCGGCACCTACGTGCCGGGCGAGCCGTGGTCGAGCGGCGTGCGCCGCGGGCCCGACGGCGCGCTCACGGTCGCGGGGGTCGACGTGCGTGAGCTCGCGGTCGCCCAGGGCACCCCGGCCTACGTGCTCGACGAGGCCGACCTGCGCGAGCGCGCCCGCTCGTACCGTCGCGCGTTCGAGGCCGCGTTCGCCGAGGTCGGCGCGGGCGTCGACGTGTACTACGCGGGCAAGGCGTTCCTGTCGGTCGCCGTGGCCCGCTGGGTCCACGCCGAGGGCCTGCGGGTCGACACCGCGACGGGCGGCGAGCTCGCGGTCGCGCTGCGCGCGGGCGTGCCCGGAGAGCACATCGGCCTGCACGGCAACAACAAGTCCGACGCGGAGATCGCGCGAGCGCTCGACGCGGGCGTGGGCCGGATCATCGTCGACTCGCTCGTCGAGGTCGAGCGCGTGGCCGCAGCCTCGCGCGCACGCGGCGGGGCTCCGGCCCCGGTCATGATCCGCGTGACCACGGGCGTGCACGCGGGCGGTCACGAGTACATCTCGACCGCGCACGAGGACCAGAAGTTCGGGCTCTCGCTCGCGACCGGTGGCCACGTCGCGACGGGGGCGGGCGCGCAGACCGAGGACAGCCCGGCCATGACCGCGCTCCTCGCGGTGCTCGCGCACCCCGAGCTCGAGCTCCTGGGCATCCACTCGCACATCGGTTCGCAGATCCTCGACCCCTCGGGCTTCGAGGTCGCGGCGCGCAAGGTCCTCGAGCTGCGGGCCGCGCTCGCGCAGCGCACGGGCTTCCTCGTCCCCGAGGTGGACCTGGGCGGCGGGTACGGCATCGCCTACCTGCCGGGAGAGGTCGCGCTCGACCCCGACCGCATCGCGAAGGACGTCGCGGCCTCGGTCGCGGCCTCGTCGGCGGACCTCGGCACGCCCCTGCCGCGTTTCTCGATCGAGCCGGGCCGGGCGATCGTCGGGCCCGCGGGCCTGACGCTCTACACGGTCGGCACGGTCAAGCCCGTGCGGGTCGGCGGACCGGACGGCGAGGCTGGGAGCACGATCGTGCGGACCTACGTCTCGATCGACGGCGGCATGAGCGACAACATCCGTCCCGCCCTGTACGGCGCGGACTACCACGCCGAGCTCGCGAACCGGCTCTCGGACGCCGCGCCCGTGCTCGCGCGCGTGGTCGGCAAGCACTGCGAGAGCGGTGACATCGTGGTCCACGACGTGCTCCTGCCGGGAGACGTCCGGGCGGGCGACCTGCTGGCCGTCGCGGCGACGGGGGCCTACGGACGCTCGATGGCCTCGAACTACAACCACGTGCCCCGGCCCCCGGTCGTGGCCGTGGCCGACGGCGGGACCAGGGTCCTGGTCCGTCGTGAGACCGAGGACGACCTGCTCGCGCTCGACCAGGGCTAGCGGCCGGGCGTGCGGCTCTCGCCGGGCCCGCGTCCGGCACCCGTATCCTGAGACGGGCGCCCAGGATCCGGGCAGCAGAGCGAGGATCAACACGCTCAGGATCGACCGGTCGGGGAGCGACGCACGGCGTCGTGACCCGTCGGGACCGAGCGGCCACCTCCGACGCGACCGCGTCCGGCAGGGGCCGAGAACGACGGCACCGCTGACCGTGCGGGCCGGGGTGATGGAGGAGGAGCTTCGTGGGAGCCAGCCAGCAGGAGCAAGGTCCGCTGCGCGTCGCGCTGCTCGGGTGCGGCGTCGTGGGGTCCGAGGTGGCCAGGCTGCTGACGCAGCAGAGCGCGGACCTGGCCTCGCGCGTCGGGGCGCCGCTCGAGCTCGTGGGGATCGCGGTGCGCGACGCGTCCGCGCCGCGCCCGCTCGCCGCGTCGGTCGACCGCTCGCTCCTCACGGAGGACGCCGAGGGGCTCGTCGCGCGCGCCGACATCGTCATCGAGGTCATGGGCGGGATCGAGCCGGCCCGCTCGCTGCTGCTGCGCGCGATCGAGTCGGGCGCCGCGGTGGTGACCGCGAACAAGGCGCTCCTGGCCGAGGACGGACCCACGCTCTACAAGGCCGCGGACACCGCGGGCGTCGACATCTACTTCGAGGCCGCGGTCGCGGGCGCGATCCCGATCGTCCGTCCGGTGCGCGAGTCGCTCGCGGGCGACAGCGTGCGCCGCATCCTGGGCATCGTCAACGGCACCACGAACTACGTCCTGGACCAGATGGCCAGCACGGGCATGTCGTTCGACGACGCGGTCAAGCAGGCCCAGGACCTCGGCTACGCCGAGGCCGACCCCACGGCCGACGTCGAGGGCTTCGACGCCGCGGCCAAGGCCGCGATCCTCGCGAGCCTCGCGTTCCACACGCGGGTCTCGCTCGAGGACGTCGCCCGCGAGGGCATCACGCGCATCACGGCCGACGACGTCGCGTGGGCCGCGCAGACCGGCCACGTCATCAAGCTGCTCGCGATCGCGGAGTCCGTCACGGGCGACGACGGCGCGCACGGCGTCTCGGTGCGCGTGCACCCCGCGCTCGTGCCGCTCACGCACCCGCTCGCCGGGGTCCGGGGAGCCTTCAACGCGGTCTTCGTCGAGGCCGACGCCGCGGGCGAGCTCATGTTCTACGGCCGTGGCGCGGGCGGCGCCCCCACGGCCTCGGCCGTGCTGGGCGACGTCGTGTCGGCGGCCCGCCACCGGGTCCTGGGTGGCAAGGGCCCCGAGGAGTCCACCTACGCTGCCCTGCCGATCCTGCCGGCCAGCACCGCGGTCACGCGCTACCAGGTCCGCCTCGCGGTCGACGACCGTCCCGGCGTCCTGGCACAGGTGGCTCAGGTCCTGGCCTCGAAGGGCGTCTCGATCGAGGCCGTCCGCCAGCCGTCGGAGCCCTCGGTGCCCGGGGCCGACGGTGCGGAGGACGACGGGTCGACCGGCGTCGCCCACCTGGTCATCACGACCCACGCCGCTGCGGAGGCCGCGCTCGCCGCGACGGTCGACGCGATCGCGGTGCTCGAACCCGTCCAAGAGATCACGTCCGTCCTGAGAGTCGAGGGAGCCTGATGGCCCACCAGTGGCGAGGCATCATCGCCGAGTACGCCGACCGCCTGCCCGCCCACGTCCAGGAGCGCATCGTGACGCTCGGCGAGGGTGGCACGCCCCTCGTCGAGGCGCCCGCGCTCTCGGCCCGGACCGGGGCCCAGGTCTTCCTCAAGGTCGAGGGCATGAACCCGACCGCCTCGTTCAAGGACCGCGGCATGACCGCCGCGATCTCCTCGGCCGCGGGCCGCGGGGCGAAGGCCGTGGTGTGCGCGTCGACGGGCAACACGTCGGCGTCGGCCGCCGCGTACGCGACCAAGGCCGGCATGGTCTGCGCCGTCCTGGTCCCGGACGGCAAGATCGCGATGGGCAAGCTGAGCCAGGCGATCGCGCACGGCGCCAAGCTGCTCCAGGTCGACGGCAACTTCGACGACTGCCTGGTCGCGGCGCGCAAGCTCGCCGAGGCGTACCCGGTCGAGCTCGTGAACTCCGTGAACCCCGACCGCATCGAGGGCCAGAAGACCGGCGCGTTCGAGATCGTCGACGCGCTGGGCGACGCCCCGGACATCCACGCGCTGCCCGTGGGCAACGCGGGCAACATCACGGCGTACTGGAAGGGCTTCCGCGAGTACGCGGGCCTCGGCGACCCGGACGCGCCGGGGGCGCACCTGCCTGCGGTCAGCACCAGGACCCCCATCATGTGGGGCTTCCAGGCTGCCGGCGCGGCCCCGATCGTCGCGGGCCACCCCATCACGCACCCCGAGACCATCGCGACCGCGATCCGGATCGGCAACCCCGCGTCGTGGGCCCAGGCGGAGGCTGCTCGCGACGAGTCGGGCGGCGTCATCGAGGCCGTGACCGACGAGCAGATCCTCGCCGCGCACCGCATCCTGTCGGCCGAGGCCGGCGTGTTCGTCGAGCCCGGCTCGGCGGCGGGCGTCGCGGGCATCCTCTCGCGGGCAGAGCGTGGCCTCGTCCCGGCCGGTGCGCGCATCGTCGTCACGGTCACGGGCCACGGCCTCAAGGACCCGCAGTGGGCCCTCAAGACGCTCGACGGCGCCGACGTCACCCCCATCCGGGTCAGCGCCGACGTCGTCTCGATCGCCGACGCGCTCCAGCTCGGCTGAGCACACCTCGCACGTCCTGCCCGCCCCGGCTGCCCGCCGGGGCGGGCAGCGGACGGGCGCCTCCCCACCCTTCACCTGACGAGAGGTCACCGCGATGCAGCTCGGAGCCGACCATGTGCGGGTACGCGTGCCCGCCACGAGCGCGAACCTGGGGCCCGGGTTCGACGCCCTGGGGCTGGCGCTCGCGCGCTACGACGTCCTCGAGGTCCGCGCGCTGGGCAATGGTGACGTGGTCGTCGACGTCGAGGGGGAGGGGGCCGGCGAGGTCCCCGGGGACGAACGGCACCTGGTGGTGCGCGCGCTGCGCGCGGCCCTCGAGCTCGTCGGGGCTCCCCAGACCGGGCTCCACCTGACCTGCACCAACGCGATCCCGCACGGTCGGGGGCTCGGTTCGTCCGCGGCCGCGGTCGTGGCGGGCATCGCCGCGGCCCGCGCGCTCGTCGCGGACCCCGCGGCGCTCGACGACGCGGCGGTCCTGCAGCTCGCGACCGAGTTCGAGGGGCACCCCGACAACGCGGCCCCGGCGATCTACGGCGGCGCGACCATCGCCTGGACCAGCACGGTCGAGGGGCGCGAGGGCGCGCACGCCGTGCGGCTCGACGTCCACCCGGACATCGAGGCCACGGTCCTGGTCCCCTCGACGCGGCTCGCCACGAGCCGTGCTCGAGGCGTGCTGCCGCAGACCGTCCCGCACGCCGACGCAGCGCTCAACGCGGGCCGCGCGGCGCTGCTCGTCGACGCGTTGACGCGCTCGCCCCAGCACCTGTTCGAGGCCACCGAGGACCGTCTCCACCAGGAGTATCGCGCGGGCGTCATGACTGCCTCGTGGGAGCTCGTGCGCGCGCTGCGTCTCGACGGCCTCGCCGCGACCATCTCGGGGGCCGGGCCGACGGTCCTGCTCCTGGGCCGTGCACAGGACCGCGAGCACGCGGACGCGGTCCTGCGCGAGCTGCTGCACGGCTCGGACCTGTGGCGGGCCTACCGTCCGGGGATCGACCTGGAGGGCGTCCGTTCGGAGCGGGTCGTCGGCAGCACGGGCCTGCCGGCATCGATGCGCTGAGCGACGCGTCGACCGGTGCGGCGACTGGTCTTCCCGGGTGCTACGGATGGTAGAATCCATTGAGCCTTCGCAGGTTCGTGATGATGCCTCGGTGATTCCTCGACGAATCTCCGCCGAGTCCCCGGGCATCGGCAGAGCAACCACTGACTGCGCCTCATACCCCGCGAGAAGGCAATCCAGCCCACGTCAGCTGACGTCGTCGTACCACTGACGCGTGGTTCCACTGCGTTCCGGCCGTCACGTGCCGAGCGTCGATCACCCGCGGCCCACCCCTCGCACAGAGCAAGTGGGCGCAAACGAGGGGAAGGGTCCTTCGTGACAGACACCACCGACACCGCCCGTGCAGGCGCACTCTCGACGCTGCGCCTCCCCGAGCTGCAGGCACTCGCCTCGCAGCTCGGTGTGAAGGGCACGTCCAAGATGCGCAAGAGCGATCTTGTCGACGTCATCCGTTCCACCTCCGGCGAGACGAGCGCCTCCGGGCGCCCCGCCGGAGCGTCCGCTCCTGCGCGTCGCGCGCCGGAGAAGGACACCTCGACCGAGAAGGTCGTGCTGCCCGCCGTCGAGGCGCCCGCACGTCAGGCGACCGAGAGCATCGAGCGTCCTCGCCGCGAGCGAGGCGCACGCGCCGAGCGCGCCGGCAAGGGCGAGAGCAGCGACAAGGCAGCCGACATCATCGCCCCGCTGCTCGAGCAGACCGCGCGTGCGGCTCGCGACGGCGGCGACCGTCCGGTCGCCGGCGAGACCCCCGACGAGCGCGCTGCACGCGCAGCCGCCGCGGTCGGTCTCGTCACGGGCTCCGAGCGCGGTTCGCGTCGTTCCGGTCGGGGCGCCGGTGCTCCGCGCGGCGGCGAGGCCGAGCAGGCTCGCGAGACGGCCCCCGAGGGCGGCGCGGCCCGTCAGGGCGGCGAGCGTCAGCAGCAGGGTCAGCGCGACCAGCAGGGGCAGCGCGACCAGCAGGGCACCGACCGTCAGCAGGGCGGCCAGCGCACCGACCGTCAGCAGGGTCAGCGCGACCAGCAGGCGCAGGGCAACCAGCAGGGCGGCCAGCGCACCGACCGTCAGCAGGGTCAGCGCGACCAGCAGGGCGGCGACGACTACGACGAGCGCGGCGGACGCCGCCGGCGGGGTCGCGACCGCAACCGTGACCGCGACCGCAAGCGCGGACGCACGCGCGGCGGGAACATCGACGTCGCGGGCCTCGACGAGATCGAGGTCACCGAGGACGACGTCCTGCTGCCCGTCGCGGGCATCCTCGACGTCCTCGACCAGTACGCGTTCGTGCGCACGAGCGGCTACCTGCCCGGCCCGAACGACGTCTACGTCTCGCTCGGACAGGTCAAGAAGGCGGGCCTGCGCCGCGGCGACGCGATCATGGGGGCCGTGCGTCAGCCCCGCGACGGCGAGAGCTTCCAGCAGACGGGACCGCGCAACCAGAAGTTCAACGCGCTGGTCCGTCTCGACTCGGTCAACGGCATGGCCCCCGAGGCCGCCCGCAACCGCGCCGAGTTCAACAAGCTCACGCCGCTCTACCCGCAGGAGCGCCTGCGTCTGGAGACGGGCGAGGTCGGTCGACTCACGCCGCGCGTGATCGACATCGTCGCACCGATCGGCAAGGGGCAGCGTGGCCTGATCGTCGCGCCGCCCAAGGCCGGCAAGACGATCATCATGCAGCAGATCGCCAACGCGATCACGACGAACAACCCTGAGGTCCACCTCATGGTCGTGCTCGTGGACGAGCGACCCGAAGAGGTCACCGACATGGAGCGCACGGTCAAGGGCGAGGTCATCGCCTCGACCTTCGACCGTCCGGCCTCCGACCACACGATCGTCGCCGAGCTCGCGATCGAGCGCGCCAAGCGTCTCGTGGAGCTGGGCCAGGACGTCGTCGTGCTGCTCGACTCGCTCACGCGTCTCTCGCGCGCCTACAACCTCGCTGCTCCGGCCTCGGGGCGCATCCTGTCCGGTGGTGTCGACGCCTCGGCGCTCTACCCGCCCAAGCGCTTCTTCGGCGCGGCGCGCAACATCGAGAACGGTGGGTCGCTCACGATCCTCGCCTCGGCGCTCGTCGAGACCGGCTCGAAGATGGACGAGGTCATCTTCGAGGAGTTCAAGGGCACGGGAAACATGGAGCTCCGGCTCTCCCGCTCGCTCGCGGACAAGCGCATCTTCCCGGCCGTGGACGTCAACGCGTCCGGCACGCGCCGCGAGGAGATCCTCATGCCGCAGGACGAACTCCGCATCGTCTACAAGCTGCGCCGCGTGATGGGCGCGCTCGACCAGCAGCAGGCGATCGAGCTGCTGCTCGGCAAGCTCAAGGAGACCAAGTCCAACGTCGAGTTCCTGCTCCAGGTGCAGAAGACGACGCCGGGCGGTATCCACAACGACGAAGAGGTCGGCCGCGCCGTCTGATCCGTCCTGCGGGTCGGTCGCGCCCTCGTCCTGACGGCCGGCCGACCCACAGATTTTTCGTGTGCCGGACCCGTCTGGCACAATGTCCTGTTGGTTTCCCCGTCCCCGGTTCACGGCTGCTGTCCAGGCAGGCGACCCGGGGGCACCCCACTGAGGAGAGTCCTGTGAAGGCTGATATCCACCCCACGTACGTCGTGACCGAGGTGACCTGCACCTGCGGTTCCACGTTCGTCACGCGCAGCACCGAGACGTCCGGGCGCATCTCGTCCGACGTCTGCTCCGCCTGCCACCCGTTCTACACGGGCAAGCAGAAGATCCTCGACACCGGTGGCCGTGTGGCTCGCTTCGAGGCTCGTTACGGCAAGAAGGCCGCCGACAAGTAGCGACTCTCCAGCGCCGGTGGTCCGAGCGCCCGTCCAACCTCTCCAGGGGCAGGCGGCGTGCTCGTTCCACCGGCGCTGTCGTCTTTCCCGGTGGGCGGGTGCCCGGCGCGCACGTGCCGGAGGCTCCCGCACCGAGCCGCACCCAGCCATACCGGCCGCACGCCGCCGGACAGCCCTAACCATCCCTCTCGTCAGGACACCCTCGTGACCGAGTCCTTCGCCGCCGTCGAACACCTGCTCGCCGAGCACGCCGAGATCGAGACGCTGCTCGCCGACCCCGCGGTCCACGCGGACGCCGGCCGGGCGCGCACGCTCGGGCGCCGCTACGCCGAGCTGGGCCAGGTCGTCGCGGCCTACCGCGCCTGGCGCGACGCGACCGACGACGTCGAGGCCGCAGCCGAGCTGGTGGCCGAGGACAGCTCGTTCGCCGCCGAGCTGCCCGCGCTCCAGGAGACGGCCGCGGCCGCGACCGAGAAGCTGCGCCGGGTCCTCGTGCCGCGCGACCCCGACGACGGGCGCGACGTGATCCTCGAGATCAAGGCGGGCGAGGGCGGCGAGGAGTCCGCGCTGTTCGCGGGCGACCTGCTGCGCATGTACCTGCGCTACGCCGAGCGCCGGGGCTGGAAGACCGAGATCATCGAGGCCACCGACTCGGACCTCGGCGGCTACAAGGACGTCCAGGTCGCGGTCAAGGCGCGAGCGGGCGCCACGGATCCCGCGGACGGCGTGTGGGCCAACCTCAAGTACGAGGGCGGCGTGCACCGCGTCCAGCGCGTGCCCGTGACCGAGTCGCAGGGCCGCATCCACACCTCGGCCGCGGGCGTGCTCGTGTTCCCCGAGGTCGAGGACGCGGGCGAGATCGAGATCGACCAGAACGAGCTCCGCATCGACGTGTACCGGTCCTCGGGCCCGGGCGGGCAGTCGGTCAACACGACGGACTCCGCGGTGCGCATCACGCACCTGCCCACCGGGATCACGGTCTCGATGCAGAACGAGAAGTCCCAGCTCCAGAACCGCGAGCAGGCCATGCGCGTGCTGCGCGCCCGTCTGCTGGCCGCGCGCCAGGAGGAGGAGGCGGCCGCCGCGAACGACCTGCGCCGCTCCCAGGTGCGCACGGTCGACCGGTCCGAGCGCATCCGGACGTACAACTACCCGGAGAACCGCATCGCGGACCACCGCACGGGGTACAAGGCGTACAACCTGGACCAGGTCCTCGACGGCGACCTGGAGCCCGTGATCCGTTCGGCCATCGACGCCGACGAGGCGGCACGCCTCGCCGCAGCGGCGTCGTGACGTCGGTCGGGGTCCCGGGCCCGGCCCCGATGCCCCCAGGCCTGCCCGACGACGTCTCGCGCCTCCTGCGGGGGGCTGCGGCCGGTCTGGCACAGGCGGGCATCGACTCCCCGCGCGTGGACGCCGAGCTGCTGCTCGCGCACGTCGCGGGCGTGCCGCGTGAACGGGTCGTCTCCGCGGCCGTGCTCGGCAGGCCCGTCGCGTCGCTGCTGCTCGCGAGCGGGAGCGCGCCGGGCGCCGACCGGACGGCCGGGCAGGTGCTCGACGAGATGGCCCGCCTCCTCGCGGCCCGCGCCGCGCGCGTCCCGCTCCAGCACCTGACGGGCTCGGCGCCGTTCCGGCACCTCGAGCTCCTCGTGGGGCCGGGCGTGTTCGTCCCGCGCCCCGAGACCGAGCAGGTAGCGCAGGTCGCGATCGACGAGGCCCTCGAGGTCGCCGCGCGCAGGCCCGGGGCGCCCGTCGTCGCCGTCGACCTGTGCACGGGCTCGGGCGCGATCGCCCTGGCCCTCGCGACCGAGGTCCCCACGGCCCGGGTGCACGCGGTCGAGCTCGACCGCGATGCCCATTCCTGGGCCGAGCGCAACGTGACGCGCACGCGCGCGGAGAGCGGCGCCGTCGTGCACCTCGTGCGCGGCGACGCGCGCACCGCGTTCGCCGACCTCGACGGGGCGTGCGACGTCGTCGTGTCCAACCCGCCCTACGTCCCGCCGGGCGCGGTCCCGCGCGACCCCGAGGTCGCGCTGCACGACCCGCAGGTCGCGCTCTACGGCCTGGGCGACGACGGTCTCGAGGTGCCGCGCGGCGTGACGCGCGCCGCGGCCCGGCTCCTGGCCGACGGCGGGCTCTACGTCATGGAGCACGCCGAGGTCCAGGCCGAGGCGGCCCGTGGCATGGTGGCCCGGGTCGGCGGGTTCGACGAGATCCGGACCGTCGACGACCTGACCGGCAGACCCCGCATGGTCGTCGCGCGCCGCGTGCGCGCGACGAGCGACGCACCGGCCGCGCAAGCGGACCCTTCGGACATGGAAGACTGAGAACCGTGAGCTCTGTGCACCCCGTCACCGACCCGAACGCCTGGGGATCGTCGATCGACGAGGCGGTGAACGCCGTCTCGCGCGGCGGGCTGATCGTCCTGCCGACCGACACCGTCTACGGGATCGGCGCCGACGCGTTCGACGCCCAGGCCGTCGCGGCCCTGCTCGCCGCGAAGGGGCGCGGGCGCCAGATGCCCCCGCCCGTCCTGGTCCCGGACACGCGGACGCTCGACGGCCTCGCGACCGACGTGTCCGCGGACGCCCGCGCGCTCGTCGAGACGTTCTGGCCCGGGGGGTTCACCATCATCCTGCCCGCCCAGCCGTCGCTCGCCTGGGACCTGGGGGAGACGCACGGCACGGTCGCGCTGCGCATGCCGGACCACCCCGCGGCCCTCGCGCTCCTCCGCCGCACGGGACCGCTCGCGGTCTCGAGCGCGAACGCGACGGGTCGCCCCGCAGCCCTCGACGTGACGACGGCGCAGGAGCAGCTCGGCGACTCGGTCACGGTCTACCTCGACGGCGGCGACGCACCCGGGGGAGTGGCCTCGACCATCGTCGACGCGACCGGTCCGCACCTGCGCGTCGTCCGGGAGGGGGCCGTCTCGCTCGAGCGCATGCGCGTGATCGCGCCCGTGCTCGGGCTCGGCGAGGAGCCGCAGGAGCCCGACGACGAGGCGCAGGCCCCCGAGCCGGCCTCGGACGCCGCGGGCTCCGACGAGGTGCCCTCAGACGGTGCAGCCGTGGTCGGCGACGCGCCGTCCGAGCCCGGGCTCGTGCCCGCACCCACCACGGACGCCGCCCCGACCGCCACGACGAGCGACCCGGAGGCGAACGACGGGTGAGGGTCTATCTGCTCGTCCTGCTGATCGCGGCCGCGGTCACGTACCTCCTGACGCCCCTCGCCTACTGGGTCGCGGCGAGGACGGGCGCCATCACTGCCGTGCGCGACCGCGACGTGCACACCGTCCCGACCGCCCGCCTGGGAGGGCTCGCGATGACCGCGGGCCTCGTGGTCGCGGTGACCTTCGCGTCCCAGATGCCCTTCCTCAGCGGGGTCTTCGCGACCGACCAGCAGGCCTGGGCCATCGTCGGCGGCGCGGTGATCGTGTGCCTGCTCGGTGTCGCCGACGACATCTGGGACCTCGACTGGATGACCAAGCTCGCGGGACAGGTGCTCGCGGCGCTCTTCATCGCCTGGCAGGGCGTGCAGCTCGTGACGTTCCCCATCGGCGGGCTCACGATCGGCTCGCCCCGGCTCTCGCTCATCGTCACGGTGCTCGTGGTGGTCGTGGTGATGAACGCCGTCAACTTCGTCGACGGGCTCGACGGCCTGGCCGCGGGGCTCATCGCGATCGGCGGCACGGCCTACTTCGTCTACACGTACAGCCTGACCGTCGCGGCGAGCCCGACCGACTACTCGAACCTCGCGACGCTCGTCATGGCCGGGCTCGTCGGCATCTGCCTCGGGTTCCTGCCCCACAACTTCTACCCGGCCCGGATCTTCATGGGGGACTCGGGCTCCATGGTGCTCGGGCTCGTGCTCGGCGCGGCGGTCATCGTCGTGACGGGCAACATCGACCCTGGGGTCGCGGTGGACCCGAGCAAGCAGCGCACGCTCATCCCCATCCTGCTGCCCCTGGCCGTGATCCTGCTCCCGCTGCTCGACATGGTCCTCGCGGTGCTCCGCCGGGTCGGGACGGGCAAGTCCCCCTTCCACCCGGACCGGCTCCACCTGCACCACCGGCTCCTCGCGCTCGGGCACTCGCACCGCCGCGCCGTGATCATCATGTACCTGTGGACCGCGGTGTTCGCGTTCGGGGCCGTGTCGCTCGTGTGGTGGCCCGCGGAGACCGTGGCGATCGGGCTGGGCGTGGCGATCGTGATCGCGCTGCTGCTCACGCTCGGGCCCCTGCGCTCCCGTGGCCGCTTCCTCGACGACGACGCGGTGACCGCGCCCGAGGGCATCCCGACGACCGTCCCGCGGCGCGCTGGGGTGCCGAGCGGCGCCTCGCCCGTCGTCCGCAGCCCGGTCTCCGGCGCGACGCCGAGCACTGACGCGCCCGTCCCCGATCCTGACCCCCGACCGGCCCGCACGGGCCCGGCCCACCCTGAAGGAACCTCCCGATGACGACTCCCACGCCCCACGGCGCCGACGACCCCACGACCCCTCCGGAGCAGCCGGCCTCGCAGGCCCAGCCCGGCGAGGTCACGGCCGACGCGGTCGGTGACGCCGTGAGCGCCGTGTTCCGCACCGCGCTGCGCGACACCCTGATCCTGCTCGTCGGGCTGCTCGTCCTGGGCGTCGCGCTCGGCGCGCTCCTGGCCGGGACGGCCGGCGTGTGGGGAGCTCTCATGGGCGTCGGGATCGCGCTCGTCTTCTCCGGGACGACGATCGTGGCCATGGCCCGCACGGCCCGCTCGACCCCGACGACCACCGCCGCCGTCGTGCTGGGCAGCTGGCTCGTCAAGATCGTGCTGCTCGGGATCGTCCTCGCGGTCCTGCGGAACTACGAGTTCTACGACCGGGTCGTGTTCGCCGTGGTGCTCCTCGTGGGCGTGATCGGCTCGGCGCTGCTCGACTACCGTGCGGTCGACCGCGGCCGTATCCCGTACGTGACGCCCAAGTCCTGAGGTCGCGGGCCGGTCGGGACCGCCCCCGACGGCGCAGCGAGGCTCGGCCGCCGGGACGCACAGCGACCGGCGCCGGGGCATCTTAGACCCACCTCGCGCAGATCTGCCCGACGTGAGTGACCTGTGAAGGTCCGAACATGCGTTAGGCTATCGGCGAATCCATGAAGGCCTGGTCCGACGGCGTGCCCGCGCACGGCCCCGGAAACCGACGACCACTGGGAGTCCACCCTGTTCACGCTCGCGACCCCCTCTCCCTTCGTTGCCGCTGCAGAAGGCGAAGGCGGCTTCCACGCGCCGACGATCGGTGAGTTCTTCCCCGACGCCATCCTCTTCGCCGGCACCCCGTTCGAGTTCAACCGGCTGCAGCTCATCCGTGTGATCGCGACGATCGTCCTGCTGACGATCTTCCTCATCGCGGCCCGGCGCGCCAAGCTCGTGCCCGGCAGGTTCCAGAACGGCGTCGAGATGGTCCTCGACTTCGCTCGCGTGAACATCGTCGAGGAGATCATGGGGACCGAGCGGGCTCGCCGCTACGTCCCGATGATCACGACGATCTTCGTGACGATCCTCGCGTTCAACCTCACGGGTGTCGTGCCCGGGCTGAACCTCTCGGGCACCTCGGTCGCCGGCGTGGCGATCCTCCTGGCCCTGTGGGTCTTCGTGGCCTACTGGGCCGCGGGCATCCGCCAGCACGGCCTGTGGGGCTACATCCGGGCGAACCTGTTCCCCCCGGGCGTGCCGTTCCCGATCTACTTCATCCTGGCGCCGATCGAGCTGCTCCAGCTCCTGATCATCCGCCCGGCCTCGCTGGTCATCCGACTGACCGCGAACATGGTCGCCGGCCACATCATGCTGGTCCTGTGCTTCGCCGCCACGAACTTCCTCCTGCTCGAGGCCGCTCCGGCCCTCAAGGCGATCAGCGCCCTGACGCTCGCCGGGGGCATCGCGATCACCCTCTTCGAGGTCTTCGTCGCGGGCCTGCAGGCGTACATCTTCGCGCTCCTCGCCACGGTCTACATCAACATGTCGATCGAAGAAGAGCACTGACCCGCACCGCAGACCCTGGTTCCGCCGCCTCGGCGTCGGCGCCGTCCCTGAGCTCCACCTGACGCAACGCACCTGACGCCCGTTCGCACGACCGGGCGCCCAACGGAAGGAAACACCGTGGACGTCACCACCCTCGCCGCTGTCGAAGGCAGCATCAACACCATCGGCTACGGCATCGCCGCGATCGGCCCGGGCATCGGCCTCGGCATCCTGATCGGCAAGACGGTCGAGGGCATGGCCCGCCAGCCCGAGGTCGCCGGCCAGCTCCGCGGCACCATGTTCATCGGTCTGGCCTTCGTCGAGATCCTCGCCCTGCTCGGCTTCGTCGCTGGCTTCATCTTCTGATGTCGACCATCGGCCCCCAGGCGGTCCTCGCCGCAGAGTCTGGCGAGGTCGACCCCATCCAGCTGTTCCTTCCGCCGTTCTACGACCTCTTCTGGTCGGCGGTCGTCCTGATCATCATCGCGGTCGTCTTCTACAAGATGGTCCTTCCCAAGTTCCAGGCGGTGCTCGACGAGCGCACGGCCAAGATCGAGGGTGGCCTGGCCAAGGCTGAGTCCGCTCAGGCCGAGGCCGCGGCAGCGCTGGCGGAGTACCACCAGCAGCTCCAGGAGGCACGCACCGAGGCCGCGAAGATCCGTGAGGACGCGCGCGCCGAGGGCACGGCCATCGTGGCCGACCAGAAGGTCAAGGCCGGCGAGGAGGCCGCTCGCATCGTCGAGACGGCACACCGCCAGATCGAGGCCGAGCGCCAGCAGGCGTCGGTCTCGCTGCGCAACGACGTGGGGACGCTCGCGACCCAGCTCGCGTCGAAGATCGTCGGCGAGTCCCTCGAGGACTCCGCACGTCAGTCGCGTGTCGTGGACCGCTTCCTCGACGAGCTCGAGGCTGCGGGAGCCGGGGCTGCCAGCGCGGCGGCCAACGGCAAGGAGGGCTGATGCGCGGGACGAGCGGAGCCTCCCTCGCGCAGGCTCAGGAGCGTTTCGAGCCGGTGCTGCGCGCGGCGGGTGAAGGAGCCTTCGCCCTGGGCGAGCAGCTCCTCACCGTCGCCGCGGCGCTGGACGCCTCGGTGCCCCTGCGTCGCGCCCTCGCCGACCCGTCGCGGTCGGGCGAGGACAAGGCGGCCCTGGCCGCCGACCTCCTCCGGGAGGGCTTCGACGGTCGTGTGGTCGACCTCGTCTCGGGCGTCGCCCGCGGACGCTGGGCGCGCGACGTGGACATCGCGGACGCCGTCGAGCACCTCGGTGTCGACGCGGTCCTGGCCTCGGCCGAGGCCCGCGGCGCGCTCGAGCGCGTCGAGGACGAGCTCTTCCGCATCACGCGGTCGCTCGTCGGGGAGCGCGAGGCACGTCGAGTGCTCACCGAGACCTCCACGGACCCCGCTCGTCGCAAGGCGTTCGTCGACGCGCTGCTCGCGGGCAAGGTCGACCCGGTCACCCAGTTCCTCGCGGAGCGGGCGACCATCGCACCCCGGGGGCGTCGCTTCGTGGCCACCCTCGTGTGGCTCGGGGAGGTCGCCGCACAGCGTCGTCGTCGTCTCGTCGCCTCGGTGACGACCGGTGCGGTGCTCAGCCAGGCACAGCAGGACCGTCTGTCCGCGCTCCTCGAGCGCGCGTACGGCCGGGCAGTCCAGCTGAACGTCACCGTGGACCCCGAGGTCCTCGGCGGCCTGCGCGTCCAGGTCGGAGCGGACGTCGTCGACTCGACGGTGCTCTCCCGCCTGGCCGATGCACGCAGACGACTGGTCAGCTGACCTGTTCGCCCGAACACTGAGGTCCTCGCGGCCCCCGGTGTCGTCGACACCCTGCCGGCTCCCGAGCCGGCGAACTGACAAGAACGTTCGACCGTTCCCGCACCTCGCGGGGCGGCCACGACAGGAGAAGAGCAATGGCTGAGCTGACGATCCGGCCCGACGAGATCAGGGCCGCGCTGGACAGCTTCGTGAAGTCCTACGAGCCCCAGGGTGCGGTGACCGAGGAAGTCGGTCGCGTCACCCTTGCCGCTGACGGCATCGCCCAGGTGGAAGGCCTTCCGGGCGCAATGGCCAACGAGCTGCTGCGCTTCGAGGACGGCACCCTCGGCCTTGCCCTGAACTTGGACGTTCGCCAGATCGGTGTCGTCGTCCTGGGTGAGTTCACCGGGATCGAGGAGGGCCAGGAGGTCCGCCGGACCGGCGAGGTCCTCTCGGTCGCCGTCGGCGACGGCTACCTCGGTCGCGTCGTCGACCCGCTGGGCCAGCCGATCGACGGTCTCGGTGAGATCGCGACCGAGGGCCGCCGCGCCCTCGAGCTGCAGGCCCCCGGCGTCATGGACCGCAAGTCGGTCCACGAGCCGCTGCAGACCGGCCTCAAGGCGATCGACTCGATGATCCCGGTGGGCCGCGGTCAGCGCCAGCTGATCATCGGTGACCGCCAGACCGGCAAGACCGCGATCGCGATCGACACGATCATCAACCAGAAGGCGAACTGGGAGACCGGCGACCCGACCAAGCAGGTCCGCTGCATCTACGTCGCTATCGGCCAGAAGGGCTCGAC
The DNA here is from genome assembly GCF_001429135.1 of Oerskovia sp. Root22. NCBI lineage: Bacteria > Bacillati > Actinomycetota > Actinomycetes > Micrococcales > Cellulomonadaceae > Oerskovia > Oerskovia sp. Root22. The sequence continues at coordinate 115,523 of NZ_LMIL01000010.1, read as the reverse complement.
CATCGCCGCCGTCCGCGGCGCGCTGGAAGAGGCCGGAGCGCTCGAGTACACGACGATCGTCGCGGCACCGGCTTCCGACCCGGCAGGTTTCAAGTACCTCGCGCCCTACACCGGCTCGGCCATCGGCCAGCACTGGATGTACGGCGGCAAGCACGTCCTCATCGTGTTCGACGACCTGTCGAAGCAGGCCGAGGCCTACCGTGCCGTGTCGCTGCTCCTCCGCCGCCCGCCGGGCCGCGAGGCGTACCCCGGTGACGTCTTCTACCTGCACTCCCGTCTGCTCGAGCGTTGTGCGAAGCTCTCGGACGAGCTCGGTGCGGGCTCCATGACGGGCCTGCCCGTCATCGAGACCAAGGCGAACGACGTGTCGGCGTACATCCCGACCAACGTCATCTCGATCACCGACGGCCAGATCTTCCTCCAGTCGGACCTCTTCAACGCCGACCAGCGCCCCGCTGTCGACGTCGGCATCTCGGTCTCCCGAGTCGGCGGTGCCGCACAGGTCAAGGCCATGAAGCAGGTCTCCGGCACGCTCAAGCTCGAGCTCGCCCAGTACCGCTCGCTCGAGGCCTTCGCGATGTTCGCCTCGGACCTCGACGCGGCCTCGCGCGGCCAGCTGACCCGTGGCGCTCGCCTCATGGAGCTCCTCAAGCAGGGTCAGTACTCGCCGTACCCGGTCGAGGACCAGGTCGCCTCGATCTGGGCCGGCACCAAGGGCAAGCTGGACGACGTTCCGCTCGAGGACGTGCGCCGCTTCGAGAGCGAGCTGCTCGACCACCTGCGCCGCAACACGGACGTGCTCGGCACGATCGCCTCGACCGGCAAGCTCTCGGACGAGGTCGAGTCTGCGCTCGCTCAGGGCATCGACGACTTCCGCAACGGCTTCCTCAAGGGCGACGGTTCGCCGCTCATCGGTGGAGACGCTGACGAGGAAGAGGGCGTCGTCGTCGAGCAGGAGCAGATCGTCCGGCAGAAGAAGGCCTGACATGGCCGGATCCCAGCGCGTCTACAAGCAGCGGATCAAGTCGACGCAGTCCCTGAAGAAGATGTTCCGCGCGCAGGAGCTCATCGCGGCGTCGAGGATCGGGCGCGCCCGCGCCCGGTCCGCCGAGGCCGGCCCGTACGCCCAGGCGATCACGCAGGCGGTCTCGGCGGTCGCGACGCACTCCACGACGCGGCACCCGCTGACGTCCGAGCGCACCGACACGAACCGTGTCGCGGTGCTCGTGGTCGCCTCGGACCGCGGCATGGCCGGCGCCTACTCGGCGTCGATCATCCGCGAGACGGAGCGGCTCGTCGAGCGCCTCACGCACGAGGGCAAGGAGGTCGCGCTCTACGCCGCCGGGCGTCGCGCCGTGACCTACTACACGTTCCGTCACCGTGAGCTCGCCCAGTCGTGGACCGGCGGTTCGGACGCACCTACTGCCGACGTCGCCCGCGACATCGCCGACACCCTGCTGGAGGCGTTCCTCGCCCCCGCGGACGAGGGTGGCGTCGGTGAGCTGCACATCGTGTACACGCAGTTCGTGAACATGGTGACGCAGCGTCCCCGGGTCGTGCGGATGCTCCCTCTCGAGGTCGTCGAGGGTGTCGCTCCTGCGGGCCAGCACGACGTGCTCCCGCTGTACGACTTCGAGCCCTCGTCCGAGGCCGTCCTCGACGCACTGCTGCCGCGCTACGTGCGCAGCCGCATCTACAGCTGCCTGCTGCAGGCGGCCGCGTCGGAGCTGGCCGCCCGCCAGCGCGCGATGCACACCGCGACGGACAACGCCGAGGACCTGGTCCGCATGTACACGCGACTTGCGAACCAGGCACGACAGGCCGACATCACCCAGGAGATCAGCGAGATCGTCTCGGGTGCCGACGCCCTGGCGGCGTCGTGAGGTACCGCACGACGAACACGTCGATCTCCATCACCTGCACCGAACCTGCCGGAGCTCTCTCCGGCCCTGCGAAGCGAGGCCAGTAATGACCGCCACCACCGTGGAAGCCCAGGTCGAGCACCAGAGCGGACCCGGCGTGGGCCGTGTCGCCCGCGTGATCGGCCCCGTCGTCGACATCGAGTTCCCGTCCGACGCCATCCCCGAGATCTACAACGCACTGACCGTGGACATCGACCTGTCCGGCCAGGGCGAGGGGGAGAAGTCCTTCCGACTGACCCTCGAGGTCGCACAGCACCTGGGTGACTCGCTCATCCGTGCGATCGCCCTCAAGCCGACCGACGGCCTGGTCCGTGGCGCGGTCGTCACCGACACGGGCGCGCCGATCAGCGTCCCCGTGGGCGACGTCACCAAGGGCCACGTGTTCAACGTGACCGGTGACGTGCTCAACCTCGCGGAGGGCGAGAAGCTCGAGATCACCGAGCGCTGGCCCATCCACCGCAAGCCCCCGGCATTCGACCAGCTCGAGTCGAAGACCAACATGTTCGAGACCGGCATCAAGTCGATCGACCTCCTGACGCCGTACGTGCAGGGTGGGAAGATCGGCCTCTTCGGTGGTGCGGGCGTCGGCAAGACGGTCCTCATCCAGGAGATGATCCAGCGTGTGGCGCAGAACCACGGTGGTGTCTCGGTGTTCGCCGGTGTCGGCGAGCGCACGCGTGAGGGCAACGACCTGATCGTCGAGATGGAGGAGGCAGGCGTCTTCGACAAGACGGCACTCGTCTTCGGCCAGATGGACGAGCCGCCGGGCACGCGTCTTCGCGTCGCGCTCTCCGCGCTCACCATGGCGGAGTACTTCCGTGACGTCCAGAAGCAGGACGTGCTGCTCTTCATCGACAACATCTTCCGCTTCACGCAGGCCGGTTCCGAGGTCTCCACGCTGCTCGGGCGCATGCCCTCCGCGGTGGGCTACCAGCCGAACCTGGCCGACGAGATGGGTCTGCTCCAGGAGCGCATCACCTCGACGCGTGGTCACTCGATCACGTCGCTCCAGGCGATCTACGTCCCTGCCGACGACTACACCGACCCGGCGCCGGCGACCACGTTCGCCCACCTGGACGCGACCACCGAGCTCTCGCGTGAGATCGCCTCGAAGGGTCTGTACCCGGCGATCGACCCGCTGACCTCGTCGTCGCGCATCCTCGACCCGCGTTACGTGGGCCAGGAGCACTACGACGTCGCGACGCGCGTCAAGTCGATCCTGCAGCGCAACAAGGAGCTCCAGGACATCATCGCGATCCTCGGTGTGGACGAGCTCTCCGAGGAGGACAAGACGGTCGTGGCGCGTGCGCGCCGCATCCAGCAGTTCCTCTCGCAGAACACCTACATGGCCGAGAAGTTCACGGGTGTCGTGGGTTCGACGGTTCCGCTGACGGAGACCATCGAGGCGTTCAAGAAGATCGCGGACGGCGAGTTCGACCACATCTCGGAGCAGGCGTTCTTCAACATCGGTGGCCTCGAGGACCTCGAGCGCAACTGGGCCCGCATCCAGAAGGAGTACGGCGTCTGATTCGACGTGAGCGCGCCGCGCGCTCGGCCCACCGGCCGAGCACGCGGCGCGCTTCGTCAGACCCGTGCACCGACATGAAGGAGTTCAAGTGGCACAACTGAACGTCGACCTCGTGGCGGCGGACCGCAAGATCTGGTCCGGGACCGCGCGCGCAGTGAGCGCGCCGGCCGCCGACGGTGAGATCGGGATCCTCGCGGACCACTCACCGGTCCTGTCCGTCCTGGAGGCGGGCACCGTCCGGATCACCGGGGTCTCCGGCGAGAAGATCGCCGTCAAGGTCACCGGCGGCTTCCTCTCGGTGGACTCCAACCAGGTCATGCTCGTGGTCGACGACGCCGAGGTGCTCGACGCCTCCGCCGTCTCCGGCCACTGACGGGACCAGGTAGCACACGTGCCGCTCCCCGCCTGGATCGCGATCGGACTCCTTCTGGTGGTCCTGGTCGTGGTCGGGCTGGGGGCGTTGCGTCTTCGGGCCATCGCCCACCGGGTCGGCTCGTTCGAGTGCAGCGCCCGCCCGGCGGGCGCCGAGCAGGCCTCGTGGTCGCTCGGCATCGCGCACTACGGCGTCGGACGCATCGACTGGTGGCGCTGCTGGTCCTTGTCCCTGCGCCCCGCGAGGTCCTGGCGCCGCCAGGACCTCGTGATCGTGTCCCGTCGCCCCGTCGAGGCCCCTGATCGCGACCTCTTCCTGGTCGAGTGCTCGTACGAGGGCACACGGTTCGAGCTGCTCATGTCGAGCGGTGCCTACGCGGGTCTGGCATCGTGGCTCGAGGCGGCCCCTCCCGGGCGTCGCGGCGTGGTCGTCTGAGGGCCTGGCCGTAGCCTGGCTGTCCGGCAGCGGCTCGTCTGCCCCTCCGGCCCGGCGTCGCCTCGCTCTCGTCCATCCCGCCGGCGCCGCACCCCGTGAGCTGGTGGCTCACCCGTCCGTCCCGGTCGGCGCTGTGCCAGCGTCGCTCTCCGTCGTCGTCCCCGGTCTTGCGTCATCCCGGTCTGAGGAGTTCTTCGTGCGTCTCGTGGTTGCCCAGTGCTCGGCCCACTACACGGGTCGGCTCTCGGCCCATCTCCCGCTCGCGACCCGTGTGCTGCTCGTCAAGGCGGACGGCAGCGTGCTCCTGCACTCGGACGGCGGCTCGTACAAGCCGCTGAACTGGATGAGCCCTCCGTGCTCCATGGCGGTCACCGAGCCCGACGAGACGGCACGCGAGCGCGGCGTGACCCAGGTCTGGGCGGTTCAGCACGCCAAGAGCGACGACCGCCTCGAGATCGAGCTGCACGAGGTCCTGCACGACTCGGCTCACGACCTCGGGATCGACCCGGGTCTCATCAAGGACGGCGTCGAGGCCCACCTGCAGGAGATGCTCGCGGCGCAGATCCAGCTCCTCGGGACGGGGCACACCCTGATCCGCCGGGAGTACCCCACGGCGATCGGTCCGGTCGACATCCTGGCCCGTGACAAGGACGGCGCGACGGTCGCGGTCGAGATCAAGCGCCGCGGAGACATCGACGGCGTCGAGCAGCTCACGCGGTACCTCGACCTGCTGAACCGCGACCCTCTGCTGGCCCCCGTGCGCGGCGTGTTCGCGGCGCAGGAGATCAAGCCGCAGGCGCGCGTCCTGGCGACCGACCGGGGGATCGGCTGCCTGGTCCTGGACTACGACGCGATGCGCGGGGTCGACGACGTGGACTCGCGCCTCTTCTGACCCGGAGCCCGCACACCCGCGCGGTGTGCGGGCTTCTCTCGTGCTACATTTTTGAACATGTTCAAAAACCCGCGCACAGCGACCGGGGCGACCTCGTGAGCCCCACCCCCAAGTCGGAGGAGACCCGGGCCAAGGTCCTCGGGGTGGCCCTCGCGATGCTGCGCGAGCAGGGCTACGAGGCCACGACCATGCGGTCCATCGCGTCCGCGGCGGGCGTGAGCACGGGCAACGCCTACTACTACTTCCCGTCCAAGGACCACCTGGTCCAGGAGCTCTACCTCGACGTCCTGCGTGCGCACCGGGTCGCCGCCGACGAGATCCTCGCGCAGGGCGGGTCCCTCACCGACCGGCTGCGCCGCGTGCTCGACGCGTCGATCGACGTCTTCGCGCCCTACCACTCGTTCGGCGCGGAGTTCGTCTCGGTCGCGATCCGGCCGGGCGCGGCCGCCAACCCGTTCAGCGAGGCGTCGCGCGAGGCTCGCGAGCTCTCGCTCGGGATCTTCGAGGACCTCGTGGCCGGCGCCTCGCCCGCGGTGCCCCCCTCCCTGCGGGCGCAGCTCCCCGAGCTGCTGTGGTTCGCCCAGCTCGGGGTGACGCTCTTCTGGGTCCAGGACTCGTCGTCGGGCACAGCGCGCACGCGGCGCCTGGTCGCAGGGGCGAGCCCGATCGTGGGCAAGCTCGTGCGCCTGTCCCGTCTCCCGGTCGCCCGCGGGGTCGTCGACGACGTCCTGCGCCTGACGTCGTCCCTTCGAGGCTGAGGTGTCCGCATCGACCGCCCTGCTCGTGGACCTCGTGGTCGCGTTCGGGCTCGTCGTGGTCCTCCCGCTCGGGCTGTCGCTGCTCGGGCCTCGCGTCGTGCCCGGGGCGGGCGGGCCGTGGTGGCCCGTTGCCGGGGCGGCGGCCGCCGCCGGGGCGTGGCTCCCGCACGGGCTGTGGGCGCAGGTCGCGACCGCTCCCTTCCTCGTGGGATCGGCGGTGCTGCTCGTCGCCGCGGTCCGCGCGGCGCTCCCCGGCCCGACGGCGCCACGCCCGCTCGGCGTGCGGCTCGCCGTCGGCGTGGCGCTCGCCCTGCCGAGCGTCGGTGCCGCCGCGATGCTCGCCGACCGCGGCGGCTGGGGGCTGCTCGGCTTCTCGGGGACCTACCTCGCGCTGACGGTCCCGCACATGCTCTTCGCGGGGTTCGCCGCGGCCCTGGTCGCGGGGCTCGTCGCCGGGCAAGGTGCCGGGCACGACGACCCCCGCGACCCGGACACTTCCGACACCCACCGGGCCCCGGACCGGGGCCGCGCCGCGCGAGCGGGCGCGTGGGGCGTCCCGGTCGGCACGGGGCTCGTGCTCGTGGGCTACTTCGTGGGTGACGCGGTCGAGCTGGTCGGCGCGCTCGTGCTGACGGGGGCGCTGTGGTGCACCGCGTGGGCCGTCCTCGGGCTCGCGGCCCGGGGCTGGGCGCGAGGACTGCTCGTCACCGGGTCCGTCGCGGTGGCCTGCTCGATGCTGCTCGCGATGTGGTGGGCAGTGGGTGAGGCGACGGGGCTGCCCCACCCGAGCATCGGGCAGATGGCGGCGACGCACGGCGTGGCCAACGCGGTCGGGTTCGCGCTGTGCACGCTGCTGGGGCTCCGAGCGGTCCGGGGCGCGGCGGGGGAGCGGATCGAGCGCAGGGGGCCCGCAGGCCCCGCGCTGCAAGGAACGGCCATCCGGCCACACAGACCCAGCAGGACCCCAGGACGGAGACAGGCATGACGCAGAGCCGCACGACCTACCCAGAGGTGGGTGCGACGCGCGCCCCGGAGCTGCCCGCAGGGTACGCCCACCTCCGCCTGCGCCACCGGCTGTCCGAGCGGCCCTGCACGGTCGCGGAGCTCGGACGCCTGGGCGAGCAGCTCCTGACCTGGCAGGTGCACGCGGCCGCCCACGTGCGGATCGAGACGTCGGCCCCGGTCGCGGAGCCGGGGGGCCGTGTCGTCACGCGGCTCGGCGTGGGCAGGGTGCGGCTCGACGAGCCCTGCGAGATCGTGTGGGTCGAGCGCGAGGAGCAGCGCATCGGGTTCGGCTACGGGACCCTGCCCGGCCACGTGTTCGTGGGCGAGGAGGCGTTCGTGGTCGAGCGGGACGCCGCCGGGGACGTGTGGTTCGTGGTCGACGTCTTCAGCAACCCCGCGGTCCGCTGGGTCTCGGCTCTGCGTCTGTTCGTCCCGACGTTCCAGCGGCTGTACATCGCGCACCTCGCCCGGGCGGCACGCAGGCTCCTGCGTGAGGGCTGACGGGCCGTCTCGGTCCTCGACCGCTGACCGGCAGGTCCGGTGACCATTCGTGCGTCGTCCGAACGAAGTGCGCAAGAATGAGGACATGACGTCGAACGCCGCCCCGCAGCCCATCGTCCCGTCGTCCGCAGGAGCCGCCCGCTCCGCCCTGCGCGGGCGCGTGGTCACCCCGCAGGAGGTCGTCGAGGACGGCGTCGTCGTCCTCGACGGGGCGACGATCGCGTGGGTCGGTGACCGTCGCGACGCGGCTGCCGCCGGGTACGGCGCCGAGGTCGACGCGGCCGACGCTCCCGTCGACGGTCAGGTCGTCCTGCCGGGGCTCGTCGAGCTGCACAACCACGGCGGCGGCGGAGCGAGCTTCCCTGACGCCGAGGACGCGGAGCAGGCGCTCGTCGCGGTGCGCGAGCACCGGCGTCACGGGACGACGAGCCTCGTCGCCTCGCTCGTGACGGCCGAGCGCGAGACGCTCCTGCGCCGGGTCGCGACGCTCGCCGACCTGGGCGACGCCGGTGAGATCGCAGGCATCCACCTCGAAGGACCGTTCCTGTCGGAGGTGCGGTGCGGCGCCCAGAACCCGCACGACATGCTCGCGGGAGACGTCGAGCTGGTCCGGGCCATCGCGGAGGCCGGGCGTGGACACTTCCGCACCATGACGTTCGCGCCCGAGGTCCCGGGGAACACCGGTCCCGGGGGTGTCGTCGAGGCGCTCGTCGAGGTCGGCGCGGTCCCGTCGATCGGGCACACCGACGCCTCGTCCGAGCAGACGGACGCGGCGATCGTCGAGGGGGTCGCGGCCCTCGCGGCGCGTCGAGCAGCGCTGGCCGCGGCGGGCGAGCCGGTAGGCCCCGCGCCGCGCCTGACCGCGACGCACCTGTTCAACGGCATGCGTCCCCTGCACCACCGGGCGCCTGGCCCCGTCGCGGCGTGCCTGGCGGCCGCGGCGCGCGGAGAGCTCGTGGTCGAGCTCGTGGCAGACGGCACCCACCTCGCGGCCGGGACCGTGCGCAGCGTGTTCGAGCTCGTGGGGCCCGACGCGATCGTGCTCGTCACGGACGCCATGGCCGCCGCGGGCATGCCCGACGGCACCTATCAGCTCGGCCCCATGGCCGTGACGGTCGCGGACGGCGTCGCGCGGCTCGACGACGGCACGCCCGAGGGCTCGATCGCGGGCGGCACGTTCCACCTGCTCGACGTGGTGCGGGCGACGACCAGTTTCGGCATCCCGTTGGTCGACGCGGTCAAGGCTGCCTCCTGCACGCCCGCGGGCGTCCTGGGGCGCTCGGACATCGGAGCGCTGGAGGCCGGGCGACGTGCCGACGTCGTCGTGGCCGACGCCGACCTGACGCCCCTCGCGGTGTGGCGCGGGGGAGCGCTGGTGACCGACTGACGCAGGTTGACGCCCGGCCCCGAGCGATCGCTCGGGGCCGGGCCGCCGGTCTGTCACGGGCAGGGTTGACGGATCGCAATAGTTCAGTCAATACTCGTATTCATCGAAGCGCTTCGACGAAGCGCTTCGACAGATTCTCCCCTGAGGGAGCCGACCACGAGGAGGTGGCGAGATGGTGACGATGCAGGACGTTGCCGCCCGAGCGAACGTGTCGCTCAGCACGGTGTCGTACGCGCTCAACGGGACACGCAAGATCTCCGACGAGACGCGCGCTCGGATCGAGGCGGCCATGAGCGACCTCGGCTACCGCCGCAACGCCATGGCCCGTGGGCTCGCCTCGCGCCGCAGCCACGTGCTCGCGCTGATCTTCCCTGCGACCGAGACGGGGATCGGCGGCACGGTCGCGGAGTTCGTCACGGGTGCCACCGCAGCGGCTCGCGAGGCCGGCTACCACCTGGTGCTCTGGCCTTTCGCGGCGCACGAGGCGACAGGGATCCGCGACCTGACCCAGCAGGGGATGGCCGACGGCGTCCTCCTCATGGAGGTCCGTCTCGACGACCCACGGGTCGAGGTGCTCCACGAGGCAGGCGTGCCCTACACGATGATCGGGCGGACGCGAGAGCTGGAGGGCCGCCCGTACGTCGACATCGATTTCGCCGCGACCACCGAGGCGGCGGTCGATCACCTCGTTGTGCTCGGCCATCGTCACATCGCCTTCATTAACCACTCGGCCGAGAGTGCCGCGGCGGGCTACGGTCCGACCCTGCGTGCAGGCGAAGGGTTCGTCGCGGCCATGGAGCGCCGTGGGCTCGTGGGTCGCGACCTCCTGTGCGACGAGACGGCCGAGGCCGGGCGCTCGGCGGTCGGCGAGCTGCTCGAGCAGGACCCGTTGCTCACCGCGTTCGTCACGATGAACGAGATCGCGACGTTCGGTGTCATGTCCGGCCTGCAGGCACGCGGTCTCGCGGTCCCGACCGACGTCTCGGTGCTGGGGATCGTGAGCTCCCCCGGGGTGGGAGCGATGAGCACGCCACCCTTGACCACGATGCATGCGCCGGGCGCTGAGCTCGGGCGCCTCGGGGTGCAGTCCTTGGTTGCACGGATCGACGATGCCGGTCGGGCGCACGCGCCCGTCCTGGTCACGTGCGACCTCGAGGCCGGCGCGAGCGTCGGCCCCGCCCCTGTCCGGGGGACCTGACCCCGGGTGCTCGACCCCGACCCCCGGCCCGACCAGCGGGACGGGGTCACGCCCTCGGCCGTCGCCGAGGGGCACGACCGCCGGCCTCGCCGGTGCAGGACCAGACGATCGGCGCCGACGCCGACGCTCAATGATGAGGAGAAAGTCATGTTGCGTGCACGGAAGCCTCTTGTCGCTGCCTTGGTAGCGCTCCCACTCGCCCTGGCCGGGTGCGCCGGAGGAGGGGGCAGCGGCGGCGACTCCGACGACAAGACCCTCACGATCTGGCACTACGAGTCCGACGAGTCGGCCATGGGTCAGGCCTGGGCACGGGCGATCGAGATCTTCGAGGACGAGAACCCCGACGTCGAGGTGGTCGTCGAGAAGCAGACGTTCGAGCAGATCCAGAAGAACGCCAAGATCGTGCTCACGGGCGACGACGTGCCCGACGTCATGGAGTACAACAAGGGCAACGCGACCGCGGGTCAGCTCGCCTCGCAGGGGCTGCTCACGCCGCTGACCGATGCGGCGAAGGAGCGGGGCTGGGACACCACGCTCAGCGGCTCGCTCCAGACGACCGCGACGTACGACGAGAACGGCCTCATGGGATCGGGCGACTGGTACGGGGTGCCGAACTACGGCGAGTTCGTCGGCGTCTACTACAACAAGGACATGTTCGCGCAGCACGGGCTCGAGATCCCCACGACGCTCGCCGAGCTCGAGACCGCGATGGCGACCTTCCAGGCCGCGGGCATCACGCCGCTCGCCGAGGCCGGCGCCGAGTACCCGCTCGGCCAGCTCTGGTACGAGCTCGTCCTCGCGAACGCCGACCAGGAGTTCGTCGACTCCTACCAGCTCTTCGACGGTGACGTCGACTTCCAGGGCCCCGAGATGACCCAGGCCACCGAGACCCTGGCCGACTGGATCGACAAGGGCTACATCGCCTCCGACTCGGCAGCTCTGACGGCCGAGGACATGGGCGTCTCGTTCATCAACGGCACCTACCCGATGATGGTCTCCGGCTCGTGGTGGTTCGGACGCATCGTCGAGGAGATGGACGCCGACTGGGGCCAGTTCAACTTCCCGGGCAACACGCTCCAGGTGGGCTCGTCGGGCAACCTGTGGGTCGTGCCGACGAACGCGGACTCGAAGTCGCTCGCCGAGGAGTTCATCGACATCACGCTGCGGCCCGAGGTGCAGAACATCCTGGGCGAGGCGGGCGGCCTCCCGGTCGCCGGTGACGTCTCGGCGATCACCGACGAGCGCACCCAGGCGCTGACCCAGAACTTCAACGACATCCTGGCCGCCGACGGCCTCGCGTTCTACCCCGACTGGCCCGTCGCAGGCTACTACGACGTGCTCGTGAGCCAGCTCCAGTCGCTCGTCAACAAGTCCAAGACCCCGGCCGAGGTGCTCGACGGGCTGTCCGGCCCGTACGAGGAGGGCAAGGCGGACCTGCTCGAGGACTGATCAGCGGGCCGGTGCCCCGACGGGCGGGCGACCGCCCGTCGGGTCCGGGACCCGACGACGAGGAACGATCACGAGCGACGAGGAAAGTCCATGAGCACTGTCAAGACGCCGGCCCCCGCGGTCGAGCGAGCAGGAGCCGCGCGCTCGCGGCGCAGCAGACCCCGCTGGGTGGGCTATCTGCCCTACCTGATCCCGGGAGCGGTCGCGTTCACGGTGGTCATCCTGATCCCGTTCGGCATGAACGTGTACTACAGCCTCTTCAAGTGGAAGGGCGGCATGGCCCCGATGAAGTTCATCGGGCTCGACAACTACTCCGCCCTGATGGCAGACGAGCAGTTCTGGACCTCGTTCCGGAACTCGGTCGCGATGATCCTCGCGATGGTCGTGGTCCCGACGCTGATCGGCCTCGTGCTCGCGGCCGTGCTGTTCGACTACCTCGGACGGCGGTTCGGAGGGGGTGTCGCGGCCTTCCTGCGGGCGACGTACTACCTGCCGCAGATCCTGCCCGTCGCCGTGGCAGGCGTGCTGTGGAACTGGATCCTCAACTCCCAGACCGGAGCGCTCAACGTGATCCTGCGCTCGATCGGCATCGACAGCCCGCCGAACTGGCTGGGGTCCACGACCACCGCCCTGCCCACGGTCATGGCGGTTCTGGTCTGGGTCCAGATCGGCTACCCGGTCGTGATCTTCATGTCGGCGCTGCAGCGGGTCGACCCGGAGCTGTACGAGGCTGCCGAGCTCGACGGTGCGGGGTGGTGGCGCCGCTTCGGCGCGATCACGATGCCGCAGATCCGCCCCGAGACCTTCGTCGTCGTCCTGACGTGCACGGTCGCGGCGCTCAAGGTGTTCGGACCGATCTACGTGCTGACCCGCGGCGGCCCCGAGAGCTCGACCCTCGTGCCCAGCTACTACTCGTACCTCAACTTCTTCGACAAGTCGAAGGTCGGCTACGGCGCTGCCGTGTCGACCGTCCTGACCCTGGTGATCGTCGTGGTCGCCCTGGTCATCCTCGCCCTGCAGGCCCGCGCCGAGCGCCGTGAAGAGGGAGGCCGCTGATGGCCACCGACACGCTGAACCCGTCCGTCGAGAAGCCGCAGGAGGCCCAGGTCCTCCGGTCGACCCGTCCCGACCAGCGCCACCACCGGGGTGTCACGCGCTGGTTCGTGCTCGCAGCGGCAGGCCTGTTCGCGCTGCTCATGCTCGCGCCGTTCGTCATCATGCTGCTCAACGCGTTCAAGTCTCCGGCCGAGTACTCGCAGGACGGGCCGCTGAGCCTGCCCACGCACCTGTACCTCGACGGCGTCGTCGCGTTCTGGGAGCGGGTCGACTTCCCGCAGAAGCTGCTCAACTCGATCTGGATCTCGGCCGCGGTCGCGATCGGGGGCACGTTGCTCTCGCTGCTCAACGCCTACGCGATCGGCGTGGGCAGGGTCAAGGGCAGGCTGTGGATCATCATGCTGTTCCTGCTCGCGAACATGCTCCCGCAGGAGGCGCTGGTCTACCCGCTGTTCACCATGGCGCAGCAGGTGGGGCTCTCGAACTCGCAGTGGTCCGTGATCATCATCTTCACGGTCATCCAGTCGGCGTTCGGCACGTACCTCCTCTCGTCGGTGCTGGGGACGTTCCCGCCCGCGCTCCTGGAGGCAGCCGCGCTCGACGGCGCCTCCCGCTGGCAGATCCTGTGGAAGATCGTCTTCCCGGTCGTCCGTCCCACGCTCTCGGTCCTGATGATCTTCTTCTTCATCTGGACCTGGAACGAGTTCTTCATCCCGCTGGTCATGCTCACCACGAACGCGACCCAGACGATCCCCATCGCGCTGGCCTCGCTCCAGGGCGACCGGATGATGGACGCCACGACGACCAACGCGGGCGCCCTGGTCTCGCTCGTCCCCGCCGTCATCTTCTTCCTCATCTTCCAGCGCACCCTGACGCGAGGCGTCACGGCCGGCGCCGTGAAGTGACCGCACCTATCCCGAAGGAACCGAGCAACCATGAAGTTCACCGACGGCTACTGGCAGGTCCGCGACGGCTTCTCGCCGCTGCACCCGGCCCAGGTAGACGACGTCCGCGCCGACCCCGAGGCGGGCACCCTGACGGTGTACGCCCCGACCGCTGTGATCCGGCGTCGTGGTGACACGCTCAACCGGCCCCTCCTGACGATCACCTACTCGTCGCCCGCGCCGGGCGTGATCGGCGTCCGGATCGAGCACCACCGGGGCGGGATCGACCGGGGACCGCGTTTCGAGCTGCACCACGAGGAGGGCTTCCGGCCGGAGGTCTCGGTCGACGAGATCCACGGGGTCCTGCGCTCCGGGCCGCTCGCGGTGCGCGTGCACCGGAAGGGTGGGTGGCGCGTCGACGTCGAGCAGGACGGGCGGGTCGTGACGTCGAGCCTGCACAAGGCGGTCGGCTCGGTGCAGGCCGACGCCGCGCACGGGGGCGCCCACTACGTGCACGAGCAGCTCAGCCTCGCCCCGGGCGAGCAGCTGTACGGGCTGGGGGAGCGGTTCGGGCCGTTCGCGAAGAACGGCCAGACTGTCGACGTCTGGAACGCCGACGGTGGGACCTCGAGCGAGCAGGCGTACAAGAACGTGCCGTTCTACGTCAGCAGCCGAGGCTACGGCGTGTTCGTCGACCACCCGGAGCTCGTGTCGTTCGAGGTGGCCTCGGAGATCAACACGCGTGCCCAGTTCTCGGTCGAGGGGCAGGCGCTCCAGTACTACCTGGTCGCGGGGCCCACGCCCAAGGACGTGCTGACGCGGTACACCGCGCTGACGGGGCGCCCCGCGCGCGTCCCGGGCTGGTCGTTCGGGCTGTGGCTCACGACGTCCTTCACGACGAGCTACGACGAGCAGACCGTGAGCGGGTTCATCGACGGGATGGCCGAGCGGGACCTGCCGCTGTCGGTCTTCCACTTCGACTGCTTCTGGATGCGCGAGTACCAGTGGGTCGACTTCGAGTGGGACCCCCGCACGTTCCCCGACCCCGAGGGCATGCTGAGCCGGCTCAAGGACAAGGGCCTCAAGATCTGCGTGTGGATCAACCCGTACGTCGCCCAGCGCTCGCCGCTGTTCGAGGAGGCGCGGGCGGCAGGTTACCTGCTCCGGACGGCCGACGGTGGAGTGTGGCAGTGGGACAAGTGGCAGGCGGGCATGGGCCTGGTCGACTTCACGAACCCCGACGCGACCGAGTGGTACCTGGGCAAGCTCAAGGGCCTGCTCGACCAGGGGGTCGACTGCTTCAAGACCGACTTCGGCGAGCGTGTCCCGGTCGACGACGTCGTCTGGTCCGACGGGTCCGACCCCGCGAAGATGCACAACTACTACGCACAGCTCTACAACGAGGCCGTCTTCCGGCTCCTCGAGCGCGAGCGGGGCGAGGGGGACGCGGTGCTGTTCGCGCGGTCGGCCACCGCGGGGGGCCAGCAGCTCCCCGTCCACTGGGGCGGCGACTGCGACTCGACGTACGCGTCGATGGCCGAGTCGCTGCGTGGGGGGCTCTCGCTCGCGATGTCCGGGTTCGGGTACTGGAGCCATGACATCGGCGGCTTCGAGGGGGTCCCGGACGCGGGGGTCTTCAAGAGGTGGTTGGCTTTCGGGCTCCTGTCCTCCCACAGCCGTCTGCACGGCTCGGACTCGGTGCGCGTGCCGTGGGCGTTCGACGAGGAGGCGGTCGACGTCACCCGGAGGTTCACGCGTCTCAAGCTCTCGCTCATGCCGTACCTGGCGGGGGTCGCGGAGGAGGCGCACCGGGACGGGATCTCGATGATGCGGCCCATGGTGCTCGAGTTCCCCCACGACCGCGGGGGCTTCGGTGTCGACACGCAGTACATGCTGGGCGGTTCGCTGCTCGTGGCCCCGGTCTTCACGGCCGAGGGCGACGTCGAGGTCTACGTCCCGGAGGGGACGTGGACGAACCTCCTCGACGGGAGCACGGTCTCCGGACCTCGGTGGGTCGCCGAGAGGCACGGGTTCGACTCGCTGCCGCTCCTGGTCCGCCCGGGCACGGTGCTGCCCGTGGGTGCACGCACGGACCGCCCGGACTACGAGTGGGCCGACGGCGTGACCCTGCGCCTGTTCGAGCTGCCCGACGGACACGACTCGACGACCACGGTCCCGTCCGAGACGGGCGACCCGACGACGTTCCGCACGCGCCGCGAGGGCGCGAGGATCACGGTCACGTCCAGCGACGCCCGCGCGCCGTGGGCCGTCCAGCTCGGCGAGCACGTCGTCCGCGCCGAGGGGGCAGGGAGCGTCGAGCTGTCCGTCTGACGCTCCTCCCGCCGCTGTGGGCGAGGGGAGAGGTGAGTGGCGCCGTCGGGCAGGAAGCGCCCTGCCCGACGGCGCCGCTCACCCTGGGCCTCGACGTCGCCCCCGCGCGTGGGTACCCTGATCGAATCGATACGTGAGAGCGCTCCCACGCTTGCACGGACCGTCCATCCCAGAACCACCGAAGGAACACCGTGAGCAACGTCGCCACCCATGCCGACCCCGTCCAGGCCCCCGCGCCCCGCGCCTTCCCGACCGACTTCCTCTGGGGGTCGGCCACCGCCGCCTACCAGATCGAGGGCGCCGCCGCCGAGGGTGGGCGCGGACCGTCCATCTGGGACACCTACTCCCACACCCCTGGCCGCACCCTGAACGGCGACACGGGCGACGTCGCCGACGACCACTACCACCGGTGGGCCGAGGACGTGCAGCACATCAAGGACCTCGGGCTCGGCGCCTACCGGTTCTCGATCTCCTGGTCGCGCGTGCAGCCCGGCGGCACCGGAGAGTTCAACCCCGAGGGCATCGCGTTCTACTCGCGCCTCGTCGACGCGCTGCTCGAGGCGGGCGTCAAGCCCGTCGTCACGCTCTACCACTGGGACCTCCCGCAGGAGCTCGAGGACCGCGGCGGCTGGGCGAACCGCGAGACCGCGCACGCGTTCGCCGAGTACGCGCGCCGCATGGCCCGCGAGCTCGGCGACCGGATCGACGTGTGGACCACGCTCAACGAGCCGTGGTGCTCGGCCTACCTCGGCTACGGCTCGGGCGTGCACGCCCCGGGACGCACCGAGCCCGTCGCGGCGCTCGCGGCCGTGCACCACCTCAACCTCGCCCACGGGCTCGCGTGCCTCGCGATCCGCGACGAGCTGGGCAACGACACCATGACGTCCGTGACGCTCAACCTGCACGTGATCCGGCCCGACGACCCCACGTCGGAGGCCGACCTGGACGCGGTCCGGAAGATCGACGGGCTCGCCAACCGGGCGTTCCTCGGCCCGCTGCTCGACGGCGCCTACCCGGCCGACCTGCTCGCCGACACCGCGCACGTGACCGACTGGTCGTTCGTCCAGGACGGCGACCTCGAGATCGTCCGGCAGCCGCTGTCCGTGCTCGGCATCAACTACTACTCGACGACCAAGGTCCGCCACTTCGCGGGCGACGGCGAGCGCGCGGAGAACGACGGCCACGGCGCATCGAGCCACAGCCCGTGGATCGGGGTCGAGGACGTCGAGTTCGTGACGCAGGCGGGCCCGTACACCGCGATGGGCTGGAACATCGAGCCTGCCGGGATGACCGAGCTGCTCCTCTCGGTGCACCGGGCGTACCCGGGCCAGCCCCTCATGGTCACCGAGAACGGTGCGGCGTTCGACGACGAGGTCACGGTCGACGCCGACGGGACCGCGCGGGTCCACGACGAGCGTCGTGTCGCCTACCTGCACGACCACATCGACGCGGTGGGTGCTGCGATCGACGCGGGGGCCGACGTGCGCGGGTACTTCGCGTGGTCGCTGCTCGACAACTTCGAGTGGGGCTACGGCTACGACCGTCGGTTCGGGATCATCCGCGTCGACTACGACACGCTCGAGCGCACGTGGAAGGACTCGGCGCACTGGTACCGCCGGCTCGCGACGACCTCGCTGCTCCCCGGGGTGGCGGAGGTCGGCTGACAGCGGTCGACGTCGCCGGTGATCTATCTCGCACCTGTCACGGTCGCGGCGCGACACGCCGACGGAACATGACACGCGGGGGAAAACGTGTCCGGCTTGTCTGGTTCGGAGGTCGGTCGTTCCCCGCGTCACCGCGGGGCCGACCGGCGCTCCGGACCTCTTCGTGCGCACTGCACAGCATGTGGACGGAGGGCTTCCACAAGCTGTGGAGAAGTCCTCGGGGCCGCTCGGACAAGCCGTTCGCGGGCTCCTGTACCGGTGGACGACGGGGTGCATCCGGGGGAGTGTCAGTGCCTCCTGGGAGGATGGATCCGTGCTTGTAGCACACTTCGACGCGTCTCGAGGAGGAGGCGGCGAAGATCGTCCGACCACGACATCTAGTGCCGAGCGCGGAACCCGCCCACTAGGTATAGTGGTCAACACCAGGGAGCGATCGCCTCCCCGGCAAAACACACGGTCGTAGTTCCATCAGCGTTCTTCGAGGTCAGGACCCCAGCAGGGAGTCGGCCTGAGCGCCCCCGCTGGAAGCTCGATCCCCTACCCGAGGAGACTGACCAGATGAGCATCACGGTCTACAGCAAGCCGGCTTGCGTTCAGTGCGACGCGACGTACCGCGCCCTCGACAAGAAGGGCATCGAGTACTCCGTCGTGGACATCAGCCAGGACGCCGAGGCACTCGAGCTCGTGCGCGGCCTCGGCTACCTGCAGGCACCCGTCGTCATCGCGGGCGACGAGCACTGGTCGGGCTTCCGCCCCGACCAGATCAACGCTCTCGCGACGAAGGTCGCTCCCGTCGCCTGAACAGCTCGTCCCACCGGTCCCCGCTGCGAGGTGTGACATGGGATCGCTCGTCTATTTCTCCAGCGCGTCGGACAACACCCACCGGTTCGTCCAGCGACTGGGCCTCGAGGACCGTGGCTACACGGTCCACCGCATCCCGCTGCGACCCAAGGACGAGTTCCTGCGGGTCGACGAGCCCTACGTCCTGATGATCCCGACGTACGGCGGCGGCAACGAGGGCGGGGCGGTGCCCCGCCAGGTCATCAAGTTCTTGAACGACTCACACAACCGGTCGTTGATCCGCGGCGTCATCGCCGCGGGCAACACCAACTTCGGCGAGGCCTACTGCATCGCCGGCGACATCATCTCCTCGAAGTGCCAGGTGCCCTACCTGTACGCCTTCGAACTTCTGGGAACAGCCGAGGACGTCGAGCGCGTCCGCGACGGATTGGGACGATTTTGGCAACGACAGTCACGGATTCCAGCGTGAGCACGGTGGCGGCGGGCGTCGAGCTCGACTACCACGCGCTCAACGCGATGCTCAACCTGTACGGCCCCGACGGCGAGATCCAGTTCGACAAGGACCGCCAGGCAGCGCGCCAGTACTTCCTGCAGCACGTGAACCAGAACACGGTCTTCTTCCACAGCCTGGAGGAGAAGCTCGAGTACCTGGTCGAGAACAAGTACTACGACCCCGCGGTCCTCGACAAGTACGACCGCGACTTCGTCAAGACGCTGTTCGAGTTCGCCTACTCCAAGAAGTTCCGCTTCGACACGTTCCTCGGCGCGTTCAAGTACTACACCTCGTACACGCTCAAGACGTTCGACGGCAAGCGGTACCTCGAGCGCTTCGAGGACCGTGTGTCGATGGTCGCCCTCGGCCTGGCGGACGGCAACGAGCAGACGGCGCTCGACATCGTCGAGGAGATCGTCGCCGGTCGCTTCCAGCCCGCGACCCCCACGTTCCTCAACATCGGCAAGGCGCAGCGCGGCGAGCCCGTGTCCTGCTTCCTGCTGCGCATCGAGGACAACATGGAGTCCATCGCACGCGGCATCAACTCCGCGCTGCAGCTCTCCAAGCGCGGCGGCGGCGTGGCCCTGCTCCTGAGCAACATCCGTGAGCACGGCGCCCCGATCAAGCACATCGAGAACCAGTCCTCGGGCGTCATCCCCGTGATGAAGCTCCTCGAGGACTCCTTCTCCTACGCGAACCAGCTCGGTGCCCGCCAGGGCGCCGGCGCGGTCTACCTGCACGCGCACCACCCCGACATCATGCGTTTCCTCGACACCAAGCGTGAGAACGCCGACGAGAAGATCCGCATCAAGACGCTGTCGCTCGGCGTGGTCATCCCCGACATCACGTTCGACCTGGCGAAGAAGAACGAGGACATGTACCTGTTCTCGCCGTACGACGTCGAGCGCGTCTACGGAAAGCCCTTCGCCGACATCTCGGTCACCGAGAAGTACGACGAGATGGTCGACGACGCACGCATCCGCAAGACGAAGATCAAGGCGCGCGAGTTCTTCCAGACCCTCGCCGAGCTGCAGTTCGAGTCCGGCTACCCGTACGTCATGTTCGAGGACACGGTCAACAAGGCGAACCCCATCAAGGGCCGCATCACGCACTCGAACCTGTGCTCGGAGATCCTCCAGGTCTCGACGCCCTCGACGTTCAACGAGGACCTGTCGTACGACCACGTCGGCCGCGACATCTCGTGCAACCTCGGCTCGCTCAACATCGCCAAGACGATGGACTCGCCGGACTTCGCCAAGACCATCGACACCGCGATCCGTGCTCTGACGGCCGTGTCCGACCAGACGAGCATCGAGTCCGTCCCGTCGATCAAGCGCGCCAACGAGTCGGGCCACGCGATCGGCCTCGGCCAGATGAACCTGCACGGGTACCTCGCTCGCGAGCGCGTGTTCTATGGCTCCGAAGAGGGCATCGACTTCACGAACATCTACTTCTACACGGTGGCCTACCACGCGATCGCGGCGAGCAACCGCCTCGCGATCGAGCGGGGCCGCGCGTTCGGCGGGTTCGAGGACTCGACCTACGCCTCGGGCGAGTACTTCGCGAAGTACACGGACCAGGTGTGGGAGCCCGCGACGCCGCGCGTCAAGGAGCTCTTCGAGACCGCCGGCGTGCACATCCCCACGCAGGAGGACTGGAAGGCGCTGGCCGCGTCCGTCAAGGAGCACGGCATCTACAACCAGAACCTCCAGGCGGTCCCGCCGACCGGTTCGATCAGCTACATCAACAACTCGACGTCGTCGATCCACCCGGTCGCCGCCAAGATCGAGATCCGCAAGGAAGGCAAGATCGGGCGCGTCTACTACCCGGCGCCGTACCTGACGAACGACAACCTGGAGTACTACCAGGACGCGTACGAGATCGGCTACGAGAAGATCATCGACACGTACGCCGCGGCGACGCAGCACGTGGACCAGGGCCTGAGCCTCACGCTGTTCTTCAAGGACACCGCGACCACGCGCGACGTCAACCGCGCGCAGATCTACGCATGGCGCAAGGGCATCAAGACCCTGTACTACATCCGCCTGCGCCAGCTCGCGCTCGAGGGCACCGAGGTGGAGGGTTGCGTCTCCTGCATGCTGTGATTGCCCTCGTCGCCTGACGGCGACGTCCACGGGAGGGGCGCCGGTCTTCCCGGGCCGCTCGTGCCTCGCGGCCCCCGCCAGGCCCGACCACGACCGGCGCCCCTCCCGTTCCCGCCGCCCGCAGGACCTTTCGTCTCGTCGCAGGCACCGTGCTGAGAAAGAAGAAGAACGACATGTCACCCACTGGAAAGCTCAAGCTCATCGATCGCGTGTCCGCGATCAACTGGAACCGTCTCGACGACGACAAGGACGCCGAGGTCTGGGACCGTCTCGTCGGGAACTTCTGGCTCCCCGAGAAGGTGCCGGTCTCGAACGACATCCAGAGCTGGGCCACGCTCACCGAGGAGGAGAAGACGCTCACCATGCGCGTCTTCACCGGCCTCACGCTCCTGGACACCATCCAGGGCACCGTGGGCGCCGTGTCGCTCATCCCTGACGCGATCACCCCGCACGAGGAGGCCGTGTACACGAACATCGCCTTCATGGAGTCCGTGCACGCCAAGAGCTACTCGTCGATCTTCTCGACGCTGTGCTCGACGCGCGAGATCGACGAGGCGTTCCGCTGGTCGGAGGAGAACCCCAACCTCCAGCGCAAGGCCGAGATCGTCATGGAGTACTACAAGGGCGACTCGCCGCTCAAGCGCAAGGTCGCGAGCACGCTGCTCGAGTCCTTCCTGTTCTACTCGGGCTTCTACCTGCCCATGTACTGGTCGAGCCGCGCCAAGCTCACCAACACGGCCGACCTGATCCGCCTGATCATCCGCGACGAGGCCGTGCACGGGTACTACATCGGCTACAAGTTCCAGAAGGGGCTCGAGAAGCTCAGCCCCGAGGAGCGTGACGAGATGAAGGCCTACACGTACGAGCTCCTGTTCGAGCTCTACGAGAACGAGGTCCAGTACACCGCTGACCTCTACGACGGCGTGGGCCTCACCGAGGACGTCAAGAAGTTCCTGCGCTACAACGCCAACAAGGCCCTCATGAACCTGGGCTACGAGGCGCTGTTCCCCAAGGACGAGACCGACGTCAACCCGGCGATCCTGTCCGCACTGTCCCCGAACGCCGACGAGAACCACGACTTCTTCTCCGGCTCGGGCTCGTCCTACGTGATCGGCAAGGCCGTGAACACCGAGGACGACGACTGGGACTTCTGATCCCGCCCGTCAGCACCGCACTCATGGGCTGACGACGATCGAACGACGGACGCCCCGCAACTCCGGAAGGAGCGGCGGGGCGTCCGTCATACCCAGGATCGGTGGCGTCGGCAGGGCCCGACCAGCGCGGCCGGCGAACCGGCGGCGGTGATCCGTGCTGCCGAAAGGTCAGGGGCTCAGTCGTTCGGCCGCGCCAGCGCGCCCTCGACCGGAGGCTCGGCCGACCACGGGAACGTGATCCACCGGTCGGTCTCCTTCCAGGAGAAGTCCGGCTGGAGGATCGTGCGCGGCTTGGTGTACAGCACGGCCGAGCGCGCCTCGGTGCCGTGCTCGGCGAGCAGGTCCATGACCAGGGCGAGCGTCCGGCCCGAGTCCGCGACGTCGTCGACCACGAGGACCTTGGACCCCGGGAGCTCCGACGTGTCCATGAGCGGGGGAAGGACGCGGGGGTCCGCGAGCGTCTGACCGATGTCCGTGTAGAACTCCACGTTGAGCGTTCCTACGCCCTTGGTGCCCAGCGCGTAGGCCACGGCCCCGCCGGGCAGCAGCCCGCCGCGGGCGATCGCGACCACGACGTCGGGCTGGAAGCCGCCCGCGACCACCTGCTCGGCCAGCTGCCTGGACGCGGTGCCGAACAGCTCCCACGTCATGACTTCGCGCTCTGTGCTCATGGACAGAGCCTAGGGGCAGCCCCTGTGAGGTGGCCTGCCCAACGGCTCGTACCGGACGTCACCGTCCAGCACGCGAGAAGGGCCACCTCCCGCGAGCGGGAGGTGGCCCTTCGACGATCCGACGGCCCCCCGACGGCTCAGCCGTCAGGAAGGCAGGTGGATCAGGAAGCGTCCAGGATGTCCACGACGAACACGAGGGTCTTGCCCGCGAGCGGGTTCGACTCGCTGGCCTCGGCGCCGTAGCCCATGGCGGCGGGGATGACGAGCAGCACCTGGCTGCCGACGGTCTGTCCAGCAAGGCCTTCGGTCCAGCCCTGGATGACGCCCGTCAGCGGGAAGCTCGCGGGAGCGCCCTTCTCCCACGACGAGTCGAAGGGCTCGCCGTCGAGGGTCCAACCCGTGTAGTGCGCCGTGATCGTCTGGTCAGCCGTGACCTCGGGGCCGGTGCCCTTGATGAGCGTCTGCACGACGAGCTCGGTCGGGTCGGCGTAGCCCTCGGGGATGTCGATGCTGGGCTTGCCGGTGTCGTCCAGGGTGACGACCGGCAGGCCGTCAGCCGGCGTCACGGCCTCGCCCTCGGCGCGCTCCGGGATGCTCTTGGCGCCGGTCACCTCGACGATGGAGATGCTCGTCTTGCCGTCCTGGCCGGGCGCGGCGAAGATGAACCGCGTGCCGACCTTCTGGCCCGTGAGGACCTCGTTGAGCACCGGGTACAGCGACGGGTCGCCCAGCGTGATGGTGTCCACCTGGCTCTCGTCGCCCCACATCGAGCCGAGGACCTCGGCGGTCTCGCCGGAGTAGACGACCGACTTCATGGTGAGCTGCTGCCCCTCTTCGAGGTCCTCGCCCGTTCCCTCGACGTCGACGCGGGCCGTGGCCGTGGAGACGGTGAAGGGCTTCTCGAACGTCGCGGTGGGCTCGGTGCCGATGTCACCGGTGACCTTGATGGACTCGACCGCGGCGATGTCCTCCGCCGTGGGGGCTGCCACGCCGGTGTCTGCCGGTGCCGACTCGCTGGGGGACGGGCTGGCGCTCCCGCCGTCTCCGGACGCACAACCGGACAGGACGAGGGCGGTACCCAGGGCGATCGCGACGAGGCCGCGAGAGGTACGGAGCTTCACAAGGATCCTTCGTTCGGGGGTGTCCGCGCACGACCGGGAGTGAACACGGCGACGAGCACGGGAGTGGCGGGCCCCGCAACTCTAGCCGCACTCTCTGGGAGTGTGCTGAAAACGGACGCGGGTGCTTGTCGCTGTCGCAACCTGTACGCGCCCGTCGCTGTCGCGACCGCGAGCACTCGTCGCTGTCGCAACCGTGGACAATGGAACTGTGCCCTCGAAACGTCCCTCACGCCGTCGTCCCTGGGGAGCGGAACCCCCTCCGCTCGACCTCAACCGTGCCCTGGGCGGCATGCGGTCCGAGTCCGGGCCCGACGGCGAGTGGACCGTCCGCACCGTCCGGCAGAGCGACAAGTCGTACGTGTGCCCGGGATGCCGGCAGAACGTCCCCGCCGGGACGAGCCACGTCGTCGCGTGGGCCAAGGACTCGATGTTCGGCGCGCAGTCCGCGCTCGAGGACCGCCGCCACTGGCACACGGGGTGCTGGGAGGCGCGCGCCCGGCGCCGCTGAGGGAGACCCCGGCTAGGCTCGGTCGTGATGAACGCGCACAGTCCTGACCCCGCGACCGACCGTCCAGCCGCGCCCGCAGCGCCGTCCCCGGAGGTGCCCACGGCCCCCGAGGGCAAGCCCGCCGAGCACGGCGCCCCGATCCGCTCGCTCACGGTCCTGCCGGCCCGCCGCGAGGACGTCGAGCTCCACACCGCCGACGGCCTGACGCTCGTGGGCGAGCTCGCGCTCCCGGCGCACGCTGCGCCGTCGGGCACCTTGATCACCCTGCACCCGCTGCCCACGCACGGCGGCTACATGGACTCCCACGTCTACCGCAAGGCCGCGTGGCGCCTGCCAGCGCTCGCGGACCTCGCGGTGCTGCGCTTCAACACGCGCGGCACGTCGTCGCCGCGCGGCACGAGCGAGGGCACGTTCGACGGCGGCGAGGCCGAGCGCTTCGACGTCGCTGCGGCGATCGAGCTGGCCGAGTTCCACGACCTGCCCCACCGGTGGCTCGTGGGGTGGTCGTTCGGGACCGAGCTCGTCCTCAAGCACGGCACGGACCCCGGCATCGAGGGCGCGATCCTGCTCTCCCCGCCCCTGCACCGCGCGACCGACGAGGACCTGGACCGGTGGGCCGCGTTCGGCAAGCCGCTCGTGGTGCTGGTCCCCGAGCTCGACGACTACCTGCGCCCCGAGGAGGCCCGCCGCCGGTTCGCGCGCGTGCCCCAGGCCGAGGTCATCGCGGTCGAGGGCGCCAAGCACCTGTGGGTGGGGGAGCCGTCGGTGCGCCGGGTCCTCGACGAGATCGTCTCCCACGTCCGCCCCGGATTCCCGGTGCCGCTCCCCACGACGTGGGACGCGCAGACCGAGACGGGCACCGACACCGAAGCCTCCGACCAGGCCTCGTACGACGCGAGCCGCACGCACGTCCAGCCGACGACGACAGGACAGACACCATGACCACCACCCCGCACCTCGCCCTGCACACCCTGCGCGAGGGGCACGGGCTTCCCGTGCTGCTCGTGCACGGCTTCCCGCTCGACCACCGCATGTGGGAGGACGCCGCCGCGGCGCTGCCGAGCGGCATCACGGTCCTCGCGGTCGACCTCCCGGGCCTGGGCGAGAGCCCGCTCGGTGGAGAGCCGCCCTCGATCGAGGCCGCAGCCGACGCCGTGGTCGCCTCGGCCCGCGCCGCCGGGATCGAGCGCGCCGTGGTCGTGGGCATGTCGATGGGAGGCTACGTGGCGCTCGCCGCGGCCGAGCGCCATGCGGACTTCGTGGTGGCACTGGGCCTCGTGGACACCAAGTCGACGGCCGACGACGACGCGGCCCGTGCGAACCGCCTGCGCATCGCGGACGCGGTCAGCGAGAGCCGCACGGTCGACGCGGTCCTCGGGATGCCGGGAGCGCTGCTGGGCGCGACGAGCAAGGTCGCGCGCCGTGGTCTGACGGCTCGCCTCGAGGAGTGGATCCGTTCCCAGCGGCCCGACGGCGTCGCGTGGGCCCAGCGTGCCATGGCCGCCCGCCCGGACCGCACCGAGGTGCTGGCCCGCTTCGCGGGCCCGGTGGCCGTGGTCGTGGGCGAGGAGGACACGCTCACCCCGATCGAGGCGGCCGAGCACCTGGTCGCCGCAGCCCCCGGGGCGACGCTCGTCGTGGTGCCCGCCGCGGGGCACATGAGCGCGGTCGAGGACGCACCGGCGGTCGCCAACGCGATCGGTGACCTCTGGGCCGTCGCCCGGGACTGACGTCCGGGACCTGGCACTGCAGGCCGGGCTGCGGGAGGTGTCCCGTGGTCCGGCCGTGTCCTTGGCCGTGGTCCGGCGATCGTTGCCGGGCCGTCAGCCGCGGTCGAGCACCAGCTCGATCGCGTCCGCGAGCGAGATGGACTCGCCGTCGCGCCCGCCCTTGCCGAGCACGAGCGGCGGGTCCGACGGGACGAGGGTCGCACCGCGGAGCCGGGCCGAGAGCCCGCCCTGGACGCTGAGGATGTAGAACGACGCGTCGGTACCGACGGCGAGCGTCCGGTTCTTGCGCAGGTACCAGCCGAGCGTCTTGGTGCGGTACGTCGCGTCCCCCGCGTACGAGCGGGCCTGGAGCAGGACCGGGGCGATGCCGCGACGCTCGGCCTCGGCGACGAACTCGCGGAGCAGCTCGGCGGCCTCGGCAGCCTCCAGCGCGCGGCGACGCTCGAGCTCGTTCGCCTGGTGAGCCGCCGCCTCGGTGCGCTGAGCACGCCAGGCCGCGACGTCGTCGGGCGTGGTGCTGCTCGCGGCTCGCTCTGTGGTGCCGCCGAGCGCGTCGGCGGTGCCGCCGGCGTCGTTCGTCGCAGCCGTGCCGGGCGTGCTGGCTGCGGAGCCGAGCGGGCCAGGAGCAGACGACGGCGACGACCCGGGCAGGCTCCCGGTGTCGTCGCCGTCGTGCGTCATGGCCGTGCTCAGGCCTTCGCGGAGGCGGAGGAATCCGAGGACTTCGAGGACGAGGTGTCCCCACCTTCCTCGCCCTCGACCTCGACCTGCGGGAACTCCGCGGTCATGAGGTTCGCGGCGCGAGCGCGCTGCGCCGGGGTGCCCGCGATGGCCACGGCGGGAGCCGCCTTGGACTTGGCCGCGCCGCCCTCGCCGTCGCCGAGCAGCCCGCGCAGCTCGTCGAGGTAGGTGTTGATCGACTCGTGCTGACGCGTGAGGTCCTCGAGCTGACGCTGTGCGGCCGCCCGCTGCTGCTCGGCCTCGGCCTTGGCGTCCCCGACGGTCTGCTCGGCGAACTCGCGCGCCTCGGCGACCACGCGGTCCGCGTTGTGCCGCGCGGTCGCGATGACCTCCTTGACGTAGTCGTCGGACTCGGTGCGGACCTTCTCGGCCTGCTCGAGAGCCGTGACCACGCGGTGCTCGGCGTCGGACGCGTGCGCCTCGGCCGTCGCGACGAGCTTCTCGGTCTCCTCCTTGGCCGTCTGGTGGCGCTGCGCGCTCTCCAGCTCGGCCTCCTCGCGGCGGCGGGCGATGTCGAGCTCGGCCTCGGCCAGGGCGGTCCGCGCCTTCTCGCGCAGCTCCTCCATCTCGGAGGTCACGGCGTTCGCGGCCTCGGACGCCGCACGCTTGGCCTCGGCGACCTGGCGCTCGGCCTCGCGACGCGTGGTCTCGCGCAGCTCGGTGGTCTCGCGCTCGGCAGCCTCTCGCATCGCGGCCGTCTCGGCGGCGACGCGGGCGCGCAGCTCGGCCGTCTCGCGCTCGGTCGCGACGCGCAGCTCGGTGGTCTCGCGCTCGACCTGGGCGCGCAGGGTGCCCAGCTCGCGCTCGAGGCTCGACCGGCGCTCGCTCTCCTCGGTGTTCAGGGCGCTCTGGATGCGGGCGGCCTCGCGCTCGGCGGAACCCACGAACTCCTCCGCACGGCGCTGCGCGCCGACCAGGGTGCTCTCGGTCTCCGAGGCGGCCGTGGACCGGATCTCCTCGGCCTCGCGACGAGCGCCCGAGAGCAGCTCGGCGACCTCGTTCTCGGCGCGCGAGCGGATCTGGCCCCCCGCGACCTTGGCGCGCGACATGATGTCGACGGCCTGGGCGTTGGCCTGGGCCAGGATGTCGGCCGACTGCTCCTCGGCGGAACGCAGGAGCTGCTCGATGCGCGACCCCAGTCCCGAGTAGGAGGGGCGGTCGGACTCGCGCAGCTGGCGCTGAGCGTCCTGGAGGTCCGACGTGAGCTGCACAGCCCGGGCGTCGGCGGACTCGGCCCGGTGACGGGCCGCCTCGAGGTCCTTCTCGAGCTTGGCCAGCTGGCCTTCCACCATGATGCGGTCGTAGCCGCGCATGGTGATGGGGAACAGTGTGCGTTCGTCGGACACGGGTCGACCTTCCGCTTCGGGCTGGTCCACGCCAGCGCTGTTGTCGGGACGTATCGTTCGGTGGGGGTACCGGGTCGCCCGACCTGTGGATCGTCACCCAGGATACGTGGCCCAACTGTGTCCTGAATACCCGGAATGGGTAGCGTCACGGTGTCGCGGGGACTTCGTGAAGGGTCTGCGGCGATCGTCGCCATCCGGCGAACTTTCGAATCCAGCAGGCGTTCGCCTCTATTGTGGAATGTCCATGACGAAGGGAAACTCGGTGCTTCAACGAATCCTGGCCGCCGGCCTGATCGTGCTCGGCCTGGTAGGGATCGGCACAGGAGTCGCCTCTGCGACCCTCTGGCGCGAGAGCGAGACGGTCGTCGCGACGGCCGCTGCCGACGGCTCGTCGCCGCTGGTCGTCTCGGAGCCCGGGGTCCTCGACCTGGTCGACGGTGACGTGACCGTCACGGCGAAGACAGCGGACGGGAAGCCCGTCACGCTCGTGATCGGGCGCGACGTCGATGTCACCGGGTGGGTCGGCACGGACGCGCACTCCGTCATCACGGGCCTCACCGACTGGGACACGCTCGCGACGAAGTCGGTCGCCACGACGACGCCCGCCGAGGAGGAAGCCCCCGCAGAGGGTGAGGCTCCTGCTGAGGGGGAAGCCCCCGCAGAGGGTGAGGCGCCTGCCGAGGGGGAAGCCCCCACAGAGGGTGAGGCGCCTGCCGAGGGGGAAGCCCCCGCAGAGGGTGAGGCACCCGCGGAGGGCGACGCCGCTGCGGATGCCACGGCCGAGGCGCCCGCCGTGGGCGTGGACCCCGCCGGCTCCGACATGTGGTTCGCCGAGGCTGCCGGTGCGGGAGAGGTCAGCCTGCGCTGGTCCGACCGTCCGGGCCGTTGGAGCCTGCTCGCGGCCGGCACCGGCGAGGACCCGGCGAGCCCCGTGGTGACCCTGACCTGGGCCCGTGAGGTCTCGACCCCATGGCAGTGGCCGGGGATCGCGGGTGGCTCGCTGCTCCTGGTCGCCGGGCTGGCCATCGGTGTCCTCTCGTTCATGGGTGGTAAGAAGGACAAGGACACGAACGGCGGCGGCAGCAAGAAGAAGAGCCGCACGAAGGGCAAGAGTCGGACGGCTCGCACCGGTACCGGCTCCGGGGCGCCGGAGAGCACGAGCGGCACCGGGGACACCAGCCCAGCCGCACCGACCGAGCGTCGCGCCGACGCCGGATGGCCCGGCCGCGTGGCGACGTCGACCGAGTCCGACGGGCAGCCACAGACGATCGCGCCGGAACCGCCCGCCCAGACCGGCGCGACCGGGACCCTCACTCGCCGTGAGCTACGCGAGAAGGCCGAGAGGGATCGTCTCGAGGCCGAGCGCCGCGCCCAGGAGGACGCGCGGGCACAGCGTCCGCGGAATCGATGGATGACAGGTCAGATCCCGGTCGTGCGACGCGAGAAGAACGCCACGGCCGCACAGCCGGTCGTCCCCGGCCCCTCGGCCGAGAAGGACGCCGGATCCGCCGGTGGCAGCTCGGCCACCGCCCGAGCCGACGCGTGGCGCCAGGCGTGGGGCTTCGGCCAGACGCAGGCCGCCCAGCCCGCCGCGTCCGACGAGAACGACCAGACCCAGAACCCCGACTCGACCGGAGGAGACCGATGAGCCAGCGCAACTCCCGCCGCTCCACGGCCCGCACGGCCGCGGTGGCCGGCGCCGTCCTCGGCGCGATCCTGCTCGCAGGCTGCACGTCGCCCGTTCCCACCCCCACCGTCGACGACAGCTCGGCGAGCGCAGAGCCCGCGCTGACCGTCGAGCAGATGGCCGAGGTCCGTGAGGCCGTCGGCGCGACCCTCGAGGCGGCCAACGCGAACAGCGACCCCTCCCAGCTCGCCACCCGGCTCACGGGGCCCGCGCTGTCGCTGCGCACCAGCCAGCTCGGCGTGGCCGCGGCCCGCGGCAACGGCGACCTGGTGACGGTCCTGCCCACGGCCGTCCAGCAGGACATCATCACGACGACCGACTCCTGGCCCCGGCAGGCCTACGCCGTGACCGAGCAGCCCGAGGACCTCCAGTCCCCGCGGCTCCTCGGGTACGAGCAGTCAACGGCGCGCGACCCGTACAAGCTGTGGGCCTGGGTGCGCCTGTTCCCGAGCGTCAAGCTGCCGAGCTTCGCGGGTTCCGCGGTGGGCAGCGAGTCCGTCCCGCTCGACGACCCGTCGCTCCTCATGACGCCCACGGACGCCGTCGCGCAGTACGCCGACGTCCTCAACCTGGGGGCGGGCTCGGGCTTCGCAGCCTCGTTCGCCGACGACCCGCTGCGTGCCTGGGTCGCGACCAACGCGGAGACGCAGGCGGCACCGCTCGCCACGGCGGCGGGCACGCAGACCATGACGTTCACGCCCACGCCGGACGAGGCGCGCGCGGTGCGCACGGCCGACGGCGGAGCGATGGTCATGGCCGCGATGACGGCACTCGAGACCCGCACCGCGGAGGAGGGCGCGAAGATCACGCCCGGCACCGAGACGGAGAAGGCCCTCTTCGGGGCGACTCCTCCGACCAACGTCCTCAACGTGGGTTACACGACCATGGTCGCGATGTACATCCCGCCGGCCGACGCCACCACGGGCGTCCAGGTGCTCGGCATGGAGAACATCGTCACGTCTGTCGCGACCTCGTAGGTCGGTGCCGAGGTCCGGCAGGTCGGGGCATGCAGCCCTGTCGCCGTCGGACCTCGGCGACCGCCGGTCGTCGTCGGACCCCCTCGCCGAGCCGCCGCGTCGCGGCAGCCCGATCTTCCTTAGGATGAGCGCATGAGCCAACCGAGCCAGCAGCCGAACTTCGACGTGCGCGGCGCCGTCGACCTGTCGTCCCTGAACCGTCCGTCGGCGCCCCCGCCCGGGACGCCCGGCGGTGCGCCCGAGGCCGGCGGCTACGTCGTCGACGTGACCGAGGAGACGTTCCCGCAGCTCGTCCAGGACTCCACGCAGTACCCGGTCGTGGTCCTGCTGTGGATCCCGACCGACCAGGCGAACGCGCAGCTCGGCACCGAGCTGGGGGCGATCGCGGAGGAGTTCGCGGGCCGCTTCCTCCTGGGCCGCGTCGACGCCCAGACCTACCCGCAGATCGCCGCGGCCTTCCAGGTCGAGAGCGTCCCGACGGTCGTGGCGATCGTCGGGGGCCAGCCGGTCCCGCTCTTCCAGGGTGCCGCCGCAGGCGACCAGGTCCGCGCGGTCCTGCAGCAGGTGCTGCAGATCGCCGAGGGCAACGGCGTCACGGGCCGTGCTCCCGCGCAGGGGGCACCGAACCCCGACGCAGAGGTGGCTGCGGAGCCCGAGCCCGAGCTCCCGCCGCTGCACCAGGAGGCGTTCGACGCGATCGAGCGCGACGACCTCGAGGCCGCCGTCGCGGCGTACCAGAAGGCCATCAAGCAAGACCCGCGGGACCACCTCGCGGCCGCCGGCCTGGCACAGGTGGGCCTGCTGCGCCGCACGCGCGACCTCGACCTCCAGGCGACGCGCGAGGCGGCCGCCGCGAGGCCCAGCGACCTCGCCGCGCAGCTCGACGTCGCGGACATGGACATGCTGGGCGGCAAGGTCGAGGACGCGTTCGGTCGTCTGCTCGACCTCCTGCCCGGCGCGAGCGCCGAGGACAAGGAGACGCTGCGCCTGCGCCTCGTCGACTACTTCGAGATCCTCGGCCCCACCGACCCACGCGTCGGCAAGGCACGCCAGCTCCTGGCGATCAACCTGTACTGACGACCTCGAAGGGCCTCGGCACGCGTCGCGTGCCGAGGCCCTTCGTCGTTCAGGGAGCCACCCGACCGGAGCTCGCCGGAGCGCCGACGCGGCCCCGCGAGCGGGTTGGGCTCAGTCGGTCGGGACGGGCTCGAGGTAGAGCGCCCCGAGCGGTGGCACGCGCAGGACGACCGAGGACGCGCGTCCCTTCCAGGGCCGCGGCTCGGACTCGACCTCGCCGAGGTTGCCGACCCCCGAGCCGCCGTAGACCTCGGCATCCGTGTTGAGGACCTCTCGCCAGCGCCCGCCGTGCGGCAGGGCGAGGCGGTAGCCCTCGTGGGGGGTCCCCGCGAAGTTCACGACGACGGCGACCTGGTTCCCGGCCCCGTCGCGACGCAGGAACGCCAGGACGTTGTGGTCGGCGTCCTCGGCGTCGAGCCACTCGAAGCCCGCCGGGTCGTGGTCGAGCGCCCAGAGGGCGGGCGTGCGCCGGTAGAGGTCGTTGAGGTCGCGCACGAGGCGCTGCACCCCGGCCTTGCCGGGGTCGCCGAGCCCCGCCCAGTCGAGGCTCGCGGCCTCGTTCCACTCGGCGTGCTGCGCGATCTCGCAGCCCATGAAGAGCAGCTGCTTGCCGGGGTGGGACCACTGGTAGGCGAGGAACGAGCGGACGCCCGCCCGCTTCTGCCAGTCGTCGCCGGGCATCTTGCCGTAGAGCGAGCCCTTGCCGTGCACGACCTCGTCGTGGCTGATGGGCAGGACGAACTGCTCGGAGTAGGCGTAGACCATCGAGAACGTGATCTCGTGGTGGTGGTAGCGCCGGTTGATGGGCTCCTCGGCGACGTAGCGCAGGGAGTCGTTCATCCAGCCCATGTTCCACTTGAGCCCGAACCCGAGGCCGCCCGCGTCGGTGGGGCGCGTCACGCCCGGCCAGGCCGTGGACTCCTCGGCGATCATCATGACGCCGGGCGTGCGGCGGTAGGCCGTCGCGTTGGTCTCCTGCAGGAACGCGATGGCCTCGAGGTTCTCGCGCCCGCCGTGCACGTTGGGGTGCCACTGGCCGGGGTTGCGCGAGTAGTCGAGGTAGAGCATCGAGGCGACGGCGTCGACGCGCAGCGCGTCGACGTGGAACTCCTCGAACCAGTAGGTCGCGTTGGCGACGAGGAAGTTGCGCACCTCGTTGCGCCCGAAGTCGAACACGTACGTGCCCCAGTCGGGCTGCTCACCGCGCAGCGGGTCGGGGTGCTCGTAGAGCGGGGTGCCGTCGAACCGCGCGAGCGCCCACTCGTCCTTGGGGAAGTGGGCGGGGACCCAGTCGAGGATCACGCCGATCCCGGCGCGGTGCAGCGTGTCGACGAGGTGGCGGAAGTCGTCGGGGTGCCCGAACCGCGAGGTCGGGGCGTAGTAGCTCGTGACCTGGTAGCCCCACGAGCCGCCGTAGGGGTGCTCGGCCACGGGCATGAGCTCGACGTGCGTGAACCCCGTCTCGAGGACGTACGCGGTGAGCTGCTCCGCGAGCTCGCGGTAGCTCAGCCCCTGCCGCCAGGAGCCCAGGTGCACCTCGTAGATGCTCACGGGACCGGTGTGCGGGTCGCGGGCCGTGCGCTCGGCGATCCACTCGGCGTCGGTCCACTCGTGCCGGGACTCGACCACGACGCTCGCGTTCGCGGGCGGGACCTGCGTGCCCTTGGCCAGGGGGTCGGCCTTCTGGAGCCACGTCCCGCCAGGGGTGAGGATCTCGTACTTGTAGAGCGTGCCGGGGCCGATCCCGGGCACGAACAGCTCCCAGACCCCGGTGTCGCCCAGAGCGCGCAGGGCGTGCGTCGTGCCCTGCCAGTGGTTGAAGTCGCCGATGACGCGCACGGCGCGCGCGTTGGGGGCCCAGACCGCGAACGCGGTGCCGCTCGTGGTGCCGGGGGAGCCGGGCTCGCCCAGGACGCTCGGGTAGGTCGTGGGGTTGGCACCCAGGACCGTCCACAGCTCCTCGTGGCGGCCTTCGCGCAGCAGGTGCTGGTCGACCTCGCCGAGGGTCGGGAGGAACCGGTAGGGGTCGTCCTGGAGGGTCGTGGTCTCGCCGTAGCGCGCGCGGACCCGGTAGTCCGGGGCGTGCAGCACGGGCGCCGCCTGGGCGTCGGCGCCGAGCGGCTCGTCGACCGCGGCGGGCACGACCGCGACCCAGATCCCGTCCTGCTCGTGCGTCGCGGCGAACTCGCCGTCAAGGGTCACGATCGTGACCTCGTCGGCGAGCGGGCGCAGGACGCGCACCGTGGCCGCGCCGCCGGTGCGGCCGCCGGGGAGCGGGACGGCCGTCAGGTGCGGGCCGAGGACCCCGTGCGGGTCGAAGGACCGTCCCTGCGCGACGGCCGCGAGCGCCGCGGGATCGGCAGGGACGACGGGGAGCGGTGGGAGGGAGCTCGGAGGTGTCGATGACCCGGTCATGGCCCAACCTTTCCACGTCGCCGGGCTGCTTGTGCACTCCCCGCGCCGCGCCGCCGTCGCGGCGGCCCGGGTTCACCCGGGCCGAGGGGCGGCGCGGGGGTCGAGAGGCTGCGGTCAGGGTCGCGGTCGGCGGGTGGAGTCACGCGTCACCGCGCGGGGTGCCGGTGCCCGGGACGAGCTGGTTGGCCGAGCGCAGCACGCTGCGGGCGACCAGTGCGTCGGTGTCGAGGGCCGCGGGGGAGGTCACGGTGAACGTGACGCTCTCGCCGGGCAGGAGCGTCACGAGCTGGTCGTCCACGGTCGCGTCGGGGTGCACCTTGTCGGCCAGCAGCGCGACGTCGCGCGTGAGCTCGCGGGCCGTGACGGCGACCTCGTAGCGGTGCGCGGGTCCGGTCGAGCGGGCGGCGGTCCGCAGGGACCCGGGCACGGGGAGCGGCGGGTCGCCCGCCCGCTCCAGCACCCGCACCGAGGCGTCCGGGCCGGAGCCGGTGAGCGCGCTGTCGCGCGGCTCGGCGAAGAACCACAGCCCGAGCTCGTCGCCCAGGGTCGCGACGACCAGCTCGTCGCGCGCGCTCGCGGCCGTCGCGACGTCGTCGGGCAGCAGGAGCGTGCGCGTCTCGCGCGGCGCCAGCCCGACGACGGCGCTCGTCTCCGCGAGGACCGTCCCGTCGTAGCGCACGCGGCGCTGGACGAGCGTCCCGCCCCAGGCGTCGGGCGAGTCGTTGACGACGACCACCGCGAGGACCGAGGGGCCACCGGGGACGGGTGCGCCGCCGTCGGGCCTGCGGGGCTGGAGCGTGACCAGGCGGTCCCGGTACGCGTGCCGGAGCGCGGACAGCAACGGCTTGGCGCGACCCGCGCCGTCGACCGCGGCCCACGACGTGACGGGCCAGCAGTCGTTGAGCTGCCAGACGACAGAGCCCATGCAGACCGGGCTCCACGAGCGAAGGTGCTCGATCCCGACCGTCAGGGCGTTCGCCTGGTTGAGGGACATGGCCCAGTGCCAGTCGTCCATGTCGTCGGGCAGCGCGAAGTGGGGGAGCAGGCCGTCGGTCAGCTTGTCGTTGCCCTGCGCGGCCTTCTGGTGCACGAGCATCCCGGGCGACTCGGGCGTGAGCGGGTCGTCCGACAGGGCGTCGCGCAGCGTCGACCAGGTGGGCGGGCCCTGCCAGCCGAACTCGGCGACGAAGCGCGCGACGTGGTCGCGGTACACCTCGTAGCCCTGGCGGTTCCACGCGTCCCACAGGTGCACCGAGCCGTGCGCGTCGAGGTTGGGGTGCAGCTCGAGCGTCCCCGACCACGGGCTGCCCGGCGTGTAGGGGCGGCCCGGGTCGAGCTCCGCGAGCAGCGCGGGCAGCAGCCCGGTGTAGTAGCCCAGGCCCCACGTGCGGCCCTGGAGGCGCGGCTGCCAGTCCCAGTCGTGGAAGCCCCACAGGTTCTCGTTGTTGCCGTTCCACAGCACGAGGCTCGGGTGCGGGGCCAGGCGGACCACGTTGTCACGGACCTCGGCCTCGTCCTCCTCGGCGTAGGCCGCGCACGCGAACAGGAAGTCCTGCCACGTGAGGATGCCGCGCTCGTCGCACAGGTCGTAGAAGTCGTCGGCCTCGTAGATCCCGCCGCCCCAGACCCGCAACAGGTTGATGTTCGCCTGCTCGGCCTGGGCGATCCGCGCGGCGTACCGCTCGCGCGTGACGCGGTGCGGGAACGCGTCGTCAGGGATCCAGTTGGCGCCGCGCACGAACACGGGCTGGTCGTTGACGACGAACCGGAAGGACGTGCCGGGCTCTCCGTCGTGCTCGTCGGGCTCCATCTCGAGGCGGACGGTGCGGAAGCCCACGCGGTGGCGTCGCACGTCGAGGGGCCCGACGACGGCGCGCGGTTCGCGCGGTGCGGCGGCAGCCGGGGAGGTGGTCGGCTCGGTCGTCGGGAAGGGGGCGACGACGACGGAGCCGCCGGCGTCGGCCAGGAGCTCGACCGTGACCTCGTACAGGGGCTGCTCGCCGAACCCGCGCGGCCACCAGCGCCGCACGGCCGGGAGGTCGACGTCGACGACCGCGGACGTGGCACCCGCCGGGACCAGGGCGGTCGTCACGAGACCCGCGACGTGGACCGCGACCCGGACGTCGACGGCAGCAGGCATCTCGACGGCCGCGCCGCCGCTCCCCTCGGCGCGCACCGCGTGCTCGAGGTCGACGTGGACGGCGAGGCGTGCCGCGACCGGGGCGTCGGCAGCGGGCGGTGTGTGCGCCGAGCCCTCGACCGTCGCCACGGGCCGCACGGCCGCGAGCCGGGCGCCCGACCACGCCTCGAGCGCGAGGGGACGCCAGATGCCTGACGTCGCGGTCTCCAGGCCCCAGTCCCACCCGAAGCTGCACGCCATCTTGCGGATCGCGTTGAACGGGTGGGGATTGGTGTGCGGGCGGTAGCTCATGGCCACGCTCTGCGCCGCGGCGTACGCGAGCGGCGAGGCGAACCGGACGACGAGCTCGTTGGTGCCCGGTCGCAGGTGCTCGTCGACCGGCAGGCGGTAGGTGCGGTGCTGGTTCGCGGTCTCGGCGAGCAGGTATCCGTTGAGGCTCACGGCGGCGACGGTGTCGAGCCCGTCGGCGACCAGGTCGTGGCGCTCGTGGCCGTCCGGGGACCACTCGAAGGTCGTGCGGTACTCCCAGTCGCAGCGACCGATCCAGGCGAGCACGTGCTCGTTGTCGTCGAGGTAGGGGTCGGGGACGATCCCGGCCGTGACGAGGTCGGTGTGCACCGTGCCGGGGACGGTCGCGGGGACCGGGGCGTCGAGGCGTGCGGCGAGGTGGGCCGGGACAGGGCCGGCCACGGCCCGCACGGTCCAGCCCGTGTGCAGCTCGCGGCGCTCGAGGCTCCGCAGGGGAGACGTGTCGCCGTCGAGCGCCGTCGGGGTGGGGGAGGCGGGGGCCGAGGTCACGGGTGGCTCCAAGGGTGAGGGATCGTCGTCGAACCGCGGCACCATCATGCCTCGGGGCGCGTCGCTCCCGGTCGCACCGGTGCGTGCGGCGACACCGGGGAACGGGCGTCGTGCGTTGCCCTGCCTACCGCCCGCCCAGCAGCCGGTCCACGGCCGTGAGCGGGATCGGCTCCCACGCGGGCCGGTTGCGCGACTCGTACACGACCTCGTACAGGGCCTTGTCGAGGACGAGCGCCCGCAGCAGGGCCTCGGTCGTCGCGAGCGAGAGCCCGGCCGTCCCGTCGTCCTCGCCCACGGCCCGCCGGTAGCCCTCGACGAACGCGGTGCGCGCCGTCGTCGTCCAGCGAGGTGAGCGGGCACCGCCGACCGCCGCCGCGTAGTCGAGCGAGCGCACGATCCCCGCGACGTCGCGCAGCGGCAGGTCCGGGCGCGTGCGCTCGGACACGGGCCGCAGGGGCTCGCCCTCGAAGTCGAGGATCTTCCAGCCGTCGCCGCGCGCGTGCAGCGCCTGGCCCAGGTGCATGTCACCGTGGATCGCCTGGAGCAGGGGCGGGGGAGCGTCGTCGCGCGCCAGGCGTTCGCCGACCTGGTCGAGGAACGCCTCGACGAGCGGGGCACGCCGTGCGAGCGGGATCGAGCCCGCGCAGGCCTCACGGGCCCGACGGCGCAGGTCGCCCAGCAGCCAGCCCGCCTCGAGCGGTGGCCCGGTCGGCAGGGCCACGCGCAGCGCGCCGTGCATGCTCGCGAGCGTCGCGCCGAGGTCGGCCGCGAGATCGGCGAACGACCGGTCCTGGGACGCGTAGGCGCACGCGAGCTCGAACCCGTCCTGGGCGTCGGTCACGAGCTCGCTGAGGATCGCGAGGTGCGCCGTCCGTGCGGTCGCCCCGGCCTGCCCGGCCGCCGGCCCTGGGCCCGGCGCGCCCGGCCCGGCGGGTCGGCCGGGGACGTCGACCGCGTCCCACGAGGCCTCGACCCAGCCGAGCGGGCGAGGGACGCCGGTCCACCCGACCCGCGCGAGCGCGTCCGGGACCACGACGTCGGGGTGCTTGCCGATCGCGACCGTCCGCAGGATCTTGAGGATCGAGCCCCCCACGACGCCGGGCAGGATCACCGACGTGTTGGACTGCTCGCCGCCGACCGTCCGGGCCCCGGCCAGGTCCGGGCTCTCGCCCGGTCCTCCCGCACGGTCACCCTCAGCCGGCTCGAGCGCCGCGAGGAGGGCCACCCACAGGTCGGGGTGCGTGGCGCCGTCGTGCACCGCGAGCGGCGCGCCGAGCGGGTCCCCGGGCCGGGCGGGCGGGCCCGGGACGAAGCCGACCAAGCCCGGCAGGGGCGTGCGAGCCGGGTCCTGGGCGCCCGTGGCGGGCCCGGCGTCGGGAGAGGCCGGCTCGCCCGAGGCCGCGAGCCGACCCGCGGGCGTGAGCACGAGCGGGACCTGGATCACGAGGTCGAGGCCCTCGCCCACGACGCGCAGCAGGTGCAGCGTGCAGCGATCGGTGAGCGCGTAGCTCAGCCACGGGACGTGGCGCACCGCGAGCCCCTTGACGGGGTACCAGCGCTGGGCCGGCAGCCATGCGTCGAGCAGCCCCAGCAGGCGCGCGTCGGGCACCGGGGCGCGCTGCGGCGACCCGAGCGGTCCGTGGCGGGACGCGACGGGCGGGGACGAGACGGTCTTCGGCACCACGTCAGCTCCTTCTGCCGTCCGGGCGAGGGCTGCCGGCCCGGTCCCTACGACACCGTCGACGTCGGCATCTACGACACCGTGAGCCAGTAGAAGTCCCTCGACCCCCATGTCATC
Source organism: Oerskovia sp. Root22 (assembly GCF_001429135.1). Taxonomy (NCBI): domain Bacteria; kingdom Bacillati; phylum Actinomycetota; class Actinomycetes; order Micrococcales; family Cellulomonadaceae; genus Oerskovia; species Oerskovia sp. Root22. Next base: position 76,578 of record NZ_LMIL01000010.1, on the reverse strand, counting down.
ACGACGTCGCCGTCCTCGCCCACCGGGGGGAACGGTGCCCCGCCGAACACGTCGGTGAGCGTCGCCCCCGCGTGCTCGGGCAGGTGGATCGTGGCGGTGCGCGCCGTGGACGCGAGGTTCGCGACGCACAGGATCGTCTCGGCCTCGTTGCGGCGCAGGAACGCGAGCACCGCGTCGTTGTCGGTGCTGAGCGTGACCTGCGCGCCGTCGCCGAACGCGGGGTGCAGGCGGCGCACCGCGAGCATCCCGTGGACCCAGTGCAGCAGCGACGTGGGCTGTGCGAGCTGGCCCTCGACGTTGACGTAGCCGTAGTGGTGCACGAGCGACTGGATCGGCGGCAGGTAGAGCTTGCCCGGGTCGGCCGTCGAGAAGCCCGCGTTGCGGTCCGGCGTCCACTGCATGGGCGTGCGGACCGCGTCGCGGTCGGGCAGCCAGATGTTGTCGCCCATCCCGATCTCGTCGCCGTAGTACAGGCACGGGCTGCCGGGCAGCGACAGGAGCAGCGCGTGCGCGAGCTCGATCTCCTTGCGCGAGTTGTCCAGGAGCGGGGCCAGGCGGCGGCGGATGCCGACGTTCGCGCGCATGCGCGGGTCCTGGGCGTACCACCCGTACATCGACGCGCGCTCCTCGGTCGAGACCATCTCGAGCGTGAGCTCGTCGTGGTTGCGCAGGAACGTGCTCCACTGGGCGCCCGCCGGGATGGGCGGGGTGTCGCGCAGGATGTCCACGATCTGGTTGGCCCGCTGGTCCTTGATCGCGTAGTAGATGCGCGGCATCACGGGGAAGTGGAAGCACATGTGGCACTCCGGCTCCTCCTCGGTGCCGAAGTAGTCCACGACCTCCGCGGGCCACTGGTTGGCCTCGGCGAGGATGATCCGGCCGGGGAACTCGGTGTCGACCATCTCGCGCACGCGCCGCAGGAACCGGTGCGTCTCGGGCAGGTTCTCGCAGTTGGTGCCCTCGGCCTCGAACAGGTACGGGACCGCGTCGAGCCGGAACCCGTCCACGCCCACCTGCAGCCAGAACCGCGTCACGTCGAGCATGGCGTCCGCGACGCGCGAGTTCTCGAAGTTGAGGTCCGGCTGGTGCGAGAAGAACCGGTGCCAGAAGTACTGGCGCCGCACCGGGTCGAACGTCCAGTTGCTCGTCTCGGTGTCCACGAAGATGATGCGCGCGTCCTGGTAGCGCGTGTTGTCGTCGCTCCACACGTAGAAGTCGCCGTAGGGGCCCTCGGGGTCGGCGCGCGAGGCCTGGAACCACGGGTGCTGGTCGCTCGTGTGGTTCATGACCAGGTCGATCACGATCCGGATGCCGCGCGAGTGGGCCTCGGCGATGAGCTCGGTGAAGTCGGACATGGAGCCGTACTGGCCCGCGATCGCGGTGTAGTCGGCCACGTCGTACCCGCCGTCGCGCAGGGGCGAGGGGTAGAACGGCGGCAGCCACAGGGCGTCGATCCCGAGCCACTGGAGGTAGTCGAGCCGCTCGATGAGCCCGCGCAGGTCGCCCGAGCCGTCGCCCGACGAGTCCGAGAACGCGCGGACCAGGACCTCGTAGAACACCGCGGTCCGGTACCAGGAGGGGTCGTCGGACAGGCCCCCGCGCTGCGCCAGGGGCGCGGCCGGCTGTCGCTGGGGAGGCAGTGCGCCCACGGGCAGGGGAGCAGGGGCCGTCGCGGGCGCGACGGGAGCCGGGCCGGCGGCGTGCCCGTCCCGGGCGGCACCGCCCGAGGTGCCGCCCGGCACTCCGCCCGACGTGGCGGACGGCCCCTGGCCCCCGGGGGACGACAGGTACGGGGGCGCCGTCACGGCGCGCCCACGTGGATGACGTGCGCGACCTGCTCCTGCGGCACGAGCCGCACGTACACGTCCTGCCCCCACCCGTACGAGGTACCGCTCAGGAGGTCGTGCGCGACGAACTGCCCGTGCTCGGCCGGCACGCCCAGCGCCGCGAGGTCGAGGTGGACCATGGACTCCTGCGTGCCCCACGGGTCCAGGTTGACGACCACGATCACGGTGTCCGCGGGCTCGGGCGTCCCGGCCGGGGACACGCGCGCCGGCAGGTGACGCGAGAACGCGAGGACCTGGTCGTTGCTCGTGGGGTGGATCGTGAGGTTGCGGAGCTGACGCAGCGCGGGGTGCTCGCGGCGCACCTCGTTGAGCCGCGTGAGGAGGGTCGAGATGCCGATCTCCTCCGCGAGCGCCCAGTCGCGCGGCTTGTACTCGTACTTCTCGTTGTCGATCTGCTCCTCGACGCCGGGGCGCGGCACGTTCTCGACGAGCTCGTAGCCCGAGTAGATCCCCCAGGTGGGCGAGCCGAGGGCCGCGAGCACGGCCCGCACCGCGAACCCGGCGACGCCGCCGTGCTGCAGGTACGGCGGCAGGATGTCGTGCGTCGTGGGCCAGAAGCTCGGACGCATGGAGGAGCCGGCCGGCCCCGAGACCTCGGCGAGGTACTCCGCGAGCTCGGTCTTCTCGTTGCGCCACGTGAAGTACGTGTACGACTGGTGGAACCCGATGTGCGCGAGCGTGAGCATCATCGCGGGCTTGGTGAACGCCTCCGACAGGAAGATCACCTCCGGGTGGGTGGCGCGGACCTCGGCCAGCAGCCACTCCCAGAACTCGAGCGGCTTGGTGTGCGGGTTGTCGACCCGGAACGCCGTGACACCGCGCGCGATCCAGACCCGCACGACGCGCAGCACCTCGGCGTAGATGCCCGCCGGGTCGTTGTCGAAGTTCAGCGGGTAGATGTCCTGGTACTTCTTGGGCGGGTTCTCGGCGTAGGCGATCGAGCCGTCGACGCGCGTCGTGAACCACTCGGGGTGCTCGGTGACCCAGGGGTGGTCGGGCGAGCACTGGAGCGCGAGGTCGAGCGCGACCTCCATGCCCAGGCGGCGGGCCTCCTTCACGAAGGCCTTGAAGGTCCGCTCGCTGCCGAGCTCGGGGTGGATCGCGTCGTGCCCGCCGTCCTTCGAGCCGATCGCGTAGGGCGACCCCGGGTCGCCCGGGAGCGCGGTGAGCGAGTTGTTGCGACCCTTGCGGTGCGCGGTGCCGATGGGGTGCACGGGCGTCAGGTAGACCACGTCGAAGCCCATGGCGGCGATCGCGGGCAGGCGCCGCGCGGCGCTCGTGAACGTGCCCGACCGCCAGGTCCCGTCCTTGAGGCGTCGCGCGCCCTCGGAGCGGGGGAACATCTCGTACCAGGCCCCGGCGAGGGCGAGCGGCCGGTCCACCACGAGCGGGTACGTGCCCGACGGCGTCACGAAGTCCCGCAGCGGGATGCGGGCCAGGGCGTCGCGCACCTCGGGCGACAGGGCCGCCGCGAGACGAGCCGGCGAGGGGCGAGACGGGTCCGCGAGGGCGGCTGCGCCGTCGTGCAGGGTCTTCGCGTCCTGCGGGCTCAGCCCCGCCAGGGCCGTGATGCGCTCGAAGAGCGCGACGCCCTCGGCGAGCATGAGCTCGACGTCGATGCCCGCCGCGACCTTGATCGCGGCGTCGTGCGCCCAGGTGCCGTACGGGTCGGACCACGCCTCGACGCGGAACGACCAGGCGCCCGGGGCGTCGGGCGAGAGCGTCGCGCGGAAGCGGTCGAGGCCCGGGGCCACGTCGACCATGTGCGCCCACGAGTGGTCGCTGCCGTCCGGGGCGACGAGCACCGCGGTCGCCGCGACCGCGTCGTGCCCCTCGCGGAACACCGTGGCCTCGACCGGGACGACCTCGCCGACCGCGGCCTTGGCGGGCCAGCGCCCGCCCTCGACGACGGGGGAGACGTCGAGGACCGGGATGCGACCGATCGGGGCGGCCGGCGCGATCGGGGGAGCCTGCCGGGGAGCCACCGGGGGGACCGGGCGGGGCGCCGTAGGGGGCACCGTGCTCGTCCTGCGGGGGGACGCGGTCGTGGAGGCGACGGCGGACGCGTTCGGGCGGGCGGTCGCGGGGGTCGCGAGGTTCTCAGGCACCTGCACAAGGTATCGAGCGTGGGCCGTGAGCGGCACCCACAGAGCGGGTGTGGCGCCGAACCTCCACCCGCTCGTCGCCCGACAGGCGGGTGAAAGTTCATGCAAGCGTTACAGAGAGGTGGTGGGCAGGGGGTGTGCCGCGACCGACTGTTGCGTACTGTCGGACCCGTGAGAGCGATCAGACGTTTCACCGTCCGCACCGTCCTGCCCGCCGAGCTGCACGACCTCGACGAGCTGTCCCTCAACCTGCGCTGGTCCTGGCACGCCCCCACGCGCGAGCTCTTCTCCGGGATCGACCCGCAGCTGTGGGACTCCGTGAAGCGCGACCCCGTGGCGCTGCTGGGAGCGCTCGGGCCGGACCGGCTCGCGGCGCTCGCAGCCGACCACGGCTTCGTCGAGCGCGTGCGCGCGGCCGCAGCGGACCTGCACCGGTACCTCCAGGACCCACTGTGGTACCAGCAGCAGGTCGCGGGGGGCGAGGCGCTCCCTGCGGCGATCGCCTACTTCTCCCCGGAGTACGGCATCACCTCGGTGCTGCCGCAGTACTCGGGCGGGCTCGGCATCCTCGCGGGCGACCACCTCAAGAGCGCGTCCGACCTGGGCGTGCCCATCGTCGGCGTCGGGCTGCTCTACGGCGCGGGCTACTTCCGCCAGTCCCTCACACGCGACGGCTGGCAGGTCGAGACCTACCCGCTGCTCGACCCGGACGGGCTGCCGCTGACCATCCTGCGCGAGGACGACGGCACCCCCGCGCGCGTCTCGATCGACCTGCCCGGCGGGCGCGTCCTGCACGCGCACGTGTGGGTCGCGGCGGTCGGCCGTGTGCCGCTGCTGCTGCTCGACTCCAACGTGCCGGGCAACGACGAGGCCGCCCGCAAGGTCACCGACCGCCTCTACGGCGGCGGCGGCGAGCACCGGCTCCAGCAGGAGCTGCTGCTCGGCGTGGGCGGTGTGCGCGCGCTGCGCCTGTGGTCACGGCTGACGGGGGCCCCCGAGCCCGAGGTCTACCACACCAACGAGGGGCACGCCGGGTTCCTGGGCGTCGAGCGCATCCGCGAGCTCGTCACGGGCGCGGGCCTCACGTTCGACGCGGCCCTCGAGGCCGTACGGGCCGCGACGGTCTTCACGACCCACACGCCCGTGCCCGCGGGCATCGACCGGTTCGGCCGGGACCTCGTCTCGCAGTACTTCGGCGGGGACAACCAGATCCCCGGCATCGATGTCGAGCAGGTCCTCTCGCTCGGCGCCGAGGACTACGACGGCGGGGACCCGACGGTCTTCAACATGGCCGTCATGGGCCTGCGCCTGGGCGGGCGCGCGAACGGCGTCTCGCTCCTGCACGGCGAGGTCTCGCGCGGCATGTTCAACGGGCTGTGGCCGGGCTTCGACTCGCGCGAGGTCCCCATCACGTCGGTGACCAACGGCGTGCACTCACCCACGTGGGTCGACCCCAGGATGGCTGCGCTCGAGGCCGAGAAGCTGGGGCTCGACGAGCTCACGGCCGACGCCGCGTCGTCGGGCTGGCTGAACCCCGACGCGGTGACCGACGCCGAGCTGTGGGACATGCGCCGCGAGCTGCGCGGGCAGCTCGTCGACGAGGCCCGCAACCGGCTGCGCAGGTCCTGGCGCGAGCGCGGGGCCAGCCCCGCCGAGCTCGGCTGGGTCGACGACGCACTCTCGCCCGACGTCCTGACCATCGGGTTCGCGCGCCGCGTGCCCACCTACAAGCGGCTCACGCTCATGCTGCGCGACCCCGAGCGCCTGCGCTCGCTGCTGCTCGACCCCGAGCGGCCCGTCCAGCTCATCGTCGCCGGCAAGTCCCACCCCGCCGACGACCAGGGCAAGCGGCTCATCCAGCAGCTCGTCCGGTTCACGGACGAGGCCGACGTGCGTGGGCGCATCGTGTTCCTGCCGAACTACGACATCGGCATGGCGCAGTCGCTCTACCCGGGCTGCGACGTGTGGCTCAACAACCCGCTGCGCCCGCTCGAGGCGAGCGGCACGTCGGGCATGAAGTCCGCGCTCAACGGCGGGCTCAACCTGTCCATCCTCGACGGGTGGTGGGACGAGTGGTACGACGGCGAGAACGGCTGGGCCATCCCCACGGCGGACGGCGTCGAGGACACCGAGCGTCGTGACGACCTCGAGGCGGCCGCGCTCTACGACCTCATCGAGACCCAGGTCGCCGCGCGCTTCTACGACCGCGACGAGCAGGGCGTGCCGGGGCGCTGGCTCCAGATGGTGCGGCACACGCTCGCGACCCTGGGCCCCAAGGTTCAGGCCACGCGCATGGTCGCCGACTACGTGCACCGCCTGTACGGGCCCGCGGCGGTCGCCGGGCGCACGCTCAACGCCCCGGGCTTCGAGCCCGCTCGCGAGCTCGCGGCGTGGAAGCAGCACGTGCGCGGCGACTGGTCGCGCGTCCGGGTGGACCACGTCGAGTCGAGCGGCATCCGCGAGGTCCCGCAGGTCGGCGACCTCCTGACGGTCAAGGCCTACGTGTCGCTCGGCGACCTGCAGCCCGGCGACGTCGAGGTCCAGGTGGTCCACGGTCGCGTGACCGAGGCCGACGTGATCGAGACCTTCACGGCCGAGCCGCTCGAGCTCGCCGAGACGTACGAGGCGGGGCGGGCGGCGTTCGCCGGGTCGGTGCGGCTGGAGGCGTCGGGTCCGTTCGGGTACACCGTGCGGATCGTCCCCCAGCACGAGGGGCTCGCGAGCGTCGCGGAGCTGGGGCTGGTCGCGAACGCCTGACCGGCTGTGCTGCCGAGGTAGAACGCTGTCGAGATAGAACGCGCTGCGCGAGGTAGAACCCCCTACGTTCTACTTCACGCGGCGCGTTCTACCTCGCACGTTCGCGAGCCAGCCGTCTGGCCGCACGGAGCCGACCCACGAGGCGTTCTGGATCCTTCAGGTCCTCCCAGGTCACGCGAAGGATCGTCCACCCTGCCTCTCGAAGCGCGTCCTCGCGCTTCTTCTCGGCGAGCAGGCGTCCTGCAGGGTCGCCCATACCACCGGCGTACTTGACCACGCCGTCGAACTCGAGCCCGACGCGAAGCTCGGGCCAGGCGAGGTCGAGCCGGAACTCGCCGCGCCAGGTCTTGACGCAGAACTGGGGGACGAGCGGCGGGAGGCCGGCGTCGAGAGCAAACCAGCGCACGAGGGTCTCACCGGGGGACTCCGACCGGGCATCGGCAAGCTGGAGGACCTGCCTCGCCTGGATCACCCCGCGCTTTCCTGCCGACTCGTCGAGGATCTGGTCGAGCAGCCGGACGTCGGCACCGAGACGCAGCGCAGAGTCGGCGACGACCAGGGCGCTGGACGGCCGCAGCGAACGAGCGCAGTCGACCACGGTCCGCTCCAGAGAGGTGACCGGGATACCGTCCAGGTCGTGCCGGTCACGCTCTGGCAAAGCCGTCCAGTGCCGTCGGGTGGCCGGGTCGGAGTCGCGGCGCACGCTGGGATTCGCAAGCTGTGTCACATGGACCAGCCGCCCCAGCCGCCAGGTCCAGCACCCCCACAGGAGGGCTGCTGTCTCGTGGCTCAGCCAGTAGGAGGTGGCGAGCCTCTCCACGACTCCTCGCACGCTCGCGAGCACCTCGGCCTCGCGTCGCCGTGCGTGCCCCTCGCCGGTCGGGAGCGGCAGGTAGACCCCTGGGCGGACACGCACCACCTGTCCGGCGCGTCGGCTCCTCTCGAGCCGAGCCCGGGTCGCCGGTTCGTAGCGCAGCGCGGGCGGGACCTGACGAGTGGTTTCTGGTCGTGCCATGTTGCTCAGCGTGCCCGTGATCGAAGGCATGGGGTGGGGCGACTGGGTATCTGTGGACAACCGGGGGGCGAAGTAGAACGTCCTGGTCGAAGTAGTACGCAGCGCGTTCTACCTCACGCAGTAGGTTCTATCTCGACGGAACACGTCACCCTCGACGTCAGCCCTCTGCCTCGCGCCTCGACGCAGAAGCGCCCCCGAGCAGCCCCAGGTACCGCACCCTCGTCGCAAGCACCTCCCGCAGCTGCTCCCCGATCCCCTCGACGAACTCCTCGCGGTACACCGCGTCGACCTGGACCGAGATCGCGTAGTACAAGCCAGTGAACGTCGCGATCGCGACCGACACCCGCACGAGGGTCTGCGTGACCACGAGCGGGCTCCCCGACAGGTCGAACGTGAGCAGCACGCGCTGCCCGTCGATGCCCCACAGGTCCATGACCTCGGGCGTCACGGTCAGTGTGCCGAGCGCGACGAAGAAGAGCCCCATGCCGGCGCTGACCACGAGCACCTGCAGGAGCTGGGAGACGCCGATCATCGCGGCCACGTTGAACCGCTGGCTGCGGGTCAGCGGCGGGAGCGCCGCGGCCCCCGGCACCCCGTCGGCGGCCGCGCGCAGGGCGTTCCGGGCCTCGGTCGGCAGGCGCAGCCCCACGAACAGCACGATGAGCCCGGCGAAGAACGTCCCCAGGATCACGCCCGCGGCCCCGCCGGTCCGGCTGAAGACCTGCCACACCTCGGCGTTGTAGAACAGGACGAGGGAGAAGACCATCAGCAGCGGCAGGAGCCGCACGAGCCGCACGAGCGACGCCCCGAGCTCGTCGACGATGCGCGCGAGCCCCCACCACAGCGACGAGCCGACGCCGTACGCGACCACGACCCACACGAGCCCCAGGAGCAGCAGGTTCCCGCCGGCCGTGACGAGCGCGGCCCCCCACTCGCCCCCGAACACCGCGGGCAGCACGGCCGGCACGAGCACGAAGAACGCGAGCTCGGGCCCGCCGACGTCCTGCGGCAGCGTCGACCAGTGCCTGCCGCGCAGCACGTTGAGCCCCACGTAGGCCGCGGCGATCAGCACCGCGCCGCCGGCCACGGCGAGCAGGTTGCCCCACCACGTCCACCCGCCGTTCACGGCGCCCGTGAGCTCGAGCAGCAGCACGACGACGAGGAAGGGGGCCGACCGGCCGAACACGTCGCGGCGCGCCGAGTGGTCCTCGAGGAGCAGGGGCAGACCGTTGCGTCGCAGGACGCGTTCGCAGCCGGCGACGTCGAGCTCGGCCGTTCCCGGACCGCCGGCCGGGGGACCGGGGGGAGCGGCGCCGTCGGGCAGGTTCATGCCGGGAGCGTACCGGCAGCCCGGTCCGCTGGCCGGGCGGCCTCGCCGCGGCTACGTTCGCCTCATGCCCGACGACGTCGCTCACCTCCCCGACCTCCCCCCGCCCTTCGGCGGGGTCGCGTGGGACGACGACGCGTCGGCCGGCGACTGGATCCGACCCCGGCTGGGGGAGTGGGGGACCGTCGGGTCGTGCGTCCCGTCGGGCTACGCCGCGTACGCGCGCATCCCCGACGTGCCCGCGTGGGCCGAGGAGGAGGAAGGGGTCGGGTCGCTCTACCTGGGTCGGAGCGACGAGTCGGGACCCGAGCAGATGGATCTGCTGATCGACGCCCTCGCGCCGTTCACGGGCGACCAGCTGTGCCACTTCGCGCTGTGGACCGGGTACGGGTGGCTGTATGACCACGCGGCACGGCCCGAGGACTCGACGTCGTTCGCCCTGCTCTCGTTCGGGATCGACGACGTGGGCGAGGGGGACGCGCCGGGGTCCTCGTTCGCGCTCGCGCAGGCGCAGGCCGAGGCCCGGGTGCGCGCGCTGCGGGCCGCGCACCAGGTCGAGCGCCCCGCGGCGCCGATGCTCGAGCTGCCGCACCGCGCCTACCACCTGTGGCACGGGCCGCTCGCGCAGGCCGCCGCGTTCGCGTCGCTCCACCAGTCGCCCACGTTGTGGTGGCCGCAGGACCGGTCCTGGTTCGTGTGCACCGAGCTCGACACCGTGGCCACCGACCTCGGGGGCAGCGAGGAGCTCGTCGCGGCGCTGCTCGAGGTGCCCGGGCTGCGCGCGTCGCGCGTGAGCCCGGGCGACCCGGTGCAGATGCCCGCGGACTGGTGACGGGCGCGGTCCTTCCTCGCCGGACGTGCGGCCGCCCCCGGACCTACAGGCTCCGCGCGAGCGCGCGCCCCACCGTCCGCCCCGAGAACAGGCACCCGCCGAGGAACGTCCCCTCGAGCGCCCGGTGGCCGTGCACGCCCCCGCCCCCGAACCCCGCGGCCTCGCCCGCGGCGTACAGGCCCTCGAACACCGAGCCGTCAGGGCGCAGCACGCGACCGTCGGTGTCGGTGTGCAGGCCGCCGAGCGTCTTGCGGGTCAGGACCGAGAGCCGCACGGCGAGCATGGGCCCGTCCTTGGGCGTCGTGAGCGGGCGCGGCGGGGAGACGCGGATGACCCGGTCCACGAAGAACTTGCGGGCCATCGCGGTCGCGACGACCTGGTGGTCCTTGCCGAGGCCCGAGCGCACCTGGTCGTCGCGCAGCCGGACCAGCCGCTCGAGCTCGACCGCGTCGATGTGCCCCTGCGAGCCGGGGGTCGCGTCGGTCAGGGCGTTCATCCCGGCGGCGAGCTCGGTCGGGTTCGCGCCCCACACGAACTCGGGGGACTCGGCCGCGAACCGGGCGACCGGCCCGACCGCCCCGGGCAGCACCCGCTGGGCCAGCAGCCGCACGCTCCGGCCGGTCAGGTCGGGATTCTGCTCCGAGCCCGAGAGCGCGAACTCGCTCTCCATGATGGCCTTGTTGAGCACGAACCAGGAGTGGTCGTCGGCGCGGCCCGTGACGTGCTGGAGCGAGCCCAGCGCGTCGAACCCGGGGAACAGCGGGGCGGGCAACCGGTGACCGTGCGCGTCGACCCACAGCGACGAGGGTCCGGGCAGGATACGGATGCCGTGGTGGGTCCACACGGGCGAGTGGTTCGCGATGCCCTCGGGGTAGTGCCACATGCGGTCCTCGTGGACCAGGGCCGCGCCGGCGTCACGCGTGACGCCGAGCATGAGCCCGTCGGTCGAGTCGGGGACGCCCGAGAGCATGCGCTCGGGCAGTACGCCCGCACCCGCGGGCCAGTTGGCGCGGACCAGGTCGTGATTCGCGCCGATCCCCCCGGAGGAGACGACGACGGCGCTCGCCGACAGCTCGACCTCGCCCACGACGTCGCGCACCGAGGGCACGCCGCGCTCGACCGGGTCGTCGGCCAGGATCTCGGCCCGGACCCCGGTGACGGCGCCGTCGGTCACCACGAGCTCGGTCACGCGGTGCCGGAAGCGGATGTCGAGCAGCCCGGCCTCCCTGGCGTCGAGGGCCGCGCGGACGAAGGGCTCGAGGATGCCCGGACCGGTGCCCCACGTGACGTGGAACCGCGGCACGCTGTTACCGTGCCCGCCCGCGGGGTAGCCGCCGCGCTCGGCCCACTGGACGAGCGGGAACCAGCGCACGCCCTTGCCGTGCAGCCACGAGCGCATGTCCCCCGCGGCGAAGTCCACGAAACCCCGGGCCCAGGCGTAGCCCCAGCGGTCCGGCCCCGTGCCCTCCGCGGCCCCCGACGCGAACTGCGCCGAGCCGAGCCAGTCGTCGAGGGCGAGCTCGGGGGTGTCCTTGACCCCCATGCGGCGCTGCTCGGGCGAGTCGACCAGGAACAGCCCGCCGAAGGACCAGAAGGCCTGCCCGCCCAGGCTCGCGGCGGGCTCCTGGTCGAGGAGGATCACGTGACGGCCCGCCGCGGTGAGCTCGGTCGCGGCGACGAGCCCGGACAGGCCCGCGCCGACGACGATGACCTCGGCGGAGTCGGTCGCTCCGGGACTGGGAGCGCTCCCGGGGGCGGGACGCGGTGCGGTCGGGTCGGGGATGCTGACGTCGTTGTCACTCATGCGCAGAGACTAGACCCCGCGCCCGGTCGCGAGGTAGAGGCCAGGCGTCGAGGTAGTGGTCCCAGGACCTCTACCTCGACGCCAGCCCTCTACCTCGGTGGCCTCAGGGGCGCTCGGCCGAGACGTAGACCTGCATGCTGAGGGGCTCGAGCAGGACGGACGGCGAGTCGGCAGGGTCGGCCTGGTCGGCCTGGTCGGCCGGAGCCCGGTCGGCCGGAGCCCGGTCGGCGGAGGCCGTGCCCTCGCCGCCCCCGCCGTCCTCGAGGCCGTCCACCCCGTGCTCGCCCTCGGTCGGGTGCTCCCAGTCGGAGTCCCACGCGAGCTCCCAGGCGCATCCCGCTGCCCTGTCCTCGCCCCGACCCGGGACCGCAGCCGGCGTGACCTCGACCGTGTCGAGCGCCCCGTTGACCACGACGAGCACGTCCTTGTCCCCCTCGCCCGGGCCCGTGCGCAGCATCTGCAGGACCCGGAAGCCGGGGTCGTGCCAGGCGTCGTGGTCGAGGGGGCGCCCCGCCGCGTCGAACCAGGCGAGGTCCGGCACGGCGTCCTCGGCGGCATGCCGCGGCCTGCCGTGGAAGAACGCGTCGCTGCGCAGCGCGGCGTGCTCTCGGCGCAGCGCCAGCAGGTGGGTCGTGGTCGCGAGCAGGTCCTTGCGCCAGGGCGACAGGTCCCAGCTCACCCAGGACAGCGGCCCGTCCTGGCAGTAGGCGTTGTTGTTGCCCCGCTGGGTGCGGCCCATCTCGTCGCCCGCCGTGAGCATGGGCGTGCCGGCCGCCAGGATCTGCGTGGCCATGAGGTTGCGGATCGAGCGTCGCCGCAGGGGAGCGATCACGAGCCCGGGTTCGAAGCCCTCGTGCTCGAGCCCTCGGATCGTGGCGTCCTCGTCCGACAGCCGCCCCTCGATGCCGTGGTTCCAGGACCGGTTGTCGTCGCTGCCGTCCCGGTTGCCCTCGCCGTTGGCCTCGTTGTGCTTGTGCTCGTAGGCGACGAGGTCGGCGAGCGTGAAGCCGTCGTGGGCCGTCACGAAGTTGATCGATGCGACCGGTCCGCGCATCAGCGGCGGGTCGCTGTGACCGAACAGGTCCGCGGACCCTGCCAGGCGGGTCGCGAGCTCGCGCACGCCCTGGCCGAGACGCCCGTGCGAGGCCTCGCGGGGGTCGGCGAGCCAGAACTGGCGCACGGCCCCGCGGAAGCGGTCGTTCCACTCGGCCAGGGGGGCCGGGAACTGCCCGGTCCGCCAGCCGCCCGGGCCCACGTCCCACGGTTCGGCGATCAGCTTGAGCCCGTTCAGCACGGGGTCGGTCTGGAGCGCGACGAGGAACGGGTGGTCGGGGTCGAACCCGCCGGGCCCCCGGCCCAGGGTCACCGCGAGGTCGAACCGGAAGCCGTCGACCCCGATCTCCTGCGCCCAGTACCGCAACGAGTCGAGCGTCGCCTGCACCACGCGGGCACGCCGGAAGTCGAGGCTGTTGCCCGTCCCGGTGACGTCCGCCAGCCGGGCGGGCGTCGCGCCGTCGTGCAGGTAGTGGACGGGATTGTCGAGGCCGCGCCACGACAGGTGAGGCCCGTCGACCCCGCCCTCGCACGTGTGGTTGTGCACCACGTCGAGCACGACCTCGATCCCGGCCTCGTGCAGCAGGTGGACCATGCCGCGGACCTCGTCGACCACGGCGCCCGGCCCGGCCTCCTGCGCGTCGCGCGTCGCGTAGGGCGCGTGCGGCGCGAAGAACCCAGCCGTCGAGTAGCCCCAGTAGTTGGTGAGGCCCTGGGCCACGAGGTGCGGCTCGGACAGGAACGCGTGGATCGGCAGGAGCTCGATCGTCGTGACACCCAGGTCCCGCAGGTGAGCGATCGTGGCAGGGTGCGCGAGCCCCGCGTAGGTGCCGCGCAGGGGCTCGGGCACGGCCTCGAGCTGCATGGTCAGGCCGCGCACGTGCGCCTCGTACAGCACGGTGTCGGCCCAGGGGACCTGCGGGCGGCGCACGGGCGGGTGGTTCGTGCGCGGGGCCACGACGACCGAGTGCGGCACGTGGGCCGCGGAGTCGCGCGGGTCGGCCGGGCCCTCCGGGTCGCCGACGAGCACGCCCGACGCGTCGCGCTCGGTCACGTGCCCGCGCGTCGAGGGGTCCTCGTCGAGCTCGCCCACGAGCCCGCGCGCGTACGGGTCGAGGAGCAGCTTCGCGGGGTTGTACCGGAGCCCGGCCGCAGGGTCCCAGGGGCCGTGGGCGCGGAAGCCGTAGCGCTGGCCCTCGCGCACCCCGGGCACACGGGCGTGCCAGACGCCGTAGCTCGGCCCGTCGAGCGCGACGCGCCTCTCGTGGATCTCGCCGTCGGGGGAGACGTCGAGCAGGCACAGGTCGACGGCGCTCGCGTGCGACGCGAGCACGGCCACGTCGACGCCGTCTCCGGCGAGGTGGACGCCGAACGGCGGGACCGGACCGTGCGAGGGGCGGGGGCGGGGGGTGGGGGCAAGCGCTTGCACCCCTCCATTGTGACGCCCGGTCGTGGACGGTTCGTGCTCAGCACGTGGTCGTGCGCAAGATCTCACCCGGCTGCGGCGCCCTGCCCGGTAGGGTTTCGACTGTGCCGCGTCCTCGCAAGGGGCCTGGCGTGCGGGTTCGTCCCGGGTCCACCGTCGCCCACCCACGGAGCTCATCACGATGAGGATCGTCGTCGCCGTCAAGTATGTTCCCGATATCCACGCCGACCGCCGATTCGACGAGGGCCGCGTCGTGCGCTCGTCGGAGGAGGGGACGCTCAACGAGCTCGACGAGAACGCGATCGAGGCAGCCCTGAAGATCGTCGAGTCGCTGCCCGAGGACGAGCAGGCGTCCTCCGAGGTCGTCGTCCTGACCATGGCCGGCCCCGAGGCCGACACCGCGATCCGCAAGGCGTACCAGATGGGCGTCGGACGCGGGGTGCGCGTGAGCGACGAGGCGCTCGCGGGCTCGGACTACTTCGGGACGGTCAGCACCCTGGCCGCCGCGATCCGCAAGCTCGAGGAGGAGGGCCCGGTCGACCTGGTCGTCACGGGCATGGCCGCGCTCGACGGGCTGGGGTCCGTCGTCCCGGTGCTGCTCGCCGCCGAGCTCGACCTGCCGCAGCTCACGCTCGCGGGCAAGCTCGAGGTCGACGCTCAGGCGCGGACCGCCCAGGTCACGCGCGAGCTCGACGACGCGCTCGAGGTGCTCTCGGCGCCGCTGCCCGCCGTGGTCTCCGTGACGGACCACGCGAACTGGCCGCGCTTCCCGAACTTCAAGCTCATCATGGCCGCGCGCACGCAGCCGATCGAAGTCTGGGACCTCGCGGACCTGGGCGTCGACCCCGCCACGGTGGGCGACGCCGGTGCGCGCACGCACGTCCTCAGCGCCACGCCCCGCCCGCCGCGCCCCGAGGTCGAGGTCGTC
The DNA here is from genome assembly GCF_001429135.1 of Oerskovia sp. Root22. Taxonomy (NCBI): domain Bacteria; kingdom Bacillati; phylum Actinomycetota; class Actinomycetes; order Micrococcales; family Cellulomonadaceae; genus Oerskovia; species Oerskovia sp. Root22. The sequence goes on along the minus strand of NZ_LMIL01000010.1, from coordinate 61,484 downwards.
GTCGACAAGGGCGAGGGCGGCCGGGCGCTGGCCGAGTTCCTCATCCGCAACGAGCTGGTCTGAGAGGGAACACCGTGACCACCAACGTCCTCGTCCTGCTCGACTCCCCGGAGACGCAGCTGCGCTCCGCGGCCCTCGAGCTCCTCACCATCGCCCGCAGCCTCGGGCGCCCCAAGGCCGTGGCGCTCGGCAGCCCGAGCGTCACGACGCTCGCCCAGCTCGGCGCCTACGGCGTCGACACGGTCCTCCAGGCCGAGCTGCCCACGTCCCTGAGCCCCGGCGCCGAGCACCTGACGGCCGTCGTCTCGCAGACGCTCGCGACCGCGGTGCGCCGCGCGAACGCCGACGTCGTGCTGCTCTCGGCGACGTTCCCCAACAAGGAGGCGGCTGCCCGCCTCGCGTACGAGCTCGGCGCGGGCCTCGTGATCGACGCGGCCGCGGTCAGTGCCGAGGACGGCAAGGCCGTGGGCCACAAGCGGGTCTTCGCGGGCTCGTGGGACACCTCGTGCGAGGTCTCGACGGACGTCGCGGTCTTCACGGTCCGCGCCAACTCGGTCGTGCCGGAGCCTGCCGAGACCTCGGTCGCGACCGAGGTCATCGGGTTCCCCGTCGAGGTCCCGGCCTCGGCCACGCGGGTCACGGTCGTCTCGCGCGAGGAGAAGCCGGTCGTCGAGGGCGGGCGTCCGAGCCTCGCAGAGGCCGCCACGGTCGTGGCCGGCGGGCGCGGCACCGACGGTGACTTCGCGCCGGTCGAGGAGCTCGCGGACGCGCTCGGCGCGGCCGTGGGCGCAACCCGCGACGCGGTCTACGAGGGCTGGTTCGACACGTTCATCGGCCAGACCGGCGTGACGATCGCGCCGCGCCTGTACATCGGCGCGGGCATCTCGGGGGCACCGCACCACCGCGGTGGCATGCAGGCCTCGCAGGTCATCGTCGCGGTCAACAACGACTCGGACTGCCCGCTGTTCGAGATCGCCGACTTCGCGGTCGTCGGCGACCTCGCGGAGGTCCTGCCGCAGGCGGCGAAGGTCATCCGGGAGCACAAGGGCTGACCGCTCGCACGGACCACGGACGCCCCGGCAGGCTCGCCTGCCGGGGCGTCCGCGCGTCCGGGGAGTGCTGCGGAACCCCGTCACCCGGGCCCGACGGCGGAGCAAGGCCCCAGGAGCGGGTCAGAGTCCCAGGTGCTCGAGCCAGGCGAGGCCTGCGAGCGCCTGGCCCATGGCCCTCTCCGGGAGCCACGGCCTGCCCGGGGGAGCGGGGCGGCGCGCGGTGTCCAGGGAGAATCCTGCGTACCCGCCGACGATCGAGCGCAGGTCCTCGGGGTGCACCTCGGCACCCAGCGGGTGGTCGTCGAACACGGCCGTGAGCCAGGCCCCGGCGCGCTCGGCGTCGTCCCAGTGCACGAGGGGCGGCCCGCCGTCGCACGGGATCTCGACGTCGACGGGCTCGAACACTCCCTCGACGCCCTGTGCGCCGACCGTGACGAGCAGGTGCGCGAGGTCGAGCCAGGCTGCCCCGCGCATGGCGTGGGGCCAGTCGAGGACGTAGACGTGGTCGTCGGTCACGGCGAGGTTCTGGGCCCGCATGTCGCCGTGCACGATCGACTCGCCCTCGCACGCGACGAGCACGCCCAGCTCGGTCTCGACGAGCCGGTCGAGGTGCTGTGCGGCCCAGGGCGAGACGTGCTCGAGGTGCGGGTACGGCTCGCGCTGGACGCGGCCCCAGCCGATCGTGGCCGACGCGAGCTGGGGACCCGCGGGTGGCAGGGGGATCTGGCGCGCGCCCGGGACGCGCGCGAGGTCGTCGAGCGTGTCGAGCACGCGACCGAGCACCGCGGGGTCCCACGGGATGCGGGGCGGGTAGCCGTCGATCGCCTCGTACGCGAGCACGATCCAGTCACCGTCCCCGTGGCCCCACAGGAAGCGCGGCATGGGGACGGCCGCGGGCAGGCGCACCGAGATCTTGGCCTCGGCCCGGTGCAGGTCCGCGGACTCGGGCGCGTCGAGCGTGCGGGCAGCCTTGAGGAAGACCTGGTCGCCCGTCGAGAGACGCACGAGCGAGCCCATGCCCGGGCTGAACCCGCTCACGACGCTGATCTCCTCCACGACCCGGGCGTTCATGGTCGCCTCGATCTCGTCGCGCAGCTCGGCGGGGAGCTGCGCCCAGCGCAGCCGGTCGCTCGCGTGGGCGCGCGGGTCCTCCGGTGAGCGGACCACGGCGGTGGTCGCGACGTCGTCGGGCATGGGGCGTAGCACTCTCACAAGGTGAGGAGGGGAGTCTGAGGGGGGAACCGCGCGAAGGCGTCCCGGGTGCGGTCCGCGGCGTGGAACGAGCCGGGGACCTGGATCCGAGAGCGATCGGGCATCTGTCAAGATATCGCGTTTTCCTGGGCTGTCCAGCGCCATCCCACGGGTCGGCCGACGGCCCCACGAGCCCCGTGACAGCGAGCCCCAGGAACCCTTCGTAGACTGGACGACTGTGATCGCCCCATGACCTCCACCCCTGCCGCGCCCGGCGCCGGCGCCTACCTCGACCACGCCGCGACGACCCCCATGTCGCCGGCGGCGATCGACGCGTTCGTCGCGGAGCTGACGGCGACCGGCAACCCGTCCTCGCTGCACTCGGCGGGCCGGGCTGCGCGCCGTGTCGTCGAGGAGTCGCGCGAGGCCGTGGCAGCGGCGCTCGGCGCGCGCCCCAGCGAGGTGATCTTCACCGCGGGCGGCACCGAGTCGGACAACCTCGCGGTCAAGGGCCTGTTCTGGGGGCGTCGCACGACCGAGCCCCGACGGCGGCGCATCCTCGTCTCGGCGGTCGAGCACCACGCGGTGCTCGACCCGGCGTTCTGGATGGCCGAGCACACGGGCGCGGAGATCGTGCTGCTGCCCGTCGACGACGAGGGACGCCTCGACCTGGACGCCCTGCGGGCCGAGCTCGCGACCAAGGGGGACGAGGTCGCGCTCATCTCGGTCATGTGGGCCAACAACGAGGTCGGGACGATCCAGCCCGTCCAGGAGGTCGTGCAGATCGCGCGCCCCTACGGGATCCCCGTGCACTCCGACGCGGTGCAGGCCGTGGGCCAGGTCCCGGTCGACTTCGCCGCGAGCGGGCTCGACGCCCTGACCCTCACGGGCCACAAGCTCGGCGGCCCGGTGGGCGTGGGGGCACTGCTCGCCAAGCGTGGCCTGCCGCTCACGCCCGTGCTGCACGGCGGCGGGCAGGAGCGGGGTGTGCGGTCGGGCACGCTCGACACCCCTGCCATCCGGTCGTTCGCGGTCGCGGTGACCGAGGCGGTCGGGGCGCGCGCCGAGCGGGCCGAGCACCTGGCCGGGCTGCGCGACGAGCTGGTGCGCGGCGTGCGCGCGGCCGTCCCCGACGCGGTCCTGCGCGGGCCGGACCCCCTGGTCGACCCGTCGCGGCGCCTGCCCGGCAACGCCCACTTCACGTTCCCCGGCTGCGAGGGCGACTCGCTGCTGTACCTGCTGGACTCGGCGGGCGTGCAGACGTCGACGGGGTCGGCGTGCCAGGCCGGGGTCCCGCAGCCCTCGCACGTCCTGCTCGCGATGGGCGTTCCCGAGGAGGACGCGCGCGGTGCGCTGCGGTTCTCGCTCGGCGCGACGTCGACGCACGCCGACGTGCAACGGCTCCTGGACGCGTTGCCACAGGTCGTGGCGCGCGCGCAGGCCGCAGGTCTCGCGTCCTCGGCGGGCGCAGGCCGGAGCACCACCACGAGCACCACGAGGAGGCCCGCATGAGAGTCCTGGCAGCGATGTCCGGCGGGGTGGACTCCGCCGTCGCGGCCGCACTGGCCGTCGAGGCCGGCCACGAGGTGGTCGGCGTGCACATGGCGCTGTCCCGCAACCGCGAGCAGTTCCGCGCCGGGTCGCGCGGCTGCTGCTCGATCGAGGACGCGGGCGACGCGCGGCGTGCGGCCGACGTCCTGGGCATCCCGTACTACGTGTGGGACCTCTCGGAGCGCTTCGAGGACACGGTCGTCGCCGACTTCCTGTCCGAGTACGAGGCCGGGCGCACGCCCAACCCGTGCGTGCGCTGCAACGAGCACATCAAGTTCGAGGCGCTGCTCGACAAGGCGACCGCGCTCGGGTTCGACGCGGTCGCGACGGGGCACTACGCGCAGGTCCTCACGCGCGAGGTCACGGAGCCCGGGCCGGACGGCGAGCCCGTGACCCGGACGGTCCACGAGCTGCACCGCTCGCCCAACGAGGCCAAGGACCAGTCGTACGTGCTCGCGGTCATGGGGCCAGAGCGGCTGGCCCGCTCGATCTTCCCGCTGGGGGGCTTCGCGTCCAAGGACGAGGTGCGCGAGGAGGCCGAGCGGCGCGGGCTGTCGGTCTCGAACAAGCCCGACTCGTACGACATCTGCTTCGTGTCCGACGGCGACACCCAGGGATTCCTGAAGTCTCGCCTGGGCGCGCGCACGGGCGAGATCGTCGACACCGAGGGCGAGGTCCTGGGCGAGCACGAGGGTGCGTACGCGTTCACGGTCGGCCAGCGCAAGGGTCTGGCCCTGGGCCGTCCGGCGGCCGACGGCAAGCCGCGCTACGTGCTCGAGGTCGAGCCGGTCTCCAACCGCGTCGTCGTGGGGCCCGCCGAGCTGCTCACGGTCGACCGGATCGTGGGGGACCGGTCGGTGTGGCTCGCGGACGACGTCCTCGCGGGCGCGGGCTGGGACGCGTCGACCTCCGCGGCGTCGGACTGGTTCGAGGCGACCGTGCAGGTGCGTGCCCACGGGGTACCGGTCCCGGCCCGGGTGCGCGCCGTCGTCGGGCCTGGGGCGGGAGCGCCCGAGGACCCGACCGGTGCGGCGTCCGCGCAGGGCGCCGGCATGGAGGTCGAGCTCACGGGCGAGACGCTGCGCGGCGTGGCCGCGGGGCAGTCCCTCGTCGTGTACCAGGGCACGCGCGTGATCGGGCAGTCGACCGTGCAGCGGGCCTACCGGGCCGCGCGCGCCACGAGCCTCGCGGGCTGAGCCCGGCGTGGCTCGACGGCGCGGTGCGGGTCAGACCGCGACGGGCACGACGCTCCCCACGGCCGCGCCCGGCTGGGTCGCGGCGAGGACCGCGCTCGTGGGCACCACGGGGTGCTCGCTCAGCTCGCGCACGAGCCACGCGTCGTCGCGCACCGCCCAGTGCTCGGCCTCGCGGCCGTCCGCGAACCGCAGCATGTGCATCTCGCGGACCGTGAAGTGACGGCCCGTGGGGGCCAGGCCCCGGAAGTAGCCGGTGTGCCGGGCGCTGAACGCGACGTGCAGCGCGACCAGGTCGCCCTCGGCCACGGCGTGCAGGACCTCGACGTGCTGGTCGGAGAACGCGTCGGAGAACCAGTGCATGGTCGCGACGAGCCCCTCGAGCCCGCCCGAGGACCCAGGGGCCGGGTCGTGGTTGTGGAAGTCGGCGGCGACCAGCGCCGCCAGGGCCTGCGCGTGGTTCCCCGGGATCGCCTGGGTGTGCACGGTGATCGCGGTGGCCTTGTTGGTCGCGGCGGCCTCGTGGGCCGTGCCGACCGAGGGCTCTGCCTCGTGATTGCTTCTCATGTCCGCCTCGCTCGTCCGGCGGGGTCGTCCAACGGCCACCGCGTCGTCACGGTCTGTGGTGCATACTCATCACCCTTCACTCGGAGAGAGGGCTGCCGCAAGGGTTCGTGCGGGTGATGCGCGGGTGAGATCCTCGCGATACCCCCCCCACGGACCGTGCAGCGCGGCCGGCAGAGCAGTTTCTCGGCACGACACATCACAGCAAGGAGCTCACGTCATGACGTCAGTCAGCGGGCACGGACCGTGGCCGGGCGGTGAGGGCACCGACGTGCTCGAGGCGCAGCAGATGATCTTCGGGGACCTCGCCGAGGTGCCCACGGGGGTCACGCCCGTCCCGTTCCTCGTGCGCCTGCCCCAGCGGGGGCCGGGGTCCGACGGCGTGGGGCGCACCGCGACCCTGCTCGCCGACCTGCCCGTCGAGATCGGCCCGCACGGCTGGAAGCTCGCCGACCGGCCCGGCATGGACGAGCGGCGCGCGCAGGCGTTCCTGCGCGAGGACCTCGGCGCGCTCGCGATCGCGGGCCACGGGTACTCCGGACCGCTCGCGGTGTCGGTCGTCGGGCCGTGGACGCTCGCGGCCGAGCTCTACCTCGCGCGGGGCGACCGCGTGCTCTCGGACCGCGGTGCGGCGGCCGACCTGGCGGGCTCGCTCGCCGTCGGGCTGCGCGCGCACCTCGACGAGGTGCAGCGTCAGGTGCCCGGCGCCGAGCTCGTGGTCCAGGTGTCCGAGCCGCTCCTGGGGCAGATCAACGCGGGCGTGCTGCCGACCTTCTCGGGGTACTCGCGCCTGCGTGCGGTCGAAGGACCGGACATCGTCGAGGGCCTCACCGGGGTCCTGGACGCCGTGCGCGGCTGGGGGGCGCGCAGCGTCGTGCACGTGGGGCCCGCCTGGGTGGGCATCGCGCCCGTGGTGCTCGCAGGCGCCGACGCCGTGGGCCTCGACCTGGCCGCGCGCGGCACGGGCTGGGACGAGAAGGGCTGGGAGCTGGTCGCGCGCGCGGTCGAGCGCGGCACCGGTGTCTGGGCAGGCCTGCCGCCCGCGAAGGTCTCGCAGTGCTCGGGGCCGAACCTCGGCGAGCTCGCGTCGCTCGTGACGGTCCCGTGGCGCCGGATCGGTCTCCCGGCCTCGGGGCTCGACGACGTCACGCTCCTTGCAGCGCCTCGCGCCGGGGGCGTGGGGCTGGGGTCGGGGAGCCGGCTCGGGAGCACCGACGAGAACCGCGCGATGCTCGGGAACCTGGGGCGGGTCGCGGAGATGCTCGCGGAGCGGGCACAGGACTGAGCGGCGCGGGCCTGCCGTGGCCCGGACGGTGGGTTCGGCAGCCGGGCTGCCGTTCGTCCGCTGCGCCGGTTCGTTTTCGCCGTGACGGCCCGCGGTGCGTAGGCTCGGAGAGTGGTGCCGAACTCGCGGCGCTCCCTCGTCCGTCCACTCTCCCGAAGGAGCGCGATGCCCGCTCTGCACGCCGTCCTCTTCGACCTCGACGGGGTCCTGACCCCGACGGCCGAGGTCCACATGCGCGCCTGGGAGCGCCTGTTCGCGCCCCTGTGCGTCGAGCGGGGGGTCGCGCCGTACACGTCGGCGGACTACTTCGCGCACATCGACGGCAAGCCGCGCTTCGACGGGGTCGCGACCTTCCTCGCCTCGCGCGGGATCGAGCTGCCCTGGGGCACGATCGACGACGCGCCCGGCGAGGGCACGGTGTGCGCGCTGGGCAACAAGAAGAACGAGATCGTGAACCGCATGTTCGTCGAGGAGGGCATCTCCCCGTACCCCGGCTCGATCGCCTTTCTCGACGCCGTGACGGCCGCCGGGGCCCAGGTCGCGGTGGTCTCGTCCTCGCGCAACGCGCCGTCGGTCCTGGCCGCGGCCGGGATCGCGGACCGTTTCGAGGTCGTCGTCGACGGCACGGTCGCGGCCGCGCACGGCCTCGACGGCAAGCCGTCGCCCGCGACCTACGAGTACGCGGCCGAGCTGCTGGGCGTGCCCACGACCGCGGCGGTCGTCGTCGAGGACGCGATCTCGGGCGTCCAGGCCGGGGCGGCGGGCGACTTCGGCCTCGTGCTCGGCGTGGACCGTGGGGTCGGGGCCGACGCCCTGACCGAGCACGGCGCGGACCTCGTCGTGAGCGACCTGGGCGAGCTCGACGCGACGGTCCTCGACCGCCCGGCCCGCGAGGAGGTCCGCTGATGGGCGGGTTCGAGCACGGCTTCGACGGCACGATCGACCGCAGCCGTTTCCCGGCCGACCCGTGGAAGCTCACCGAGAGCCGGTACGCCGCGCACGACCTCGGGGTGACCGAGACGCTGTTCTCGGTCGCCAACGGGTACCTCGGCATGCGCGGGAACGTCGAGGAGGGCCGCGAGTCCCACACGCAGGGGACCTTCATCAACGGTTTCCACGAGACCTGGCGCATCCACCACGCCGAGGAGGCCTACGGGTTCGCCGAGGTCGGGCAGACGATCGTCAACGTCCCCGACGTCAAGATCATCCGCCTCTACGTCGACGACGAGCCGCTCCTGCTGCCCGTCGCGGACCTGATCACCTACGACCGTTCGCTCGACATGGCCGACGGCGTGCTGCGCCGCGAGCTCCTGTGGCGCACGCCGTCAGGCAAGCGCGTGCTCGTGAAGTCCGAGCGCATGGTCTCGTTCGTCGAGCGGCACCTGGCCGTGCTCACGTTCGAGGTCACCATGCTCGACGACCCGGCGCCCATCGCGATCTCGTCGCAGATCCTCAACCGCCAGGACGGGCAGGACGAGTACCACGTCCCCTCGGCCGCGATGGGGCAGGGCTTCGACCCGCGCAAGGCCAACCAGTTCACCGAGCGCGTGCTCCAGCCGCAGGCGCAGTGGGGCGACGACCAGCGGCTCGTGCTCTCCTACCGCTGCACAAACTCGGGCATGACGCTCGCGGTCGCCGCGGACGACGACCTGGTGACCGAGAACACCTACGACGTGCGCACCCAGGTGGACGAGGACCTGGCCAAGCACGTCTACCGGATCCAGGCCGAGCCGGGCAAGCCCGTGCGTCTGACCAAGACCGTGGCCTACCACACGTCGCGTGGCGTGCCAGCGATCGAGCTCATCGACCGCTGCCGTCGCACGCTCGACCGCGTGCGCGAGGAGGGCATCGCGTTCCAGCACGCCGAGCAGCGTGAGTGGCTCGACGAGTTCTGGGCGCGCTCGGACGTCGAGATCCCCGGGCAGCTCGAGGTGCAGCAGGCCGTGCGCTGGAACATCTACCAGCTCGCCCAGGCCACGGCCCGCGCCGAGGGCAACGGCGTGCCCGCCAAGGGGCTCACGGGCTCCGGGTACGGCGGGCACTACTTCTGGGACACCGAGATCTACGTGCTCCCGTTCCTGACGTACACGAGCCCGCGGTACGCGCGCAACGCGCTGCGCTTCCGCTACCAGATGCTCGACGCCGCCCGCCGTCGCGCGGGCCAGCTCTCGCAGCAGGGCGCGCTGTTCCCGTGGCGCACGATCAACGGCGAGGAGGCCTCGGCGTACTACGCCGCGGGCACCGCGCAGTACCACATCGACGCCGACGTGACCTATGCCGTCATGCAGTATGTGCGGGCCTCGGGCGACCTCGACTTCCTCGAGCGCGAGGGCGTCGACATCCTCGTCGAGACCGCGCGCATGTGGGCCGACCTGGGGTTCTGGCGGGTCAACGGCGACGACTACTTCCACATCCACGGGGTCACGGGACCCGACGAGTACACGACGGTCGTCAACGACAACCTCTTCACCAACGTCATGGCCCGCTTCAACCTGCGGGTCGCCGCGGAGACGCTCGAGACCATGCGGCGCGACGCCCCGCACGAGTACCAGGCGCTGGCGATCCGGCTCGGGGTGAGCGAGGAGGAGACCGCCGAGTGGGAGCGGGCCGCGAAGCACATGTCGATCCCGTTCGCCGAGCACCTGGGCATCCACCCGCAGGACTCGCACTTCCTCGAGCGGGAGATCTGGGACCTCGCGGGCACCCCGGCGGACAAGCGACCCCTGCTGCTGCACTACCACCCGCTCGTGATCTACCGCTACCAGGTCCTCAAGCAGGCCGACGTGGTGCTCGCGCTGTTCCTCCAGGGGGCGGAGTTCACACCCGAGGAGAAGCTCGCCGACTTCGAGTACTACGACCCGTTGACCACGGGCGACTCGACCCTGTCGGGCGTCGTCCAGTCGATCATCGCGGCCGAGGTCGGGTACCACGAGCTCGCGCTCGAGTACTTCACGTCGTCGCTGCTCGTCGACCTCGAGAACCGGCACGCCAACGCGGCCGACGGCGTGCACGTCGCCTCGGCGGGCGGCACCTGGTCGGCGCTCGCGTTCGGGTTCGGCGGGATGCGCGACGACTGCGGGCGCATCAGCTTCGACCCGCGCCTGCCCCAGGAGTGGGAGTCCCTGACGTTCCGGGTCACGCTGCGCGGCTCCCGGCTCAAGGTCACGGTCACGGTCGACGCGATCGAGCTCGTGTGCGAGACGGGTGAGGGAGCGGACGTGCTCGTGCGGGGCGAGGCCGTGCACGTCGGTGCGAGCGAGACCGTCACGGTCGCGCTCGACGGCCAGGGGCCCGTGCTCCACGGCACCCCGAGCCTGCGCGACCTGACGGGCAACCGCCGCGAGGACGGGACGCTCATCACGGCCCAGGTGCCGCACTCGTAGCGCGGGTCGGCCGGCGCGGCCGTCACCGACCGCCCGCAGACGCCGAGAGGGCGGGTCCACCTGGACCCGCCCTCTCGGCGTCGGTGCTCGTACGTCAGCCGAGCTGCTCCCGCAGGAAGCGGTAGTGGATCGCGGCCATGTGCGCGGCCTGCGCGTTGTTGGCCGCGCCGCCGTGCCCGCCCTCGACGTTCTCGTAGTACGTCACGTCCTTGCCGGCCGCGAGCATCTTCGCGGCGAGCTTGCGCGCGTGCCCGGGGTGCACGCGGTCGTCCTTGGTCGACGTCGTGAAGAGCACGGGCGGGTACTCGCGCTCGGCGTCGAACAGGTGGTACGGCGAGAACGTCCTGATGAACTCCCACTGCGCGGGGTCGTCGGGGTCGCCGTACTCGGCGGCCCAGGACGCGCCCGCGAGCAGGCGCGTGTAACGGAGCATGTCGAGCAGCGGGACGCCCACGATCACGGCGCCGAAGAGCTCGGGGTACTGCGTGAGCATGTTGCCCGCCAGGAGCCCGCCGTTGCTGCGTCCTTCCATGCCCAGGTGCTCGGGGGTCGTGATCCCGCGGGCGACGAGGTCGCGCGCGACGGCCGCGAAGTCCTCGTACGCCTTGTGGCGCTTGGCCTTGAGGGCCGCCTGGTGCCAGGCCGGTCCGTACTCGCCGCCGCCGCGGATGTTCGCGACGACGTAGACGCCGCCGTCCGCGAGCCATGCGCGGCCCAGCGTCCCGGAGTAGCCCGGGGTCAGGGAGACCTCGAAGCCGCCGTACCCGTAGAGCAGCGTGGGGGCCGCGCCCGGGCGTGCGCCGGTCGCGGCGGTCGCCCCGTCAGCGGCCTCGGGGGCGCCGCTCGAGCCTGCACCGGCCCCGGGCCGGACGAGGTCCTCGCGCCCGACGACGAAGTACGGGACGCGCGTGCCGTCGTCGGACACCGCGAAGTGCTGGTCGATGACCAGGCCCTGCGCGTCGAAGAACGCCGGGCTCGACTTGAGGACCTCGGGGGCGGTGCCCGCGCCCACGCTCAGGAGCGAGAGCGTCGAGGGCGTGAGGTAGTCGGTCGTGACGAGCCAGACGTCGTCGCTCTCCTCGGAGTCGACCGCGCCCACGACGACCGTGCCGATGGTCGGCAGGCCCGGTAGCTCGCTGCGGGTCCAGAGGACGTCCGGGCCCTCGGCGAGAGGCGGCGGGGTCAGCACGTGCAGGCGGTTCTTGACGTCCTCGAGGACGTTGACCACGAGGTGGTGCGCGGTCCACGTGGCGCCTGCGAGCGAGGTGGAGGGCGTGGGCTCGAACAGGACCGTGAAGCCGCGGGCCCCTGCGAGGAAGTCCTCGAAGCGCGTCGCGAGCAGCGAGCCGGCCAGGTAGGTGGCGCCGTCGACCGTCCAGTCGTCGCGGAGCTCGACGAGCATCCACTCGCGCTTGACGCCGACCTCGGCCGAGCGCGGGACGTCGATCTTGACGAGCTTCTCGTCGGGGGTGCCCGCGTCCTGGACGAGGTACGTCTCGCTGTCGTAGAAGGCGATCGAGCGGCCCACGAAGTCGCGCTCGAAGCCGGGGGAGTGCGTGCGCCAGCCCATGATGTACATGTCCTCGGGTTCACCCTCGTACACGACGGTCGCCTCGGTCACGGGCGTGCCGCGGTGCCAGCGCTTGACGACGCGGGGGTACCCCGACGGGGTCATGGAGCCGGGACCGAAGTCGGTGTAGACGTAGACCGTGTCCGCGTCGATCCAGCCGAGCCCGCCCTTGGACTCCTCGCGCAGGAACCCGCCGTCCTCAGGCGCGACGAAGGTCTTGGTCACGAGGTCGAACTCGCGCGTGACGTCGGCGTCGGAGCCGCCGGGGGACAGGTCGATCAGGGCGTGGCGCCACTCCTGGCCGGGCTCGGGGCGCAGCACGCTCGCGCCGTGCCAGACCCAGCTCTGGTCCTCGGCCTCACCCAGCGCGTCGAGGTCGAGCACGAGCTCCCACGCGGGGTGGTCGGTGCGGTAGGAGTCGAGCGTCGTGCGGCGCCAGACGCCGCGCTCGTGCTGGGCGTCGCGCCAGAAGTTGTAGTAGTGCTCGCCGATCCGGGACACGTCGGGGATCTTGTCGTCGGAGTCGAGGACCTCGCGGATCGCCTGCTCGGTCGCGGCGAACTCGTTCGTGGCCTCGATGGTCGCGGCGGTCTCGGCGTTGCGTCCCTGGACCCAGGTCATGGCCTCGCGGCCCTCGACCTCCTCGAGCCACAGGTACGGGTCGTGCGGCGTGGTCGGCGGTGCGGTGGGCGTGTCGGTCACGGCGTTCTCAGCACTCATGCCAACACCCTAGGTGACCGGTCCGACGGGTCGTCCCGGCAGGGACGACCCGACAGGGGGCGGTGACTGTGGCCCGTGCCACATCCATCGAGGCCTCTTGCATCTATCCGTACCTTGTGAAAGTATTCACAAGCAAGGGAAAGACACCACGCAGACCCGGCCGCTCGGGTCACTGGAGGAGCTACCAACGTGAGCAGCACGAGCAAGGCCCTCGCCGGAGTCACCGAGATCGACGCCCTCGTCGACCGGGGCCTCAAGGCGCTCAAGCAGTACGACGCCTTCACCCAGGAGGACATCGACCGCATCGTGAAGAAGGCGTCCGTCGCGGCCCTCCACGAGCACGGCCGCCTCGCGCAGCTCGCGGTCGAGGAGACCGGGCGCGGAGTCTTCGAGGACAAGGCCACCAAGAACATCTTCGCGTGCGAGCACGTGCCGAACTCGATGGCCAATCTCAAGACGGTCGGCGTGATCGGCCGCGACGACCTCACGGGCATCGTCGAGATCGCCGAGCCGGTCGGCGTGGTCGCGGGCATCACCCCGGTGACGAACCCGACCTCGACCGCGATCTTCAAGGCCCTCATCGCGCTCAAGACGCGCAACCCCATCATCTTCGCGTTCCACCCCAGCGCCCAGAAGTGCTCGGTCGCCGCAGCCCGCATCGTGCGGGACGCCGCGGTCGCCGAGGGCGCCCCCGTGGACTGCATCCAGTGGGTCGAGCAGCCCTCGCTCGAGGCCACCTCGGCGCTCATGAACCACGACGGCGTCTCGCTCATCCTCGCCACGGGCGGCAACGCGATGGTCCGCGCCGCCTACTCGGCGGGCAAGCCCGCCCTGGGCGTCGGCGCGGGCAACGTCCCGGCCTACATCGAGAAGAGCGCCAAGCTCGGCCGCGCGGTCAACGACGTGGTCCTGTCCAAGGGCTTCGACAACGGCATGGTGTGCGCCTCGGAGCAGGCCGTCATCCTCGACACCGAGATCTACGACGAGGCCCTGGCCGAGTTCGCCCACATGCACGCCTACCTCGCGACCCCCGAGGAGAAGGCCAAGCTCGAGCGCTTCATCTTCGGCGTCGAGGCCGGCGGCGCGAACTGCGCGGGAGCCAAGCTCAACGCCTCGATCGTGGGCAAGAGCCCCCAGTGGATCGCCGAGCAGGCGGGCTTCACCGTCCCGGACGGCACCTCGATCATCCTGGCCGAGTGCGCCGAGGTCGGTCCCGCCGAGCCCCTGACGCGCGAGAAGCTCAGCCCCGTCCTCGCGGTGCTGCGCGCCCAGTCGACCGACCACGGCATCTCGCTCGCCGAGCAGATGGTCGAGTTCGACGGCCTGGGTCACTCGGGTGCGATCCACACCGAGGACAAGGACATCGCGGAGGAGTTCGGCCAGCGCGTCAAGGCCGTGCGCATCCTGTGGAACCAGCCGTCGGCCCTCGGCGGCATCGGCGACATCTACAACGCGCTGATCCCGTCGCTGACCCTCGGGTGCGGCTCGTACGGGCACAACTCGGTGTCGAACAACGTGTCGGCGGTCAACCTCATCAACGTCAAGCGGATCGGACGCCGGAACAACAACATGCAGTGGTTCAAGATCCCGCCGAAGACCTACTTCGAGCCGAACTCGATCCAGTACCTGGCCCAGATGCCCGACGTCGAGCGCGTCACCATCGTCACGGACAAGGTCATGAGCCAGATCGGCATCGTGGACAAGGTCCTCGACGTCCTGGGGCGCCGTCCCAACAAGGTCTCGATCCAGATCATGGACCAGGTCGAGCCCGAGCCGAGCGTCGAGACGGTCGAGAAGGGCGCGGAGATGATGCGCGACTTCAAGCCCGACACGATCGTCGCGATCGGCGGCGGGTCGCCCATGGACGCGGCCAAGGTCATGTGGCTCAAGTACGAGCACCCGGAGATGGCGTTCTCGGACCTGCGCGAGAAGTTCTTCGACGTCCGCAAGCGCGCGTTCAAGTTCCCCACGCTCGGTGACCTGGCCAAGCTGGTCTGCATCCCGACCTCGTCGGGCACGGGCTCGGAGGTCACGCCGTTCGCGGTCATCACGGACCACGCGACCGGGTACAAGTACCCCCTCGCCGACTACGCGCTGACCCCGTCGGTCGCGATCATCGACCCGGTCCTGACCGCGACCATGCCGGCCAAGCTCGCGGCCGACTCGGGCTTCGACGCCCTGACGCACGCGACCGAGGCCTACGTGTCGGTCTACGCGAACGACTTCACGGACGGCCTGGCGCTGCACGCGATCAAGCTGGTCTTCGAGCACATCGAGGCCTCGGTCACGCAGGGGGCGGCAGCCCCCGAGGCCCGCGAGAAGATGCACAACGCGGCCACGATCGCGGGCATGGCGTTCGGCAGCGCGTTCCTCGGGATCGTCCACGCGATGGCCCACACGGTCGGCTCGTCGTTCGGCCTGGTCCACGGCCGCACGAACGCGATCTTCCTGCCGCACGCGATCCGCTACAACGGGCAGATCCCGACCAAGGTCACGGGCTGGCCCAAGGCCGAGAAGTACATCGCGCACGAGCGCTACCAGCAGATCGCCAAGCACCTGGGGCTGCCGGCCTCGACGCCCGAGCAGGCCGTCGAGTCGTACGCCCGGGCCGTGGAGGAGCTGCGGGCCAAGGTCGGGATCGAGCACTCGTTCAAGGAGCAGGGTGTCTCGGAGCGCGAGTTCATCGGGGGGCTGGACGCCCTGGCGATGCGGGCCTACGAGGACCAGTGCGCCCCGGCCAACCCTCGCCTGCCGATGCTCGAGGACATGAAGGACATCATGGTCGCGGCCTACTACGGCACGAGCCGCGAAGAGGTCCGTGCCGAGCGCAAGGCCACCGAGGAGGCGCTCGCGCTCGCCGCGGCCGCCGAGACCTCGGAGTGATCTGGGCACCGGCGTCCGGGGAGCAGCCCGGACGCCGGTAGCCCGACGTCGACCCGAGCGGTACGGGTCACGGTCGGGTGGCGCGTCCTGCCGGGTGGCGCCACCCACCCGGGACCGAGGCTTCCCCCCTTGGCCTCTGTCCCGCACGCAGCGCCCCGCGTCCTCCAGCGCGGGGCGCTGCTCTGTTCGGTGGGCCCGACGGCGCCGGGCGCCCTCCGCGGCTCCCGCGCCCGGGAGGGGGCCGGGGGAGTGACCGCCCGACGCCGCAGCGACCCCCTGCGGCGCACGCGCCTCGCGTGGTGGGCAGGGACCGTGTGGTGAGCGACGTCGTCGGGCAGGACGCGCAGGCCCGAGCGGGTGTGGGCGGTCCACGCGATGATGGGCACGTGAACGACGCCACCCCGCCGCGCCCCGCGACCCTTGCCGACGCCGCCCCGGAGGTCCCCGGCGACCTCGCCACGGCTTCCCAGCCCCACGCTTCTCCTGCGCTCGGCGCCCGGGAGGAGGCCGACGCCCAGCGCCGCTGGGCCGAGCTCGTGGCCCAGGTCGAGGCCGACCAGCGGGCCTACTACGAGGCCGACGCGCCTGTGTCGTCGGACGCCGAGTACGACGCGCGCATGCGCGAGCTCGAGGCGCTCGAGGCGGCCCACCCCGCGCTCCAGACCCCCGAGTCGCCCACGCAGCGGGTCGGCGGACGGGCCGCGACGGGCTTCGCGACCGTCGAGCACCTCGAGCGCATGCTCTCGCTCGACAACGCGTTCTCCGAGGAGGACCTCGCCGCGTGGGCCGCCCGCGTGCACCGCGACCTGGGCGTCTCGCCAGAGGCCTCCGTGGAGTACCTGTGCGAGGTCAAGATCGACGGCCTCGCGATCGCGCTGCTGTACGAGCGGGGGCGCCTGGTGCGGGCCGCGACGCGAGGCGACGGGCGCACGGGCGAGGACGTCACGGCCAACGTCCGGACCATCACGACCATCCCGCAGCAGCTCGCGGGCGACCCGGCCACGCACCCCGCGGTGATCGAGGTCCGGGGCGAGGTCTTCCTGGGCGTCGAGGACTTCGCGGCCCTCAACGAGGCGCTCGTCGCGGCCGGGCAGGCACCGTACGCCAACCCGCGCAACACCGCGGCCGGCTCCCTGCGCCAGAAGGACCCGGCCGTGACCGCGAGCCGCAACCTGCGCATGTACGCGCACGGCGTCGGGGCGCTCCAGTGGGACGAGGGCGAGCACGCCGAGCTCGCGCGCCAGTCGGACGCCTACGCGCTGTTCGAGCAGTGGGGTGTCCCCGTCTCGCCGCACAACCGGGTCGTCGACGGGCTCGCGGGCGTGCAGGAGATGATCGCGTACTTCGGCGAGCACCGGCACAGCATCGAGCACGAGCTCGACGGGATCGTCGTCAAGGTCGACGAGCTCGCGCTCCAGCGCAGGCTGGGCGCGACGAGCCGCGCGCCCCGGTGGGCCATCGCGTACAAGTACCCGCCCGAGGAGGTCAACACGCGCCTGCTCGCGATCCAGGTCGGGGTCGGGCGGACCGGACGGGCAACCCCGTACGCCGTCATGGAGCCCGTGCTCGTCGCGGGCAGCACCGTGCGTCAGGCGACGCTCCACAACCAGGACGTCGTGCGCGCCAAGGGCGTCCTGATCGGCGACGTCGTGGTGCTGCGCAAGGCCGGAGACGTCATCCCGGAGATCCTCGGGCCGGTCGTCGCGCTGCGCGAGGACGGCGTGCAGCGTACGGAGTTCGTCATGCCCGCCGAGTGCCCCGAGTGCGGCACGCCGCTGCGCCCCATGAAGGAGGGCGACGTCGACCTGCGCTGCCCCAACGCCGAGAGCTGCCCGGCGCAGGTCCGCGGGCGGGTCGAGCACATCGGTTCGCGCGGCGGCCTCGACATCGAGGCGCTGGGCGAGGTCACCGCGGCCGCGCTCACGCAGCCCTACGAGCCCGCGGATCCGCCGCTGCGCACCGAGAAGAACCTGTTCGGGCTCACGGTCGACCAGCTCGCACCGATCCGCGTGGTCGTCCGCGACCCGGAGACCGGGCTGCCCCGGCCGTTCGAAGGGGTGGGGGAGTCGGGCGAGGTGGAGATGTCCGACGGCTCGGTGCTGCTGGCCAAGGTCGTCCGGCCGTTCCAGAAGGTCGCCGCCCGCACCTACCCGCCCGGCTTCGAGGACGCGACGCCCGCCGAGCGTCGAGCCGCGGGCGTCCGCAAGGACTTCCCGGTGTACGGCCCGTCGACCACCGCGCAGACGCTCGTGGACGAGCTGCGCGTCGCGAGGACCAAGGACCTGTGGCGCATCCTGGTGAGCCTCAACATCCGCCACGTCGGGCCGGTCGCCGCCCGGGCGCTCGCGGAGTGGTTCGGTTCGCTCGACGCGATCCGGTCGGCGAGCCGCGACGAGCTCGCCGCGGTCGAGGGGGTCGGACCGGTCATCGCCGACGAGGTGCTGGCCTGGTTCGACGTGGACTGGCACCAGGAGATCGTCGAGACATGGAGGAAGGACGGGGTCCGGTTCGAGACCCCGGGCCACCCCGGTCCCGGCGCGCGCCAGCAGCCGACCGGCCCGCTCGCGGGCCTGACCGTCGTGGTCACCGGGGGCCTCGAAGGGTTCTCGCGCGACGGTGCCAAGGAGGCGATCCTCGCGGCGGGCGGCAAGGCCTCGGGCTCGGTGTCCAAGAAGACCGACTACGTGGTCGTGGGCGAGAACGCGGGCTCCAAGGAGACCAAGGCCCGGGACCTGGGCCTGCGGATCCTCGACGAGGCCGGGTTCGTGGCTCTCCTCGCGGGTGGGCCCGAGGCGGTGGGCGACGCGCGGGCCGAGGAGGCGGGCGCTCCCGACGGCACTGACGGCACTGACGGCAGCGAGGGGACCGACGCCGACTGACGGCCCGGGGATGCGTCGAGACAGAGGGGTTTCGTCGAGGTAGAGGGCTCGAGGCCTCTCCCTCGACGGGAGGCCTCTACCTCGTGGCGTCCGTGGCGCTCGGTCCGGAGGAAACCGGCCCCGTGGCCCCCGACCCCGCGGCCGGACGGCGCGACAGCGCGGTCCGCAGGCCCGCGGTCTGCTCGGGCGGAGTCGCCAGGAGCGGTCCGCGAGGAGGTCCGGTCGGCACGCCCAGCAGCTCGGCGAGCGCGTGGAGCCCCGCGACGGGGCGCAGCCGTCCGAGCTCGCGGGCCAGGGCGAGGAGCCACGAGCGCTCGGCGACCGCATCGAGGGGACGACCCTCGACGTGCGCCCGGCGCAGCCTGGCGTACTCGGCGGGCACGAGGGCCGCGACCCCGGTGTGCCAGGCATCGCTCGCAGGCAGGGTGGTGAAGGCCCCCTCGGTCATCGCGAGGTCCCCGCTCAGCCCGACCGCGAACGCCTCGTCGTCGACCGCGGCCCGGACCTCGTCCAGACGAGTGCTCACGCCCTCCCTCCCGGCCGGGTCCTTGAGTCCCCGGAGCCGGGCGTGGCGCGCCAGATGAGCCAGGACCTCGGGGGTCGCGTCGTACCCGCTCTGAGCAGGCCGGTTGTAGAAGCACACGGGCAGGTCCGTCTCGGCGGCCACGGCCTCGAACAGGGCCACGACCTCGTCGTCGACCAGCGGGACGTACGAGAAGGGCGTGAGCACGAGCCCGTCGGCGCCGCCCGCCTGCGCGGCGACGGCGTTCCGTACGGTCTCGGCGGCCGACGCGGCCGCGACCGCGACGTGCACCGGGACCCGGCTCCCCGAGCGGCCCGGCCCGGCTCCCCGAGCGGCCCGGCCCGGCGTCGCGCGCGGCCCGGACGGCCGTGCCCACGACCGCGGCGCGCTCCTCGGGGGAGAACGACGTGCCCGCGCCCGACGACGCGAGGACCGTGACGCCGTCGACCCCTGCGCGTACCGCGCCCGCCACGAGGCCCGCCAGCGCTCCCAGGTCCGGGGCGCCCGAGGCCTGGTCCAGGGGAGTGATCGGATAGGCGAGCAGCCCGCTGAAGGGCGACGGCACGGTCATCCGCGCGATGCTGCCACACGAGCGGGCCCGAGGGATGAACGTCCCGCCGTCCGATCGTTGCCCGCGCCTACGATGGCGACCATGACCCAGGACCTGATCCCTGACCTCGTCGCGCCCGCCGACACCTCGACGCTCGTGCGTGGCGCCCACCTCGTGGGCTCCGTGAACCTCCCCACCGCCGAGGACACGTTCCGCACCGTCGCCGCGCACGCGGGCACCCACCTCCGGCGGATCCCCGACGGCGAGGTCGGCGAGAGGTTCCACTGGATCCTGTTCCAGGGCGCGCGCTTCGAGGCCGTGCCCGGCCTGGCGCGCCTCCCGATCGACCCCGTGATCGTCGCCGGGTTCGACGTGCGCCCGCACGTGCTCGACGGCTCGGTCGCCCCGGGAGACCTGACGTTCGGCGAGCTGGGCTACGCGGCGGCCGCGACGTCCTCGTACGCGGACTTCGCGCGACTGCGCGACGAGGGCGTCATCCCGGCCGGGACCCGCTTCCAGGTCTGCCTGCCCACGCCGCTCGCCCCGGTCGTGGCGTTCGCCGTGCCCGACGCGCGTGCGGCCGTCCACACGGCCTACGAGGCGGCGATGCTGCGCGAGATCGAGGCGATCGTCGCGGCCGTCCCCGCCGAGGACCTGGCGATCCAGCTCGACCTCGCGAGCGAGTTCGCGCTCGTCGAGGGCGCTAACCTCGGGGCCGGACCCGCGCAGGCGTGGTTCGCGGTCGACTCCGACGAGGTGCTCGCCGGGTGCGTCGCGCGCGCGGCCCGAGTGGCCTCCGCGGTCCCGGCGGGCGTCGAGCTCGGGTTCCACCTCTGCTACGGCGACGTGGCCGAGAAGCACTTCGTCGAGCCCGCCGACGCGCGCCGGCTCGTCGAGGTCGCGAACGGGCTCGCCACGACCGTGACTCGCGAGATCGACTGGTTCCACCTGCCCGTGCCGATCGAGCGCGACGACGTCGAGTACGTCGCGCCGCTCGCCGACCTCGCGATCGACCCGGCGACCGAGCTCTACCTGGGTGTGGTCCACCACGAGGACGGCCAGGAGGGTGCGCTGCGCCGCCTCGCGGCCGCGGCGCAGGTCCTGGGCGAGCGCGAGATCGGCGTCGGGACCGAGTGCGGGTTCGGGCGCGGCCCGAGCGAGCGCACCGCGCCCCTGCTCGAGCTGCACGCCGCGGTCGCGCGCGCCTGGTAGGTCGCGACCGGTTCGGCCACGCGCCCGGGCGCACCCGCACGGCGAGGGTGCGCTCCGGCGTCGGGCAGGACGCACGAACGGTCGGCAGCCCGGAAGGGGTGCCGACCGTTCGCGTCGGTGCTCAGGAGAGGCGGTGCCTCACCGGCTGGCCCACAGCAGGCCGCGCTCGATCACGGTGCGCAGGTCCGGGCTCTCGAGGTCCGAGAGCTGGTGACCCGGAGCGCACACGAAGATCTTGCCCGCGCCCCACTGCCGGGTCCAGATCGACGGCGACACCACGGGCGAGCGCCACGGCGAGTCGGCCGTGGGCTGGATCGTGGTGGTCGCGAGGACCTCGTTGAGCGAGTCCGCGAGCACCCAGTACTGCTCGGAGTTCAGGTGGAACGGGCCGAGGCCGGCCACGAGCGGATGGTCCGCGTGCTCGGGCAGGACCTCCACGGTGTGCTCGACCAGGTCGCCGGGGTGGGCGGCGAACTGCCCACCGAGCATCTGGAGGTAGTCCGTGGCCATCCGGAACGAGTCGATGATCCCGCCGTGCCAGCCGGCGAGACCGGCGCCGTTGGTCACGGCCTCGCGCAGACCGCGCATCTCGTCGGGCAGGATCTCGCCCATGGTCCAGGACTGGACGATCAGGTCGACGCCCGCCATGTACTCGGCGTCGGCATAGACCTCGAGCGAGGACTCGACGTCGACGTCGAAGCCCGACTCCTCGAGGAAGGGGAGGAAGAGGTCGGTGCTCTCCTCGGGGGAGTGGCCTGGCCATCCTCCCCGGACGATCAGGGCCCGACGGTCCGGCACGCTCATGAGTCCTCCGTTGGCGCTCACGCGATCAGGGCATCGATCGCTGCGGGAGACAGTACGTGATCGATCGCCATGGCGCTTGCACCGAGCACGCCCGCCTGCCCGCGCGCCTGCGACGTGACGATGCGCAGGTGCTGCGTGGCGAGGGGGAGCGAGCGCTGGTAGACGATCTCGCGGATGCCCGCGATCAGGTGCTCCCCGGCCTCCGCGATGATGCCGCCGACCACGATCATGGAGGGGTTGAGCAGGCTCACGCACGCTGCCAGGACGGCCCCGATGTCGCGACCGGCCTGACGGACGGCGTGGCTCGCCATGAGGTCGCCGCCGCGCACGAGCGTGACGACGTCGCCGCTGTTGAGGGCTTCGAGGCCCTCCTTCTTGAGCGCGCCGGCGATGGCCTGGCCGCTCGCGACGGCCTCGAGGCAGCCGATGTTGCCGCACCGGCAGGGCGTGTCGGTCGCGTTGGGGACGGCGATGTGGCCGATGTCGCCCGCGGCCCCCTGGGCGCCGCGGCGGAGCTCGCCGTCCGAGATGACGCCCGCGCCGATGCCCGTGGCGACCTTGACGAAGAGCATGTCGCTGACCGTGGGCCAGGCCGTGCGGTGCTCGCCGAGCGCCATGATGTTGACGTCGTTGTCCACGAGGACCGAGGCGTCGAAGGTCTTGCCCAGGATCGCGGGGACGTCGACGTCGTCCCACGCGGGCATGATGGGCGGGTTGATGGGCCGGCCGGTCGAGTGCTCGACCGGTCCGGGCAGACCGACGCCGACGCTCACGAGGTCCTTGAGGTCGCGTCCTGCCGCGGCGATGAGCTTCTCACCCGTCTCCGCGACCCAGGCGAGGACCGTCTCCGGTCCCTCGGAGATCGACAGGGGTGCGTCGATCTCGGCGAGGACGTTCGAGGCGAGGTCCGTGACCGCGAGGCGCGCGTGCGTCGCGCCGAGGTCCACCGCGAGGACGATCCGTGCACCGGGGCTGAAGGCGAAGGTCACCGGGGGGCGCCCACCGGTCGAGCTCGCCTCGCCCGCGGGCGCGATGAGCCCCGAGGCCATCAGCAGGTCGATGCGGGCGGCGATCGTGGACCGCGCCTGCCCGGTGATCGCTGCGAGGTCAGCCCGTGTCCGGGGTTGGCCGTCGCGGAGCAGCTGGAACATGTCCCCGGCGCCTGTGGGGCGTGGGGCGAACTTCAGCAGTTCCTCGGTGGGCACGATGTATCACGGAGCCTCTCGTTACTACGCAGTGGTGGCGCTCTCTAGCGTACTGCGATCTTCGGCTTTTGCTTGACGATCGACAGAAGCCGACCTAGCGTGTGGTTTGCCGCGGCAGCGACGCCGCGGCGGACGGAGTCTCGCACCTCCCCCTGTCAGTAGCGTGAGAACCCCGACATTCTGCCCTTGTTGCCTCTCCTGATCGACTCGTCCCGGCCTGCTCGCGCGGCCGGACGTGAGTCAGAGTCTCGGCCGGCGCGCCGCACCCTCGCGCCCACTTTTGCTGGTCACGGGTCGGTAACGAAGCAAAAGATCGAGACCTTCTGATTGACGCTCGTCAAAAGGTCGGCTAGTTTCTCTCACATGGTCAACGCAGACCCTCAGCCCACCAGGCCGCTCCTGCAGATGCGGAGCATCGTCAAGCAGTTTCCCGGCGCCCGAGCACTCGACGGCGTCGATCTCGACATCCTCCCCGGAGAGGTGCACTGCCTCCTCGGGCAGAACGGTGCCGGCAAGTCGACCCTCATCAAGGTGCTCGCCGGTGCACACCAGCCCAACGAGGGGCAGATCCTCATCGACGGGGAGCCCGTCACCATCCCTCACCCCGTCGCCGCGCTCAAGCTCGGCGTCGCCACCATGTACCAGGAGCTCGACGTCGTCGACGGTCTGACCGTCGCCGAGAACATCTACCTGGGGCACGAGCTGTCGACCGTCGGCTTCTCCAACCGGCGCCTCGTCGCCAAGAACACCCGCGCGCTCATGAAGCGGCTCGGGCACCCCGAGATCTCGCCCCACCGTGAGGTGGGGGAGCTGTCCGCCGCGGGCAAGCAGATCGTGTCCATGGCCCGTGCCCTCTCGCACGACGCGCGGGTCATCGTCATGGACGAGCCCTCCGCGGTGCTCGACAGCGAAGAGGTCGAGAACCTCTTCCGCGTGGTCCAGGAGCTCACGTCGAGCGGCGTCGCGATCGTCTACATCTCGCACCGGCTCGAGGAGATCCGGCAGATCGGCGACCGGATCACCGTCCTCAAGGACGGGCGCACGGTCGCTCAGAACCTCCAGGTCGCGCAGACGCCCACCGCCGAGCTCATCAAGCTCATGACGGGCCGCGCGGTCGACAACGTCTTCCCGGCCCGCGAGCCGGTCGCCGAGGAGGCCGAGGTGCTGCTCGCAGTCGAGTCGCTCGGCCTCAAGGGCGAGTTCTCGGACGTTTCCTTCGAGGTGCGTGCGGGCGAGGTCGTCGGCTTCGCCGGTCTCGTCGGCTCGGGCCGCTCCGAGATCCTCGAGACCGTCTACGGCGCGCGCCGCCCGACCGAGGGGACCGTCACGGTCGGGGGCGCGAAGCTCCGGGCCGGATCGGTCGCCGCGGCGGTCGACGCAGGCATCGGCCTGTGCCCCGAGGAGCGCAAGAGCCAGGGGCTCCTCCTCGACGAGCCCGTGTACCGCAACATCACGCTCTCGACGTTCGGGCGCTTCGCCAAGAGCGGGTTCCTCGACGAGCAGGCCGAGAAGTCGGCCGCGCAGGAGCAGGCGGTCTCGCTCGACCTGCGGCCCGCCGGGGTCGAGCGGCACGCGCGGACGCTGTCCGGCGGGAACCAGCAGAAGGCGCTCCTGGCGCGCTGGCTCGTCCGCGGCTGCCGCGTCCTGCTGCTCGACGAGCCCACCCGTGGCGTCGACGTCGGGGCGCGCGCCGAGATCTACAACCTCATCCGCGACCTCGCGGCCTCGGGGGCTGCGGTCCTCGTGGTCTCGAGCGAGATCGACGAGGTGCTCGGTCTGTCAGACCGCGTCCTCGTGATCTCGGAGGGCCGCGTCGTCCACCAGGGACCAGCAGATTCGATCGACGAGCACGGTGTGCTCGACCTCGTCATGGAAGGAAGTGCCGCGTGAGCGAGCAGGAGGTGTCCACCGCAACTGTCGTGGACGGGTCGGCGCACGCCGGGAGCTCCGGTTCGTCCGGTCCCGCGTCGGCGCGCCGGAATTTGTTCAATGGATCGATGGGTCGGAACATCGGCCTGGTCCTCGCCCTCGTGGCGCTCTGCATCGTCGGCTACGTCACGGCCGGAGAGCGGTTCGCGAGCATCGACAACGTCCTGACGATCCTCCGCATGGCCGCTGTGATCGGCGTCCTGAGCATCGGCATGACCTTCGTCATCACGGCAGGGGGCATCGACCTCTCGGTCGGCTCCGTCATGGGCCTGTCGACTGTCTGGGCCAGCACGCTCGCGACCCAGACCATGGCCGCTGACACCCACTGGATCGTCATGGTCGGCACGGCCCTCGCGGTCGGTACGGTCTGCGGTCTCGTCAACGGCGTCCTCATCGCCTACGGCAAGGTCGTCGCGTTCATGGCGACCCTCGCCATGATGGTCGGCGCCCGAGGGCTCGCCGAGATGATCTCCAACCGGCAGACCCAGATCGTCACGGTCAAGCCCTTCCTCACCTTCTTCCGCGCCGACTTCATCGGGATCCCGGTCCTCGTGTGGATGTTCGTCGTGGTCGCGGTCGCGGGGTGGATCCTCCTCAACCGCACGACGTTCGGCCGACGCACCATCGCGGTCGGCGGCAACCCCGAGGCCGCCCGCCTCGCGGGCATCAAGGTCAAGCGCCACCTCATGTACCTCTACTGCCTCGTGGGCTTCACGGCCGGCATCGCCGCGGTCATGATGCTCGGCCGCACCACAGCCGGGTCCTCGACGAACGGCCTGTTCTACGAGCTCGACGTCATCGCGGCCGTCGTCGTCGGCGGGACGCTCCTCGTGGGCGGCCGCGGGACGATCGTCGGCACGGTGTTCGGCGTCCTGATCTTCATGACGCTGACCAACATCTTCACGCTCAACAACATGTCGACCTCGGCGCAGAACGTGGCGAAGGGCGTGATCATCGTGGTCGCCGTGCTCCTCCAGCAGCGCTTCGCCTCGCGCACCAGATCCGACTAGCCCCGCCGTCGGGACTTCTCGCACCGCACCACCGCACGACGACCCCGCCCCGCGGGGCCGGACCCCCAGCACGTCCAGCACGTCCCAACCAGCACCAGCAGGACCAGAATCAAGGGAGATCCTCATGTCCGCTCGTACCCGTACCCCGATGCCACGCCGCCTGGCCCTCGCGACCGTCGCGCTCACCTCGGTCGCGCTGTTCGCCTCGGCCTGCACCTCGAACACGCCGGCCCCCGCGGAGACCAGCGCCGCTGCCGCAGCCCCGGGCGCGTCGTCGGACAACGACGCCTCGGGCGAGAAGGTCGTCATCGGCTTCTCGGCCCCCGCCGCCGACCACGGCTGGATGGGTGCCATCACCAAGGCCGCCCAGGCAGAGGCCGCCAAGTACGACGACGTCGACCTCAAGGTCGCCGAGGGCACCAACGACGTCAACCTCCAGATCAGCCAGATCGAGACGTTCATCAACGACGGCGTCGACGCGATCGTCATCCTCCCGTTCGACGGCGCGGCCCTCACCGAGGTCGCGACCCAGGCCATGGAGGCCGGCATCACGGTCATCAACGTCGACCGCGAGTTCTCGAGCCCGTTCGCGGCCCGCTCGACGGTCCTCGGCGACAACTACGGCATGGGCGTGAGCGCCGGCACCTACATCTGCGAGCAGCTGGGCGACAACAAGGACGCGGTCGTCGCGGAGATCGCCGGGATCGACTCGCTGCCCCTGACCCAGGACCGCAGCAAGGGCTTCGCCGACGCGCTCGAGGGCTGCGGGCTCGAGGTCAACAACCGCGTCGCGGCAGACTTCACGGTCCAGGGCGGCGAGCAGGCCGCTGCCAACCTGCTCCAGGCCGCACCCAAGATCGACGCGATCTGGAACCACGACGACGACCAGGGCGTCGGCGTCCTCGCGGCGATCGACAACGCGGGCCGTGACGAGTTCTTCATGGTCGGCGGTGCCGGCTCGGCGAACGTCATGCGCTCGATCGAGGCCGACGACACCGTCCTCCAGGCGACGGTCATCTACCCCTCGACCCAGGCGGCCGACGGCATCAAGCTGGCCCGTCTGATCGAGCACGGCAAGTCGATGAGCGACCTCGCCTCGATCGGCGTGCCGCGTCAGATCCAGCTCTTCGCGCCGGTCGTGACCAAGGACAACGTCGACGAGTACCTGCCGTCGGCCTTCGAGTCCTGAGCACGACCCACCCCTGACGTCGCCGGCGGGGCGCAGCGCCCCGGCGGGCGCCCCGCCGCGACGTCCACCACGAAAGGAAGTGCCTGAGATGGCAGAAAACGGTCACCCGACCCTCGGGATCGGCATGGTCGGGTACTCGTTCATGGGGGCTGCCCACTCGCAGGGATGGCGCACCGCACCGCGGTTCTTCGACCTGCCGCTCGCGCCCGAGATGCGCGTGCTGGCCGGCCGCAACACCGCAGCCGTCACGGCGGCTGCGCACAAGCTCGGCTGGGACGACGTCGAGACGGACTGGCGCAAGCTCGTGGCGCGCGACGACGTCGACCTGGTCGACATCTGCACACCGGGCGACACGCACGCCGAGATCGCGATCGCGGCGCTCGAGGCGGGCAAGCACGTCCTGTGCGAGAAGCCGCTGGCCAACACGGTCGCCGAGGCCGAGCTCATGGTCGCGGCCGCCGAGGCCGCCGCCGCGCGTGGCGTGCTCTCCACGGTGGGCTTCACCTACCGTCGGGTCCCCGCGGTCCAGCTCGCCCGCCAGCTCGTGGCGGACGGCAGGATCGGCACGATCCGCCACGTACGTGCCCAGTACCTCCAGGACTGGATCGCCGACGAGAACGTGCCGCTCTCGTGGCGCCTCGACAAGACGAAGGCCGGCTCGGGTGCCCTGGGCGACATCGGCGCACACATCATCGACCTCGCGCAGTTCATCACGGGCGAGTCGATCACGGGGGTCTCGGGCATCCTCGAGACGTTCGTCGACGAGCGGCCGATCGCCACGGACTTCTCGGGCCTGTCCGGCACGGGGGGCACCGAGAAGGGCCCCGTCACGGTCGACGACGCCGCGGTCTTCCTCGCGCGGCTGACGGGCGGCGGGCTCGGGGTCTTCGAGGCCACCCGTTTCGCCTACGGCCGCAAGAACGCGATCCGCCTCGAGATCAACGGGTCGCGCGGGTCGGTCGCGTTCGACTTCGAGGACATGAACGTCCTCCACTTCTTCGACGCCTCGGACGACGCGCAGGTCGCGGGCTTCCGGCGCATCGTCGTGACCGAGCCGCAGCACGCGTACATCGCGAGCTGGTGGCCCGCCGGTCACGGGCTCGGGTACGAGCACGCGTTCACGCACCAGGCCGTCGACCTCGTGCGCGACGTCGCGGCCGGCACCCAGCCCACCCCGTCCTTCGCCGACGGCCTGGCCGTCCAGCGAATCCTCGAAGCCGTCGAGCGCAGCGCTGCGTCCGACAGCGACTGGCAGCAGATCTGAGAGGAGGTCCCTCGACCCGCCACGAGCGGGGGCCACGCGCCGACGCGCGACGTGGTGCACGGTGCCCGGCGGAGCAGGTCCGCCACCGGTGACGACGGGTCACGGCCGAAGCCGTCGACACCCCGGAGCGCAGCACCCTTGTCCCATCATCACAAGGAGTCCTAGGTGAGAAACGTGCTCTGGAGAGCCCCGCGCGCAACGATGCGCACGGTCGCGGCCGTCGCCGCTACCGCGGTGGCGCTCCCACTGTCCATGGCGACCGGGGCGGCGGCGTTCGCCGCCACCCCCGGTGCCGCCCAGTCCGCCACCACGTCCGTCGTGGTGCCCCAGGAGGCCGCCGCGGCCCCCTTCGACGCGCTGATCTTCTCCAAGACCGCCGGGTTCCGGCACGACGCGATCCCGGCGGGCATCGCCGCGATCGAGAAGCTCGGGACCGAGAACGGCTTCACGGTCGACGTCACCGAGGACGCGGCCGCCTTCAACGACGAGAACCTCGCGCAGTACGAGGTCGTGATCTGGCTCTCGACGACCGGGGACGTGCTCAACACCGAGCAGCAGGCCTCGTTCGAGCGGTACATCGCGAACGGCGGCGGCTACGCCGGCGTGCACGCGGCGTCCGACACCGAGTACGACTGGTCCTGGTACGGCGGCCTCGTGGGCGCCTACTTCTCGGGGCACCCGCAGAACCAGGACGCCACGATCAAGGTCGAGGACGGCGTCCACCCCTCGACCGCTCACCTGCCCTCACGCTGGGACCGCCACGACGAGTGGTACAACTTCCGCACGAGCCCGCGCGACACGGTCCACGTGCTCGCGAGCCTCGACGAGACCTCCTACGACGCGGGCAGCGCGAAGATGGGTTCGGACCACCCGATCGCGTGGTGCCAGACCTACGAGGGCGGCCGTTCCTGGTACACCGGTGGCGGGCACACCCAGGCCAGCTACACCGAGCCGGGATTCGTCGAGCACCTGCTGGGCGGCATCCAGACCGCCGCGGGCGTCGTCGACTCGGACTGCAACGCGACGCAGAGCGCGAGCTTCGAGCGCGTCGCGCTCGACGAGGACACGAGCAACCCCATGATGCTCGACGTCGCGCCCGACGGCACGGTGTTCTACGCCGAGCGTGACGGTCGCGTCCGCCGCATCGACCACGACGCCAACGTCACGACGACGGCGCTCAGCCTCAACGTGACGCAGGCCAACGAGGACGGGCTGCTGGGCCTGGTGCTCGACCCGGACTTCGCGACGAACGGCTGGCTCTACGCCTACTGGTCGCCCGCGAACGTAGGGTCGGACGGCCCGCACAACCGGATCTCGCGCTACACCTACGACACCGCGTCGAGGACGTTCGACCCCACGAGCGAGAAGAAGCTCCTGACCGTGACCACGCAGCGCGACACGTGCTGCCACGCGGGCGGAGACATGATCTTCGACGAGGACGGCAACCTGATCCTCGCGACGGGCGACAACACCAACCCGTTCGAGTCCGGCGGCTTCACGCCGACCGACGAGCGTCCCGGCCGCAAGAACTACGATGCCCAGGGCTCCTCGGCGAACTCGAACGACCTGCGCGGCAAGGTTCTGCGCATCACGCCCGAGGACGACGGCACGTACTCGATCCCCGAGGGCAACATGTTCGCCCCGGGCACGGACAAGACACGGCCCGAGATCTACGCCATGGGCTTCCGCAACCCGTTCCGCATCGGTATCGACAACGCGTCCGGGAACGTCCTGGTCGGCGACTACGGTCCTGACTCGGGTGCGGCCGACCCCGCTCGCGGTCCTCGCGGCGCGGTCGAGTGGAACGTCGTGAGCGAGCCGGGCTTCTACGGCTGGCCGTACTGCACGGGCGCCAACACGTCGTACGTCGACTACAACTTCGCGACCGGCCAGTCCGGTGCGTCGTTCGACTGCGCGGCAGGCACGACCAACGACTCGCCCAACAACACGGGCATCCAGAAGCTCCCGGCCGCCATCGCCGCCGAGATCTGGTACACCGGCGCGGCCAACCCGCAGTTCCCCGAGATCGGGGGCGGCGGTGCGCCCATGGGCGGCCCCGTCTACGAGTTCGACCCCGAGCTCGACTCCGACGTGAAGTGGCCCGCGTACTGGGACGGCAAGGCGCTGTTCGGCGAGTGGAACCACGGCACGATGTTCTCGATCCAGCTCGACGGCGAGAAGCGTGACCAGATCGTCGACATCAACCGGATCATGCCGGGCGTGCTCGACCCGTCCAACGGGTTCGACCGCCCCATGGACTTCGACTTCGGGCCCGACGGCGCGCTGTACGTGATCGACTGGGGCTCCGGCTTCGGCGGCAACAACGACTCGAGCGCGGTCTACAAGGTCAACTACGTCCAGGGCGACCCCTCGCCGATCGCTCACGCCCGTGCGGACGTGACGAGCGGTGCGGCTCCCCTGACGGTCCAGTTCTCCTCCGAGGGGACGCGTCACCCGGCGGGCGAACCGATCGCCCTCCAGTGGACGTTCGGCGACGGCTCCGCGCCCTCGACCGAGGCGAACCCGACCCACACCTACACCGAGAACGGCTCCTACACCGCCCAGCTCACCGCGACCGACAGCAAGGGCAAGTTCGCCGTCGCCAACGTCACGGTGGTCGTCGGCAACCAGGCGCCCACGGTGAAGATCGAGTTCCCGGACAACGGCGGGTTCTTCGAGTGGGGCGACCAGGTCCGCTACCGGATCACGGTCGAGGACCCCGACGGCGACGTCGACTGCTCGTCGGTCGCGCTGCGCACCTCGCTCGGACACGACTCGCACGCTCACCCCATGGAGGAGCTGTACGGCTGCGAGGGGGTCCTCCAGACCGCCCGCGACGAGGGTCACGGCATCGAGTCGAACATCTTCTGGGTCATCGAGGGCTCCTACACCGACGACGGCGGCGAGGCCGGCGTGCCCCTCACGGGCAACGCGCTCCAGGTGCTCCAGCCCAAGCGCGTCCAGTCGGAGTTCTACACCTCGACGGGTCGCGAGACCTCGATCGGGACCAGCGGCACCCCCGGCGTCCAGAAGGAGACCACCGCGGACTCCGCGGGCGGCGGTCAGAACCTGGGCTACATCGAGCCCGGTGACTGGTGGGCGCACGAGCCCGTGAGCCTGACGAACGTCGAGGCCATCAGCCTGCGCGTCGCCTCGCCCAACGCGAACGGCGTGGTCTCGCTGCGTTGGGACGCACCGGACGGCCCCGAGGTCGGCCGGATCACCGTGCCGAACACGGGGGACTGGCAGGTCTACCGCGACGTCTCGACGCCGCTCACGAACGTGCCGGAAGGCAGCGGGACGCTCTACTTCGTCCTGCTCTCGGGCGGCATCAACGTCAACTGGATGGACATCGACGGCCGCGGCGTCACGGACAACATCCGTCCCGACGTCGAGCTCGACGTGCCCACCCTGGTCGGCTCGGCCCCGCTGACGGTCACCGCGACCGCGACGGGCTCCGACCCCGACGGCGAGGCCTCCGACCTGGTCTACGCGTGGGACGACGGGCTGGGCGGCGGGTTCGTCGACGGCGGCCCCGAGTTCTCGCACACGTACACCGCGGCGGGCACCTACCGTCTGCAGGTCCGCGTGACCGACGCGGGCGGCGCCTACACGGTCAAGTACGTGAACATCAAGGTCAACGAGTCCGGTCCGGTCATGTGCTTCTCGGGCCGCTCGGACGACTTCACGGGCACCGCGGTGGACGAGGACCGCTGGTCCACGATCATCCGTCGGGACCAGAAGCTCGCGGTCGCGGACGGTCACCTGGTGATCCCCGCGAGCAAGGCGGACTTCTACGGCCAGGGCGAGGGACCGGTGTCCAACATCGTCCTGCAGGACCTGCCCTCGGGTCCGTGGACGGCGACCACCAAGGTCACCTTCCCGGCACGCGCGCAGTACCAGCAGGCCGGTCTGCTCCTGTGGGGCGACGGGGACAACTACGCCAAGATGGTCATCCAGGGCCGCGGGACCGGGGCCAACCCGAACTCGCGCGTCTTCCAGTTCATCCGCGAGGAGAACGGCGCGCCGAACGAGGTCGCGGCATCCAACGTGAACATCACGACGGACTTCCCGGACACGTTCTACGTGCGCTACACGAGCGACGGGTCGAACCTGCGGGCGTACTACTCGGCCGACGGCCTGGACTTCACGGCCATGTCGGAGACCAAGTCGCTGCACGGGCTCGTGAACCCGAAGATCGGGCTCGTCGCGTTCGCGAACGACGGTTCCGTCCCGGACGTGGTCGACGCGAAGTTCGACTGGTTCCACATCACGCC
Organism: Oerskovia sp. Root22; assembly: GCF_001429135.1. Taxonomy (NCBI): domain Bacteria; kingdom Bacillati; phylum Actinomycetota; class Actinomycetes; order Micrococcales; family Cellulomonadaceae; genus Oerskovia; species Oerskovia sp. Root22. The sequence goes on along the minus strand of NZ_LMIL01000010.1, from coordinate 29,250 downwards.
GGACGACACGGCCACCGCGGCCGGGCCGGACGACGAGTTCGAGGGCACGTCGCTCGACGGCTGCCGCTGGAGCTCCGTGGTCCGTCCTGACGCGTCGGGCCTCCGGGTGGCCGGTGGCAAGCTCGAGATCGACACGACCCCGACGGACATCTTCGGTACGGGCAACACCGACGTGCCGAACATCGTCCTGCAGGACCAGCCGGCAGGTGACTGGACAGTCGAGACCAAGGTCGACGGCTCGACGTTCGACCAGCAGTACCAGCAGGGTGGTCTGATCCTCTACGGCGACGACGACAACTACGTCAAGCTGGACTTCATCACGAAGAACCAGCCCGGCGCGGCGATCGACCGCGGGATCGAGATGCGCAGCGAGGCCGGCTCGACCGTCCTCAACCCGCAGCCCAACGTCAACAGCCTGACGCAGGGTGTCTGGTGGCTGCGCATGGCCAAGGTGGGCACGACGTTCACGGGGTCCTACAGCGCCGACGGCGTGACCTGGACCGAGATCACCCAGAAGGTGACCAACCCCGGTCTGGCGGACGCGAAGATCGGTCTCTACGCCCTCGGGGCGGGCCAGAAGGCCTCCGCGACCGCGACGTTCGAGTACTTCCGCGTCGTGGGACCCCAGGCCGAGCCGCTCACGGTGAGCGGGTCGCTCGACCCGGCCTCGCCGTCGGGCGCGAACGGCTGGTGGACCGGTCCGGTGACCGTCACGGTCGCCACCACGGGCGGTGCGGCGGGCCAGCAGGTCTACCGCGAGTACCAGCTCGACGGCGGAGCGTGGGCCGAGTACACGGCCCCCGTGGTCGTGGACGCACCGGGTGAGCACACGATCAAGGTGCGGGCCTCGGCCGGCACCGAGAACGTGACGGGCGCCGACGTGGCGGTCAAGATCGACGGCGACGGACCGACCGCGGCGGCGACGCTGCGCGAGGACCGCACGGTGGAGATCACGGCCACGGACGACGTCTCGGGGATCGCGTCGGTCGAGTACTCGCTCGACGGCACGACCTGGGTCGCGTACGAGGCACCGGTCGCCGTCGGCGACGCCGCGGCGACCCTCGCCTACCGGGCCACGGACGCGGCCGGGAACGTCACGGCCTCCTCGCTCGAGGTGCCGGCAGGTGAGCTGGTCCCCGCGACCGTCACGGCCGCACCGAAGTGCGTGGCGAACCGGGTGACGCTCGGCGTCACCGCGGTCAACACGGGCGACGCCCCGGTCACGATCGTGGTGCGCTCGGCCTACGGCACCAAGACCTTCACGGGCGTGGCGGCGGGCAAGTCCGCCCACCAGTCGTTCGCGACCCGTGCAGCGTCGATCGAGGCCGGTCAGGTCACCGTCACGGTGACCGACGCCGAGGGGAGGACCAGCACGTACACGATCGACCACGCCGCGGCGAGCTGCGGCTGACCGATCACCGGTGGGGCCGCGGTGAACCGCGGCCCCACCGCCCCTGACGGGCGGGCTGAGGAGCCTCGACCGACGTGTGGCGTCGACGACCCTTCGGCCGGGACGTCGGCACCATGGCCGAGGCTCGTCAGCACGTCTGGCACTTCCGCGTCGACGACGAGGAGGTGCCGGCTCCCGGCACCGGAACCCGGTGCTCCGGCTGGTGCCGGGAGCCACCTACCGTACGACCAGCACCACCCGCAGGACCAGCACCACCGCGCGGCCCGCCGGGCCGCGCAGCCCGACGCACGACCCCTTTCTTTCACGACGAGGTGATGAGCGACATGACTCAGCAGGCGAACCGGAGCTCCGGTCCCGACCGGACGCGTACCCCACGCCCCCGCCCCTTCTCGCACGCGCTGCGTGCGGTCCTGGCAGGGGCCGTCCTGCTGCTCGCCTCGGTGCTCGGCGCAGCCCCCGCGAGCGCCCACGGCGGGGAGATCATCCTGTCGATCGGCGGCGACGGTGCCGGCGGGGTGTCGGTCAACGTGACGTACAAGACCGACGGGCACCCCGTCGAGGAGATCGTCGACGTCATGGTCACCGCGGTCTCCGCGGAGGGCACCGAGGTCGGCCCGATCCAGCTCTCCTCGGCCTCCGAGGGCGTCGGCTGGTACACGTCCGCCCCGGACGTCCTGGGCGAGGGCAACTGGACCGTGACCGCGACGACCACGACGCCCGTCGCGACGACCGCGACGACGCAGATCGACGTGGTCCCCCCGGCGGCCCCGCCCGCTCCCGCGGAGGACGCCGGTACGGAGGCGGACGCCGCCGGCCAGGGCGACGAGGCCTCGGCGACGAGCGAGGACGACGGGACCGGTGTCCCGACGACCGCGATCGTCGTCGGTGCGGTCGTGCTGCTCGCTGCCGCCGGAGCCGTGCTGGTGCTCCGCCGTCGGGCCACGGCGGCCAAGCGCCCCTGAACCCAGGCGCGGCGGTGACCACCGAGCACGCCGCACCACAGCCCACCACAGCGCACCCGGGTGCACGCCGCACCAGGGCGCACCCGCAGCACGACGGAACGAAGGAGACACCGACATGGCACGACCGATCACCCTCTTCACCGGCCAGTGGGCCGACCTGCCCTTCGAGGAGGTCGTACGCCTCGCGTCCGGCTGGGGCTACGACGGTCTGGAGATCGCCTGCTGGGGCGACCACCTGGACCCCTGGCGCTGGGACGACGACGAGTACGTCGCGGGCAAGCTCGCGCTGCTCGAGGCGCACGGGCTCAAGGTCTACGCCATCTCGAACCACCTCAAGGGACAGGCGGTGTGCGACGACCCGATCGACCAGCGTCACCGCGACATCCTCTCGGACCGGGTGTGGGGCGACGGTGACCCCGAGGGCGTGCGTCAGCGCGCGGCCGAGGAGATGAAGAACACGGCGCGTCTCGCGGCGAAGCTGGGCGTCAAGACGGTCGTCGGCTTCACGGGGTCCTCGATCTGGAAGTACGTGGCGATGTTCCCGCCGGCGTCGCAGGCCATGATCGACGCGGGCTACCAGGACTTCGCGGACCGCTGGAACCCGATCCTCGACGTGTTCGACGAGGTCGGGGTCCGCTTCGCGCACGAGGTCCACCCGAGCGAGATCGCGTACGACTACTGGACGACGGTCCGCACGCTCGAGGCGATCGGCCACCGCGAGGCCTTCGGCCTGAACTGGGACCCGAGCCACATGGTCTGGCAGGACCTGGACCCGGTGGGGTTCCTCTGGGACTTCCAGGACCGGATCTACCACGTGGACTGCAAGGACACCAAAAAGCGCATGCACAACGGCCGCAACGGCCGTCTCGGCTCGCACCTGGCCTGGGCCGACCCGCGTCGTGGGTGGGACTTCATCTCGACGGGCCACGGGGACGTCCCGTGGGAGGACAGCTTCCGGATGCTCAACAGCATCGGGTACGACGGCCCGATCTCGGTCGAGTGGGAGGACGCGGGCATGGACCGCCTCGTGGGCGCGCCCGAGGCCCTGGCGTTCGTCAAGCAGTACGCGTTCGAGGCTCCCGACGCGGCGTTCGACGCGGCGTTCTCGACCAAGGAGTAGGCCGGAGCACGCAGGAGCAGGCAGCACACGAGCACCAGAAGGGCGTCCTCCCACCAGGGAGGGCGCCCTTCCTGCGTGCCCTGGACAGGGTTCGGCACCCGGGCTCAGAACGTCCCGGCACGCTGTGCGTCACGGTTCCACCGCACGACAGTAGGCCTCGGCAATTGTTTAACCGATGGAGTTACCTAACGGTGACATCCAACATTCGGCTTTTGCTTGACGCTCGACATAAGTCGGCCCTACGGTATGGGACATGCGAGCCGAAGAAGTCGCGCGGGACCACGGGGCTGTCAGCGCCCCCACCACCAGGACGGAGCCGTCCTCCCTGAACGGCCGTGCCGTCGTGGACGCCGCGACCACCCCAGTTCTTGTCCACCCCGCGAGCGACCTGCTCCCGAGCCGACTGCCCGCCGCGGGCTACCGCGCAGGGATCATCGGGACCGGGTTCATCGGCGAGGTCCACGCCCGCGCGATCCGCACGGCCGGGGGAGACCTCGTCTCGGTCGCCGGCATCGACGCACCGGGGGCGCGAGAGGCCGCCGCCGACCTCGGGGCGCTGGGGTACGCGGCCACGTCGCAGGAGCTCATCGACGACCCGGACATCGACGTGGTGCACATCTGCACCCCCAACTTCCTGCACGTCCCGCTCGCCACGGCAGCGCTGGCCGCGGGCAAGCACGTGGTGTGCGAGAAGCCCCTCGCGATGGACCTCGAGGGCGCGGTAGCCCTCGCCGGTCTCGCCGAGGAGGCCGCAGCCGCGGACGGCCGCGTCGCCGTCGTGCCCTTCGCCTACCGCTTCCACCCCATGGTCCGCGAGGCTCGCGCCCGGGTCCGCAGCGGCGCGGTCGGCACCATCAGCCTCGTGCACGGCTCCTACCTCCAGGACTGGCTCCTGCGGGCCAGCGACGACAACTGGCGCGTCGACCCCGCGCTCGGCGGCGCGAGCCGCGCGTTCGGGGACATCGGCTCGCACTTCTGCGACCTCCTCGAGTTCACGACGGGCCAGCGCATCGTGCGGCTCGTCGCGCAGACCGCGACGATCAACGCCGAGCGCACGGGCGCCGACGGGCGCCCCGCCGCGGTCCGCACCGAGGACGCCGTGACCCTGCAGTACGAGACCGACGGCGGGGCGCTCGGCTCGGCGGTCATCAGCCAGGTCTCGGCCGGCCGCAAGAACCGGCTCTTCCTCGAGATCTCGGGCTCCGAGTCGACGCTCGCGTTCGACCAGGAGGGTCCCGAGACCCTCTGGGAGGGTCGCCGCGACACGAGCCGCCTGCTCATCCGCAACCCCGAGGCCCTCTCGCCCGAGGCTGCCCGCTACTCCCGGCTCCCCGCGGGACACCCGCAGGGATACCAGGACTGCTTCAACGCCCTCGTCGGCGACACCGCGGCGGCCATCAACGGGCAGACGCCCGACGGGCTGCCCACGTTCGCCGACGGGCTCCGGGCCGCGCACCTCGCCGAGGCCGTCGCCCGATCCGCACGCACCGGCACCTGGGTGGAGGTAGGAGCATGACCGCATCGACGGCAGCGGGAGGCGCGAGCACCACGGGCGCGCCCATCCTGCAGCTGCGGGGCATCGGCAAGGTCTTCTTCGGCAACTCGGTCCTGCGCGGCATCGACCTCGACGTGCGGCCCGGTGAGGTCCACGCGCTCGTCGGGGAGAACGGCGCCGGCAAGTCCACGCTCATGAAGATCATCGCCGGGGTCCACAAGCCCGACTCGGGCACCATGGAGCTCGACGGGAAGCCCGTCGCGTTCGCCTCGCCGCTCGCGGCCCAGGCCGCCGGCGTCTCGACCGTCTTCCAGGAGTTCAACCTCCTGCCCGAGCGCACGGTCGCCGAGAACGTCTACCTCGGCCGGGAGCCCCGCCGGCTCGGGATCGTCGACGCAGGGCGCATGGCCCGTGACACCGACGCCCTGCTCGCGGACCTCGGCCTGCACGGCCTCGCGTCCTGGATGCGGGTCGGCTCGCTGTCCGTCGCCGAGCAGCAGATCGTGGAGATCGTCAAGGCCGTCTCCTACGACGCGCGCATCATCTCGATGGACGAGCCCACGGCCGCGCTCGCCGACCAGGAGGTCGAGCTCCTCTATGCGCTCGTCGAGCAGCTGAGGGCGCGCGGCGTCGCGATCCTCTACGTCTCGCACCGGCTCAAGGAGATCTTCGACCTCTGCGACACCATCACGGTGCTCAAGGACGGCGACTTCGTGCTGACGACCGCGACGGCCGACATCACCCCGGACCGCCTGGTGCGGACCATGGTCGGGCGTGAGTTCGCGGGCTACTACCCGGACAAGGACCCCGGCACGGTGCCCGGCGCGGTCAAGCTCGCGCTCGAGGGCGCGGGCAACACCCAGGTCGACGGGATCGACCTCGAGGTCCGTGCGGGCGAGATCGTCGCGCTCGCGGGCCTCCAGGGCAGCGGCCGCACCGAGATCGCGCACGGCGTGTTCGGCGTCGCCCCCTTCACGCGCGGCACGATCCTGCTCGACGGCAAGCCCGTCACGGTCTCCTCGGCCCGCGAGGCGGTCCGCAAGGGCCTGGCGCTCGTGACCGAGGACCGCAAGGCCGAGGGGCTCGCGCTCGAGCAGTCGATCTCCGCGAACGCGCGGCTCGTGCTCGACTCCGTGACCCCGGGGTCCTCCGACCGCCGCGCCAAGGCGATCCCCGGCATCCTCTCGTCGCTCGACCTGGTCTCGCGCTCCAAGGACGCCGAGGTGCAGTACCTCTCGGGTGGCAACCAGCAGAAGGTCGTCCTCGCCAAGTGGCTCGTGACCGACCCCTCGGTGATCGTGCTCGACGAGCCCACGCGAGGGATCGACGTCGGCGCCAAGCGTGCGGTCTACGACCTCATGCGGACCCTCACGGCTCGCGGGGTCGCGATCCTGCTCATCTCCTCGGAGCTCCCCGAGGTCGTCGCCATGGCCGACCGCATCCTCGTGATGCGCGACGGCCGCCTGGCCGGGGAGCTTCCCGCGGGCAGCGACGAGGAGACCATCATGGCGATGGCCACCGGGGCGGGGGACACCTCGGAGCACGTCGAGGTCGACCTCTCCGCCCTCGACGTACCCGTGGGCAACGCAGCCCGCGCACCCCAGTCCGTGCTGCCCGGCGGAGAGCCCGCCTCACCCCGGCACGCGCAGCGCGACACCACCCAGGAGGACCAATGAGCACCGCGGTGAGCACCGCCTCGCCCTCGACGGGGAGCGCGAAGTCGACCTCCGGCCCGCGCCGGCGCCGGCTCGGCTCGACGGGGATCGTCTACCTCGCCCTCGTCGGGATCCTCGTGATCTCGGCAGGACTGGTCGCGGCCCAGGGCGGCAACTTCTTCAGCCAGGGCAACCTGTTCTACCTGCTGTCGCAGACGAGCCTGCTGGGCTTCGTCGCGATCGGGCAGACGTTCGTGATCCTCTGCAAGTCGCTCGACCTGTCGGTCGGCTACGTCGTGGCCTGGTCGTCGCTCGTCGCCGCCACGACCATGGCCGGTGACCCGTCGCGCATCTGGCTCGGCGTGGTCGCGGCCCTCGCGGTCGCCGCGGGAGTCGGCCTGGTCAACGGCCTGGTGATCTCCAAGCTCCGCGTGAACTCGTTCATCGCGACGCTCGGCGTCGGCCTCATCATCAAGGGCTACCTCGACACCCAGTACAAGGGCCCGTCGGGCGAGATCCCCAAGGCGTTCCAGTCCTTCGGCTACACGCGCATCGGCCCGGTGCCGATCTCGGTCATCGTGCTCGCGGTCGTCATGGTGCTCGGTGTGGTCCTGCTGACCCGCACCCGCCCCGGCTATCACATGTTCGCGGTCGGCGGGAACATCGACGTCGCCCGGCTCTCGGGCATCCGCACCGACCGGTCGATCATCCTGGCCCACGTCCTGTGCTCGCTGTGCGCGGGCGTCGCCGGTCTCCTCATCGCGGCTCGCTTCGGCACGGGCAACGCGCTGGTCTACACCTACGGCTATGACCTCAACTCGATCGCGGCCGTCGTGCTCGGCGGGACCCTGCTCATGGGTGGGCGCGGCTCGATCATGGGCACGATCGCGGGTGTCCTGATCCTCGCCTCGCTCGACACGGTGTTCAACGTCCTCGACGTCAGCCCGTTCTTCAAGGACGTCCTGCGCGGCGCGATCATCATCGCCGCGGTCGCGATGTACGCCCGTCGTCAGATCGACCCCGCGAGCAGCAGGGCGAGGTTCCGGGCACTGGCCCAGTCCGTCCGTCCTGGCGGCGCGCGGGGCGGGCAGGCCCCTCCGGGCTCCACGTCCACGTCCGCCCCGTCCACGTCCACCTCGTCCGGCAAGGAGGCCACCCGATGACCGCGAGCACGTCCGCGACCACGCCGAGCGGCACCGGCGCGTCCGGCGCACCGCAGCCGGGGTCTTCGCCCAGCGGCTTCTCCCGCCTGGTGCAGCGCGCCACGTCGGGCAGCTCCTGGACCGTCTACGCCCTGCTGATCGTCGTCTTCGTCGCGATCCTCGTGATGAACCCGTCGTTCGGCGAGCCCATGTCGCTCATGGCCTTCCTCAAGAAGGCGGCGCCGCTGATCGTCCTGGCGATCGGCCAGTACTTCGTGATCGTCTCCGGGGAGTTCGACCTCTCGGTGGGCTCGCTCGTGGGGGCGCAGGTCGTCATCGCGGCCAAGCTCATCGACGGCGAGGAGTCCATGACCTGGCCCGTGATCGGGTTGATGGTCCTCTTCGGCCTGGGGATCGGGCTGATCAACGGTCTGATCGTCACGTTGCTCAAGGTCCCGTCGTTCATCACGACGCTCGGCATGATGCTCGTCCTCTACGGGGCGATCCGCCTCTGGACCGGTGGGGCGCCCACGGGCTCCCTGACCGAGGGCTTCCGCCAGTGGGGGCGCGGCGGGTTCCCGGACACGCCCGGTCAGTTCCAGGTGCCGTACGCGGTGCTCATCACGCTCGTCCTCGGCGTCGTCGCCGTGATCGTCATGCGTCGCCCGTACGGTCGCACGCTCGTCGCGACCGGTGACAACGACGTGGCGGCCTCCTACTCGGGCGCCTCGGTCTGGTGGGTGCGCACGCGCGCCTTCCTGTTCTCGGGCTTCATGGCCACGGTCGCGGGCATCCTCATCGGCGGCTACGCCGGTGTGACGGCCCAGGTCGGCGAGGGGCTCGAGTTCATGGCGATCACGGCGGTCGTCCTGGGCGGCGTGGTGTTGGGTGGCGGCCGTGGGTCGGTCGTCGCGGCCATGGCCGGCGCGCTGACCCTCGAGGCGCTGTTCACGCTCTTCAACCAGCTCAGCCTGCCGTCGACGATCCGCCCCGCGGTCCAGGGCGTGATCATCATCGCGGCCGTGGCCTACGCCGCGATGCCGCGCAAGTCCAAGGCAGCGTCTCCGAGCGCCCCGACCACCCCGGCAGGGGTCCCCGAACCCACCGTCCCCAAGGAGCCCCAGCCAGCAGCGCCCTAGTCCTCCGGTCACCCCCCGGAACGCCACACAGATCCGTCCCCGACAGGTCGTCGCACCCGCTGCGACGGCAGGACAAAGAAGTCTCTCGATCATCAGGAGAAGGAACATGCGACGCTCTCGAGTTCTCATGGCAGGGGCCGCGACCGCGGCACTGCTGTTCACCGCTGCGTGCACCACCGACGCGCCCGCCGACACCCCGGACGCGGGTGCCGCGGCCACCGAGGAGTCCACGGAGGAGTCCAACGAGTCCGGTGCGAACAGCCAGTGGTTCGTGCAGGCCGACTACGAGCGCCAGCTCGCGCAGCGCTCGGCGGTCCCCGAGGGCCCGGCCGACCAGCCGTGGCTGCAGGCGATCGACCCCGAGTANGTTCGTGCAGGCCGACTACGAGCGCCAGCTCGCGCAGCGCTCGGCGGTCCCCGAGGGCCCGGCCGACCAGCCGTGGCTGCAGGCGATCGACCCCGAGTTCGTGGACACCGCGCAGTACGCGAAGGAGGGGGGCAAGAAGCTCTGCTTCTCCAACGCCTCGGTCTCCAACCCGTGGCGTGTCACGGGGTTCATCACGATGCAGCAGCAGGTCGAGGTCCTCAAGGCCTCGGGCGAGATCTCGGAGTTCCGCGTCTCGGACGCGGCCGACGACGACAACAAGCAGATCTCCGACATCCAGGCGTTCGTCGAGGCCGGTGACTGCGACGCGATCATCATCTCGCCCTCGACCNCTTCATCACGATGCAGCAGCAGGTCGAGGTCCTCAAGGCCTCGGGCGAGATCTCGGAGTTCCGCGTCTCGGACGCGGCCGACGACGACAACAAGCAGATCWCCGACATCCAGGCGTTCGTCGAGGCCGGTGACTGCGACGCGATCATCATCTCGCCCTCGACCACCGCGACCCTGACCCCGGCGGTCGAGGCGGCGTGCGAGAGCGGCAAGCCCGTGATCGTGTTCGACCGCGGCGTSAACTCCGACTGCATGGTCACCTACATCCACCCGATCGGTGGCTACGCCTACGGCGCCGACGGCGCCGAGTTCCTCGTCGAGAACCTCGAGCCCGGCTCGAAGGTCCTGGCGCTGCGCATCCTCCCCGGTGTCGACGTGCTCGAGAACCGTTGGGCCGCCGCGGACAAGATCTTCTCCGAGAGCGAGATCGAGGTCGTGGGCCAGGAGTTCACCGGTGGTGACGGCGCCAAGATCAAGGACATCGTGACNTGGGCCGCCGCGGACAAGATCTTCTCCGAGAGCGAGATCGAGGTCGTGGGCCAGGAGTTCACCGGTGGTGACGGCGCCAAGATCAAGGACATCGTGACGCAGTACCTGCAGCGCGGTGACGTGGACGGCATCTGGATGGACGCCGGCGACGGCGCCGTCGCGGCGGTCGAGGCGTTCGAGGACGCCGGCAAGCCCTACCCCGTGTTCATGGGCGAGGACGAGCTGAGCTTCMTGCGCAAGTGGCAGGAGACGGACATGACCGCGCTGGNTGGATGGACGCCGGCGACGGCGCCGTCGCGGCGGTCGAGGCGTTCGAGGACGCCGGCAAGCCCTACCCCGTGTTCATGGGCGAGGACGAGCTGAGCTTCATGCGCAAGTGGCAGGAGACGGACATGACCGCCCTGGGTGCGGTGTACTCCAACTTCCAGTGGCGCACCCCGATCCTCGCAGCCCAGAAGATCTGGAACGGCGAGCAGGTCCCGGCCGAGTGGGTCCTGCCGCAGTCGCCCATCACGGGCGAGGACCTGGACGCCTACCTCGAGGCCAACAAGGACATGCCGTCGCTGCACTACGCCAAGTTCGGTGGCGAGGACCTGCCCGGCTACCCCGAGGCCTGGACCGACCGCTGACCCCAGCGACGGCCCGACCGCACCACGGGTAGCCCGCGGCTCGGCCCCTCGACCAGCTCGAGGGCCGGGCACGGCCCACCCGAGCACGACCCGCACGTCCCACCCACGGTGCCCGACGACGTAGCCCGCCCTCCGCGCGAGGGCGAGCTCCGGCGTCGGGCACCCGGGTGACGCACCCACCGACGAAAGAGAGCAACGTGGCTCGCACGCGCCCCCTCGGGGTCAACACCTGGGTGTGGACCTCACCCCTGACCGACGGCTCCCTCCGCGAGATCGCACCGCGCGTCGCCGGGTGGGGATTCGACGTCCTCGAGCTGCCCGTCGAGGACGTGACCGACTGGAACCCGCAGCAGGCCGCGCGAGTCCTCGCGGACAACGGCCTCGGTGCGTCGGTGTCCCTCGTCATGGGCCCCGGCCGCGAGCTCGTCGCGGCCGACGCCGGCACGGTCCGCCGGACCCAGGACTACCTGCGCCAGGTGATCGACATGGCGGCCACCGTGGGCTCGGGCGTGATCGGCGGACCCGCGTACGCGTCCGTCGGGCGCACGTGGCGGCTGACCCCCGCCCAGCGCGAGGCGGCCAACGCCGAGCTGGTCGAGCACCTCGCCCCCGTCGTCGACCACGCGATGGCCGCGGGCGTACGGATCGGCCTCGAGCCGCTCAACCGCTACGAGACGAGCCTCGTCAACACGGTCGACCAGGGGCTCGCGGTCGTCGCGCCGCTGCCGTCGGCCGGGATCGGGCTGATGCTCGACATCTACCACATGAACATCGAGGAGACGGACCTGGCGGCCGCAGTGACGCGCGCCGGGGACCGGATCGCGCACGTGCAGGTCTGCGGCAACGACCGCGGGGCCCCCGGCAGCGACCACCTCGACTGGCACGCGTTCCTCGGCGCGCTCGACGCCACGGGCTACGACGGCTCCCTGTGCATCGAGTCGTTCACCGCCGACAACGCGACCATCGCGACGGCCGCCTCGATCTGGCGTCCGCTCGCCCCCACCCAGGACGCCATCGCAGTCGATGGCCTGGACTTCCTGAAAGGACTGATGCGCGGCTGATCGATCGGTAGGAACACCGACGGCGCCGGCACGCCGTGGGACGACGTATCTCTTCACAGCACGTGCGCCCCGTTCACCGACGAACAGGGCACGCAAACCACGTGCCGACTGCCCTGGAGGCAAGACACATGAAGGCTGCGCGACTTCCCCTGCGGGGAAGAGCCGTCGCGGCGCTGACCATCGGAGCACTGGCGTTCACCCTCGCGCCCGTGACCATGGCAGCTGCCCACGACGGACCACACGAACCCGGTGACGACCGCAAGGTCCTCATCTTCACCAAGACGACCCAGTTCCGGCACTCCGAGGCGATCACGCAGGGCACCCCGGTGCTCGAGGCCGCGTTCGCCGACGTCGGCATCGCGTCCGACCACACCGAGGACTCCTCGGTGTTCACCGACGCGGGCCTGGCGGAGTACGACGCGCTGGTGATGTTCCAGACGTCGGGCGACCCGTGGAACGCCGACCAGAAGGCCGCGCTCGAGCGCTACCAGCAGGCCGGCGGCGGCATCGTCGCGATCCACAACGCGACCGACATGCGCGGGAACTACGGCTGGTGGGACGACATGATCGGGGCGCTCATGCCCGGTCACGCGGCCACGGGCAACAGCCCCGGCCTGCCCGGCACGGTCCGCGTCGAGGACCGCGTCCACCCCTCGACCAGCCACCTCGACCAGCGCTGGAACCGCGCGGACGAGTGGTACAACTACTCGGCCAACGTCCGCGGCAGCGCGCACGTGCTCGCCACGATGGACGAGTCGACCTACGACGCCGGCGGCAACAAGATGGGCGCCGACCACCCGATCTCGTGGTGCAAGCCCTACGACGGCGGCCGCGCCTGGATGACCGGCATGGGCCACTTCGGTGCGCACTTCACCGGTGAGCCGGACCTGGTCCAGCACATCGTGGGCGGCGTCCAGTGGGCGTCCGGCCAGGTCGCGGGCGACTGCGGCGGCACCGACTGGGGCCAGTTCGAGAAGGTCGCGCTCGACACGAACACGAGCGCACCGTTCGGCATGGACGTCGCTCCCGACGGCCGCGTGTTCTTCACCGAGCTCGTGCGCGGTCAGATCCGCGTCTACGACCCGCGCACCCAGAACACCTCGACCGCGATCACCATCCCCGTGTACTCCGGCGGTGAGGACGGCCTGCTCGGCATCGCGCTCGACAAGGACTTCGCGACCAACGGGTACCTGTACCAGTACTACTCGCCGGCCAGCGCCAACGACTCCGACCCGGCGAACTTCTTCAACCGGATCTCGCGCTTCACCGTGACCGACGGCGGTCCCGGTGGCACCGTGATCGACCCGGCGTCGGAGAAGGTCCTCATCGAGGTCCCGGCCGGGCGTCTGCCCGACGAGCCGGGTCACACCGGTGGCAGCCTGATCTTCGACGACCGCACCGGTGACCTGTACATCGGCGTGGGCGACGACGTGAACCCGCACTCCGAGCCCTCGGGCGGCTACGCGCCGATCTCCGAGCGCCCGGGGCAGCAGCACGACGCCCGCGCGACGTCGGCCAACACCAACGACCTGCGCGGCAAGGTGCTCCGCATCCACCCCGAGGCCGACGGCACGTACACGATCCCCGAGGGCAACCTGTTCGCCCCGGGCACCGAGAAGACGCTGCCCGAGATCTACGCCATGGGCTTCCGCAACCCGTTCCGGTTCACGATCGACCCCGCCACGGGCAACCTCGGCGTGGCCGACTACTCGCCCGACAACGGTTCCGACAACCTCGCGAACCGCGGCCCTGCGGGCATCGCCGAGTGGAACTACATCCAGGAGCCGGGCTTCTTCGGCTGGCCCCTGTGCATGGGCAAGAACGAGCCCTTCCGCGACGTCGACTACCGCACCAACCCGGTCACGGTCGGCGCCTTCTTCGACTGCGCCAACCCGGTCAACGACTCGATCCTCAACACGGGTCTGACGCAGCTCCCGCCGGCCCAGCCCGCGGACATGTACTACGGCTACCAGCGCACCTCGGCCCCCGGCGTCATCAACGCCGGTGGCGGTCTCGCACCCATGGGTGGTCCGTTCTACAGCTACGACGCCGACCTCGTGTCGGACACCAAGTTCCCGGAGTACTACGACGGCAAGCCCTTCTTCTACGAGTGGGCACGCAACAAGATGTACTCGATCGACCTCAAGGACGCGACGCCGCAGGGCGCAGCGGTCGAGAAGGTCAACCCCTTCCTGTCGAACGAGCAGTTCCTCGCTCCGATCGACTCGACGTTCGGCCCCGAGGGCGCGCTCTACGTGCTCGACTGGGGCGGCGGCTTCGGCCGTGACAACCCGAACTCGGGCCTGCACCGCATCGACTACATCTCCGGTTCGCGCTCCCCGGTGGCCAAGCCGGCCGCCACGCCGGACTCGGGCACGGCCCCGCTGACCGTCACGTTCGACGGCTCGGCGAGCACGGACCCCGAGAACGAGGCGCTCACGTACGCGTGGGACTTCGACGGTGACGGCACGACGGACTCGACCGAGGCCAAGCCGACCCACACCTACACCGAGAACGGCGTGTTCGACGCCCGCCTCACGGTCAAGGACCCCTCGGGCAAGGTCGGTACCGCCACGGCGCCGATCACGGTGGGCAACACGCGCCCCGAGGTCGACTTCAACCTGCCGCCGACCGGGTCGTTCTTCGACTTCGGCGACCGGATCGACTGGGACGTCTCGGTCACCGACGCCGAGGACGCCTCGATCGTCGACGAGAACGTCATCATCCAGCCGGCCCTCGGTCACGACGCGCACGCGCACCCGTCCGAGCCGCTCCACGGCACGACGGGCTCGGTCGAGACCGGCCTCGGCGGCGGGCACGGCGAGGACATGAACGTCTTCTACGTGCTCGACGCCCGCTACACCGACGGTGGCGGCGAGGGCGGCGTGCCCGCGCTGACCGGCTCCGACACGACGCTGGTGTTCGGCAAGAAGCGTGAGGCCGAGTTCCAGACGGCCTCGCAGGGCACGACCCAGCTCCCGAGCCGGGACGTCGAGGGCGGCGGTTCGGTCATCACGGGCAAGGACGGGGCCTGGTCCTCGTACGACCCGTTCAACCTCCACCAGATCAGTGCGCTGTCGCTGCGCGTCTCGGCAGCCCAGGCGGGCACCGTCGAGCTGCGTCGTGACGCTCCCGACGGCGAGCTCCTCGCCACGGCCTCCGTCCCGGAGACCGGGCTGGGGACCTTCACCGACGTGCGCGTCGACGTGGCGGACCCGGGCGAGAGCTTCACCCTGTACGTCGTGTTCCCCGGTGCGGGCGAGCGTCGCCTGAACTTCATCGAGGCGCACGGCAAGGGCATCTCGGCCACGACCCGTCCCGAGGTCGTCGTGACCGCCCCCGAGGCGGGCGTCCAGCTCGAGCAGGGCGAGATCACGGTCTCGGCAGACGCGACGGACGCCGAGAACACGGTCACGCAGGTCGAGTTCTTCGTCAACGGCCAGTCGATCGGCACGGACACGTCCGCGCCGTACACGACGACGTGGAACGTGACGGCGGACAACTACTACAAGCTGACCGCGGTCGCCACGAACGACAAGGGCCTCACCACGAAGTCCCGCATCGTCATGGCGCAGGTCGGTGACCTGTTCGCCGGCATGAAGACCTACACCAACGCGAACGGCACGTTCGAGCAGCTGTCCGAGGGCAAGTACCTCGTGACGTCTGCGGGTGCCAACATGTGGCAGGGCACCGACGAGTACTCGGCCATCTACAAGGAGGCCGGTGCGGACGAGAAGTGGTCCGCGACGGTCAAGGTCAACAGCCAGGGCAACCCCAACGGGTCCGCCAAGGCGGGTCTCATCGTCCGCAACGACGTGACGCAGCCGGGCAAGTCGCCGGGCTACGCGGCCCTGGGCATCCGTCCGAACGGTGGTTTCGAGTGGCTGCGCGGCAACGCCGCGGGGCAGCTCGTGACGTCGTCCGCGGCGAGCTCGACGAGCTACCCCGCGTGGGTGCGGATCGAGCGTGACGGCGACCTGTACACGGCGTCGTGGAGCAAGGACGGCGAGAACTTCACCCAGATCGGCGACCCGGTGTCCCTGCCGGGTGCGGCGTCGGTCCAGGACGTCGGCCTGTTCGTGACGGCGCACAGCTCGAGCACGAGCGCGGTCGAGTTCCAGGACTTCACGTTCGACGACGACCCGGTCGACCCGACCGAGCCGGGTACGGGCACGCCGCCGCAGTGCGCGGCGCAGAAGTCCGACGAGTTCGACGCCCCGTCGATCAACACCGGTCGCTGGACCGTGGTGCGCACCGCACCCGGGAAGTCGATCACCGTCGTGGACGGCAAGGCGGTCCTGCCCGTCGTCCAGGGCGACATCAACGAGGCGGTCCCGGGCCCGATCAGCTACCTGGGTCAGCCGGCACCTGCCGGGGCGTGGGAGATCCAGACCAAGGTCGAGGTCCCGCTCGCACGGCACTGGCAGCACGCGGGTCTCCTCGTGCACGTGAACGACAACGAGTACACCAAGTTCGCGTTCACGAAGAACCAGAGCGGGGCTCGTTTCCTCGAGTTCCAGACCGAGACCGGCGGTGCGCGCACGTGGCACGGCCAGACGGACGTCGCCGCGAGCTTCCCGTCGTCGGTGTACCTCAAGCTGACCTCGACGGGTACGGCCATCACGGCTGCGTACTCGGCGGACGGCCAGACGTGGACCGCGATCGCGGGCTCTGCCCCGGTCAAGGCGAACGCGACCTTCGGCGTCATCGCCGCGGGCGACACGGGCACGGCCGACTCGGTCGCGCTGGTCGACTGGTTCAAGGTCACGCCGGACTCGACGGACGACGGCACGCGGGTTCCTTCTGACGAGTTCGACGGCACCTCGCTCGACGGCTGCCGCTGGAACAACGTGGTCCGCTACGACGCCTCGAAGGTCGAGGTCGCCGGTGGCGAGCTGCGCATCACCACCCAGCCGGGTGACATCAACAACAACAACCCGGTCAGCCCGCGCAACTTCGTGCTCCAGGCTGCCCCCGAGGGCGACTGGGTCGCGGAGACCCGCTTCAATGCTCCGCTGCTGCACCGTTGGCAGTACGCGGGTCTGATGGCGTACGGCGACGACGACAACTACGTCAAGCTCGACGTGGTCGCCAAGAACCAGCCGGGCACCCCGCTGAACCTGGGTGCCGAGCTCGCGTCGGAGAAGAACGCGGCCTCGAGCGGCGGCAACCGCCAGCTCGAGATCGCCGACACCACCGAGTCGGGCTACTGGTACCTGCGCATGGAGAAGGTGGGCAACACCTACCAGGGCTGGGTCAGCGACGGCGGCGTGAACTGGACGTCCCTCGGGGCGCCCGTCACGAACGACGCGGCACTCACGTCCTTCGGTCTCGTGGCCATCGGCCCCGAGCAGGAGGTCCCGGTCACGGTGGCGTTCGACTGGTTCCACGTCACCACGGGTGACGAGGACACGCAGGCGCCGGTCGTGACCGTCGCCCAGGACCCGGCAGCCGGCGCGTCCGGCTGGAACACCGGGGCCGTGACGGTCTCCGCGACGGCCACCGACGACGTCTCGCAGACGCCGTCGATCGAGGTCAAGGTCGCCGACGGCGACTGGGCCCCGTACACGGCCGGCGTGGCGCTCACGACGGACGGGGAGCACACGCTCGCCTTCCGGGCGTCCGACGAGGCGGGCAACGTCTCCGAGGAGGTCGCCCACGTGGTCAAGATCGACGCCACGGTGCCGACGGCCACGGCCGAGCTCGCCGAGCGCACGGTGACCCTCGCGGGCGCCGACGCAGGTTCGGGTGTCGAGCGGGTCGAGTACCGTCTCGCCGACACGGCCGAGGGCGAGTGGCTCACGTACGGCGAGCCGCTCGTGGTCGGGGACGGGGCCGTCGAGGTCTCGTACCGCGCGGTCGACGTCGCCGGGAACGTGAGCGAGCCGCTCACCCTCTCGGTGCCCGCGGTCGAGGGCGGGGTCTCGGCCGAGGTCGTGGCCAAGACCCAGTGCACCGCAGGCAAGGTGCTCGTCAACGTGCGGGTCGTCAACACCGACGACGCGCCCGCGACGATCAAGGTGAGCACGCCGTTCGGGACGAAGACCTTCACGGGTGTCGCTCCGGGCAAGTCCGCGTCGCAGACGTTCAGCTCGCGTCTCGGGGCGATCGAGGCGGGTTCCGTCACGGTCACCACGACGATCGGGGACCGGACGTCGACGTACACGGTCGACTACGCGGCTGCTTCCTGCGGCTGATGCACGAACGGCAGGCGTCGCCCCCTCGGGGGCGGCGCCTGCCGCGCACGTCGTCCCGCCCGTGACGGCCCGACGGCGTACGGCTCTGACAGCGCTTCCCTGCCCGGTCTCCCGGCAGGCCTCTTCCGTACACCCGCATCAACCTCCGTCTTCGTGCCGGGCGCCCGCGCCGGCACGAACCTCCCGCCCCCGACAGACAGGAACCGACCCGTGGCGCAGAAGACCGCAGCACGACGCAGCAAGGCGGACCTCGCAGCCCGGTCGGCGACCGCTCGGGGAGCGGGACCCCGGTCCGGGGACGGTGCCGGCCGTCCCCAGCAGCGGCCACCGGAGCGCGCGAGCGCCCGGTGGCCGTGGAACCTCTCGCGCGCTCGTCGCGCGTGGCTCGTGGTCGCCGCCCTCGCGGTGGTCGCGGCGGTCGTCGTGGCGGTCGTCTGGGCCGTGACGCGAGGGCCCGACGACGGAGCGTCCGGCGCGTACGCCGTCGACCCCGCGCGCGTGGCCGAGCTCGAGGCCGCCGAGGTGGCGCGCGACGCCGAGAACCTGGGCGTCGTGACCGACTTCGCGGTCTCCGCCCAGGAGAGGCTCGTGCCGACCATGCACGAGCTGTCCGCGGCACTGCCGCTCGACGGCGCGCCCGGGACCCCGGCGACCCCTGAGCAGCTCGCCGCGTGGCGGGACCAGCTCGCGGCCCTGACGACCGAGGCCGAGGCCCTCCCGACGGGCGCGTCGGGGTACAACGTCACGCGCAACGGGCTGGGCGTCTCGATCGCGCTGCTGGGTGACGCGCTCGACACGCTCGAGCTCGCCGAGGGGTCGCCCGAGCCGGCCCGGGCGCAGCTCCTGGCGCTCGCGGCCGACCTGCGCCTGCGCGCCGCGGACACGTGGAGCATGGCCGCGACCCAGCTCGACGACCTGAGCGTCGCCGCAGACCAGGGGCACGTCCACGTGTTCCTCCCGCTCCACCCGGACGACGCGGGCGACGGCGCCGCGAGCCTGGGGGAGAGCGACCACTAGACCGGTGCCCGCCGGGACCACCTGCGGGTGGGCCGAGTCCCGGCGGGCACCCAGGAGCACCGCGCGCAGGAGGAGGTGAGGCGGGGACGCAGGACCGGCGGACGGCCAGGCCGCCGCCGAGGACGACGATCGACTTTCAAGGGAGAAAGCTGTGACCGTACGACACCGAAGGAGACGGGCAGGGGTGAGCGCGCTCCTGGCGCTGACCCTCGCTGCCCCGACCCTGGCCCTGACGGCGACACCCGCCGCCGCCCACGACGAGTTCTCCGTGCTCGTCTTCTCCAAGACCGCCGGGTTCCGGCACGACGCGATCCCGGCCGGGATCGCGACCATCAAGCAGCTCGGCGTGGACAACCACTTCGCCGTGACCGCGACCGAGGACGCCGGGGCGTTCACCGAGGAGAACCTCGCGGGCTACGACGCCGTCGTCTGGCTCTCGACGACCGGCGACGTGCTCAACGGCGAGCAGCAGGCCGCGTTCGAGGCCTACATCGCGGACGGCGGCGGCTACGCGGGCGTGCACGCCGCGTCCGACACCGAGTACGACTGGCCCTGGTACGGCGAGCTCGTGGGCGCGTACTTCTCGGCCCACCCGCAGAACCAGACCGCGAACGTCGTGGTCGCGGACAAGGACCACCCCTCGACCGCGCACCTGCCGGCGACGTGGGAGCGGTACGACGAGTGGTACAACTTCCGCGAGAACCCGCGCGGGGACGTGCACGTGCTCGCGACCCTCGACGAGGCGACGTACTCGCCGGGCGGTGGCGCGATGGGTGCCGACCACCCGACGGCCTGGTGCCAGGACGTGGCTGGCGGCCGCTCCTGGTACACGGGCGGTGGCCACACGCAGGAGTCGTACAGCGACCCGGCGTTCGTCCAGCACCTCCTGGGCGGGATCCAGACCGCCGCGGGCGCGGTCGACGCCGAGTGCGGCGCGACGGTCGAGAGCTCGTACGAGCAGATCACGCTCGCGAAGGGCGCCGAGAAGACCGGCGAGCCGATCGCGCTCGCGGTCCTGCCCGAGGGCGACGTCCTGCACACCTCGCGCGACGGCCGGGTCTGGTACACGACCGCGGACGCGACGACCTCTCTCGCGGGCACCATCCCGGTGTACTCGCACGACGAGGACGGCCTCCAGGGGGTCGCGGTCGACCCGGACTTCGCCGAGAACCGCTGGGTCTACCTCTACTACGCACCGCGGCTGAGCACGCCCGCGGGCGACGCCCCGGAGAACGGGACCGGCCCCGAGTCGTTCGAGGCCTTCGACGGCTACAACCAGCTCTCGCGCTTCACGCTCACGGACCAGAACACGATCGACCTGGCGAGCGAGAAGAAGATCCTCGAGGTCGAGGCCTCGCGCGGCACGTGCTGCCACGCCGGTGGTGAGATCGACTTCGACGCCGAGGGCAACCTCTACCTGTCGACGGGCGACGACACGAACCCGTTCGCCTCGGACGGCTACACGCCGATCGACGAGCGGGCGACGCGCAACCCGGCCTACGACGCGCAGCGCTCGTCGGGCAACACCAACGACCTGCGGGGCAAGCTCCTGCGCATCACCATGAAGGACGACGGGACGTACACGGTCCCGGAGGGCAACCTCTTCGCTCCCGGGACGGACAAGACCCGCCCCGAGATCTACGCGATGGGCTTCCGCAACCCCTTCCGGTTCTCGGTCGACAAGGCTACGGGCTACGTGCACCTCGGTGACTACGGGCCCGACGCGGGCGCGGCGAACCCGAACCGCGGCCCCGGTGGATCGGTCGAGTTCAACGTCATCACCGAGCCCGGCAACTACGGCTGGCCGTACTGCGTGGGGGACAACGTCCCCTACGTCGACTACGACTTCGCGACGGGCACCTCGGGCGCGGCGTTCGACTGCAGCGCCCCCAAGAACACGAGCCCGAACAACACGGGCCTCGTGGACCTGCCGCCGGCCATCGCCGCCTGGCAGCCCTACGACGGCGGCAACGTCCCGGCCTTCGGCTCGGGCGGTGAGTCGCCCATGGGCGCCGTGGTCTACAACTACGACCCCGAGCTCGTCTCGGAGACCAAGTTCCCGCAGTACTACGACGGCAAGCCCCTGCTGTACGAGTGGGAGCGGCGCTGGATCAAGGAGGCCGTGCTCAACGAGGACGGCAGCCCTGCCGGCTTCGCCCCGGCGCTGACCGGGCTGAACATCCGTCGGCCCATGAACCTCGAGTTCGGCCCGGACGGCTCGCTGTACGTGCTCGACTACGGCAGCGGCTACTTCGGCGGCGCCGCGGACTCCGCGGTCTACCGCATCGACTACGTCAAGGGCTCACGGTCCCCGGTCGCCGAGATCGAGGCGTCGGTGACCAACGGCGGCGTGCCGCTCGAGGTCGTCCTCGACGGATCTGCCTCCCAGCACCCTGAAAACCTGCCGCTCACGTACGCGTGGGACGTGGACTCGGACGGCACGGTCGACTCGACCGAGCCCGTCGTGACGCACACGTACACCGCCAAGGGCCAGTACACGGCCCGTCTCACGGTCACGGCCCCCGACGGCAAGACGGGCGTCGCGACCACGACGATCACGGTCGGCAACACCGCCCCCGTGGTGACGCTCGAGCTGCCGCAGGACGGGCAGTTCTTCGACTTCGGCGACCAGGTGCCGTTCAAGGTCACGGTCACGGACGCCGAGGACGGGACAGAGGTCGACTGTGACAACGTCGTCGTCGAGTACATCCTCGGCCACGACAACCACGGGCACCCGCTCTCGAGCGCGACCGGTTGCGAGGGCGTCCTCACGACGGTCAAGGACGAGGGCCACGGTCTCGACGCCAACATCTTCGGGGTCGTCAACGCGACGTACACCGACGGCGGAGCCGAGGGCGTGCCCTCGTTGACCGGCGACGACGAGGCCGTCCTGCACACGCGCACCAAGCAGGCCGAGTACTTCACGGCCCAGCAGGGTGTCCAGGTCGTCGACAAGGCCGCGGCCGAGGGCGCCAAGCAGCTCGGCTACATCGCCCCGGGCGACTGGTTCGCGTTCGACCGGATGAACCTCAAGGACATCACGGGCATCTCGGCGCGCTACACGTCGGGCAACGCGGGCGGCCTGATCGACGTCCGCGTCGGAGCGGCGGACGGTCCGCTCCTCGGGACCATCACGATGGGTTCGACGGGCAGCTGGGAGACTCACGCGTCGTCCGACGTCGTGCCGATCACGGACCCGGGCGGCACGAACACGTTGTTCTTCGTCGCGCGCTCGGCGTCGGGGGGCACGGGAGACATGTTCGACGTCGACTCGCTCCACTTCGCGGGCAAGGGGGCGGCGAACAACGTGGCACCGAGGCTCACGGCGGTCACGGGCACGCCCACCACGGGCGACGCCCCGCTCGACGTGACCTTCACGGCCACGGCGACCGACGCGGACGGCGACGACCTCACCTACGCGTGGGACTTCGGCGACGGCGGCACCGGGACCGGTGCCCAGGTCGCGCACACCTACACCACGGGCGGCGCGTTCACGGCCAAGGTGACCGTGACCGACCCGGCCGGCGCCTCGGCGTCGGGCACCGTGAAGGTGACGACGTTCGGCGCGCTCGAGTGCACCGAGCCCGACCCGCAGCGCGGGCCGGAGGACGAGTTCCTCGGCGCGTCGATCGACGCGTGCCGCTGGGACGTCCACAACTACCGCCCGGACCTCGCCGAGGTGCGCGACGGCAAGTGGGTCGTCACCACGACCGACGACGACTTCTACGGCACGGCGAACTCGCCCGTGCCCAACATCGTCACGACCGACCAGCCGGGCGACACCTGGACCGTGGAGACGTCGTTCACGGCGCCGCTCGTCCGGTCGGCCCAGCAGGGCGGTGTCATCGTCTACCTCGACGAGAAGAACTACGTGAAGCTCGACGTGGTCGGCAACGACGACGGCGCGGTGCGCGCAGAGCTGCGCAGCGAGGTCGGGGACGTCACGCAGAACCCGCAGCCGGGGATCGACAACCTCGCCAAGCCGGTCTACGGCGAGTACCAGCTGCGGCTGTCCCGTGCCGGTGACACGTTCACGGGCCAGGTCTCGGTCGACAACGGCCAGACCTGGGCAGCGCTGCCGGGCGGCGTGAAGAACCCGGCGGCCCAGGACGCCGGGGTCGGCGTCTTCGCGCTCGGCAAGCTCGCGGGCGCGGCGCAGATCGACGTCGCGTTCGACTACGTGCGTCTCGTGGACGGCACCACGCCGCCCACGTGCGAGGGCACGACGGCGAGCGACACGTTCGAGGGCACCGAGCTCGACGCGTGCCGCTGGTACGTCGTCAACCCCGACGCGTCCAAGCTCGCGGTGAGCGACGGCGCGCTGCGCCTGACCACCACGGACGACGACGTGTTCGGCGCGACCAACTCGACCGTGCCGAACATCCTGCGCAACAAGATCGTCACGGGTGACCGGTGGACGGTCGAGACGACCATCACGTCCGACCTCACGCAGAACTACCACCAGGGCGGCCTCATGGTCTTCAAGGACCAGGCCAACTACGTCAAGGTGGGCGTGATCCACAACGGCGCGGCTGCCGGGACCGTGGGCTTCGAGGCGCGCAGCGAGAAGGGCGACGTGGTCCAGGACCCGCAGCCCGGCGTGTCCGACCTGCCCCGCGAGGCCGACAAGACGTACCACGTGCGCCTGACGCGCGACCAGGACACCTTCACGGGCTCCTGGTCGCTCGACGGCGTCACCTGGACGGACCTCGCACCGGTCACGAACGACACGCTCGCAGGGATCGCGCCGGGGCCTTTCGCGCTCGGCAAGAACCAGACGGCTCCCACGACGGTCGCGTTCAGCGACGTCACGTTCGTCGAGGACGAGCCCGAGGTCTGCGAGCCGGCCACGCCCGCGGAGGGCTACCGCATGCTCTTCGACGGCACGGCCGAGTCGCTCGCCGGCTGGAAGATGGCCGGGCCGGGCGGGTTCGAGCTCCAGGAGGACTGCTCCATGCTGTCCACCGGGGGCATGGGCCTGCTCTGGTACCCCGAGGAGCTCGAGGCCTACAGCCTCACGCTCGACTGGAAGATGGCCGGGGACGACAACTCGGGCGTCTTCGTCGGGTTCCCCGACCCGGGCAACGACCCGTGGGTCGCGGTCAACCAGGGCTACGAGATCCAGATCGACGCGACGGACGCCGACGACCGCACGACCGGTGCGATCTACACGTTCCAGAGCGCCGACCTCGCGGCCCGCGACGCCGTCCTCAAGGCGCCGGGGGAGTGGAACTCGTACGAGATCACGGTCGAGGGGCAGCGGATCCGGGTCTTCCTCAACGGGACCCTGATCAACGACTTCACCTCGACCGCACCGTCGCGCGACCTGTCGTCCGGCTACATCGGGCTGCAGAACCACGGCAACGGTGACGACGTCTCGTTCCGCAACGTCCAGGTCAAGGACCTGACGGCCGAGCCGGAGCCCGAGGTCGAGGTCACCACGACGGTCAGGTCCCAGTGCGTGGGGCGGACCGCCAACGTCTCGGTCCGTGTGGTCAACGACGAGGACGTCCCCGCGGACATCGTCGTCACGACGCCGTTCGGCACCAAGACCTTCCTCGGCGTCGCGCCGGGGAAGTCCGCGCACCAGTCCTTCAGCGCGCGTGCCGGCGCGGTGGAGGCAGGGGTCGCACAGGTCACCGCGACGGCCGGGGGTCGGACGACGACCTTCGACGTCGCCTACGGGGCCGCGAGCTGCGGGTGACCGGGTGACCGGTCGATCAGCCGGACCGTCGAGAGAGTGACGGGCGGCGTCGCCGACCGGTCGACCGCAGCAGCGGGCGGGGCGGGATCCTTCGGGGTCCCGCCCCGTCCGTCGTCCCGTCGCCCGACGACGTCGCCCACCTCGGTGCGCGACGCGCGCCGCGCGGTGGCTCAGCCGAGCGGGCGGACCATCACGACGTCGTCGTGCGACTCGCCGCCCACGACGTAGGTCCGCGAGCCCGCGACCGCGAAGCCGTGCTTGCGGTAGAAGGCCTGCGCCCGGGCGTTCTCCCCGTTGGTGCCGAGCCACACCGCGCGGTCCGCGACGAGACCCGGTGCCGCGTCGAGCGCGGCCCGCATGAGGTCGCTCGCGACCCGCGTGCCCTGGGAATCGGGGTGCACGTAGATCTTGGAGAGCTCGACCGTGGGCTCGTCGCCGACGACCGCCACGATGTCCTGGTCGTCGGGCACGCCGCGCACGAGCAGGGCGTAGCCGACGAGACGGGAGTCCGAGGCGGTGTCGGCGCGTCCTGCGCTGCTGTCGCCGGTACCGGGGCTGGGGACGCTGACCTCGGCCAGGAGCAGCGCGTGGTCGGCGCTCTTCGCCCAGGCCACGAAGCGTGCCGGGGAGAGCTGGGTCCGGATGTGCTCGGCGACGGCCGCGGGGTCGGAACCGGGCGGGCACGCGAGGGGGAAGGTGATCGCGGCCAGCGCCGCGAGGCGCTCGGCGTCGTCGGGGGTCGCGAGGCGCAGGGAGGTCGTCACCCGCGGCAATCTACCCGGGCGCACCGACGAGCGGGAGGTGCGCTCCGCCGTCGGGCCTGCGTGCTGCGCGTGCCCCACGCCCGCAGCGCTGCCGTCCGTTGACACCTCGCCCCGCACGGAGGACGGTGGAAGCACCGGAGACGTCGCCCGCCCAGCCCACGGACGCCGCCCCGCCCGGAGCCCCGACGACGGGACCCGCGTGAGGGGAGGTGAGAACACATGAGGAAGATGGTCGACTGCCGGACCACGCCCAGCGAGATCAACTGCACGCTGACGATCGCCGGCGAGGAGGAGGAAGTCCTCGACGCCGCGTACGACCACATGATCAGCAAGCACGGACACGAACCCACGCCCCAGCTGCGTGAGGAGATCCGTGCGGACCTGGTCGACGCCGAACCCTCGATGGCCTGAGGACACTTCCCAGCGCAAGGACGAGGGCCACCGGGGCCGGACGAACCCGGGGCACAGCCGGTCGTGACCACGAAGGTCACGGCCGACAGCCGTGCTCAGGACCCCCGCAGGGTCGTCCGAGGCCCGCGGGACACCTGTCGAGGACCCTGCTGGGCGCACGCGTTCTCGGCGATGATGGGGACATGGCACACCTCACGGCGCCCGACGCGCGCCGCATCGACCTCAACGCGGACCTGGGCGAGGGGTTCGGGCCGTGGGCGCTCGCGGACGACGACGCCCTGCTCGACCTCGTGACCAGCGCGAACGTCGCGTGCGGGTTCCATGCCGGGGACCCGATGATCATGCGCGCCGTGACACGCGCCGCCGTCGAGCGGGGCGTGAGCATCGGCGCGCACGTCGCGTACCGCGACCTCGCGGGCTTCGGGCGCCGCTTCCTCGCCGTGGCTCCCGCGGACCTGACGGCCGACGTCGTGTACCAGCTCGGTGCTCTCGACGCGTTCGCGCGCCTGGCGGGGGACCGGGTCCGGTACGTCAAGCCGCACGGCGCGCTCTACAACGCGATCGTCCGGCACGAGGAGCAGGCGCGCGCCGTGGTGGACGCGGTCGCGGGATACGACCCGACGCTCCCGGTCGTCGGGATGTCCGGCTCGGCGGTGCTGCGGCTCGCCCGGGAGGCGGGGCTGCCCGTAGTGCACGAGGTCTTCGCCGATCGTGGCTACGCGCCCGACGGGTCGCTCGTGCCGAGGGGCACCCCGGGTGCGGTCCTGCACGACCCGGCCGAGGTCGCCGAGCGTGCGCTGCGCCTCGTGACCGAGGGCGTGGTGGTGGCGGCCGACGGCAGCGAGATCGCGGTCGAGGCCGACTCGGTGTGCATCCACTCCGACACCCCCGGGGCGGTCGCGCTCCTGACCGAGGTGCGCCGGACGCTCGAGGCGAGCGGTGTCGTCGTGCAGCGGTTCGGCGGATGAGCAGGCCGACCGGTGCCGGTGGGTCGCGGCTCGGTGGCACGCCGGCGGACCGTGCGGGGGAGACCGCGACGAACGGAGCGACCACGAGCGGCACGGCGGACGGGACGAGCCGGTTGCCGGTGCGCCCCTACGGCGACCGGGCGCTCATGGTCGACCTGCCCGGGCTCGACGAGGTCCACGCGCTCGCCGCCGCGCTGCGGGCGCGGCGCGTGCAGGGCGTCGCGGACGTCGTGCCCGCGGCGCGCACGGTCCTCGTGCTGCTCGACGACGTGGCGACCACCGCGGACCTGGGCCGCGTCGAGGGTGAGGTCCGCGCGGCCTGGGCCCCGGTCGCCCGACGCGCGGAGGGGGGGACGGGCGTCGCCTCGCACGCCGGCGGACCGGGCGGCGTGGCGCCGGGGGCGGACGTGGGCCCGGGAGAGGCCGCGGTCGTCGAGATCCCCGTCGTCTACGACGGGGAGGACCTGCCCGACGTCGCCGCGTGGTCCGGCCTGTCGGTCGCCGAGGTCGTCGCACGCCACACGGGACGCGAGTACGTCGTCGCGTTCGGCGGCTTCATGCCGGGCTTCGGGTACCTGAGCGAGGTGGACCCGGCCATCGCCGCACCCCGCCTCGCGACGCCCAGGACGCGCGTGCCCGCGGGGTCGGTCGCGCTCGCAGGGGACCTCACGGCGGTCTACCCGCGTGCGACGCCGGGCGGTTGGCGCCTGCTCGGGCGGACGGACGTCGAGCTCTTCGACGTCGACCGCGACCCGCCGGCACTGCTCACCGCGGGCACGAGGGTGCGGTTCCGTGCGGTCGAGCGGCTGGACGACGACGGGCCGGGCGCTGCGTCCGAGGGGGACGGGATCAGGGTCGGTGGTGACGGCGGTGATGACGGTGACGGACCGGTGCGGGGCCGTGATCACCTCGGTGTCGGTGTCGGTGTCGGTGTCGGTGTCGTCCGTGCCGGGGCCGGTGGCCTGGGGCGATCCCTCCAGGACGCACCCGTGCACGGCAGTCCTGGCGCCGCCGAGCGGACCGCCCCGGTCGGGCACCACGAGCCGCGCGGTGTCGAGGTCCTCGCGCCCGGGCTCCTCACGCTGATCGAGGACGGGGGACGCCCGGGGTGGTCCGCCGCGGGCGTCGGGCGGTCGGGTGCCACGGACCGGGGCGCCCTCCGCCTGGTGAACCGGCTGCTCGCGAACGACGAGTCGGCGGCCGTGCTCGAGGTGACGCTCGGGGGGCTCGCCGTGCGGTTCCACGAACGGGCGACGTTCGCCCTCGCGGGAGCACCGGCGCCCGCGACGCTCGACGGGACGCCGGTGGGGATGCAGGCGCTGCTCCTCGCGCGGCCCGGATCGGTACTGAGGCTGGGCTTCCCCGTCCGTGGAACGCGTACGTACGTCGGTGTGCGTGGCGGGTTCGCCGCGTCTGCGGTGCTCGGGTCGCGCTCGTACGACGTCCTTGCCGAGCTCGGCCCGGCCCCGCTGCGCGCGGGTGACCTCGTGGCGATCGGGCCGCTGCCCTCCGCCCTGCCGGTCGTCGACCTGGTGCCCGCAGGGCTCGTACCCTCGGCGACGAGCGACGTGGGGGTCGCCCTGGAAGTGCGTGCGGGGCTGCGTTCCGACTGGTTCGGCGGCGACGCCTGGGCCGCGCTGCTGGCGGGCGAGTTCGAGGTCTCGAACGCGAGCAACCGCGTGGGGCTGCGCCTCTCGGGCCCGACGATCCACCGTCGCGGCGGTGAGCTGCCGAGCGAGGGACTCGTGCCCGGCGCGATCCAGGTCCCGCCCGACGGGAACCTCGTGCTGTTCCTGCGGGACCATCCCGTCACGGGCGGCTACCCGGTGATCGCGGTGGTCGCTGCGGATGCTCTCGACACCGCGGCACAGCTCCGACCGGGGGACAAGGTCTCGTTCCGGTCCGCGCGATCGGCGCCGTCCGGTCCGTGATGCAGGCGGGCCGGCCGTGAGCCACCGGCGCCGCGGACGCTCGCCCCTGCGTGCCGCCCGCCCGGGGCAGGGGGAGGGGGCGACGGGGTGCCGAGCCGGACGGAGTTGACGGAGCCGAGGCGCACCACGTAATGTTCTCGAAGTCAGCCCGGCAGGGAGGAACAGACACCACTGCGAAGCTCCTCGGAGCCGCCGCGAAGTGGCTGGAACCCCCGGGTGACCACCCTGAAGATCTTGACGAGGCACTCGTGCGTCGCTCGATGATCGCCTGGGAGGTCGGCTCAGGTAGATCTTCTTCACCGGAAACGGTGGGTTGAGAAGCCGGAAAGAGTCTGGTAGATTAGAGAAGTTGCCCCGAGTGAAGGCCTGGAAACGGGTTGGAGTCGGTGCGTGTCGGTTGCTTGAGAACTCAACAGTGTGCTTGATAGTTAATGCCAATT
>NZ_LMIL01000009.1:510517-744082 GCF_001429135.1 Oerskovia sp. Root22 | reverse complement strand
CGTCGGCGAGCTCGGTGAGGTAGCGCTGGGCGTCGAGTGCCGCGGAGCAGCCGGAGCCGGCCGCGGTGATGGCCTGGCGGTAGGTGTGGTCGACGGCGTCGCCGCACGCGAACACGCCCTCGAGGTTGGTCAGGGTCGTGCGGCCCTGGACCTGGATGTAGCCCTCGTCGTCCAGGTCGATCTGGTCCTTGACGAGCTCGGTGCGCGGGTCGTGCCCGATCGCGACGAACAGGCCGGTCGCGTCGAGCGAGCGCTCCTGGCCGGTGACCGTGTCGCGCAGCGTCAGGGACTCGACCTTGTTCTCGCCGTGGATGGCSACGATCTCGCTGTTCCAGGCGAACTCGATCTTGGGRTCGGCCTTGGCGCGGTCGGCCATGATCTTGGACGCACGGAGCTCGTCGCGSCGGTGGACCATGGTGACCTTGGACGCGAAGCGCGTCAGGAASGTCGCTTCCTCGACCGCGGAGTCTCCGCCRCCGACGACCACGATGTGCTGGTCGCGGAAGAAGAACCCGTCGCACGTCGCGCACCAGGACACGCCACGSCCGGACAGCCGCTTCTCGTCGTCCAGGCCCAGCTCACGGTACGCMGAGCCCGTCGCGAGGATCACGGCGCGAGCGGTGTAGGTCTCGCCGTTMCCCGTGACCACGGTCTTGACCGGGCCCTCGAGCCGCAGCTCGATCGCGTCGTCCCACTCGACCTGCGCGCCGAACTTCTCGGCCTGCTTCTGCAGGTTCTCCATGAGCTCAGGACCCATGATCCCGTCGGGGAACCCGGGGAAGTTCTCGACCTCGGTCGTGTTCATCAGCGCGCCACCGGCCGTGATGGAACCGGCCAGGACCAGGGGTTCGAGGCCCGCGCGCGCGGCGTACACGGCGGCCGTGTACCCGGCGGGGCCCGAACCCACGATGATGACGNGCCGTGATGGAACCGGCCAGGACCAGGGGTTCGAGGCCCGCGCGCGCGGCGTACACGGCGGCCGTGTACCCGGCGGGGCCCGAACCCACGATGATGACGCTCCGCACATCTTGTATCGACATGCTTCTATGTTGACATGCGTCGATATAGATCGCCAAAGCCAAGATCGATGAAGATCGATGCCGCACGGCGGGGCGATGAGCGCCGGGTGTACGTCTGAACGATGGTCCGGCACCGGCCGCGAATCGCTGCGCGATGTAGCGGGGTCATTCGTGCTGCCGGGCGAGTGATACAGCCTTGCCCAGGTGGGCGCCCCAGTCCTTGGCGCGTGCGATCTCTCCGGCGGCCAGTGGGCCTTCCATGTCGGTGACGTAGAAGGAGCGGGGTTCGTCGATGAGGTGGAAGCCTCTCTCACGCATGAGGCGAGAGGCCGAGCCGGCGGCGCTTCCGGGTAGGTAGCGGAAGGACCTGGCGCGGGTGTCGAAGACGCAGGCGCTGCGTCCGCCGGCTTCGTCGGTCAGGGCTTCGAGCCACTCACGTAGGCCGCTGGCTTCGACGGGGTGGCCATGGCCTTGCCGGTGGGCTGCTTCTTCTCGGGTGCTGCGTCGGGACATGCCGAAGGCGTGGGTGGGGCCGCCGAGCACGACGAGATCGGCGGCGCCCACGTCGTCGGCCGGGGAGTGCGAGGGCAGCTGCACGGTGCGCACGGTCAGGTCCTGCGCGAGACCGTCCGCGATCGCTTGGGCGATCGCGCCGGTGTTGCCGAAGATCGACTCGTAGATGACGACGGCTTCCATGGTGCCCTCCTGGTTTGCTTCCAGCCTTGCTGGACCTGCGACTTCATGCCAGGTCCTTTCGGCGCGACCTGGTAGGGCTGTTCGGCTCTCGGGGCGGTCGGTGTGCGATGGTGCCTGGGTGTGAAGAGGAGTAGAACGGAGGCATGGAGCCGATCCGGGTCTACCTGCTGGATGACCACGAGATCGTGCGGCGCGGGCTCAAGGGCGTGCTCGAGGCGGACGGTCAGGTGGTGGTCGTGGGGGAGTCGGGGTCTGCCCGCGAGGCGATGCGCGTTCTTCCGAGCTTGTGCCCGGATGTCGCGGTGCTGGACGTCCGGCTCCCGGACGGCTCAGGGGTCGAGGTGTGTCGTGATCTGCACTCGTCGGCCCCGAAGGTGCGTTCGCTGATCTTGACCTCGTACGACGACGACGAGGCCCTGTTTGCGGCGATCATGGCCGGAGCGAGCGGGTACCTGTTGAAGGTCATCGCCGGTTCCGATGTGGTGGACGCGGTGCGACGCGTGGCGGACGGTCAGTCATTGATCGATCCTGCCTTGACTGCGAGGGTGCTGGAGCGTGTGCGGTCCGGACCGGTCGAGGAGCCGGCCCTCGCGTCGTTGAGCGAGCAGGAGCACAACGTCCTGACGTTGATCGCTGAGGGTATGACGAACAGGCAGATCGCATCCCAGATGGTCTTGTCGGAGAAGACGGTCAAGAACTATGTGTCGAGCATCCTGACGAAGCTGGGTCTGGAGTCGCGGACTCAGGCGGCTGTGCTGGCGACGAAGCTCCAGACCTAGGGCTCTCCGTCACGACGGTTCAGGGGGATCTGCCAGGCAAGACGGCACCCGAGCGGGGCATGGTCGGTGACCTCGAGCGTCCCGCCGAGTTCAGCGGCGCGTTCGGCGAGGTTGCGCAGCCCGCTGCGGATGTCGAACTGGTCCATCCCGGTGCCGTCGTCGGTGACGGTGCAGGTGAGTTCGGCTGTGGTGACGTCGAGGTTCAGCCAGACCCGGTCTGCTGCTGCGTGACGGGCACTGTTGGACAGCCCTTCGCGTAGGACGGCGAGGACGTGGTGGTGCAGGGCGGGGTCGACGAGGGTGTCCAAGGGCCCGGTGATGGTCAGCGACGGGGTGTATCCGAGGACGTGGGAGTACTCGGTGACCAGGGCTCGGATCTTGGAGCGCAACGAGTGCAGCTGGGGTGTGGGGCGAAGGTCGATGATCGAGCGTCGGATCTCGCCGATGGTGGCGTCGAGGTCATCGATGACGGTGTGCAGGCTCGTCCGGCTGGTGGGATCAGCGTGCGCAGCAAGGGCCTTGAGCTGGAGGCCGAGGGCGAACAGGCGTTGAATCACGACGTCGTGCAGATCGCGGGCGATGCGGTTGCGTTCGGCGAGGACGGCGAGCTGCTCTTGGACGGCGCGGGTGTGGTGGCGTTCGAGGGCCAGCGAGGCCTGGGATGCGTAGTTCTCGATGAGGTCGAAGTCCTCGGCGAGGTTCTCGACGTATCGGCGAGGGGGGACCGTGAGGACGAGCGCGCCACGGGTGAGCGGGTCGAGGGCGAGCCGGGTCATGATTGCCCCACCGACGGGGAGATCGCTCGAACGGGTCGTGTTGGTGGCCATCGCCAGCATCAACGCGGGGTGCAGGGCCTTGAGCGTCTCGGCGGGATCGATACTCCGGTCACCGACAGCGGCGAGTACGCCGAATCGATCCGAGTCGGCCGGGGTGATCGCGATGCAGGCGGTCCCGTCTGCGGCGTCGAGCGCTCCGCGGAGAACGGCCTCCAGCGCTTCGAGGGGGCGTTCGGCGCGCACGACGTCGGAGGACATCGTTGCGGTTGCTTCGAGCCACCGTGCGCGGCGCTCGGCCATGACCAGGAGGTTTGCGTGCTCGATGGCCAGTCCGGCCAGAGCGGCCATGGCGATGACGGCCTTTTCGTCCTGGGGAGTAAACACGGGCCCCGTGGACTTCTCGGTGAGATACAGGTTGCCGAACACGCGGCCGCGCACCCGGACAGGAACCCCGAGGAAGGTTGTCATGGGTGGGTGTCCTGGCGGGAAGCCGGTCGAGGCCGGGTGAGTGGTCAGGTCCTCGGCGCGGAGAGGCTCAGGATGGTCGATCAGGTGACCGAGGAGGCCGTGCCCGGTGGGCAGGTGCCCTATCCTCTCGCGCTCGGCGGGACTCATTCCTTCGGCGACGAACTCGACGAGGTGTCGGCGGGAGTGCCCGATGACGCCCAGGGCGCCGTAGCGGGCGCCCGAGAGAGTACACGCGGCGCGCACCACGCCCACGAGCAGGTCACGCAGGTCGAAGTCGGAAGAGAAGCCACTGACGGCTTGAAGGATCGCGTCCTGAACCTCGGCCGAGGTCTTGTCCACGTCCTGAGCGTATGCCTGTTCCACGGTGGCCTCCTGGCGAACTCTGGCCGGGCGTGAGGCCCCGGGGTCTACGTCCGGCGCCCGGGGCCTCAGCTGTCGTCACACTGCGCTCAAGTCTTCGTGCGGTGTGGCGAGCTTCTGGTGGCTCAGGTGAGCCAGGGCCAGCGTTGGACGAGTCGGGTCTGCTGCCACCAGGTCCCGAGTCCGAGTGTCGCGCCTGCGTTGCCGAGGGCGAGGGCGACCAGGACCAGGGCGTAGATGAGGTGGTCGTCCATGAAGGGATTGTTGGCCGGCGGTAGGACCGCGGACCACATCAGGACGAGCATGATCGTTCCGGCGACCGCGGCGATCCGCATCCCGATCCCGAGGATCAGCGCGAGGCCGATGCCGAGGAGGCCGATCATGAAGACCCAGTCCACCCAGGTCTGGCCGGCCAGGTCCTGGTAGAAGCTGGCGAACGGGCCGGCGGTGGCGCCGCCGAGGAAGCCGGCGGTGGGGTGTCCGCCGTTGATCCACGCGCCATCGGCCGGTGTCTCGTGGCCGAGGCCGAACGTCTTGTCCAGGAATGCCCACAAGAAGACCCACCCCAGGCTGAGGCGGATCACGGCGCCGACGTAGCGCAGCGCGCGCTGGGCACGTGTCTCCGGTCGGACGAGCTCGGGGTGGATGAAGTCCGGGTCAGGCATGGAGGATCCCGATGCTCCCGACCGGCTGGTGGGGTGCGGTTCGTGGGTCGTGCTCATGATGTGCCTCCTGTGGGACGTGTCGTCCATCGGGACGACGGATGGGTGCTCAGTTCTCGGGTGCGTCAGCCTCGGCAGGGGTCCGCGCGTGGGAGGTGGCGGCGACGAGGTCGTCGGTGGAGTCGGCAGGGGTGAGGACAGGGATGACCTCGAGCGGGCAGTGGGTGTGCTGCAGGACTGTACGAGTGACGCTGCCGGGGGCTGCCATGGCCACCCGTAGGCCGAGGCCGCCGTGGCCGTGACGGCCCATGACGAGCAGGTCGGCGTCCTTGGAGTAGCGCACGAGGGTGTCAGCTATGGGGGCGTACTCCAGTCGGCTCTCGACAGGTACGGCGGGGTAGCGTCCGGACCACTCGTCGATGAACCCTCTGATCATCCCGTGGGTCTGGGCGTCCCATTCCTGCTCGACGGACCATTCGTCCACCAGATAGCTGTAGAACGGGTCGAGGCGCCAGCAGTGCACGACCTCGAGTCGGGCGGAACGCTCGGAGGCCGCAGCGAAGGCGTAGGCCAGGACTGCCGAGGAGACCGATGAACCGTCGATCGCGGCGACGATCCGATGTTCTTCGCGGTTCTGGTCCCACTCGTGGGGGACGCTGACGACCGGGCATGCGGAGCGGGCGATGACGCCGAACGTGGTGCTGCCGGTGAACAGACGCTCGACGATCCCGGCCGACCTGTGGCCGAGGACGACCAAACGGGCCTTCTCGCTGGCTGTCGTCAGGATCTGTACCGCTGGACCGAGTGCCGTCTCCACCTCGACCGGCACCGTGGCGTGGGAGAGGTCTTCCACCACGAGCTGGGCGTCGTCGAGAAGCTCGTGCCCGACGTCGACGAGCGTGTCGCTCGTGAGCAGCGGCCACATCGGGGCGACAGGGACGATCTCGTGGATCGCATTGACGAGCCACAGTCCGCATCCGGCCCGCTGCGCCTCCTGCGCGGCGTAGCGCAGCGCGCGCGCTGAGTCGGGGGATCCGTCGAGGCCGACGACGATCGGTCGGTCGAGTCTGGTGCGCATGGTGACCTCCGTGGCGCGTAGGAACGAGCTTCCACTCCCACCCTTCTCCGGGGATCAACGCTGAGGCAGGGCCGGGAGGCCCCTTGAGTCCCGGGCCGTTCGGCCCGGTGCCTGCGGGGCTCTCGATCGACGACACCCTGCGCAGGGCTGCGGGGGACATGTGGCACCCCTGGGGTGGGGCCGTCCGGTCCTATCGGTCGGGGGTGGTCTCATGCTGACGTGGGAGGTCTACACACGCGGAGGCAATCATGAGAGCACTGGTGTTCGACGGCCCGGGGCGACGCGCTTGGCGCGAGGTACCCGACCCTGCCGTGCAAGATCCGCAGGACGTGGTCGTCCACGTCGACGCGGTGACGATCTGCGGAACGGACCTGCACATCCTCAAGGGCGACGTCCCCACGGTCGAGCCGGGACGGATCCTGGGGCACGAGGCTGTCGGTACGGTCGTCGAGGTCGGGGTCGGGGTGAGGACCTTGGCTGCAGGTGACCGGGTGCTCGTCTCGTGCATCACGTCGTGCGGCCGTTGTAGCTACTGCCGCCAGGGCCGGTACGGCCAGTGTCTGGGCGGGGGCGGCTGGATCCTGGGCCACCTGATCGACGGCACCCAGGCCCAGTACGTCCGGGTACCTTTCGCCGAGACCTCCACGCACCGCCTGACCGACCAGATCACCGACGAGGAAGCGCTCATGGTCGCCGATACCCTGCCGACGGCGTACGAGGTAGGGGTACTTGCCGGACGTGTGGGGCCCGGACAGAGCGTTGTCGTCGTCGGTGCGGGACCGATCGGTCTCGCCGCCGTACTCACCGCTCGCCTGTTCAGCCCGGCGGTGCTCGCCGTCGTCGATCTGGCTGAATCGCGCCTGGCCGCCGCCCGCGGTGCTGGCGCAACGCACACGATCGACGCCCGTTCCGACGTCGTCGCGCAGGTCAAGGCGCTGACCGACGGGCTGGGAGCCGACGTCGCGATCGAAGCCGTCGGAATCGCGCCGACCTTCGAGACGTGCGTGGAGATGGTCCGCCCAGGGGGCCACGTGGCCAACGTCGGTGTGCACGGCAAGCCGGCGACGCTGCACCTGGAGAGGGACTGGATCCGGGACCTGACGATCACCACCGGTCTCGTGGACACCCGC
Source organism: Oerskovia sp. Root22 (assembly GCF_001429135.1). NCBI lineage: Bacteria > Bacillati > Actinomycetota > Actinomycetes > Micrococcales > Cellulomonadaceae > Oerskovia > Oerskovia sp. Root22. The sequence continues at coordinate 737,114 of NZ_LMIL01000009.1, read as the reverse complement.
ACCACACCGACCCTGCTGCGCATGGTGGAACGGGGCCAACTCGACGTTGCCCAGCTCGTCACTCACCGGTTCGATCTCGAAGCGTTCGACGAAGCGTACGAGGTCTTCGCCGACGCAGGCCACAGCGGGGCCTTGAAGGTCGTCCTGACGGCAGGTACAGGACAGGTGCCCTGACCACGCACGGTGCCGCGTCCAAGCCACTGGCCTCGCTCGGCCTGGACGCGGCGCCGGAGTTGTCTCACTCCGCGGCGGTCTCCGGTTCACCGGGTGCGACGATCTCCTCGATCGTGCGTCGGGGTGTGTGCGGGTGGGTCGCGCTGTAGCCCATGCGCATGAGCATCTGCGGCCACCCGTCCAAGGACAGGGCGCGTCGTAGGTCGTGCCGGGTGGTGGGGTTCTCCAGGACGGTGGTGGCGAAGGAGGCGTGCACGAAGTAGGTGGTCGCCACCAGCAGGAGGTGCTCGAGCGCCTCGCCGGCGGCGATCCAGTCCCGAGGGGTGTCGTCAGGTGTCGAGAGGACGGCCATGGTCGAGCGGTGCTCGAACTCCGCGTCACCGCCGCTGGCCAAGAAGTGCCGCACGGGCGCCTGCTCGTCCGTGGCAGATGGGCCGAGGAGATCCTGAGGGATGCCGTCATGCCGCGCGGCCGTCGTGGCGGTCCAGGCGGCCTCCTCACCTCGCGCCACAGCGTCTTCGCCCGCAAGGGCCTCGGCCCGACGCACGAGCGTCAGTACGTTCGATCGCGTCGGGTCCGAGGGGTGGATCAGGTGCAGGTCGGCGCCTTCGTCGCGGGCGGCCATCTGGATCTCCAGCAGCACGTCAGAATCCAGGGGTTGGTCGTCGAAGGGAGTGCGTGATGTGGCCCGTCGGTCGATCGCGACTGACAGCTCCAGCTCGTCCATGTCGGGCCCCAGGGCAGGGTCGAACCGGATCGAGGCGACGTGCAGCTTGTCATGGGGACTCGGCAGGATCGTGGCTTGGGCTGTCAGCGATTCACGCCGTGCGGACGTGCGGACGTTGAAGAGGAACGCTCCGCAGCTGATGTACATCTCGCGCCCTGCCGGGTCGCTGTGGCGCAGCTGCCGTGACGGATCGGCGTGAACGAGCATTCGGTTGCCTTCCAGCTCGACACGCCAGGGCTGAGTGTTGTGCACGCTGGGGGCATGCGCCGAAGCAGTGATGATTCGCTCGATGCGAGCGTCGATGACGTCCATGTCGCTCTTCCTTCCATCTGGCACCGGTATAAGCAGCTCCAACACGGGGCCCGTGTCTAGCCCATCAGTCCTTCCTCCCGCGAACCAGGGCGTGATGGCCCCTTGCCGGCCATCCGTTGGACCTGCGCTCACCAGTTGCCCGGCCAGCACATCGGGCAAAGACTCAAGATGAGATCCCTGTCCGATGTGGTGGATCACCCTCCACCGTTTCCTGCGTTCTGAGCATCGTGCGGGCCACCTGGAACGCGTGTCACGAGGGACGTGAACCATGACCGGAACAAGGGTCATCGTCGGGGTCGACGGGTCGACCAACAGCCGCTCTGCGCTGACCTGGGCCGCGCATGAAGCTTGCCTGCGAGGTGTTCCGTTGCTGATCGTGCATTCGCGATTCCGGCCCGCCTACGACCCGATCTTCGCCGGAGGCTTCTATCTGCCTCCCGTGGCCGCTGAGGGCAACGAGATCGACGAGGTTCTGCGCGTCTCCTCCGAGATGGCTCAGCAGGTCGAACCTGAACTGGAGGTGGAGACCACGGCCCGCCCAGGCCCAGCGGCTCTTGCGTTGTTGGACGCCGCGAGTGAGGGCGCGGGACTGGTCGTGGTGGGCTCGCGCGGGCTAGGAGCGTTTGGGGCTGTCTTTCTCGGCTCGGTCAGCGTTCAGCTGGCGGCCCAGTCGCCTGTACCGGTGGTCGTAGTTCCTGCGGAGATGACGTTCTCGACCGTGGGCCCGGTCGTGGTCGGCATCGACGGTTCTCCTGCGAGCAACGTCGCGCTCGTCGAGGCCGCGGGCGAAGCAGGCCGTCGGCATTCCCCGCTCGACATCGTCGTTGCCTACACGATTCCGGCAGACCCCCTTGTCACCTCGCTGACACCCTCGATCGACGAGTTCCGCACGGCCTTCCGGATTCGCGCGCAAGAGGCTGCGGCAACCGCCGCCGAGAATGCCGGACGCGTCAGCCAGACCTTGGCAGTACGTACCCACGTCCTGGAAGGGCCACCGGTTCGCGAGATCGCCCGCGCCGCGGTCGCCGCCTCTCTCGTGGTCGTCGGTTCGCGAGGTTATGGCGAGTTCAGGGGGCCCGTTCTGGGGTCAGTGAGCCAGGGCCTGCTCCGTCACGCCAAATGGCCCGTACTGGTCACGCACAGCCATTGAGGACGAGCATCAGCACGAGGGCACGGATGAGATTCCGCAGCATGCTGAGTACTTGATACCTGGTCAGCAGGGTCACTGGGACAGATGGACCTCATGGTGCTCGATCTCTGCGATGTCGCATGTCTCGCTTGCAGAAGATGATCTGCGAGATCACGTAGCGCTCGAGCGGTCGCGAGCTCCTCACCGATCTCGGTGGCGGCCAGATAGTTCACAGGAGGAAGGCCAAGCGAATCCGCGGAATCGGATCGTTCGGAGGGGCTACAAGGGGTCGCAGGTTCACATCCTGTCAGCCCGACCGTGAGAGGCGATAGGGAATCGGAACGATTCCTAGCCTCTCGTTGTACCTGGGCCGGTCGAGCCGCACCCAGAGGTGTACCCATCGTCGGGTGACGGGCACCGCTCCGCGTGCCGCAGCTCGCGCGCCGGCCCGGGCCGGCGTCGTGGCCGACGACAAGGCCCGACGTCGAGGCGCTTCTCGGCCGCGTACCCCGCACCCGGGCAGATCCGCAGCGTCTGCCCACTCGCATGCCGCACGAGCGTTCCGTGTGCGTCGCGCACGGAGGTGGTTGTCGAGTTGAGCTGCGGTGTCTCTCGACGATCCAGTGTGCGGTGGCGTCGCCGCCCCTGTGGGGCTGGTGAGCCTGGTCTTCCGCACCCCGCGCGAATCTGTAGTCTCAGGGCACACACGGTCACGACGGGGGTGCGTTCATGCGAGGAAGCAAGACGGCCGGGGCTTCGGCTCTGGTGCTGGTGGCTCTGATGGTGGCCGGCTGCAGCGGGGAGAGCAGCGCCCTTCCGGAACCCACGGGCGAGGTGGTCCAGGCTGACGCACCCGTGGACGACGCGGCGCAGGACGCTGCCGCGTGCGCGGCTGTCTCCGACGTCATGTCGATCGTGGAGAACGCCGACATCGCCCTGAGCGAGGGCCGCGTGGCCGTCCAGGAGCAGCAGGGCTGGTACGAGGTCGCGACACATGTGCTGCACCGCATCCCCTCGAGCGGCGACAGCGCCGTCAGCCAAGGGGTCGCCGACCTGCAGGAGGCTGTCCCCGCGGTCGAGCTCTGGGCGAGGACCGAACCCACCGTCATCAGGTCGGACGCCTGGCGGGATGCCCTTTCCGCCCTCGACGAGCCTTGCCTGGCGGTCGATTCTGCGCTGACCATCTCCATGTTCACGGGCGGCTGAGGCTCGCTCGCGACGCCCGGAGCCGTCGTCCCTCCTGCGCTCCAGCAGGCGACCGGCCGTGACTGCCTTGACTTCCTGACGCTGACGTCAGGTCCAGGTGTGTGCGCCATGACCGCTCGCCGCAGACTGTGCTTGGGCGGATCAGTACTGGGTCGCTCGTTCACGTGCAAGAGCGCCCCCGACGGACTCAGCGTGCCGTCGTCGTCCGCCCCGCTTCCATGACCGCTCGGGACCAGCCTCTCCATCGGCCCGGTATGACCTGCTCGTGCATCCGCGTCGAGCGGGTCGGGCGGCACCGGTCGGACCACCAGGTGGGCGAGCAGCCCGCTCTCGCGACAGCGCTTCGCGCACCAGGAGGGTTGAGGGCGCCGCTGAGCGCCCTGGGTCCAGGTGGGCGCTGACGAGGCGCCGAGGTCGCGATGGCGTGCGGCGGAGTTCTCGATCGACGGCCGCCCTCACCCCTGGCCTTCGCACCAGGGGTGCCGACCGCCGCGTTGCGCGTGCCTGATGGCTCGAAACGAAAGCGCGACGTTTACATTCGGAACAACGCTGTGTACGTTTGGCGGCATGGACAGTGCCACCCGACAGCAGCGGATCGTCCAGCGCCTCCGCGAGACCGAACGACTCGAGGTCGCCGACCTGGCCCTCGAGCTCGATACCTCTGAGGTCACGGTCCGCCGTGACCTCGACGCCCTCGCGTCCGCGGGTGCGCTCCGCCGGGTCCACGGTGGCGCGGTCAGCCTGCTGCTGAGGGGGGAGGAGCTGCCGTTCGCGCTGCGCGAGATCGAGTCGACCCCGGCCAAGGAACGCATCGCGCAGACGGTCGCAGGGCTGCTCAGCGACGGCGAGGCCGTGATCGTGGACAGCGGGACCACGGGTCTCGCGATCGCCCGCGCCCTCGTCGGGCGGCGCCTGACCGTCGTGCCCCTGTCGATCCCCGCCGCTCACGTCCTCTCCGCGAGCGCCTCGACCACGCTCAAGGTCCCCGGGGGGACGTCCCGCTTCGGGGAGGGCTCGCTCGTCGGTCCCATGGCCGAGGCCTCGTTGCGCTCGCTGCGCGTGGACACCGCGATCATCAGCTGTTGCGGACTGTCTCCCACCGACGGCGTCACCGCGTTCGACGACGTCGAGGCCGCCACCAAGCGCGCCGCGATGTCCAGCGCGCGGCGCACGATCCTCGTCGGGGAGGCCGCGAAGTTCTCGCGCACGGCGCTCGCGGTCGTGTGCGAGGTGACCGACTTCGACGTGCTCGTGACCGACCCCGAGGCGCCCGCTGACGCGGTCGCCCAGATCCGTCAGGCCGGCGTCGACGTCCTGGGCGTCTGACCAGCTAGCCGACCGAGGCGACGCACGGCGGACGCCTCCCACCCACGACCCTGAGAGACCTCACCCATGACCGACACCACCGTGGCCCGCCCACGTCCACGCCTCGCCCGGGGCGCAGCCGTCCCGCGTGAGCTGCGCCGGGCCCGCGTCGCCGTCGCGGCGCTGTTCTTCACCAACGGCGCCATCTTCGCCAACCTGTTTCCCGAGTACCCCGCGATCAAGGCCGAGCTCGGTCTGAGCAACGCGCAGTACGGTCTGGCGATCGCGGCCTTCCCCACGGGAGCACTCGTCGCAGGCCTCGCCGCGGGCGTCCTGATCCGGCGTCTGCGTTCCTCGCGCGTCGCGGTGGTGGGCACGATCCTGACCGGCCTGGGGGTCCTGGCCGCCGGGTCGTCCTCGACGTGGACCATGCTCGCGGTCGGGCTCCTGCTCGCAGGGGCCATGGACGCGATCACCGACGTCGCCCAGAACGCGCACGGCCTGCGGGTCCAGCGACGCTACGGGCGGTCGATCCTCAACTCGTTCCACGCGGTGTGGAGCATCGGTGCCGTGACGGGCGGGCTCATGGGCGCTGGTGCGGTCGCGATCGGCATGTCGCGGGGGCTGCACCTGGGCCTGTCGGCCCTGGTCTTCGCGGCCGTCGCGCTCTCGTGCTACCGGTTCCTGCTGCCCGGCCCCGAGGATGCGGACCGCGTCGAGGCCGCCGACGGCGCGGGCGGGGCCGCCTCGGGCACGGGTTCCACGAGCGTGGCACCCGCCACGGACCGCGCGACGCATGGTTCCCGTGTCCCGGGCCTGCTCGTGCGCGTCGGGACGCTCGCGGCCCTGGTCCTCATCGCCGCGGCCGGCGCCGTGGTGGAGGACTCGGGCAGCACCTGGGCCGCCGTCTACCTCTCGCAGTCGCTGGGAGCGCCGCTCTCGCTCGCGGCGTTCGGCTTCGTGGCGCTGACCGGCGCGCAGTTCGTCGGTCGTCTCGTCGGGGACCGCGTGGTCGACAGGTTCGGTCAGCGCGCCGTGGCCCGCGCGGGCGGCGCCCTGGCCGCGGTCGGTATGGGCCTTGCCCTGGCCTTCCCGACCGTGCTCGGCACGATCGCCGGGTTCGCCGCGGCGGGACTGGGCATCGCGACCCTCGTGCCCGCGGCGATGCACGGCGCGGACGAGCTGCCGGGCCTGCGCCCCGGGACCGGGCTGGCCGTCGTGAGCTGGCTCATGCGGATCGGCTTCCTGCTCTCCCCGCCGCTCGTCGGCCTCGTCGCCGACCATTCGTCGCTCCGGGCGGGCCTCCTGGTGGTCCCGGCGGCCGGACTGGTCGTCGTGCTGGCCTCCCAGGTCCTCGACACGCGTCGAGCCCTCCGGGCCTGACGCGCGTCGCCTGCCGCCTGCCGGGCCGCTTGCACGCCGCGCGAGGGCGCCCGGCGCCGTCGGGCACCCTCGCGGCCTCCGGTCGTGGTGAGCGGCTGTCGCACCGCGTCCTAGGAGGCCCACAGCGCGGGGCCCCGTCTGCGACGGCGGCGGAGCGGGCTCGGCTGATCGATCGATCGCGCGTCCGATCGGGTCGCCCCGCCCTCCGACGAGGGCGGGACGACCCGGTGCCCACCTGTCCTCAGCCCGTCGTCAGGTCGCGAGCCGCCTCCCACTGCCGGAACCCGTCAGCGATCTCCGGTGCGTGCGTGTGGTGGAGGTAGTGGTCGCCCGGAACAGGCACCACGGTGCCGTCCTCGACGCTCGCGGCCTGCCGCTCGTGCAGCGCGAGCCAGTCGGGGTTGGTCGCGTTGTCCGCCTCGGTGAACAGCAGGAGCGGCAGGTCGGCAGGGAACGTCGTCCCGAGCGCGCGCTCGAAGTTCGGGCCGATGTGCGCCATCTCGTCGAGATACGTGGGGCGCATCGAGTTCCGGTGGGTGAACATCGTCATCTGCTCGCGCGCGTGGTCGGAGTACACCGAGCCGTCGAGCCCGTCCCCGCCGACCGCGGCCAGGACGCGGACCAGGCCCAGGTTCTTCGCTGCGGCCATGAGGCCCGTGGGGAACGTCGTGTCCATGTTCGGCTGGCCGGGCACGCTCGTGTCGATCCCGACGAACGCCGCCACCTCGTCCGGGTACCGCGTGGCGAGCTCGAGACCGTAGATCCCGGCGATCGAGTGACCCATGAGGACGTAGCGGTCGACGTCGAGCTCCTGGAGCGCCGCGTGGACCTCGGTGACGATGTTCTCGGTCGTACGCGCCCTGTCGGTGCCGTCGCTCAGGCCGTAGCCGAAGGGCTCGACGACCACGACCCGGTGGTCCTGGGCGAGATCGGTGACGAGCGGCTCGAAGTCGAGTGCGGGGGAGGCCGTCCCGAACCCCGGCAGGAGCACGACGTCGACCGGACCGCTCCCGGTCACGACGACGTTCATCTGCCGCCCGTCGACGGTCACGGACCGGCCGTACGACTCGATCCGGTCGCTCTCCCGACCGGTCGCGACGGCGTTCACCACGCTCGTCGTGGCCAGGCCGACCGCGAGCACCGCGCCGATCACCGTCACCGTCACGAGCGCTCTCTTCGCAGACTTCTTCACACGTCCCTCCCCGGGGAGCACCTGATGTGCTCCGCCCTCCGGTCCAGCATCGTCGGCCGGGTCGCCGCGCGCGTCAGCCCCGCGTGGTCACCTCGGTAACGCGTTCGCGGTACGCGCACGTCACCCTCGGGGGCGATCCGTCCGGACCGCTCGGCCGGGATACTGGGGGAGTGCTGTCCCCTCGAGCTGCCGCAGTACCCCTGAGCGACGTCGTCGCGGTCGCCGCCGTCGTGCTCTTCGGCGTCCTGCCGTTCCCCGACGAGCTCTTCCGTGCCCGGGGGCTGCTGCTCGTGATCGCGCTCGTGCCCGTCGTGGTGATCCCGCTGCGTCGGCGGCTCCCGCTCGTCGCCCTCGGGGTGTCTCTGGCGTGCACCGTCGCGGTAGCGCTCGCGGGCACGCTGGCCCCGAGCGCGCTCGTCGCCGTCATGATCACGGCCTTCTCGGTCGCCGACCGGACGCGGCGGTCCCTCGGGCTCGTGTGCGTGGCCGCAGCGGCCCTCGTGGTGTTCTTCGTGAGCGCGGTGCCGCTCGACGGGGAGCTGTTCGACTCGCGTGCGGTCCAGTTCGTGACGTTCATCGTCCTGGCGGGAGCCCTGGGTGACGCGACGAGGTCGCGGCGCGAGGCGATCGCGGCCGTGACGGAGCGGGCAGAACGGGCCGAGCAGGGCCGCGAGGACGAGGCACGACGGCGCGTGGTCGAGGAGCGGGTTCGTATCGCCCGCGACCTGCACGACGTCGTCGCCCACCAGATCTCGGTGATCAGCCTGAGCGCGGGCGTCGCGTCGTCGTCGCTCGAGTCCCGGCCCGAACGGGCCCGCGAGGCCCTCACCACCATCCGGAGCGCGTCACGGACGGTCCTCGCGGACATCGGCGGGCTCATGGCGCTCCTGCGCGCCGACGACGACGGCGAACGGCCCGACCTCCGCCCGCAGGCGGGGCTGGACCAGCTCGACGCGCTTGTCCGCCGCTTCGCCGACGCGGGCCTGCACGTCGAGCTGCGGCGGGAACCGGTCCTCGTCGCGCTCTCGCCGGCCTGCGACCACGTCGCCTACCTCGCCGTCCAGGAGGGCCTCACGAACGCGCACAAGCACGGGGGTGGCGACCGGGCGGTCGTGGACGTCCGAGCCGGCGACGGTGCGCTCGCCCTGACGATCACGAGCCCGCTGCGCGCCGAGGACGCCGACGCGCCCTCGAGCGGTCACGGTCTGCGCGGGCTGCGCGAGCGGGTCGCGTCCGTGCGGGGGCGCGCGACGACGTCGGACACGGACGGCGAGTTCCGGCTCGAGATCACGCTGCCCGCCGAGACGAGCGCGCAGAGCGCCGGGGGAAGGGGACAGCGATGATCACGGTCCTCGTCGTCGACGACCAACCCTTGGTGCGCCAGGCCGTGCGCGACATCCTCACCGACAGCGGAGGGATCCGGGTCGTCGGCGACGCGTCGAACGGCCGCGAGGCCGTCCGCGCCGCCGCGGAGCTGGCTCCCGACGTCGTCCTCATGGACATCCGGATGCCCGAGCTCGACGGGATCGCCGCGACCGAGCAGATCTGCGCCGGTCCGACGGGGGCCACCACGCGCGTGCTCGTCCTGACGACGTTCGAGGAGGACGAGTACGTCGTCGCGGCGTTGCGCGCGGGGGCGAGCGGGTTCATCGGCAAGGGCGCCGAGCCCGAGGACATCGTGCGCGCGGTCCACACGATCCACCTGGGCGAGGCGCTGCTGTCGTCGGCCGCGACGCGGGCGCTCGTCCAGCGTTTCGTGCGCCGGCAGAGCCCTCGAGCGGGAGCGTGGGAGGACGAGGGGCTCGACCGGCTCACCGAGCGCGAGCGCGAGGTGTTCCTGCTCGTGGCCCGCGGCCTGACCAACCAGGAGATCGCGGCCGAGCTCGTGATCTCCGCGCACACCGCCAAGACGCACGTCAACCGGATCATGGCCAAGGTGCACGCGCGCGACCGGGCTCATCTGGTGATCCTGGCCTACGAGTCGGGTCTGGTCACGGCGCGGCCGTGACGGTGGCTTCAGCCTCGTGGGGGCCGACGTGATCGTGGCCGTCGCCGAACCGCACCCTGGGCGGGGGGTGGGTGGCGGCGCCACCTGGACGTGATCCGCGCCGACCACCTGTCCCAGGGCGGGCTGTCGGCCCAGTTCACGGCAAGCGTGTGCCACGCGAGCCGGAAGCGTCGGCGCACGGCGGCCACGGACTCGAAGGTGCGCCCTGAGACGCCGACGACGAGCCGGGGGTCGTAGCGGACACGGGCGGTGCTGCCGAGCTGGAAGCTGAGGTCGGTGTCGTCGTGCACGAGCGCGTCGTACCGGTGGACGTGGCGACGGACCCCGCGCCAGGCGTCGACGCGCATCGCCATGTTGGACCCCCACAGGGGGACGTTGCCGATGGCGGCGCGCATCCCCCCGTAGTAGCCCCACAGGTAGAAGATCCGGGCGAGGCGACCACGGACCGCCGGCAGGTCGTAGAAGAAGCCCGAACCGGTGAGGGCGGCCAGCCCTGGGTCGTCGGCGAAGGCTCGGTGCACCCGTTCGAGCCAGTCCTCGGGAGGAAGGGTGTCGGCGTCGCAGCGCACGATGATGCCGGTCGGGACGGCGTCGTACCCGGTGGACGCAGCCGCAGCGATGCCGGGCCGAGTCTCGCTGATCACGCGCGCGCCCGCGCGGCGCGCCACGGCCGCGCTGTCGTCCGAGGAGGCGTTGTCGACCACGATCACCTCGTGCGGGGGCCGGGTCTGTCGAGCGATCGCGGACAGGCAGCTCTCGAGGAGCACGGCGTCGTCCTTGACGGGGATGACGACCGTCATCGGAATGGCGCAGCCCGAGGCCGCCCGGTTCACGGACGCCTCACCAGGAAGAGCCCGGCGAGGAGGGCGCCGACCCCGCCTGCGACGAGGTCGCCGAGCGTGTCCCGGTAGCCGACGTTGATCGACTCGTCGACGAAGGTGGCGCCGGCCCACTCGCCCACCTCCCACAGCAGCGAGAGGAGGACGCCGAGCGCCGTCGCCGTCACCACACCACCGAGACGTGGGCGGGAGAGGCCGGACCCGTCGTGGCGAGCGCCTGCCCCGGTCGATCGGGCGAGCATCGCACCGGGCACGGGAAGGGCCCCCAGGAACACGAGGAGGGCATAGGCGAGGACCGTGAGGACGGCGGTCGCCACCAGGTGTACGACGAGATCGAGCCAGGAGGCCAGGGCATAGAGGTCCAGGAGGCTGATCCAGGCCGCGGCCGACAGGGTCAGGCCGATGGCAGGGTCGACGGGCCCGTCGAGCCCGATCGCGCGGGGGAGCACGGTGCCGAGCAGCACGAGCGAGAGCAGGGCGATCCCGACCGGGCCGTAGAGCAGGCCGCCCACGGGGACCGCGATCCCGGCGAGGACCCGCACGAGGTCACCCGCGGCGGTCCACGCTGTGCTGCGTCCGCGGATCTCGCCGGTGGTCATCGGGCAAACCTAGCGACGCTCACGGCGACTCGCGCGGGAACGGGACAGCGCGGGTCGTCCGGCGGCGGCGCGGGCAACGGCGCTGGTACGGGCGCACACCTAGAGCTCGCGCGGGTCGTCCGTGACGTCGGTGATGGCGACGTGGACGGCGACCGCGCCGGCCAGGGGGGCGAGGTCGCCGAGCACGATCCGCAGGCGGGAGGTCGCGGCGCGACGGACGGCGGCGGCGAGCGGGAGGAGCGGATCGTCGAACGCGGCGACGATCTCGATCGTGACGGCCACGAGCCGGTCGTGGTCGTCGGTCGAGCAGGTGATCGTGAGCGGCGCGGCGCTCGGCACCGCGGCGACGCTCTCGCGGAGCGCCGCGACCACGACGTCGGCCGCGACGAAGTAGTCCGCAGCGCCCGCGGGGGTGGCCGTGCGACCGCGGACCGGGGCAGAGGGGCGGAAGGCGGACAGCGCCCTGAGGAGTGCGTTCTCCCGCACGACGGTCCACCCTCGGTCGGTGTGACGCCGCAGTGCCTGCGTGGCGCGGTCGAGGACGGCTTCGTCGCTCATCGCCATCCCTCCATCGTCTCGGCCAGCGTGGAGCGGGCCCGGTGGAGGAGCCCGCGTACGGCGTCGTGGGTCGTGCCGAGGATCAGCGCGATCTCGGCGTAGTGCAGTCCTTCGATCTCGCGCAGCAGCCAGCACGACCTCTGCAACGGTGGCAGACCGAGCAGGGCGATGTCGAGGGCCTCGACGAGCGCGCTGTCGACGGCGTCCTGGTCGGGTCGGTGCGTCGCGGTCTCGACGAGGTCGTCGGGCAGAGGACCGGGCTGCAGCGCGACGCGGCTCCGGTGCCGATAGGCCTGGCGGGTGGCGATCCCGAAGAGCCAGGTGCGCGGGGTGGACTCTCCGCGGAACTCGGCGAACCCGGTCCACGCGGCCACCAGGGTGTCCTGGAGGCAGTCGGCGGCGACCTCAGGATCGTGGACCATCCGCAGGACGTATCGGTAGAGCGCCGGGCCGTGCCGGTCGACGAGCTGGGTGAACGCGTCTCGGTCACGGAGCGCAGCCCGGCGTGCGAGCAACAGGTCCGAGGCCGTCCCCGAGCCGCCACCCGCGTCGAGGGGTTCCATCCGTCCGACGATATCGATCCTCGGCGGACTCGCCAGCCGCGGCGCACGTGTGACGCAGATCACACTCGCGAGCGCGTGACGTATCGGTCCTAGGTCAGCACTCACTGGGGAACGTCCAGACCGCCCGGACCGGGCGGGTCAGCCTGAGCACGAGGAGCCGACGATGAGCGAGCAGAGCACCCCCACCACGGGAACCCCGGCTGCGGGGGCCTCAGCACGACCCCGGGACAACAGCCTGGCACGTGCGCCGCGCGAGAGCTCGGAGCACGTGTCGGCCCTGGCCTCCGAGCACGGCACCACGACGATCGCGGACCAGGTGGTCGCCAAGATCGCGGGTATCGCGACCCGCAACGTCCAGGGCGTCTATGCCGTGGGCGGGGGAGCGGCCCGGGCGTTCGGCGCCCTCCGCGAGTACATCCCCGGGAGCGGCAGCGACACCACCTCCGGCGTCCACGTCGAGGTCGGCGAGCGACAGGCCGCAGTCGACCTGGACCTGGTCGCGGACTACGGGGTCTCGATCGCCGACCTGGCGCAGGCGGTCCGGCGGAGCGTCATCACCTCGATCGAACGCATGACCGGGCTCGAGGTCACCGAGGTCAACATCGACGTCAACGACGTCCATCTGCCCGACGACGACGCCGACTTGAGCTCGGGGCGGTCCTCGTCGCGGGAGCAGTCCTCGGCCGGCGGTGAGGGCGAGGAAGGTGGCGGGCGAGTGCGATGACCACCTCGTCACCGGGATCCTCCGGGCTTCCGACGTCCAGCCGGGACGCCGAGCCCGTCGCCCCGACACCCCTGGACGTCGCGGCAGCGTTCGACACCTCGCCCGTGGGGCGGCCTCTCGCCGCCTCTCCTCCTCGTCCACCTCGTGCCTCTGCGGGTGACGTCGCGGACGTCGCCGACCAGGAGGACCTGGCGGACCGGGTGGTGGCGGCGGTGCTCGCTGTGCCGGGAGTCGTGCGCCTGCACGCCGGGGCGTTCGGGGAGGTCGCCACCTACCTGCCGGGTCGTGCCGTCACCGGGGTGAGGCTCCGGCCCGACGAGGCCGAGGTGCACCTGGTGGTCTCCGCCGGGCGCCCCATCCCGGAGGTCGCCGGCAACGTCCACGAGGCCGTGCGCGCCCTGGTCTCGGAGCCGGTCCACGTCTTCGTCGAGGACGTCGAGCCCTCGCCGACATGATCGTCACCGCCCTGACCGGGCGCCGTCCAAGGAGTACACATGTCCGTGTCCACGACCGGTCTTCTCACCGGCCTCCTGCTCGCCATCGCCGCGATCCTCGGGGGATTCTGGGGATTCCTCCTCGCCGTCGTCCTCGGGGGCGTCGGATGGCTCGTCGCGGCCCAGATCGAGGGCCGCATCGACCTCGGCGCAGCCTTCCGCAGCCGACGTCATGTCTGACCCGGCTCGGGGCGGCGACGTCCTCCTCGACGAACCGTGGCCCGACGTCCGCGCCGAGGCGGTCGACGCCGCGGACCGGGGAGTGCTGCGGGTCGCCGACCGGGTGGTCGACAAGGTCACCCGCGCGGCGGTGCTCGGCGTCGCGGGCGTCGCGCCAGCTGCGGCCACGGCCGGGACGGTGGGGAGAGCCCTGGGCAGGAGCTATCCCCAGGTCGTGTGCTCACGAGCCGGCGACCGTGCCCGCGTCCTCCTCGAGATCGCCCTGGTCTGGCCCTACCCGGCCGCACGTGTCGCTCGCGAGGTGTGCGAAGCCGTGACCGACCAGCTCCTCGTCCTTACCGGGGTGCAGGTCGACGAGGTCCGTACGACCGTGGCTCGCATCGTCGACCCGTCCGACGTCGCCGGTCCGCCCAAGGAGCAGCGAGTCCGATGAGCACACCCACGGCACCATCCACGCAGCACGTCCCCGCTCCGGCCAGGTCGCCTCGGGCCGGGCTCGCGCTGACCTCGTGGGCCTTCTTCCTGGCGGTCGTCCTGCTGGCCGTCGCGGTGCTCGCCGGACAGGCGTCGTTCGTGGCGTTGCGGGGCGCCGGCACCAGCTGGATCGCCTCGCTCGCGGACTCCCTGGACGGCCTGCAGCCCGAGACGTGGGTGGGAGCGGCCGGCGTGGTGCTCGCCCTGCTCGGCCTCTGGTTGGTGTGGCAGGCCGTCCGCCCCCGTCCGCGGACCACCCGGCGGATCGCCGCCACCAGCGGGATCCACGTGCGCTCCGCCGACGTCGCGCGCTGGGTGAACGCGACGGCACGCGACGTGCCCGGGGTGCTGGGCACCAGCACGTCGGTCTCCCGCACCGCGGTGCGGGTCACGGTCCGCTCGACCGGGTCCGCGGACATCCTCGACGACGTCCGTGCCGAGGTCTCCCACCAGCTCTCGGCGTTCGAGCAACCGCCGCGCCTGACCGTGCGACCCGGCGAAGGGCAACGATCATGAACCGCACCGTCCTGCGACTCGACCGCGCCCTGCTCGCCCTCGCCGGCCTCGTGCTCGTCGTCGTCGGTGCCACCGCCCTGCTGTGGACCACGGGAACCCTGGCCGAGCTCTTCGACGGCGTCCCTGACGCGATCGACACGACAGCCACCCAGGATGCCGTGGCTCAGCCGTGGTGGCCCTACGCGGCCGGCGCGGTCGCCGTCCTCCTCGCGGTCGTCGCGCTGTGGTGGATGCTTGCCCACCTGCCGGCCCGTTCCGTCCCCGAACAGGACCTGCCCGGCTCCACCCGGACCATGCGCCTGCGGATCTCCCGAGACGCCGTGGCGAACGCGACGGCCCACGCGGCTCAGCAGATCCCTTCCGTCCACCGAGCGACCGCCACCTTGCACGACGAGGGGCCCGAGCTCGTCCTGAGCCTGGTCGTCACCGTCGACCCGGCGACCGACCTGCCCGCTCTCGCCGCCCGGCTGGACCGCCTCCTCGCCGACGCCGCGACCGTCCTGCCCGACGACAGGCTCCGCTCCCGCACCACCCTGAGGATCAGGAGCAGCCGCCGCCCAGACCGCGCGGCTCGCGTCGCCTGACCGCCGCGGCGTCGCCGGGCCTTCGCGGTGCGTCGCGGTCCGAGGCCGGTCGGCAGACGACGTCCCGGCCGGGGCCTCTACCCTTGAGTCCCGTGAAGGTCACCATCACGACGCTCCAGATGCTCCAGCCGCCCGTGGCCACGCCGCGCGCCCTGCCCGACGAGGTACGCCTCGAGCGGACCGTCGACGTCGCTCCCGAGTACGCCCGCTTCCTCTACGGCCTGGTGGGCGGACCGTGGTTCTGGACCGAGCGGCTCGGCTGGACGCGTGAGCAGTGGGTCGAGGAGCTCGAGGTGCCGGGGACGGAGTTCTGGGTCCTCTACGGCGAGGGCGGTCCCTGGGGCTACGTCCATCTCCAGCCCCTCGTGGATGCGAGCGGGACGCACGTCGAGATCCGGTACTTCGGCCTGGCCGAGCGGGCGATCGGCCGCGGCCTGGGTGGCCGGCTCCTCGAGCACGGCATCGCGGCTGCCTGGTCTCTGGCCGAGCGGGCCGACCTCCCGCCGGCCGCCCGCGTCTGGGTCCATACCTGCACGCTCGACGGTCCCGCCGCGCTGGCGAACTACCAGGCGCGGGGCCTGGTGGTCTGCGGGACCGAGCAGACCGACGAGGACATGCCTGACGAACCCTTCGGCTCCTGGGTCTCCACGGGCGGCCCGGCCCCGGCCGGCGCGCGCTCGAACGAGTAGCGCGTCCGTCGGGGCGTCGAGATCGGGCTGTCAGCCGGTCCCGTCAGCGGAGGCGATCTCAGCCTCATGGGCGGTCCAGTCCGACGTGCTGAGGATGCACTGGACGAGGCGGTCGTCGTCGGTTCTCTCGGCCCCCGTGGCGCGGTCGAGCTCCTCGCGGACGTCGACGCACACCGCCCAGGGTGAGGGTCGGGACTCCCCGGCGAGTTCTGCCCTGGCAACGGCGTCCTCGATGGCGCTCGCGACGGTCAGGCGCTGCGCCCGTGCGACGCCCTGGGGGCCGTCGTTCGGGAAGGCGGTCGAGCTCTCGTCGGTGAAGATGGCAGAGCAGTCACCCAGGCAGCCGTCCAGGCCGACCCCGTTGCGGTAGGCGCTGATGGAGTAGAAGCCACCGAACGCGGGAATCTCGCCATCGACCTTGCTGAGCGAGATGACGTCGAGGGGCAGGCCGGCCGCGTCCTTCATCAGCGAGTCGGGCAGGACCACCGAGGAGACGAGGGTGCCGTCCGCGGCGGGGAACAGGTCCCAGGAGATCAGACGCCGCTCGTTCCGGCCGGGCGGCCCGCCGGCGGAGGCCTCCGGGGGGACTCCCAGGCCGATGACGACCTGGTGGTCACCGTCGGGAGAGGTCGCCGAGGCCGCGGTGGCGTCCGAGCTCAGCAGCATCGTGCCGGCGGCGTTCCCGGCCCGGAGCTCTCGGAGGTCGGCGTCGTCCCCCTCGTACACGGCGTTGACGGCTCGATCCTGGGTGCTGAGTCTGCTGACGACGAAGAGTCGCGTGCCGGCTGTCCAGCCGGGCACCCTGGTGTCGACGACCAGCCCCCCGCCGGTGCGCGCGGACGTCGTCGGGTCGGCGGGTACCTCGATCCCGGGCGCGAGCTGTGTCGAGGACGCCGGCGCCATCGTGGCGATCCCGACACGCGGCAGGGCTATGGCGCCCAGGGCGATCAGTGCTCCGCACATGACGGACACCAGAGCGACCCGCGCCGAGCGTCTGCGCGAGCGGCGCTTGACCAGGGCGAGAGTCGGCGGGCCGGACATGTGCCCGACGGGGATCGCTTCATCGGCGAGAGTGCGGAGGTCCGCTGCGAAGTCGTCGTCGTCAGTCATGGCTTGCTCCCGCCGTCGGGGTGGTCGTGCTGGTCAGCTCTGCGCGGAGCCGGGCGAGCCCCCGCGAGGCGTTGGACTTCACCGTTCCGTGCGGCAGGCCCAGCTCACGGGCGACCTCGGCCTCGGACAGGTCGAGCAGGTGGCGCAGGACGACCACGCGTCTCTGCCGGACCGGCAGGAGCAGCAAGGCGCGCACGAGCTCGTCCCGCACGGTGATCTCCGCCGTGTGATCCGGGACCGCACCCGAGGGGCGGCCCTCGGGCTCGAGCAGGACCTCACGCCGGGTGCGTCTCCACGTGTCGATCTTGAGGTTCGTCAGGATCTTTCTCGCGTAGACGAAGGGGTCGCCGTCCCGCGCGCGCGCCCAGGACCGATATGTCCGTTCGAGCGTGGCCTGGCACAGTTCCTCGGCCCGGTGGTGGTCGCCGCTGATCAGGAACGCGATCCTCTCCAGGCGGCCGCCGTGCGTCTCCACGAAGTCGACGAACTCCGCGTCGCGGTTCACCTTCCCGGCAGCCAGGTACCGGTCCGCGGCGCCGTCCGCCCACAGGATCTCGTCCTCCGTCACGCCCGCCTCAGTGCTCGTCATCTGACCCACGACATCCCTGCATACCCTTCCACCACGCACGAGCCCACCGATCGGTTCCCTCTCGGCTCGATCGGGTTTCGAGGTTTCTTCGCAGGGCCCGTTCGCCCCAGCACGTGCCCGCGGCCGCGCGTCGTCAGCCTCGACCTCTCGACCCTGTCCCCCTGTCGAGAACGCTCGACCGGTTCCGACCACGGGGTGAGCGTGCCACGCTGGGCACGACGGACGTGAGGAGAGACCGATGGCCAGATACCTGGTGGGCGTGGACTTCCGGTCGGGGGTCGACGAGACGCCGATGGACGAGTGGACGCCCGAGGAGGTGACGGCGCACCTCGAGTACTACGGGGCGCTCAACGCCGAGCTCGTCGCGAGCGGGGAGCTCGTCGAGACCGTGGTCCTCACGGGCCCCGACCTCGCGAAGGTGGTGCGGTCGGACGGTTCGGCACCGGTCGTGACCGACGGGCCGTTCGCCGAGTTCAAGGAGTGGCTCGCCGGGTACCAGATCGTCGACGTGGAGTCCGAGGCGCGGGCGCTCGAGATCGCCGCGCGGGTCTCGGCCGTGCCCGGGCGCGGAGGGCGGCCCACGCAGCAGCCGATCCAGGTGCGACGGATCATGGACGACTCGCCGTCGGACGCTGCCGAGATGGCTGCGTTCCTCGACACGGCGAAGGGAGCCCGTTGACGTCCGACCCTGCCGTCGAGGACCTGCTGCGCGATCTCGCGCCGCAGGTCCTCGGCACGCTCGCACGCCGCTCGGGCGACTTCGCCGGGGCCGAGGACGCCGTCCAGGAGGCCCTCCTCGCGGCCGTGACGAGCTGGGCCGCGCAGGGCGTCCCAGGGCACCCCCGTGCGTGGCTGCAGCAGGTCGCCTCGCGGCGCCTGGTCGATGCCCAGCGCAGCGAGATCGCTCGCCGCCGGCGCGAGCGGGCGCTCGCGGCGAGCGAGGTGCCGGGCGCCGAGCCCTCCGCGCGCGACGACTCGCTCGCGCTCCTCTTCGCCTGCTGCCACCCGGCGCTCACCCCGCCGTCGGCCGTCGCTCTCACGCTGCGAGCGGTCGGTGGCCTCACCACGCTCGAGATCGCCCGGGCCTTCGGCGTCCCCGAGGCGACCATGGCCCAGCGCATCAGCCGCGCCAAGCAGAAGGTGGCGTCGTCGGGCGAGCCGCTGACCGTGCCGGGCCCCGAGGAGCGGCCCGCGCGTCTGCGGCCGGTCCTGCACGTGCTGTACGTCGTCTTCACCGAGGGGCACACGGCCTCGGCCGGCCCCGCGCTCCAGCGCGTGGACCTGACCGACGAGGCGATCCGCCTGACCCGTCGGCTCCACCAGGAGGTCCCCGAGGACCCCGAGGTGAGCGGCCTGCTGGCCCTCATGCTCCTCACGGACGCCCGACGGCGGGCCCGGACCGACGCGGCCGGCGACGTCGTGCCGCTCGCCCAGCAGGACCGCGCGCGCTGGGACGCCACCCTGCTCACCGAGGGGCTGGCGCTGCTCGACCGGGCGCTCGCGCGCGGCGACGTCGGCGAGTACCAGCTCCAGGCCGCGATCGCCGCGGCGCACGACCGGGCGCAGCGGGCGGAGGACACCGACTGGCCGCAGATCGTCGGCCTCTACGGGCTGCTCGAGCGCATGACGGGCAGCCCCGTGGTCACGCTCAACCGCGCGGTCGCGGTCGCCATGGTCGAGGGACCGGTCGCGGGGCTCGTGGTCCTCGACGGGCTCGGCCCGGTCCCAGGCGACCCGCACCGGGTCGACGTCGTCCGCGCGCACCTCCTGGAACGCGCCGGGCGCCCGACGGCGGCGCTCGAGCACTACCGTCGGGCGGCGGCCCGCGCGACGAGCCTTCCCGAGCAGCGGCACCTGGCCGCCCAGGTTGCGCGCCTGGCAGCGACCGCGGGCTGACCCGCCGCGCACGACCTCCTCGGTGTCCCTAGGCTGGCCCCAGGGCGCCCTCGACCGTCACCTGGACGCCGCCCGCACGAGCGGGCGAGGCACCCGGAGCCGAGGCGGGCACATGAGCACCACACCGGAGGGCGCCGCTCCCGAGTCCACGGGGAGCCGCCGGCTCATGCTGCTGCTCGCGGCGGCGATGTTCGTCCTGGTCGTCGACACGTCGCTCATGAACGTGTCGATCTCGGCGGTCGTCGACGACCTGGGCACCACCGCGAGCGGCGTGCAGTCCGCGATCGCCCTCGAGGCGCTGGTCTCCGCGGCGTTCATCCTCATCAACAGCAAGGTGGGCGACCTGATCGGCCGCAAGCGGGCCTACGTCCTGGGCCTGCTCGCGTACGCGACCGGTGCGCTGGCCATGACGCTCGCGCAGAGCCTCACGGCGATCGTCGTGTTCTGGGCGATCGTGGGTGGGCTGGGCGCGTCGTTGCTGCTGCCCGCGATGCAGTCGCTGATCCACGGCAACTTCTCGGGCACGGACCAGAAGAAGGCGTACGCGCTGGTCGGGGCGTCGGCCGCGATCGCCGCAGCGGTCGGCCCGCTCCTCGGCGGGTTCGTCACGACCTACCTCTCGTGGCGGGTCGGGTTCGCGCTCGAGGTGGTCATCATCGCGGTCGTCCTGAGCCAGATCGGTCTGGTCCGGGACGTCCCGTTCACGGGCTCCCGACAGGTCGACGTCGTGGGCGCGGTGCTGTCCGTGATCGGCATGGGTGGTGTGGTGCTCGGGATCCTCGTCTGGCAGGAGGGCGGCGAGCTCGTGGGCGCGCTCATGGCCGTCGGGGTCGTCGCGCTCGTGCTGCTCGCGCGATGGCTGCAACGCCGCAAGCGTGCGCACCGGGTCCCGCTCCTCGACCCGGACCTGTTCCGCCACCCGCACTTCACGACGGGCGTCACGGGGCAGATGCTGCAGCAGATCACGCTGGGAGGCGCGATGATCGCGCTTCCGCTCTTCTTCCAGATGACCCTCGAGTACGACGCCCTCCAGGCCGGGCTGTCCCTCGCCCCCTTGTCCCTGACGATGTTCGCGGCAGCGGTCGTGGCGGGCAGGCGTTCGGGAGCCCGTCGTCCCGCGGCGATCATCCGCACGGGCTTCCTCCTGGCGAGCATCGGGATCGGGCTCGTCATCCCGTTCGTCCCCCGCGTGGACAGCGGGTGGTACCTCGTCCTCCCGCTCGCGATCACCGGCTGCGGACTGGGCCTGCTGGTGTCGCAGCTCAACAACTACACGCTCGCGCCCGTCGAGGAGGAGCGTGTCAGCGAGGCGGCAGGCGTCAACTCGGCCGCGGGGTCGTTCGGTCTGTCGTTCGGTCTCGCCATGGCCGGGGGCATCATGCTCGCCGCGCTCTCGCTGGGGTTCACGCAGATGACGCAGAGCAGCGAGGTCATCCCGGCCGCCGAGCAGCAGCAGATCGCCGCCACGCTCGAGGAGGACGCGGAGGTCATGAGCACGTCCCGGCTCGCCGAGCAGATCACGGGGCAGCCCCCCGAGGTCGAGGCCGAGGTGCTGGCCATCAACGACCGCGCCCGCAACCGGTCGCTGCAGGTGGCCCTGCTGGTCCCGCTCCTCGCCGGGCTGCTCGGGCTGGCCAACTCGTTCCGTATGCTGCGCCTGCCGGACCAGACGCCCCGCTCGTCGCTCGACGGCCTGGACCTGGGCTGACCGGGCGGGCCTGTCCCCGTGCCGTCACGGTCGCGCCGGGCCGGGGAACCCCGTCCAGCGCAGAGCGGTCGGCAGGTGGGCCATGTCGTTGAGCACCACGAGGGTGGGGGGCAGCCCGGCCCGGTACTCGACGAGCGTGAGCGCGGCGTTGGCGCTGCTCAGGCCGAGCCAGCGCGCGGGCGGCGCGTCCAGGGCGTGCCGCACGAGCCACGCGATCGGGTAGTCGTGCGTGACGAGCACCTCGTGGACGTCGTCGCTGCCGTGGACCGCCGGGTCGGGCGCCGACGCGAAGCGTGCGACCAGCGCGTCGGCGGTCCGGCGCCCCGCGCTCGCCTCGGCCTCGTCCCAGCCGTCGAAGAACCCGGCCCAGGACCGGGGCATCTCGTCGGGCGGCGGGACGTAGGGGACGTGGTCGACGAGCTCGGCAGCCTCGCTCGTGCGCGCCTGCGGCAGATACCTAGCCAGCTCGCGCGCGCTCGCGGCGGCGCGGGGGAGAGGGGAGTGCCAGACGGCCGTCACGGGCACCCGGGCGAGGCGCTCGCCCACCAGCCGCGACTGCCGGCGACCGACGGCGGTGAGCTCGCCGAACGCGTCGGCCGCGCCGTGCCGGACGAGGTAGAGACGACGTGCTCCCACGGACGGTCCTCTCAGGGGTCAGGTGTTCGCGGGAGGTGCAGGAGGCGTCGACGTGCTCGCCCCGTCGTGACCGTGCCGCTCGAACCGTCGACCGTGACGATGCTGCCGTCGGGGATCGACGTGGTCGCCCCGGGGACGCCCAGGACCGCGGGGATGCGGCGCTCGCGGGCCACGATCGCCGCGTGCGACAGCACGCCCCCGGTCTCGGTGACGACCCCTGCGGCGACGTGCAGCAGGGGAGTCCACGCGGGGTCGGTGAACGGGCAGACCAGGATGTCGCCCGGACGCACCCGCGAGAAGTCGGACGCGTCGCGGACGATCCGCGCGGGCCCGGTCGCCGCGCCACGACTTCCCGGGATGCCGGTCAGGACCCCGGCCCCCGGGTCCTGATCCGGCGGAGCGGGCGCCGGTGACCACGAAGGGAGGTCCGCAGTGACGGGCCGGGCCTGCAGGATCCAGAGAGTCTCCCCGGCCAGGGCCCACTCGACGTCCTGGGCACCGCCGAGCGCCTCGACGACGCGCTGCCCCAGGTGGGCGAGCCGTCGGGTGGTCGCGTCGTCGAGCACGGGGCGGTCCCGGTCGTCCGCGCTCACCGGGGTCGCGACGACCCCCGGGCCCCTCCGGTCGAGCCGGGTCCCCTTGCGGCCGACGGTGAGCTCGACGGCACCGTCGCCCCGGACCCGGTAGGAGTCCGGGGCGACCCTGCCCTCGACGACGCTGGGCCCGAGTCCCCACGAGGCCTCGATCTCGGTCACGCCGCCCGGCGCGGCGGGGGCGAACAGGACCCCGGAGGCGTCGGCGTCCACGAGGCGCTGGACCAGGACTGCCATGGATGCGCCGTCCTCCGGAGCGTCCTGCGCGCTGCCTCGGCGGTAGGCGTTCGCCCGCGGCGAGTGCAGCGAGGCCCAGCAGGTGCGCACGGCGTGCGCGACGGCGTCGGGACCCTGGACTGCGAGGACCGACTCGTGCTGCCCCGCGGCCGACGCGCGCGCCGTGTCCTCGCCGGCCGCCGACGAGCGCACGGCGACGGGCGGGTCGCCCAGCGCACGGAGCCCCCGTGCCAGCGCGTCGACCAGGGAAGTGGGGAGCGGGACGTCGGCGTCCGACCGGCCGGGCTCTGCTGCGGGACGCGGCTCCACGAGGCCGTGCACGTCGAGCGGCACGCCGAAGGGGACGACGAACCCGTCGGGCACCGCGAACCCCGCGCGCGCGAGCATCCCGAGCGTGCCTGCCTTGCCTCCGCACGTCTCCCGCTCCGCCTGTGCGAGGGGGATGATCATCCGTACCGCCTTCAACAGATTGTTGACAACAATCTGTTGATTGTGCAGGATCGTCGCATGTCACGCAAGAAGGACCTGGCCAGTGCAGGGCACGAGACGGCGGGTGCCGACCAGGACCAGGCGCGCCGCGAGCACGACGCGCGCACCCACCTCCTGGGCCTCGGTGCGGACACGCTCGCGGACCGCCCGTGGCAGCCTGCCCCCGTGCCGCCGTCGGCCGTGGACCTCGCGCGCTTCGCGCTCTGGCGCTCGTCCGAGCTGGCTCCGACCGACCTGCTCAGCGCGCTCGCGCTCCTGCCCGCGGCCCGGGCGGAGGTGGCCGGGCTCGAGGACGCGCTGTTGTTCACGGCCCGCAGCGCGGGACTGACCTGGGCCCAGATCGCCGACGCGATGGGATTCAACTCGCCGCAGGCGTGCCAGCAGCACTACCAGCGGCTCGCGGCCAAGCAGGAGGAGCGCACGTGACCCAGGACTCGCCCGTCGACCTGCTCGTCCTGCACGCCGTGCGCGTCGTCGGGTTCGCCGACGTCCCGTGGCTCGCCCGCCGGTTCGGGACAGACCAGGACGAGACGGGGGAGCTGCTCGAGGACGCCGAGGCGCGCGGCTGGGTCCAGCGGTCGGCCTTCGCGGGCCTCGCGGGGTGGTCGCTCACGGTCGCGGGGCGCGCCGAGAACGAGCGGCAGCTCGCGGCCGAGCTCACGCGCACGGGGCGCGCCGAGGACGTGAGGGAGGTCCACCGCGACTTCCTCCCGCTCAACGCGCGGTTGCAGCAGGCGTGCACGGCCTGGCAGCTGCGGCCCACGCCCGGCGACCGTCTCGCCGCCAACGACCACACCGACCCGGCGTGGGACGCCGAGGTGCTGGGCGAGCTCGCCGCGCTCGACCGCGCGCTCGCACCGCTCGTGCGACGGCTCGGCGACGTGCTCTCCCGGTTCTCGGGCTATGACGTGCGGTTCGCCGCCGCGCTCCGCCGGGTGCAGGCGGGTGACGGCGGCTGGGTCGACCGCACCGACGTCGAGTCGTGCCACCGGGTGTGGTTCGAGCTCCACGAGGACCTCGTCGCGACGCTCGGCGTCGATCGAGGTCTAGGGGGCTGAGACGGCCGCGCGCCCCGCATGTCCGACCAGGTCACCACCCCGCCCCGCTCGGTCGGTCGAGCGGCGGTATGGCGGCCGGTCGGGGGCCGCTGTGCGCGCCGCGTCCGTGACAGGACGGTCCTCTGACGACCGTAGACGGTGGTGGGGCGACTCGCAGTCCCCAGGGCTGTCCGGGCGCCCCAGAGGCCGGCGGTGCACGTGGAGCGCACGGTGGACGGATCCACATCGGTTTCACCGAGGAGGCTCGAGATGTATCTGCACGTGCAGCGACTGATCAACGACATCGTGGCGGACGAACCCGACCCGGCGGCCGCGAACGCCCTCCAGGAAGGCCTGGGTGGCCAGTTCGGCGAGATGCGGACGATGATGCAGTACCTGTTCCAGAGCATCAACTTCCGCGGCCCGACGGGCAAGCCGTACCGGGACCTGCTCCAGGGGATCGGGACCGAGGAGATCAGCCACGTCGAGCTGATCGGCACGACGATCGCTCGACTCCTCGACGGTTCACCGCGCTACAACGGTAAGAAGACCGACCCCCTGGACACGCCCGGAGCCGGCGGGAAGACACCGCTCGACCTGGCCCTGGGGGAGGGCAACATCCATCACTACCTGGTCGCCGCTCAAGGTGCCCTGCCCGTCGACGCAGCCGGCAACCCGTGGAGCGGCAGCTACGTCTACAACTCGGGGAACCTCGTCCTGGACCTGCTCTACAACCTGATGCTCGAGTCCACGGGACGTCTGCAGAAGTGCCGGATCTACGAGATGACCGACAACAAGACCGCCCGGTCGACGATCTCCTACCTGATCGTCAGGGACCAGGCGCACGAGAACGCCTATGCCCGGGCCCTCGAGACGCTGGGTGTCGACTGGGGCAAGCTGCTGCCCATACCCAAGACGAACGCTGAGAAGTTCCCCGAGGTCAAGAAGCTCGTCGACCTGGGGCTTCAGTCCAAGCAGTACACGTTCGACCTCGAGGGTGCCTCGGAGGCCGGGCGGATCTTCCAGGGGATGTCGCCCTCGAACGACGGGACGGAGCTCGACGCGACCGAGCAGGCCCCGCCCGGCGTGCCGTCGACCATCGCCCGGGAACGGTACGAGGAGTTCTCTCCCGGTCTCGATCCCGAGCTCCTCGCGCTCATCCAGGCGACGGCCGACCTCGAGATGGCCACGGCTGCAGAACCCCTGTTCGCACCGACCAGCAAGGCCTAGCGCACGGGGGACGTGGCGCGTCTCACCACGGCTCGCGCTGCAAGGTCTCTGCCACGCGGCCACGATGGAGGAAGCGCACTGCGCTGAAGAAGGCTGAAGGAACGAGCATCGAGGAGGACTACATGGCTGTCCGCAAGGAGCTGCCCGAGTACACCGTCCCGTCGCTGACCCTGGAGGACGGCGGGAAGGTCGCCGCGATCCTGCAGGGGCGTCTCCACGCGCTCAACGATCTGGCGCTGACGCTCAAGCACATCCACTGGAACGTTGTGGGGCCGCACTTCATCGCGGTCCACGAGATGATCGACCCGCAGGTCGATGCCGTCCGCGAGATGGTGGACAGCACGGCCGAGCGCATCGCGACCCTGGGCGTCCCGCCGCGCGGCACGCCGGGCGCGATCGTCGCCGAGCGCACCTGGGAGGACTACAGCCTCGGCCGTGCGTCGACGATCGCCCATCTCGGTGCCCTCGACGAGGTCTACCGGGGCGTCATCGCCGACCACCGCCAGGCCGCCGCCGACACCGAGGACCTCGACACCGTGACCAACGACCTCCTGGTCGGTCACCTGCGCGACCTCGAGCTGTTCCACTGGTTCGTCCGCGCGCACCTCGAGTCCTCGGGCGGCGAGCTCTCGACCTCGGGCGCGACGACCGAGACCGGTGCCGCTCGCAAGGCGGAGGCCGCAGCCAAGAAGGAAGCCTGACCGACGACGCGCCGTCCCCCTGCTCGCACCTGCGGGCAGGGGGACGCGTCGTCCCTGGACCCGTGCGATGGTGACGGGGCCGGCGCGTCCGGGAGGCGCCGTCGGCCCGGTACGCGGCCGGCTCAACCGACCCGAGATGCCGGCACGAGATCCTCCCGCAGGTGCCGCGCGTAGCCGCCGGGAGTGCGACCCGTCGAGCGGCCCGACGTCAGGACGCAGCCCGCGTCCGAGGCGACGACACGGGCGCCCGCGAGCCGGGCGCGCTCCACCAGGCCCACGTCCTCGTGCTCGGCGACCCCCGGAAACCCGCCCGCCGCGAGATAGACGTCCGCGCGGATCCCCAGGTTGGCGCCGTGCACGTGCCCGTTCGCGTGGCCCGGGGCGTGGGTCGCGACCCATGCCTCGCGCTGCTCCGCAGAGAGGTCCGCGAAGTCCGGGCGCACCGTGCCGATCACCACGTCCGCGCCGTCCTCGGCCAGATCGAGCTGGTGGGTCAACCACCGTGCGGGGACAGCAGAGTCCGCATCGGTGCTGACGACCCAGGAGCCTGACCCACCCGGGCCCAGTCGCTCGAGTGCTGCGGCGACGCCCGAGGCGCGTGCTGCTCCGACCCTGCGGTGGCACGTCTCGATCACGGTGAACGGTGCAGCTCTCGCGATCCTCGCCGAGCCGTCCACGCAGTCGTCGAGGACGATCACGACCTCGACCCGGACCGTGGGCCGCGCGCTCCTCAACGCTCCGACGGCCACCCCCAGCGCGGCGAGGCACCGGGGCAGCAGCGATTCCTCGTCGTTCACCGGGACGACGACGGCGAGCCCCGTCACCCGGTCCGCCGGGGTCATGCGAGACCCTCCGCGGTGGCCACGGACACGGCAGGGGGGCGGACGAGGACGTCGAGCACGAAGTCCTGCTCGAGGTGACGTGCGAGCCGGGCGAGACCAGGTCGGGCGGCCAGGGCGGCGTGCACCTCGTCCCCGCCGAGCGGGTACCCGGCGACCGGGTGCCGCCAGTGGCAGGCGACCAGCACGCCGTCGTCGCTCATGGACTCCAGGGCCCGGTCGATCACCGTTTCCAGGTCGGTTGCGCTGAAGTAGTAGCCGACCTCGGAGAGGACCACGAGGTCGAACCGCCCCGGGGGCC
Organism: Oerskovia sp. Root22; assembly: GCF_001429135.1. Taxonomy (NCBI): domain Bacteria; kingdom Bacillati; phylum Actinomycetota; class Actinomycetes; order Micrococcales; family Cellulomonadaceae; genus Oerskovia; species Oerskovia sp. Root22. Next base: position 710,092 of record NZ_LMIL01000009.1, on the reverse strand, counting down.
ACTCTCGCGGCACCTCGAGGCGCAAGAGCTCCACGGCCTGCCCGAGACGCCTGCGGGCCGCGTCGAGCGGAGCCTGCGCGAGGTCGACACCCGTCATCCGGTCGCACCGGGCGGCCAGGGAGGCCGTCAGGACCCCGGTCGAGCAACCGATCTCCACCCCGGCCCGGAAGCGAGGCCGAGGCAGCGCGGCGAGCGTCAGATCCCGCTTCCTCCTCTCGTACCACCGGGTCTCGAACCCCCACGGATCGCTCCGCCCCCGGTAGAAGTCGTCGAAGAAGGCCACCGGAAGAGTCTCCGCCGTGGTCCTGGCGGCAGCCTGGACGGGGGCAGCGCCCCGCGGCTCGTCCGCGACGAAGACCTCCACCTCACGCTCGGCGCGCAGGAGCATCTCGGGGCCGACCACCGCGGCGTCTCGGGGGTCGGGCGAGAGGGGACTCACCTGGGACCGGTACGCCGACACGGCCCGGGACTTGGCGGCCCTCTCGTCCGGTGTGAGCGTCAGCCGTCTCATCGTCACCTGGTCGCTGACGTCATCGGGAGAGGCCCAGTGCCACCACCAGATCGGGTACTGCACCAGCTGCGCATCCTGTTCCGCAGCGACCGCGGCCGCTACCTCGCCCGCGATGCGGTGGTCGCGGTGTCCGTCCCCGCGCCACGGCGCGCACAGCAGCAGCCGGCCCGGTGGGGCCACGGTGGGCGCTCTGTCGCTCGGTCCGACCGAGACCAGCACCTTGCTCAGCTCCTGGTGCAGCGCGGCCCGATGCTCGCGCAGGCCGCCGTCGGGCAGGCCCAGGAAGCGCACGTCGGCGTCTGGTGCCAAGCAGGCGACCGCCTCGACAAGCTCGAGGCGACGCCGTGCTGCGAGGTCCGCCGGAGAGTGGGTCGGGGAGCCGGGGTGCGACCCCTCGCCGTCCGTCGCGACGACCACGGTGACAGGAGTTCCTCGGCGCGAGGACCGTACCAGGAGGCCCGCGGCCCCGAGCGCCTCGTCGTCGGGGTGCGCAGCGAGCACGACGAGGTGCGGGGTGGCCGCGGACACCACGAGTGGGGGCAGACGGTCGAGGAACCCGCTGGCGCGCCACGCGGCCTCGCTGGTCCCGGCGTCCCGGTGGTCGAACCTCACCACGGTGCGCTCGTGCGGGCGACGAGATCACGTCCGAGCGAGGCGTCGTCGCGCTCGGCATGGTGCTGGCGCACGTAGAGCGTGAGGTCGGCGAGCCGGCGCGCGTAGCCCTCGTCGACGGTCATCGGCCCTGGACCCAGAGCGTGGGAGCAGTGCTTCACCGTCTCGTCCACGGCCCGGACCACGACACCTCGCGCTCGACGGGCGAGCACCCCCGGCGCGAGCGCCTCGGTCGTGGCCTCGTCGACGAGTCGGCTCACCTCTGCGAGCGAGGCCCGGGCGCCCGAGAGAGCGACGTCGACCGCGCCCAGGTGGGCGAGCGCGAGCTGATCAGGGTCTCGACGCTGCGTCGACGCGAAGAGCTCGCGTGCCAGGCCCACGGCCCCGCCCCACCAGCAGGCGGCGACACCGATGCCGCCCCACGCAAAGCCCGGCCGCTCGAGGTACCACCCCGGGCCGCCGACAGGCACCGCGGGGGCCGCCCGCAGACGCACGGGCGCACTGACGATCTCCGGGAGCCCTCGAGCCACCCACGGTCCCGGGTCGGGGCTGACCTCCGGCGCCCGGAGGTCGAGGGCGAACAGCCGACGTCCGTCCCCGGCCCATGCGGTCACGAGTGCGTGGGAGAGGGAGGCGGCGAGCGAGCACCACGGCTTGGTGCCGGTCAGCTGCCAGCCTTCGGTCGACCGTGCCGCCTCGAGGCGTACCCCGGGCCCCTCGGCGGCGAAGACCCCCCAGGTGCTGTCCTCGTCGGCGCCGATCGAGGCCAGGTCCACGCCACCGGGGACCTGGGCAAGGATCGAGAGGGCGTCGAGGTGCGGCTCGAGCACGCGGGCCACCCCGACGTCCACCGCTGCGGTCGAGGCGAGCAGCTCCCAGGGCTCGAGCACCCCTCCGGTGCTGGCGACGGGGACGGTCCGCCCGACGCGGGCCGCCCAGGCGAGGGCCGGGCCGACGTCTCCCCGCAGGACGGGGACGTCGGCGAGTGCCGCCGTCAGTCGGAGAGCCCGCCCGGCGTCCGGGCGGGAGGGGTCGAGCACGACGGCGGTGGGCCGCGCCGTGGTGGGCAGTGCGGTCAAGGCGACTCCAGAAGGGTTCGAGGTCTCCGCACCGTAGGCCGGGTCGCGACGGCTCGCACGCGGCAGGGACATGTCCTGCGTCGCCGAGAGGGCGACCTTGACACCCTGCCGTGTGTGAGCGCTAACATGCAGCAGACCGGACGGGGGAGATACCCGGGGCAGGCCACCATGCGCACGGCGCGCCGTCGGGTTGTCGGACGTTCATGCACGGGGCTCGAACGCTCCCGCACTGCACATCGCGGGCATGCCCGAGCCCGCACGCTCGACCGGTCAGAGCTCGTGACCTGCACCAGCGGGACCTGCGAGCTCCCCGCAACGTCCGGCCCGTCAGCTGTCGACGGGCCGGTTCCGAACACTGTCGTTCGAACGGAAGAGAGCACGATGAGCACGCACAGAGAAGCGGTCGTCACGCGCCGACCGAGACCGCACCCGGGAGCACGCGCCGTCGCGGCGCTCCTCGGGGCCGCACTGGTCCTCACGGGCTGGGCGCCCGTCGCCGCAGCCGCCGACGCCGGCCTGCCCGCCCCGGTCCTGGACCTGCGCTTCGAGGGGGACCTCGCCGACGTCTCGCCCGCGGCGCACCCGGTCGTGGCCAAGGGGCACGCGGGCTCGACGACGACGAACCTGGGCTGGGTCCCGGGGGTCGCCGAAGGGTCGCAGGCCGTCGAGCTGGGAGGCAGCACGTTCCTCGACCTCGGGGCGTCGACCGACCTGCAGCCCGAGGACCTGACGCTGTCGTTCTGGCTGCGACCCACGGGGAAGATGACCGGTGAGCAGGTCGTGAGCTGGAACAAGGGCGCGTACAACTCGGACGGCTGGTACCTGTCCTCGGAGTCGGACACGTCGCCGCTCGCGCTGTCGATCGGCCCGGCGTCGGGCCAGCCGTACAAGGTCCGGGTGGCCTCGGCCGACCGCGCGTCGTTCCTCCCCGCGGACGAGTGGACGCACCTCGTGGTCACGTATGACGCGGCGACCAAGGACGTGGCGTTCTACCGCAACGGTGAACAGGTCCCGGTGACCGTCGCGAGCCCGATCGGCTCGGGCGGCGCGACCGGTGTCCTGGGCTCGTCGCCCACGCTGCCCAAGACGATCGGGTTCAACGGTCCGTCCTACAACGGGTCCTACCTGCGGGCGGGGCTGGACCAGTACCGCCTGTACGACGGCGTCGCGTCGCTCGCCGACGTCGTCGGGCTCTACGAGGAGTCCGGACGGGTGATCGACCGCGAGGCGGTCGCGCAGGCCGACGCCGACGGGCTCTCGCTGCCCGAGCGGGTCACGGTCGCGCTCGTCCTCGCGGCAAGGGGCTCGCGCGGCTCGACCATCACGTGGGAGTCGTCGGCTCCCGACGCCGTCGCGACCGACGGCACCGTGACCCGGCCCGCCGAGGGCCAGGACGACGCCGAGGTCACGCTGACCGCCACGGCGCGGTACCTCGACGGGCCGCCCGTGACCCGCGAGCTCCACGTGGTGGTCCCCGCGCTGGTGTCGATGGACCCTCTCGAGAACAGCGGCCTGCCCACGGTCCTGCTGTCCGACGACTTCTTGAACAACGCCGCGTCCAAGGAGCAGGACTACCTCCTGAGCCTGAGCTCGGAGAAGTTCCTCTACGAGTTCTACAAGGTCGCCGGTCTCGAGCCCACGACCCCCCAGGGGTACGGCGGCTGGGAGCGCAGCGACGCCGTGAACTTCCGCGGCCACGCGTTCGGGCACTACATGTCGGCCCTCGCGATGTCTTACTCGGGCACGCCCGACGGGGCCACCAAGGACGCGCTGTCGGCCGAGATCGTCGCGGCCGTCGACGGCCTCGAGCGGGTGCAGGACGCCTACGGGGCGGCCCATCCGGGCAGCGCGGGCTACGTCTCGGCGTTCCGCGAGAGCGTCCTGGACCAGGTCCAGGGCACCGGGCCCTCGGACGAGAACGTGATCGTGCCCTGGTACAACCTGCACAAGGTGCTGGCGGGCCTGCTCGACGTCGCGGAGTACGTCGACGGGCCCACGGGGGACAAGGCGCGCGAGATCGCGACCGGGTTCGGCCTCTACGTGTCCGGTCGGGTCGCGAAGCTACCGAGCACCGACGTGCTGCTGCGCACCGAGTACGGCGGCATGAACGAGGCGCTCTACGAGCTGTTCGACCTCACGGGTGACGTCCGCATCAAGGACGCCGCCGAGGCGTTCGACGAGGTGACGCTCTTCCGACAGCTCGCGTCGGGCCAGGACGTCCTGGCGGGCAAGCACGCCAACACGACGATCCCCAAGCTCATCGGTGCGCTCAAGCGGTACACGGTGTTCACGCAGAACCCCGAGTACTACGACCTGCTGACCCCGCAGGAGAAGGAGGAGCTGCCGATGTACCTCGCGGCGGCCGAGAACTTCTTCGACATCGTGGTCGAGCACCACACCTACGTGACCGGGGCCAACAGCCAGTCGGAGCACTTCCACGCGGCCGACTCGTTGTTCGACCGGGCCGCGAACCAGGGGACCCGCGCCAACGCGGAGACGTCCGAGACCTGCAACGAGTACAACATGCTCAAGCTGTCGCGCGAGCTCTTCCGGCTGAGCAAGGACGTGCGGTACGCGGACTACTACGAGAACACGTTCATCAACACGATCCTCGCCTCGCAGAACCCCGAGACAGGCACCACGACGTACTTCAACCCCATGGCGCCGGGGTACCACAAGGTGTTCAACCTGCCCTTCACCGAGTTCTGGTGCTGCACGGGCACGGGCATGGAGAACTTCTCCAAGCTCGGTGACTCGATCTACTTCACGGGCGAGGGGTCGGTCTACGTCAACATGTTCTTCAGCTCGACGTTCGAGCACGCGGAGCAGAACCTGGTGCTGACCCAGACCGCGAACCTCCCCAACGAGGACACGGTCCGGTTCACGGTCGGGGCGCTCGACGGCGGAGCGGTCGCCGAGGGCACCGCGCTGCGCCTGCGCGTGCCCGACTGGATCGCGGGCGAGCCGGCCGTGACCGTCAACGGCGCCGCAGTCACCCCGACGCTCTCGCGCGGGTACGTGGTCCTGACGGACGTGCGCGCAGGCGACGTGATCGAGTACACGATGCCGCTCGACGTCACGCTGCACAGCACGGCCGACAACGAGAGCTTCGTGGCCTTCAAGTACGGGCCCGTGGTGCTCAGCGCGGGGCTCGGCACCCGGGACCAGGGGGGCTCGGTGGGCACGGGGATCCTCGTGCGCATCTCGACGTTCGACCCGGACGCGCAGACGACCATCACCACGGCGGGCATGGACGCGGCCACCTGGAAGGAGCGCCTCGCGGAGAACGTCGTGCGCATCGAGGACTCGGCGGCCGGCGACGTCCAGTTCGTCCTGAAGAACACCTCGGACGCGGGCGACCTGGTGTACGCCCCGCACACCTCGCGCTGGGACGAGCGGTACGGGATCTACATGAACCTCGAGGAGCCCGACGGCCAGGCCGCGCAGGACCGGATCCTGCGTGCCAAGCAGGAGGAACGCGCGAAGGACCTGACGATCGACAGCCTCACGAGCTTCGACAACAACAACTTCGAGAACGCGAAGAACCTGCGCTCGAGCGCGTCGGGCGTCGGGGTCTTCGCGGGGCGCCAGTACCGCGACGCCCAGGCGGGCGGGTGGTTCAGCTACGACCTGGTGATCGACCCGGGCGCGGACGAGAACTACCTGGGGGCGACGTTCTACTCGGGCGACCGCGGGCGCAGCTTCGACGTGTACGTCGACGACGTGCGGCTCAAGACCGTCACCGTGACCGACAAGGCCGAGAACAAGGACGAGCAGGGCTTCTACGTCGACTCGACCGAGATCCCGGCCCGGTTCCTCGAGCTCGGCCCGGACACCCGCTACAAGAAGGACAGCAGCGGGAACCTCGTCCTGGACGAGGACGGTCAGAAGATCCCCGTCGTCACGGTCCGCTTCCAGTCGACCGGTGGTCTGGTCGGCGGGCTGTTCGGGGTCCGGACGGACCGCTCGGCGGTGTTCGACAGCACCCCGGAGCTCTCGGCGCTCTCGTTCGACACGGGGGTCCTCGCGCCGGAGTTCTCGCCCGCGCGTGCGCAGTACGAGCTGCGCGTCGCACCGGGGACGACGGCGGTCACGCTCGACGCCGACCCGCACGTGGCGAGCGGACTGGTCAGGGTCGACGGGATCCTGGTCGACGACACGATCGGGCGCCGGGTCGCCCTCGCGAGCGACGGTGGCCCGACGACGCTCGAGATCACGGCGGTCGCGCAGGACCACACCACGTCGATGACGTACACGGTGACGATCGTCGCGGCCGACGAGCCGGCCGAGACGGTCGAGGTCGCGGTCGACGTCACGCCGCGCTGCGTCGCGGGCAGGGCCCAGCTCGCGGTGCGGGCCGTCAACGGTGAGGCGGTGCCGGTCGACGTGAAGTTCACGACGGCGTCGGGCGCGAAGTCCTTCACCGGGGTCGCGCCGGGCAAGAGCGCGTCCCAGACGTTCGCCGTGCGGACCGCGAGCCTGGCCGCGGGCAGCGTGAGCGTCACGGCGAGCGCGGTCCTCGACGGCTCGGCCGTGACGAGCGTCGTCGAGGTCGAGCACGACGCGCTCACCTGCGGCTGACGGCCGGGCGCGTCGGTGCGGCCGGGCAGACGTCCCGGCCGCACCGGCGCGCGGCCGTCGGTTCCGATCCAAAGCCACGGCCCGACGGCGTGCCCCGGCACCCCGCGTCCGTCCGGGGACCGGGGACCGGGGACCGGGGGTACCCGCGCCTCGCGGCCCGTGCCCGGACGAGTCAGGACGCGGGCGACATGCCCGCGGTCGGGTCCTGCGCCCGCCCGGGCGCCTGCTCGGAGGCGGTGTGCCCGACGTCCGCGTGCCGGCGCGTCGGCCACCAGAACGCGCGCCCCTCGAGCGCGGACAACGCCGGGACCAGCAGCGGGGCCATGAGGAACGCCGCGACGACGATCCCCACCGCGACCCCGAACCCGAGCTCGGCCAGGTTCGCGATGCCCGTGAGCATGAGCGAGGCGAACGTGCAGGCCAGGATGATCCCGGCCGCCGCGGCCGTGGGCGCGTCGTGCGTGATCGCGGTGCGCGCAGCCTCGCGCGCGCCGGCCCCGGCCCGGTACTCCTCGTGCATGCGCGCGGCGATCAGGATGTTGTAGTCGGTGCCGATCGCGACGACGAACAGGTACAGCACGATCGGGATCGAGAAGTCGATGCCCCCGTACCCCAGGGCGTGCAGGTAGAGCAGGACCACGGCGCCGAGCGTCGCGGTGAAGGTCAGGGCCACGCACACCAGCAGGTTGACCGCCCCGAGCAGCGCGGTCAGGAGCAGGCCGAGGATCACCACGATGATGACCGCGGCGATCGGGAAGACGCGCCCGGTGTCGGCGCGGAGCTGGTCGCGCACGTCGACGAACGCGGACGTCTGGCCGCCCACGTAGACCTCGGCCCCCGGGACCGACCCGTGCGCCGCCTCGCGCAACGGGCCCTCGACGGTCGCCATGGCCGCGCCGGAGTACGGGTCGTCCGCGAGCACCACGGTCACCAGGGCGGCCGTGCCGTCGGTCGTGACGGAGGGCGGGGCGACGGTCGAGACGCCGGGCACCGCGGCGAGGTTCGTGGCGAGGGTCGTCAGTGCGGTCGGGTCCAGCGGAGCGGACCCCACGACGTAGACCTGCGTGGGGCTCAGGGCACCGGCCGGGAACGACGCGTCGAGCGTCGTGTAGGCCTGGCGCGAGGCGGTGCTCGCGGGGAGCTCGTCGAGCGTGTCGTACGTCGCCTGGTAGCCCGAGGCGAACAGCGTCAGGACCACGAGCACGGCGCCCACCCCGAGCGCGGGCACGACGGGGCGGCGCGCCGTGAACCCTCCCACCGCCGCGAACGGGCTGCGCGCGGGCTCGCGGCCAGGACCGAGCGGCCAGAACAGCGACCGGCCGAGCAACGCGAACAGGGCGGGGATCAGCGTCAGCGCGGTGAGCAGCATGACGGCCACGGCCACGATCAGCCCCGGCGCCAGCGTGCTCAAGGACTCGAGCCGCGCGAACAGCAGCGCCGCGAACGCGCCGATCACGGTCAGTGCCGACGAGGCCACGACGCGCCCGACGACCCCCACCGAGACCTCGAGCGCCTCGCGGTGCGTCTCGCCGCGGCGCAGGTGCTCGCGGTAGCGGAACAGGACGAACACGATGTAGTCGGTGCCGACGCCGAACAGGACCACCACGAGGATGGGCTGCAGGGTGTCGCTCACCTGGAAGTCGAGCAGGTCGGCCAGCAGGGCCGTGAGGCCCGTGACGACCGAGAGCACGACGCCGATCACGACGATCGGGATCACCGCGATCAGGGGGCTGCGGAAGACGAGTCCCAGGAGCAGGACGATGAGCAGCACGGTCGCGATCGTGATCGTCCGCTCGGCGCTCGCGTAGGCCGAGGTCGTGTCGACCTGGATCGCGGCGTTGCCCGTGAGCGCGCTCGTGAGCCCGGTCCCCGCGAGCGCCTGGTCGGACGCGGTCCGCAGCGCCGGGACGGCGTCGTCGACGGCCTCGTCGCCCGGCTGTCCGTCGAACGCGACCGACAGCGCCGCGGTCAGCCCGTCCGTCGAGAGGGACTGCGGGGTCTCCTGCACCGAGACGACGCCGGGGATCGCGTCGGTGCCCAGCGTGGTCGCGAGTCCCGCGACGGTGGTCTGGTCCGCGGCGGTCAGGGCCGCGCCGTCGTCGCGGACGACGACCAGGCTGCCGGTGGCCCCGGACTGCGCCGGGAAGCTCGCATCGCCCGCGGCCTGGGCCTCGACCGACTCGAAGGTGCTCGGCAGGAACGACTGCTGGTTGCCCGTGGTGTAGTCGTCGAGGCTCGGCGCGAACACGATGACTGCGGCCGCCAGGACGATCCAGGTGCCGATGACGCGCCACGGGTGAGCGATCACCGTTCGAGCGATGCTGCCGAACATGGGCGTGCCTTCCCCTCGGGAGGATCCCGGGTACTCGACCTCTCCAGGGTGGCACCGGCGGATGGGCACGACAACCGGGGGAGCCCGGGGACCCCCGGGGCCCCCGGGCGCCCCCCGGGTCAGGGTCCGGCGGGCCCCTCGAGGAGCGCCGCACGGATCGCCTCGACGCCGATCCGCACCTCCTCGAAGCTCGTGGACAGCGGGGACAGGCCGAGCCGCAGCCCGTCGGGTCGGCGGAAGTCCGGGACGACGCCCTGCTGCCACAGCCGCGGGACCACGCGCTCGAACTCCGCATGGTCGATCGTGACGTGGCTGCCGCGCCGGTCCGCGTCGCGGGGTGAGGCGACGGCGACCCCGAGCGGGACCAGCAGCTCGTCCACGAGGTCGAGCGCGAGCTCGGTGAGTCGGACCGACTTGGCCCGCACACGCTCCATCCCGGCGTGGGCGAGCAGGTCGAGCATGTCCTGCATCGCGAGCATCCCCACGACGGCGGGCGTCCCGCTCAGGAACCGCCGCACCCCCGGGTGGGGTGCGTACTCGGGGCCCATCTCGAACGGCGCGGCGCTGCCCATCCAGCCCTGGATCGGCTGGGTCAGCGTCGCCTGCAGGTCCGCGCGGACGTAGCCGAACGCGGGGGACCCGGGGCCACCGTTCAGGTACTTGTAGGTGCAGCCCGCGGCGAGGTCGACGTCCCAGGCGTCGAGCTCGACCGGGACGGCCCCCGCCGAGTGGCACAGGTCCCACAGCACGAGCGCCCCGGCGTCGTGGGCGAGGCGCGTGATCGTCGCGGCGTCCGCGAGGTGCCCGGAGCGGTAGGCGACGTGGCTGAGCAGCACGAGCGCGGTGCGCGGCCCGACGGCGTCCGCGACCTGCTCGGCGGTCACGCCGCCGTCGTGGGCCGGTGCGATCCAGCGCAGGGTCGTGCCCCGCTCGGCCGCGACGCCCTGGAGGACGAAGCGGTCGGTCGGGAAGTTCCCGCTGTCGAGCACGATCTCGGTGCGGTCCGGGCGGGCCTCGAGCGCCGCGCGCACGAGCTTGTAGAGGATCACGGTCGTCGAGTCGCCCACGAACGTCTGGCCGGGCGCGGCCCCGAGCGCGGTCGCCCCGATCCGGTCGCCGACGCTCAGCGGCAGCTCGTACCAGGACTCGTCCCAGCCGCGGATCAAGCGGGCTCCCCACTGCTCGGTCGCGAAGCGCGCCAGTCGGTCGGCGCTCGCGTGCGTCGGGCGCCCGAGCGAGTTGCCGTCGAGGTAGGCCACGACGTCGTCGGACGCGACGAACGCGTCCCGGAAGGGCGCGAGCGGGTCCGAGGCGTCGAGCAGGGCGGCGCGCTGCGCGGGAGTGCTCGTGGGTACCTGCGGGGAGGCGGCGGGGGAGTCGGTCACGGGTGGGTCCTCCGGGGGGTCTCGAGGGCGAGCCCGGCGGAGCCGGGCCGGTGCGTGAGGTCGTCGGGGACGAGGACCGTGGCGCGTGCGAGCCAGGCGACGAGGTCCTCGGGGGAGGCGTCCGGACCAAGGGCTTCGCCGGGCACGTAGGTGAACGCCGCCCCCGTCGGGGTCGATGTCAGGGCGCGCAGCAGGCCGTCGGCCGTGAGGCCCGCGGCACCGAGCGCGAGCAGCTCGCGCGGGTCGATCCCCGCCGGGAGCGGGCCGTTGCCCTGGTCGGTGCCGTAGACGACCGTCCCGCCGGCCGCGGCGAACCGCGTCAGGTTGTCGATCGCGACGTCCTGCTCGCGGGTCGGGCTCGCCCAGCCGTGGACGTCGAGCGTGCTGATCCACTGCTGCGTGCGAGCCATCGCGCCGACCAGGTCGTCGGGCAGGCGTTCGCTGAAGGGCGCGTGGGCCAGCCGGTCGATCCCGGCCTCGTGCGCGCGCCGGGCCTGCCGCTCGCCCTCGACGTGCGCGACGACGGGCCGACCGTGCGCGCGGGCCCGGGTGAGGATCGCGCCCAGGGTCTCGTCGTCGAGCTCGGGACCTGCGCCCGGGTGCAGCACGACCTTGAGGAAGCTCGCTCCCGCCGCGACCTGGCGGTCGACCGCGGCCACGGCACGTTCGGGGCCCGTGACCTCCTCGACCGCGCCGGGCGGGGCCCAGGACCGGTCGGACGGATACCCGCCGGGGGCCGTGAGGAAGGCTCCGGCGTAGCGGACGGCGGGCAGTCCCGGTGTCCCGGTCAGCCTCGCGAGGACCCGGGGGTCCCCGCCCAGGTCGTCGACCGCGGCCAGGCCACCCCGGCGCAGGGCCGCAGGGTCGACCAGGGCCAGGTGGACGTGCGCGTCGGTCAGACCCGGGAGCACCGTGCCCGCAAGGTGAAGGTCCGGCGCCGGATCCGCACCCCTCGCGGTCCGCAGGCCGCGCGCGGTGGCGACGAGCGCCGTCGGGCCCGACCACCCCTCGCCCCGCTCCCAGCGGGCGTCGACGGTGAGACCGACGGCGCTCGCGGTGCTGTCGGCTCCGCCGGACCCCGCGCGGCCGCCCGTCACCGCGGGCCGATCTCGGTGCGCACCGCGAAGAGCTCGGGGAAGAACGTCAGGTCGAGGGCCTTCTCGAGGAAGCCCACGCCGCTCGACCCTCCCGTACCGCGCTTGGTGCCGATGATGCGCAGCACGGTCTTCATGTGCCGGAAGCGCCAGAGCTGGAAGTTGTCCTCGAGGTCGACGAGCTCCTCGCAGCTCTCGTAGGCGAGCCAGTCGGCCTCGGGGTCCTCGTAGATCGCGCGGAAGGTCTCGACGAGGTCCTCGTCCAGGGAGTGCGCCTGCGTGACGTCCCGCTCGAGGACCCTGGCGGGCACGTCGTGCCCGTGGCGCGCGAGGTAGCGCAGGAACTCGTCGTAGACGCTCGTCTCGTGCAGGAGCCGCTCGAGCAGGTCGTGCGCGGCCGGGTCCGAGGCGAACACCGTCAGCATGCGTGCGTTCTTGTTGCCCAGCAGGAACTCGACCGCGCGGTACTGGTGGGACTGGAACCCCGACGAGCTGCCCAGGAAGCCCCGGAACTGCGCGTACTCGCTCGGGGTGAGCGTCGCGAGGACCGACCACTGCTCGGTCAGCGTGCGCTGGACGTGCTTGACCCGGGCGATGCGCTTGAGCGCGGACTGCAGGTCGTCGGCCGCGATGAGCTCGCGCGCCGAGGCCAGCTCGTGCAGGACCAGCTTGAGCCAGAGCTCGGTCGTCTGGTGCTGGACGATGAAGAGCATCTCGTCGTGGTGGACGGGCGCGCTGACCGGGACCTGGGCGTCCAGGAGCGTGTCCAGGTGCAGGTAGGTGCCGTAGGTCATGCGGTCGCGCAGGTCGGTCACGATGCTCGGCTCGAGGGGTCGCTCGTTGCTGGACGACGGCGTTGTCATGGATCGAGACTAGGGCGCCGCGGCGCCCGCGTCAGCGTTTCGTGCGGGCAGCGGTGCCGACGTAGGGTCGCCGGGTGACGAGCGGAACCGGGCGGGCGACGAGCATCGAGGTCGCGTTCCTCGACGACCTCGCGGACGACGCGCCCTCGCGCGCAGAGCTGCTGCGCGCTCTGCGCGACGTCACGGACGCTCCTGGTCAGGACGTGTTCTCGGCGTCCGCCGACCAGATCCTCACGCTCGCCGAGGCCGACCCCGACCGGCACGTGCTGGTCGTCCGGCGCGACGGCCAGGTCGCCGGGGTCGGCGTCCTGCACCCGGGTGGCGCGTCGGACGAGATGCTCGACCGGCTCGACGGCGCCCGCCCGCAGGACGTCGTCGTCTTCCGCGGCTTCCTCGTCGACCGGCACCACCAGGGGGTCGGGGTCGGGTCCTCGGTGGCCGCGGCGCTCCCGGCGCTCGTGGCCCGCCTGGCCGAGCGGCTCGGCAGGGGACCCTTTGCGTCGGTCGTCCTCGTCGTCGACGCGGACAACGCCGCCGGGCTGCGCGCCTACGCCCGTGCCGGGTTCGTCGACCGCGGCGCGTACCTCGACGCGGCCGGCCGGACGCAGCACGTCATGGCGCTCGCGGTCGTCTAGGCAGCGCTCGGGGCGTCGCCGTCGTCGCCGTCGTCGGGCGACCGGCTCCGACGGGACCGGGCGGGCGCGGCGTGACGGTGCTCACGTGAAGCCCTTTCGTGAAGCGCATCCGGTACGCCTGTCTTAGCCTGCACCCAGGGTCGGGCAGACGCCGTAGGAACCGTGACGGGAGTGCCTCATGACACGAGCAGTGGTGACCGGGGTCGGTGCGGTGACACCGCTGTCGTCGACCGCGCCGGGGACGTGGGGCGCACTGCTCCGCGGTGAGCAGGGGGTCGGTGCCCTCGACGACGTGTGGGCCCGGGAGCTGCCCGTGCGCATCGCGGCCCGCGTGGACGACGCGTTCGCCGACACCCTGGGCGTGCGGATCAGGCGACGCACCGACCGCGCCGAGCAGCTCGCGCTCGTCGCGGGCCGCGAGGCCTGGGAGGACGCGGGCCGCCCCGACGTCGACCCCACGCGCCTCGCGGTAGCCGTCGGCTCGGCCAACGGCGGGATCGCCACGACGCTCGAGCAGAGCCGCGTGCTCCAGACCCAGGGGCACCGACGGGTCTCGCCGCACGCCGTGACCATGCTCATGGCCAACGGGCCCGCGGCCTGGCTCTCGATCGACCTGGGAGCCCAGGCCGGGGCGCGGGCTCCTGTCAGCGCGTGCGCGGCGGGGCTCGAGGCGATCCTCATGGGCCGCGAGATGATCCTCGCGGGCAGCGCCGACGTGGTCGTGTGCGGGGGAGTCGAGGCGGGGGTCCAAGAGTTCTCGATCGCCGCGTTCGCCCAGGCGCGCGCGATGTCGACGCGCAACGACGAGCCGGGGCGGGCGTCGCGCCCGTTCGACGCGGCCCGCGACGGGTTCGTCATGGGCGAGGGCGCGTCGATCGTCGTCCTGGAGAGCGAGGAGCACGCCCGCGCCCGCGGCGCGAGGGTCCTGGGCGCGGTCTCCGGCGCCGCGCTCACCTCCGACGCGTTCGACATCGTGGGCGGCGACCCCGCCAACCAGGCGCGCACCGTCTCGCTCGCGTTGCGCTCGGCCGGTCTGGCGCCCGGCGACCTGGGCCTGGTCCACGCGCACGCCACCTCGACGCCCGTCGGCGACCTCAACGAGGCGGCCGCGCTGCGGGCCGCGCTGACCGACCCACCTCCCGTGACGTCGACCAAGGGGGCGACGGGGCACCTCCTGGGCGCCTCGGGATCGCTCGGGGTCGTCGCGGCGCTGCTCGCGCTGCGCGAGGGCGCCGTCCCGCCCACGCTCAACGTCGACGAGCTGGACCCCGCGGTCGACCTCGACGTGGTCCACGGCGTGGCGCGCCCGACGACGGCGCGCCACGCCCTGGTCAACGCGTTCGGGTTCGGCGGCCACAGCGCGAGCGTCGTGGTCTCGTGCGACTGAGCGGCGAGACGGGGTGAGCTGTGCCGGCCCGCGGGGACCGATGAGTTCGCGCACCGGGCGCGGTCCCCACCGCCGGAACCATCCGCGCAACAGCAGCAGGAGGTCGGCCATGGGTCGGGTAGTCGTCGTGAGCTTCATCAGCATCGACGGGGTGGTCCAGGCGCCCCTGTCGCCCGACGAGGACCGCGACGGCGGCTTCGACCGCGGCGGCTGGGTCCCCCCGCTGAGTGACGACACGGTCGATGCGTTCATGCAGGCGGCGACGGTCGGCGCCGCGGGCATGCTGCTGGGGCGCCGGTCCTACGAGATCCTCCGGGACGCCTGGGCGCAGGCGGACGACTCCGAGCCGGCGATCGCTGCCATGAACCGCATGCCGAAGCACGTCGTCTCGTCGGCGCTCTCGCCCGCCGACCTCACCTGGCGAAACTCTCACCTGGTCGGCGCCGACCTGCCCCGCGTCGTCACGGACCTCACGGGCCGCTCCGAGGACGGCGATCTCGTCGTCCTTGGAGCGGCGACCCTGGTCCGCGCCCTGGCCGAGCACGACCTCGTCGACGAGTACCGCCTGCTGGTCTTCCCGATCGTCCTGGGGTCCGGGAAGCGCATGTTCGACGAGCGCGCCCGCCTGGCCCGCTTCACGCTGACCGAGAGCGTCGTCTCGCCTCGCGGGGTCGTCATCCTCACCTACGTGCGGGGTGCCTCCGACTGAGCAGCGGCTCGCCCGGCACCGAGCAGGTCGCCCGGGCGGCAGGCCTCAGGCCCGGCGTCCCTTCCGCGTCGTGCCCCGACGGGGCTGCGGCCGCTGACCTCCGGCGCGCGGTGCCGCAGCGGGTCCTGCGGGCCCGTTCGGCTCGGTGCGCTCTGCCGCCGGGGCCTCCTGAGCGGGGCTGCCCGGCGAAGGGGCCCGGCGCGACCGCGACCCGTCCTGCTCGCCCGACGTCACGAGGCGTCCGATCACGAGCTGCTGCCCGAGCCCCCACAGCGACGACGTGGCCCAGTACAGGACGACGCCGACGGGGAAGCCCACGGCCACCACGGCCGAGACCGCCGGCAGCACGAACGCGAGCGTCCCCTGCTGCCGCGCGAGCGGGTTCGTGGGGTCGGCGGGCGGGTTGTTGCGTGCGCTGAACCGCTGGGTCAGGACCTGCGCGGCGTACATGAGGACGATCAGGACGGCGGGCACCAGGACCCCTGCCAGGCCGCCGGAACCGCCCAGCGCACCGGTCAACGTGCCGGACAGCGGGGCGCCGAGGAGCGTGGCGGCGTCGGCCTGGCGGACCAGGTCGCCCGTGAGAGCGCCGACGGGCGTCTGACGCCCGATCCCGGAGAGCACCGAGTACAGCGCGAACAGGACCGGCGCCTGGACCAGGAGGGGCAGGCAGCCCGCGAGCGGGTTCGCCCCGGTACGGGCCATGAGCTCCTGCTGCTCGCGTCGGGCCGCGTCGCGGCTCGCCGCGTCGGTCCTGCCGCGGTACTTCTCCTGGATGCGGCGGATCTCGGGCGAGGCCAGCCGCATGGCGCGCATGCCTCGGACCTGGGTCACCACGAGCGGGACGAGCAGGAGCTTGACGACCACGACGAGGCCGACGATCGCGAGGCTCCACCCGGCGCCCCCGGCGGGGTCGAGGCCCAGGGCGGTCAGGGCGCTGTGGAGGTGGACGAGGATCCAGGCGACCACGAGCTGGAGCGGGTGGACGAGGGTGGAGAGGGCATGGGTGAGGGTGTCGAGGACGGGCACGGCGGACTCCTGCGGGACGGAGGGGAGGGGAGCGTGGAGCTCCCGCGCCGCGTCAGCAGCACCCGGGCCGTTGGACGGCTCAGGAAGGCTGGGGGATCAGGCGGTGCGCGGGAGCGCGAGGGCTCCCGGTGCCCGCGGCCGTGGCCGTCCGGGCGTGGTGGGGCTGTGCTGGCGCACCGGTGCCGGCAGCGGCAGCGGCTCGGCCGCGACGGGGACCGTGAGGAGCAGCAGGACCGCCACGGCGACGCACGCGAGCGCGACGCCCAGGGCGCCCGCGGTCGCGGCGAGCGTCGCCGCACCGAGCAGGGAGAGCACGGCCCCGAGCGACGTGGTGCCCAGCGAGTGCCCGACGACGAGCGCCAGCACGAGCACGAGCGGCACCGTCGCGAGGGTCCGGGCCGCGGACGCGGCGGTCAGGTGGTCGTAGCGCTCACGCAGTACCTGGGCCGTCCGCACGTCTCCACCTCCGACCCTCGTGACCTGGCGGGTGCCGTCCCGCGCGTCCGCCCAGACTAGCGCCCCACGGGGACGCGAGGGCGCCGGGGCAGGGCGCGCACCGTCCGGGCCCGGGGCTCGCGTGCTCCGATGTCGCACTGGGCGATCCCGTGCGATGCTCGCACAGACCGGAGACGTCCGTGGCGCGCCGTGGCCCACGGGACCCGGTCGGCTCCAGAGCAGTCTCGCGCGTCGCCGTGCGGAAGGACGCGCCCGTAGCCTCGGGGTGCCAGGAGGCACCCCGAGCCGTTCTCCGGGAGGTCTCATGTCCGAGCTGGTGATCGACAGCGGCGACACCGTCTGGGTGCTCGTCTCGGCGGCCCTCGTCCTGTTCATGATGCCGGGGCTCGCGCTGTTCTACGCGGGACTGGTCCGGCGCGGCAACGTGCTCGCCATCATGCAGCAGAACCTGGTGCCCATCGCCGTGATCACGCTGACGTGGATCCTGGTGGGCTACAGCATCGCGTTCAGCGACGACATCGGGAACGGGTTCATGGGCGACCTCGGGCTGTTCGGCCTCACGGGGCTCGACACGGCCCCGACGCCCGCGCTGCACGCCGTCGACGGCGACGTGGCCATCCCGACGCTCGCGTTCGTGGCCTTCCAGATGATGTTCGCGATCATCACCCCGGCGCTCCTGACCGGCGCGACCGTCGGGCGGCTCAAGACCGTCGGCTGGGTTGTCACGCTCGCGCTGTGGTCGGTGCTCGTCTACCCGTTCGTCGCTCACTGGCTGTTCAACCCCGACGGCTGGCTCGTCGGGATCGGCGCCCAGGACTGGGCCGGCGGGATCGTGGTGCACGCCGCGGCCGGGGCCGCGGCGCTCGCGGTCCTCGTGGTCGTGGGCCGCCGGCAGGGCTGGCCGAGGGCCGGCTCGATCCCGCACTCGATCCCGCTCGCCGTCGCGGGTGCCGGGATCCTGTGGTTCGGCTGGTTCGGCTTCAACGGCGGCGGCTCGCTCCAGGGCAACGGCGTCGCGGCCCAGGCGCTGCTCAACACGCACGTGGCAGGGGCCGCGGCCATGGCCGCCTGGCTGGTCATGGAGCGTCTGCGCACGGGCAAGGGGACCGTGATCGGCGCGGTCACGGGCGGCGTCGCCGGGCTCGCGACCATCACGCCGTGCGCGGGCTACGTCAGCACGCTCTCCGCGCTGGTCATCGGCCTCGCCGCGGGGGTCGTGTGCACGTTCGCGCTCGGCCTCAAGACGGTCTTCCGGTTCGACGACGCCCTGGACGTCATCGCCGTGCACTTCGTGGGCGGCATCCTCGGTTCGCTGCTGCTGGGGCTGTTCGGGTCGCACGCGATCAACGCCGCGGGGGTCGACGGGCTGTTCTTCGGCGGGGGCGCCGACCTCCTGGTCGCCCAGATGATCGCCCTGGTCGTCGTGATCGCGTTCTCGTTCGTCGTGACGCTCCTCATCGCGCTCGCGGTCCAGAAGACCGTCGGTCTCAAGGTGGCCCCGGGACACGAGTTCGGGATGGACGAGGTCGAGCAGGGCGCGAACGCCTACACGCTGGGCCAGGTCTCGGGGCTGTCGGCAGCGGGCTCCGCAGGTGGGCCGGGCGGCTCCGGGACGCTCGCCGCGTCCGAGCACCCGGCCCCCGGGGAGCCCGGCACCGCCGCACCGACGGGGGCTCCCGGCGCGGTCGTCCTCACCGCGACCTTCGACTCGGCGGACCTCGACACCCTCACGACCGCGCTCGAGGCCGCGGGGGCGTGGGCGATCCAGGTCACCGAGGTCGACGAGGTCGTCGCCGACCCGCCGTCGCTGCGGTTCCGCGAGTCCTCGCAGCGCCCGCGCTTCGCGCGCCGCCTGCGCGTCGAGCTCTGCGTGGCCCAGGCCGCGTCCCCGGCGGTCGTCGAGCTCCTGTCTCGCCAGACCGTGGGCCTGCGCACGCCCCTGCTCCACACGCTGGTCGAGGCCCCGCGAGCCTGACCTACGAGGTCGCGGGACGCCGCGAGCAGGACCGGCGGGACGACGTCCCGGCAGGGGACAATGTCCCCGTGGACCCGGACCCGATCGCACGCCTGCTCGCCTCCCCGCCCGACCTCCCGGTCCGCCACCACCTGGCCGAGCTCCTCGACGCGGTGCGCACGCGCGGCGTCGCGGTGCTCCAGGCCCCGCCCGGCACGGGAAAGACGACCCTGGTCCCGCCGGCGCTCGCGGGCGTGGGTGTGGGCTGGGCGTCCCACGACGCCGCCGCGGGCACGGCGGCCCACGGCGCCGCCGGGGGCGCCGGCCTCGCCCCGCGTGCCGGGACGGCCCGCGTGGTCGTGACCCAGCCGCGACGGATCGCGGCCCGCGCCGCGGCGCGTCGCCTCGCGCACCTGCTGGGCGAGCCCGTGGGCCGCACGGTCGGCTTCTCGGTGCGCGGCGAGTCGCGCACGGGTCCCGAGACCCGCATCGAGGTGGTCACGACGGGCGTGCTCCTGCGTCGCCTGCAGCGCGACCCGGAGCTGGCCGGGGTCGACGTCGTGGTCCTCGACGAGGTCCACGAGCGTCACCTCGACGCGGACCTGACGCTCGCGCTGCTCGTCGACGTCCGGGCGACCCTGCGCCCCGACCTGGCCCTCGTCGCGATGTCCGCGACGATCGAGGCCGAGCGCACCGCGAGCCTGCTGGGCGACGGGTCGCCGGCCCCGGTCGTGGTTGCCGACGGCAGCCTCTTCCCGGTCCAGGAGGTGTGGGCCCCGGCGCCCGGGCCGCGGCTCGACGAGCGGGGAGTCCCGCGAGCCTTCCTCGACCACGTCGCGGCGACCGCACGTCGTGCGCTGGCCGAGCAGCCGGGCGACGTGCTGGTCTTCGTCCCGGGAGCCGGTGAGGTCGACGGCGTCGCGCGCCGGCTCGCGGGCGTCCCGGCCGACGTGCGGCCGCTGCACGGGCGGTTGCCCGCGCGCGAGCAGGACCTGGCGCTGACCCCCGGGCCACGTCGTCGGGTCGTGGTCTCCACGGCCGTCGCGGAGTCCTCGCTCACGGTGCCCGGTGTGCGCGTGGTCGTCGACGCGGGGCTCTCGCGCGAGCCGCGCACCGACCACCGTCGCGGGCTCGCCGGCCTGGTGACCGTGCGCGTGAGCCGGGCGGCGGCCGAGCAGCGCGCGGGGCGCGCCGGGCGCGAGGGGCCGGGTGCGGTCTACCGGTGCTGGTCGCCGGGCGAGCACGCCCAGCTCGTGGCGCACCCCGTCCCGGAGATCCTCACCGCGGACCTGGTCGCGTTCGCGCTCGAGCTCGCGTGCTGGGGCAGCCCCGACGGCTCCGACCTCGCGCTCCTGGACCCACCTCCCGCGGCCGCGATGGCGGTCGCGCGCGCGACCCTCGAGTCGCTCGGCGCGGTCGACCACGACGGAGCCGTCACGATCCGGGGGCGCGAGATCGCGCGCGTCCCGGCCGACCCGCGGCTCGCGCGCGCCCTGCTGGACGCGAGCGACGTCGTCGGGCCGCGGCTCGCCGCCGAGGTGGTCGCCCTCCTGTCCGACGACGTGCGCGCGCCCGGGGCGGACCTCGTCGCGGCCCTGCGGGACGCGCGCCGCGGTGGTCCCGCGAGCGGGTCCTGGCGGTCCCAGGCCGAGCGGCTCGAACGCCTGCTGCCGGGACACGGCGCCCGGGGGGCGGGTCGGGGGCGTGCGGACCTGAGCCTCGACCTCGCCGTCGGGCTCGTGGTCGCGCTCGCGCACCCCGACAGGGTCGCGCGCCGGCGCCCGAACGGGTCCACGTACCTCATGGCGTCGGGCACCGGCGCCGCGCTCCCGCCCGGCTCCCCGCTCGCGGGCTACGACTGGCTCGCGGTCGCCGACGCCGACCGCGGCGCGGGCCGGCGCGACGCGACGATCCGCTCGGCCGCACCGATCGACGAGGACCTCGCCTACGAGGCAGCGTCGGCGGCGCTGCGCGAGGACGAGCACGTGACCTGGACGGGCGGGAGGATCCAGGCCCGGCGCACCACGCGGCTGGGCGCGATCGAGATCGCCTCGCAGAGGATCGCCGACCCGCCTGCCGACCAGGTCGTCGCGGCGCTGCGGACCGGGCTCGAGCGCGAGGGACTGGACGTCCTGCCGTGGCGCGAGTCCGCGCACGAGCTGCGCCGCCGCCTCGACTTCCTGCACCGCGCCCTGGGAGCCCCCTGGCCCGACGTGTCCGACGACGCGCTCCTCGCGAGCCTCGACTCGTGGCTCGGGCCCGACCTCGCGCGGGTCCGCACGGCCGCCGACCTCCAGCGCCTCGACCTGACCAGCGCGTTGCGCAGGCTGCTGCCCTGGCCCGCGGCGGGCCGGCTCGACGAGCTCGCCCCGGTGCGCGTGGACCTGCCCGGCGGCAGGAGCGCGCGCCTGGACTACGCGGGCGACCAGCCCGTGCTCGCGGTCAAGGTCCAGGACGCGTTCGGCTGGCGCGCCACACCGCGCATCGCCGACGGCCGGGTGCCCGTGCTGCTGCACCTGCTGTCCCCGGCCCGGCGCCCCGCGGCGATCACCGCGGACCTCGAGTCGTTCTGGCGTACCGGGTACGCCCAGGTCCGCGCCGAGCTGCGGCGGCGCTACCCCAAGCACGACTGGCCCGAGGTCCCGGGCGCGTGAGCCGGTGCCCGTCCAGGACGTGAGGACCCGCGGCGGCGGCCCGTTCCTGTGGGCGACCCGATGCCCGCCCGGCGGCCCCGGAGTACGCTGAGAGGGCGCGAGCGCAAGGAGGGGACCATGTCCGGCCCGAGCGAACCCAGACCCGTCGGGAACGTGCTCTGGCTCGCGCTCGGCTCGTTCGTCCTGGCCGTGCTCCTCGTCACGACCGGCGCCCCGGTGCTGCCGTTCCTGCTGCTCCTGCTCGCGGTGCTCTTCGCGGTGGTCGGCGGCACCCGCTACGTGCGGACCCGGCACACCCCCCGTCACCACGCGCCGCCCCGCGACGCGCCCCCGGGCCGAGCCTAGGCGGCCCCCACCGAGGAGGAACCGTGGGAGTGCTGACCTACACGAGCAACACCTCGCTCGACGGCTTCGTGGCCGACGCGTCGGGCTCGTTCGCCTTCAGCTTCCCCGACGAGGAGGTGCTCGCGTTCATCAACGACCTCGAGCGACCCGTCGGGACCTACCTGTTCGGGCGGCGCCTCTACGAGGTCATGGCCGTCTGGGACGACCCTGCCATGCTCGACGACCCGTCGCCCGGGACGCGCGACTTCGCGGCCCAGTGGCGCGAGACGGACAAGGTCGTCTAC
Organism: Oerskovia sp. Root22; assembly: GCF_001429135.1. Taxonomy (NCBI): domain Bacteria; kingdom Bacillati; phylum Actinomycetota; class Actinomycetes; order Micrococcales; family Cellulomonadaceae; genus Oerskovia; species Oerskovia sp. Root22. The sequence continues at coordinate 688,182 of NZ_LMIL01000009.1, read as the reverse complement.
TCGGCCACGCTCGCCGAGGTCTCGGCCCCCCGCACGCGCCTCGAGCGGACCTTCGACCCCCAGGCGGTCCGCGACCTCGTGCAGGGCGCCGACGCCGAGGTCGGCCTCGGGGGCCCGACCCTCGCCGCCGCGGCGCTCGCGGCCGGGCTCGTCGACGAGGTCCGGCTCCTGGTACGCCCGGTCCTGCTGGGCGGTGGGCTCGCGAACTTCCCGCTCGGGGTGCGCACCGACCTCGAGCTCGTCGACGAGCGGCGCTTCGCGAGCGGGGTCGTGCACGTGCACTACCGCGTGCGCCGCTGAGCCGGGCTCGCCCGCCGCCGCACATCGTCGGTCGGTGACCTCCTCGCGGTGAGCCGCCGCAGCCCCGGCGATCTCGCGCGGGCCCGAGGGCGGCGAGGCGGAGCGAGGGCGGACGGCCGGCGCTCTCCTCGACGGGCCGCCCCGGCCGGTCCCCTGAGAGGGTGGTGCCATGCGTGCACACCCCGAGGCCCGGACCGAGCGACCCCACGACCTGGAGGACCTCCAGCACCGCATCGCGAGCATGGACACCCAGGAGGTCGTCGACGAGCTGGGGCGGCTGGGCGACGAGCGGCGCGCGGTCGCGTTCCGGCTGCTGCCCAAGGGCCGGGCGGTCGAGGTGTTCGAGGACCTCGACCCGGCGATCCAGGCCGAGCTCGTCGAGGCGCTGCGGGCCGACTCGACCGCGGAGATCTTCGCGGCGCTCGACCCCGACGACCGGGCCTCGCTGCTCGACGAGCTGCCCGCCGGTGTCGCTGCCCGGCTCCTGGAAGGGCTCGGGCCCGACGAGCGGGCGCTGACGACCGCGCTGCTCGGGTACCCCGAGGACAGCGCGGGTCGGCGCATGTCGCCCCGGGTCGCCTCGGTGCGCCGCGGCACGACGGTCGAGGGTGCGCTCGACGCGCTGCGCCGGGCGGGGGACGACGTCGAGACCATCTACACCGTGCCCGTCCTGGGCCCCGGGCGCGTGGTCGAGGGCGTGGTCTCGCTGCGCCGGCTGCTCGTGAGCGACCCCGGCACCCCGGTCGAGGACGTCATGTCCCCGGCCGTGACGGTCGAGGCCACCGACGACCAGGAGCACGCAGCGAACGTCGTGCGCGACGGCGGGTACGTCGCGGTGCCCGTGGTCGACCACGAGGACCGCCTCCTCGGGGTCCTCACGGTCGACGACGCGATGCGCATCCTCGAGGCAGAGGACGACGAGGACTCGGCGCGCGTGGGCGGCTCCGAGCCCCTGCGCCGCCCGTACCTGTCGGTCTCGGTCCTCGGGCTCGTGCGCTCGCGCGTGGTCTGGCTCCTGCTGCTGATCGTCGCGGCGAGCCTGACGGTCGGCGTCCAGAGCTACTTCGAGGCCGAGCTCGACACGGTCGTGGCCCTGGCCCTGTTCATCCCGCTGCTCATCGGCACGGGCGGCAACGCGGGCTCCCAGGCCGCCACGACCGTGGTCCGCGCCCTGGCCGTGGGGGACATCCGGCGTGGGGACCTGCTGCGCGTCGTGGGCCGCGAGATGCTCACGGGCCTGCTGCTCGGCACGGTGCTCGCCGCGGTCGGGTTCGGCCCCGCGGCCTGGGTCGCGGGCGTCTCGATCGCGCAGGTCCTCGCCATCACGGTCGTGGGGGTGTGCGTGCTCGCCACGACGGTCGGGTCGAGCATCCCGATCCTGGCGCGCCGCGTGGGCATCGACCCCGCGATCGTCGCGGCGCCCTTCATCTCGACGTTCGTCGACACCCTGGGCCTGATCATCTACTTCTCGGTCGCCAAGGTGGTCCTGGGCATCTAGCCCGGACGGCCGCACGCGCGGCGTGGCCCCAGCGCGAGGCGAGCGGCGCCGTCGGGCCCCCGTTCCTTCCTGATGCCGAGCGCGGCCCGCACGGATACGTTCACCCGTGAGGCGCGCGCGGCGCCTCCGGGAGAGAGGCGGGCGCATGCCGCACAGCACCAGTCCACGCACAACGAGCACCCGACCCGGCCTCCTGTTCGCGTCCCTCCAGGGGTACCGCGGGGCCTGGCTGCGCGGCGACGTGGTCGCGGGGCTGACGGTGTGGGCCGTGCTCGTGCCCGAGTCGCTCGCGTACGCGACGATCGCGGGGGTCTCGCCCGTGGTCGGGCTCTACGCGGCCGTGCCCTCGCTGATCCTCTACGCGGCGTTCGGCAGCTCGCGCCACCTGATCGTGGGGCCCATGTCCGCGACCGCGGCGCTGTCCGCGAGCGTGGTCGCGGCGTTCCGCCCGGGCGACGACGCGACGTTCGTCGCGCTGACGACCGCGGTCGCGCTCGTGACCGGTGTGCTGTGCCTGGTGGCGGGCATCGCCCGCCTCGGCTTCCTGGCCTCGTTCATCTCCGAGCCCGTGCTCAAGGGCTTCATCGTGGGCCTGGCCCTGACGATCGTCATCGGGCAGGTGCCCGCGCTGCTGGGCGTCGACAAGGGCGAGGGCAACTTCTTCGAGAAGCTCTGGGCGATCCTCACCGAGCTCGGCACCGCGCACCCGCTGACCGTGGTCCTCGGCGTGGGGTCGCTCGCCGCGGTGCTGGCCGTCAAGCGGTGGCTGCCCAAGGTGCCGGGCTCGCTCGTCGTGGTCGGGATCGGGATCGCGCTCGTCCTGCTGCTCGGGCTCGACGACGACGGCGTCGACATCGTGGGCCCCATCCAGGCGGGCCTGCCCGCGCTCGGCCTGCCCACGGGCATCGACTGGAACACCTACACCGACCTGATCGGCCCGGCTGCGGGCGTCATGCTCGTGGGCTTCGCCGAGGCGCTGGGCGCCGCCAAGACCTACGCCTCGCGCGAGGGCTACGACATCGACGCCAACCGCGAGCTGCTCGGCATGGGCGCCGCGAACCTCGGCTCGGGCCTCGCGTCCGGCATGGTCGTCAACGGCAGCCTGTCCAAGACCGCGGTGAACGGCGGCGCGGGGGCCCGGAGCGAGGTCTCGGGCCTGGTCGCGGCGGCGCTGACCGTCCTGACCCTGCTGTTCCTCACGCCCGTGTTCGAGTCCCTGCCCGAGGCCACGCTCGCGGCCGTCGTCATCGCGGCGGTGATCGAGCTCGTCGACGTCAAGGCTCTGCGCCGCCTGTTCGACCTCGCGACCCCGCGCAGCAAGGACCTGTACGGCGGGGCGGCCCGCCACGACTTCTGGGCGGCGCTCGCGGCCATGGTCGGCGTGCTGGTGCTCGACACGCTGCCGGGCCTCGTGCTCGGGATCGTGCTCTCGCTGTTCCTGCTGCTCGGGCGGGCCTCGCGCCCGCACGTGGCCGTGCTCGTGCGCAGCCCGCACGGGGTGTGGGTCGACCGCGCACGCCGGGTCGCCACGGGCAAGGACGGGGGCACGGGCGTCGAGGGGGTGCTCGTGGTGCGCGTCGAGTCGGGCCTGTTCTTCGCCAACGCCGACACGGTGCGCGCGGCCGTGCGTCGCCTGGCCGCCGACGCCTCGCCCCGGGTCGTGGTCCTGGACGCCGAGACGGTGCCGTTCGTCGACGTCGAGGCCGCCGACATGCTCGGGACCCTGCGCCGCGACCTGGACCGCGTCGGCGCCCGCCTGGTGCTGGCGCGGGACGTGGGCCAGGTGCGCGACGTGCTGCGCGGCGCCGTCGGGCCGGACGAGCTGCCGCCCACCTACCCCGACGTCGACACCGCGGTGGCCGCGGCTCTCGCGGACGGCCCGGGGGCGGCGCGCGGCTCGGCGGGCGACGCGCCCGCGGGAGCGCCCGCCTCCTGAGGCCCGACGGCGCCGCGCACCTGCCGGGGGGGCGGGGGATCCTTCCCGCGCGGCGCGAGGGGCGCGGCACTACGGTCGGGGTGACCGGTGCGGCGGGGCGCTACCCGACACGGCCGAACCGGTCCGGACCGGGCGCGTGCGCCCGGGTCGAGAGCAGGACCACGAACGCGGCGCGGCGTCCCGGCGCCCGCCGCACGACGAGAGGAAGTGCCGTGGGCGCAGCCATCGGTCAGTCCCTGCCCATCGCGGTGGGTGTTCTCATCAGCCCCATGCCGATCGTGGCGGTCGTGCTGATGCTCGTCAGCAGGAAGGCCACGGCGAACGGGTTCTCGTTCCTGCTGGGGTGGATCGTCGGGATCGCGGTGCTGGGGTCGATCGTGCTGCTCGTGGCCGGGGCCGCGACGCCCTCGGAGTCCGGGCCGCCCGCGTGGGCCAGCGTCGTCAAGATCGTCCTGGGTGTCCTGCTCCTGCTGCTCGCGATCAAGCAGTGGCGCGGGCGTCCGCGCGCGGGCGCGACCCCGGAGACACCGAAGTGGATGAGCGCGATCGACGCCTTCACGCCCGTCAAGGCGTTCGGGCTCGCGGTCCTGCTCGGCGCGGTCAACCCCAAGAACCTCCTCCTCGTGGTCTCGGGGGCCGCGGCCATCGCGGCGGCGACGTCCGAGACCGGTGAGCAGCTCGGGGCCCTCGCGGTCTTCGTGGTCGTGGCGAGCATCGGGGTCGCGGCCCCTGTGGTGATCTACCTCGCGATGGGCGCGCGCGCCGCGACCATGCTCGAGGAGCTCAAGACCTGGATGATCCAGAACAACGCGGTCATCATGGCCGTGCTGCTCCTGGTGCTGGGCGCCAAGATGGTCGGTGACGGGATCACGGCGCTGTGAGCGGGCAGGGGCACGAGCACCAGCACCTGGCCGCTCCCGGTCCGGGTCCGGAGACCGACCCCGTCGAGGCCGCGCTGGACCGGCTGCGGGCAGGCGGGCACCGCGTGACCGAGGCGCGACGGGCGGTCCTCGAGGTCCTGGCCACGGGCGAGGGGCACCCGAGCGCCGACGAGCTCTCGGCCCGGGTCCAGGACCGGCACCCGGGCATCCATCGCGCGACGATCTACCGGACCGTGGACCGGCTCACGATCCTGGGCGTCGTGACGCACGTGCACATCGGGGGAGGGGCCACGGCCTACCACCTGGCCCCGGGCGAGCCGTCCCGGGAGCACCTGCACGCGATCTGCAGCTCGTGCGGACGCATCATCGACCTGCCCGGAGACCTGCTCGACCCGGTCACGACGTGGCTCGCGACGGCGGCCGACTTCACGCTCGCCCCCGCGCACGTGGCGCTGTCCGGGGTCTGCGGGACCTGCCGGGCCTAGGCCGGGCGCGGGGGAGGGCGCGCCGGCGTCAGGAGCGGGTCCCGGCGGCCCTCGGCACGGCGTCCGCGGAGCTCCTGCGCGATCCCTCCCCGAAAAGCCCTTGCCGTGGCCCCGGGGGCGGAGGCTACTGTGGTGATCGTCCGGTCAGGAGGCCGGCGTCGTACGGGGCAGCCCGGACGTCACCGCTCCTGACCCGTTCTCATGAGGTGCCGCCCCGGCGGCCCGCACGAGCTGACGCACACGAGACCGCGCCGGAGTGGTAGCGCGGCGAGCCAGGCACATGAACCTGGTCACGACGGGGAACCGTGGTGTGCGTGGAGTTCCCAAGTCGCCCGGTCTGCAGTCGGGCGGCTACCCCTGGAGAGGCATGTGCCAAGGACGGCGACGGGACGCACCAGCGTCCCGTGGGGCGGGTTCGATTCCCGCCCTCTCCGCACGCAGCGCGAGCGCTCGTGGCGTCGAGGACCTCGACGCCACGGGACGCAGACGGGAGTCGGTCGATGAGCGAGGTCCTCATCTACAACCTGGGGGGCGGGCAGGTCCTGGGCCGTGTCTCGCTGGGGCACGCGATCCGCATGCTGCACCGGCGGGTCGCTGCGGTACGCGAGGCCGTCGAGGGCGAGACCTTCGGCCCCTACCAGCGCCCCGTCTCGGTCGAGCTGGTCCGCTACGTCCACACCCGCTGGGTCTACGAGCGCACGGGACGTGTGCCCTACTCGCGCGCGGCGCTCCTGCGCCGGGACCGGCACCGCTGCGGCTACTGCGGGGCCCCGGCCACGACCATGGACCACGTGGTGCCCCGCTGCCAGGGCGGCCCCACGACCTGGATGAACGCGGTGGCGGCGTGCGAGGCGTGCAACAGCGCCAAGGCCGGGCGGACGCCCCTCGAGGCGGGCATGACGCTGCGTTCGCGCCCCTTCGAGCCCGTGCTCGCGGACGTCTACCCGCACGGCAGGGTCTAGCCCTCAGGACTGCGGGGCGTTCTCCACGCGGATCGTGCCGTCCTCCTCCAGGACGAGGCGCCGGGGGTCTCCCTCGGCGAGGTCCAGGGCGTGCTCGAGCGCGAGCCGGGGCACGTCGAGGGCCCAGTCGGGCAGGAAGCGGTGCGTGCGCAACGCCTGCAGGATGGGGCCGGGCGGGATGCGACGGGACGTCAGGTCGGACACGGCTCCAGGATCCCACGACCGAGCCGCCCCGGGCCGATTGGTTGCATAGTTGCATCACTGCGCAAGCAGGCAGGATGATGGGGGCATGCTCTCCGCCCTGTCCCACCCGGTCTACCGGCGCCTGTTCACCGCGCAGGTCGTCGCCCTCGCCGGCACGGGGATCGCGACCGTCGCCCTCGGGCTGCTCGCCTACGACCTCGCGGGTCCGCGCGCGGGCGCGGTGCTCGGGACCGTCCTCACGGTCAAGATGGTCGCCTACGTGGTCCTGGCCCCGCTCGCCGCGGCGCTCCTCGCCCGGGCCCCGCGCCGCGCGGTGCTCGTCGGGGCGGACCTCGTGCGCCTGGGCGTCGCGCTCGCGCTGCCGTTCGTGGGCGAGGTCTGGCAGGTGCTGGTCCTGGTCGTGGTGCTGCAGTGCGCCTCGGCCACGTTCACCCCCACGTTCCAGTCCGTCCTGCCCGACGTCCTGCCCGCCGAACGCGACTACACCTCGGCCCTGTCGCTCTCGCGCCTGGCGTACGACCTCGAGGCCGTCGCGTCCCCGGCGCTCGCGGCCGTCCTCCTGCTGGTCCTGACCCCGTCCCAGCTCTTCTGGGGGACCGCGGTGGGGTTCGCGGCCTCGGCGCTGCTCGTCGTCTCGGTCGTGCTCCCACGGCGGGTGCACGAGGCCGGGGCTGCCCCCTCGAGGCCGGACGGCTCGTTCGGGTGGCGCCTGCGCCGGGGAGCGGTGCTGTTCGTGCGCACGCCGGCCCTGCGCCCCGTGCTCGCGCTCGACCTCGCGGTCGCGGCGGGGGTCTCGTTCGTGCTGGTCCAGAGCGTCGTGGTCGCGCGGGTGGGACTGGGGCTCGGGCCCGACGGCGTCGCGGTCCTCCTGGCGGTGTGCGGCGGCGGGTCGGTGGTCGCGGCGCTCACCCTGCCCCGGCTGCTGCGCACGCTGCCCGAGCGACGCGTGATGCTCGGGGGAGCCGTCCTCGTGACGGTGGGCTGCGCCGTCGTGCCCCTGGTCCTCGCCCTCCCGCAGCGCGGCGCGCTGGTCGGGGTGGTCCTCGCGTGGGCGGTGATCGGCGCAGGATGGTCCGCGGTCGAGACGCCCGTGGGGCGCGTGGTGCGCCGGTCGGTCGGCCCCGACGACCTGCACGCTGCGTTCGCCGCGCAGTTCTCGCTGTCCCACGCGTGCTGGTTGCTGACCTACCCGCTCGCGGGACTGCTGGGGGCGCTCAGCCTGTCCTGGGCCGCGGGCGTGCTCGCCCTGGTCGCGGCCACGGCGACCCTGGCCGCGCGGGCGCTGTGGCCGGTCCCCGGCGCCGGGAGCGACGCGCCCAGCGCGGACGCGCCGCCTGCCGTGCGGGCGCACGCCCAGGTGGGAGCATGAGGGGGATGGCCACCACGCAGCGCGACGTCCGACCCGCCGCCCCTCCCGAGGCCGACCTCGACCGGGCGGTCGAGGTGCTGCGCCTGCTCGCCGACCGCACGCGCCTGGCCGTGCTGCAGATGCTGTCCGGCACCGAGATGTCGGTCACGGCCATCGCCGAGGCCCTCGACCGGCCCGTGCCCGCGGTCTCCCAGCACCTGGCCAAGCTCCGTGCGGGCCACCTGGTGACCTCGCGGCGGGAGGGCACGAGCGTCTACTACGCGCAGGCCACCGAGCACGTGGGGGCGCTCGTGACGAACGTCCTGCACCACACCGAGCACACGCTCTACCCGCTGCCGCCGCACCACGCGCTCGAGGAGTGAGGCGGGCGCCCGCGGCGTCAGGAGGTCACCGTGGGGCCGCCGGGACGCGAGGGCATGCTGGCTCTCCTGCTCGCCGGGGCCTAAGGTGGGGCACCTAGGAGTCAGGAAGCGGCCCCTCGACACTTTGTGCTGAGAGCGAGACCTCATGACGACCGAACGAACCCCCCGCCGTCGCCGGCGCGACCCTCTGGCCGAGGCGCTGAGCATCGGGCGCGCGCACCCCACCGCGCAGTACCGCGTGGACCTGCGCACGGGCGAGTGGTGGTGGTCCGACGAGATGTACCTGCTGCACGGGCTGGCACCGGGATCGGTCGCGCCCACGGCCGCGCTGCTGGCCTCGCACAAGCACCCCGACGACCGTGACGCGGTCCTGCGCGAGATCGCGATGCTGCGGACCACGGGGCGTCCTTTCAGCTGCAGCCACCGGATCGTCGACGCCCGGGGCCGGACCAGGACGGTCACCGTCACGGGTCAGGGGCGCCGGGACGCGTCGGGGGCCGTCGTGGAGGTCGTGGGCCTGGTCGTGGACAGCACCGCGGCCCACGAGGACGCGCTGCGCCGGGAGGTGACCCGCCAGGTCGCGGTGGGGCTCGCGGACCGCGCCGTCGTCGACCAGGCCAAGGGCGTGCTCATGGCCACGCACGGGCTGGACTCCGACGGGGCCCTGGACCTGCTCGTGGTGCACGCGAGCGAGAGCAGCCGCCGCCTGCCCGACGTGGCCCGCGAGCTGCTCGACGCGCTGTCCGTCGCGGGCGGGCTGGGCGAGGACGCGAAGGACCGCGCCGACGCGTGCCTCGCGGCGCTCGAGCCCGGCAGCGTGAGCCGCGTGGGCGGGGCGCAGCTCTTCCGGCGCAAGGGCGCGGCCGCGGGCTGAGCCGGGCCCGCGCCGCGCCGCTGCGTGGTGCTGTGGTGGACCGAAGGTCCCGCGGCGCCCGGGCCCCTAGTCGGCGCTGGGGCGCTGGGGCAGGACCCGGGTCTCGACGACCTGGCGCGCGAGGTCGTAGAGCTTGACGTTGGAGTCCTGCGAGACACGGCTCAGGACCCCGAACGCGCGCTGCGCGGAGAGCTGGTAGCGCTCCATGAGGATCCCCTGGGCCTGCCCGATCACGGTGCGCGTCTGCACCGCGCTCGTGAGCTGCTCCTCGGTGCGGGCCGCGGTCAGGGCCGCCGCGGCGACCGCGGCGAACGTCGAGACCATCGAGAGCGTCGTGGCGGGGAACGCGGCCACGGACCGCGAGTAGAGGTTGAGGGCGCCGTGCGAGGTCTCGCTCGTGAAGAGCTGGACGCACAGCATCGAGCGCACGCCCAGCTCGTCCTGGACCTGGTCGGCCCAGCGCTGCCAGCGGGGCTCGGTGGCCAGGTCGTCGGTGCGCACCAGGTCGGTCTCGCGGATCGCGTCCAGGCACGGCCCCTCGTTGAGGGCGTACTGGAGCTCGTCGCCGCGTCGGGCGAGCGCGTGGGACGCCGCCGGGGTCTCGATCTGCCCCTTGCGGGTCACGAGCGAGATCCCGGCCGCGTCGCAGCCGTCGACCATGGCGACCGCGAGCTCGACGATCCGGTCGAGAGTCTCCTGGAGGCTCGGCTCCTCGGCCAGGGCGCGGGCAGCCGCCGCGACGGAGGACTCGACGGCCGAGGCCGGGCTCACCCCGGTGCCGTACTCGACCGTCGAGGGGGCGGTGGTGGTGGTCTGCTGCAGCTCCTGCGTCATCCTGCGTACCCGTTCGTGCTCGGGGGTGTCCGGTGTCCGGTGCACAGCGCGCCGGTCCTCCACCTCTCGGGGACTACGCTACGCGCCCGCACGCGAAAGTCCGGGCCTGGGTCGCCCCGGGGCACCCCACACGGGCTCGGCTCAGGCGCCCTCCAGGCTCCCGGCGCCCTGGGTCTCGGTCACGGTGACGAGCCCGCGCTCGATCGCGGTCACGAGGTCGGAGAGCCGCACGATCCCCACGAGCTCGGCCCCGACCATCACGGGCAGGCGCAGCAGGGCGTGGCGCTCCATGATCCGCACGGCCTCCCGGGCGGGGTCCTGGGGGCTGAGGACCACGAGGTCCTCGGTGCACAGCCCGCCCACGGGATGGTCGGGCGAGGCGTCGGCCGCCAGGGCGCGCACGATGCTGCGGTCGGTGAGGATGCCCACGACGTCCCCGTCGTCGAGCACGACCGCGTCGCCGGCGTCCTCGTCGATCATCGCGCGCGCGACGCTCGCGACCGTCGCGCTCTGCTCGACCGTGCAGAACGTCGTGGACATGAGCTGGGCGATGGTCGTGGGCATCGTCGGCCTCCGAGGGACCCTTTGCGGTGCGTGCGGGCCACTTCTCGACCCGCGTCCAGGCTAGCCCGAGACCGCCGCCCCGGCCGGGCGGGGCGGCGGGGCGACCTCAGAAGACGGGCTTGCCGCCCGTGACCCCCAGCACGGTCCCCGAGACGTAGCCCGCGTCGGTGGGCGAGGCCAGGAACACGAAGGCCGGGGCGACCTCGGCGGGCTGCCCCGCACGACCGAGCGGGGTGTCCGCACCGAACGCCTCGATCTTCTCGGGCGGCTGGGTCGCGGGCTGCAACGGCGTCCAGATCGGTCCGGGGGCCACGGCGTTGACGCGGATCCCCCGCGCGCCGACCTCCGCGGCGAGGTTGACCGTGAAGTTGTTGATCGCGGCCTTGGTCGAGGCGTAGTCGAGCAACGACGTGGACGGCTGGTAGGCCTGGATCGACGAGACGTTGACGATCGAGCCCCCCTCGCCCAGGTGCTCGAGCGCGGCCTGCGTGACCCAGAACAGCGCGTAGAGGTTGGTCTTGAGCACGCGGTCGAGGTCGTCCGTGGTGACGTCCGCGATCGACGACCTGCGCGCCATCTGGAAGCCCGCGTTGTTGACGAGCACGTCCAGACCGCCCAGGCGGGCGACCGCGTCGGCGACCGTGTCGCGCGCCACCTGCTCCTCGCGCAGGTCCCCGGGCAGCAGGACGACCTCGCGGCCCGCCTGACGCACCCAGCGCGCGGTCTCCTCGGCGTCCTGCTGCTCCTCGGGCAGGTAGCCGATCGCGACGTCGGCGCCCTCCCGCGCGAACGCGATCGCGACGGCCCGGCCGATGCCCGAGTCACCGCCCGTGATCAGGGCGCGCAGGCCCGCGAGACGGCCCGAACCGCGGTAGGAGGTCTCCCCGTGGTCGGGAGCCGGGTCCATCGGTGCGGTGAGCCCCGGGGGCTCCTGCTGCTGGGCGGGGAAGGCGGGGGCGTCGTCGGGCATGGTGTTCCTCCGTCGGGGTGTCGAGGGACGCGTCGAACCGGTCCCTCCCCACGCTAGGTCGGCGCTCGCGGGCTCGCAGGAGGTGCGCACGCCCCGCCCCGGAGCTGGTGGCAGGATGAGCACCTGCCGGGCGCGACGGGGCGCCCGCCCACGCGACGAGGTGACCAGGACCATGACCGACGACGTCTCTGCGGACCAGGACCGCGCACCGACCCCCGACGTCGACGTGCTGGTGGTCGGCTCGGGCTTCGGCGGGTCCGTCGCGGCCCTGCGGCTGACCGAGAAGGGGTACCGGGTCGCGGTCCTCGAGGCCGGTCGTCGCTTCGCCGACGAGGACTTCGCCGCGACCTCCTGGCACCTGCGCGACTTCCTGTGGGCGCCGCGCCTCGGCTGCCTCGGCATCCAGCGGGTGCACCGACTGCGGGACGTGCTCGTCCTGGCCGGCGCCGGGGTCGGCGGCGGGTCCCTCGTCTACGCCAACACCCTCTACGAGCCGCTCGACGCGTTCTACACCGACCCCTCGTGGGGCCACCTGACCGACTGGAAGGCCGAGCTCGCGCCCTACTACGACCAGGCGCGGCGCATGCTCGGCGTCGTCACCTACGCGGGCAGCACGCCCGCGGACGAGGCCATGCACCAGGTCGCGCGCGAGATGGGCGTCGAGGGCACGTTCACGCCCGCCCCCGTGGGCGTGCTGTTCGGCGCCCCCGGGGTGCCCGTGCCCGACCCGTTCTTCGGCGGCGCGGGCCCCGCACGACGCGGGTGCCTCGAGTGCGGCCAGTGCATGACCGGGTGCCGCCACGGCGCCAAGAACACGCTCGTCAAGAACTACCTGCACCTCGCCGAGGCCGCCGGGGCGCGGATCCACCCCCTGACGACCGTGACCCGCATCGCCCCGCTCCCGGACGGGGGCTACGAGGTCACCTCGCGGCGCACCGACCGACCGTTCGCCCGGCGCACCCGCTGGACCGCCCGGCACGTCGTCCTCGCGGCCGGCGCCCACGGGACCCAGCAGCTCCTGCACGCCCAGCGCGACGCGGGCACCCTGCCCCACCTCTCCGAGCGCCTCGGCATGCTCACCCGCACCAACTCCGAGGCCCTGCTGGGCGCCACGGCCGACCGGCGCCCCCCGGGGGGAACCGCGCCCGACTACACGCGCGGCGTCGCGATCACCTCCTCGTTCCACCCCGACGCCCACACGCACGTCGAACCCGTGCGCTACGGCCGCGGCTCGAACGCCATGGCCCTCCTGCAGACCGTCCTCGTCACGCCCCGCGGCGCTCGCGGCCCGCGCACTCAGGGCGAGGGGACCGCGCCCGACGACGGAGCCCGCCCCGGGAGCGCGCCCTCGCCGGGGGAGTGGGTGCGCGAGCTGTGGGCCCAGCGCCGCCGGCTGCCCGCCATGCTCGACCTGCGCGGCTGGTCCGAGCGCACCGTGATCGCCCTGGTCATGCAGAGCCACGACAACTCGCTGACGACGTACACGCGGCGCACGTGGACGGGGCGGCGCCGGATGACCTCGCGCCAGGGGCACGGCGCCCCGAACCCCGGGTGGATCCCCGCCGCGCACGAGGCGGCCAGGCGCCTGGCCCGGGTCATGGGCGGAGCGCCCGGCGGGAGCATCGGCGAACCGTTCGGGATGCCCCTCACAGCCCACTTCCTGGGCGGTTGCGCGATCGGCGCCTCACCCGAGTCCGGGGTGCTCGACGCGTACCAGCGCGTGTTCGGGCACCCGGGGCTGCACGTCCTGGACGGGGCCGCGGTGAGCGCGAACCTGGGCGTCAACCCGTCGCTGACGATCACGGCCCAGGCCGAGCGGGCCGTCGCGATGTGGCCCCGACGCGGTGAGGAGGACCCGCGTCCCCCGCTCGGCAGCGCCTACCGGCGCGTGGCCCCGGTCGAGCCGCTGCGCCCCGCCGTGCCTGCCGGGGCGCCCGGTGCGCTGCGCCTGCCCGTCGTGCGCATCACGCACGGCACGTCGGCCTGAACCGGGGGAGAAGTGCCCCTGCCCCACGGGCGGGCGAAGAGATAGAACACCTGTTCGAAGGAATCGGGGCGCTTTCGAAGCGGGGGTCGAACAAGTGTTCTATCCGTGGGTGCGATGCGGGACGACGACGTCGAACTCCTGTTCGAACAGTGCCGGTGGGCCAGCGGCCGCGACTCAGCCGAGAGGCTCGATCTCCACGTCCACCACGAGCGCCCGATGGTCCGAGAGCCCCGTGTCGACCGACCGTCCCGGCGACGTCGGGCGCACCGACCCGTCGGCCAGGACGTGATCGATCTGCAACGTCGGGTGCGCGACCGGGTATGACCGGGCCACCACCAACGGGCTCCAGCCCGTGACCGCCGCCGGGATCTCCGACCGCAGGTTCATGTCCCCCAGGACCACCAAGGGGCGCGGGGCGTCCGCAAGACCCGCCGCCAGGTGGTCGAGCTGGTGCTCGCCCCAGCCGTCCAGGAAGCTCAGGTGCGTCGCGACCACGGTCAACGGGCCCTGCGGAGCCAGGACGACGGCGGCGAGAGCCGTGCGCGGCTCGTCCAGGCGCCACCGCGGACGACGCACGTCGTTCCCCCGCGGGAGCGGGCGCCACCACGGGCGACGAGGAAGGGGCAGGACCCGCCACTCGTGGACCGGGAAGCGTGAGAGCAGCGCCACACCGTACTGCGCACGCCCCCCAGCACCCCGCCGATCGATCGTCGCCGCGAACCGGTGGTCGACCGCACCCATGGCCTCGGCCGCCACCCGGGCGAGATCCACGTGCCCCGAGCGCCGCTGGTTGCGATCCACCTCCTGCAACGCCAGCACGTCCGCACCCAGGTCCGCCACCGCACGCGAGAACCGGTCGACGTCCACCAGGTCGTCGACCGTGGACCGCCCGTGCAGGATGTTGAAGGTCGCCAGTCGCATCCCACCGATTGTCCTCCCACCCCGGCGCGCGGCACGCCGAGCCGCGCTGACCTAGGCTCGGTCCATGGCGAAGTACTTCGACGTGCACCCCGTCGACCCCCAGCCCCGCGCGATCGACCAGATCGTCACGCTCCTGCGCGACGACGCCCTCATCGCCTACCCCACCGACTCCTGCTACGCCCTCGGCGCGCGGCTCGACTCCCACAGCGCCACCCAACGCATCCGCGACATCCGCCACCTCGGCGACAAGCACCACTTCACGCTCGTGTGCGCCGACTTCGCACAGCTCGGACAGCTCGTCAAGATCGACAACGCCGCCTTCCGCGCCATCAAGGCCTCCACGCCCGGCAGCTACACCTTCATCCTGCCCGCGACCTCCGAGGTGCCCCGGCGCCTCGCGCACCCCAAGAAGAAGACCGTCGGCGTCCGCATCCCCGACCACGCCGTGACCCAGGCCATCCTGCGCGCCCTCGGCGAACCCCTGCTGTCCAGCACCCTCCTGCTCCCCGGCGAGGACGAACCCATGACCCAGGGGTGGGAGATCAAGGAAGCCCTCGACCACCAGGTCGACGCCGTCGTCGACTCCGGCGACTGCGGCACCGAACCCACCACCGTCGTCGACTTCTCCTCCGGCACGGCCGAGGTCGTACGCGTCGGCGCAGGAGACCCCTCCCGCTTCGAGTAGCACCGGCCCCCCGCGCGCCGCGTGTGACCGGCACACCACGAACCACCCAGCGCGATCCCGCCCACCAGCCCTAGCATCGACACCATGAGCAGCCAGGGCCTCACCCACTCCCAGCACAAGATGACCGACGCCGGCGTCCACCCCACCGCGATCGACGTCTTCAGCCGCTTCTACGCACTCCTCCAGGACGGCGCCACCGGCACCGTCCCCGAGGCCGACATCGAACCCCTCACCGACGTCACCCACCGCGACGACCTCGACGTCACCCCCCAGGACGCCGCCGACGCGCTCTCCCGCACCGTCCTCATCAAGCTCAACGGAGGCCTCGGCACCTCCATGGGCATGGACCGCGCCAAGTCGCTCCTCACCGTGCGCGACACGGGCAGCACCGACGGCTCCGACGCCACCCCCCTGACCTTCCTCGACATCATCGCCCGCCAGGTCCGCGCCGCCCGCGCCACCACCGGCGCCCAGCTCCCCCTGCTCTTCATGAACAGCTTCCGCACCCGCGACGACACCCTCGCGGCGCTCGCGGCCTACCCCGACCTCGCGGTCGACGGGCTACCCCTGGACTTCCTGCAGAACCGTGAGCCCAAGCTGCGCGCAGACGACCTCGAGCCCGTCGAGTGGCCTGCGGACCCGGACCTCGAGTGGTGCCCGCCGGGGCACGGCGACCTGTACACGGCCCTCGTGGCGTCGGGGGCGCTCCAGGCCCTGCTGGACGCCGGCTACCTGTACGCGAGCGTGTCCAACTCGGACAACCTCGGGGCTGCTCCGGACGCGGCGATGGCCGGCTGGTTCGCGGCGTCGGGCGCTCCGTTCGCGGCCGAGGTGGCCCGGAGGACGCCCGCGGACCGCAAGGGCGGCCATCTCGTCGTGCGGCGCTCGGACGGTCGGCTCGTGCTGCGTGAGACCGCGCAGACCCCCGAGGAGGACCTGGCGGCCGCGGGGGACATCGAGCGTCACAGGTTCTTCAACACCAACAACCTGTGGCTCGACCTGCGGGCGCTGGCGACCGAGCTCGAGCGGACCGGGGGAGTCCTCGAGCTGCCGCTCATCGTCAACCCCAAGACCGTCGACCCGACCGACCCGTCGTCGACGCCCGTGATCCAGATGGAGTCGGCCATGGGCGCCGCGATCGAGGTCTTCGAGGGCTCGACCGTGATCGAGGTCGACCGCAGCCGCTTCCTGCCCGTCAAGGCGACGAGCGACCTGCTCCTGCTCCGCTCGGACGTCTACGAGCTCGCCGAGGACTTCACGCTCCGGGCCCGGGTCGAGGCGCCGCTGATCGACCTCGACAGCGCGTACTACAAGCTCGTGGGCGACTTCGACACGCGGTTCGCGCAGGGTGTGCCGTCGCTGCGGGGAGCGACCGGGCTCGCGGTGCGGGGCGACTGGACGTTCGGCCGGGACGTCGTGGCCGAGGGTGACGCGGTCCTGGAGGACGCGGGCGCACCGTCGAGCGTCCCGGACGGTGCGCACGTGGGCCCTGCAGGGATCGTCGCGGGCTCCTGAATCACTGCACCGTGCTCGCGGGCGAACGTCATGGCGCCGTGACTTCTGCAGAAGTCACGGCGCCATGACATCTGCACGGTTCATGGCACCGTGAACAGATGGCGAGACTGCTCTCGACCGAGACCGAGCCGCGTGCGGAGGTGCCGCAAGGTACCGTTCGAGCTCGTCGTCAGTCGATGGCCTGGTAGAGCGTGGTCCAGAAGTCGCTCATGGCACGCGGCGAATCCGGGGTGGACAGTCCGACCTGGGTGAGCAGGACTCCGGTGAGCTGGTTGGTCCTGTCTGCGTAGGCGGTGGTGCCGGTGCCGCCGAACCAGCCGAACTGGCCGATGGGCGCGTAGTCGCCGCGATAGGTGCGCACCGCCATCCCGAAGCCCCAGCCGCCGTTCGCCCCTTGGCCGGACGACAGGTGGGCGACGTTGCTGAACATCGTCTCCCTGGCGGCAAGCTGCTCGGGCGAGAGACGGTTGGTGGTCATCAGCTCGACGGCGGCCCGGGACAAGATCTGTTCACTTCCGTGCATCCCGTGGTCGAGCAGCATCTGGAAGTACGCGTGGTAGTCGTCGGCGGTCGAGACCAGCCCGCCGCCGGCGCCCTGGAACGCGGGAGGCGCGCTGGACCTTCCTCCTGCCGCCTCGTCCCACACGAGGAACTCGCCGGTCTGCGGGTCGGGCCCGAGCAGCGGCGGCAGTCGGTCGATCTTGTCGGCGGGCACGTGGAAGGCGGTGTCCTTCATCCCCAGCGGATCGAGGATGCGTGTCCGCAGGAACGTCTCCAACGACTGTCCCGTGACCCGGGAGACGAGCACGCCGACCACCTCGTTGCTGAGGTCGTACTGCCACCGCACTCCGGGCTGGTACTGCAGCGGCAGCTCGCCGAGGCGACGCATCCACTCGTCCGGCTCCGGGGCCGGACCGGATGCCACGCTGTAGTCGAGACGCTCGAAGGTCGCGGCCCTGATCGGGGAAGCCATCGACTCGAAGTCCACCCCGAGCCCGAACGTGGACGTCAGAAGGTCCCGTACGGTGATCGGCCGGTGCGCCGGCACGGTGTCGTCCAGGGGCCCGTCGGGCCGCGTCAGCACCTGCCGGTCGGCGAGCTCGGGCAGCCACTGGTCCACGGGGTCGTCCAGCCGCAGCCGGCACTCGTCGAGCAGGATCATCGCCGCCGCCATCGTGACCGGCTTGGACGTGGACGCCATCCGGAAGATCGTGTCCCGGCGCATCGGCGCGCCACCGTCATGACGCATCGTCCCGATCGCTTCGACGTGCGTCTGGCCGCCACGGCTGACGAGGGCGACAAGGCCGGGAATCTTCGTGGACTCGACGTGCTGTGCCAGCACCTCGCGCAGCCGACGCAGCCCTGCGTCGGAGAAGCCGCTGTTGCTCGTTCCCATGATGGATCTCCCCTTGACGGTGTGGTTCTCACGGCGGCCCTGGTGGCTGCCTGGCCCTTCGAACGGCCATGCGCAGAGCCTGCAGCCTTGACCCAAGGTCAAGGTCAACCCCCCTGTGCCGATCAAGGGGGAGGCGCCCATCGCGAGGGCCCTGTCCCTCGTGCCAGCGGGGGCATGGAACGGGTGCGCGCTATCCTCGACGGTGATCGTCCGGGCTTCCGGGCCGTCGAACCGGCACGGTGCGCAAGGCCGCCGCCGCCGCGATCCGGAGGTGCACTGAGCCGATGACAGACGGGCTCACGATCGGTCAGGCGGCGGCGTTCGTCGATGTCACGATCAAGACCGTGCGGCACTATCACCGGCTCGGCCTGGTCGCCGAGCCGGAACGCGACGGCTCCGGCTACCGCCGCTACCGGTCGGACGACCTGTACCGGCTGGTCCAGGTTCGGACCCTGGCCGCGGCAGGCGTGCCACTGGTCGAGATCGGTGCCCTGCTCGACGCCGATCCCGCGACGTTCGCCGCCACCCTGGACGACGTCCACCACCGACTCACCGAACGGATCGAAGACCTCGTCGCCCGACGCGACAGGCTGCACCGTCTCGACCACGGTGACCGCGCCCTGCTGCCCGACCGGGCCTGCGCGGTCCTGGAGCGGCTCGCCGAGCTCGGCTTCGGTCCCGGCTACATCGCCGGTCAACGGGAGGCCCTGGTGCTGGCCCGGGTAGTGGTCCCGGAGATCTTCGACGGCTTCCTGGACCGGCTCGAACACTCCCTGGGCGACCCCGAGTTCGTCGAGCTGACCAAGCGCTGTTGGGATGCGAGGTCGTGGGATCCGGACGACCTGCGGATCGAGGAGCTGGCGTCCACGCTCGCCGACAAGCTGCTGACCCAACGGGCGCTGCTGGCGATGCCGACCGGGTTTCAGGACCAGTCCGACGCCGCCTCCCGCTACGCGGTGGTCAACCACCACCGGGAAGACCAGGCACCCTCCATCGCCCGGTTGAACACGCTGGTCGAGGCGAAGCTGCGCGCGGCCGGCATCACCGTTCCGCGTCAGTGACGGTCGCCCGGCAGACCGGGCACTGCTGCGAGGCGCCGCCTCGTGCCGCCGCCAGCGGGCCGGAGTCTCGGAGTCGGGTGGGGTGAGCCGCTTCGCCCAGGCAGCCAGCGTCGACCCGTCGTCCCCGGTGTTCTCCGCAGAGCTGTCCCACCGCAGCTCCAGGGTCTCGCCGATCTCGTCGTCAGCGACGGACGCGAGCGGGCGGGCCCGCCGAGCGCTCGGCGGGCCCACTCCGATCCCGTAGGTGTGGACTGTCGGTGTTCCCGACCCTGACACCCTCGACCTGATCGCGGTCATCGGTCGGGACCGCGTGGTGGCGCGGTCTCGAGTCGACGCGTTCCGTACGCGGCGAGCGCGGGCCACGGGCATCCTGGGACGGGCCCCACGAGGGCGCTGAGGCCCCCTGAGAGGCGCGTGGCGCCGTCGGGCGGGTTCCTCGTGCCCGACGGCGCCACGCGGCCGGGGGAGAGCCCCTCGCCCTCGTCGTGGCTCAGGCCGGGACGTCGACGACCCGGCGGTCTCCCACGGCCGGTGACAGCGTCCCGCTGGACGCCGACGCGAGGTCGGCCTCGAGCGGCACGAGCTGTGCGGGCGGGACGAGCAGGCGGAAGACGGCGCGGGTGGCGTAGTCGGCGCCCTCGAGCACCGCGCCGTGGGTAGCGCACCACTCGTGCAGGACGTTGCCGATCCTGCCTGCCTCCGCGTGCGGGACCTCGACGGTGACCTCGACCATGACCTCGCGACGCAGGATCGGGGCGAGGTCGAGCGTCTCGCTCACGGCGTTCGAGTAGGCGCGGACGAGGCCTCCGGCTCCGAGCAGGACGCCGCCGAAGTAGCGCGTGACGACCGCGACGACGTCGGTCACGCGGCGGTGCCGCAGGACCTCGAGCATGGGGATGCCTGCCGTGCCCGAGGGCTCGCCGTCGTCGCTCGAGCGCTGCTGGTCGGCGTGCGTCCCCACGACGAGCGCCGTGCAGTGGTGCCGGGCGTCCCAGTGCTCCTTGCGGACGCGCGCGATGACGGTCTCGGCGGCCGCGACCGTCGTGACGGGGTGCAGGAGCGTGATGAACCGGGACTTCTTGACCACGAGCTCGTGCTCGACGGGGCGGGCGACGGTCGAGGGGAGCGATGGGTCGCCGCCGGCGGAGCCGGGGGAGCGGGCTGGGGAGGTCATCGTCGACCAGCGTAGCCAACCTGGACTTCCCGCTGAGCGCGTCAAGGTTAGAGGGCATAACCTTGATTCAAGGATGTCCACGGAAAGGTTGTCGATGACGGACGCGGCCACAGCGAGCAGCACGACGGACGAGCCGGACTGGCCGCGCCACACGAGCGAGGCGCGTCCCTGGCGTTCGATGACCCGAGGTCCGCGCGAGGACCGGATGCTGCGCGAGGTCACGGTCTCGCTGCCGCCCCTGATCGCCGAGGTCGCCTACGTGCCGACCGCCGAGGACGCCGCGCACATCGAGCGCGCAGCCGTGGACATCACGCGGCTCGACGCGGTCCACGGTCCGGTCCTGTCGTCCTTCGCCACGTTCCTGCTGCGCACCGAGGCTGTGGCCTCGTCGCGGATCGAGCGGCACGACGCGAGCCTCGCCGACCTGGCCAAGGCCACGATCGGTGTGCGCGCGAGCAAGGACGCGCAGGTCACGGTCGCGGCGGCCCGGGCCGTGTCGCGGCTGGTCGACGCGGCCGGCAGCTCGGGGGCGATCGGGCTCGACGACGTCCTCGCGGCCCACCGGACGCTGCTCAAGGACGACCCCTTGGACGGACCTGCGGCGGGGGCTCTCCGCACCGTGCAGAACTGGATCGGCGGGTCCGACTACTCGCCCCGTGGAGCCGTGCACGTCCCGCCGCCACCCGAGCTCGTGCCCGCGTACATGGACGACCTGGTCGCATTCCTGGGGCGCGACGACCTCCCTGCCGTGGCCCAGGCCGCGATCGCGCACGCCCAGTTCGAGTCGGTCCACCCGTTCACGGACGGCAACGGCCGCATCGGACGCGCCCTGATCGGCGCGGTGTGGCGTCGACGGGGGCTTGCGCCGACGCTCGTTGTCCCGGTCGCCTCGGCCATGCTCGCCGACACGGGGGAGTACTTCGCGCGGGTCAACGCCTACCGGGAGGGGCAGGCCGCGCAGTTCGTGCGCTACCTCGCCGTGAGCGCGTCGAGGGCTGCGCAGGAGGCGCGCGTCTCCGCCGACAACCTCGCGGAGCTGCCGGGGCTGTGGCGGGCCGAGGTGCGCCCGCGGGCGGGCTCGGCCGCGGCGTCGATCCTCGACGCGCTCCTGGACCACCCCGTGCTGGACGGGGATCTCGCGCGGCAGGTCGCAGGGACGTCCGGAGCGGCGGCCTACGAGGCGCTGGGGCGTCTCACGGAGGCGGGCGTCCTCTCGCGGATCTCGACGTCGCAGCGGCACGGGGTCTGGGCGGCCACGGAGGTGCTGGGCGAGATCGACGACCTCACGCGGCGGCTGCGCGAGGTGTGACCCGACGGGCGGCGGCCCGTGACACGCTGAGCGCCATGGCAGAAAATAGTGTGCCAAGCGGATAGGGTGGTTTCATGGTCACCGACGCCGCCGACTCACCCCACGACGCCCCGACGGACCCGGTCGGGCAGGAGCGTGCGCCCGACCCCGGCCCGTCGGGTGGTGAGGCCGCGCAGGCGCTCGCCCCGCGCTACCCGCGGCCGCCCGTGACGCGCGACGAGGCGGAGTGGGTGTGGCGCGAGCTCTCGGTCGCCGCGATGTACGCCTCGACCAAGCCGGAGATGGTGCGTCTGGCCGTCATCGTCGGGCTGACGCGTGCCACGGGCGCCCGGTACTCGGACCTGCTGCGCTGCACGGTCGACTCGCTCGACCTCGGTCCGACGGGCGCGCAGGCGGGGGAGGGGCGCGTCGTGGTGCAGCACGGCAAGCACCGCACGGTGCGCGAGCACCGCCTGGAACCGGGTGTCGTCCTGGTCCTGCGCCGCTGGATGGACGTCCGGGAGGACCTCTGCTCCGAGCTCGAGGGGTCGATCCCGCGAGCGCTGCTCCTGACCGTGCACCACACGCACGACAACGGCGTCACGGTCGCCAGCGGGCTGCCCATCACCAAGCAGGGCCTGGTGCTGTCGTGGCGCAGGTTCGTGCAGCGGACCAACGCGCGGTACGGCGGTGTGCGCCCGCCGCTCCCGACGCGCTTCGAGCAGGTCCGTCGGGCCTGGCACGCGGACTCGGAGGTCCTGGGCGAGCCCGTGGGAGCAGCGGGGGAGTAGGCCGTCGCCAGGCTCCAGGGGCCCGACGGCGGGGCTCAGGTCGTGCGGTCGTCGTCCGCGGGGGAGCGGGGCGCCTCGGCGCCGAGCTCCTGGAAGACCGTGATCTGCAGGCCGGCGGGCGCCTCGAGCCGCGCGTTGAGCGAGTTCCAGGGCGTACGGACGGGCGGAGCGACGAGGTGTGCTCCGCCGTCGACGAGGGCCGTCGTGACGGCGGCGGCGTCGGACACCTCGAACGCGACGCGCAGCGGGGGAGCGACCTGCCGTCCCACCTCGACGTCGTCGATCATGCGCTTCTGCGCGGGGTTGGCGATCTCCAGGGTGGCGTGCCCCGCGTCGAGGATCGCTACGCGCGCGTCCCCTTCGCCCGTGAAGGCGGCCTCCTGGGGGAGTCCGAGCAGGTCGCGGTAGAAGGCGAGAGCGACGTCGTAGTCCTCGGCCTCGACGACGAGGCGGAGCTGGCGCACGGGCGGGGCATCGGGTCGATCGGTCATGCGGCCACGCTATGCCGCACGCTGCCCCATCGCTTGTTCGAAGCAAAATAGTGTGCCAAGCGTAGAGAACGCATCGACCCACCCAAGATCTCCGACTCACCACCGAGCCCGGACAGGCAGGGCGGGCGCCGGCAGACGAAGTGCCCCCGGCCGAGGACCAGGGGCACTTCGTCTGTCGAGCCGACCGGTACGCGGTCGGGGGAGTCAGGCCTCGTTCTTGGCTGCGGACTCGGCCTTGCGGGCTGCACCACGTTCGGTCGACGCCCCCGAGGTCGAGAGCTCGCCGCCCGAGGACTCCAGGTGCGCGCGGACGAACCAGTGGAACAGCTCGAGCTCGTGCAGGTGCCCCACGAGGAGGTCGTTGCTCACGGTGTCGACCGTCTCGGTGTCGGCCGCAGCCTTGCGGTGCGAGGCGATCACTCCCTGGTAGACCTCGTCGAGGGCGCCCAGGTGGGCAATCGTCGAGGCTCGACCCAGGTGGTAGTCCTCCCAGGTGCGCTCGGCGACGATCGCGCCCGGCGTGCCACGCGGCGGTACCCCCAAGGTCGCGATGCGCTCGGCCGTCGCGTCGACCATGGCACGGACGGCATCCACCTGCGGGTCGATCATCTCGTGGACCGCGATGAAGTGCGGACCCACCACGTTCCAGTGGATGTGCTTGAGCGTGAGGGCGAGGTCGTTCAGCGAGTGCAGGCGCTCCTGCAGGATTGCCGCGACGTCCTTCCCCTCCTGGAGCGTGAGCGACGGGACGGTGTAGTCCGGCAGGTCCTTGTGGGCAGCCATGTGGTCCTCCTCGAGTCGGGGTGCAGGGTGGGCGACGTGCGCCTCGTCCCATCCTGGCCCGGTACCCGTGTGCTCGCAGGTCCAGCGATCACCCTCGACGCCACCAGGTCCTCGGGACCACGAGGACGGCGAGAGCACACAGCGCCAGCGCTGCCACGACGGTCAGGAACCCCTCACCCTCGATGCCCGAGGCGGCGAGCGCGACGAGCGCGAGCCCCTGGCAGACCATCTGGATTGCGGCGGCGCGACGCAGGTCGAGCACGAGCACGGTCCGTTCGACGGCGCCCGCCCAGGGGACCCGAGCCACCCACCAGGACGCCCGGAGCATCAGGTGCACCAGCGGGAGGAGGGCGAACACCACCGGGTCGAACGCCGCCGAGGCGCCGAGGAGCGCGGCACCTCCCGCGAGGACGATCGCGTGGGGGACAGGGGGCCGGGGGAACCGGGTGACCACCGCCGCGAGCGCAAGACCGATCGCCACGCTGCCGGCCATCGACGGGAGCAGGCTGTGCGCGGTCAGCGTGCCGAACACGATCGTGGCGCCGAACAGCGCGGCACGGAACGCGGGCCCCGGGACGGTCGGTCCGGTGTCCACCTCCGTCGAGGGCAGGGCGTCTGCAGGAGCCGGGCGAACCGTACGGAGTGCGCTCATCGGGACGTCCCTTGCGTGGCGTGTCGTTGCTGCCGGGCTGCGAGCTCGAGCGCGGTCCGCGCCGATCGGGCCGAGCGGCCAGGCATTCCTGGGTCGTCGCCCCCGATCGGTGGCAGCCATCTGACCACGAGGATCCCTTCGCGGCGCAAGCTCTCGAGGCGCTGCTCACGCTCGATGTGCGTGATGCGCCAGGCGAGAGCGACGCCGGGGTCACCCCGCGGGACCTCGACCGTGGGCAGGATGTCGACCGCCACCACCGGATGACCGGTGCCGCGCCAGGTCTGGGCGATCGAGGCGCTCTCGTCGTCGAGGAACGTCGAGAACATGTACACGAGCGCCCCCGCCGGGATCTGCGGGGGACGCATGCGGCGGCCCGGGTCTCCGACGGGGTGGGCGAGCGCGAGCGCGTGGACGATCCGGCGGAGCTGACGCTTGCCGGCCGCGGGAGGCAGGGGGCGTCGGACCCACCCGAGGTCCTCGAAGCCGACCCGGTCTCCGCCGTCGAGCGCGGCCTGCGCGACCGAGGCCGCGGCGTTGCGTGCGACGTCGAGGGACGTCGCACGGTCCATGGGCAGCGGACCGTTCCCGCGCCAGGTCGTGACGTCCGGCCCGACCTCGTCGCGCGAGTCGAGCACGAGCACGACCGTCGCCTCCGCGGTCGCCTGGGTACGCCGCACGTAGAGGGTCTCGAGGCCCGGGGACCGCCGGGCCGTCGCGCGCCAGTCGATGCGCCGGAGCCGGTCGCCCGGCGCGAAGGGGTGGACGTCCCGCAGCTCGGTGCCGTCGCCGAGCCGCCGGGTCGTGTGCGGTCCGGTGAGCCCGACGAGCTGGTGCGGCAACGGGAGGCGACCGAGCGGCTGGGCCGTCGGCAGCACGAGGATCCCGGGGGCCTGCACGTCGTCGGGCCGCGACTCGAAGCCGCCCTCGACGCCTGCCGCGACGTGGTCGACGCGGAACGTCCGGTGCGGGCCGGTGCGGGCCGAGTGCGTCGTGAGGTCGAGCGTCCTGGTCCCGTCCACGAGGACCGTGACGTCTGCGTCGTCGTTCCCCGGGCTGGTGACCCGCAGGCGGACGGGAGCGGCGCCGTCGGGCACGTCGAGGCGCAGCCGCGCGCGCAGCTCTCCCGGACCGGTCCCGCCCGCCTCCGCCGGGACGAACGTCGCACTGACCGCCCCGCCTCGCGGACGAGCGGTCCAGGCCCATGCCGCGCTGAGCAGCGCGGGCGCCCCGAGGACCGCGATGTCGGCGCGGCCAGCGACGAGACCGGTGATCAGCAGGGCGAGACCGAGCACGACCCCGGCCGCGAGACTCGTCGTCTGCAGCCAGCCCGTCGGCTCTCCGCCCCCTGCGGGTGCCGTCATCGCGCTGCGCTGGCGACCGTCGCGGGGCCCGGGACACGGTCGAGGATGGCCCGGACGATGGTCTGAGGCTGGGCGTTCGACGCCCAGGCCGTGGGGGTCAGCGTGAGCCGGTGCGCGAGCACGGGGACCGCCACGCGCTTGACGTCCTCGGGGAGCACGTAGTCGCGGCCGTCGAGCGCCGCGACGGCGCGCGCGAGCAGGACGAGGGTCTGCGACCCGCGCGGCGAGGCGCCGACCTCGAGCTGGGTGTCGGCGCGCGTCGCGGCCACGAGGTCGACGCAGTACGTGACCACGTCCGGGTCGACGTCCGTCGCCTCGACCCCGGCCTGCATCGCGAGGACCGTGGCGGCGTCGACCACCTGGCGGACCTCGGCCTGCTCCTGCCGGCGGTCGAGCCTGCGGCGCAGGACCTCGCGCTCCTCGTCGCGGTCCGGGTACCCGACCGCGAGCCGCACCATGAAGCGGTCGAGCTGCGCCTCGGGCAGCGGGTAGGTGCCCTCGTACTCGACGGGGTTGGACGTCGCGAGGACGTGGAACGGACGCTGCAGCGGGTAGGTGCTGCCCTCGATCGACACCTGGCGCTCGGCCATGGCCTCGAGCAGCGCGGACTGCGTCTTGGGCGCGGTGCGGTTGATCTCGTCGGCCAGGAAGAGGCCCGTGAAGACCGGCCCGGGACGGAACACGAAGTCGGTCGTGGCCGGGTCGTAGACCGAGGACCCCGTGATGTCCGCGGGCAGGAGGTCGGGCGTGCACTGGAGACGGGCGAAGTCGAGCCCGAGCGCCGTGGCGAGGCTGCGGGCCGCGAGGGTCTTGCCGAGCCCGGGCACGTCCTCGAACAGCACGTGGCCGCCTGCGAGGATCGTGGCGAGCGCGAGCTCGAGCGGGTCCCGCATCCCGACGACGGCCGTGCCGACCTCGTCGAGGATGCGACGGCCGAGCGCGGCCACCTCGGGGACGCTGAGCGCGGGGGCAGGGGAGTCCGTCATCGGGTTCGCCTCTCGGTGGTGGTGATGGAGGTGGTGCTGGTGCTGTGGTCCGAGCCGTCGGTCGTTCGGCCACCCGCCGTGCGGCGCTGCTCGGCCGACGCGCGTCCGGGGCCCGCGGAGATGCCGCTCACGCCTTCGACCGCAGTGACCCAGGCCCGCAGGACGGGCATGGTCGGCGGGCGTGGGTCGGTCGTCATCTGCTGGTGGACCTTGGGGCCGAGCAGGTCCGCGGCCGCGCGCTGCTGTGCCGGGTCCGTGCTGCGCAGGTCGATCCCCCGGTCGGCCAGAGCCGTGGCCGCGAGCGCCAGGACGCGTTTGTGTGCGCGTTCGCTGACTCGTCCGTCGTTGCCGTGCATGGCCCAGGTGAGCTCGGAGAGGTCGCGTCGGGCGCCGTGGCGGTTGCGGTCGGGCAGGGCGTGGTGCTCGGGGTCGGTGCCGGGTCGTGCGCGTCGGTGGAGGGCGAGGAGGACGAGGGCGCCGGCGGTGAGGACCAGGGCGTGGGGGATGTCGAGCCCGACGACGGCGAGGGCTGTGCCTGCGGTGAGGACGAGTGCTGCTTCGAGGAGGAGGCGTCGGGTGGTGGTGGGTCGTCGGCTCATGGGGTCGTGGCCTGTCCGGTGCCGTGCGGTGCGGGGCCGGGGTGCGCGGCGTCGGCGGGTTCCGGTGGTGGCGCGAAGGCGATGGTGAGCCGTTCGAGGCAGTCGCGTGCGGTCTCGACGTCGTGGTCGGTGAGGGGGTGGTCGGTGAAGCGGGCCCGCTGGTAGAGGCGGAGGAGGGTCGTGACGGCGTCCGGGTCGGCGGGGGTGGCGTCGAGGACGGTGGTGGTGAACTCGGTGGGGGTCTGGGCGGGGTGCCTGCGGTGTCCGGTGTCGGCGGTCGCGTCCTCGAGGGCGATCCAGGCGGCGGTGACGGCGTCGCGCGGGGTGCGGGCGGTGTCGAGGAGGTGGCGTGCGTGGGTGACGCCGCGTCGGAGGGCGGGGAGCTGGACCTCGGGGGTGTGGTCGGCGGTCACGGCCTCCCCGGTGGCGACGTGGTCGTGGTGGGCCTCGCCGGGTTCGGCGGGTTCGCGGCTGCGGCGGCGCAGGTAGAGGATCGTGACGACGATCAGGACGGCGGCGACGGCGAGGCCGAGGTAGGTCATGTAGTCGCCGATGGTCATCCCGGCGGCTCGGTCGTCGAGGCCCGGCGGGAGGGTCTCGACGTAGGTGGGGCCGTCGACCGGGGCGGGGGCTTCGGGGGGTGGGGCGTCGGAGTCGTCGGGGGGCAGGAACCACGCCGGGCGTTCGTAGCTCCAGCGGGACCCGGCGGCGGCGCCGACCAGGACGAGAGCGATCAGGACGACGACACCCCCCAGTCGTGTCCGGTTGCTCATGCGGGTCGGTTCCTCTCGGCGTGGAGGCCGGCTGCTGCGGCGGTGAGGAAGGCTGCGGGGTCGTCGTCGAGTCCTCGACCCATGGTGGAGAGGCCGACGGGGGCGGCGCGGAGCGCGTCGAGGAGCGCGGTGTCGACGTCGGCGTGGGTGAGTCGGTGCGGCCCGTGGGGGGCGGCGAGCCGGGCGGCCTGCTCGGTGATGCGTGCGGTGAGCGCGGGTCCCCACCCGGGGAGGGCTTCGATCTCCGCGGCGGGGCGGGGCACGACGACGTCGGCGGCCGCGAGCGCCACGCGTCCGTAGGCGGTCAGGGAGTGGTGGGAGATGCCGAGGTGGCGGTCGCGGGGGTCGGCGCCGGAGACGCGCAGGGAGGCGACGGGCAGGGCGCCGAGGGTGGCGGCGGCGTTGAGGGCTTCGCCGGCGGCGACGCCGGAGAAGCCCCAGCGGGTGCCGGTGCCGAGGTTGCCGGGTCCTTGGGCGACGATGGTGAGGTCGGCTCCGGTGACGTGGCGGGCGGCGAGCAGGCCGGTGTGGACGGTGACGGCTTCGTGGTCGCCTCCGTAGGCCTGTCCGACGGTGAGGCAGGTGTGGATCCAGCCGGCGTCGCGGAGTCCGGAGACGGTGCGGGAGAACGCGGCGGGCAGGGCGCCGCCGTCGGTCATGACGTAGGCGATGCGGGGGGCGGGGCGTCCGTCCTGGGTTGCGGCGAGGCGTGCTCCGGCGACGATCGCGGGCAGCGCGGAGTGCAGGTCGGCCACGACGACGGGCATGCCGGCGAGGTCGTCGGCGTCGCGCAGGGTGTCGTGGTGGGGGGACTCCTGCTCGTCGACGCCCAGGACGAGGGCCTGCAGGGGGGTGTAGCGGGCCTTGACGAGGTGGCCGGGGCCTGCGGGCGGGTCGGCGGGGAGCGCGTCGGGCAGGGCGACGACGAGCGCGTACCCGCCGGTGCCGAGCCCTCGGGCGAGGGCGCTGACGTTGAGGAGCACGCGGTCGCCGACCTGGGGGTCGCCCACGAGCTGCGGGTAGGCGAGCGCGCGCACGGTCCGGGGGCGTTCCTGGTCGCCCGGTCCCGCGGTCGCGGGCAGCGGTTCGTCGAGCTCGACGGTCAGTTCCTGCGCGCCCTGCCAGCCTCGGCCGCGCGACATCACCCTTGCAGATCGCCACGTCATCACACGGGTGAGGCTACCGTTCGTTAGCGTGGGTGCCGATGCCTGATCAGACGAGCCAACCAGTCAACCCTGCGACGAGGCTGTTGAACCTCGTGATCGCCCTCGTGAACACGAGCGTGTCGATGACGAAGCAGCAGATCCGCACGAGCGTGGCGGGGTATGCCGACGCGCCCTCGCCCGAGGCGTTCGAGCGCATGTTCGAGCGCGACAAGGACTCCTTGCGAGACCTGGGGATCCCCATCGTGACGGTCGACGCCGGGGGCCACAGCGACGACGTGGGGTACCGGATCGACCAGGACGCGTACGCGCTGCCCGCGGTGGACCTGACCCCGGCCGAGTTCGGTGTCCTGTCGCTGGCGGCCCAGTTCTGGCAGGACAAGACGCTGCGGACCGACATCTCCCGGGCGCTGACGAAGCTGCGGGCGGCGGGGGCGGGGGAGATCGCGAACGACGCGGTCGCGGGCCTGGCCCCTCGGGTGCGGGCCGTGGGCGACGCGTACGGCCCGCTGCTCGACGCGATCGAGGCGCTGCGCGCGGTGTCGTTCACGTACCGGGCGGCGTCCACGGGCGAGGTGCTCACGCGCACGGTCGAGCCGTGGCGCATCGCGGCCCGCCGGGGCGGTTGGTACCTGCTGGGCTTCGACCGCGAGCGCCGTGCGCCGCGGGCGTACCGGTTGAGCCGGATCGAGGGCAGGGTGCGCCTGCTGGGGCGTGGTGGGGCGTTCACCATCCCCGAGGGGGTGGACGTCGACGCGCTGCTGGGCGCGAGGGCGGGCAGCGAGCACGAGGCTCGTCTGGCGATCGGGCCGGAGCGGGCCGAGGCGCTGCGTGCGCGGGGGCGCAGCGACGGGGACGGCACGGGCGAGGGTGCGGGGCCCCGGCAGGACGGGCGCGACGTCGTGCACGTGGCCTACACGAACGCGCACACGTTCGCGGACGAGATCGCGGGGTACGGTGACGCGGTCGTGGTGCTGAGCCCGCCCGAGCTGCGCGACGCCGTCGTGCGCCGGTTGCGCGCCGCCGCGCGCCTGGGGTCCGCTGTGCACCTGGGTGCCGCTGTGCACCTGGGTGCCGGAGCCGCGGCGGGCGAGCCGACCCCTTCCCCGACCGACCGGTCCACCGACCGGGACGGGACGAGCACGACGACGACCGAGGAGCAGCGTGGCTGAGCGCGCGGACGACCGGCTGGTGCGCCTGCTGGGCATCGTCAGCTATCTGGACGGGGCGGGCGGTGTGCCCGTCGAGGAGCTCGCGTCCCGGTTCGGGGTCACGACCCGTCAGATCGTGGAGGACGTCGACGCCCTGTGGGTGTCCGGCACCCCCGGGTACTGGCCCGACGACCTGATCGACTTCGACGCCGACTCGCTCGAGCGCGGCGTGGTGCGCCTGACCGAGGCGCGCGGCATGACGCGGCCCCTGCGCCTGGGCACGCGTGAGGCGGTCGCGCTCATCGCGGCGCTGCGCGCGATGGGGGAGACGGGCGCGGTCCGCTCGGACCGGGCGCGCTCCGACGTCGTCGCCTCGGTCCTGGACAAGCTGACCGGCGCGACGGGCGAGGCCGCGGCGGCGCTGGACGTGCGCCTGCCCACCGACGGCGACCCCGCGGTCGTGGCGGCCGTGTCCTCGGCCCTGGCGAACCGGCACCGGTTGCGCGTGCGGTACGTGACGAGCGCCGACGTGGTCTCCGAGCGGGAGATCGACCCCGTGGCCCTGCACACCCAGGACGCCTGGTCGTACCTCCTCGCGTGGTGCTACCGCGCGCAGGGTCAGCGCACGTTCCGCCTCGACCGGCTCCTGGCCGCGACCGAGCTCGACGTGCCCGCCGCCGAGCACGACCTGCCGACCGAGGTCGACTTCACGCCCACGGGCGACGCGCCCCTGGCCACGATCACGTTCGCGAGCCCCGCACGCTGGGTCGCCGAGCAGGTCCCGGTGGAGAAGGTCCGCAACCTGCCCGGCGGCGCGTTCGAGGTGTCGTTGCGGGTGACGAACCCCGTGTGGCTGCGCCGGCTGCTGCTCGAGCACGCCCGCCACGTCCTGGCCGTCACGCCCCAGGCCGTTGCCGACGACGTCGCGCAGGCCGCGAGCGCCGCCCTGGCCGCGTACGGGGAGTCCGCGGTCGGCGGCGGTGCGGTCGACGAGGGGCCCGACCCGGCCCCGAGCGTGCCGTCCGCGAACTAGGCTGGTCGGTATGTGGTTCACCATCTGGTCGGTCCTGGTCGTCGGCACGCTCGTCGGCGCGTTCTTCCTGGGGCGCGACCTGTGGCGCAAGGCCAAGGCGCTCCTGCGGCAGATGTCGGAGTCGTCGCAGGTCATGGACCGCTTCGCCCGGCGCACCGACGAGCTGACCGCGGCGGTGGCGGCCGCGCAGCCCAGCACCGCGCCCACCCTGTTCGACGACCCGGTGCTGCTGCACGAGCGCGTGGAGGAGCTGCGCGCCGAGCGGGCCGAGCGCCGGTCCCAGCGCAGGACCCGCAACAAAGTGACGTGGGACCGCTGGCGCCGATTCAACGCGTAGGATCTGCGACAACAAGACTCGCGTCCGACTCCAAGGGAGCCATCTCATGGGCATGCTGAAGCCCTGGCACATCATCGTTCTTGTCGTCGTCGTCCTGCTCCTGTTCGGGGCGAAGCGACTTCCCGACCTGGCCCGCAGCGTCGGCCAGTCGCTCAAGATCTTCAAGAGCGAGGTCAAGGACCTGCGCGACGACGACAAGCCCGCGGAGCCTGCCGTCAAGGATGACGACGCCCCCAAGGCCTGACCCGTGTCCAGCTCGACCAAGACGTCCGAAGGACGCATGCCGCTGCGCGAGCACCTGCTCGAGATCCGCAAGCGACTCTTCCTGGTCTCGTGCGGACTGGTCGCGGGCGCGATCCTGGGGTGGTTCCTGTACCAGCCGCTCCTGGACGCGTTGCAGGCCCCGCTCGAGAAGGCTGCCGCGGAGCAGGGCAAGGTCATCAACCTGAACTTCTCGGGCATGGCGACCGCGCTCGACATGAAGATCAAGGTCTCCCTGTTCCTCGGGGTCATCGTGTCCTGCCCGTGGTGGCTGTACCAGCTGTGGGCGTTCATCACCCCGGGGCTCACGTCGAAGGAACGCCGCTACGCCATGGGCTTCCTGGGGGCATCGGTGCCCCTGTTCCTCGGCGGGGCGTTCCTCGCGTGGTGGGTCCTGCCGCACGCGGTCGACATCCTGGCGGGCTTCGTCCCCGAGGGCGCGACCAACCTCACCGACGCCCAGGGCTACCTGAGCTTCGTGATGCGACTCGTCCTGGCCTTCGGGCTCGCGTTCGTGCTGCCCGTGGTCCTGGTCGCCCTGAACTTCGCGGGGCTCGTGCGGGCCACGGCCCTGTTCGCCGGATGGCGCTGGGCGGTGCTCATCGCGTTCGTGTTCGCGGCCGTCATGACCCCCACCCCGGACGCGCTCACGATGATCCTCGTGGCCCTGCCGATCTGCCTGCTGTACTTCGGTGCCGTCGGGATCGCGTTCCTGCGCGACCGCAGCACGGACAAGCGCAACGCCGCAGCACTCGCCGGTGCCTGAGGCACCACCGCGCCCGGCCCGCCTCGGAGTCGTCGTCAACCCGACGGCCGACCGTGGGCGCGGCCGGGGCGACGGCGCCCGCACGATCGAGCTCCTGCGCCAGGCCGGGCACGACGTCCTGGACCTCAGCGCCCCCAACGCACCCCTCGCACTCGAGAACGCCCGCGACGCGGTCGCGGGCCGCGGCACGGGCGGCCCGCTCGACGCGCTCGTCGTCGTGGGCGGGGACGGCATGGTCCACCTCGGCGTCAACGCGGTCGCCGGGACCGGGGTCCCGCTCGGGATCGTCGCGGCCGGGACGGGCAACGACTTCGCCTCGGCCCTCGAGCTGCCCGTGCACGCCGTCGACGCGGCGGTCACCCTGCTCCTCGACGCCCTGGGAGCCCGCGCGGCCGGCACGGGCGGGACGCGCCGGGTGGACGCGGCCCGTGCCGAGCCTCTCGACGCCCACCTGGACCCCCGGCCTGGGCGCGAGCGCTGGTTCTGCGGCGTCCTGTCCGCGGGCCTCGACGCCGCGGTCAACGCGCGCGCCAACGCCCTGACCTGGCCGCGCGGCAGCGCCAAGTACGTGCGCGCCGTCGCGAGCGAGCTCGCCCGCTTCCGCCCCTACGGGTACCGCATCACGGCAGAGCTCGTCGGCGCGCCGGGCGCCTCGGACACCGCGGGCGCCGGCGACCCCGCCGGGAGCACGGCCGCCTCGACCGCGCGCCCCTCGCCGTCGGGCCCGGCGACCCCGGGGGAGCGCGCACCCCGGACGCCCGACGACGCCACGCACCCCTTCGTGTGGGAGTCGCCCGGGACCGTGGTCGCCGTGGCCAACGGGCCGCGCTTCGGCGGCGGCGTCCGGGTCGCCCCGGACGCCTCGATCGACGACGGCCTGCTCGACCTCGTGACCGCCGGCCCCCTGACGCGCCTCGGCGTGGCCCGCGTCTTCCCGGGCATGTACCGCGGCAAGCACGTGCACCACCCGGCCGTCGACCTCTACCAGGCACGCTCGGTCGTCCTGGAGGCCACCGACGCCGGCGGCCCGCCCCCGCCCGCGTTCGCGGACGGGGAACGGATCTCTCGCCTGCCCGTGCGCGTCACGGTCGTCCCCGGCGCGCTCCTGGTCCTCGACCCCCGCGGCCACACCATCACGCAGGGCTGACCGAGGCGCCAGGCCGGGGCCTCCGGGCTCGGGGACGCCGCCGTCGCTCGAGCGTCGTCGGCGGCGCCTGACGCGGCCCCGTCACCGGCGGACCGTAGGGTGGAGGCATGACCGCAGCACCCCGCTCCGCCGGGACCGACGAGACCCAGAGCCCCGCGGAACGCTACGCGGCATCGCGCGCGCTCCAGGCGGCCTCCCGCACCCAGCTCGCCGCCTTCCGTGAGGTCGTCGGCTTCCCGTTCGACGACTTCCAGGTCCGCGCCTGCCAGGCCCTCGAGGAGGGGCGCGGCGTGCTCGTGGCAGCACCCACGGGGGCGGGCAAGACCGTCGTGGGGGAGTTCGCGGTGCACCTGGCCCTGGCGGGGGGACGCAAGGCCTTCTACACCACGCCCATCAAGGCCCTGTCCAACCAGAAGTACGCCGACCTCGCGCGCCGCCACGGCGCCGACCAGGTCGGGCTCCTGACAGGCGACACGTCGATCAACGGAGACGCCCCGATCGTCGTCATGACGACCGAGGTCCTGCGCAACATGCTCTACGCGGGCTCGCGCGCCCTCGACGGGCTCGCGTTCGTCGTCATGGACGAGGTCCACTACCTCGCCGACCGGTTCCGCGGACCCGTCTGGGAAGAGGTCATCATCCACCTCTCCGACGACGTCCAGCTCGTGTCGCTCTCCGCGACCGTGTCCAACGCCGAGGAGTTCGGCGACTGGCTCGAGATGGTCCGCGGCGACACCGCCGTGATCGTCAGCGAGCGCCGACCGGTCCCGTTGTGGCAGCACGTCCTGGTGGGCTCGCGCGACCGGTCGCGCACCCCGGGAGAGGCGCTGCGCCCGGGCACGGGGGCCGAGCTGATCGACCTGTACGCAGGGCACGTGGACCCGACGGACCCCGGGGTCAACCCGCCCATCAACCCGGACCTGCTCGCGGCGTTCCGCAGCGGGGCGCGCGACGGCGGGTACCCGGGTCGGGGCGGGGGACGCGGCGACCGCGGATACCGTGGCCGGGGCGGGCGGCCTGGCGGGTCGGGCGGCTACGGGAACCGGGAGGGGTCGGGGCGCCGGACGCCGCCACGGTTCGCGGTCGTCGACGCCCTGGACGCCGACGGGCTGCTGCCCGCGATCTTCTTCATCTTCTCGCGGGCCGGGTGCGAGGCCGCGGTGACCCAGTGCCTGGCCGCGGGCCTGCGCCTGACCACACCCGCCCAGGAGGCGCAGATCCGTGCCGTGGTCGAGGAGCGCAGCGCGACACTGCCCGCCGAGGACCTCGACGTCCTGGGGTACTGGACCTGGAGCGAGTCGCTCGCGCGCGGCATCGCGGCCCACCACGCCGGGATGCTGCCCATCTTCAAGGAGATCGTCGAGGACCTGTTCAGCCGCGGCCTGGTCAAGGTCGTGTTCGCGACCGAGACCCTGGCCCTGGGCATCAACATGCCCGCCCGCTCGGTCGTGCTCGAGAAGCTCGTCAAGTGGGACGGCACCTCCCACGTCGACATGACCCCCGGGGAGTACACCCAGCTCACGGGGCGTGCCGGGCGCCGGGGCATCGACGTCGAGGGGCACGCCGTCGTCGTCGACCATCCAGGGCTGGACCCCGTGGCCCTCGCTGGCCTGGCGTCCAAGCGCCTGTACCCGCTCAAGTCCTCGTTCCGGCCCACCTACAACATGGCCGTCAACCTCGTGGCGCAGGTCGGGCGCGAGCGCGCCCGCGACGTCCTGGAGACGTCGTTCGCCCAGTTCCAGGCCGACCGCGGCGTGGTGGGCCTGGCCAAGCAGGCCCAGGCTCACGCCGAGGCCCTCGAGGGCTACGCCCAGGCCATGACGTGCGACCGCGGGGACTTCTCCGAGTACGCCCGGCTCCGGCGCGCGATCGCGACCCGCGAGGCGGACCTGTCGAAGTCCGCGCAGCGGGCCCGCCGCGCCCAGGTGGTCGCGGACTTCGAGAACCTGCGCGTCGGGGACGTCGTCGAGCTGCCCTCGGGGCGCCGCGCCGGCTACGTCGTGGTCCTCGACCCCGGCAAGGACGGCGGGTTCGACGGCCCGCGCCCCACGGTCCTGACCGAGGACAAGCAGGTCAAGAAGCTCACGGTCGCCGACGCCCCCTCGGGCATCCGCACGGTCGGCAAGGTCCGCATCCCCAAGACGTTCAACCCGCGCGTGCCCGCGGCCCGCCGCGACCTCGCGTCGTCGCTGCGCAACGCGCTCGGCGCGTTCGTCGACGTCCCCGGTGCCCCGGCGCGCGGCGGCGGTCCGCGGGTACGGTCCGCCGCGGCCGACGACAAGGAGCTCACGCGCCTGCGGGCCGCCCTGCGCGCACACCCGTGCCACGACTGCCCCGAGCGGGAGGACCACGCCCGCTGGGCCGAACGGTGGGCCAAGCTCAAGAAGGAGCACGACGCCCTGGTCCGCCGCGTCGAGGGGCGCACCGGGTCGATCGCCCGGGTCTTCGACCGCATCTGCGACATCCTGACCCGGCTCGGGTACCTCGAGGTCGACACGCACCCGGCGGGCGGGGGCCCCCTCGACCGCGATGCCCCCGGCGGCACGGTGGACACCGGGGCCGTCGGCCAGGACCAGGCCGTCGCGACCCGCCCCGGGACCGGGCGCCGGCCCGCCCCCGAGGTCAAGGTCACCGACGCGGGCAACTGGCTGCGCCGGCTCTACGCCGAGAACGACCTCCTCCTGGCCGAGTGCCTGCGCCGCGGCGTCTGGGACGAGCTGGACCCCGCCGGGCTCGCCGCGGTCGTCTCGACCCTGGTGTTCTCCGCCCGCCGCGAGGAACCGGGAGAGCCCTACGTCCCCGGCGGGCCCGACGGCAAGCTCGCCCGCGCCCTCGACGGCACGGTCGTGGTGTGGTCCGAGGTCGACGACCTCGAGGAGGCGCACCACATCGACGCGAGCGGCACGCTCGACCTGGGGCTCGTCGCGGCGGTCCACCGGTGGGCCAACGGCCGCAGCCTCGACGCCGTCCTGCGCGGGTCCGAGCTCGCCGCGGGCGACTTCGTGCGCTGGTGCAAGCAGATCATCGACGTGCTCGACCAGCTCGCGACCGCTGCCCCCACGCCCGCGATGCGCAAGACCGCGATCCGGGCGATCGAGGCCGTCCGGCGAGGGGTCGTGGCCTACTCGAGCGTGTGACCTTGGCGTCACGCGGGCCGCGAGCGCCCCTCGACGAGGCGCGAGGGGCGCCGGGTGGCCTATCGTGTGGTTTCGTGGCCTCCACCCTGTACCGCAACGGTGTCATTCATTCCTCGACCGACCCCTTCGCCGAGGCGATGCTCGTCGACGGCGGGGTGATCACCTGGATCGGCGCGAACGACACGGCCGCCGGGCTCGCCGCCCGCGCCGACCGGGTCATCGACCTCGACGGGGCCCTCGTGGCGCCCGGGTTCGTCGACTCCCACGTCCACGTCCTGGAGACGGGCCTGGCCCTGGCCGGGGTGGACCTGTCCGCGAGCGCCGGTGTCACGTCCCTGGCGGGCGCGCTCGAGGCCCTGCACGCCGCGGTCGCCGCGCGCCCGGCGGCCCAGGCCGACGAGGTGCTCCTCGCGTTCGGGTGGGACGAGCAGGAGTGGCCCGAGCACCGGGCGCCCACGCGCGAGGAGCTCGACGCGGCCTGCGGGGGAGCGCTCGTGTACGCGGCCCGGGTCGACGTGCACTCCGCGGTCGTCTCGACGTCCCTCGCCCGCGCGGCCGGGCTCGAGGGGCAGCGCGGGTGGACCGAGACCGGGTGGGTCACCGAGGACGCGCACCACAGCGCCCGGGACGCCGCGCGCGACCTGAGCCCCGAGCGTCGCACGGCCCTGTACCGCACGGCCCTGGACGCGGCCGCGCGCCGGGGCATCGTGTCCCTGCACGAGAACAGCGCCCCCTCGATCGACACGCGTGAGGGGCTGCGCGAGCTCATGGCGCTCACCGCCGACCCGGCGGGCGCCCTGCCGCACCTGGTCGCCTACCGCGGCGAACTGTGCACCACGCCCGACGACGCCCGTGCGCTGCTCGCGGACCTGCCCGGGCTCGCGGGCATCGCGGGCGACCTGAACGTCGACGGGTCGCTCGGCTCGCGCACCGCTGCCCTGCGGCACCGGTACTCCGACCTGACGGGGGCACCGGGGGAGGCCGGTCCCGACGGGCGCGGCAACCAGTACCTGAGCGCCGAGCAGATCGCGGCGCACCTGTCCGCGGTCGCCGCGGCCGGCACCCAGGGCGGGTTCCACGTCATCGGCGACCGGGCCATGGACGCGTTCCTGGTGGGGCTGCGTGCGGCGGCCGACGCGGACGGGGCCGCGGCGCACCGCCGGGCCGCGCACCGTGTCGAGCACGCCCTGTTCGTCGACACCAACGCGCTGTCCACGCTCCTGCTGTTCGGGGTGTCGTTGAGCATCCAGCCGGTGTTCGACTCCGCGTGGGGCGGCCCGGACGGCATGTACTCCTCACGGCTGGGTCCCACGCGCGTCGCGGGCCTGTCCCCGTTCGCCGACCTCGCGGGGGCCGGGGTGCCTCTCGCGTTCGGGTCCGACTCGCCGGTGACGCCCCTGGACCCGTGGTCGGCCGTCCGTGCCGCCATGTCCCACGCGGACCCCGACCAGCGCATCTCCGCCCGGGCGGCGTTCCGGGCGCACACCCGCGGCGGCTGGCGCATCGCCGGCCTGGACCACACGGGTGCGGGTCAGCTGCGCGTAGGGTCCCCGGCCCACCTCGCGGTGTGGCGTGCCGAGCACCTCGCGGTCCAGGGCACGGGCACCACGGTCTCCTCGTGGAGCACCGACGCGCGCTCCGGCACCCCCCTGCTGCCGGACCTGACCGACGGCGCCCCCGACCCGACGTGCCTGCAGACCGTGCGCGACGGCGTCGTGCTGTTCGACACGTTCGACTGAGCCCTCCGACGCCCTCGCGGGCCTGCGGGGCGGTCCGCCGTCCCGCAGGCGCCCGCTCGGATTGACACCACCGTGAGGACCGGTAAGTTCGTTGACGTGTTCCGGCCTTCAGCGCCGCGGGGGAGCGAGCCACCATCTCACCGTTCTCCCCGTGCGCCCTGATGCGCATCGGCTCGACCCGCGCGTTCAGTAGACAACACGGCCTCACCGGTGGCGGTGCGACGTGGTCCGAAGGACGCGCGGGTCGGCCCACATCCACCGCCTGACCTGCAGGTGCGTGGCGTAGTCTGCACGGGTGTCGACCCGTGAGCCGAGCCGCTGGCTGCTGATCCTTCTCGCCGCCGGTGGCGGCCTCCTGACCAACGCCGCCTTCCCGGACCGCGGGTGGTGGCCCCTCGCCTTCGTGGGCGTCGCCGCCTTCTTCCTGGCCCTGCGCCGCGACGGCGCCTGGTGGAACGCCCTGGTCGGGTTCGTCTGGGGCCTGGCCTTCTTCCTCCCGCACATCCAGTGGGCGCAGATCGCGACCGACACCGTCCCGTGGCTCGCCCTGAGCGTCCTGGAGTCGGTGTTCCTGGCGCTGCTGGGCGCGATGTGGACGTGGGTGCGACGCATCGGGTTCGTCGGCCGCAACCTGGCCTGGCAGGTCGTGACGTTCTCGGTCCTGTGGGTCGCGGTCGAGCAGTGGCGCTCGGAGTTCCCCTTCGGCGGGTTCCCCTGGGGCCGGCTCGCGTTCTCCCAGGTCGACTCCCTGCTGGGGCGCACGGCCTGGCTCGGAGGGGGACTGCTCGTCTCGCTGCTCACGGCCGCGATCGGTGTCCTGCTGGCCGTGTTCCTGCTCGAGTCGCGCCGCCTCAAGGTCTTCCCCGCCCTGTGCTCGCTCGCGACCGCGGCCGTGCTGCTGGGGGTCGGGCTCGTCGTCCCGCTCGACGTGCGCGCCGAGACCGGGACGCTCGCGATCGGCGCCGTCCAGGGCAACGTCGACGAACCAGGGCTCGGGTCCTTCGCCAACCGTGGAGTGGTGCTGCAGAACCACGTCGACGGGACCCTCGCGCTGCTCGACGAGGTCGAGCCCGGCGAGCTGGACGTGGTCCTGTGGCCCGAGAACGGCTCCGACCTGGACCCCCAGACCACGCCCGACGTCGCCGCCGACATCGACGAGGCCGCGAGCGCCGTCGGCGCACCGATCCTCGTGGGCGCCCAGGAGTTCCCCGAGACCGGCGGGCGGTACAACGTGTCGCTGCTTTGGGTTCCCGGCGAGGGGGTCGTCGACCGGTACGCCAAGCAGCACCCCGCCCCGTTCGGCGAGTACATCCCGATGCGCAGCTTCGTGCGGATCTTCTCCGACCAGGTCGACCGGGTGAGCACCGACATGATCGCGGGCGACGAGGTCGCCGTGATCGACCTGCCCTCGGAGCGGCTCGGGCGTACCGTGCGGCTCGGCAACGTCATCTGCTTCGAGGTGGCGTACGAGGAGCTGATCCGCGACGCCGTGAACGCCGGTGCCGAGCTCCTCGTCGTCCCGACCAACAACGCGTCGTTCGGGTACAGCGCCGAGTCGACCCAGCAGCTGGCCATGTCGCGCCTGCGAGCGATCGAGACCGGTCGCGCGACCGTGCAGATCTCGACGGTCGGCGTCAGCGGCATCATCGCCCCCAACGGGGCCCTGCTGCAGAGCACCGAGCTCTTCACGCCCGACCAGCTGATCGCCACGCTTCCCCTGCGTGACTCGCTGACCCCGGCCGTGCGCGCGGGCTACTGGCCCGGGTGGATCGCCGGGGGACTGACGGTCCTGCTCGTGGTCGCCGGAGTCGCGGCCCACGTCCGGCGCGCGCCGGCAGCGAGCGTCAAGGGCGGCACCAAGCGACCGGCGGCGAAGAAGACCGCGCGCCGGTAGGTGCGCGTCGGGTCGGTCGGGCTGCTCCGCGGGAGGAAGCTCGTGCCCGACGGCGGCACGCGCCCGGGGCGGGACGCTCGCCCGGGGCGGTGACGTCGTCGGGCCGGCAGCGCGTGCACGAGGTGCGGTGGAGCGCCAGGAGCGCACGCGAAGGTGACCGTGACGAACACAGCGTCCGAAACGCTCCGTTGTCAGAGGTGGCCCGGGCTCGGGCCCGGGCCACCTCTGACAACACGGCGCACGCCGGACGATGGAACGACGAAGGGCCCGGAACTCCGAGGAGTTCCGGGCCCTTCGAGGCAGTCGATCAGGCGCTGCGACGCAGCTTGCCGGCACGCAGGAGGCCGAGG
This sequence comes from Oerskovia sp. Root22, assembly GCF_001429135.1. Lineage (NCBI taxonomy): Bacteria > Bacillati > Actinomycetota > Actinomycetes > Micrococcales > Cellulomonadaceae > Oerskovia > Oerskovia sp. Root22. The sequence continues at coordinate 647,502 of NZ_LMIL01000009.1, read as the reverse complement.
CGCTCGTCGAGCAGCTCTTCGAGCTCCTTGATGGTGCGACGCTCCAGCAGCATGTCCCAGTGGGTGCGGGCAGGCTTGCCGGCCTTGGGCTCGGGGCGCTCTGCGTCACGCAGGAGGGCCTCCTCGCCACAACGACACTCCCAGACCGCCGGCACCTCGGCCTCGGTCGAGAACGGCAGGATGATCGTGTGCCCGTTGGGGCAGTCGTAGTGAGCCTGGAAGCGGGGGGCGAAGTCGACGCCCGCGTCGGACTCCATGCTCTTCGCGCCGATGCTCATTCCACGTAGGGACCGGTCGGCCATGGTGTCCTCCAAGGGGTAGCGGCAGGGTTGTCTATGGGGGTCAACGTCCGGCCGGCTGCGAGTGTTCCGGTCGGACGTGAAGGTCCGGTGAAGCAGGAGGCGCGCCGAACCCACCCGTCGAGGCTGCCCAGCAGACCGTGCGCATCGGGTGGGACACGCACTCCCGCGAGACCACCGACCAGGTTTCCGGTTTTCGAGGGCGGGCGCAACTTCAAGCGCCGAATCGGGGTGTGACGTTGCTCCGGCGAGGCCACGCCAGGGCGGCTCCCAGGTGCGCGACACCTTGCCCCGGCTGAGAGATGGGCGAGGAATCCTCCTCGACGCCAGGCCCTGACCGGTGCGCCGAGGTGATGCAGGCGCGCCACCCGGGGATCACGGCTGGCCTGTCCGGATAGTCGTCAATGCCACGATCGCGGTACGGTTCGTCGTGTGAGGCACCAGGGAGACGGCGAGCGGCGGGCGGTCGATCATGGCGACCGTTGAGGCCTACGAGACGACCGCCGGACGGCGGTACATGGTTCGCTACCGCACCCCCGAACGCAAGCAGACCAAGAAGCGGGGCTTCAAGACCAAGCGGAGCGCCGAGGCCTTCGCGTCCTCGCTCGAGGTCTCGATGCTGCGCGGCGAGTTCATCGACCCCGCGGCGGCCCGGTCGACGGTCCTCGAGCTCGGGGGAGCGTGGCTCCAGCGCCAGACGCACCTCAAGCCGTCGACCGCCCGAGCGATCGAGAGCTCGTGGCGCCTGCACGTCACGCCCCGGTGGGGGAGCGTCCCGGTCGCCGAGATCCGGCGCACCGCTGTCCAGGCGTGGGTCTCCGAGCTGAGCGCTGCCTACAGCCCCACGACGGTCGCGCGCGCCCACGGCGCCCTGGCGTCCTTGCTCGACGACGCGGTCGACGACCGCAGGATCCTGACGAACCCCGCCCGCGGCGTGAACCTGCCGCGCAAGGTCCGGCGCGAGCACACCTACCTCGACCACCAGCAGGTCGCGGCGCTGGCCGCGGCCGCCGGACGGCACGAGACCCTGGTCCTCGTCTTCGCGTACTGCGGGCTGCGCTGGGGCGAGGCCGCGGGCCTGCGCGTCAGGGACCTCGACATGCTCCGGCACCGGCTGCGCGTCAACCAGAACGCGGTCGAGGTCGGCTCGGACATCGTGATCGGCACCCCCAAGACGCACGAGCGACGCTCGGTCCCGTTCCCGGCGTTCCTGTCCATGCGCCTCGCCGCGGCGTGCGAGGGCAAGGGGCGCGACGACGTCGTCTTCCACGGCGACCGCGGCGACTACCTCAAGCGCTCGAAGTCCGGCACCGGATGGTTCTGGCGCGCGGCTCGCGACGCGGGCATCGACGACCACCTGACCCCGCACGACCTGAGACACACTGCGGCGAGCCTCGCCGTGTCGGCCGGGGCGAACGTCAAGGCGGTCCAGCGCATGCTGGGACACGCCTCCGCGAGCATGACGCTGGACGTCTATGCGGACCTCTTCGACAACGATCTCGACGGCGTCGCGGTCGCCCTGGAGTCCGCGAGACTGCGCGCAGTCTCGCCTGGCTAGTGCCCGTGGTGTGCCCACGGGGCGCGCGACGCCCTGCGATTGGCCCGCAGAAAGGGCGGAATATCAACGATTCTGCCGGGGGGAGAGCCCTGCGCCCCGTGGGTATAGAACTCACGGGGTAGGCGCATCCGAGGGCAAAACGGGCATCGTTCCTCGAACGGCGAACTGCGCAGATCGCACCGGCGGCGGATCTAGCACCGACGCTCTCAGGGCTTCCTGACGAAGTCTGTCGACATCAAGATATCTCGGTGGTTCTTCGATGCAGCAGCACGCGGGTCGGGCTGGCCGGCGTGCAGGCGGTGCGGTCCGCGCCGACCTGCGGCGCGTGCCGAGCGGCCCGTCCTTGCCGCTCGATAGTGTCGAGCATCAGGGCGCTGCTGGAGGAGCGGTGCTGACGATCGACGAAGGAGTCACCCGGTGAGCAGCTCTCCAGGTCCGATGGACGTCTCGTTCTCTGCTCCGATCGGAGTGACCGTGCGCGGCGACGTGTGGTCGTGCGTCGAGGTCCCCGACTCGGTCGAGCTCTTGGGAACCGGCAAGGCCGTGCGAGTGGTCGCGACGGTGGACGGCCATGACGTGACGGCCGGGCTGATGCCGACCGGGTCCGGCGGCCACATGCTCTCGATCAGCGCCAAGCTGCGCAAGAAGCTCGGGAAAGACATCGGAGATACCGTCACCGTTCACCTGACCGAACGATTGACGTGAGCCTCAGAGTGTTTCTCCCTTTCCCGTCGGCCGCGCGTCGCGGTTGCGTGCCGCGCGGCCGACGGGAAAGGGGAAAGAGCCCTCCGTGGATTCAGCGCCAGAAGGCGATCAGCGCGTCGGCCAGGGCCATTCCTTGGGCATGTCCGGCTCGAGCGGCCAGGGGGCGCAGAGACAGGTCCATCGCGTTCGCGCCGAACAGGTGCTCGGAAGCGCTGTCCGGGAAGATCGTCTCTACCTCGCTGCCCAGCGCTCGGAGCTCGTCCACCTGCGCGGCGAGCTGCAGACCCCAAGCCGGCGGCGTGAACGACCGGCCGCCGAACGGTGAGAGCACCAGCACCCGCTTGCACCCGGCGGCAAGGTCGGCGTTCTCGTTGCGCCGGTAGCCGCCGTCGATGTAGCGACGGTCGCCGATCCTGTAGGGCAGACCGCTCGAACAGCTCGCGGCCACGGCGTCCACCAGGTCGACCTCGCTGAGGTGGTCGAACACGACCGGCTCACCGGACTCGGCGTCGACGGCCGTGAGGAGCACCTTTCGTTGCGGCCAGTGCTGACTCGGGAGCCGAGAAGCGACGGTGGCGCGCCACTGAGCGCGCCAGGAGCCGTCCGACGCGGCTTCCCGGTCGAGGGCTGCCGTGCCCACCTTTCTTCGCAGGTCAGCAGCGTCGCCGGCGGAGGCGATGAGAGCGTTCATCCGCTCCAGGTGGTCCACGACCGCGCCGTTCGCGGCACGTCCTCGGTCTCCACCGGGGGCGCCGTTCGGACGCGGGGGAGCAGCCGCAAGGATCGCGGCGAGCAGCTCGGTCGGGGACGCGCCGGCCAGCTGGGCGGCGGCGGTCGAGCCGGCCGACGTCCCGACAGTGAGGTCCGCTGCGGTCACGTCGAGCCCGGCATCGAACAAACCGGCGACGACGCCGATCAGCCAGGCGTTACCTGTGGACCCGCCGCCCCCGAGGACGAGTGCCCGTTCGCCGACAGGGAACGGCGGCACGCTCTGATCACTGTTCGAGGAGTCGGGTGCTGGGGAGGAATCAGGGGAGATGTTCATGGGAGTCGCCTTTCGCGAAGTGCCTGGCGAGCGCTCCCGATGGCGACTAGCTCAGTCGCGCGATCGTGGACTGCGGGGGAGCGCCCGGTACGGATACTGCGTTCACGGGTCTCACCTCCTTCCGACGGATCACGATCACCGTGACGCTAGCACGTCGAATACGCGATTGACCACGGCAATGTGTCGCGGACTGCTGTGCGACACAGGGAGCCGAGACACCCGGCATGGTCCGACGGGGGTACCGATAATTCCCGGTGGGAACAGCAGTCGACATTGTCGGGGGTTTTAGTACCGCATCCGATGGAATTCTCCGAGAGATCCTCGAATTGAGGATCGTCGGACGAGTCCGACGACCCGGTGCCATTCCCTGAGAGTTGATCAGGCTCGCCGGCTGTCGGGATCGAGCAGTTCTGGAGAAGCGTCTCGCGCACGCCCTCAGTAACGTCGTTCCTGACGACAGGCCCACCGAGAAGGGGAACCATGATGACCGGCACCGCGAAGACCGCCAAGAGCAGCAAGGCCTACGAGGGGTTCTCGGCCGAGGAACGTGCGGCGATGAAGGAGCGCGCCAAGGAGCTCAAGGCGTCCGCGAACCGGGCCGAGGCGGAGAAGGCCCAGCTCGAGAAGATCGCGGAGCTGTCCGAACCGGATCGCTCCATGGCTTCTCGGCTCCACGAGCTCGTCGCGGAGCATGCGCCCTCGCTCGCACCGAAGACCTGGTACGGGATGCCCGGGTGGGCCAAGGACGGCAAGATCCTGTGCTTCTTCCAGCCTGCGGAGAAGTTCGGCGCACGCTACCCGACCTTCGGCTTCAACGACGTGGCCCAGCTCGACGACGGCACGCTGTGGCCCGTCGCGTACGCCCTCACGGAGCTGACGAAGGAGAACGAGGCGACGATCGTCGAGCTCGTGAAGCGGGCGGCCGGCTGACCGAGGCCAGGAGAAGCCACGTCGTCACCTCGCAGGTCAGAGTCTCATAAATGGCCTCTGACCTGCGAGGATGCCGGTTCACGGCGTGAAACCCGGGGGAGTGGCGGGGCGGGGATCTCCTGGCCGCAGCCCCCGGAGCCGTCTGGCAGGATGCTCACCATGCCCCTCGACATCCTGCTGGTCGCCGTCTCGCAGCGAGGCACGAGCTCTCGTCGTCGCACACTGAGGACCTTGGCGGCCACCTGCGACACCGAGGGCGAGCTCGTCCGGCTTGCCGCAGCGAGCGGGCGGCCGTTGCTGGCGAAGATCGACCCGTACGGAGATCTCGTGCTGACGTCGTCGGAGGTGGATCAGCTCGTCGCCGAGCTGCGATCCGTCGACGGCGCGGCATCCGGGGCCGCTGCACGCATCGTCGACGAGGCCGTCGGCCTGGCCGAGCGGTGCGCCGTCGACGCGACCACGGAACTACACGTGATCGGTGACTAACGGTCCGGTCCGCAGATCGTTGGAACGACGCCCCTTCTACCCCCTCTCGACTGCCACCACGCAACGCCGATAATGTACATTATGTCATTATGGTCGAACGAGACCACCCCTCTCGGGCGCACGGGCGGGCATCGAGGGCCCCTGTGCGCCCCAGAACGCGCGTCCGGTTCGGCCGATCGAGCCCGCCGGCCGCGTCGGGTGCATCAGGAGCGTGCACCACTGACTCCCTCCTTCGCAAGGGCGTCGAGCAGCGGCGCCAGCAGCCTCTGGAGTCGACGATGAGCTCAGGACCGTTCGTGGCGACGCAACACGATGGGCCGAGCATCACTGAGCTGTCGACCTCGTCCAGAACCCCGCTGGCGCCGATCGGCCGACGGGTCGCGGTCCAGTGCGTGCGCACGTTGCTCGTGGCGATGCTTCTGGTGGCGACGCTCGCCGTGGCGGCCCTGACGGCCGCGCTCAGCGCGATCGTCGCGATCCTCGCCGCCCCCTGGTGGATCTATCGGTTGTGGCTCAGCCCCGCACGCCACCGGTCCCCCTCAGGCGCGGGCGTCCTGCTGGGAGCCCGACCCAGGCGAGACGACGGCGCGGCCGTCGCTGCGCCGTCGGGCATCTGAGGACGAGACCGCCCGCGCCTCTTTCGCGACGACGCCACCTGCGGTAGCCTTCTTCGATTGGGACATACAAGACAAACCATTGTGTTTGTCACAACACCATGCTCTGAGGGTCGAACGTGAGCACAGGTCCCCTCGAGGCTGTCAGTGGCGCCCCCTATGCTCCGGATGTCCGATGTCATCCCGTTCCCAGGAGCCGCACGGTGGTCGCACCTCCCCGCCTACGTCGCGTCACCGTCGCCGAGGCCGTCGCCACGTACCTCTCGTCGGTGTCTGCCGAGACGGTCAGAGGGGTCCTCTCCCCCACGACCCAACGCAACTACGAGCGCGACCTGCGTGAGCTCGCCTCCCTCGCCGGGCCCGAGACGATCCTCGACGACATCACGGGCGACGACATCGACGACTTCCTCCTGCGCTACCAGATCACCCCTGACGGCCGGTACGCAGACCCCCGGACCAAGCCCGACGGGCCCGGGCGGTCGGCCGCGACCGTGAACCGCTTCCGGCAGTCGATCTCCCGCTTCTTCACGCACGCCGCGCGCGACGGGTGGGTCCAGGCCGACCCCATGCAGTGGGCCTCTCCCCCGGCCAGGCTCCGCGGCGGCCTGCGCGTCGCGCGGACGGCGCTCTCGGCGACGGCAGCCCAGGCGCTCCTGGTCACCGCGAGCACCAAGCCCCGCGGGACGGCTCCCTCGGCGGTTCAGGGCCCGGCGGCCGCATCTCCTCCGCCGCGCGCCGACCACGACCTCGCGCTGCGCGACCGCCTCATCATCGCGCTCCTGCTCATCCTCGGTCCGCGTGTCTCTGAGGTCGCGCGCGCGGACGTCGACGACTTCGTGCGCGAGCCCGACCAGACCCGCTGGCGCATCAAGGGCAAGGGAGGCACCGTCCGCACCGTCAGCCTGTCAGAACCGTTGTCGCGAGCCCTCGAGGAGTACCTCGCCGGCCTGCGTCCCCAGCTGCTCGCCCGGCGACCCGGCGACCCCGACGCGTCCCGCGCCCTCCTGCTCACCTGGCGCGGTCGCCGCATCGACGCCCAGGCGATCCGCGCGCTGCTCAACCGGTGCATCGCCCGCATGCCCGACGAGTACCGGCGCGCCGCGACGCCCCACGCCCTGCGGCACACGACCGCGACTCTCCTCGTCGCCCAGGGATGGGACGTCAAGGTCATCGCCGAGCTGCTGGGTCACGCCTCGATCGCGACCACGGGCGTCTACCTCGACCGGATCGAGGGCGAGCTCGCCGCGGCGATCCGGTCCCACCCGCTCTCGGCCGGCCTTCCCGCGGAGATGGGGAGCGAGCCCCTGCCGGAGCATGACAGAACGGGTGAAATCGACACGGCGCGTCCCTGATATCGCAGCGGTCGCGGTCGGTCCGACCAACGTCACCAGTTTTCTCCGGGTGCTCTCGGCGTCCTGCGGCTACGGTGAGCAGGTGCGCCCCTCGAAGACGTCTCCCGTCCAGCTCGCCCGAACGGTGATGGCCCGCGCAGCGGTTCTCGCGGTCGCCGTCCCCATGACCGTGGCCACGGGTCTCGTGATCGCCGACGCCATCCGCAAGCGGCGCGTCACGGACCCCAGCCGCTTCCCCCGCTCGGCCCCGGCCGAGGGGAGGATCGGCGAGACGGAGACCACGATCTTCACGTACGGCGACGACCTCTACCGCGAGATGCTCGCCGCCATCCGCGGGGCCCGGCGTCGCATCATGCTCGAGACGTACATCTGGAAGGGGGACGAGCTCGGGCAGGAGTTCAAGGACGCCCTGATCGAGGCCAGCGAACGCGGCGTCGAGGTCTTCGTGATCTACGACGGCTTCGCGAACCTCGTGGTGCACCGCGAGTTCCTGACGTTCCCCTCCCCCATCCACGTCATCCGGTACCCCGTCTTCCGCCCCGGCGTCCTGGTGCTCAACGTCCGCAAGTCCGGGCGTGACCACCGCAAGATCCTCGTGGTCGACGACGAGATCGGGTTCGTGGGCGGGTACAACATCGGCTCGATGTACGCGACCCAGTGGCGCGATACCCACATCCGGCTCGAAGGGCCGTCCGCCTGGGAGCTGCGCAACGCCTTCGTGGACTTCTGGAACTCGAACCGGAAGTCGGACCAGCCTCCCCTCGAGGACCCCGGTTCACGTCTGTGGCTCCCTGAGCTCCGCGCGGCACGCAACGCGCCTGCGCACCTCGTCTTCCCGATCCGCGGCATCTACCTCGACGCGATCGACCGGGCCTCGGACCACATCTACATCACGCAGGCCTACTTCATCCCCGACCGCGAGATCCTCGACGCCCTCCTCATGGCAGCACAACGAGGGGTGGACGTCCGGGTCCTCGTGCCCGAGCGTTCCAACCACGTCGTCGCCGACTGGCTCTCCCGCGGCCTCTACACCACGCTCCTGCGGGGCGGCGTCACGATCTGGCTCTACAAGGACGCCATGGTCCACGCCAAGACCGCGACGATCGACGGGCGCTGGACCACGATCGGCACCGCGAACATCGACCGCCTCAGCCTGACCGGCAACTACGAGGTCAACCTCGAGATCGTCGACGCCGGCATCGCCAGCCAGATGGAGAAGGTCTTCGAGGTCGACCTCAGCAACTGCCGCGAGCTCACGCTGACGGAGTGGTCGAGCAGGTCGATCGCCGCCAAGCTCGGCGAGGTCGCGCTGACCCCGCTGCGCCCGCTGCTGTAGCGTCGGGGTGCCGGGCATCGGCACCAGCGAGCGACCAAGGGGTCAGGGTAGGTCCAGCAGGACCGTCGGGACGCGTAGTCGACAGGCAGCTCGGTCGCTGAAGCCGTGCTCCAGCTCGAACTCACACTCACCGCACGCGGCGACCGGGTCGTCGACCACCTCTGGGTGCTCGCTCCACGGGTGGTCGCACGCCTCGCACGATCGCTTCAGGGCTCGGCGGCGTGAGCGCCTCTCTGACCGAGAGACTCCCCTTGGGTCGGCTTCGGGTGCTTCCATCGCGCCAGACTACCGATCAGCGAAACGCCTACTCCCTCACCGCGTCTGCGATCTCCTCCTCCGGGCGCGGCGGGACGGTCTCGTCGATCTCGATGACGGGCACCTCGTCGAACTCCGGGTGCTCGCGCAGGAGCTCCTGCGCGACCGCCTCAGGATCACGGTGCGACTGCTGCTCGGTCATGGTCGGCTCCTCGGGGTGATGTCGAGGCGCTGGCCCACCTCGAGCGGACGGTAGTCGTAGGTCCCGCCGGTGCGGCCCACCCCGAACAAGCGATGGACGAGGCCGAGGCCCGCGGTCGAGAGGATCGCGTCGTGGATCGGCACCACGGCCCACGGGTCCAGGGCGCGGACGAAGTCGATGCCCTCCGCGACCTTCATCCACGGCGCCGCCACCGGAGCGAGCAGCACGTCCAGACGCCGGTCCGTCAGGGGCGGGCTGAGCGAGTCGCCCGGGTGATAGACGCTCGCGCCGTCCGCCGAGAACAGGTAGGTGACGTTCGCGACCCGGGGGATGTCGGGATGGATCACCGCGTGCTGACCGCCTCCGACCAGCACGGCGAACGGCCCCAGCTCGAGCACGTCGCCCGGCTCGACGACGCGGTACGTCTCGCCGTCGGGAGCCTCGCCCAGCAGGTCGAACGCCGCCTGCGGGCCGATCATCGCCAGCCCCGGACGCTCGTCGAGCGCTTTGCGGACCGCCGCGACGTCGAGGTGGTCCGGGTGCGCGTGCGTCACGAGGAGCGTCCCGGGATCCGCCAGCGCGGATGACGTGTCGGCGAAGGTCCCGGGGTCGACCGTGAGCGTGGTCCCGTCGTGATCGAGTGCGACGCAGGAGTGTCCGTGGAACGTGAGGTGCATGAGCCTTCCTTGGGCCGGGGTGTCTTCCTGCTTCCAGTGTGCCGTGAGCGGCCGCGGTCGTCGCGAGGTGGCTCCGACGTGTCCGGCCGCGCCCCCGCACCCGCGGGAGCTCCGTCGTCGGGCATGCGCCTCTCCCCGACGACGACGCGGGCCGGGTCAGCAGCCTGTCGCTGCCGACCCGGCCCGCGGGCAGTGGATCACCGGTGTCAGACGACGACCAGGACCAGGTCCCCGCCCTCGAGCTGCTGGACCGCGCCGATCGCGACGCGCTGCACCGTGCCCCCGACGGGCGTCGTGATCGCGGCCTCCATCTTCATGGCCTCGACCGTCGCGACGGTCTGGCCTGCCTCGACCACCTCGCCCTCGTGGACCACGGGAGTCACCGCCCCCGCGAACGGCGCCGCGATCTGCCCCGGCGCTCCGGGGTCGGCCTTCTCGGCGAGCGACGAGTCGACCTCGATCGACCGGTCGCGCACCTGGAGCGGACGCAGCTGGCCGTTGAGGGTGAACATGACCGTCCGGCGCCCGCGCTCGTCGGGCTCACCGACGGCCTCGAGCCCCACCAGGAGCTTGACGCCACGGCCGAGAGAGACCTCGACCTCCTCGCCGGGCGTCAGGCCGTACAGGTACGCCTGCGTGCCCAGCACCGACACGTCACCGAACGCGGCACGCGACGCCTCGTACTCCTTGGTCGGGCCAGCGAAGAGCAGGTGGTTGAGCCGGTTGCGGCGCGCGTCCGAGTCGCCGTCGAGGTCCGCCTGGTCCTCGACGGTCAGAGGCGTGACGGCGTTGCGCACGACCCGGCCCGCGAGGGCCTTGGAGCGGAACGGCTCGGGCCACCCACCGGGCGGGTCGCCCAGCTCGCCGCCCAGGAACGCGATGACCGAGTCCGGGATGTCGAAGTCCTGCGGGTTCTCGGCGAAGTCGACCGGGTCGGCGCCGCGCGCCACGAGCTGCAGCGCCAGGTCACCCACGACCTTCGAGGACGGCGTCACCTTGACGAGCCGGCCGAGGATGCGGTCGGCCGCGGCGTAGGTCGCCTCGATCTGCTCGAACCGGTCCCCCAGGCCGAGCGCGATGGCCTGCTGGCGCAGGTTCGAGAGCTGCCCGCCCGGGATCTCGTGCTCGTACACGCGCCCGGTCGGGCTCGACAGCCCCGACTCGAACGGCGCGTAGAGGCGGCGCACGGCCTCCCAGTACGGCTCGAGGTCGCACACCGCGCGCAGCGAGAGGCCCGTGTCGCGATCGGTGTGCTCGAGCCCTGCGACCAGGGCGGACATCGACGGCTGGCTCGTGGTGCCGGCCATCGCGGCGCTCGCGACGTCGACCGCGTCGACCCCCGCGGCGACCGCGGCCATGAGGGTCGCCATCTGTCCGCCCGAGGTGTCGTGCGTGTGCAGGTGCACGGGCAGGTCGAAGCGCTCGCGCAGGGCCGTCACGAGCCGGGCCGCGGCCGCAGGACGCAGCAGGCCGGCCATGTCCTTGATCGCCAGGACGTGCGCCCCGGCGTCGACGATGCGGTCGGCGAGCTCGAGGTAGTAGTCCAGCGTGTACAGGGACTCGGCCGGGTCGAGCAGGTTGCCCGTGTAGCACAGGGCGACCTCGGCGACCGCGGTCCCCGTCGCCCGCACCGCGTCGATAGCGGGCCGCATCTGCTCGACGTCGTTGAGCGCGTCGAAGATGCGGAAGATGTCGACGCCCGTGGCCGCGGCCTCGCGGACGAACGCCTCGGTCACCTCGGTGGGGTACGGCGTGTAGCCCACCGTGTTGCGGCCACGCAGGAGCATCTGCAGCGCGACGTTGGGCATGGCCTCGCGCAGCGCCGCGAGCCGGGCCCACGGGTCCTCGCCGAGGAAGCGCAGCGCGACGTCGTACGTCGCCCCGCCCCACGCCTCGACCGACAGGAGCTGCGGCGTCATGCGGGCCACGAAGGGGGCGACCGTGACCAGGTCGTGCGTGCGGACGCGCGTCGCGAGCAGCGACTGGTGCGCGTCACGGAACGTCGTGTCGGTGACCTTGACCGCGGTCTCGGCGCGCAGCGCACGGGCGAAGCCCTCGGGGCCCAGCTCCAGGAGCTGCTGACGGCTTCCCGGCACGGGAGCGATCGACAGGTCGATCTCGGGGAGCTTGGCGGCGGGGTCGATCCCGCCGGGGCCCGTCCCGTGCGGACGGTTGACGGTCACGTCACCCAGGTAGCTCAGGAGCTTGGTCCCGCGGTCCGCGCTCTCGCGCGCCGCGAGCAGCTCGGGGCGCTCGTCGATGAACGACGTCGACAGGTTGCCCGCGATGAACTCGGCGTCCGACAGGACGGCCTGCAGGAACGGGATGTTGGTGCGGATGCCGCGGATGCGGAACTCCGCGAGGGCGCGTCGTGCGCGCCGGACGGCCGTCGGGTAGTCCCTCCCGCGGCACGTGAGCTTGACCAGCATCGAGTCGAAGTGGCCCGAGATCTCCGACCCCGCGGTCGCCGTCGCGCCGTCGAGCCGTACGCCGGCGCCGCCCGGCGAGCGGTAGGCCACGATCCGGCCCGTGTCGGGACGGAACCCGTTCGCGGGGTCCTCGGTCGTGATGCGCGACTGGAGGGCCGCGCCGTTGACGTGGACGTCCTCCTGGCGGATGCCGAGGTCCTCGAGCGACTCCCCCGCGGCGATGCGCATCTGCGAGGAGACCAGGTCGATGTCCGTGACCTCCTCGGTCACGGTGTGCTCGACCTGGATGCGGGGGTTCATCTCGATGAAGACGTGCTGCCCCGCACGCTCCCCCACGGTGTCGAGCAGGAACTCGACCGTCCCGGCGTTCTGGTACCCGATCGACCGCGCGAACTTCACGGCGTCGGCGCAGAGCGCCTCGCGGACCGCAGGGTCCAGGTTGGGTGCGGGCGCGATCTCGATGACCTTCTGGTGGCGCCGCTGGACCGAGCAGTCACGCTCGTAGAGGTGCACGACGTTGCCCTGGCCGTCGGCCAGGATCTGCACCTCGATGTGACGCGGGCGCAGGACTGCCTGCTCGAGGAACATGGTCGGGTCACCGAACGCGCCGTCCGCCTCACGCATCGCGGCGGCCAGCGCCTCGGGCAGGTCCTCGCGGCGGTCGACGCGGCGCATGCCGCGCCCGCCGCCACCCGCGACGGCCTTGGCGAAGATGGGGAAGCCGATCTCGTCGGCGGCCGCGATGAGCTCGTCGATGTCCGACGAGGGCTCGCTCGACGCCAGGACCGGGATCCCGGCCTCACGGGCAGCCTTGAGCGCGCGGACCTTGTTGCCCGCGAGCTCGAGGACCTCGGCGGGCGGTCCCACGAACGCGATGCCCGCGTCCTTGCAGGCGCGTGCCAGGTCGGGGTTCTCCGAGAGGAACCCGTAGCCCGGGTAGATCGCGTCGGCGCCCGCGTCCTTGGCGACGCGCACGATCTCCTCGATGTCGAGGTAGGCCCGGACGGGGTGGCCCTCCTCCCCGATCCGGTACGCCTCGTCGGCCTTCAGCCGGTGCTCGGAGTTCCGGTCCTCGTAGGGGAAGACGGCCACCGTCCGGGAGCCGAGCTCGTACGCTGCGCGAAACGCCCGGACCGCGATCTCCGCGCGGTTGGCGACCAGAACTTTCGAGAACACCAAGTACCCCATCCGTCATCGTGGGTCGGGTCCGGGACCGTCGCGAGAAGAGGTCCACGCACCCGCTCGTCACGGGCGTCGCTCCGGCACGAGCCGGGACGCCCACAGGCGATCTTCGCACGGGTTCTTCACGGTTCGGGCAACAGAACCCCGCGAGCGGCCGCGAATGTGGCCTGCGACACGCGCCGAGCCCCGCCCTGCGGAGGCAGGGCGGGGCTCGGCGGAAGGTGTGCGGGAGCGGGGTTCAGCCCGCGGTCCGTGCCCGACGGCGCAGCGCCAGCTCGTCCTGCGTGGGACCGCTGGGCGCGTCGTCGGTGTCCGCGAGCGACTCGGTGGGCATCTCGCTGAGCGTGCCCTCGACCTCGCGCCAGACCCGGCCGACAGCGATGCCGAAGACGCCCTGCCCGCCTTGGACGAGGTCGACGACCTCGTCCGGGGACGTGCACTCGTAGACGCTCGCCCCGTCGCTCATGAGCGTGATCTGCGCGAGGTCCTCGACGCCGCGCTCGCGCAGGTGGTCGACCGCCGTGCGGATCTGCTGCAGGGAGACACCCGTGTCCAGGAGTCGCTTGACGATCTTGAGGACGAGGATGTCGCGGAAGCCGTAGAGGCGGTGCGTCCCCGAGCCGCTGGCGGGGCGGACGGTCGGCTCGACCAGTCCGGTGCGCGCCCAGTAGTCGAGCTGTCGGTAGGTGATGCCGGCGACCCGGCAGGCCGTGGGCCCGCGGTACCCGGTGTTCGTGTCGTGCTCGGTGATGTCCTCACCGAACAGCAGGCCCTGTGCCGCATGGGGAACGGGAGCACCCGGCTCCGCGCTGGCTCCACCGCTGCTGTTCACTGTGCCTCCAAGGGTGATGTGGACTCCACGCTAGGCCCGTGACCGTGGGCCGTCAACGACTGACCCCCTGAAGCAGGGGCGTGTCGCGGGTGACCTCGAGGCCTCGAGGACTCCCCCCGCGCCGGGGCCGCTTCCCCCGACCTCACGTCATGATTGAATGTCCAGAATATACGTTTGTGAGGCTATTGTCTCAGGGTGTACCTGAAAGTCATGCGTCCCTTTCAGGGCTTTCGGGTGTTTCCCCTTCCTCGGGAGGGCCGAAGTCCTCCGGCGTCACGTGGTCCAAGAAGTCGCGGAAACGCTCCATCTCCCGCTGTTGCTCGCCGTCGACGAGCTCGACACCGGCCAGCGCCACGATCTCTGCCGAGCACAGGACGGGGCTCCCCGTCCGCACCGCGACGGCGATCGCGTCCGACGCCCGTGCGTCGACGCGCACCCCGGTCCCCAGGACCATCTCGGCGTAGAAGATCCCGTCGTCGAGCGCCACGATCTCGACGCGCGTGAGCTCGACACGCAGCGCGTCGAGGACGTTCCTCAGGAGGTCGTGGGTCATGGGCCGCGGGGCCGTGAGGTGCGCCTGAGCCATCGCGATCGCGCTCGCCTCTCGCGGCCCGATGATGATCGGCACCACGAGCTCTGCCGCCGGGTCGAGGAGGAGGACGACGATCTCCTGCCCTGCTCCCTGCTGCTGGCGCACGCCGAGGACCTCCACGGGGACCATCGGCACCTTGTCGCTCACGTCTCCACCGTACGACGCGCGGCCCGCTCCGTCAGGAGCAGGACCGTGCTGCGTCCCGGACGCACTGCGCCCCCGGTACGTGTGGACGTACCGGGGGCGCTGGTGAACGGTGGATCAGTTCGTGAGGTCGCCCACTCCCTGGCGGACCCAGACGGTGTGCAGCTTGGCGAAGAGCTCGCCGACCTCACCGGCCAGGGTGCTCGCATGGGCGCGGGCCGAGGCGCTCTGCTGGCTGCGCCACGGTGCGACGACCTGCTCGACCAGACCGACGTGCCGATCGGCCGACGTGCGCAGGAGGCGCAGGTGGCGCGGCTCGATCCCGTACTCGGACAACGCGGCCGCGAGCTGGACGACCTCGAGCGACCACGCGTCCAGCTGCCCACCGGGCGCCTGGCGAAGCACTCCCGCGGAGATGAGCCCCTCGACGAGCGAGACGTCGACCTCTGCGGTCGAGGCCAGCGTCGCGACGGTGTACTTCTGCCGCGTCACCGCGCGCTCGGGCTCGCCCCCGCTCGTCGCCAGACGCGGCGCGGGATTCTCCACGACCTCGCCTTCGTCGAGGGCGGCCAGGTTCTCCTTGATGACCTTGAGCGGGAGGTAGCGGTCGCGCTGCTCGAGCAGCACGTACCGCAGACGCTCGACGTCGGCCGGGCTGTACTGCCGGTAGCCGGACGGGGTGCGCTCGGGATCGATCAGTCCCTGCTCCTCGAGGAAGCGCAGCTTGGAATGGCTGACTCCCGGGAACTCCGCGCGAAGAGCTCGCAGCACGTCGGAGATGCGCATGGTCGCGCGCCGAGAGATCCCGTGAGGCCATCTCTCGGTGGAGTCCTCGACCTCGTGGTCCGCCAGGGCCCGCGCGGCGTGCGCATCGGCCCCGCCGAACCGGTCTTCGTGTCCCCAGGGGGAACGTGCCGGTTGGTTCACGGGTGCTCTGCCGCGCCTTCCACCGGGCCCGCGGGCTCGTCCAGGACGGGGCTGGCGTAGAAGGTCAGGCGGTACTTGCCGATCTGGACCTCGTCACCGGTCACCAGGCCCACGGCGTCCACCCGGTTGCGGTTCACGTAGGTCCCGTTGAGGGAGCCGATGTCACGCACGACGAACTGTCCGCCCTCGCGCACGAACTCGGCGTGCTTGCGCGAGACCGTGACGTCGTCGAGGAAGATGTCCGCGTGCTCGCTGCGGCCTGCGACGACGCGGTCGGCGTCCAGCAGGAAGCGCGAGCCGACGGCAGGTCCCCGCTGCATGACGAGCAGCGCAGAATGGCGCGGCAGGGCTGAGATGGCGGTCTGTTCCTCAGCAGTGAGGCTGCCCGGCTGCAGGCCGTCGTCGATCGGAAGCTCGATTCGTCCGAACGTGACGGTCGTATCGCTGCCTCCCCGGCGCGGCTCCGCAGATTCACCTGGAGTGGTCATCTCGCCTCCTCGGGAGTTTTTACGCATTCAGAGCAAAATACCTTGGGGGGAAGTTACTACACCTACCGGTCCCCCGGGTACAGGGAACGCGGTGAGGCGGAGAATGCCCACCAACGCGACCAACCTACCCCGACCGACGGGTCCGAGAGAAGAATCCGTGCACGTCAGGAGGCATGACGAGGGTCAGCTGCCGTCCTCGGCGGGGACCGGGGTCGCGAACCGCGGAGCCTGCGGCTCACGCGTCGCATAGACCGTCACGAGCTCCTCCTGGGTGATCGTCGGCACTGCGCCGGCGGTCCGGACCGTGGCCATGGCCCCGCCAGGGATCTCGAGGGCCGTCTCGAGCGTCGACGGGTCGCCGATCACGGTCCACCGGTAGGGCGAGGTGATCTTCTGGCCGTCGACGACGATCCCGCCGTCCCTGTCCTCGAAGTAGCTGCTCGTGACGAGGCGGACGCCGTTGACCTCGACGACCTCGGCTCCCGCGTTGCGCAGCTCCTCGAGGATGTTGAACATCTTGGGAGCCGTGAGCGGCTGGCCGGGCTCGACGATCGACAGCTCGATCCCCGGGCCCTCGGCGGGCAGACGGCCCGAGAGGATCCCCTGGGACTCGGACTGCTTCTGCGCCAGCTCGAGGGCCGCCTGCTGCTGCCCCGACCCCGACTTGAGCTCGTCACGCGTCGACTGGAGCGTCGCGACCCGCTCCTCGAGCTCGTTCGCACGCTGCGTGACCTCGTCGAGGAGGCGCACCAGGTCGCTCTGCCGCAACGACGAGAGCTGCTGCTCCTGCGTCTGACTCACCTGGACGGCGAGCGCGAACCCGAGCAGCGCGCACAGCAGACCTGCGAGCAGCTTGGAGCGTGTGAGCTGGGGACGCATCGCGTGCCCGAGCTTGGACCACCCTCCCGGAGCGTCAGCAGAGGGCGACGCGGCCGCCTCGTGGCGACCGTGCGCCGTCGGGCGTGGTCGCGGGGCGGGCTGCGGCTCGACCGGGCCGTCCTGCCCGACGACGTCTCCCCCGCCCGGCGCTGCGGCCTCGGCGAGCGCGCTGGTCGTCCCGGGCGCGACGGAGATCACCTCGGTGGCACCGGTGGTCGCCAGCGCCTCGTCGGCACCGCGGTCCGCGTCGGCAGACGGCCCTGCGGGGGCCTGCGCGACGACCTCGGCGGCCGTCTCCGGTGCCGGGGTCGCCGGAGCGGGGTCCGGCAGGTGGCCGATCGTGCCGGGGTCGTCGGTCGCGACGTCTGCGCGAGCATCGTCCTGCGGCACGTCGGACGCGCCGACGACCGCGACGGGCGTCTCAGGCTCGACCGGCTCGGACGCCTCGACGGGCACGGGCACCTCGTCCGGGGCCGCGGGGACGTCGGGCTCGATCTCGTCTGCGGCGTCCGCGTCCGTGGCCTCGCCCGTGGCGGGCAAGGGCTCGGCGGGCTCTGCCACGCTGCCGTCCTGCGGGGTCGTCTCCTCGACCGGGGACTCCTCGGGCAGTGCCGCGTCGTCGGGTGTCGGGTTCTTCGCCATCGCTGGTCCTACGCCTTGAACAGGTGCCGGCGGATGGCAGCGGCGTTGGAGAAGATGCGGATGCCGAGGACGACCACGACGCCCGTCGAGAGCTGCGTGCCCACGCCGAGCTGGTCGCCGAGGAAGACGATGAGCGCCGCGACGACGACGTTGGACAGGAACGAGACGAGGAAGACCTTGTCGTCGAACAGCCCGTCGAGCATGGCGCGCAGGCCGCCGAAGAGAGCGTCGAGCGCGGCGACCACCGCGATGGGCAGGTAGGGCTGGAGCGCTACGGGCACGGTGGGCTGGAGCACGAGCCCCGCCACGACGCCCAGGACCAGTCCGACGACTGCGATCATTCCGTGCTCTCCTGCTCTGCGGGTGAACTGTCGGTGCCCGCGGGCTCGTCGCCCCCGGTTGCGGTGGAGTCTACGGCGTGCGCGTAGTACAGGCGTTGCACCCCGTTCCCGGGGAGCGAGAGCTTGCTCTGCGCGACGCGGCTCTGCTGGATGCCCCAGGCCTGGCTGATGGTCATCAGGTAGTCCTGCGCGGCCGACCGGGCGAACGTGGTCTCGAGGGTGTCGGGATCTCCGATCGCCTCGACGCGGTACGGGCCGATCAGGGGCTGGAGGTCCACGAGGATCGCCTCGCCCGCGCTGCGCACGGCGCTGAGCGGGGTCAGACGCTGCCCGTTGATCGCGATCGCTTCTGCTCCCGAGGCCCAGAGGCCGTTGACGACGTGCTGGAGGTCCATGTCCTGGACCTTCTTCTGGAACGAGTCCTCGTCGGACGCCCCGAGCCCCGCCGGTGCGTCCTTGAGCGTCACGACGATCCCCGGTCCCGTCACGGCGATCGAACCGTTCGTCACGCCGTCGACCTTGAGCGACTCCAGGAGGGCGGGGTCGATGTCGGAGAGCGCCTGGGTCTGGAGGGCCTCGGTCTCCTCGCTGAGGGCCGTGGCGCGTGCGGCGAGGTCGTCGACGGCCTCCCGGCGGTCGGTGATCTCGTCCTCGAGGACCTGTCGGGCGGCGATCGCGGACCCCTGGGGAGCCCTGAGGTCGACCGTGGCCGTCGTCGTGACGAAGCCGAGCAGGACGCCCAACGTCACGACCAGGAGCCAGGTGCGAGGGCCCTTCGACTGCTCCTGCCCGGTCGCGCGGCGCGCGGCGGCCTCGGCGTAGCCGGGGTCGAGCGGGCGGTCCATGACCTCGGTCAGCAAGGTCATCGAGGCGTCGACCCGCGGGGGGCGGCGGGGAGCGGGCGCGTCGTTGCGAGGTGCGTGGGTCATCCTGCGGCCGTGTCCTGAGGGTCGGGGCGGTGGCTGGGAGCGAGGAGCTGCCGGGTCTGGCGGACGTACTGGAACCCGGCGAGCCAGTAGAGACCGACTCCCCACCAGGTGAACGCCCAGCCGATGATCGAGGCCGTGGCCCCCAGGGCACCGGGACTCTCGGCGAGCAGGAGCAGAGGGAAGGCGTAGAGCAGCGCGAACGTCGCAGCCTTGCCGACGAAGCTCACGGGCAGCGGGCCGTAGCCGCGGCGTGTGAGCGCCGGCAGCAGAGCCAGCAGCGTCAGGTCCCTGGCCACGATGACGAGCACGAGCCACAGCGGCACGACGTCGCGCCAGGCGAGGCCGAGGAGGGTCACGAAGATGAAGAGGCGGTCGGCTGCCGGGTCGAGCATCTGCCCGAGCTTGGTGACCTGGTTCAGGCGGCGTGCGAGGACGCCGTCGAGCCAGTCCGACGCCCCGGAGATGGCCAGGACCGCGAGCGCCCAGGCGTCGTCGCCGCGGACGATGAGGACGGCGAAGAGGGGGACGAGGGCGAGCCGGAGGAAGCTGATGGCGTTGGGGATGGTGAGGATGCGCGAGCTGACCTCTTGCCCTGCTGCCACGCCCACCGTCCGTTGCTCACTGCGTCTTGCGCATCGCTTGTCCGTCTTCATCCTACGGGTGGTCATCCTAGGGGCGTGGGGGCGGTGTGGTGGGGCATTTACGGTGTTGCTCGGGGTGTTCTTCCGGGTTTGGCATGTTTTGTGTGGGACGTGGTGTGTGTGACAACGGCAATGTGGAACTCGGCGCGGGCGCGGGGCGTTGTGCGTGTGCTGGTTTCGTCTGCGTCCGTTGGCGTTCCGGGGGCTTGTGGTGGAGGTCACCGGGCTCGAGCCCCTGCTGGGGACGGGCGTCGCGTAGACTGGCAGCACAATCTGGAGTTCGTCGCTGTTCCCGCGTGTTCGTGTGAGTGTGGCCCGCCGCTTCTTAGCGCGGGCGAGTCACCGGTGTGTGTTCGGGAGTGCGGCCAGTGGAGAGCCGACTTGGCAACCACGCGTAACTCCCACCCTCAGCGAAACGGTTGAACACATCTCTATGTCTCTTGACACCTCTGCGCCCTCGTACGCCCAGGACCAGGTCGAGGCGGCCCAGGCGCCGGCTCCTGCCGAGCAGTCGGGCCCCACGTTCGCGGACCTCGGTCTGCCCACGAACATCCTCCAGGCCGTGACGGACCTGGGCTTCACCATTCCTTCCGCCATCCAGGAGCGGGCGATCCCTGCACTGCTCTCGGGGCGTGACATCACGGGCGTCGCCCAGACCGGTACGGGCAAGACGGCCGCGTTCGGTCTGCCGATGCTGGCTGCGATCGACCCGAACCTGGGTCGTGTCCAGGGCCTGGTCCTGGCTCCGACGCGTGAGCTCGCGATGCAGGTCGCCGAGGCGATC
The DNA here is from genome assembly GCF_001429135.1 of Oerskovia sp. Root22. Lineage (NCBI taxonomy): Bacteria > Bacillati > Actinomycetota > Actinomycetes > Micrococcales > Cellulomonadaceae > Oerskovia > Oerskovia sp. Root22. The sequence goes on along the minus strand of NZ_LMIL01000009.1, from coordinate 627,233 downwards.
GAGTCGTTCGCCAAGCACGTGCCGGGCATCGAGGTCGTCGCGGTCTACGGCGGCTCCCCCTACCAGCCTCAGCAGCGTGCGCTGCAGCGTGGCGCCCAGATCGTCGTCGGGACCCCTGGCCGCGTGATGGACCACCTCGAGCGTCGCAGCCTGGTGCTGGACGACATCCGTTACCTGGTCCTGGACGAGGCCGACGAGATGCTGCGCATGGGCTTCGCCGAGGACGTCGAGAAGATCTTCGGCCAGGCTCCGCGTGAGCGTCAGGTCGCCCTGTTCTCCGCGACGATGCCGGCCCCGATCCGTCGCGTGGCCGCCCAGCACCTGAACGACCCGGTCGAGATCGCGGTCACGCGTCAGTCCTCGACGGTCACGTCGGTGCGTCAGACGTACTCGGTGGTGCCGTTCCGTCACAAGACCGGTGCCCTGGTGCGGGTGCTCGCGACCTCGGACGCCGACGCGGCGATCGTCTTCACCCGTACCCGTGGTGCGGCCGAGGAGGTCGGTTCGGCTCTCGTCGAGCGCGGCATCTCGGCGGCCACGATCTCGGGTGACGTGGCGCAGAAGGACCGCGAGAAGATCGTCGAGCGCCTGCGCTCGGGCGCCCTGGACGTGCTGGTCGCGACGGACGTCGCGGCGCGCGGCCTGGACGTGGACCGCATCGGCCTGGTCGTGAACTTCGACCTGCCGGGCGAGCCCGAGGCGTACGTGCACCGCATCGGTCGTACGGGCCGTGCCGGGCGCACGGGCGAGGCCCTGAGCTTCGTGACCCCGGGCGAGCGCAACCGTCTGAAGTTCATCGAGAAGACGATCCGCGCGACGCTCGAGGAGGTCGACGTGCCCTCCCCCGCGGACGTGTCCGCGCACAAGGCGCGCCGCATCCTGGGTCAGGTGGCCGAGCGTCAGGCTGCCGGTCGCCTGTCGATGTACCGCGACCTGGTCGCGGCGTACGTCGCCGAGTCGGACGTGGACCCCATCGACCTGGCGGCCGTGCTGGTCGCCCTGTCGGTCGGCGACGACGGCCCCAAGGCCCGCGAGGAGCAGGAGCTCTTCGAGGCGCAGCGCGCCGAGGCCAAGAACGCTCGCCGTGAGCGCGAGTCGCGTCCCTACGGTGACCGTGACTCCCGCGGTCCGCGTGAGGGTGGCCGTGGCGGCGAGCGTGGCATCCGCCGCGACGCCGTGGGCACCCGGTACCGCCTGGCCGTCGGGCACACGCACGGCGCCCAGCCGTCGGGCATCGTGGGGGCCCTGACGAACGAGGGTGGCCTCAACGGCAAGGACCTCGGCAAGATCGACATCTTCCCGAGCTTCTCGCTGGTGGACATCGCGACGCCGCTCGACTCGGCCACGATCGACCGCATCTCGCGGGCGCGAGTCGCCGGCAAGTCGCTGCGCATCCAGGTCGACCAGGGCGCGCCCCAGGGTGGCCGTGCCCCCCGTGCCGGTGGCTCCGCTCCCCGTTCGGGCGGCTACTCGGGCCACGGCCCGGCCGGTCGCTACGACGAGCGTCCCGAGCGTGGCGGCGAGCGCAAGGCTCCCCGTTACCGCACGGGTGAGCGCTGATCTCTCGCTCGGCCTGACCTCGGGCCGCTGAGCACGACGTGAGGGCCCCCGGAACCGTCAGGTTCCGGGGGCCCTCACGCGTTCCCGGGACCCGGGGCGGTGCGCACGGGAGCGGGGGCCGGGCTGCGGGACGCCCGACGGCGCCGCGTCAGTCCTCGGGCGCCTCGCCCAGGGCCTGGACGAGGGCCGCGAGGCGGGCGGCCTGCTCCTCGCTGCGCCGCGCCCCGTCCGCACGCTGGATGCCCATGACCGCGAGCGCCTTGCCGTCGGAGAGGTCCAGGCGCACCCAGGGGTCGCCGGGGCCGAAGCGCACGGAGAGGACCTCGGCCCATTCCAGGCGGCGGGTGAAGAGGATGTTGTGGACCGTGAGCTGTTCGGGGGTCACGGTGGCCCGGACCTGTCCCAGGCGCCACAGGATCAGCGCGCAGAACGCCCCGACGCCGATGGTGGCGGCCTTGTTCCACCCCGAGTCGGTTCCTGGCCCGGTGGCGACCAGGGCGACGAACGTGCACCCGGCCAGGATCACGACCGCGGCCGTGTAGGCGACCGCGGTGCCCCAGCGGGGCCGGAAGGGGGCGTAGGGGTCGCCGGGCAGGTCTCCGGCGGCCGGTGCGACGTGGCTGCTCACGCCTCCATCCTCCCCCGTGCTCGAGGCCGGGTCGACGCCCGGCGCGCGGGTGCCTCGGTCCACCCCGTGACCTCGTCGCGGGACGCGGCCGCCGGGTGAGGGACCATGGGGCGTGCCCACCACCCGTGCCCTGCACCCCGACGACGCCTCGGCCCTGGCCGACCTCCTGCGCACCAACCGGGAGTTCCTCGCCCCGTTCGAGCCCGAGCGCCCCGAGGAGTGGTTCACGCTCGCGGGCCAGCACGCGAGCGTCGCCGCGGCGCTCGCGCAGGAACGTGCCGGGAGCGTCGCGGCCCGGGTCGTGGTGACCGAGGACGGGCGGGTCGTCGGCTGGATCATCGCCTCGGGGATCGTGCGGGGAGCCCTGCGCTCGTGCGCCCTGGGCTACTGGGTCGACGAGGCGCACAACGGGCGGGGCCTGGCGACCGCGGCCGTGGGAGAGATGGTCGACCACGCGTTCGGGCCGCTGGGTCTGCACCGTGTGCAGGCCGAGACCCTCGTGCACAACACCGCCTCGCAGCGTGTGCTCGAACGCAACGGGTTCACCCGGTACGGCCTGGCCCCGGGCTACCTGCAGATCGCGGGCCGCTGGCAGGACCACGCCATGTACCAGGTGCTGGCGAGCGACGAGCGCCCGGGGCGCTGAGCGCCGCGGGGGGCGGACCCCGCGCTCGTGCGCTCTCACCGGCTCGTGCGCAGGGCGCCCCGGGCGCTCACCAGGCCCGGCCGGGGCTGCGGGGGTATCCGGGAACGACGATGCCCGGTGACCCCCGCGCGAGGACGACGCGTCGAGGCACCGGGCAACGGTCGCCGGGCAGGGTGGCCCGTGGCCTCAGAGGCGGCAGGCGTGGATCGAGGTCACGAGGATCGCGCGCGCCCCGACCTCGTAGAGGGCGTCCATGAGCTTGTTCGTCTGGTCGCGGCGCACCATGGCGCGCACGGCCGCCCAGTCGCGGTCGTGCAGCGGGGAGACCGTCGGGGACTCCAGGCCGGGCGTGAGGGCCACCGCGGCCTCGACGAGGTGTGCGGGCACGTCGTAGTCCATCAGGACGTACTGACGGGCCGTGAGGACGCCCAGCAGGCGGCGCGTGAGCGTCTCCAGGCCCGCGGAGACCGCGTCGTCGCTCACCGAGGCCGGGCGGATCAGGACGGCCTCGGACTTCAGGATCGGGTCGCCGAAGACCTCCAGGCCCGCCCCGCGCAGGGTCGTGCCCGTGGACACGACGTCCGCGACGACGTCGGCGATGCCGAGCTGGACCGCGGACTCGACCGCGCCGTCCAGGTGCACGACCGAGGCCGTGACGCCGTTGGCGCGCAGGTGGTTCTCCACCAGGACCTCGTAGGAGGTGGCCACGCGCAGGCCCTCGACCTGGTCGAGGGATTTGATGGTGCCCACGGGGGCCGCGTAGCGGAACGTGGAGCCCGCGAAGCCCAGCTGCATGTGCTCGACGGCCGCGGCCCCCGAGTCGAGCAGCAGGTCGCGGCCCGTGATGCCGGCGTCGACCGTGCCGGTGCCCACGTACACCGCGATGTCGCGCGGGCGCAGGAAGAAGAACTCGACGTCGTTGTCCGGGTCCGCGAGCACGAGCTCACGGGTGTCGCGGCGCTGGCGGTAGCCGGCCTCGCGGAGCATGTCGACGGCGGGCTCGGACAGGGAGCCCTTGTTGGGAACGGCGATGCGGAGCACGAGATCCTCGCGTTTCTTGGGGAGTTCGGGGAACGGGGCGGTCAGGACGACCGATCACCCGGTCGGTGCGCCGGCGACGGCCGGCACGCAGGGACGGACGGTGGACGACTGCGGACGACGGACATGCGTGAGGGAAGCGACCCGGGTGCCTGAGCCCCCGTGCGCCTCCCCCTGGACCCGGACCTGGCCGGGCTCACAGATGCTTGTACACGTCCTGCAGGGTCAGGCCCTTGGCCAGCAGCAGCACCTGCACGTGGTACAGGAGCTGGGAGACCTCCTCGGCCGTCTTGTCGTCACCCTCGTACTCGGCCGCCATCCATACCTCGGCGGCCTCCTCGACGATCTTCTTCCCGATCGCATGGACACCGGCATCCAGCTCCGCAACCGTGCCGGAACCGGCGGGTCGGGTGGTGGCCTTCTCGGTGAGCTCGGCGAACAGCCCTTCGAACGTCTTCACCCGACCAGGGTAGTCGCCCCGTGACCGGCGGGCCCAACCGTCCCGCCCACCGGTCACCCATCGGTCCCGCGCCCGGCCGACGGGCCCGCCGACGACCCGCCGGACGAGACCTCAGAGGTCGCGCAGCGCCACGACGGTCGCGATCGCCGCCTCGACGGCCTCGGCCCCCTTGTCCTCGCGCGATCCGGGCAGCCCCGCACGGTCCAGCGCCTGCTGCTCGTCGTCGCACGTGAGGACCCCGAAGCCCACCGGGACCCCCGTGCGCACCGAGACGTCCGTCAGGCCCGTGGTCGCGGCCGAGCACACGTACTCGAAGTGCGGGGTCCCCCCGCGGATCACGACGCCGAGCGCGATCACCGCGTCCGCGCCGTGCTCGGCCGCCCGCGCCGCGGCCACGGGCAGCTCGAACGAGCCCGGGACCCGGATCTCCTTGACGTGCGTGACGTGCGCGGCCGCGAGCGCCCGGCGGGCCCCCGCGAGGAGGCCGTCCATGACCTCGGTGTGCCAGCTGGCGGCGACCACGGTGACCCGTAGCCCGGTGCCGTCGACGGTGATCTGGGGTGCTCCTGCGCCGCTCATCGGTCGCTCTCCTCGGTGGTGGTGGGTGTGCTGGTGGGGTCGGTCGGTACGGGCCCGGGGACGGTGGTCGGCTCGGGCGTGATCTCGAGGGTGTCCAGGAGGTGGCCCATCGCGACCTTCTTGGTCATGAGGTACCCGTGGTTGTGCTCGCCGTGCCCGACCTCGAGCCGGTGGGCGTCCACGACGTCGATGCCGTGCGCGGCCAGGCCCGTGACCTTGGCCGGGTTGTTCGTCAGCAGCGTGACGTGGTCCAGGCCCAGGTCGGTGAGGATCGCGGCCGCGGCCCCGTACTCGCGCCGGTCCACGGGCCAGCCGAGCTCGAGGTTGGCCTGCACGGTGTCGAAGCCCGCGTCCTGGAGCTCGTAGGCGCCGATCTTGGCGAGCAGGCCGATCCCGCGGCCCTCGTGCCCGCGCAGGTACACCACGGCCCCGCCCTGGGCGGCCACGCGCTCCATGGAGGCCTGCAGCTGGGGGCCGCAGTCGCAGCGCAGCGACCCGAACGCGTCCCCGGTCAGGCACTCGGAGTGCACGCGCACGAGCGGTGACGCGCCCGCGCCACCCGGACCCGGGTCGACGGCGCCCCCTCCCCCGGCGGGCACCGCCACGGGCACCAGGGCCACGTGCTCGGCCCCCGTGCGCAGGTCGCGGTAGCCATGGACGCGGAAGTGCCCGTGCGCGGTGGGCAGGTCGGCGACGCTCGTGGCCTGCACGCGGGGCGTGGCCCTCGGTGCGGCCTCGTGCTCGGGCACGACGGGGTCGTGCTCGCGGCGCCAGGCGATGAGGTCCGCGATGGTGATGAGGACCAGGCCCGCCTCCGCGGCGGCGTGCGCGGCGTCGTCGAGCCGCATCATGGTGCCGTCGTCGTTGACGAGCTCGGCGATCCCCCCGACCTCGCCCGCCCCGGCCAGGCGCACCAGGTCGACCGCGGCCTCGGTGTGCCCGGCACGGTGCAGCACCCCGCCCGGCACGGCCCGCAGGGGCAGGACGTGCCCCGGGCGGATGAGGTCGCCCGAGCCCGAGGCGGGGTCGGCCAGGACGTGCAGGGTCCGGGCCCGGTCGGCCGCGGAGATGCCCGTGGTCACGCCCGTGGCCGCGTCGACCGTGACCGTGTACGCCGTGCGCCGCGGGTCCTGGCTGTGCGGGACCATGAGCGGCAGGTCCAGGGCGTCGGCGCGCGCGGCCGGCATGGGCGCGCACAGGTAGCCCGAGGAGTGACGGATCGTCCACGCGACCCACTCGGGGGTCACGGTGCGGGCCGCGAAGATCACGTCGGCCTCGTTCTCACGGTCCGGGGAGTCGGCGACCAGGACGGGGCGCCCCGCGCGGATCGCGTCCAGGGCCTCCTCGATGGTGCCGGTGCGCACGGGGTCGACGTGCGGGGCCGAGGCGGGGACGGCGGGTTCTTCACTGCCCGGGAGGGTGCTCATCGCGGTGCCCGTTCCTGTGCTGCGCTCGTGCCGAGCAGGTCGGTGGCGGTCGAGGGGGTCCTCGCGCCCGAGGCGCCGTCCCGGTGGGGCTCGCGGGCGCCGAGCAGGCGCTCGACGTACTTCGCGATCACGTCGACCTCGAGGTTGACCCGGTCGCCCGGCACGAGCGAGCCCAGGATCGTGGCCTCGAGCGTGGTGGGGATCAGCGAGACGCCGAACGTCGTCTCGCCCACGTGCGTCACGGTCAGGGAGACGCCGCTGACCGTGATCGAGCCCTTCTCCGCGACGTAGCGGGTCAGGCCCGCGGGCGCGGACAGGACCAGATCCTCCCACCGTTCGCCCGGCGTGCGGCTCACGAGCTCGCCGACGCCGTCGACGTGGCCCTGGACGATGTGCCCGCCCAGGCGCGTGTCGGCCCGCACGGCCCGCTCGAGGTTCACCGGCGACCCGGCGGCCAGGTCGCCGAGCGCGGTGCGGCGCAGCGACTCGGGCATCACGTCGGCCGTGAACGTGCCGTCCTGACCCACACCCGTCACTGTCAGGCACACGCCGTTGACCGCGATCGAGTCGCCCAGGTGCGCGTCCGAGGTGGCCAGGGGGCCGTGCACGGTCAGGACCGCGTCGGACTCCTGACCGCCCGGGAACGCGATCTCGCGGACCGTACCGATCTCTTCGACGATTCCGGTGAACATCAGCTCTCCTGTTCGGGGGTGGTGCTGGGGACGGTGCTCGGATGGTGTGCGGGGGCAGCGGGTGAGGCGCGGGCCACGACCAGGACGTCCTCGCCCAGGCGGCGCACGTCGTGCGTGGTGAAGCGGGGAGCGCCCGCGAGCGTGCTCACGCCCAGGTCGCCCACCGCACCCAGGCCCGCCCCCAGCAGCACGGGGGCGAGGTAGGCGTGGATCTCGTCGACCACCCCGGCCGCGAGGAACGCGGTCGCCAGGCCGGGCCCGCCCTCGACCAGGACGTGACGCACCTCGCGAGCGCCCAGGTCGGCCAGCACGGCCCGCACGTCGCGCGTGCGCAGGTGCAGCACGGGCCCGCCGCCGTCGGCCCTCCAGGCCCCGCCCGGAGCGAGCCGCACGTGCGCCGGAAGGTCACGGAGCCCGACGACGACCCTCACCGGCTGATGGTCGGCAAGCCCGGGCTCGGGCCCGACCACCCCACCACCTGCCGTCACCGGCCGATCCTCCGCGAGCTCGTGCTCGGGCCCGGCCGCACGCTCGTCACCGTGAGCGGCGCTCGCGGGCGAGGCGACCGGTGTGCGCGCCGTGAGCGACGGGTCGTCGGCCAGGACCGTGCCGGTGCCCACGAGGATCGCGTCGACCTGCGCTCGCACCCGGTGGGCGTGCGCGCGCGCGACCGGACCGGTGATCCACTGCGAGGTGCCGTCGGGGGCCGCCACGCGCCCGTCCAGGGTCGAGGCGAGCTTGAGGGTCACGTACGGGCTCCCGCGGCGCACCGCGACCAGCCACGGGCCGAGCAGCCGTTCGCCCTCGGCCTCGCGCAACCCCGCGGCGACGCGCACCCCGGCCGCGCGCAGGCGCTCGGCGCCCCCGGTGGCGGCGGGGTTCGGGTCGCCCACGGCGTAGACGACCTCGGCCACGCCCGCGTCCAGCAGCGCCTGGGCGCAGGGCCCGGTGCGTCCGGTGTGGTTGCAGGGCTCGAGCGTCACCACGGCCGTCGCGCCGCGCACGTCCACGCCGCGCGCGCGGGCGTCGGCCAGGGCCGCGGCCTCGGCGTGCGCGGTGCCCGCGCCCCGGTGGAAGCTCTCGGCGAGCACCGCCCGGGGTGCGTCGTCCACGGGTCCGGGAGCGGCGCCGTCGGGCAGGGAGTCCAACGGGCGGGGCACGGCCCCCAGCAGGACACAGCCCACGCGCGGGTTGGGGCCGTGCGCCGGACCGCGCGCGGCCAGCTCAAGCGCGCGCACCATCGCGGCGTCGATCGTCAGGGTGGGCCTGGCGCCCATACGTCCTCCTCCCGGTGAGCACGACGCTCCGGGGTGAGGGGTGGCGGACGCCACGGGACCCGAGGGTCCACGGACGTCACGACACCACGGCACAGGGCTCCGCCCCGCGCCGCCACGTACTTCCTCCCATCCGGACTTTCACCGTCGGTCCTGGAGTTCCACCAGGTCAACCACGCCGAGGCGTGGGTCGCGGACTGTCACCGCCGGCTCGGAATTACACCGACCCCGGAGCACGTGTGTGCGTACTGCTCATGCTGTCGAGCCCGGACCCCGCCCACCGAAGGTGCGCGCCGGGCCCGGCTTCTCGTCTCCACCCAGCATGCCACACCGGCGTTCGACGGCGGGCACGCGGACCTGCCCGTCCCGCGGGCTGGACCGATGTGAACGACGTCAGTGCGCGTGGCCCTCCGCGAGCGCCCGCAGGGCCGCGATCTCCTCGGGGATGTTCTCCGCCCCGTAGACCGCCGAGCCCGCGACGAACACGTTGGCCCCGGCCTCGGCTGCGCGCTCGATCGTGGCGCGCGAGACGCCGCCGTCGACCTGGATCCACACGTCGAGGCCGGCCTCGGACACGGCGTCGCGGATGCGGCGGATCTTGGGCAGCGTGCCGTCGATGAAGGACTGGCCGCCGAAGCCCGGCTCGACAGTCATGACCAGGAGCATGTCGAACTCGGGCAGCAGGTCGAGGAACGGCTCGACCGACGTCGCGGGGCGCAGCGCGAGGCCCGCGCGCGAGCCCAGGCGGCGCAGCTCGCGCGCCAGGCGCACGGGGGCCGTGGCGGCCTCGGCGTGGAAGGTGACGGACGCGGCGCCGGCCTCGGCGTAGCCGGGAGCCCAGCGGTCCGGGTCGGCGATCATGAGGTGCGCGTCGATCGGCACCGGGGACACCTGGGCCAGGCGCTCGAAGATCGGCAGCCCCAGGGTCAGGTTGGGCACGAAGTGGTTGTCCATCACGTCGACGTGCGCGTAGTCGGCGGTCGCGATCGCGCCCAGGTCGCGCTCGAGGTTCGCGAAGTCGGCGGACAGGATGCTGGGGGCGATGAGTGCGGACATGGGCACCAGCCTAGAGTGCACCCGCTCCGCGTGCGGAGACGCGGAAGGGCCGGGCCGGGTGGTCTTCACCACCCGGCCCGGCCGCGGACGGCAGCGCTCAGGCCCGACGGCGCAGCAGCGTCAGGTGCATCGCGTCGGTCCCGTGCACGTGCGGCCACAGCTGCACGTCGGTGCGGTCCGCGAGGGGGATGTCGTCCCCCGCGACCTGCCGCACGGCCGCGGCCGCGTCGAGGACCTCGACGTCGTCGCGCCCGGCCAGGACGTCCTTGACCACGAGCTGGGTCTCCGCGAGGTGCGGGGAGCACGTGACGTACCCGACGACGCCGCCGGGGCGCACGGCGTCCAGGGCCGAGCCGAGGAGCTCGCGCTGCAGCGTCGTGAGGGTCGCGATGTCGCCGGGGGTGCGGCGCCAGCGCGACTCGGGGCGCCGGCGCAGCGCCCCCAGACCGGTGCAGGGCGCGTCGACCAGGACGCGGTCGTACGCGCCGGGCTCCTCGACCCCCACCCGGCGACCGTCGCCCACCTGCACGCGCTCGACCGCGTCCGCGGGCACGGCCGCGAGCGCCTGCTCGACCAGGCGGGCCCGGTGCGGGGCGACCTCGTTCGCGACGATGCGTGCGCCCTGCTCGCCCGCGAGGGACGCCAGGAGCGCGGCCTTGCCGCCGGGGCCCGCGCACAGGTCGAGCCAGCGCTCGTCGGGGTTGGCTGCGCCGTCGGGCAGGTCGCCCGCCGTCCCACCGGTGCCGGCGCCTGCAGTGGTGTGCTCGGGCACGCTGGGCAGCGTGGGCACCGCGGCGAACGCGAGGGTCACGAGCTGGCTGCCCTCGTCCTGGACGCCCGCGGCCCCGTGGCGGACCGCGGGGATCGCGGCCGGGTCCGAGCCGGACAGGACCAGGGCCGTGGGCGCCCAGCGCCCGGGGGCCGTGGTGGCGTCCCCGCGCACGTCGTGCGTGACCTCGCCCGCGAGGCGCTCGCGGCTGACCAGTCCGGGGCGCGCGACGAGGGTCACCCGGGGTGCGGTGTTGTCGGCCTCGAGGAGCTCGGCCAGGTCGTCGGCCGAGCGTCCCGTGCCGACCAGTGCCTCGCGCATGGCGCGGGCGATCCACACGGGGTGGGACTGGGTGATCGCGAGGCGCGTGACGTCGTCGGGCGCGTCGGCGGAGATGACCTCGAGCCACTCCTCGAGGGTCGAGCGGGAGATCTTGCGCAGGACCGCGTTGACGAACTGGGCGCTGCCCGCCCCGGCGCGGGCGCGGGCCAGGCCCACGGTCTCCGAGACGGCCGCGTGCTGGGCCACGCGCATGCCCAGGAGCTGGTGGGCGCCCAGGCGCAGCAGGTCGAGCACGTTCGGGTCGACCTGGTCGAGCGGGCGGTCCACGCACCGGGAGACGATCGCGTCGTAGCGCCCGCGCAGGCGCAGGGTGCCGTAGGCGAGCTCGGTCGCGAAGGCCGCGTCGCGCCCGCGGATGCCGCGCACGCGCAGCAGGGGCGGCAGGACGAGGTTCGCGTAGGCGTCGGAGGACGCGACCTCCTGCAGGACGTCGAACGCGACGTTGCGCGCGGGGTCGGTCACCTTGGCCCGCTGGGAGGGCGCCGACTCCGACCGCTGGCCCGCGCCCCGGGCGCGGGCCGCGCCGCGCTCGCGGCCCTGGGCGTCGCGGCGGTCGCCGCCGGGCCGGTCGGGTCCGGTGCCCCCGCCGCGCTGGGGGCTTCCGGGGGTGCGTGCCTCGCCGCTCATGCGTGGTCCTTCGTGTCGTCGGGGGTCCCCAGGACGACGTGGTCGCCCAGGCGGGCGCCGCGGGCCCAGTCGGTCGCGGCCATGTGCTTCTTGCCCACGGGGGCGACCTCGCCGAGCGCGACCGCGTGCGTGCCGGTGCCCACGAGGACCTCGCGCTTGCCGGCGCGCAGCTCGCCGGGGGCCAGGTCCTGCACGTCGGGGCGCGGCGCGACGGGTCCCAGGCCCAGGCGGGCACCGTCGGGCAGCGTGGTCCAGGCCCCGGGTGCGGGCGTGCAGCCGCGCACCTGACGGTCGATCGCGAGCGCCGGGTGGGCCCAGTGCACGTGCGCGTCCTCCGGGAGGAGCTTGGCGGCGGTGCTGACGCCCTCGGCGGGCTGGGCGACCGGGGAGGCCACGCCGTCCTCGATCGCGTCGAGCGTGGCCACGAGCAGGCCGGCCCCCGAGGTCGCCAGGCGTCCCAGGAGGTCGCCCGCGGTGTCGCGGGGGCGGATGGTCTCGGTCGCGGTGCCCAGCACGGGGCCGGTGTCCAGGCCCTCCTCGAGGAGGAAGGTCGTGGCGCCGGTGACCTCGTCGCCCGCGATGATCGCGCGCTGCACGGGGGCTGCGCCGCGCCAGGCGGGCAGCACCGAGAAGTGCAGGTTGACCCAGCCGTAGCGGGGCACGTCGAGCACCTCGCGGCGCAGGATCTGCCCGTACGCCACGACGGGTGCGCAGTCGATCTCGAGGGCCTCGAGCCGGGCGACGAACTCCGCGCCGCGGGGCCGGTCGGTGAGGACCGGGATCCCGGCCTCCTCGGCCCGGACCCGCACGGGGCTCGGGGTCAGCTTGCGGCCGCGGCCCGAGGGTGCGTCGGCGCGGGTGAGGACGGCGACCACCTCGTGCCGGGAGTCGATCAGGGCATCGAGGGCCGGGACGGCCGCTTCCGGGGTTCCGGCGAAGAGCACACGCATGGGGCGAGTCTAGGCGGTGCACCCCTGCGGGCAGGGACGGCGCTGCACCGCGGGCGGCCCGGACCGGGCGGTGCGCGGGGCCCGGTGCGGCGTGAGCGCCCGGGCCGGGTCAGGGCGCGGATCAGGCCGCGGCGACCTGGACGCCGAGCTCTCGCAGCCTCGCGCGCAGCCCCTCGACGTGCTCGAAGCGCAGCGTCCGGAAGCCCAGCGCCCGGGCGGCCGTGACGTTCGCCACGGAGTCGTCGACGAAGAGCGTGCGCGCGGGGTCCAGCGCGAAGCGCTCGGCCGCGACCTCGAAGATGCGCGGGTCCGGCTTGACGAGCCCCACGCGCCCCGAGACCAGGACGTCCTCCATGAGCCCGACCGCCGGCGCGGCGGGCTCGGCCTCGTGGAACATCTCCGCGGACCAGTTAGTGAGCCCGTACAGCCGGACGCCGAGCGCGAGCAGCTCGCGCACGACCTCCTCGGTGCCGGGCACGGGCCCCACGAGGCTCGCCGCGAAGTTCTCGGTGTACACGTCGAGCGTGCTCACGTGCTCGGGGTGGTGCTCGGCGAGCTCGCGGCGCGCGTCGGCCCAGGACCGGCCCGCGTCCTGGCGCGCGTTGAACGTGGGGAAGTCGACGGCCTCGAAGAAGGCCTCGACGTCGGCGCGGGCCATGCGTCCCTCGTAGGCCGCGTACGGGTCCCACGTCACCAGGACGTTGCCGAAGTCGAAGAGCACGGTGTCGATCACGGGGGCGGGGGCGCTCCCCCCGGGGTCGGTGCTCGGGGTCGGGGGCGTGGCGGGGTTCACAACATCTCCTTGGGGTCGAGCTGGACGCGGACGGTCCCACCTTCTCGCTTCGCCGAGCGCACCGCGAGGGAGGCCGAGAGCTCGCGCGCGAGCCGGCGCCCCTCGCGGAGCGGCACACGCACGATCGTGCGCACGGGCGGCTGCAGCGACGGGTCGCGCGCCGGGCCGCCGCGCGCGGGGCGTCCCGCGGCCTCGGCGACCTCTACCGGCCCGAGCGTCGTCGAGGCGTCCGCCAGGCCCACCCGGGCGACGACCGCGTCCACGGCCTGCCGGTCCCCCGTGACCGCGGCGACCCGCACCGCGGGCGGCAGGTCGAGCTCGCGGCGCTCGGCCAGCTCGCGGTCCGCGAACCCCGCCGGGTCCCAGCGCACCAGGGCGTTGGTGGGCCCCGGGGCCGCGTCGCCCACGAGCAGCACCTGGCCGCCCTCGCGCGCCGAGCGCACCAGGCCCGCGGCCGCGAGCCAACGGTGCAGGGCGTCCTGGGCGACCGCGAGCCCCACGTGCGCGGTGCTCAGCGCCGCGTCGAGCAGCAGCGCGGCCGCGTAGCCGCCCTCGGCCACGGGCTCGGCGCCCGGGGTCGCCACGACCACGGCGGGGCGCGGCCCGACGGCGGCGATCACCCCGCCCGGGGCGCTCGCCCCCGAGACGCGCACCGCCACGCCCGGGAAGGCGCGGCCGAGCTCCTCGGCCGTGCGACCCGACCCGACGCGCACCGAGCGCAGGCCCGTCCAGTGGCACTCGTCGCACGACCACGCCCCGGCCAGGGCCCCGCACCACGCGCACTGCGGCGGGGCCCCGGGCCCGGGCAGCATGAGCGGCCCGTGGCACGTGCCGCAGTGCGCGGCCGTGCGGCAGCGGGCGCACGCCACCACGGGCATGTACCCGGCGCGCGGGACCTGGACCAGCACCGGCCCGGCGCCCAGCGCGTCCCGCACGGCACGCCACGCCGCGCTCGGCAGGCGCGCGGCGGCCCCAGCCCCCTCCGACGCGAGCTCGACCGACGTCAGCGCCCGCACCCGCGGGGCCCGCGCGCGCAGCACCTCGCGCGGCGCCGCGACCTCCCGGGCCCAGCCCGACTCGAGCAGCGCCTGGGCCTGCACCGTGCGGCTGACCGAGCCGAGCAGGAACGCGGCCCCCTCCAGCTCGCTGCGCAGCGCGAGGACCTCACGCGCGTGCGGGTAGGGCGAGCGGGGCTCGGCGAGGGTCTCCTCGCCGTCGTTCCAGCACGCCACGAGGCCCAGGTCCTGGACGGGCGCGAACGCCGCGGCCCGCGTGCCGATCACGATCGGTACCTCGCCCCGCAGCGCCGCGAGGAAGCTGCGGTAGCGCGGCGAGGGGCCCTCGTCCGCGGTGAGCCGCACGAACTGCCCGTCCTGGCGCGCCGTGCGGGCCGTGTAGCCGGCGAGCTCGAGCGCGCGCGCCATCTGGTCGACGTCCCGCGCGTCCGGCAGCACGACGAGCGCCCCGCGCCCGCCCGTCACGGTCGCGCGCACGGCCTCGGCCAGGGCCAGTGCCCAGTGCTGGACGGCCTGCGCCGGGTCCTCGTTGCCCGCGGCCCGGGCGCCCTGGACGGGCACGCCGTCGGCCACGCGGCCCGGCAGGGCCGTCCAGACCGCGCGCGGGACCGACCCGCCGACCAGGTGGTTCAGGAACGCGGCGCCGCCGCGGTAGGGGGCCCACTCGGAGGGGCGCGCCGGGCCCGCAGGCGCGTCCACTGCCTCCACGGGCGCCGCGAGGTTACGTGCACCCGCACGGGCGCCGGGCGCTGCGGGCTCCGGGGCGCTCGCAGGGCCCGGGGCGTCGGCGCTCGGGTCAGCCGGGGCGTCCGGGACGACGGGCTCGTTGCCCGACGGCGCCGCTTCCGCCCGCGCGTGACGCGGCGGGATCGCGAGGCGCAGGACGTCCGAGAGCGTGCCCGCGTAGTGGTCCGCGACCGTGCGGCACAGCTGCGCGACCTGCGGGGTGAGGACCTGCTCGGGAGAGACGAGGCGCTTGAGCGGCACGAGACGGCCGTCGTGGTCGCTGTGCTCGGCCCGGGCCAGGACGAACCCGTCCACCTCCTGCGGCCCGAACCGCGCCTTGACGCGGACCCCGGGCTGGACGCCCGCAGCCATCGCGGCCGGGACCAGGTAGTCGAACGTGCGGTCCAGGTGGTGAGGCGACAGGTCGAGGACCACGCGTGCGACGGGCAGGTCGCTCGAGAGCTCGAGCGCCCCCACCGGGCGTGCCCCTTTGCCCGGGGACCGCGCAGCCCGCGGAGCCGCCTCGGGAGCGGGGAGCAGCGTGAGCTGCTCGCCCGCGTCCTCGGTAGCGGTGTCCTGGCTGGTCATCGCCCTATCTCAGCACGCGCCACCCACACCGGGCGAACCGCGCGACGCGGGTCAGACCGCGGCCTGGAGCGCGGCGACCCGGTCCGTGCGCTCCCACGTGAAGTCGGGCAGCTCGCGACCGAAGTGCCCGTAGGCCGCGGTCTGGGAGTAGATGGGGCGCAGCAGGTCCAGGTCCGCGATGATCGCGGCCGGGCGCAGGTCGAAGACCTGGTCGATCGCGGCACGGATGCGCTCGACCGGGACCGTCTCGGTGCCGAACGTCTCGACGTACAGGCCCACGGGGTGGGCCTTGCCGATCGCGTACGCGACCTGGACCTCACAACGGCGCGCGAGCCCGGCCGCGACGACGTTCTTGGCGACCCAGCGCGTGGCGTAGGCGGCCGAACGGTCGACCTTCGACGGGTCCTTGCCCGAGAACGCGCCGCCGCCGTGCCGGGCCATGCCGCCGTAGGTGTCGACGATGATCTTGCGGCCTGTGAGCCCGGCATCACCCTGGGGGCCGCCGATCACGAACTTGCCGGTCGGGTTCACGAGCAGGCGGAAGTCTGCGACGTCCAGGTCGAGCCCTTCGAGGACCGGGGCCACAACGAGCTCGGCGACCTGTGCGCGCAGCGTCTCCTGCAGGACGTCCTCGTCGTGCTGGGTCGAGAGCACCACGGTGTCGAGGCGGACCGCGCGGTCACCGTCGTAGCCGATGGTCACCTGCGTCTTGCCGTCGGGGCGCAGGCCCGGCAGCGACCCGTCCTTGCGGACCCGGGCGAGGCGCTCGGCCAGGCGGTGCGCGAGGAAGATCGGCAACGGCAGGAGCGTGGGGGTCTCGTCGCTCGCGTAGCCGAACATCAGGCCCTGGTCGCCGGCGCCCTGGGCGTCGAGCGGGTCACGCGAGATGCTCGGGCCCGAGGAGTCGTCTCGCTCTTCCAGGCTCTTGTCGACGCCCTGGGCGATGTCCGGGGACTGCTGGCCGATCGAGACCGAGACGCCGCACGAGTCGCCGTCGAAGCCGATCGCTGACGACGTGTAGCCGATCCCCCGGACGACGTCGCGGATGATCTGCGGGATCTCGACGTACGCGTTGGTCGTCACCTCGCCCGCGACGTGGACCAGACCCGTGGTCACCATGGTCTCGACCGCGACACGCGAGGTGGGGTCCTGCTCGAGGAGCGCATCGAGGATCGCGTCGGAGATCTGATCACAGACCTTGTCCGGGTGGCCTTCCGTCACGGACTCGGACGTGAACAGGCGCAGGTCGTCAGAACTCATGGGATCCAGCGTACTGTCCCGCTAGGTGATACGCGGCATCCGACCACTGAGACGTGAAGGAGATCTCAGTCCGTGGTCGCTGCGAGCGGCGGCGAGAGCTTGAGGACCGCGTCCCACACCGCGTCCGCGACCTCGCGCTTGGACCCGGCGGCCTCGGCGACGGTCTCGCCCTGCGCGTCGACGATCGTGACCTCGTTGCTGTCCGTGCCGAACCCTCGGCCGCCGCCGACCGGGTTGATCACCAGCAGGTCGGCGCCCTTGCGGCGCGCCTTGGCGCGGCCGTGGTGCAGGACGTCCCCGGTCTCGTCGCCCGTCTCGGCCGCGAACCCGACCACGACCTGCCCGGGTCGCAGGCGCTCGCGCGCCAGCTCGGCCAGGATGTCCGGGTTCTCGACGAGCTCGATGGGCGCGGGCCCCTGGCCCGGCACCTTCTTGATCTTGGCGCCCGGGGTGCGTGCGGGGCGGAAGTCCGCGACCGCGGCCGTCATGACCACCACGTCGGCGCTCGGCGCGGCCGCGCGGACCGCGTCCCGCAGCTCGGCGGTCGACCCGACGCGCACGACGTCCTCGATCCCGTCGAGGGGCTCGGTGAGGTTCGCCCCGACGAGGGTCACGCGTGCGCCCCGGTCCTGGGCCGCGCGGGCGAGCGCGACGCCCTGGCGTCCGCTCGACAGGTTCCCGATGAAGCGCACCGGGTCGATGGGCTCGCGCGTGCCTCCGGCCGAGACGACCACGTGCAGGCCGGCCAGGTCCTGGGGAGCCCCGCGGGCTCCTGCCCGGCCGGCGACCTCGAGCGCGAGGCGAGCGATGTCCTCGGGCTCGGGCAGGCGCCCGGGGCCCGTGTCCTTGCCCGTGAGCCGGCCGCTGGCCGGCTCGATCACGTGGACGCCGCGCGAGCGCAGCGTCGCGACGTTGGCCACGGTCGCCGGGTGCTGCCACATCTCGGTGTGCATGGCCGGGGCCATGACCACGGGGCAGTGCACCGTCAGGAGGGTCGAGGTCAGCAGGTCGTCCGCGCGGCCGGCGGCAGCGCGCGCGAGGAGGTCCGCCGTGGCGGGGGCGACGATCACCAGGTCCGCGCCCTGGCCGAGCGCGACGTGCGCGACCTGCGGGACGTCGTCGAACACCTCGGTGCTGACCTTCTCGCCCGAGAGCGCCTCGAACGTGGGCGCGCCCACGAAGCGCAGCGCGGAGGCGGTGGGGACGACTCGCACCCGGTGCCCCTGCTCACGCAGGAGACGCAGCAGGAGGACGGCCTTGTAGGCCGCCACTCCCCCGCTGACACCCAGCAGGATCCTCATCGGTACGAGCCCTCCCTCGCGCCCACGCCTCGCACGGAACGTCCGCCCGCCCGGAGGCGGTCGACGATCAGGGAGCCGGGACGTCCACGGTCTCGATGGTGAGCAGGCCCTGGTTGATCTCGCGCATCGCGATCGACAGCGGCTTCTCCTGGTTGCGGGTCTCGACGAGCGGGCCCACGTTCTCCAGCAGGCCCTCGTTGAGCTGCGAGTAGTACGCGTTGATCTGGCGCGCGCGCTTGGCGGCGTAGATCACGAGCGCGTACTTGGAGTCGGCGCGCTCCAGCAGCTTGTCGATGGGCGGGTCGGTGATGCCCTCGGGGGCGGCGATGGTTCCGGACACAGTCTCACTCCGTGAGTCAGGGGGACCTGCGACGGCCTGTCAGAGCCGGTGCAGGATGGATGGTTCAGGTACGACGTGCGGATCGGGTACAGCCTGGTGGATCACGAGGTTGCGCGCGCTCAGCACGCACGCGCCTGACGACCAGTCTACTGGGCAGGCACAAATCCTCGGGAGGACCGGTCCGTCCTGCTCGACGGCCCTCCCCGTGCACGGTTCTGCGGCACCCTCTCAGGCGACGGGCGTCAGCCCCATGGCCTCGACGAGCGCGTCGGTCGCGCGGTGCACCTCGTCGTTGACGATCACGACGTCGAACTCCGGCTCGGCGGCCAGCTCGACGCGTGCGGTCGCCAGGCGGCGCTCACGCTCCTCAGGTCCCTCCGTGCCGCGCCCCACGAGGCGCCGCTCGAGCTCCTCCCAGCTGGGCGGGGCGAGGAACACGAACCGCGCCTCCGGCATCGAGGCGCGGACCTGACGCGCCCCCTGGAGGTCGATCTCCAGCAGCGCGGGCACGCCCGCCGCGAGCTTCTCCTCGACCGGTCGACGCGGGGTGCCGTACCGGTTGCGTCCGTGCACCACGGCCCACTCGAGCATCTCGCCCTGGGCGACCATGCGGTCGAACTCCTCGGTCGAGATGAAGTGGTAGTGGACACCGTCCACCTCGCCGGGGCGTGCCTCACGGGTCGTCGCGGACACGGACAGCCACACCTGCGGGTAGCGGGCGCGGATGTCCGCGGACACGGTCCCCTTCCCGACGGCGGTCGGGCCCGCCAGGACGGTCAGGCGGGCAGGATGCTGTGGTGCGGCGGGTGACGAGGCAACCGGCGCAGCAGGTGAAGCGGAAATGTCAGCCAAACCTCTCGATGAGCGCCGCGGACTGGTGGGGTCCCAGCCCGCGGACGCGACGCGTCTCGGCGATCCCGATCTCTTCCATGATCGCCCGGGCCTTCACCTTACCTACGCCGGGGAGCGACTCCAGCAGCGCGACGACGCGCAGCTTGCCGATCACGTCGTCGGTGCGGCCCTGCTCGATCACCTCGGCGAGAGAGCCCTGGGAGTACTTCAGCCGGTTCTTGACCTCGGCGCGAGCTCGACGCGCCTCGGCCGCCTTCTCGAGATTGGCCGCGCGCTGCTCGGGGGTCAGGGATGGTAGTGCCACGCAAGTCACCTACTTGTCCTCAGACGGATGGGCCCACACGTGCACCGGGGCCGCCGACCGGATCACGAGCCCCGGTGGCGACCTCGACACCTTCGAAACTAGTCACACCTGGCAGGTCAGGCAACGTTCACACGCCCTGAGCAGCGAACTTCCTGACGATCTTCTCCCTGGTCGCAGGCTCGACGCCGCACGCGTCGAGGTATCCGTCGATGCTCCCGAACTCCTGCTCGGCGAGCGTCCACGCTCCCTGCAGGTACTCGGGCTCGACGCCCAGCAGCGGCGTCAGCGCCTCCTTGTCGAGCCCGGGGATCGGGGGGATCACGGCGGCCATGCCCTCGACCGCGGCGGCGCTCGCGAGGTACTCGGCGAGCCGGTCCTCGTCGCTCACGCCACAGACGTGCTGGACCAGGGCGACGATCCACCCCGTGCGGTCCTTGCCCGCCGAGCAGTGCACGACGACCGCGCCGTCGGCGTCTGCGACGTCCTGCAGCGCCGCTCCGACCGTCCTGCGGATCCCCGGGTCCGTGACGAACGTCGCATAGACGCCGTGCATCATGGCACGGGCCAGCGCCTGCGGGTCCTTCGAACCGATCAGCTGACCGATCATCGCGGCGGTGTCGGCCGACCGTTCCTCGGAGTCCTCGGCGTCGACGCTGTCTGCCCCGTCGCTCGAGGCGCGCAGCGCGTGCCCGACGCCGGCGCCCGGGTCCATCCGCCGGGGCACCACCCGCGTGGTCGCCGGGACGACGTCCTGCCCGTCGCGATCGACCTCGTCCTCGCCACGCAGGTCGAGGTCGACGGTCACGCCGAGCGCCTCGAGCGCGGCCACGCCCTCGGGCGTCAGCCTGGACAGGCCGGCGGTGCGCAACAGGACCCCGGTACGCAACGGCTCGGTGGCGCCGACCGGCACGGCTCGGCCGCCCACGTCGCGAGCGTTCCAGGTCCCGGGGATGTCGAGGGCGCCGGGGTCGTTCGTCCGGGCGTGAGCAGCGAGGGAGGAGGTCATGGGGCGAGTCTGTCAGGTCGCGTCAAGAGCCGCCGCACGTCCGAGGGGGCGCCCACCGGAATCGGTGGGCGCCCCCTCGGACGTCTACGAGCGTGCTGCCGGTTCTCAGCCGCGCAGCGCGTCGGCCGCCTCGCGCGAGGCCGTCCGTGCCGCCTCGAGGAGCGAGGCCGCGTCGGGCCCGGCCGCGAGCACACCGCGCGAGGTCGACGCGAGCACCTGGCGACGAGCGTCGCCGAACACCGCGGCGAGCTCGGCGGTACCCGCGCCCTGCGCACCGACCCCGGGAGCCAGCAGCGGCCCGTTGACGGCCGGCAGGTCCACCCCGGTGTTGCGCGCCGCGTCGCCGATGGTCGCGCCCACGACCAGCCCGATCGACCCGAGCGGGTCCACACCCTCGTTGAGGGCCGCGGCCTCCGCCGCGATGCGCGCGGCGACCGAGCGGACGTCGGCCCCGGCGCCCGTGCGGGCGTGCTGGACCGAAGCGCCCTCCGGGTTGGACGTCAGGCACAGCACGAACAGCCCGCGCCCCGTCTCGAGCGCGGCCTCCACGGCCGGGGTCAGCGACCCGAAGCCCAGGTACGGCGAGACCGTCAGCGCGTCACCCGCGAGCGGCGAGCCGTCGCGCAGGTAGGCGTCCGCGTACCCCGCCATGGTCGACCCGATGTCGCCGCGCTTGGCGTCGACGATCGTCAGCGTCCCGGACGGCCCCGCGGCCGCCGCAGCGGCCAGGACCTCCTCGAGCGCCGCGACCCCGCGCGAGCCGTGGCGCTCGAACAGCGCCGACTGCGGCTTGAGCGCAGCGACGTGCCCACCCACGGCCTCCACGACCCGCAGGCCGAACTCACGGACCCCCGTGGCGTCGTCGGGCAGGCCCCACGCCGCGAGCAGGCCCGGGTGCGGGTCGATGCCCACGCACAGCGGCCCGAGGGAGTCCATGGCCGCGGCGAGCCGCTCCCCGAAGGGGCGACGGGCCGGGGTCACGGCGGCGCTCACGCGTCCGCCGCGGCGTGACGCGCGGCCGTTGCCGTCATGTGCTCCTGCAGGCTCCACACGTCGAACGGACCCGCGAGCACCGCCTCGATGCCCTGGACGGCGGCAGCGAGCTGCTGGGTCGTCGTGACGATCGGCTTGTCCGCGGCGGTCGTGGCCGCGCGGATCTCGTAGCCGTCGGCGCGGGCGCCCTGGCCCGAGGGCGTGTTGATGACCATGTCGACCTTGCCCTCGGTGATGAGGTCGACGATCGTCGGCTCACCGTCCGCGCCGCGGCCCGAGGAGAACTTGCGCACGATCGTGGCCGGGATGCCGTTGCGGCGCAGGACGCCCGCGGTGCCCTGGGTCGCGAGGATCTCGAAGCCCAGCTCCGTGAGGCGCTTGATCGGGAAGACGATCGAACGCTTGTCGCGGTCCGCGACCGACACGAAGACCGAGCCCTTGGTCGGCAGGCCGCCGAACGCCGCCGCCTGGGACTTGGCGAACGCGCGCGGGAAGTCGCGGTCGAAGCCCATGACCTCACCCGTCGAGCGCATCTCCGGGCCCAGGACCGTGTCGACCACGATGCCGTCGGTCGTGCGGAACCGCTTGAACGGCAGCACGGCCTCCTTGACCGCGATGGGGGCGTCGAGGTCGAGCGTCCCGCCGTCGCCCTCGGCGGGCAGGATGCCGCTCGCGCGCAGGTCGGCGATCGACTCGCCCACCATGACACGGGCAGCGGCCTTGGCCAGGGAGACTCCCGTGGCCTTGGAGACGAACGGGACCGTGCGCGAGGCGCGCGGGTTGGCCTCCAGGACGTACAGGACGTCCGAGACCAGCGCGTACTGCACGTTGAGCAGACCACGCACGCCCACGCCCTTGGCGATGGCCTCGGTCGAGCGGCGGATGCGCTCGATCTCGGCCTCGCTCAGCGAGACGGGGGGCAGCACGCAGGCCGAGTCGCCCGAGTGGATGCCGGCCTCCTCGATGTGCTCCATGACGCCGCCGAGGTACATCTCGGTGCCGTCGTAGAGCGCGTCGACGTCGATCTCCATCGCGTCGTCGAGGAAGCGGTCGATGAGCAGCGGCGCAGGCAGTGAGCCCGTCGTGGTGCGGTCGTCGGTCGCGGCGGCGTGCAGCGCACGCTCGACGTAGCCTGTGAGCTGCTCGGCCGAGTAGACGATCTCCATGCCGCGCCCACCGAGCACGTAAGAGGGACGCACGAGCACCGGGTAGCCGATGCCCTCGGCGATCTCCTGGGCCTCGGCCAGGGACGTCGCCGTGCCGAACGCCGGGGCGGGCAGGCCCGCCTCGGCCAGGACGCGACCGAACACGCCACGGTCCTCGGCCGCGTCGATGGCCTCGGGCGAGGTGCCGAGGATGGGCAGGCCCGCGTCGGCCAGGCGCTGCGCGAGGCTCAGCGGGGTCTGCCCGCCGAGCTGCACGATGATGCCCGCGACGGGTCCCGCGGCGAGCTCGGCCTGGTAGACCTCGAGGACGTCCTCGAACGTGAGCGGCTCGAAGTAGAGGCGGTCCGAGGTGTCGTAGTCCGTCGAGACGGTCTCCGGGTTGCAGTTGACCATGACAGTCTCGTACTCGTCCTTGAGCGCGAGGGTCGCGTGCACGCACGAGTAGTCGAACTCGATGCCCTGACCGATGCGGTTGGGGCCCGAGCCCAGGATCAGGACCGCGGGACGCTCGCGCGGTGCGACCTCGGACTCGAGGTCGTACGACGAGTAGTGGTACGGCGTCTTGGCGGCGAACTCGGCCGCGCACGTGTCGACCGTCTTGTAGACCGGGCGCACGTCGAGCGCGTAGCGGACCTCTCGGACCGTGGACTCCCCCGCCGCACCCATGCCGCGCAGCTTCGCGATCTGCGGGTCCGACAGACCGTGGCGCTTGGCCTCGAGCAGCACGTCGCGCGTGAGCGCGTCGGCCGAGGCGACGGACTCGGCGACCTCGTTGATGAGCTGGATCTGGTCCAGGAACCACGGGTCGATCTTGGTGGCCTCGAAGACCTGCTCGAGGCTCGCGCCGGCGCGCAGCGCCTGCTGGGTCGCGACCAGGCGGCCCTCGGTCGGGCGGGCGATCTCCGCCAGGAGCTCGTCGAGCGCCTCGCCCGAGACGGGCTCGCCGTCCCAGTGGAAGACCGAGCCGGCCTTGTCGATCGACCGCATGGCCTTGCCGAGCGCCTCGGTGAAGTTGCGGCCCATGGCCATGGCCTCGCCGACCGACTTCATGGTCGTCGAGAGCGTCGGGTCCGCGGCCGGGAACTTCTCGAACGCGAAGCGCGGGACCTTGACCACGACGTAGTCGAGCGTGGGCTCGAACGACGCGGGCGTGACCTGCGTGATGTCGTTGGGGATCTCGTCGAGCGTGTAGCCCACCGCGAGCTTCGCGGCGATCTTCGCGATCGGGAACCCCGTGGCCTTGGACGCCAGCGCCGACGAGCGCGAGACGCGCGGGTTCATCTCGATGACGATGATGCGGCCCGTGTCGGGGTGCACCGCGTACTGGATGTTGCAGCCGCCCGTGTCGACGCCGACCTCGCGGATGACCGCGATGCCGATGTCGCGCAGCTTCTGGAACTCGCGGTCCGTGAGCGTGAGCGCCGGGGCGACCGTGACCGAGTCGCCCGTGTGCACGCCGACCGGGTCCACGTTCTCGATCGAGCACACGACGACCACGTTGTCCGCGGTGTCGCGCATGAGCTCGAGCTCGTACTCCTTCCAGCCGAGGATCGACTCCTCGAGGAGCACCTCGGTCGTGGGCGAGTAGTGCAGGCCCTGGCCCACGATGCGGCGCAGGTCCTGCTCGTCGTAGGCGATGCCCGAGCCGAGACCGCCCATGGTGAAGGAGGGGCGCACGACCATGGGGTAGCCGAGCGAGTCGGCGGCCGCGATGGCCTCGTCGATCGTGTGGATGATCTCCGAGCGGGCGCTCTCGCCGCCGCACTTCTCGACGACCTCCTTGAACTGCTGGCGGTCCTCGCCCTTCTCGATCGCGGCGATGTTCGCCCCGATGAGCTCGACGTCGTACTGCGCGAGGACCCCGGCCTCGTCGAGCGCGATCGCGGCGTTGAGGGCCGTCTGGCCGCCGAGGGTCGCGAGCAGCGCGTCGGGGCGCTCCTTGGCGATGATGGTCGTCAGGACCTCGGTCGTGATGGGCTCGACGTAGGTCGCGTCGGCGAACTCGGGGTCCGTCATGATCGTGGCGGGGTTCGAGTTGACGAGGATGACCCGCAGGCCCTCCTCCTTCAGGACGCGGCAGGCCTGCGTGCCCGAGTAGTCGAACTCGCACGCCTGGCCGATGACGATCGGCCCGGAGCCGATCACCAGGACGCTGGAGATGTCAGTTCTGCGAGGCACGGCTCAGATCTCACTTTCGGAGGACGGGGTGACCGGGGCGGCGTTCGTCGCGGAGCCGGAGGCCCCTGCGGAGTCGCGCATCAGGTCGAGGAAGCGGTCGAAGAGGTAGGCGGCGTCGTGCGGGCCCGCTGCGGCCTCGGGGTGGTACTGCACCGAGAAGGCCGGGCGGTCGAGGCACGCGAGCCCCTCGACGACCTGGTCGTTGAGACCGATGTGCGAGACGACGACGCGGCCGTAGCGCCCGCCGTCGTGCGGTGCGACCGACTCCCCGTCGCGCGGGGCGTCGACGGCGAAGCCGTGGTTGTGCGCGGTGACCTCGACCTTGCCCGTGGTGCGGTCGAGCACCGGCTGGTTGATGCCGCGGTGGCCGTAGCCGAGCTTGTAGGTGCCGTACCCGAGCGCGCGGCCCAGGATCTGGTTGCCGAAGCAGATGCCGAAGTACGGGATGCCGCGGTCGAGGACCGCGCGCAGCAGCTCGACCTCGGTCGTCGCCGCGCCCGGGTCGCCCGGGCCGTTGGAGAAGAACACGCCGTCGGGCGCGAGCGCGACGATCTGGTCGATCGTGGTCGTGCTCGGCACGACGTGCACCCGCACGCCGCGCTCGGCGAGGCGCTGGGGCGTCATGGCCTTGATGCCCAGGTCGACCGCGACGACCGTCGCGACCGGCTCCTGGCCGGCGTGCTCGCCCGAGGGCTCCACGACGTACGCCTCGGGCGTGCTGACCTCGCGGGCCAGGTCCGCGCCCGTCATGGCCGGGGCCGAGCGGACGAGCTCGACGAGCTCCTCCGTGGGGCGCGGGTAGCCGCCACGACGCAGGTCCTCGCCCGAGAAGATGCCCGCACGCATGGTGCCGAGCTCGCGCAGGTGGCGCGTGAGGGCACGCGTGTCGATCGAGCTGATGCCCACGACGCCCTGCGCCGCGAGGTCCTCGTCGAGCGAGCGCGTCGCGCGCCAGTTCGAGGCGCGGCGCGCAGGGTCGCGCACCACGTAGCCGCTGACCCAGATGCGGGTCGACTCGGCGTCCTCGTCGTTGACTCCCGTGTTCCCGATGTGGGGGGCCGTCATGACGACGATCTGCCGGTGGTAGGACGGGTCGGTCAGCGTCTCCTGGTAGCCGGTCATGCCGGTGTTGAAGACGATCTCGCCGAACGTCGTGCCACGGGCCCCGTAGGCCAGGCCCGTCAGGGTCGTGCCGTCCTCGAGGACCAGGACCGCGGTCCGGTCGTCGGCCTGGGCGTCCGTGCTGGGGGTCGAGATGCTCACTGCTGCGGCTCCTTCGAGTCGTCGTTCGGTGCGCCGTCGGCGGCGGGAAGAAGCTCGCGCACGGCGTTCAGGAGGGTGGCACGGTCGGCGGTCTGCTGGGTCCGCAGTCCAGTATCCAGGCGTGTGGCGGGCGCGTCCCCGGCCGCGGGGACGGTCCAGGTCAGCACGACCAGGCCGTCCTTGCCCACGTACTTGCCCGCCATCCCGGGGGCCAGCGAGACGGCCTCGAGGGCGCTCGCGGCCAGGAAGAGGTCGGGTGCGCCCTGTCGGGAGACCAGGACTCCGGTGCGGTGCACGGTCACGGTCGCGTTCGACCGGAAGCCGAGACGGTGCGCCCCGACGCGGGCGAGCCAGTCCCCCGCGAGCGTGCTGGAGACGTAGACCGCGGTCACGGGGCCGGCCAGCACCTCGCCCAGGTCGCCCTCGGGGACGGCCGGCGGGGCGGGGACGGTCTGGGCCGTGCGGATCGTCAGGCGCTTGAGGCCCACGAAGACGACCGCGAGCAGGACCAGGCCGATGACGACCCAGATGCCGACCGCGACGGGCAGGGGGAGGTTCACGAGCGGACCCCCACGACCTGCTCGACCGGGGTGCCGTCCAGGACGGTCGCGCGCCCGCGCAGGAAGGTCGCGACGACCCGTCCCGGGAGCTCGTAGCCCTGGAAGGGCGTGTTGGTGCTCGCCGTGGCCTGCGCCGAGCCGTCGACCACGCGCCGGGCCGCCGGGTCCACGAGGACCACGTTGGCGGGCTCGCCGACCTCGAGGGGGCGACCCTGCGCCGTCGGGCCCTCGTCGATGCGGCCGATGCGCGCGGGCGCGGCCGACAGGACGCGCGCCACGTCCGCCCAGGTCATGCGGCCCGAGTCGACCATGGTCTCCTGCACGACGCTCAGGGCCGTCTCCAGGCCCGTCATGCCGAACGCGGCCGCGGCCCACTCGCAGTCCTTGTCCTCGCGCGTGTGCGGGGCGTGGTCGGTCGCGACGATGTCGATCGTGCCGTCGGCCAGGCCCTGGCGCACGGCCTCGACGTCCGCCGCGGTACGCAGCGGAGGGTTGACCTTGAACGTCGGGTCGTAGTCGCGCGCGAGCTCGTCGGTGAGGATGAGGTGGTGCGGGGTGACCTCGGCCGTCACGTCGATCCCGCGGCCCTTGGCCCAGCGGATGATCTCGACCGAGCCGGCCGTGGACAGGTGGCACACGTGCAGGCGCGAGCCCACGTGCTCGGCGAGCAGCACGTCGCGCGCGATGATCGCCTCCTCGGCGACCGCGGGCCAGCCCGCAAGACCGAGCTCGGCCGAGACGACGCCCTCGTTCATCTGGGCGCCCTCCGTGAGGCGGGGCTCCTGCGCGTGCTGGGCCACGACGCCGTCGAACGCCTTGACGTACTCCAGGGCGCGGCGCATCAGGATGGGGTCCCAGACGCACTTGCCGTCGTCCGAGAACACGCGCACGCGTGCGGCTGAGTCGGCCATGGCGCCGATCTCGGCGAGGTGGTGGCCCTCGAGGCCCACGCTGACCGCGCCGACCGGGTGGACGTCGACCCAGCCCGCGTCGCGCCCGATCCGCCAGACCTGCTCGACGACGCCCGCGGTGTCCGCGACCGGGGTCGTGTTGGCCATGGCGTGCACCGCGGTGAAGCCGCCCACGGCCGCGGCGCGCGTGCCCGAGACGATGGTCTCGGCGTCCTCACGCCCCGGCTCGCGCAGGTGCGTGTGCAGGTCGACGAGGCCGGGCAGGGCGACCAGGCCGGCCGCGTCGACGACGGTCTCGCCGTCCGTGACCGGGCTGTTCGCCGCGCGGACCTCGGTGATGACGCCGCCCGCGAGGACCAGGTCGACCGGGTCGGCGCCCAGCGGTGCCGCGCCCTGCAGGACGTAGGTGGGGTTCGTGGTCTGCTCGCTCATTCGAGTCCAGCCCTTTCCGTGGAAGCGTCGCCCGCGAGGAGCAGGTAGAGGACGGCCATGCGCACCGCGACCCCGTTGGCGACCTGCTCGACGATCACCGCGCGCGGTGAGTCGGCGGCCTCCGCCGAGATCTCCAGGCCACGGTTCATGGGGCCGGGGTGCATGACGATGGTGTGGTCGGGCAGGAGCGCCAGGCGGCGGCCGTCGAGCCCGAAGTTGCGCGTGTACTCGAGCGGGTTGGGGAAGAACGCTCCCCCACCTGCTCCCGAGCCGCTCATGCGCTCGCGCTGGACGCGGAGCATCATCACGGCGTCCGGTGCGGTCTCCGCGAGGACCTCGTCGAGGTGGTACGAGACGTCGCACGGCCAGGTCTCGACGCCCACGGGCACGAGCGTGGGCGGGGCCACCAGGGTGACCTTCGCGCCGAGCGTGTGCAGCAGGTGGACGTTGGAACGGGCCACGCGCGAGTGCAGCACGTCGCCGACGATCGCGACCCGCAGGCCCGCGAGGTCCTGGCCGGTGGGGTCACCGGTGATCGAGGCGCCCGCGGCGCCGCGCCCGACCAGGTGGCGGCGCATGGTGAACGCGTCGAGCAGCGCCTGCGTGGGGTGCTGGTGCATCCCGTCGCCCGCGTTGACGACCGCCGAGTCGACCCAGCCGGCGTGCGCGAGCGTGTGCGGGGCACCCGAGGCCTGGTGGCGGATCACGACCGCGTCGGCGCCCATGGCCTGCAGGGTCAGGGCCGTGTCCTTGAGCGACTCGCCCTTGGACACGCTCGACCCCTTGGCCGAGAAGTTGATGACGTCGGCCGACAGCCGCTTGGCCGCGGTCTCGAACGAGATCCGGGTGCGCGTCGAGTCCTCGAAGAACAGGTTGACGACCGTGCGACCGCGCAGCGTCGGGAGCTTCTTGATCTCGCGCGACTGCGTCGCGGCCATCTGGGCGGCCGTGTCGAGGATACGGATCGCGTCGGCGCGCGAGAGGTCCGCGGTGGACAGCAGGTGCTTCATCGGGTGCCCTCGCTGGACGTGGTGGGCCGCTGGCTGATGAGGACCGCATCGGCCACGGGCTCACCCGTGGCGGCGCCGTCGACAGGTCCGTCGGTCTCGACGAGGCGCACGCTCACGCGCTCGGAGAGGGAGGTGGGCAGGTTCTTGCCCACGTAGTCGGGACGGATCGGCAGCTCGCGGTGCCCGCGGTCGACCAGCGCGGCGAGCTGGACCGCGCGGGGGCGGCCGATGTCGCTGATCGCGTCGAGCGCCGCGCGGATGGTGCGACCGGAGAACAGCACGTCGTCGACCAGGACGACGACCTTGCCGTCGATCCCGGAGGCCGGCAGGCGGGTCGCGCCGATGGTGCGGACCGGGTGCTTGTGCAGGTCGTCGCGGTACATGGTGACGTCGAGTTCGCCCACGATGCTCGCGGTGTCGAGACCCGGCTCGATCGTCGCGAGGCGCTCGGCGAGCCGCACGGCCAGGGGGACGCCTCGGGTGGGGATGCCCAGGAGGACCACGTCGTGCGCGCCCTTGTTGCGCTCGACGATCTCGTGGGCGATGCGGGTCAGCGCCCGCGCGATCTCGGTCTCGCCGAGAACGGTGGTCACGCCGGCCGAGGTGTCCTCGGGGGTGACGGGTGGAACGGAAGATGGTACGGCAGGCCCAGAACTCATTCTGGCGACCCCCTTCCCCGCCTCACTGGACGGGCCTTAAAGGAAATCTGACTCCTTCACCCTACCGCCCGGCCGGGGCGGGCCCCGGCGCTTCTCACGGGGTGGGCAGGCGTCGTTGGTCACAGTGCGACCAGCGGGGCAGGCAGGCGCGCCGCCGGGCTGCCGGTCGCTCCGTGCAGACCCGACCGCAGCCCCGGACGCACGGACGCCGGCCCCGCCACGAGGGCGGGACCGGCGTCCGGAGGCACGTCGTGCCACCGAGGTGGCGTGAGGTACTGCCGGCCGACCTGGCTCAGGCCAGGATCGTCGGCTTCATCTCCTCGATGCGGGCCAGCAGGCCGTTGACGAAGCTCGGCGAGTCGTCCGTCGAGAGCTCACGGGCGAGGTCGACGGCCTCGTCGATCGCGACGGCGTCGGGGACGTCGTCGTTGTAGAGGATCTCCCAGCTGCCGATGCGCAGGAGCGCGCGGTCGACCGCGGGCATGCGCTCGAGGGTCCACCCGTGCGAGTACGTCTCGAGCAGCTCGTCGATCCGCTCGCGGTGCGCCAGGACTCCCTCGACGAGGTCCACGGTGTACTGCGGCAGCGGCGTCTGGCTGCCCGAGTCGACGATCCGGTCGGCGAGAAGGGTCTGCGGGTCCAGCTGGCGCTGCTCGGCCTCGAAGAGGACGTCGAGCGCGCGCTTGCGTGCCTTGGTTCGAGCACCCACGTCAGTCGTTCACGCGCCCCAGGTAGGAACCGTCGCGGGTGTCGACCTTGACCTTGGTGCCCTGCTCGAGGAACAGCGGGACCTGGATCTGTGCGCCGGTCTCGAGCGTCGCGGGCTTGGTGCCGCCCGTGGAGCGGTCGCCCTGCAGGCCCGGCTCGGTGTAGGTGATCTCGAGGACGACCGACGGGGGCAGCTCGACGTAGAGCGGCACGCCCTCGTTCGTCGCGACGAGCGCGCTCTGGCTCTCGAGCATGTAGTCCGCGGCGTCGCCGACGGTCGCGGCCGGGACCGTGATCTGGTCGTACGTGGACGTGTCCATGAAGACGAAGTCCTCGCCGTCCTTGTACAGGTACTGCATGTCGCGCTTGTCGACGTTCGCGGTCTCGATCTTGAGGCCGGCGTTGAAGGTCTTGTCGACGGTCTTGCCGGACAGGACGTTCTTCATCTTGGTGCGAACGAAGGCGCCACCCTTGCCGGGCTTGACGTGCTGGAACTCGATGATCGTCCACAGCTGGCCGTCGAGCTTGAGCACGGTGCCGTTCTTGATGTCGTTGGTCGTCGCCACGTTCGGTCTTCCTGTCGCGTTGTCATGGGGCTGCCGTCGGGGTGTCTCGCGGTGGGAGCCACGTGCGATCCACTGATGCGCACACGTTCGGGTGCGCGCCCTGGCGGTAGCGGGCCCTTCCTGGCGGGCTCCCCGCGCCGACAGCAGCGTTCGAGCGCTGCGGCGTTCCCGGGGGCCGCGAAAGGCCCGGTCCAGTCTACCGGAGGAGACCAAGGATCGCTGCGCCGAGGATTCCGGTCGCTCCGGCCCAGATCATCGAGGCCAGGGTGCCGATCATGAAGCGCTCGGCCGCGACGGGGTGGTCGCGCAGCTCGGGGTAGCGCCCCAGGCCCTTGATCGCGACCACGAACGCGACCCCCGCGGGGTACCCGGCGAGCAGGCAGCCCGTGATCGCGAGGCGCTCGAGGATCCCGATCCACGTGCCGCCGCGCAGGGTCTGGACGGCCTCGTCGCCGAGGGGCCCGCCAGGGTCCGACGACGCCGCTCCGGCCGCCGGGTCGGGTGCGGCGGGCGGGACGGCCGGGGCCGACAGGGACGACACGGGTGGCCCGGCAGGCACGCCGACGGCCGGCGGAGGAGGGACGGGAGCGCTCGGCGCCGTGGTCGCCCCTGCGGCCGGGACGACGTGTCCGGGCGGCGGCGGGACGGGGCCCGGGTCCCTGGCCGGAGGGACCTCCCCCTCGATCTCGGAGCGGCGCGCCGCGGCCCGCAGGACCCATGGCGTGACGAGCATGCCGCCCAGCACGCTGAGCAGGAGGGTCGCGACCACGACCCCCGCCACGGCCATCCCTGATGCGAAGCTCACGCGTCTGCCTCCTGCAGGAGTCTCGTCACGACCGGCCGGACGGCCGCTTCCTCGGACCACAGGCTCGCGCGCAGGCGTTGGCTCACGGCCTGCTCGCTGATCCCGAGGTCCCGGGCCACATCCTTCTGGGTGCCACCCACACGCGCGAGCGCGTCGACGACCTCCCAGCCCGCCGGGGTGCGCCGGGCGCCCACCGCGAGCAGGAGCCGCAGGAGCGCCTCGACCTCGCCGGCTGCCGCCGGGTCGGGTCCTTCGACTGCCGTCGGGACGGGGCTGCCGCGGGTCTTGGCCCGCTCGACCGCGGCGCGGGCGTGGACGAACGCCGACCCGGACGCCTCGCGCGAGGCCTGGGGCAGACGCCCGTCGGGCCCGGGAAGCACCTGACCGATGCCGAGACCCGTGCTCCAGCCTCCCCACCTGCCCAGGGCGAGGACGAGCTCCACGACGAGCGCGGCGTCGTCGAGCACGGCCTGCACCTCGTCGCCGACGGTCCGGTCGAAGGGGATGACGACCCCCGCGCGGTCCTCGTAGGGCGCGAGGCGGCCGAGCAGGTCCGGCACGAGGTCCCCCCGGCGGGTGCTGGCTCTCTGGTCCACTGTCAGGACGAACATCCCTCCACGGTAGACCCTTGATCCACCATCCTCAAGGGGCAGAACTTGATTGTCTCTTATCAAGCCTCAGAGCTTGATAGGGCAGGATCTAGGCCGCTAGCCGCGACACGATCGCCAGGACCGCCAGGCGGTACGAGTCGAACCCGAACCCGGCCACGGTGCCCGTCGCCACCCCGCCGATGACCGAGTTGTGGCGGAACTCCTCGCGTGCCGCAGGGTTGCTCAGGTGCACCTCGACGAGCAGCAGGCCCGCCTTGGTCACCTGCGCCGCCGCGTCCCGCAGAGCATACGAGTAGTGCGTGAACGCCGCGGGGTTGAGCACCACGTGCGCGCCGTCGTCGACCGCGCCGTGCAACCAGCCGACCAGCTCCGACTCGTCGTCCGTCTGGCGGACCTGGACCTCGAGGTCGTTCTCCGCTCCCCAGCGCTCGCCCGCCGCGACCAGGTCGCCGTAGGACGCCGCCCCGTAGACGTCGGGCTCGCGGACGCCCAGGCGACCGAGGTTGGGACCGTTGAGGATGAGGACGCGAGTCATGCGCAGAGCCTAGCGGGGCCGAGGTCTCCCCCGGCGTGACCGTCCAACGACCCAGCCCCCGCCGTTCACCCTCACGCCCGCCGGACGGTCTACGATGCGCGCGTGCCAGATCACCAGAACGTGACGCCCGCCACACCCGGCCACGGGGCCGACATCGGCGCAGCCCCCGCCGCGGACGCCGCCTCGCCCTCCCCCGTCGTCGGCAGACGCCAGGTCCTCGCCTGGTCCCTGTGGGACTGGGGCTCGGCCGCGTTCAACGCCGTCGTCACGACGTTCGTCTTCACGCGCTGGATCACGAGCGACGCGTTCGTCGAGGCGGGAGCTGCCGACCCCGACGCGGTCATGGCCGACCACACGGCCTGGCTCGGGTGGGGCCTGACCATCGCAGGCGCGCTCATCGCCCTGCTCGCCCCCGCGCTCGGGGCGCTCGCGGACGCCTCGGGCCGGCGCAAGGTGTGGCTCGGCGTCAACACCGCGGCGACCGTCGCGGCCATGGTCGCCATGTTCTTCGTGCAGCCCGTCCCCGGTTCGCTGTCCGACGCCGTGATCCTGGGCGTCGTGCTGCTCTCGGCGGGCAACGTCTTCTTCGAGCTGGCCTCCGTGGCGTACAACGCCCTGCTGCTCGACATCTCGACGCCTCGCACGATCGGGCGCATCAGCGGCATCGGCTGGGGTGCGGGCTACGTCGGCGGGATCGTGCTGCTGCTGGTGCTGTTCGTCGGTTTCATCAACCCCGAGGTCGGCTGGTTCGGCGTCACGGGCACGGACGGCATGGACATCCGGGTGAGCGTCCTGCTCTCGGCCCTGTGGTTCGCGGTGTTCGCGATCCCGGTGCTCCTGGCCGTCCCGGAGACGCCGCGCCCGGGCGGGTCCGCGCCGATCGGTGTCGTGGGCGCGTACCGCAAGCTCGGCCGTGACCTCGTCCACCTGTGGCGCACGCGTCGTTCGACGCTCGGCTACCTCGTCGCGAGCGCGGTGTACCGCGACGGCCTGGCGGGCGTCTTCACGTTCGGGGCGGTGATCGCCTCGGGCACGTTCGGGTTCAGCGCGAGCGAGGTCATCGTGTTCGCGATCGCCGCGAACGTCGTCGCGGGGCTCTCGACGATCGCGGCCGGCTGGCTCGACGACAAGATCGGCCCGCGACGCGTGATCCTGGGCTCGCTCGTGGGCCTGGTGATCTCCGGCACGGCCGTCTTCGTCCAGCACGACGGCGGCGCGAACGTCTTCTGGGTCTGGGGCCTGCTGCTGTGCGCGTTCGTCGGCCCGGCCCAGTCCGCGAGCCGTGCCCTGCTGGGCCGTATCAGCGACGAGGGGCGTGAGGCCGAGGCGTTCGGCCTGTACGCGACCACAGGCCGCGCCGCGAGCTTCCTCGCGCCGATGGCGTTCGCGACCATGGTCGCCGTGTCGGGCGAGCAGTTCTGGGGCATCCTGGGGATCGTCGCCGTGATCCTCGTCGGGCTCGTGCTCATGCTGTTCGTGCGCTTCCCGGCCGGGGACGGCGTCGACGGCGGCAAGGACCTCGTGACCGTGCCCGCGGGCACTGCGGGCACTGCGGGCGCTGCGGGCGCTGCGGGCGCTGCGGGGACGGCAAGCACGGAGGACCGGCGATGACAGAGGACCAGCGATGAAGGACCAGGCGTGACGGAGCCCCTCAGGACGACCGACGAGCGGGCCCCAGGTGGGGATGCCTCGGGGCCGCGCGCAGGGCTCGCCTGGCGACCCGACCACCTGCTCGCCGGCTTCGAGGCCGCGACGCTCGCCACGGGCGGCCCTCCTCCCGGGGTGCGCGCGGGACTCCTGTCGCTCGTCCCTCCCCTTCCTGGCCTGGCCGCGAGCGCCCGCGCGGCCGTGGGGCGGTCCACGGGGCACGACGCCGACGCGGGTCCGGAGATCGCTCCCGAGCCCGGTCCGCCTCCCGTCGCGACGCTCGTGCGCCGCACGCCCGGGGCGCCGGAGGACGCCGGACGGCGCAGGGGCGTGTTCCTGCACGTCCACGGCTACAACGACTACTTCTTCCAGGACCACCTGGCCCGGGCGGTCGAGGACGCGGGCTACGCGTTCTTCGCCGTGGACCTTCGGGCCGCGGGGCGCTCCCTGCGGCCTGGGCAGGTCCCGCACTTCGTCGAGGACCTGCGGGAGCCTGCCACGGACCTGTCGGTCGCAGTCGCGGCCGTCCGCGGGCTGCACCCCGGTCTGCCCCTGGTGGTGCACGCGCACTCGACGGGGGGCCTGGTGGCACCGTTGTGGGCGCACGCGCACCGTCGGCAGCATCTGGTCGACGCGCTCGTGCTGGACTCGCCGTTCCTCGACCTCAACTCGAGCTGGCTGAACCGGACGATCGCGACCAGGGTGCTCGACGCCGTCGGGCCGTGGTCTCCCCTGGCGGTGCTCAGCGCCGCGCCCTCGGCGTACGCGACGCACCTGCTCGCGGCGAACGGGGGCCGGTGGGACTTCGACCCGGAGCTCAAGCGTCCCGATGGCGTGCCCGTCCGGGCCGGTTGGCTGCGGGCCGTGCGCCAGGGGCAGGCGCGGCTCGCGCGCGGGCTCGACGTCGCGTGCCCCGTGCTCGTGGCCCACTCGGCGAGCTCGGGGCCCGACGACCTGACCAACCCCCTGCTCGACGAGCAGGACACGGTCCTGGACGTCGAGCAGATCGCGCGTCTGGCCCCGCGCGTGGGACCGGACGTGACGATCCGTCCGGTCGAGGGCGGGGTGCACGACCTGACGCTGTCCGCGGACGGACCGCGCGAGGCCTACCTGACCTCGATGCTGACCTGGCTCGACGCCCGGCTGGCGCATCCGGGGCGTCTGGGGCACGGCGGGCGTGCCGTGGGCCCGCCCCGATGAGCCGCACGGACCTGCGCGGCGGTCGCCCCGGGGCCTGGCGTCACCCCTACCTGGAATCCCCTACGGGGTTCGTGGCGCTCGCTCACCGCGGGTTCTCGCTCGACGGGCTCGAGAACTCGCTCGCGGCGTTCGCCGCGGCCCGCGCGCTCGGGTTCGGGTACGTCGAGACGGACGCGCACGCGACGTCCGACGACGTCGCGGTGGCCCTGCACGACGCGAGCCTGGACCGCACGACGGACGGCACGGGGATGGTCGCGGACCTGCCCTGGGCTCGGGTGCGCGACGCGCGGATCGGGGGCGTCGAGCCGGTCCCTCTGCTGGAGGACGTCCTGGGGACCTGGCCGGACCTGCGGGTCAACGTCGACGTGAAGGCGGACTCGGCCGTCCGGCCGGTCGCTGCGGCGATCGAGCGCACGCGCGCGCACGAGCGGGTGTGCGTCGCCTCGTTCTCCCCGGCGCGCAGGCGACGGACGGTCGAGCGCCTGACCCGGCCTGTGGCGACCTCGACGGGCACGAGCGAGGTGGCGGCGTTCCTGCTCGCGGCCCGGGCCGGGGCACCGCGGGCCCCGTTCGGCGCGCTCGCGTCCTGGGCGCTGCGCGGCGCCGACTGCCTGCAGGTCCCCGAGAGGCAGGGCCCGTTGACGGTCGTGGACGCCCGGACGGTCGCGGCCGCGCACGCCGCGGGCCGCCAGGTGCACGTGTGGACGATCAACGACCCCCTCGAGATGGGGCGGCTGGTCGACCTGGGGGTCGACGGGATCGTGACGGACCGCGCCGACCTGCTGCGCGAGGTCCTCCTCGCGCGGGGGCGCTGGGCCTGAGGCCCGCTCCGCGCGGACCGCGACCGAGACGGCGAACGGCCCGTCCCCCCACCGGTGGGGGGACGGGCCGTGGTGCGTCGTGGCGGCTCCGCAGGAGGCCCGACGACGTCGCGTCAGAGGGCGATCGGCCCACCGCGGGGCGCGTCGATCGCGATCTCGGCGTACGCGGCCGCGAGGAGCGCCGGGTCCGGCCCCTCGAGGCGCGAGGGCTTACCGATCCCGTCCAGCACCACGAAGCGCAGCAGGTCGCCGCGGGACTTCTTGTCGCGGCGCATGGCCGACAGGAGCTGCTCCCAGCGGTCCCCTCGGTACGTCAGGGGCAGCCCGAGGTTGCCGAGGATCTCGCGGTGCCGGTCCACGGTGGCGTCGTCGAGGCGTCCCGCGAGGCGCGAGAGCTCGGCCGCGAAGACCATGCCGACCGACACGGCCGCACCGTGGCGCCACGCGTAGCGCTCGGTGAGCTCGACCGCGTGGCCCAGGGTGTGGCCGTAGTTGAGGATCTCGCGCAGGCCGGCCTCCTTGAGGTCCTCCCCCACGACACGCGCCTTGACCGCGACCGAGCGTTCGATGAGCTCGACGACGACGGCCCACGTCGACGCAGGCACCGTGGCGCCGCCCCAGCTCTTGAGCTCGTCGATGTTCTCCTCGACGAGCTCGAGGATCCGCGGGTCGGCGATGAAGCCGGTCTTGACGATCTCGGCGAGCCCGGCGACGAAGTCGAACTTGGGCAGCGACTCGAGCGAGGCGACGTCGCACAGCACGCCCGCGGGCGGGTGGAACGCGCCGACGAGGTTCTTGCCCTCGGCCGTGTTGATGCCCGTCTTGCCGCCCACGGCCGCATCCACCATGGCCAGCAGCGTCGTGGGGACGTGCACGACCTTGATGCCGCGCAGCCAGGTCGCCGCGACGAAGCCCGCGAGGTCCGTCGTGGCTCCCCCGCCGACCGAGACGATCGCGTCGCTGCGCGTGAAGTCCGCCTGTCCCAGGACCTGCCACAGGAACGCGGCGACCTGCGCGGTCTTGGCCTCCTCGGCGTCGGGGACCTCGGCGATGTACGCCTCGTAGCCCACCGCGAGCAGGTCCTCTCGGACCGTGTCTGCCGAGGTCGCGAGCGCGGCCGGGTGGATCACGAGCACCCGGCGGACGTCCGGCCCGAGCATCGAGGGCAGCTCGCCCAGGAGGTGCCGGCCGATGAGGACGTCGTAGGGCTGGTCGCCCTCCACCCGGACGCGGGCGGGCGTGGCCGGCCGGCCCTGCTCGTCCTCCGGTGCTGTGCTCACGGTCTCCTGCTGGTCGGTCACTGCTCGCTCCTCGTGGTGTCGGCGCGCGCCGCGGAGGGCGCCTCGCCGAGTGCTGTCTCGATCTCGTGGGCCACCTGGCCCGGGGTGCGGGCGTCCGTCAGGACCCGCAGCGTAGCGAGCCGCTCGTAGACGGGGCGCCGCCCGTCCATGAGCGCCTGCCACTTGGCGCGCGGGTTGCCGAGCAGCAGCGGACGCGCCTGGTTGAACCCGACGCGCGGCCCGGCGTGCGCCAGGGAGACGTCGAGGAACACCACGACCCCTCCGGCGGCCGCGTAGGCCTCGAGCGCCGCCTGGGTGTACTCGTCGAGGACCGCGCCGCCGCCGAGGGCGAGCACCCCCTCGTGGACCGCGAGGGCCTGCGTCACGGCCTCGCGCTCGAGCGCGCGGAAGCGCGGTTCGCCGTCCTCGAGGAAGACGTCCGCGACGGACTTGCCCGCGACGACCTCCACGTCGGTGTCGGTGTCGCGCGCGGCCAGCCCGAGGCGCTCGGACAGCACCCCCGCGACGGTCGACTTGCCGCAGCCGGGAGGGCCGATCAGGACGACGCGGGGGCCGGTGCTCGACGTCATCTCAGCGCAGCAGCTCGGGTACGGAGGACAGGTAGCCCTCGACGTTGCGGCGGACCTCGACGACCGAGTCGCCGCCGAACTTCTCCAGGACGGCCTCCGCGAGGACCAGCGCGACCATGGCCTCGGCCACGACCGCCGCGGGCGGCACCGCGCAGACGTCCGAGCGCTGGTGCTGAGCCTTGGCGGGCTCGCCCGTCGCGACGTCGACCGTCGCCAGGGCGCGGGGGACGGTCGAGATGGGCTTCATGGCCGCGCGCACGCGCAGGACCTCGCCGTTGGACATGCCCCCCTCGACGCCGCCCGCACGGTTGCTCAGGCGGTGCAGGTGGCCGTCCTCGCCGCGCACGATCTCGTCGTGAGCCTGCGACCCGCGCCGGCG
The DNA here is from genome assembly GCF_001429135.1 of Oerskovia sp. Root22. NCBI lineage: Bacteria > Bacillati > Actinomycetota > Actinomycetes > Micrococcales > Cellulomonadaceae > Oerskovia > Oerskovia sp. Root22. Next base: position 588,685 of record NZ_LMIL01000009.1, on the reverse strand, counting down.
CGCGGTGCGGAAGCCGTCGCCGACCTCGACGCCCTTGATGGCCTGGATGCCCATGAGCACGGCCGCGAGGCGCGCGTCGAGCCGACGGTCCGACTGGACGTAGGTGCCGAGCCCCGACGGGACGCCGTAGGCCAGGACCTCGACCACACCGCCCAGGGTGTCGCCGTCCTTGTGGCACTCGTCGATCTCCGCGACCATCGCCGCCGAGCTCGCGGGGTCGAAGCAGCGCACCGGGTCCGCGTCGAGGCGCTCGACGTCCTGTGGCTGCGGGAGGGCCGCGTCCTCGGGGACGTCGACCGTGCCGATGCCCACGACGTGCGAGACCAGGCGGATCCCCACGGCCTGCTCGAGGAACCTGGCCGCGGCCACGCCGAGCGCGACGCGGGTCGCGGTCTCGCGCGCCGAGGCGCGCTCCAGGACCGGCCGCGCGTCGTCGAACGCGTACTTGCGCATGCCGATCAGGTCCGCGTGCCCGGGGCGCGGGCGCGTGAGCGGGCGGTTGCGCGCGATCTCGCGGACGTCCCCCGTCCCGGCGTCGACCTGCAGCGCCTCCGCGGGCACGGGGTCCGCGCTCATGACGTCGACCCACTTGGGCCACTCGGTGTTGCCGATCTCGATCGCGAGCGGGCCACCCTGCGTGAGACCGAGGCGCAGCCCCGCGAGGATGCGGACCTCGTCCTGCTCGAACTTCATGCGCGCACCGCGCCCGTAGCCCAGACGGCGGCGCGCGAGCGCGTCCTGCACGTCCTTCGTCACGAGCTCGACCCCTGCGGGCAGCCCTTCCAGGATGCCGACCAGCGCCGGACCGTGCGACTCACCCGATGTCAACCAACGAAGCATGAGCAGAATCCTCCCACGCCGCGCGCGCCCGCCCCGAACCCGCCCGCAGTGCGGACCGGTCGGCCGACCGGTCAGCACCGCGGGCGCGGCCTGTGGACGACGCCGGTGAGGGCCCTTCGCGCTGCGCTAGGTTCGCCGGATGACGAACGCAGGGGGCGGGAGTCCGGCCGTCGCGCCGGGACAGGACGGGGCGAGCACGGCTCCGGGCGTCGGCCGGGGGCCAGCGGGCCCTCAGGTCCCGTTGTGGCACCGCGCACGCGACGAGGTCGGTGCGCACCGTGCCACGATCTGGGCCGTGGGCGTCCCCGTGACGATCCTGACGGTCGCGGGGGCCGTGCACGTCGGCCACCCGCCGGCCTCGCTGCCCGCGACAACCTTCCTCGCGGCCGTGGGCTCGGCCCTCGCGGTGATCGACGTGCGCACGCACCGCCTGCCGAACGCGCTCGTCCTGCCGGCCTACCCGGTCCTGGCCGTCCTGCTGGGAGCGGCGAGCCTCCTCGGGCCCGACGACGGCTCACCGGCCCGCGCACTGGCCGGCGGCCTGGTCCTCTACGGTGCGTACTTCCTCCTGGCCCTCGCCCCGTCGGGGCTCGGGTTCGGGGACGTCAAGCTCGCGGGGCTGCTCGGCGCCTACCTCGCGTGGTTCGGCTGGTCCGAGCTCGTGGTCGGCGCGAGCGCGGCCTTCCTCCTGGGTGGCCTGGCGGCCGTCGTCCTGCTCGCCACGCGGCGTGCAGGACGACGGACCCTGATCCCGTTCGGCCCGTTCATGCTGACGGGCGCCGCCCTCGGAGCGCTCTGGGGAGCAGGGGTCGTGGGCCCGGTGCTCCTGACCGGCTGAGTCAGGCCCCGGCGACGCTCGGGGCAAGCGCCTCCTCGAGGGCTGCGGCCATCGCGGCCAGCGGCGCGACCCGCCCCGTCATCAGGCGTACCTGCTCGGCCGCCTGGTGCAGGAGCATGCGCTCGCCGCCCACGACCAAGCCCTCCCGGTCCGGCGACCCGGCCGCCCAGGCCCGGGACAGCGCCGTCGGGCGGGGGTCGTAGACCACGTCGAGCAGGACGCCTCGCGGGGCGGGGCCCCCCGCCGCGGCGTGCGCGGTGAGCGCCTCCGCGACCGGGTCTGCCGCCCGCGAGGGCAGGGTCGACACGACCACGTCGACGTCGCGCACGCGCGCGGTCGCCGGGTCCAGCAGCTCGAAGCGCGGGGTGACGCCCATCCGGTGCGCGGCCCGCTGGAGGCCGCCCGTGCGGCCGAGCGAACGCACCAGCACGGTCGGGGACGTGCAGCCCAGCTCGGCGAGCGCCGCCAGGGTCGACGCGGCCGTCGCCCCGGCCCCCAGCACGACGGCGGACACGACCGGCCGCTCCCCCGGGCCGCTGCCCAGCCCCTCGCACAGCGCCGCGACCAGGCCGTGGACGTCCGTGTTGGCCCCGACCAGGGTCCGTCCGGAGCCCGTGGGCTGGAACAGGACCGTGTTGACGGCCCCCACGACCTCGGCGAGCGGCTCGACGTGGTCGAGCAGCTCGAACACGACCTGCTTGAGCGGCATGGTCAGGCTCAGCCCGGCCCACGCGTCGTCGAGGCCGTCCACGAAGCCGCGCAGCCGCTCCTCGGTCACGTCGATCGCGGTGTACTCCCACCCGTCCAGGCCCAGCGCGCGGTACGCGGCCGAGTGCAGGACGGGCGAGAGCGAGTGGGCCACGGGGTGGCCCAGGACGGCGGCGCGCCGAGGCGTCACCCGTCCTGCTCCGCTGCCCAGGCCTGGAACTCCTTCTTGAACCGCTGGAACTCGTTGTAGTTGTTCGTGAACTTCGTCTCGCCCGTGTCGAGGTTGACCGTGACGTACCAGAGCCAGTCACCCTCGGTCGGGTTGACCGCCGCAGTGAGCGCCTCGAGGCCAGGGCTGCCGATGGGAGTCGGCGGGAGCCCCTTGTTGACCCTCGACGCGTACGGGAATGACTTGTCCTGAAACTCTTCGACGGTGATCTCCGAGGACTTCTTCCCTCGACCGTAGGAGTCGATCGCATCGAGACCCAGTGGCTCGCCGATCGCCAGGCGGTTCTCGATCACGCGCGCGACCTTGCCGAACTGCTCGAACGAGATCCCCTCACGCTCGACCAGCGACGCCTTGATGATGACCGTCTGCCGGTCTGCGGGCGCGACACCCAGCGCGTCGAGGTTGCTCACGGTCGCCGCGACCATGTTGGCCACGATGGTCGCGGGCGTGTCGTCCGGCTCCAGCAGGTACGTCGACGGGAAGAACCAGCCCTCGAAGTTGCCTCCGGCCTCGGCCGGGAGGCCCACGGCGGCAGGATCTGCCATGGCCGCCTCGAACTCCTCGACCGGCTTCCCCGTCACCGACACGGCGCGGTCGATGACCTGCGCCTTGGTGAACCCCTCGGGGATGGTCAGCTTCGTCTCGTTCTTGCTCTCCTTGGAGAGCAGCAGCGCCACAGCGGCCGAGCCCTTCATCTCGGTGAGCATGGTGAAGTTGCCCGGCTGGATCTTGCTCGCCTCGGGGTTGGCCTTGTAGGCGTCAGTGAACGCCTTGACCGATTTCACCACCCCGGCGTCCACGAGCGTCTGCCCCATGGCCGCACCCGTCGAGCCCGGCTCGATCGTCACGTCGACCGGGTCGACCCCCTGGCCCTCGTAGTCCGAGGCGGCGAACGGGTTCTCGAAGCCCAGCAGGTTCGACGCGTTCGAGACCAGGTAGTACCCGGCCCCGCCGACGAGCAGCAGCGCCACCACCACGATGAGGGTGCGACGACGTCGACGCTGGGCGCGCTTCTTCGCGGCCCTGCGGTCCCTGCCACCCGAGCGGGACGCCCGGGTCGGTTGCTCGTGCTGCACCGGCGGGCGTTCGAATAGGTCGGTCACGGGAGGTTGCCTCCTGACGAGTGCGTGCGCGGCGGTCCTTGCCACGTCACGACGATCAACGTTCTACGTACTCTCCAGCGCGCGCCCCCGCGCTCCGCTCACGGTCCAGAGCGGTCTGGAGGATGATAACCGCCGCCGCCTGGTCCACGACAGAGCGCTGCTTGCGCCCGGCACGGCCCGAGGCCCTCAACGCCTGGTGGGCGCTGACGGTCGTCATCCGTTCGTCGACGAGGTGCACCGGGACGGGTGCGATGGCACGGGCCACCAGTCCAGCGTACGCACGTGCCCCCTGGGTGGCGGCACCTTCTGCCCCGGAAAGATGGCGAGGGAGCCCGATGTACACCACACGTGCACCTCGTTCCTCCACTTCCGCCGCGATCCGGGCGACGTCGCTCGGCAGGGGGGACGCGGCGTCGTCGGGCGCCGGGACTGGGGTCTTGAGGTCGCGCGCCAGCGTCTCGACGGGGGTCGCGATCAGGCCGTCGGGGTCGCTCGTGGCGAGCCCGACCCGGACGCTGCCCACGTCGACGCCCAGGCGGGCGCCCCTCGGGAGAGGGACGCCCGCCTGGAGCTCGTCGAACGTCACCCGGTCGCCGCTCAGAGCGCCGAGGCGACGTCGTCGCGGATGCCCGCGAGGGCGGCCGGGAGCGCGGACACGTCGGTGCCGCCCCCCTGGGCCATGTCGTCCTTGCCGCCGCCGCCGCCGCCGAGCACGCCCGACGCCTTCTTCGCGAGGGCGCCGGCCCGCAGGCCCGCCTCGCGCGCCGGCGCGTTGGTGACGATGACGACCTGGGGGCGCTCCTTGCTCACGCCGCCGACCGCGACGACGCTCGGCGCGGAGTCCGCGAGGCGTCCGCGCACGTCGAGCGCGAGCGCGCGCAGGTCGTCGGCCGAGGCGACCTCGCCCGCGTCGTGCACCACGACGCGCGTGGTGCCCACGGTCTCCGCACCGGCCGCGAGGTTCGAGGCCGCGGCCAGGAGCTGGGCCTGACGCAGCGCGCCGAGCTCCTTCTCCGCGTCACGCAGGCGCGAGACGAGCGAGCTCACCCGGTCCGGCAGCTCCTCGGTGCGCACGTTGAGCAGGCCCGTGAGCTGCCCCACCAGGGCGTGCTCCTTGGCCTGGAAGCCGTAGGCGCCGTCGCCGACGAGGGCGTCGACGCGGCGCACGCCCGAACCGATCGAGGACTCGCCGAGCAGCGTGACCAGGCCGAGCTGGCCGGACTGCTTGACGTGCGTGCCCGCGCACAGCTCGCGCGACCAGTCGCCGCCGATCGAGACGACGCGCACCTGGTCGCCGTACTTCTCGCCGAACAGCGCCATGGCGCCCAGGGCCTTGGCCTCGGCGATGGGCATGACCTTGTCCGTGACCTCGAGGTTCTCGGCGAGCTGGGTGTTGACGCGCTCCTCGACCTCGGACAGGACCCCAGCGGGCACGGCGCTCGAGGCACGGAAGTCGAAGCGGATGCGGCTCGGGGCGTTCTCCGAGCCGGCCTGCGTCGCGTCCTTGCCCAGGGCCTCCTGGATGGACTTGTGGATCATGTGCGTCGCGGTGTGGGCGCGGCTGATCGCCTTGCGGCGCGCCGTGTCGATCTGCGCGGTGCCGGGGTCGCCCAGCGCCACGACGCCCTCGACGAGGCGTCCGCGGTGGACCGAGAAGCCCTTGATGGGGCGCTGCACGTCGTCGACCTCGATGGTCGCGCCGCCGTCGAGCACGATCGTCCCGTGGTCGGCGAGCTGGCCACCGGCCTCGGCGTAGAACGGCGTGCGGTCGAGCACGACCTCGACCTCGGCCGGGGCCGTCGCGGCCGGGGAGGGCACGCCGTCGACCAGGAGGCCCACGACGTTGACCGACGCCGTGGCGTCGGTGTAGCCGAGGAACTCCACGGGGCGCGCGAGCTCGCTCTGCAGCGCCTCGTAGGCCGCGGTGTCCACCCCGCCCGTGCGCTTGGCGAGCGCGTCGGCACGAGCGCGCGTGCGCTGCTCCTGCATGAGGGCGCGGAACGCCTTCTCGTCCACCTGGACGCCCTGCTCGGCGGCCATCTCGAGGGTCAGGTCGATCGGGAAGCCGTACGTGTCGTGCAGGGCGAACGCCTGGTCGCCGGGCAGGACGGGCGTGCCACCCGCCCCGGCCGTGGTCTTGGCGGCCGCGACCGCGGTGTCCAGGATCGTGGTGCCCGAGGTCAGGGTGCGACGGAACGCCTCCTCCTCGGCGTAGGCGATCTGGGAGATGCGCTCGAAGTCGGCGCCGACCTCCGGGTAGGAGGCCTGCATGGCGTCGCGCGAGACGGGGAACAGCTGGGGCAGCGAGGGGTCCTCGACGCCCAGCAGGCGCATGGCGCGCACCGAGCGGCGCAGCAGCCGGCGCAGGACGTAGCCGCGGCCCTCGTTCGAGGGGCGCACGCCGTCGCTGATGATCATGAGGGCCGAGCGGACGTGGTCGGCGACCACGCGCATGCGCACGTCGTCGTCGGTGTCCGCGCCGTAGCGCTTGCCGGACAGCTCCTGGGCCGCGGCGATGACGGGGAAGACCTCGTCGATCTCGTACATGTTGTCGACGCCCTGCAGGACGAACGCGACGCGCTCAAGACCCATGCCGGTGTCGATGTTCTTCTTCGTGAGCTCGCCCAGGATGGGGAAGGACTCCTTGGTCCCACCGTCCCCGCGCTCGTACTGCATGAAGACGAGGTTCCAGATCTCCAGGAACCGGTCGCCCGCGAGGTCGATCGCGGGGCCGCCGTCGGGGCCGTAGGCCGGGCCACGGTCGTAGAAGATCTCGGAGCACGGGCCTGCGGGCCCTCGGGCACCCGTGGACCAGTAGTTGGGCCCCATGCCGAGGCCCTGGATGCGCTCGTCCGGCAGACCGGCGATCTTCTTCCAGAGCCGGCGCGCCTCGTCGTCCTCGTGGAAGACGGTCACCCAGATCTTGTCCTCGGGGATGCCGTAGCCGCCCTCGTCCTGCGACCGCGTGATGAGGTCCCAGGCGTAGGTGATGGCACCTTCCTTGAAGTAGTCCCCGAACGAGAAGTTCCCGTTCATCTGGAAGAACGTGCCGTGGCGCGTGGTCTTGCCCACGTCCTCGATGTCGAGCGTGCGCACGCACTTCTGCACGCTCGTCGCACGCTGCCAGGGCGCGGTCTGCTCGCCCGTCATGTACGGGATGAACGGCACCATGCCCGCGATGGTGAACAGGGTCGACGGGTCCGGCGAGATGAGCGACGCCGAGGGCACGACGGTGTGGTCCTGGGCGGCGAAGTAGTCGAGCCAACGCTTGCGGATCTCGGCGGTACGCATGATGTCCTTCGGAGGTCGGTGATGGAACGGGCCGGGGCACGCCGCTGGGCGGCCGGCACCGGCTAGAACAAGTATGTTCCCGCGCGGCTTCCCTCCCGGACCGTGCGCGCTGCGCGACGGGCGGAGGTCGGCCGGCGGGGGTGGTCCGGCAGGTGGATCAGTAGAACGAGTACCCCAGGAGGTCCTCGTCGTCGTCGATGTCGGGGCTGCCTGTGCGCTCGCGCCGGGCGGCGCGGGCCGCGCGCACGTCGTCGGGGTGCGGCTGGCCCTCAGCGAGCAGGGCCGCGAGCAGCTCGGCCTCGCGGGCGTCGCGCGCGGTGCGGAACTCCTCGCGGAAGACCGCGACGAAGCCCGTGGCCTTCTCCCCGAGCGCGTTGACCTGGTCGGTCGCCTGGTCGACGAGGGAGGCGGGCGCGTAGCGCGCGATCACCTGACGCCCCTTGACCACCACGACGACCGTGATGGCGACGCCGACACCGACCCAGAAGACCCGTCGCATCAGCGACCGGCCCGTGGGCCCGAGCGCCCCGAGGCGCGAGCGAAGGCCTGGCGCACGCCGTAGGTGAACGCCGCGACCTTGACGAGCGGGGCCCCGAAGGTCGCCGCGTACAGCCCGGTCAGCGCCGAGACGTTCTCGCTGACCTGGGCCGCGGACGTCGTGATCGTGTCGACCTTGACGAGCTGGCTGTTCGTGGTCGCGACCGTGGTCGCGGCCTCGTCGAGGATCGGCACCGAGTGGTCCGTGACCTCCTTGATGCTCACGCGGGCCTCGTCGAGGACCCGGCCGAGCTTGACCAGAGGAACCGCGAGGACCCCGACCAGCAGCACGAATGCGATGGCGGCGATCAGCCCGGCCACATCTCCTACGGACATCTCCTGCTCCTCCTTCGATGGCGCGACGCGACGAGCGGCACGCCTCGCGAAACCTTACCCGGATGCACGAACGCCCCGCTCCCCGTCGAAGCGGTGAGCGAGGCGTTCGTGCACGGCACGCGGCAGCTGCCGCGCTGGAGGATCAGCGAGCGTAGTACTCGACGACGAGCTGGACCTCGCAGGTCACGGGGACCTCGACGCGCTTGGGGCGACGCACCAGGACGGCGCTCAGCTTCTCGAGCTGGACGTCGAGGTAGGCCGGGACGGCCGGCAGGACGTCGCGGTGCGCACCGGCAGCGGCGACCTGGAACGGCGTGGTGGCCTGGCTCTTCGGCTTGACCTGGATCGTCTGACCCGGCTTGACCTTGAACGAGGGGCGGTCGACGATCTTGCCGTCGACGAGGATGTGGCGGTGGCCGACGGCCTGGCGTGCCTGCAGGATGGTGCGGGCGAAGCCGGAGCGCAGCACGAGGGCGTCGAGACGCATCTCGAGGTTCTCGACCAGGGCCTCACCGGTCAGACCGGCGTCCTTGCGAGCGTCCTCGTAGGCACGGGCCATCTGCTTCTCGCGGAGCGCGTACTGGGCGCGCAGACGCTGCTTCTCGCGCAGACGGACCGCGTAGTCCGACTCGGTGCGACGACGGGCACGGCCGTGCTCACCGGGCGGGTAGGGACGCTTCTCGAAGTGCTTGACTGCCTTGGGCGTGAGCGCGAGGCCCAGCGCGCGGCTCAGGCGAACCTGGCGGCGCGAACGAGTCACTGAAGACACAGTGTGTTCCTGTCCTGTCGTGTTCTTGACGTCACACCCGTGCGGATTGCCGGGTGCGGGACCAGCCGATGAGCCGCCGCCGTGATCCGTGAGGATGCGACTCCCCTCGACGTGCGTCGAGGGTGTCCTGCGGGGCTGCGGGGCCGAGGTCCCAGGTGGCCGTCCCTGCCCTGACGGGCGGAGACAACCTGAGAAGTCTACCGCACGGGGCACGAGGGCCGGTCCCCGGCCCCGCTGCGGGGCCACGCACGGCTCTGGCCGGGTCGCGACGGGCGGCCCCGCGGGGCCGGTCGCTCGCTGGTCACTCGCCCAGGATCTGCCGGATCCGCTCGAGCCGCTCGGTCACCGAGCGCTCGAACCCGCGGTCGGTGGGGGTGTAGTAGCGGGTGCCCTGCAGGACGTCCGGCAGGTACTGCTGGCGCGCAACCGCGTGCGGGGCGTCGTGCGCGTACTTGTACCCCTTGCCGTGCCCGAGCTCCTTGGCCCCCGCGTAGTGGGCGTCGCGCAGGTGAGCGGGCACCGTGCCGACCTTGCCGGCCCGCACGTCCGCGAGCGCCGCGTCGATCCCGAGGTAGGCCGCGTTGGACTTGGGGGCCGTCGCGAGGTGCACGACGGCCTCGGCGAGGATGATCCGGGCCTCGGGCATGCCGATGAGCGCGACGGCCTGGGCCGCGGCGACCGCAGTCTGCAGGGCGCTGGGGTCGGCCATGCCGACGTCCTCCGCGGCCGAGATGACGATGCGCCGGGCGATGAATCGGGGGTCCTCGCCCGCGGCGATCATGCGTGCCAGGTAGTGCAGGGACGCGTCGACGTCGGATCCGCGCACGGACTTGATGAAGGCGCTCGTGACGTCGTAGTGCTGGTCGCCGTCGCGGTCGTAGCGGACCGCGGCGACGTCGATCGCGCGCTCCATGGTCTCGAGGTCGACGACCACGGTGCCGCTGGGTCGCGTGCTCGCCGGCGCCTCTGCGGTCTCGGCGGGCTCGGGCCCGTCGTCGCCCGCATTGTCGGGCGCATCCGTCCCCTCCCCCGGACCGTCCGTGCCCGCCGGCCCGACGGCGTCGCCCGGGTCCGGCGCGTCGTCGTCCGGACCCGTGGTGCGCACCGGGGCGTCCGGCACCTCCGAGAGCGCGGCGCCCGCGGCGGCCTCGAGGATCGTCAGTGCCTTGCGGGCGTCGCCGCCCGCGAGGCGGACCAGGTGCTCCTCGGCCTCCTCCGCGAGCGTGACGGCCCCGCCCAGACCGCGCTCGTCCATCAGCGCGCGGCGCACCAGGGCGCGCACGTCTCCGGACGTGAGGGGCTTGAGGGTCAGCAGGAGGGAGCGCGAGAGCAGCGGCGAGTTGACCGAGAAGCTCGGGTTCTCGGTGGTGGCCGCCACGAGGGTGACCCAGCGGTTCTCCACGCTGGGCAGCAGCGCGTCCTGCTGGGACTTGGAGAAGCGGTGGACCTCGTCGATGAACAGGACGGTCTCCTCGCCGCCCGTGGCCAGGCGGCGCCGGGCGTCGTCGATGACCTGGCGCACGTCCTTGACGCCCGCGGTCACGGCCGAGAGCTCGACGAAGCGCCGACCGGAGGTCGAGGCGATGAGATAGGCGAGGGTCGTCTTGCCCGTGCCGGGCGGGCCCCACAGGATGACCGAGCCGGGGGCCGCGCGCGAGGCGCCGGGTCCGTCCACGTCGATCAGGCGTCGCAGCGGCGAGCCGGCGACCAGCAGGTGCTCCTGCCCGGCCACCTCCTCGAGGGCCGCGGGGCGCATGCGCACAGCGAGGGGCGAGCCCGGCCCCGGGCGGGGTGTCCCCTGGGTGCCGGAGGTCGCGGCGTCGAACAGGTCCATCCCGGGAAGCATGCCCCGAGCCTACGCACCGCCACCCACACGCACCGACACGCACCCGCTCGGGCGACCCTGCACCGGCCCGCACCGTCGCTCGCGCGGGTGGGCCCGGGCAGGTCGGCGCGGCACCTGCCGCACCCGTCGACGAGCCTGCGCCGTACCGTGCCCAGAGGGCCCTGTCGCACCGTGCCGTCGCGCACCATGGGAGCGGTCCGCTCACATCCTGCACGACCCGGCGAGGTCCCGGCCGAGGTGCCATGCTGACCGGGTGTTCGAGAGCCTGGGGCGCGCCGTCGCCCACCGTCCCCGCCTGACCGTCGCCGTCTGGGTCGTGCTGACCGTGCTCGGCTTCGCGCTCGCCGTCGTGGGGGTCCACGGCGAGAGCCTGTTCGACCGCCTGACCACGGGTGAGCCCGCGGTCCCGGGCTCGCAGAGCGAGCGCGGTACGCAGATCCTGACGGACCAGGACACGACGGGCGAGGAGATCTCGCTGCTCGTGAGCGGCGCCGACCCGACCGACCCCGCGGTTGCCGAGGCCATGGACCCTGTCCACCAGCAGCTCGGCGCGATCACCGGGGTCGCGACGGTCGTCGACCCGTTCGTGATCCCCGGGGGCGTCGAGACCGAGGCCGCCCAGTCCCTCGTCGCGGCCGACGGCGACGGGTTCCTGGTGTCGGTGACGCTCGAGGCGGGCCTCGACGAGCAGACCACGGTCGCCGCGGCGAGCGACGTCGTCGAACGCCTCGATGCCGTTCCCGAGGACCTGGCCGAGGCCGCACCGGGCGCGACGGGGCTCGTCTCGAGCAACGACCTGATCGTCGAGGCCATCACGTCCCAGGTCGAGAAGGACCTCACCACGGGCGAGATGATCGCCCTGCCCATCGCGCTGCTCGTCATGGTGCTCGTCTTCGGCGGGTTCCTCGCGGCCGCGATGCCCATGGCCGGGGCCATCGCCTCGATCGGCGCGGGCCTGGGCGTCCTGCTCGCCCTGTCGTACCCGCTCACGATCGACGCGTCGGTCGTCAACGTCGTGACGCTGCTGGGCCTGGGCCTGTCGATCGACTACGGGCTGCTGATCGTCTCGCGCTTCCGCGAGGAGCTGCACCGGCTCGTCGACGAGCGGGCCTCCTCCCCGGCCGGCACCCCGGACCCCGCGGCCCGGACCGAGGTCACGACCGCGGTCGTGCGCACCATGGCCACCGCGGGACGGACCGTCGCCTTCTCGGCGCTGACCGTCGCCATCTCCATCGCGGGACTCATGGTCTTCGAGCCCGACATCCTGCGGGCGATCGGCGCGGCCGGGCTCGCGATCATCCTGATCGCCGTGGCCACCGCCATGACGCTCGTGCCCGCGCTGCTCGCCCTCGCCGGGCACCGGCTGGTGGCCCCCAGCGTCCTCAGCCGCGTCCCCGGCCTGCGGGCCGTCCTGGCGCGCACGGCCGACGTCCAGTCCGACGAGGGCGTGTTCTCCCGCCTGACCGGCCGCGTCCAGCGCCACCCGGTGTGGGTCATGCTCGGCACCGTGGCGGTCCTGGTCGTCCTGGCGCTGCCCGTCCTGGGGCTGCAGATGCGCAACTCGGGCATCGAGCTCCTGCCCCAGAGCGCGCCCCAGCGCGAGTTCGTCGACGAGGTCACCGCCCAGTTCCCCGCGTCCGAGGCCCCCGACCTGCGCGTCGTGACCGACTCCACGCCCGAGCAGGCCCAGGCCTGGGCCGAGGAGATCGCGGGCCTCGAGCACGTCGAGCGGGTCGACCCGGCGGTCGCCGTCGGCACCGACCACGCGGTCGTCGGGGTCCACGTCGACACCGACGACGCGGGCGGCCCCGAGGCCGTGGCCGTCGTGGAGGAGGTGCGGGCCCAGGACCCCGGCTTCGACTTCTACGTCACGGGCCAGGCGGCCGGGCAGGTCGACTTCCGGGCGGCGCTCGCGGACCGGGTGTGGTGGGCCGTGGGGATCGTCGTGGTGGCGACGTTCGTGCTGCTGTTCCTCATGACGGGCTCGGTGCTCATCCCGGTCAAGGCGCTGCTGACCAACGCGCTGTCGCTGGCCGCCTCGCTCGGCGTGCTCGTGTGGGTGTTCCAGGAGGGGCACCTGGAGGGGGTGCTGGACTTCTCGTCGGCGGGCGGGATCGAGACCTACGTCGTGGCGCTCGTGATCGCCTTCGCGTTCGGCCTGGCCATGGACTACGAGGTCTTCCTGCTCTCGCGCATCAAGGAGCTGCACGATGCGGGGCTGTCCAACGACGAGGCCGTGCGGCTGGGCCTGCAGCGGTCCGGGCGCATCATCACCTCGGCCGCGGCCATCATCATCGTGGTGTTCGCGGGCTTCGTGTTCGGCGAGCTCCTCGTCATCAAGGAGGTCGGGTTCGCGCTGGCGGTTGCGGTCTTCATCGACGCGACGATCGTGCGGATCCTGCTGGTGCCGGCCACCATGACGCTCCTGGGCCGGGCCAACTGGTGGGCCCCCAAGCACCTCAGGTGGTTGTACTCGAGGTTCTCGATCACGCACTGACCGGCGCTGCCCCTTCCTGCTCCGTCGCGCGCGGAGCTCTCGTGCGACACGCCGGGCGTGTGGCACGAGAGCTCCGCACCCAATGGCAGGCCGGGTCAGTGGCGGCTCTCGAACTCCTGCACCACGGCGTAGCCCAGCCGGGTGTAGACGCGGCGGGCCGCGGCGTTGTCGGCGTACATGCCCAGGGTCACCCAGTCGGCCTCGGCCAGCCCGGCCCGGGTCACGACGGCCGTGGTGGCCGCGGCGATGCCGTGCCCCCGCCAGGCGGGGTCGGTCGCGATGCTGCCCAGCGCCCAGGGCGTGCCCGGTTCGACCTGCCGGGCTCCGACGACCCCGCGCAGCGCACCGTCCGGGTCGCGCCAGCCCCACCAGCGGGCCCACGGGTCCTCGGGGCTCATCTCCGCGAGCGGGTTCGCGACGTCCAGGCACGCGCGCACCTCGGCCGCGGCCGACGGCCCGGTCAGCGCCTCGACCCGATCCTCGCCCGGCTGGGCGGCGGGGGCCTCGCGCGTGGCGAGGAAGTCCCAGCTCGACACCGACCGTCCGTCGCCGTCACGCAGGACGGCCGGCAGGTCCTCGGCAGCGACGCGGTCGGCCAGGAGGCCGAGCGTCCCGCGCGGCAGCCCCGCGCTGACCACACGGTCGCCGATCGCCCCCGAGCCCGCGACGCGGGCCAGCAGGTCCGCCGTCGCCCCGGCCGACCCCACGCCCCACAGGCCGACGGCCTGCGCGGGGCGGGCGGCGCCGTCGGGCCCCTCGATCCCGGCCGCCGGGACCGCGAGCGCCACGCTCAGCACGCACGCCTGCTCGTCCTGCCACACCCCGCGCACGTCCCACTCCGCGAGGTCCGTCAGGACAAAGGGGTGGGAGGCCCACCGGTCCGTCAGACCGGTCGAGCCTCCCAGCGTCCTTGCCTGCGTGCGGGTGTCCGGGGCGGTCACGCCTTCCCGGTGACGGCAGGAGCGTCGGTCGCGTCCGTGGCGGCGTCCGGTGCGGGCGCGGCCTTGGGCTTGGCGTCGACGCCCGCCTCCTTGCGCTGCTGCGCCGTGATGGGCGCGGGCGCCTGCGTCAGCGGGTCGAACCCGCCGCCCGACTTGGGGAACGCGATGACGTCGCGGATCGACTCCGACTTCGTCAGCAGCGCCACGATGCGGTCCCAGCCGAACGCGATGCCGCCGTGCGGCGGAGCGCCGAACGCGAAGGCGTCGAGCAGGAAGCCGAACTTCTCCTGCGCCTCCTCCTCGCCGATGCCCATGACCGCGAACACGCGCTCCTGGACGTCGCGGCGGTGGATACGGATCGAGCCGCCACCGATCTCGTTGCCGTTGCACACGATGTCGTACGCGTAGGCGAGCGCCTCGCCCGGGTTCTGCTCGAACGTGTCGATCCACTCGGGCGTGGGCGAGGTGAACGCGTGGTGCACCGCGGTCCAGGCCGAGTTGCCCAGTGCGACGTCGCCCTCGTCGGCGGCCTCGCCCGTGGGCTTGAACAGCGGGGCGTCGACGATCCAGACGAACGCCCACGCGTCCTCGTCGATCTGGCCCGTGCGCTTGGCGATCTCCTGACGGGCCGCGCCCAGCAGGGCGCGCGACTCGTTGGTCCGGCCCGCGGCGAAGAACACCGCGTCGCCCGGCTGCGCGCCGGTCGCGTCGCGCAGGCCCTCGCGCTCGGCCTCCGAGAGGTTCTTGGCGACCGGGCCCGCGAGGGTACCGTCCTCCTGGAACGTCACGTACGCCAGGCCCTTGGCCCCGCGCTGCTTGGCCCACTCCTGCCAGGCGTCGAACTGGCGGCGCGGCTGCGAGGCCCCGCCCGCCATGACGACGGCGCCCACGTACTCGGCCTGGAAGACGCGGAACGGGGTGTCCTTGAAGTAGTCCGTGAGCTCGACGAGCGGGTTGCCGAAGCGCAGGTCCGGCTTGTCCGAGCCGTACAGGCGCATCGCGTCGTGGAACGTCATGCGCGGGATGGGCGTGGGGATCTTGTACCCGATGAGGTCCCACAGCGCGACGAGGATCTTCTCGCCGAGCGCGATCACGTCGTCCTGCTCGACGAAGCTCATCTCGACGTCGAGCTGCGTGAACTCGGGCTGACGGTCCGCGCGGAAGTCCTCGTCGCGGTAGCAGCGGGCGATCTGGTAGTAGCGCTCCATGCCCGAGACCATGAGCAGCTGCTTGAACAGCTGCGGCGACTGCGGCAGCGCGTACCAGGAGCCCGGGGCCAGGCGCGCTGGCACCAGGAAGTCGCGGGCGCCCTCCGGGGTCGAGCGGGTCAGGGTCGGGGTCTCGATCTCCACGAAGTCCTGCGCGTCGAGCACGCGGCGTGCGGCCTGGTTGGCCTTGGCTCGCAGGCGCAGGGCGTGGGCCGGGGTGGGGCGGCGCAGATCCAGGTAGCGGTGCTTGAGGCGCGCCTCCTCGCCGATGACCTCGGTGCCCTCGAGGGCCGTGGAGACCTGGAACGGCAGCGGGGCGGACTCGTTGAGCACGACGACGTCGCTCGCCACGACCTCGACCTCACCCGTGGGGAGGTTCTTGTTCTCGTTGCCCTCGGGGCGCCGGGAGACCTCACCGGTGACCTGGAGCACGAACTCGGCGCGCAGCGGGTGCGCGATCGCCTCGTCACGGATGACGACCTGGGCGATGCCCGAGGCGTCACGCAGGTCGATGAAGGCCACCCCACCGTGATCGCGGCGACGATCGACCCAACCGGTGAGGGTGACGGTCTGACCGATCTGCTCGGCCCGCAGGGAGCCGGCTGTGTGGGTGCGAAGCACGGAGAGTCCTTCCGGAACATGCCGGGGCGCACAGTGGCGTCCCGGGATGGGAGTGGGGAGTGCGCAGACGACGCACGCGGACGAGTCTAGTCTGTGGGCGGACCACGTTCAGGAGAACTCTCCCCAGGAGGCACGCATGGCCAGGCGGATCGCGACCACGGACCGGATCGGACGCGCGGAGCTCGTCGCGTTCCTGCGCGCCAACCGGCGGGCCGTGCTGCTGACCCGGCGCGCGGGCGGCGCCCCGCAGATGAGCCCCGTCGCGTACGGGGTCGACGGCGAGGGGCGCGTCGTGGTCTCGACCTACCCCGACCGCGCCAAGGCCGTGAACCTGCGGCGCGACCCCGCCGCCTCGCTGTGCGTCCTGGGCGAGGACTTCGACGACGCCTGGGTCCAGGTCGACGGCACGGCCGAGGTGATCGACCTGCCCGACTCGGTCGAGCCCCTCGTCGAGTACTACCGCTCGATCGCCGGGGAGCATCCCGACTGGGACGAGTACCGCCGGGCCATGGTGGCGCAGGGCAAGTCGTTGCTGCGCGTGACGATCACCGGCTGGGGCCCCGTGGCCACGGGCGGGTTCCCGGCACGGCTCGCGCAGGACTGAGCGCGGGCGTCCGCCGGGCCGTCGCGTTCAGCGGACGGGGGCCGTGCCCATCGCGTGGCGGACCACGTACTCCGGCCCGACGTCCACGGACAGCCACCCCCACACCGACTCCGCGTCGTACGGCGTCCAGGAGACGGCGCACGCGAGGACCGCGACCTCGCCGTCCTCGAGCGCAGGCAGGGTCCACTCGAGCCCAGGGCGCTCGGCGGCTCCTCGCCGGTCGCTGGCAGCACCTGGCAACCCGAGCCGGCGCGGCACCTCGTCCACCAACGACAGGTCGCTCGCAAGCTGGGGATGGTCGGACGTCCACCGCGTGGGGCACAGCCCTCGGAGAGCGAGGCCCCAGACTCCTTCGCTGTCCGGCCCGCCGATGACCAACTCTGTGCGACCGTCGTCGACAGCGAGCGCCGCGAGGTGCTGCCCGTCGGCGGTCCCGACCTCGAGGCCGACGGGCTGATCAGCCATCTCGATGCGCAGGCCCGTCTCGATGGGCGCACCCAGCGCCCGGACCCGCCATGCCACACCCCAGGTCGTGGCCGGAGACCTCCCCTCCTCGTCGAAGGTCGGCAGGGGCGTGAGGATCTGCTCGAGCGACCACGAGGGGCCGCTCCAGTGCAGCAGCCGACCGCCGGCGGGCAGGGCCAACGCGGGGCCGGGAGCGGTTCCCAGGACCCGTCCGGCGCACCGGGCGGACAGGACGACGTCCCCGAACGGGGTCCGGACGTGCGGCGCCACGTCCTCCAGGGCGGGCAGCCCGCGAGAGGTCGGCCAGGCGGGCGTCATGGTGCGAGAGCGTAGCCGTCCTGGTGCATGCCTGTCCTAGAAGAGCAGCTGCTCGGCGCTCGCGGCCGCGCTCGTGCCCGTGCGTCCTGGCGGTCTGCCGCTGTCCCGGTGCTGCGTCACCAGACTCCCGGCCGGGTAGTCGCCCTCGTCGGGCCGCGCTCGCTCGCCAGGGGTCTCGGGGTGCCAGGCGGTCCGGGCGTGGCCGGACGTGCGCGCCTGGGACCGGTGCCCGGCGCTCGCGAAGCCGCGCTCGACGAGCAGGGGGCGCACCCGGTCCCACAACCAGTCCCGGTACGCGCGGCTCGCGTACGACCCGCCCGCGTAGATGCGTTCGTACCCCGCGACCCGCTCGGGGTGGTCGCGGCGCAGCCAGGCCATGAACCACTCGCGGGTGCCGGGCTTGAGGAACAGCGGGAGAACCGTGGCGCCGGTCGCGCCGGCCTCGTGGACCGCGTCGAGCAGGCGCGTGAGGTGGTCGGTCGAGTCGGTGAGCCACGGCAGGACCGGGGCGATCATGACCCCGCACGGCAGCCCGGCACCCCGGGCGGCGCGGATCAGGTCGAGGCGGGCGCGCGGCGTGGGCGTCCCGGGCTCGACGGCCTGCTGGAGGTCCTCGTCGACGAAGGCCAAGGAGACCCCGATGCCGACGTCCACGCTCTGCGCCGCCTGCGTCAGGCGCGGGAGGTCTCGGCGCAGGAGCGTGCCCTTGGTGAGGATCGAGAACGGCGTGCGCGAGGCCTCGAGGGCGTCGATGATCCCGGGCATGAGCCGGTAGCGTCCCTCGGCGCGCTGGTAGGGGTCGGTGTTGGTGCCGAGCGCGACCGCGTCGCCCGCCCAGGACGGCTTGGCGAGCTCGGCCCGCAGCACCTCGGCGACGTTCATCTTCACGACGATCTGGCTGTCGAAGTCCTCGCCGGGGTTCATGTCGAGGTAGCGGTGCGAGGGCCGCGCGAAGCAGTACGAGCACGCATGGGAGCATCCGCGGTACGGGTTGATCGTCCAGGTGAACGGCATGCGGGACTCCCCCGGCACCTTGGACAGCGCGCTCTTGGCGAGCACCTCGTGGAACGTGACCCCGGCGAACTCCGGGGTTCGCACGGTCCGCACGAGTCCCGCCATGCGGCCGAGCCCGGGCAGCGCGCCGTCGTCCGCCGTGATCGCCTGCCCGTCCCACCTCATCGCACCATTCGAACACATGTTCGATGATGTTGTCGATGCGGTCGCACGCCGCCTCGGACGACTCAGCCGAGCCCGTCCGCGCGCGCCCAGCGGTCGATCTCCGGCCCGGCGTCGGCGACCTGCTCCCCGCGTACGTCGAGCCCCTCCCCCACGACGGCGTCGGGAGCGAGGGCCGCGTAGACGTCGGGCGCCCGGCCGAGGCCGCTCATGGCGTGCGTCGTGACGGGCAGGATCGTCGTGCCCGCGGGCGAGACGCCGTCGAGGAAGCGGGAAGTGCGCGAAATGCCGCTGAGCATCGATACGCGCAAGGCCCGGCAGGGAACCCCTGCCGGGCCTCACGCGCGCCCACCCGGGTCAGCACCCAGGCAGCGGGCTCACTCCCCCGCGGGCACCACCCGCGGCCACAGGTCTTCCTCGGCCGGGGCCCACACCGCCGGGTCAGCGGCGACCTGCTCGCCCGAGCGGATGTCCTTGACCTGGTGCGGCACGACCTCGCCGTCCGCGCCGATCCCCGCGGGGAACCAAACGAACGGGATGCCGCGCCGGTCGGCGAACTTGATCTGCTTGCCGAACTTGGCCGCGCTCGGCGCGACCTCGACCGGGATGCCCCGCGAACGCAGCGCCACCGCGACCGCGTCCGACGCGGGACGCGTCTCCTCGCTCGTGACCGCGACCACGACCGCGCTCGGCACCGACCGCGTCGAGCGGACCAGGCCCGCGCTCAGCAGGCGCGAGACCAGGCGCGAGACGCCGATCGACAGCCCCACCCCCGGGTAGGTGTTCGCACCGTCCGAGGCCAGGGTGTCGTAGCGCCCGCCCGAGCAGATCGACCCGAGCTGCTCGTGCCCCACCAGCACCGTCTCGTAGACCGAACCCGTGTAGTAGTCCAGGCCGCGCGCGATCTTGAGGTCGGCGACGACGACCCCCGGCGCCCGCACGGCCGCCGCGTCGATCAGCGCCGACAGCTCGCGCAGGCCCTCCTCGAGCAGCTCCGAGGTCACGCCGTGCTCGGCCGCGAGCGCCCGCACCCGCTCCGCGACGCTCGCGTCCGAGCCGCAGATCGCCGCGAGCGCCAGGCACGCAGCCGCCTGCTCGGGCGTCGCGCCCGTCTCGGCGACCAGCAGCGCACCGACCTTGTCCGGGCCGATCTTGTCGAGCTTGTCGATGCTGCGCAGCACGCCCTCGACGTCGTCCAGCCCCAGCCCGCGGTAGAAGCCCTCGGCGACCTTGCGGTTGTTCACCAGGATGCGGACCTCGGGCACACCGATCGAGCGCAGCTCGCCCAGCGCCTCGGCCATGACCAGCGGCAGCTCGACCTCGAAGTGGTAGGGCAGCTCGCCCGCACCCACGACGTCGATGTCCGCCTGCACGAACTCACGGAAACGCCCGTCCTGGGGGCGCTCGCCGCGCCACACCTTCTGGATCTGGTGACGCTTGAACGGGAACGCCAGGTGACCGGCGTTCTCCAGCACGTAGCGCGCGAACGGGACGGTCAGGTCGAAGTGCAGGCCGAGCTGCTTGTCGGCCTTGCCCGACCGCTCGTCCGCGGCCCCCTCCGCCGCCTCCTCCTGGAGCCGGCGCAGCACGTACACCTCCTTGGAGGTCTCGCCCTTGCGCAGCAGCTGGTCCAGGGGCTCGACGGCTCGCGTCTCGATCCCCGCGAAACCATGGAGCTCGAACGTGCGGCGCAACGTGTCGAGCACGTGCTGCTCCACGACGCGTCCAGCAGGGAGCCATTCGGGGAAACCGGAGAGAGGTGTAGGTCGGGCCATGGGACCCGATCTTTCCAGACTCCCGGACCGGACGAGCAATCCGCTCACAGACCGCGCAGGTACGGGTTGGTCCGGCGCTCGCGGCCGATCGTGGTCAGCGGCCCGTGGCCCGGGACCACCTGGAGGGCGTCGTCGAGGCGCCCGACGACGTCGCGCAGGGTTCGCTGCATCGTCTCGCCGTCGCCGCCGGGCAGGTCGGTGCGCCCCACCGACCCTGCGAACAGGACGTCCCCCGCGAGCACGACCCCGGCCTGGGCGCCGCGGTCTGTGTCGTTCATCGTGTCGCCGTCGTTCGCCATGTCACTGTCGTTCGCCGTGCCACCGTCGCCGCGCGGGTCGGGTCCCAGCGCGACGGGCAGGTAGAGCGTCGAGCCCTGGGTGTGCCCCGGAGCGTGCAGGGCGTCGACCAGGACGCCGTCGAGGTCGAGCCGTTCGCGGGCCCCGGCCCCCGGCTCGCCGGCCGTACCGAAGGTGCGCACGTCGCGCGGAGCCCGGTAGTCCTCGACCCGTGCCCCGCCCGCGGCGAGCGCCGCGGCCAGGGGGCCGGGCACGACCCGGCCGTCGGGCCCCGCGGGCGGGGCGCTCTCGATCGTGCCCAGAGGGTCGGCGAGCCGGTAGGCGTCTGCCGCGTGGATCCAGAACGGGACGCCGTAGAGCTCGCACAGCTCGGCCGCGTCCCAGGTGTGGTCGGCGTGCCCGTGCGTGGCCAGGACCGCTCGAGGCGCGAGCCCCTGCTCGCGCACGAGCTCCACGACGCCGGGGACGACCCCGGCCCCTGCGTCGACGATCACGCAGGGGCGCGCGGCGCCGTCGGGCAGCGGTCCCTCGAGGCGGGGTACGACGAGCGTGCAGTTGGTGCCGAACACGGGGGCCACCACGAGGAAGAGGTCCATGGGACGACACTAACGACCCGCACAAAGGGGGCACCTGATACCGGACCGTGACCTGAAAGGCGGCACGACACGGCGCCAGAACGCTCCCGATGCCTAGACTGTCCTCTGAAACCGTGGATCACCCGTGCACAGAACGCGCCCTCGCGCCCGCACGCGGAGCGGCCCGTGACGTGAGACGAAGGAGTTGGGGTGACGACGAGCAAGCGCGAACGCGAGCGTGCCCGCCGCCGCGAGGAGAAGTGGACCCAGCGTCAGGCGCAGGCTCGCGCCCGCAAGCAGCGGACGTGGACCATCGTCGGCGCGGTCGCCGCGCTCGCCGTCGTGGGTGGTGTCGTCGTGCTGGCACTCTCCGCGAACTCGGACGCCGTCGCGACCGACAAGACCTTCACGCTCCCTCCCCCTTCCGCCGCAGAGGACCGCGAGTGGACGGGCGAGCTGCGCACCAGCGCGGGCGACATCGAGTTCACGCTCGACGGGCAGGCCGCTCCTCAGACCGTCGCGAGCTTCGTCTCGCTCGCCCAGGGCGAGTTCTTTGACGGCACGCAGTGCCACCGCCTGACGACCTCGGGGATCTTCGTCCTGCAGTGCGGCGACCCCACGGGCACCGGGACCGGGGGTCCGGGCTACTCGTTCGGGCCCGTCGAGAACACGCCCGAGGACGGGTTCTTCCCCGCGGGCACCATCGCCATGGCCCGTGCCCAGACCACGGACTCCCACGGCAGCCAGTTCTTCCTCGTCTACGAGGACACCACCTTGCCGACCGACACCGGTGGGTACACAGTTTTCGGCAAGATCACATCCGGCTTGGACGTCGTCCGAGCAGTCGCTGACGCGGGGACAGCGGACGGGGCCCCTGACGGCTCCCCCGCGACCCCGGTCACCATCGAAGGAGTTGAGACCCAGTGAGCGAGAGCACCGAGAACCACGCGAACTCTCCGGCGCAGGCATCCGAGGAGGCCACCGCAACGGAGCAGGTCGAGGTGCCGGCGGTCGCTGAACCGGCCGAGGGCGCCGAGGCACCCGCCGCCACGGAGACCGTCGAGACCGACGCGCCCGTGGCAGCAGCCGACGAGGCCCCCTCCGTCGAGGAAGCCGCGCCCGTCGCGGACGAGGCTCCTTCCGAGGCCACGGCCGACACCGACGCTGAGGTCACCGACGCCGCACCTGCAGCGGACGAGACGGACGCCGCACCGGCCCCCGTCGCCGAGGCCGAGGCCGAGGCCGAGCAGGCTCCCGCGGCCGACGCCCCTGAGGCGGCCCCGGCCCCCAAGCCCAGCCCCGCGCCCAAGCCGAGCGCCGTCCCGGTGCCCCGGCCCCCGCGCCCGGGTGCCCCGGCTGCTGCGACCCCTGCCGCCGCGTCGATCGCCCCGGCCGCGGCCGCGGCGGTCATCCCTGACGACAGCGCCGCCGCGAAGTCCGCGGCCGGGTTCGGCCGCGTCGACGAGGAGGGCACGGTCTACGTGACCGAGGCCGCGGGCGAGCGCAGCGTCGGGCAGTTCCCCGGGGTCACCCCCGAGGAGGCGCTCGCGCTCTACGTGCGTCGCTACCTGGACCTGCAGGCCAAGGTCGCGCTCTTCGAGGCCCGGCTGACCGGTACGGACCTGTCCGTCAAGGAGATCGACTCGACCCTCGCCAAGCTCGGCGAGGAGACCGCCGAGCCCTCGGCCGTCGGCGACCTGGACGGCCTGCGCGCGCACGTCGAGTCGCTGCGCACGGTCGCGGCTGCGCGCCGCGCCGAGCTCGAGGCCGAGCGCAACGCTGCCAAGGAGGCGGCGCTCGCCGCCCGCACCGAGATCATCGAGGCAGCCGAGAAGATCGCCTCGACGGACCCGGCGCGCATCCAGTGGCGTCCCGCGGGCGAGGAGCTGCGCAAGCTGCTCGACCAGTGGAAGGATGCCCAGCGCAACGGGCCGAGGATCGACCGGGCCAGCGAGGAGGCGCTCTGGAAGCGCTTCAGCCACGCCCGCACGGCCTTCGACCGCGAGCGTCGGCACTACTTCGCCGAGCTCGAGCAGCGCAACTCCTCCGCGAAGGAGGTCAAGGAGAAGCTCGTGCAGCGGGCCGAGGCCCTGCAGAACAGCACGGACTGGGGCGCCACGGCCGGCGCTTTCCGCGACCTCATGACCGAGTGGAAGGCCGCCGGGCGCGCCAACCGCCGCGACGACGACGCCCTGTGGGCCCGCTTCCGTGCAGCGCAGGACGCGTTCTTCGAGGCCCGGGACGCGCTCAACGCCGCCACGGACGCCGAGTACGCGGAGAACCTGGTCGTCAAGGAGGCTCTGCTGGAGCAGGCCGAGAAGCTCGTCCCCGTGACGGACCTCGCGCAGGCCAAGACGGCCCTGCGGGACATCCAGGAGAAGTGGGAGGACGCCGGCAAGGTTCCTCGCGCCGACATCCAGCGCGTCGAGGCCCGCCTGCGCGCGGTCGAGACCGCGGTCCGCGACGCCGAGCAGTCCCAGTGGTCGCGCTCCAACCCTGAGACGCGTGCGCGCGCCGAGGGCGCGGCCGCCCAGCTCGAGTCCGCGATCGCGGGCCTCGAGGAGGACCTGGCCGCTGCGACCGCCAAGGGCGACAAGCGCAAGATCGCCGAGATCGAGTCCTCGATCGCGGCTCGCCGCGCCTGGCTCGAGCAGGTCGTGAAGGCCGCCGAGGACTCCCGCGGCTGATCCTGCACCATCCGAGGGGCCCGGGCGGGCCTGTGGACGACGAGAGTTTCCACAGGTCCGACCGGGCCCCTCGCGCATGTCCGGACGAGGCGCCAGGCTGGCCCCATGTCCACCGGCACCGCTCCCCGCGCCCACGCGCCCGCCCCACCGGGCACCGGACCTGCTGGACCGCACCACCCGGCGGACGTCGCCATGGCCGTCCGCGTGCCGCCCGCGCCCGAGCTCGTGCGGCCGGCGCACGTCGGCGGTGCCGTCGCGTTCGCGGACCTGGTCCGCTCGGGGGCGTTGGTGCGCGTCCGGGGAGACGTCGCCGTCCGCCCGACGACGCCGCTCACCCCCGCAGTCCGTGCGGCCTCCCTGGCTCACCTCGTGCCCGAGCGCACCGTGATCGGCGGCCTGAGCGCCGCATGGGTGCACGGCGGGACGCCGGCTCCCTCGACGGTCGAGGTGATCCACCCGCTCGGCGTCCACCGCCCGCCACCGCTGCCCGGACGAGCCCCGCGGCAGAGCGCCCTCCTGCGTACCGAGGTCGCGCTGATCGGCGGCGTCCTGGTGACGACGATCGAGCGCACGGCCCTGGACCTCGCGTGCCTGCACGACCCGCGGGCAAGCGGCCCCGTCCTGGTCGCGCTCGTGGCACGGTGCGGGCTCGACCTCGACGCGGTCCGGGACGCGCTCGACCTGCGGTCTCGGCGCACCGGCGCGCCCAGGGCCCGCCGGGTCCTGGGCGCACTCTCCGGACGCCTGCGGGCCGCGCCCGCAGGCGGCGAGCCCGGCCCCCGTCTACCGTGAACAGATGCCTCGTTCCACGACCCCGGCGGTCGAGCTCGACGTCGACGGACGCACCGTGCGCGTCACGAGCCCGGACCGTGTCGTCTTCCCCGGCCGCGGCCTCACCAAGCTCGACGTCGTCACGTACTTCCAGTCGGTCGGTCCCGGGATCCTCGCGGCGCTGCGCGAACGGCCCACGACGCTCGAGCGCTGGCCCAAGGGCGTGTTCGAGGGGGCCAGGCTCAGCACGCGCACCGACAGCAGCGGCGACGCGTTCTTCCAGAAGCGGCTGCCCCAGGGGGCCCCGGACTACGTCGAGACCGCCCGGATCGCGTTCCCCAGCGGCCGCACCGCCGACGAGGTGCGGCCCACCGAGCTCGCGGTGGTGCTCTGGGCCGCGAACCTCGGCACCCTCACGTTCCACCCGTGGCCGGTCACGGGGGCCGACGTCGAGGCTCCCGACCAGCTCCGCATCGACCTGGACCCCCAGCCCGGGACCGACTACACGGACGCGGCCAGGGTCGCGCCTCACCTGCGCGAGGTGCTCACGGAGCTGGGGCTCGAGGGGTTCCCCAAGACGTCAGGCGGGCGCGGTCTGCACGTGTTCGTCCCCATCACGCCGAGCTGGGGCTTCGTCGAGGCACGCCGGGCGACCATCGCCATCGGGCGCGAGCTCGAACGGCGCCTGCCGGACCAGGTCACCACGAAGTGGTGGAAGGAGGAGCGGGGCGAGAAGATCTTCGTCGACTACAACCAGATGGCCCGCGACCGCACGATCGCCTCGGCCTACTCGATCCGTGCCAACGCCCGCGCCACCGTCTCGGCTCCCCTGCACTGGGAGGAGGTGCCCGACGTCGGGCCCGACGACTTCGACGTCCTGACCATGCCGGCGCGCTTCGCCGAGGTCGGCGACCTGCATGCACGCCTCGACGCGACGAGCCCGGGCGAGCGGTACTCGCTCGAGGCAGCGCTCGAGCTCGCGGCGCGCGACGAGCGCGACCACGGGCTGGGCGACCTGCCCTACCCTCCCGAGCACCCCAAGATGGCGGGCGAGCCCAAGCGGGTCCAGCCCAGCAAGGACGCCTCGCGGCACGAGGAGCACGACGAGAAGGCTTGACCGCTCTCCGCGTGCCTCGACCGCTCGTGCACGTCTCTTCGGGTCCAGGCCGCCGGTCCAGCGCCTGGCCCCGGAGTTCACTGCTCAGCTGCGGGCACAATGGCGTGATGCTCAGCACCCGTCGTGCCCGTCACGACCTCGCGTCAGCCTCGCTCGCCGCCCGCGACGACGACGAGCTGTCCGCGTTCCTCCGTGATGCACCGACCAGCGCGGTGGGCGTCGGCGGTGGCACCTGCGTGCTCGACGTCGACGGCATCACGGTGTTCGCCAAGCGAGTCCCGATCACCGACCGTGAACTGGCGCATCCGCACAGCACGGCGAACCTGTTCGACCTGCCGACCTTCTGTCAGTACGGCATGCACCGACTCGCCGGCCCGGGCTTCGGCGCGTGGCGCGAGCTGGCCGCGAACGTCACCGTCACCGAAGGTGTCCTCGACGGTGAGTCGGAGTCCTTCGCCCTGCTGCACCACTGGCGGGTGCTCCCGGGACGCCCACCGGTCGCGCCCGAGCATCGGGACATCGAGGCGGTCGTCGCCCAGTTCGGAGGCGACCCGGCAGTCCGGACCCGCTTCGAGGAGCTGGCCGACGCGACCTCCAGCCTCGTGCTCTTTCTCGAGCACCTCCCCGACCGGCTGGTCGAGAGGCTGGAGAACCCGGCGGAGAGCGTCGAGACGTTCGAGCGGCAGCTCTTCGAGGCCGTCGCGTTCCTGCGTCGCAGGGAGGTCCTGCACATGGACGGACACTTCGGCAACCTGCGGGTCGACGACGATCAGATCTACCTCGTCGACCTCGGGCTGGCCACCTCGCCTCGATTCGACCTGTCCGACGCCGAGCGTGACTTCGTCGCGGACCACGTCGACCACGATGCCGACTACGCGGCGATGCGACTGGTCAACTGGCTGGTCACCACGGTGTGCGATGTGCCGTTGCCGGCCAGCGGCGGCCTTGCTGCACGCAACGCCACCGTGCGTCGGTGCGCGAGCGGCGACATCCCGCCGGAGGTGCCGGTGGCAGTGGCGCGCGTCCTGGCCCGGCACGCTCCCACGGCGGCCCGGATGAACGACTTCTGCTGGCGACTGTTCGACGGCGACCTGCAGGCGCGGTATCCCGGGGCAGTCCCGACCCGGTCCGGCCCAGCGCTCGCTCCTTCCCCGTCCCTACCAAGCCCCCAGCCGCTCGGTGGACAGGAGTGACACTCGCCGATGCCTGCGCAGTCGGTCCTTGCGTCGTTCCGGTTCCGTGACCACCGAGCCCGGGTGCATCGGCCGGCGACGGCGTCCGCTCACGCTGCCCCCGGCGCCCCCGGAAGCAGCTCGTCGAGCCGGTAGCTCACGGGCTCCTCGAGCTGCTCGTACGTGCACGAGCCGGGCTCCCGGTCCGTGCGCCAGCGCCGGAGCTGGACCGTGTGCCGGAACCGGGACCCCTCCATGTGGTCGTAGGCCACCTCGAGGACCTTCTCGACGCGCAGCGGCACGAACGACAGGTCCTTGGTGCCGCTCCACCGCGACTGCGCGCCGGGCATGCGTCCGGACCCGGGGCTCTCCCACCCCGCCCAGGGGTGCTCTTCGGCCTCGGGGCTCCCGGGGTCCAGCACGAGAGGCGCCAGCTCCGCCACGAGCTCGGCCCGTCGCGCCATGGGGAACGATGCCGCCACCCCGACGAACTGCAGCGCTCCCGCGTCGTCGTACAGGCCCAGCAGCAGCGAGCCCACGAGCGGGTCCTCGGGGGTCGAGGACTTGTGCAGCCGGTATCCCGCGAGCACCACGTCCGCCGTGCGCTCGTGCTTGACCTTGAGCATGACCCGCTTGTTGGGCTGGTAGGGCGCGGCGAGCGGCTTGGCGACGACACCGTCGAGGCCCGCGCCCTCGAAGACCGCGAACCAGTCCTGGGCCACCGCACGGTCCGTCGTGCGGGGGGTCAGGTGCACGTGCGGGCCGTCGAGCCCCAGCCCCGCGAGGAGCTCCTGGCGCCGGCTCAGCGGCTCCTGCGTGACGTCGTCGTCCCCCAGCGCCAGCAGGTCGAACACCACGAGGCTCGCGGGCGTCTCGGCGGCCAGGCGGGCGACGCGCGAGGCCGCGGGGTGGATGCGCTGCTGGAGTGCCTCGAAGTCCAGCCTGCCGCCCTGGGCGAGCACGATCTCGCCGTCGACCACGCACCGCTCGGGCAACGCGCCGAGCACGGCCGCCACGACGTCCGGGAAGTAGCGCTCCATGGGCTTGGCGCTGCGGCTGTCGAGGCGGACCTCGTCGCCGTCACGGTAGACGATCGCGCGGAAGCCGTCCCACTTGGGTTCGAACACGAGCCCGCCGTCGACCGCGGCGGGGTCCGGGACGCCCGAGACCGACTTGGCGAGCATGGGCAGCGTAGGCGGGAGCACGGGCAGGTCCATCCCCCGATGCTGCCACCGGGGGCACCGTGGCACCCGTCGAGCGGGCCCCTCGCGTGGACGACGAACGCCCCACGTGCGCGACGTCGTCGGGCAGGTGGGGCGTTCGAAGCGCGCGGGGTCAGGCCGGCAGCTGAGGCTGCTCGGCCGCCTTGGAGCCCGTGATGCGGTAGACGTCGAACACCCCGTCGATCTTGCGGACCGCGGACAGGACCGTGGCCAGGTGCCCGGGCTCGGCCATCTCGAACACGAACCGGGACATCGCGACCCGGTCGTTCGAGGTGGAGACCGTCGCGGACAGGATGTTGACGTGGTGGTCCGACAGGACACGGGTCACGTCCGAGAGCAGGCGCGAGCGGTCGAGGGCCTCGACCTGGATCTGGACCAGGAACAGGGCGTTGCTGCCCGTGGTCCAGTCGACCTCGACGATGCGCTCGGGCTGGTTGCGCAGCCCGACGACGTTCGCGCAGTCCGCGCGGTGGACGCTGACGCCCTGCCCGCGCGTGATGAAGCCGATGATCTCGTCGCCAGGTACCGGGGTGCAGCACTTGGCGAGCTTGACCCAGATGTCGTCCACGCCCTTGACGACCACGCCCGGGTCGCCCGTGCGGGGGCGGCGCGAGGTGTGCCCGGGGCGCGCGACCTCCGCGAGGTCCTCGGACGCGCCGTCCTCGCCGCCCATGGCGTGCACGAGCTTCTGCACGACGCTCGCGGCGGAGACCTGTCCCTCGCCGATCGCGGCGTAGAGCGCCGAGACGTCGGGGTAGCGCATCTCGTTGGCGAGCGCCACGAGCGACTCGTGGCTGAGCAGGCGCTGGATGGGCAGGTTCTGCTTGCGCATGGCCTTGGCGATCGCGGTCTTGCCGTGCTCGACGGCCTCCTCGCGGCGCTCCTTGGAGAACCACTGGCGGATCTTGTTGCGCGCGCGGGGGCTGTTGACGAACGCGAGCCAGTCGCGGCTGGGCCCGGCGGTCTCCGACTTGGACGTCAGGATGTCGACGACGTCGCCGTTCTCGAGCGTCGAGTCGAGCGGCACCAGGCGACCGTTGACCCGGGCGCCCATGGTGCGGTGCCCGACCTCGGTGTGCACGGCGTAGGAGAAGTCGACCGGGGTCGACCCCGCGGGCAACGCGATGACGTCACCCTTGGGCGTGAAGACGTAGACCTCCGCGCCGCCGATCTCGAAGCGCAGCGAGTCCAGGAACTCGGAGGGGTCCGCGGTCTCGCGCTGCCAGTCCACGAGCTGGCGCAGCCAGGCCATGTCGTTCTGCGCGGGCTCGGGAGCCCCGCTCGCCTTGGCGATCTCCTTGTACTTCCAGTGCGCAGCGACGCCGTACTCCGCGCGGCGGTGCATGTCGTGCGTGCGGATCTGGATCTCGACGGGCTTGCCGCCGGGGCCGATCACCGTGGTGTGCAGCGACTGGTACATGTTGAACTTGGGCATCGCGATGTAGTCCTTGAACCGGCCCGGCACCGGGTTCCATCGCGCGTGCAGCGCACCGAGCGCCGCGTAGCAGTCGCGCACCGTGTCCACGAGGACGCGTGCGCCGACCAGGTCGTAGATCTCCGCGAAGTCGTGCCCGCGCACGATCATCTTCTGGTAGATCGAGTAGTAGTGCTTGGGGCGGCCGGTCACGGTCGCCTTGATCTTGGCGGTGCGCAGGTCCGCCGTGACCTGCTCGCGGACCACGGCGAGGTACTCCTCGCGGGCCGGGGCGCGCTCGGCGACCAGGTGGACGATCTCCTCGTACACCTTGGGGTAGAGGGTCGCGAACGACAGGTCCTCGAGCTCCCACTTGATGGTGTTCATGCCCAGGCGGTGGGCCAGGGGCGCGTAGATCTCGAGGGTCTCGCGCGCCTTGCGCTCGGCCGAGGAGGACGGCACGAACTTCCAGGTGCGGGCGTTGTGCAGGCGGTCGGCCAGCTTGATGACCAGCACGCGGATGTCGCGGGCCATGGCCACGACCATCTTGCGCACGGTCTCGGCCTGGGCCGCGTCGCCGTAGGTCACCTTGTCGAGCTTGGTGACGCCGTCGACGAGCATCGCGATCTCTTCGCCGTACTCCTCGGTGAGGCGCTCGAGCGAGTACTCGGTGTCCTCGACCGTGTCGTGGAGCAGCGCGGCGGCCAGCGTCGCGCCGTCGAAGCCGAGGTCCGCGAGGATCGTGGCGACCGCGACCGGGTGGGTGATGTACGGGTCGCCGCTCTTGCGCATCTGGCCGCGGTGGGCCTTCTCCGCCGTCGCGTACGCCCGCTCGATCACCGAGAGGTCGGACTTGGGGTGGTTGGTACGTACCGCCTGCAGCACCGGCTCGAGGGCGGGCGTGCCGCCCTGGCTCCCCCGCACACCGAACCGCACGAGGCGCGAGCGTACGCGCGCCGCCGAGGACGGCCCGCTCTCACCGGACGATCGACCCGTCCGTGTCTCTTCGCTCATGCGTGCCTCCTCTCCCTGGTCGCCGGAGAATCTCGACGTCCGTCGGAGTGGCAATCCTACGACTCCACGCGCAGGAGCGTGTCGACCTGGTGGCCTGCGAGCCGCGCGCGCCCGCCGAGGCCGTCGAGCTCGAGGAGGAACGCGACCCCCGCGACGACGCCCCCGCAGCGCTCGACCAGCTCGACCCCCGCGGCGGCGGTGCCGCCCGTGGCCAGGACGTCGTCGACGATCAGGACGCGCGCGCCCTGCGGGAGGGTGCCCGTGCGCAGCTCGATCGACGCCGTGCCGTACTCGAGGTCGTAGGTCACGGTCTCGGTGGGCGGCGGGAGCTTGCCGGCCTTGCGCAGCGGCAGGAAGCCGACCCCGAGGCGTGTGGCGAGCGGTGCGCCGATCAGGAAGCCGCGGGCCTCGAGACCGGCGACGAGGTCGACGCCCCCCGCGGCGAATGCCGCGAGGGAGTCGACCACGTCGCCCAGCGCCCTGCCGTCGGCGAGCAGACCGGTGATGTCACGGAACGTGACGCCGGGCTGGGGGTAGTCCGGGACGTCGCGGATCAGTCCGAGGACCTCGGCCGCGCGCTCGGACCCCAGGCCCGTCAGTCCGACGGGCAGGATGCTGCTGGTGCTCATGAGGGTCAGTGCCCCCGCTTGCGTCGCGGCTGCGCCTTGACGCCCTGGTGCGATCCCGGCTGGAGCTGGCCCGTGGCCTGGACCCCGGCCGCGGCGAGCTGGGCGTCGCGCGAGGCGCCGCCCGTGCCCTCGGCCGCCTCGGCGACGAGCGCGGCGCGCTTGTCCAGGACCTTCTGGGTGTGCTCCTTGATGGCGGGCTCGCGCTCGCGCAGCGAGACCTCCAGGGGTGTGGCCAGGAAGATCGAGGAGTAGGCACCCACGGCCATGCCGACGAACAGCGCGAGCGCGATGTCACGCAGCGTGCCGGCGCCGAGCAGGAACGCGCCGATGAACAGGATGGCGCTGACGGGCAGCAGGGCCACGACCGAGGTGTTGATCGACCGGACGAGCGTCTGGTTGACCGCGAGGTTCGCGCGCTCGGCGTAGGTGCTGCGGGTCTGGTCGAGGATGCCGGCCGTGTTCTCGCGGACCTTGTCGAAGACCACCACGGTGTCGTAGATCGAGTACCCGAGGATCGTCAGGAAGCCGATCACGGTCGCCGGGGTGACCTCCCAGCCGATCGCCGCGTAGATCCCGACCGTGATGATGAGGTCGTGGAAGAGCGCGATGAGCGCGGCCGCGGCCATGCGCCAGTTGCGGAAGTAGATCGTCATGACCACGCCCACGAGCGCGAGGAAGACGATCAGGCCCGTGATGGCCTTCTGCGAGACGTCCTTGCCCCAGCTGGGGCCGATGAACGCGGTCGTGACGTCGTTCTCGGTCACGTCGTAGGCGCCGGCGAGCGCGTCCCGCACCTCGGTGACCTCGTCCGCCGTCAGGCGGTCGGTCTGGACGCGGATGGCGCTGCCGCCGACCGTCGTGACGCGCGGCACCTCGGCGGGGGCGACCTCGGACACGGCGTCGATCGCGGGCTGCTGGCTCGTGTCGCTGACGTTCGAGACGACGAACTCGGAGCCGCCACGGAAGTCGATGCCGAGGTTGAAGCCCTTGGTGAGCAGGACCCCGAACGACAGGAGCACCATGACGATCGCGACGATGTAGAAGCGGCGGCGGTTGCCGACGATCTGGTAGGACTTGCGCCCCGTGTAGAGGTCGTTGCCCCACTGGGCGAATCCCTGCGCCATCAGAGGTTCTCCTCGTTCTTGTCGCCCTCGGTCGAGGAGTCGGTGGTGGTCGAGCCGGACTCGGCCGCGCGCCGTGCGGCCGCGCGGCGCTCGGCGATCGTCTGCCGGGTCCCCTCGCCCGCCGTGGCGGTGCCGACGCTCGCGCCGACCTTCTCCCGCGTGGGGCTGCCGAAGGGTTCGTCGCTCGACGCGTCGCTCACGGGTGCGTCCTGGGTGCCTTCGGCGCCCGGCCGGGCGACCCGTCCGCGCCCGGCGTACCGGGCGCTCGCGCCGAGGCGGCGCGGGTCGAGGCCCGAGGCAGGGTGCCCGTTCGCGAAGAACTTGGTGCGTGCGAGCAGCTGCATGACAGGGTGCGTGAACATGAAGACGACGATCAGGTCGATCAGCGTCGTCAGACCCAGCGTGAACGCGAAGCCGCGCACGCCGCCCACGGCGAGGAAGTACAGCACGACCGCGGCGAGGAAGTTGACCGCGTCCGAGGCCAGGATGGTGCGCCGTGCGCGGTCCCAGCCCTTCTCGACGGCCGAGTTCAGGGTGCGTCCGTCGCGCAGCTCGTCGCGGATGCGTTCGAAGTACACGATGAACGAGTCCGCGGTGATGCCGATCGCGACGATGATGCCCGCGACGCCGGGCAGGGAGAGCCGGTACCCGATCGTCCAGGACAGCAGCAGGATCACCCCGAAGGTGAGCACGGCCGCGATGCCGAGCGAGGCCACCGTGACCAGGCCGAGGGCCCGGTACTGGAAGAGCGAGTAGATGACGACCAGCAGCAGTCCGATCGCGCCGGCGATGAGGCCCTTCTCGAGCTGCTCGCTGCCGAGCGTCGCGGAGATCTGCTGCTCGCTCTGGACCTCGAAGGTCAGCGGGAGCGAACCGAAGTTGAGCTGGTTGGCCAGCAGCGCGGCGCTCTCGCGGGTGAAGTTGCCGGAGATCTCGGCCTTGCCGTCCTGGATCGCGACGTTGGCCGTCGGGGCGGAGATGACGAGCCCGTCGAGGACCATGGCGAACGCGTTCTGCGGGGCAGGCAGCGCGACCAGGCGCGTGGTGGTGTCGCGGAAGGCCTTGGTGCCCTCGGCGTTGAACTCGATGTTGACGACCCACTGGCCGGTGCTGACGCCCTGGGCCGTGGTGCCGAGGCCCGAGCTCGCGTTGGAGATCTCGGTGCCCTCGATCTCGACCGGGCCCAGGATGTACTTGACCGTGCCGTCGTCGGCGCACGTGACGAGCGGGGCGTCGGCGTCGTCACCGGTGCCGCCCGTCAGGTTCTTGGGGTCGGTGCAGTCGAGCGCGTCGAACTGGGCCTGGATCTCCGGGGTGATCTGGGCCAGGTCGCTGGGGCTCGTGGGGGTCACGGGCGCGGTGGGCTCGGTGGGCTCCTCGGCCGGCGTCTCGGAGGCCACCGGGGTGGGTGCTCCGTACGTCAGGACCGGGCGGAAGCGCATCTGCGCGGACTTCCGCACGAGGTCGAGCGTCTCGTCGCTCGGGGTGCCGGGCAGCCCGACGACGATGTTCTTGCCCTGGCTGGTGATCTCGGCCTCGGTGACTCCCGAGGAGTCGACACGCTGGCGGATCACGTTGATCGCCTGCTGGATCGTCTCGTCGGTGACCTGCCCCTCGGAGGCGATCGGCGTCAGGATGATCTGCGTGCCGCCCTCCAGGTCGAGGGCGAGTCCGGGCGTGGTGCTCGCGTCCGACCACTTGGTGCCGGCGAAGATCGACGCGAACAACGCGACGATCAGTACAGCGAGGATCACCAGGGTACGTACGGGCCTGGCGCGTCGTGTGTTGGAGGTGGCCAACTATCCGTCTCTTCTCGTGCGCGCGACATCGAGCGTGCGATGACGCGGATCGACGTCGCGCCCCGGGATCGGGGCGCGACGTGTGTCACTTGCTGTCGGTGCCGTCGTCCCGCTTGTCCCCCGGCTTGTCCGTCAGTCCGGACAGGTCGTCCGGGACGTCGAGCACGTCGTCGACCGTCGAGGTCGAGTCGGTGTCCCCCAGGACCGAGCCGTCCTCGTCGTCCTCTGCCGGGTCCTCGGCGACGGGCGGCTCGACGAGCTTGGCGATCGCTGCCCGCAGCCAGCGGGACTGGTTGCCGGGGGTGGACTCGATCGTGATGATGTCCTTCTCCTCGTCGACCGCGACGATGGTGCCGAACAGGCCCGAACCGGTCATGACCTCCTGGCCGGGGGCCAGGTTGGTCCGGAAGGCTGCTGCTTCCTTCTGGGCCTTGCGCGACCGGCTGGTCATGAGGAACATCGCACCTGCGGCGAGGGCGAGGATGAGGATGAGACTGAAGTCCATGACGGGGTAACCGATTCCTGTTCTGTGCTGGGATCTGCGCGGCAGTCTAGGCGCACGCGTACGGATCACCAACGAACCGTACGACCGTGGAGTTCCGCCGCTCAGACTCCCCCAGTCTAGGCCCCGGTGTCGAACAGGGTTCGCCCCGTCCGTCCCGAGCCGTTCCGTCCCCCTGTCAGGCCGCCCGGGCCGCGGGGCGCGAGGGGGTCGGGGGGTGTGAGCCCGAGGTGCGCCCAGGCGGCCGCGGTCGCGACGCGCCCGCGCGGGGTGCGCCCGATCAGCCCTTCGCGCACGAGGAACGGCTCGACGACGGTCTCGACGGTCTCCGCCTCCTCGCCCACGGTCACGGCCAGGGTGCTCAGCCCCACGGGGCCGCCGTTGAAGCGCGTGCACAGCGCGCCGAGCACGGCCCGGTCGAGGCGGTCCATGCCGAGCTCGTCGACCTCGTAGACCTCGAGCGCCGCCCGCGCGGCCCGCAGGTCCAGCGAGCCGTCGCCGCGCACCTGGGCCCAGTCGCGCACGCGGCGCAGCAGGCGGTTGGCGATGCGGGGGGTGCCGCGCGAGCGGCCGGCGATCTCGTGGGCGGCGTCGGCGTCGAGCCGGACGCCGAGCAGGCCGGCCGAGCGGACCAGGACGCGTTGGAGCTCGTCGGGCGAGTAGAAGTCGAGGTGCCCGGTGAACCCGAACCGGTCGCGCAGCGGCGCGGGCAGCAGCCCGGCGCGCGTGGTGGCGCCCACGACCGTGAACGGCGGCAGGGCCAGCGGGATCGCGCTCGCCCCCGCTCCCTTGCCCACGACCACGTCGACCCGGAAGTCCTCCATGGCGACGTAGAGCAGCTCCTCGGCGGGGCGCGCGAGCCGGTGGATCTCGTCGATGAACAGGACCTCGCCCTCCTCGAGGGAGGACAGGACCGCGGCGAGGTCGCCCGCGTGCTGGATCGCGGGGCCCGACGTCACCCGCAGGGACGCGCCGAGCTCGGCCGCGATGATCATGGCGAGGGTTGTCTTGCCGAGCCCGGGAGGGCCCGAGAGCAGGACGTGGTCGGGGGTCGCTCCGCGGGCCAGCGCGGCCTGCAGCACCAGGGAGAGCTGGTCGCGCACGACGAGCTGGCCGACGAACTCCTCGAGCCGCCGGGGACGCAGCGCGGCCTCGGCCGCGCGCTCGAGGTCGTCCGCGGCCGGCGCCACGATCCGCTCGGACGTGAAGGGCTCCTCGCCCTCGGCGTACCCGACCCGGTCGAAGTCACCCACGGGGGCCGCCCAGGACGCGCAGCGAGGCGCGCAGGGCGCCGGCGATCTCGTCGGGGGCGACGACGTCGACGCCGGCCTGGGCCAGGACCGTGGCGAGCGCGTCCTCGGCGGCCTTGGGGTTCCAGCCGAGCCCCACGAGCGCCTGGACGACCTGGTCGCGCTGGTCGTCGACCACGGCGGCGCCCGTGCCTGCCGCCTCCTCGGCGGTCCCGTCGCCGGTGCCCGTGGGGGCCCCGAGCCTGTCGCCGAGCTCGAGCGCGATGCGCTGGGCGCCCTTGCGCCCGATACCGGGCACGCGCATGAGCGCGGCGATGTCCTCGGAGGCCACGGCGCGGCGCAGGGCGTCGGGCGTGTGGACAGCGAGCATCGCCAGGGCCAGGCGCGGGCCGACGCCGCTGACGGTCTGCACGGCCTCGAAGACGGTGCGCTCGTCGTCGTCGGCGAACCCGAACAGGGTGAACGAGTCCTCGCGCACGACCATGCTCGTGGACAGGCGGGCCGCCTCGCCCACGCGCAGCGTGGACAGGGTCGCGGGGGTCGCGTGCACGAGGTACCCCACGGCTCCCCCGGCGCCGCCCACCTCGATGACAGCGCGGTCCAGGCGGACGTTCGCCACCGTTCCCGACAGCGAAGCGATCACTGTGCCTCCATGCATCCTCGCGGGCCCCGGCCGCGCGCGACCGATCCCGAACACCTGTACGAAACTGCGGCCACTCTAGCAACGGGCGGGCGTGCGCCCGGGTGAGCCTCGCCGTCGGGCACCTCGACGCACCGCGCTCCCCCGGCACGTGCCCCTGCCGCGGGCACCTAGCGGCGCGGGCCGCGCGAGGCCTGCTCTGCCGCGGCCCACGCCCGCTGGGCAGGGGTGAGCTGGTGGCGGTCGCCGCCCTGCAGCGCGCCCGCGGGGCGCCACATGTGGCAGATCGCCAGCGCCAGGGCGTCGGCGGCGTCCGCGGGCTTGGGCAGCTCGGCCAGGCCCAGGATGCGCGCGACCATGCGCTGGACCTGGACCTTGTCCGCCCGGCCCGTGCCGGTCACGGCCGCCTTGACCTCGCTGGGGGTGTGCATCGCGACCGGGACCCCGCGCCGGGCCGCGGCGACCATCGCGAGCCCCGCGACCTGCGCGGTGCCCATGACGGTGCTCACGTTGTGCTGGGCGAAGACCCGCTCGACGGCCACGACGTCCGGGACGTGCTCGTCCATCCAGGCGTCCAGGCGCTGGGAGATCGTGAGCAGGCGCAGGTCCACCGACATGTCCGGGGGGCTCTGCAGGACCCCGACCGCGACCATCTGCGCGCGCCGCCCGGGCAACGAGTCGACGACGCCCACGCCGCAGCGGGTCAGGCCTGGGTCCACTCCGAGCACGCGCACGCGCTCACCTTCTCACGCGCCACCCACGACCAAGGGCTCCCACGCGAGCGGTCGCGCGGGAGCCCTTGGTCACACCGGGTGGTGGGTCAGTCGTCGTTCTCGAGCTCGGCCATGACCTCGTCGCTCGCGGTGAAGTTCGCGTAGACGTTCTGCACGTCGTCGCTGTCCTCGAGCGCGTCGATCAGGCGCAGGATCTTGCGGGCGCCCTCGGCGTCGACCTCGACCTCCATGGACGGGTGGAAGACCACGTCCGCGGAGTCGTACTCGATGCCGGCGTCCTGCAGCGCGGTGCGGACCGCGACCAGGTCGGTGGCCTCGGTGAGGACCTCGAACGTGTCGCCCTCGTCCGTGACCTCCTCGCCGCCCGCCTCCAGGACGGCCTCCATCACGTCGTCCTCGGTGGTGCCCTCCTTGGGGACCACGATGACGCCCTTGCGGGAGAACAGGTAGGACACCGAGCCCGGGTCCGCGAGCTGGCCCCCGTTGCGCGTGAACGCGATGCGGACCTCCGCGGCGGCACGGTTCTTGTTGTCCGTGAGGCACTCGACCAGGACGGCGATGCCGCCCGTGCCGTAGCCCTCGTACATGATCGTCTGGTAGTCGGCGCCGCCGGCTTCCTGGCCCGAGCCGCGCTTGAGGGCGCGGTCGATGTTGTCGTTGGGGACCGAGGACTTCTTGGCCTTCTGGACGGCGTCGAAGAGCGTGGGGTTACCGGCGAGGTCCCCGCCGCCCGTGCGGGCCGCGACCTCGATGTTCTTGATGAGCTTGGCGAACAGCTTGCCGCGCTTGGCGTCGATCACGGCCTTCTTGTGCTTGGTCGTAGCCCACTTGGAGTGTCCTGACATACCCCTGTTACTCCTTCACGATTGCGACGAAGAGCTCGTGCACCCGCGCATCGCCCGTGATCTCGGGGTGGAAGGAGGTGGCGAGCAACGTTCCCTGACGTACTGCGACGATTCTACCTGCGTCTTCGCCCGCGCCCGCGGCGGGCACCGCGCCCGGCGCAGCGGGCACGGAGGCGCCCCGGTGGCGCGTGCGCGCCAGGACCTGGACCCCCGGGCCGGCCTGCTCGACCCACGGGGCCCGGATGAACGCGGCGGGCACGGGCCCGCCCGGCACCCCGGTCATCTCCACGGACGACTCGAACGAGTCGACCTGACGCCCGAACGCGTTGCGGCGCACCGTGACGTCCAGGCCACCGAGGGTCTGCTGGTCGTGGGTCGCCCCCAGCACCCGGTCCGCGAGCAGGATCATGCCCGCGCACGAGCCGTACACCGGCAGACCTGCGGCGATCGCGGCCCGCAGCGGGTCGAACAGCTCGAAGATCCGCAGCAGCTTGTCGATCGTCGTCGACTCACCGCCGGGGAGCACGAGGCCGTCGAGCGCGGCGAGCTCGGTGGGGCGCCGCACGGTGACGGCGCGCGCACCGGCCACCTCGAGGGCGGCCACGTGCTCACGGACGTCGCCCTGCAGGGCGAGGACTCCAATGACCGGTTTCACGATCGCCCATCGTACGCGCCGCCCGCCGCGCGGTGCGGGGGTGCCCGACGACGGCGCTCGCGGCCGGAGGGCGGGTGCGGCCCGGACGCGGGGCCGGGTCCGAGCGCCCCGGTCGGGCGCGGCGCGCCTCGGGACGCGGGTGCCGTACGGCACCCGCGTCCTCCGCGCGGTGCGGCGTGGTCGGCTACTCGGTGGCCTCACCGAGGTGGCGGGTCCGTCCGTCCCACCCGTCGAGGAGCGGCTCGAGGAGGTCGGGCAGCCCGGCGGGGAAGACCTCGATGGTGACCTCGCGCAGCTCGGCCAGGGCCCACCAGTGCATCTCGTCGACGACGTCGTGCTCGATCTGGGTCCAGCCCTCGCGCGTCAGGGGCACCGCGGCCTGGGTGCTGGTGATGCGGGCGAGGTAGAAGACCTCGTCCTGGCGGCAGCGTTCGCGGTAGAAGTCGAAGACGGCCGACCGGGTCCACACGGGGCCCTGCAGGTCGGCGGGGTCCAGGCGCAGGCCCGTCTCCTCGAGGACCTCGCGCACGGCGGCGTCACGGTCGCTCTCGCCGGGCTCGATCCCGCCGCCGACCGTGAACCACCAGGACCGCTCGGGCTGGTCGGTGTCGTGGCCGCGGGCGAGCAGGACGCGCCCGGCGTCGTCGAGCAGCAGGACGCGCGCCCCGCGCCGGTGGCGCATGCCGTCGGCGCCCAGGACCCAGTCGGGTCCGAGGGAGCTGGGCGGCCCCGGAGTGGCAGACGCCGCCGGGGCGGGCGCGACGGGTGCGCCCGCCCCGGTCGGGACGCGGCCGGGGGGCCGGCCTGGCGTGCTGGTCATCGTGGGGTCACCGGACCAGCAGCGGGGCGGGAGTCACCAGCCGCGCTCGGCCAGGCGGTGCGGGACGGGGATGTCGTCGACGTTGATGCCGACCATGGCCTCGCCCAGGCCGCGCGAGACGTCCGCGAGCACGGCCGGGTCGTCGTAGAACGTGGTGGCCTTGACGATCGCCGCGGCGCGCTGGGCGGGGTTGCCGGACTTGAAGATGCCCGAGCCGACGAACACGCCCTCCGCGCCGAGCTGCATCATCATCGCCGCGTCGGCCGGGGTCGCGATGCCGCCCGCGGTGAACATGACCACGGGCAGCTTGCCCGTGGCCGCGATCTCCTTGACGAGCTCGTACGGGGCCTGGAGCTCCTTGGCCGCGACGAACAGCTCGTCCTCGGGCAGGGAGGTCAGGCGGCGGATCTCGCCGCGGATGGTGCGCATGTGCGTGGTCGCGTTGGACACGTCGCCCGTGCCGGCCTCGCCCTTGGAGCGGATCATGGCCGCGCCCTCGGTGATGCGACGCAGGGCCTCGCCCAGGTTGGTCGCCCCGCACACGAACGGCGCGTCGAACGCCCACTTGTCGATGTGGTTGGCGTAGTCGGCCGGGGTCAGGACCTCGGACTCGTCGATGTAGTCGACGCCGAGGGCCTGCAGCACCTGGGCCTCGACGAAGTGGCCGATGCGCGCCTTGGCCATGACGGGGATCGAGACCGCGGCGATGATGCCGTCGATCATGTCGGGGTCGCTCATGCGCGAGACCCCGCCCTGGGCGCGGATGTCGGCCGGGACGCGCTCGAGGGCCATGACGGCCACCGCGCCCGCGTCCTCGGCGATCTTGGCCTGCTCGGGCGTGACGACGTCCATGATGACGCCGCCCTTGAGCATCTCGGCCATGCCGCGCTTGACCTTGGCCGAGCCGACGACGTCGCCGGTCACCTGGGGGCTGTTCTCGCCGGAATTCTCCACGGACACCGCGAAACCTCACATCTTCACGTTGGGACGCGCGAACAGGGGTCACGCTCGCGCCGCCGACATGCTTGCACGTCACCGCCCAGTCTACGGAGGTCCGCCCACCCCTCGGGCAGCCCCCCGAACCCGACCGGCCGGTCAGGGGTTGCGGTCGAGCGCGGGCGGCCAGGCGTCGTCGAGCTCGACCGTGACCGGCATGGGCGCGTGCCCGGCGAGCGAGAACGCCCGGGCGTACCAGGTGCGGCGCAGGCGCTGGGTCTGGGCCACGGCCTCGTTGTGGAAGCGACGCGCGATCTGCGCCCGGTACCAGGCCCCGGCCAGCGCCGCGAGTAGCTCGGCACCCACGGGCGAGGCACGGATCTCCCGTACCTCCTCGGGGTCCTCCAGGGCCGCGCGCAACGTCGCCGACAGGTCGCTCTCCGCCCGCGCCCGCTCGGCGCCCACCCCCGCCAGCAGGCGAGGCGCCCGCGCGAGCGAGGAGGCGCCGTCGGGCCCGGCGGCGGACCCCGGCGAGGCCACCAGCTCGGCCAGGCCCGGGACCACGGACGCGACCTCGCGCGTGCGCAGGTCGTCGTCCAGCACCTCGTACGCCGCCTCCGCGACCAGGACCGAGCTCGCCGGGTCCAGTTCCCCCGCCCCCGCCAGGTCCAGCGCCGCCGACGCCCGCCGCTCCAGCTGCGCGTCCAACGCCAGGCGCGAGGCCATGACCTTGCGGTGCAACCGGTCCAGACGCGAGGCAGCCACCCACAGGGCCCACCCCGCGACCAGGACCACGGCCACCACGATGATGGCGATCTCCGACCACGTCACGACGGGTTCCTCTCCTGCTCAGCACGGGGCCACAACCCCAGCCGACGACCACCGCGCAACGACGCCGGATCCTCGTGCACCGGGATCACCGCGTCCGAGGCCGCCAACGCCATCTCGTACACCGCGAGCACCTCCGCGGTCACCGTCGACCAGTCGAACCGGCGCACGAACGAGATCGCCCGCTCGCAGTACCGCTCCCGGCCCGCCGGGTCCGCCAGGACCCGCAGCACCGTGTCCGCCAACGCGACCGAGTCCCCCACCGGGAACAACGCCCCCGCCTGCCCCTCGTCCAGTA
Source organism: Oerskovia sp. Root22 (assembly GCF_001429135.1). Lineage (NCBI taxonomy): Bacteria > Bacillati > Actinomycetota > Actinomycetes > Micrococcales > Cellulomonadaceae > Oerskovia > Oerskovia sp. Root22. The sequence goes on along the minus strand of NZ_LMIL01000009.1, from coordinate 547,253 downwards.
CCCGCCGAAAAGCCCCCAGGTCCGAGGCGACCACGCACGCCCCCGCGCTCATCGCCTCCACCAGCACGATCCCGAAGCTCTCCCCACCCGTCTGCGGCGCGATGTACACGTCCACCGACGACAGCAGCGACGCCTTCTCCTCGTCCGAGATCGACCCCAGGAACTCCACGGCGCTCGCGGACTCCCCCAACGCCTCGAGCGCGTCCGCGCGACCCTGGTCCCCGCGGCCCGCGATCAGGAACCGGGCCCCCGGGACGGCCTCGAGGATGCGCGGGATCGCGGCCGTCAGGACCGGCAGACCCTTGCGCGGCTCGTCCAGGCGCCCCAGGAACGCGATGGTCGGCGCGTCCGGGGTCCCCTGCCACTTCGCCGACGGCGCGGCGTCCGCGAACGTGTCGACGTAGACGCCGTTGGGGATCACGACCGCGTCGCCCCCCATGTGCTCCACGAGGGTGCGCCGGGCGTCCTCCGAGACCGCGATGCGCGCCGAGATCTTCTCCAGGCTCTGGCGCACCAACGGGTAGACCACCTGCAGCGCGCGCGAACGGATCAACGCCGTGTGGAACGTCGCCACGATCGGCCCCTGCGCGATCCACAGCGCCAGCATGCTCAACGACGGCGTGACCGGCTCGTGCAGGTGCAGCACGTCGAACTTGCCCGCGTCCAACCACCGGCGCACCCGCGCAGCAGTGACCGGACCGAACGTCATGCGCGCCACCGACCCGTTGTACTTGACCGGCACCGCACGGCCCGCGGACGTGATGTAGTCCGGGATGGGAGTGTCCTCGTCCGCCGGGGCCAGCACCGACACCTCGTGCCCCTGCGCCATGAGCGCCTCCGCCAGGTCCCGGATGTGGAACTGCACCCCACCCGGCACGTCGAACGAGTACGGGCACACGATCCCGATCTTCAGGCTCATGCCGAGCCCACCGCCCCTCCACCAGTCGCACCCTGCGCGTCCTTCGCCCGGGTCCGGGCGTACCGGTCCGGGTCCAGGTCCGCCACGAACACCTTCTGCAGCATGTGCCAGTCCTCCGGGTCCGCGGCGATGGCCTCCTCCAGGTGGTCGACCCACGCCTGCGTCACCGCCGCGACCCGTTCGCTGCGCGGCACCCCGTCCGGGACCGCGACCTGCGGGAAGAACCGGATGACGATCCCCCACGGGGTCCCCGCCGCCCGGCGACGGGGACCCGTCAGACGCTCGTACCGGATCGACGCCGTCAGCAACGGTGCCCCCGTCGAGACCGCCAGCGCCGCAGGCCCCGCAGCGACCCGGGCTCGCTCACCGAACAGGTCCACCTCCACGCCCCGCGCCGTCAGGTCACGGTCCGCGAGCAACGGGATGAGCTTGCCCGGCCCGCGCGCCCCGCGCATCAGCTCACGGAACACGTCGCCGTCGCCCAACGCCAGGATCTCGATCCCCAACGAGTTGCGGAACGCCAAGAACTCCTGGAACAGCTCCTCGGGCTTGAGCCGCTCCGCGACCGTCAGCACCGGCGCGATGTGCGGCGTCGCATACGCCCCCGCCAGGTCCCAGTTGCCCATGTGACCCAGCGCCAGCAACGGCGTCACACCCTGCGACGTGAACTGCAAGCAGTTCTCGTACCCCTCCAGACGCACCCGCGCCTCGATCTGCGCAGGCGACGCCCCCGGCAGCGTGAACGCCTCCCGGTAGTAGCGCATGTACGACCGCATGCCCGCCCGGCTCAACCGGCGCAGCCCCCGCGCGTCCAACCCCGGGCGCACCCGCGCCAAATTCTTCTCCAGCTGCGGCACACCACCCCGCCGCGTCGCCCACGCCACGTCCGCGATCACCGTGAACAACCCACGCAGCACCGGCTCCGGCACCTTGTGCGCGTTGCGCCACGCGAACGTGAACGCCTTGTCCGCGCTCACCCCCACCTCAGGCACCACCCTCGGACGCCGCAGCGTCCCCCGCAGAGGCGGCCCCGGCAGCAGCGACAGCCTGACGACGCACCGTCGCCATGCGCTGCACCACCGTCACGGCGCTCGCGGCCGCGAGCACCGCCAGGACCACGACCAGGACGGTCACCGGCAGCCCCAGGCCGACCAGGCCGGCCGCCACGAGCGTCACGACCAGCCGGTCGGCCCGCTCCGCGATCCCGACCGCGGCCGTCATGCCCAGCCCCTCGGCCCGCGCCCGCGCGTACGGGACCACCGACCCCAGGACCAGGCACGCGAGCCCCACCGTGATGCCCCACGTGTTCTCGGTGCGCACGAACCACACGATCAGCCCCGTGAAGATCGCGGCGTCGGCCAGCCGGTCCAGCGTCGAGTCCAGGAACGCCCCCCACGGGCCCGAGCGCCCCGACAGCCGCGCCATCACGCCGTCCAGGGCGTCCGAGAACGCGAAGACCATGATCGCCATGGTCCCCGCGAACAGGTGCCCCGTGGGGAACAGCCACAGCGCGGAGGCCACCACGCCCACCGTGCCCACGATCGTCACCGCGTCCGGGGAGACCCCGATCCGCAGCAGGAAGGCCGCGACCGGCGTGAACAAACGCGTCACGACGGCGCGAAGTCGCCCGAACATCTAGCTCTCCTCGAGTGTGGGCGTCGCAGGAGACGCCGGGTCGTCGTTCGTCGGTCCTGGGCCGGGCGCACCATGAGCCTCCCAGGCCGCCGCGAGCCGCGCGCGGGTGTCCCCCAGCAGCTCCGGCACGGCCTTGGTGTGGGCCACGATCGGCAGGAAGTTCGCGTCTCCCGACCAGCGCGGCACCACGTGCTGGTGCAGGTGCGCCGCGATGCCGGCCCCGGCGACCGCCCCCTGGTTCATGCCCAGGTTGAAGCCGTCAGGGCCCGACACCGCACGCGTCACGCGCATCGCCTGCTGCGACAACCGCGCCAGCTCGTCGGTCTCCTCGGGGGTCAGGTCCGTGTAGTCCGACACGTGCCGGTACGGGCACACCATCAGGTGGCCCGGGTTGTACGGGTACAGGTTGAGCACCACGAAGCACCACGTGCCCCGCGCCACGACCAGCCCGTCCTCGTCGGACAGCGCAGGGATCCGGCAGAAGGGGCACGACGACGACCGGTCGTCGACCGGCTTGTCCTGACCGCCGATGTAGACCATCCGGTGCGGCGTCCACAACCGGTCCATCCCGTCGTCGAACCGCGGATGCCCCTCCGGACCCTCCACGGAGTACCCCGACCCCGTCCCTGCGCCGTCCGACGTCACGCGTCAGACCTGGCTGCGCTCGCGGACCGCAGACACGATCCGCTCGATGGCCTCGGCCACGGGCACGCCGTTGTCCTGGCGTCCGTCGCGGTAGCGGAACGAGACCGCACCGGCCTCGACGTCCTCGCCACCGGCGATGAGCACGAACGGCACCTTCTGGGTGCTGGCCGTGCGGATCTTCTTCCCGAAGCGGTCGTCCGAGTAGTCGACCTCGGCGCGGATGCCCTGCGCGGCGAGCTGGGCGACGACGTCGGCCAGGTAGTCGTTGAAGGGCTCTGCGACCGGGACGGCCACGACCTGGACCGGCGCGAGCCAGGCCGGGAACGCACCCGCGTAGTGCTCGGTGAGCACCGCGAAGAAGCGCTCGATCGAGCCGAACAGCGCACGGTGGATCATGACCGGGCGCTGACGCGTGCCGTCCGAGGCCTGGTACTCGAGGTCGAACTTCTCCGGCAGGTTGAAGTCGAGCTGGATGGTCGACATCTGCCAGGTGCGGCCGATCGCGTCCTTGGCCTGGACCGAGATCTTGGGCCCGTAGAACGCGGCGCCGCCCGGGTCCGGCACGAGGTCGAGCCCGGACTCCTCGGCGACCTGGCGCAGCGTCTCGGTCGCTTCCTCCCAGGCGTCGTCGGTGCCGACGGACTTCTCGGGGTCGCGCGTCGAGAGCTCGAGGTAGAAGTCGTCGAGCCCGTAGTCCTTGAGCAGGTCGAGGACGAAGTTCAGCGCGTTCGTGAGCTCGGACTTCATCTGGTCGCGCGTGCAGTAGATGTGCGCGTCGTCCTGGGTGAACCCGCGGGCGCGGGTCAGGCCGTGCACCACGCCGGACTTCTCGTAGCGGTAGACCGTCCCGAACTCGAAGAGGCGCAGGGGCAGCTCACGGTACGAACGCCCACGCGCGTCGAAGATCAGGTTGTGCATGGGGCAGTTCATGGGCTTGAGGTAGTAGTTCTGCCCGGCGCGGCGCAGCGTGCCGTCCGCGTCGCGCTCCTCGTCGAGGTGCATGGGGGGGTACATGCCCTCGGCGTACCAGTCGAGGTGCCCGGAGACCTGGTAGAGCTTCTCCTTGGTGATGTGCGGGGAGTTGACGAACGAGTAGCCCGCCTCGATGTGGCGCTTGCGCGAGTACTCCTCCATCTCGTTGCGGATGATCCCGCCCTTGGGGTGGAAGACCGCGAGCCCCGAGCCGATCTCGTCCGGGAACGAGAAGAGGTCGAGCTCGACGCCCAGGCGGCGGTGGTCACGACGCTCGGCCTCGGCGAGGCGCTCGGTGTACGCGCGCAGCTCGTCCTTGGTGGGCCAGGCGGTGCCGTACACGCGCTGGAGCTGGGGGTTCTTCTCGCTGCCGCGCCAGTAGGCGGCCGCGCTGCGCATGAGCTGGAAGCCGTTGCCGATGAGGCGCGTGCTGGGCAGGTGCGGGCCGCGGCACAGGTCCTTCCAGGCCACCGTGCCGTCGCGACGGACGTTGTCGTAGATGGTGAGCTCGCCGGCGCCGACCTCGACCGACACGCCCTCCCCCGCTGCGTCGTCGGCCGAGCCGGAGCCCTTGAGGCCGATCAGCTCGAGCTTGTAGGGCTCGTTCGCGAGCTCGGCACGGGCCTCGTCGTCGGTGACGACACGACGCTTGAACGTCTGCCCGTCCTTGATGATGCGCGCCATGACCTTGTCGAGGGCCTTGAGGTCCTCGGGCGTGAACGGGGTCTCGACGTCGAAGTCGTAGTAGAACCCGTCGCGGACGGGCGGGCCGATGCCGAGCTTGGCGTCGGGGTTGACCTGCTGCACGGCCTGGGCCAGGACGTGCGCGGCCGAGTGACGCAGCACGTCGAGCCCGTCGGGCGAGTCGATGGTCACGCCCTCGACCTCGTCGCCCTCGGCGACGGGGGTGTCGAGGTCCTTGAGCTCACCGTTCACGCGGAGGACGACGACCTCGCGGCGGCCCGAGAACAGGTCCGCGCCGGTCGTCCCCGTCTCCACCGTGGTCCGTTCCCCGTCGAGAGTGATGGACAAAGGTGACGATACGACGTCTGACACGGTGCGCGCTCCTAGCAGCTCAACAGGGCATTCGAAAGGGCGCCGCCAGACGGCGGCGCCCTCCGATGTTACCGACCTCGGCCGGTACCGTGCGTTCCTCGCCCGGTCAGTCGTTCACTTCCTTGGCCTTCTCGGCGAGCGTGTCGACGTGGCCGTCGACCGAGTCGGGCGCGATTCCCTTGATCTTCTCGGCGACGTCGTCGATCCGGTCGTCGGTCAGGAACTCCTTGGCCTTGTCGAGCAGGCCGCCCAGGCCCTCCTTGGCCTCGCCGGCAGCGGCCGCAGCCTTGTCCTTCGCCTCGTCGATACCCATGTTCGGCTCCTCGCGTCACGTCCTGCGGCGGGGCTCGTGCCCCACCACAGGGCAAACTACCGCCGCCCCGCAGATCCTTCCTGGGCAGGACACGCCCGGTCGAGCTGAGATCACCCGGAGCCCCCCTCGTCTGGGCTTGGTGGTGAGGCGCAGATGGAGGTGGTCCGTTGGAAGATGCGCGCTTGGCACACTATTTTTCTCCGAACCAGAAAGTGTCCACAAAGTGTGAGATGTCCGACTCTGGCGCTCCAGCCCATCTCCTGGCAGCCCGTACCGGCCGACGCGACGAGCAGGCATCATGTCGCCCGTGCCCTACACCCCTGTCCATGCCCTGGTCGCACTCCCCCTCGCCGGAGGGTCGGCGAGGCGCACGCTCTCCCCCGCTCTCCTTCTCTGGGCACTGCCCGCGTCCGCGATCGGTGCGATGGTCCCGGACGCTCCCCTGTTCTTCGACGTGCTGTGGCCCGGGACCGACGAGCTGGCCCACGCCACGCACCGTCTGCTGGGCATCGTGACCGTCGACCTCGCCCTCGCCGTGGCCTGCACGGCCCTGTGGGTCCTCGTGGTCCGCGGGCCCTACCTGGCCGCGCTGCCCCGGCGGAGGCCCCTCTCCCCCGACGTGTCGACCCGCGCCGCGGGCCCCCTGGTGATCGCGGTGGCCGTCGCAGGGTTCGCCGTGGCGGGGACCCTCACCCACGTCCTCTGGGACGACTTCACGCACCTGCGCGGGACCGCGGTCCAGACCTGGGACGTCCTGCGGACCCCGGTCGCCGGGGTCGCGGTGTACAAGTACCTCCAGCACGGGAGCTCGTTCGTCGGGTTCGTCGTGCTCGTGGCGCTCGTGGTGCGCTGGTGGCGGGCCTCCCTGCCCGTCGCCGCCCCGCAGCACCTGCGCTCCGCGGTCCTGAGCATGACGGCCGGCGCCGTGGCGGGGATGCTCGGAGCGGTCGCGCGGCTGCTCGCGACCGACCACGCGGTGACCGTCTTCTCGCTCGCCCGCCTCGCCGCGACCTACCCGGTGCTCGGCGCGGGCCTGGGTGTGGTCGCGTGGGCGGCCGTGCGGACGGCGGCCTCCCGTCGGGAGGCCAGGAGGCCCGTGGTCGTGGGCGCTCCCGTCCCGCCCCAGGACCACGGGGGCCCGACGACGTCACGCGCGTGACGCCGTCGGCTCCACCGGGCGCTCCGGTCAGGTGCGGCGCGCGTCCGCGCGGTGCTGCGCCTCGTCCGCGACGGCTCGCAACCGCTCGACATGGGCCGACCAGTCGTGCGCCGACAGCGGCGGGAGGTTGTCGTTGTCCGCCCGGAGACCCGCGCTCCCGTCGGTGAGCTCGCGCAGGATGTCGGCGTGCCCCGCGTGGCGGGCCAGGTCGCTCGTGACGTGCACCATGACCTGGAGCAGCGTGATCCCGGAACGGTCGTCGGGCCACCAGGGCACCCGGCCGGTCGCGTCCAGGTCCAGGGTCGCGATCGTCTCGTCGGCGAACGCCCAGACGCGGCGGTACAGGTCCACGACCGAGCCGATCGACTCCTCGGCCGTCGCCCACATGTCGGCGTTGTCCTCTCCGTCGGCGGCGTCCTCGGCCATCCACGGGACGTCGTCGGGCGTGGGCCACTCGCGCCCGAAGGTCTGCCCGAAGTAGCCGAACTCGACCCCGGCAGCGTGCTTGACGAGGCCGAGCAGGTTGGTCCCCGTGGGCGTCCAGGGCCAGCGTGCGGCCCGTTCGTCGAGCCCCTCGACCTTCCAGACGAGCGCGTCGCGCGCGGCCTGGAGGTACCGGTGCAGGGTGGCCTTGTGGTCGGGTCGGACCACGGCGTCGGTCGGTGCGGACGCCGCGCCGGTCTCGGTGCTCTCCATCGGTCGAGTCTGCTGCCACGCCCGAGGGGTGGCAAGGCGTGGGGCGTCCCTGCCCTGTCGTCACCCAGAGATCGGCGGGCGGTCGTGACGTCCCGGTCCTGGTACCAGCACGACCTCCCACGCGGGACCCTCCAGCCGTAGGTTCGATACCGCGGCCTGCCCCGGACCCTGGTCCGGGCCACGACGTGCACCGACCCATCGACCGACACGAGGAGCGATCACCATGACGGGACCGACGACGGCGGCCTGGACCGCCGAGGAGCTGGACAGGATCGGCCGGGCCGAGGAGCTGCAGGTCTCCTCGGCGCGGCCCGACGGGACGCTGCGGCCGTACGTGACGATCTGGGTCGTGCGCGTGGGGGACGACGTCTACGTACGCTCTGCCTACGGCCGCGAGAACGGATGGTTCCGCCGCGCCCTGGCCGACCCGCGAGGCCGCGTCCGCGCCGGTGGCATCGAGAAGGACGTCGCGTTCGTCGAGCCTCCCGGCACCGTGCACCCGGCCGTCGACGCGGCCTACCACGCGAAGTACGACCGCTACGGTCCGGCGATCGTCGGCTCGGTGACCGGAGCCACGGCGGCCGCCGCGACGTTCCGCCTCGAGCCGCGCGAGAACTAGCCGCCAGGGGCGCCCGAGGGGCCCTGCGCCGCGGGCGCGACGTCGTCGACCAAGCTGAGGCTCTCCTCGTCGCACGATGCGATTCCGGGCGTCGCACGGTGCGGGACACGCGCGGTGCGGGAGCGCTTCCACGTCGCGGGCTCACGTGGGTAGGGTGTGCGCGTGACGAAGATCTCCCTCCCCACGCTGCACTGGTTGTCCCACGAAGGCGCAGGTCAGGTCGACGGCGACGCCGTGACCCTCACCGCGCCGGCCGGCACCGACTGGACCGACGACGCCCTGGGCGCCCCGCCCCAGCACGCGGCCCCGGCCCTGGTGTTCGACGCCGCTGCCGAGCTCGCCCTGTCCGCACGGGTCCGGGTGACCACCCGGCGCACGACCTTCGACGCGGGCGCGCTGGTCCTGTGGGCCGACGAGCGGCACTGGGCCAAGCTCTGCTTCGAGCAGTCTCCGCAGGGGCAGGCCATGGTCGTATCGACCGTGACGAACGAGTTCACCGACGACTGCAACTCGTGGGACGTCGACGACGAGACGGTGCACCTGCGGATCGTGCGGACGGGGCCCGCGTGGGCCTTCCACGCCTCGCGCGACGGCGAGACCTGGGAGTTCGTCCGGCTCTTCCGGCTCTACACCGACCTGCCCGTGAGCATCGGCTTCCTCGCACAGGCGCCCATGGGCGAGGAGTGCACCGCGGTCTTCGACCGGATCGTCCTGGAGGACAGTGCGCCGGGCGACCTGCGTGACGGGAGCTGATCACCCCGATTCCGCACGCCCCGGAGAACCTGACGCCGCCCTGCCCGCCAGGAGTGGACGGAACAGGGGCCGCTAGGGCGTGGAGACCTGATCGGCCAGGGGCGGCTGCGACTCGAGCAAGATGCGTGCGACGGTGCGCGCTCGTTCGAACGGGTGAGCGAAGGTCTCCATCCCGACCGTGACGATCGCACCCTCGTAGAGCAGCATCATCGCCCTCGCCATGGACGAGGGATCCTGCAGGTCGGCTTCCCTGCACAGGTCGGCGAACTGCCCGAGCAGCCATGCCTTCTGGCGCGAGACCTCGGGGAACACCGGGTGCCCGTCATGCCCGTCCCCGATCTCGGCGCGCGCGTTGATGGCGCTGCAGCCCTTGGGGCTGTTCTCGTCGGACCAGGAGACGGCCGCGTCGAAGATCGCCAGCACGCGGTCGACGCCCGGTTCCGGCACCAGCGCCAGGTGGGCCTCGACATGGCCCCGCCACCTGGCGTCCCTGTGCTGGAGGTACGCGACCACGAGCGCTTCCTTGGAGCCGAACCGGTCGTACAGCGTCTTCTTGGTGACGCCCGCGGACTCGGCGATCGTGTCGACACCGACCGAGTGGATACCGCGTTCATAGAACAGTCGTGACGCAGCGTCGAGAACACGACGGGCACCTGGTGTCAGCGGAGCGAGCTCGGGAACCGGCATGACGCCAACTATACCAATCTGTATAGTCGGCGAATGAGTAAACAGATCGGTCTACTACATCGCAGCACGACGTTGCTGGCAGCAGGTGCCTTCGTGGCGACCTGGAGCTCAGGATTCCTCGTCCCGGCACTCGCCACCGTCGAGGTCTCGCCGCTCACGCTGCTCGTCTGGCGGTTCGTCCCGCTGGCAGGCGCCCTGCTCGCCGTGGCCCTCGCCACCGGCCTCACCCGCGGCGTCAGCGTGACCGTGCTCCGACGGCAGTCCTTGATCGGCCTGTTCGCACAGTTCGGCTACTGCGTCTTCGTCTATGCCGCGATCGCGTCAGGTGTCGCCACCGGCACGGTCGCGCTGATCGACGCCGTGCAACCGCTCGTGGTCGCCGTGCTCGTGGGCCCGCTCCTGGGCCTCCGAGTGCGTGGGGCCCAGTGGGCCGGGCTCGCCATCGGTGGGGTGGGAGTGCTGCTGGTCGTGCGGTCGCAGCTCGAGGGTTCGTCAGCGCACCCCTCGGTCTACCTCCTGCCCCTTCTTGCCATGTCCTGCCTGATCGTCGCCACCTTCCTCCAGCGCCGATCGAAGGCGCAGGCAGGAGTTCTCACGACCCTGACCGTGCACGTCGTCGTGACAGCCGTGGCGCTCGTCGTGCTCGCTGCCGCGACGGGAACGCTCGCACCCCCTGCATCGGCGACGTTCTGGCTCGCGGCCGGATTCGCGGCCGCGTTCCCGACGCTGGCCGCCTACGGCCTCTACTGGTGGCTGCTGCGTCGTGTCGGCGTCACGGCGCTCAATGCGCTCCTGTTCCTGATCGCACCCGCGACGGCCGCCGGGGGCGCAACCCTGCTCGGCGAGACCCTGACGGCCACGACTCTCGTCGGGTTCGTGCTCTGCGGCGCCGGTGTAGCCGTCGTGCTGGCCTACGAGACCACCACGGCACCGGACGCCGAGCCGCCGGTGCAAGCACCGTGCTCGGGGGATCCAGGCGACGGCGAGACGATCGCTCCGGGGCGGCCCGACGCACGCTTGACGCGTTGACGCCGCGCGCCGAGAAGACGCTCCCGGGGCTGCCACCAAGAAGCCCTTCGGAGCGTGTCGGCGTGCTCGACGGCACCCACCCGCTCCGACCCGCCGAGCCGAGTACCGCGCCCACGCTCCGGACACGGCTCAGCGCCCGCGCAGCGGGTAGAGCCCCGGCACGCCGGGCGGGTCCTCCCCGACCAGGCCGTCGATCGACTCACGGATCAGGTCGGCGTGCCCGACGTGCCGGGCATACTCCTCGATCAGGTCGACCAGGACGCGGCGCAGGCTGGACTTCTCGCCGTCGCTCCCGGGCTGCCAGACGACCCGGTGGTCGAGCCCGCCGTCGGCGAGCGCCTCGTCGACCGCCGCGCGCGCCCGGACGACAGCCGTGCGCCACAGGTCGTACAGGTCCTGCGGGCTGTCCTGGGCCGCCGAGGTCCACGGCCACTGCGGGTCCCGGTCCCAGTCGACCGTGTCCCACGGCCGGCCCGGTGCGCGGCCGTGGAGCGTGGTCGAGAACCACAGCTCCTCGACGAACGCGAGGTGCTTGAGGAGCCCTCCCAGCGTGATCTCGGACGCCGCGACCTTGACCGCGAGCGCCTCGGCGTCGAGGCCGCCGACCTTCCACGCGAACGTCGCTCGCTGACGCTCGAGCGAGCCGAGGAGCGTCGCGACCTCGTCCCCCGCGACGGGTGGCTCGATGAGCTCCCAGCCGTGCGTCGCCTCGTCCATGAGCTCCTCCAGGTGGGTGCGGTCCGACCAGCTCGTGCTGCAGGCAGGTGCGCTCCGGTCGGGCGAAGAGCGCGCCGCGGAGACGCGGGGGCGATCAGCCCCGGCGTGCGAGGTGCGGGTAGTCGATCACGAGGCCGTCGGCGTCGACCGTGAGGTCGGCCGTGACGTCGCGCGTCGCGCTCGTGTAGGTGACGACCCCGCGCCCCACCGCCGGGTCGTACGGGGAGCTCGCGGCGTACACCTGCTCGCTGCGCACGACCCGCAGCGAGGGGACCTCGACCCAGGCCATGGTCAAGAAGGTCGGCGTGACCGGCGCCCGGGCGCCCAGCAGCCCGAGGCGCAGGATCGGCATGGAGTTCGTCACGGGGCACAGCGCGAGGTCGCAGTCGAGCGCGCCCGCGAGCGACGACGGGGCCTCGATGCCGGGGGTCGCGAGGTCGACCGGGGCCGCCCCGGAGTGCGAGACCTCCGCGCCCCACTCCCCTGATCCCGCACGCTCGAGCTGCAGGTCGCGGGACCAGCCCTGACCCCGGACCGTCACCTCGAGCCTGCGCGTGACCCAGTGCGGCCCGGTGGTCAGGGACCAGGCCGTCACGTAGGTCGGTCCCCGTGAGGTCCCGAGGCACTCGAACCGGTCTGCCCCGAGCGAGAGGACCGCCGTGTCCACGCGGTCGGGGTCGTCCTCCCCGACCCACGAGACGTGTCGACGGGTCATCTCCGCACTCCTTCGTCACGAGCGGTGCGCGGGCCTCTTGCCAGCCCTGCTCCTGCCGGTCTACCAGGCTTCCGACGGGCCCGACACCCGGACGCCGCGCGGGCTGTCCTGCGACACCAGGGGCGACGTGCGCGCGACCGCCGGTCGGCGTCCGCTCGCACGCGGGCCCTTGGTCCGACGACGCGGGTGACCAACGTCCCGACCTCAGGGAGGAAGGTCCCGGCTCGCCCGGGATTGGCCACTACATGTGGGATGACACGGGTGTAATTGCTACTACATCTAGTTCCCATCGCGCCTCGGCGTGCCGGCGAGGTCGTGCCGGCCCGAGGCGTCCGTCGAGAGGTTGTGGTTGCACATGAGCCCGGTCGAGGTCGCGCAGGACGAGGACGTCGCGTCACGGGGAGCGACGTCCCTGACAGTGCTCAAGCGGGACGGGCGCCGCCTGGCGTTCGACGACGCCCGCATCCGGGCGGCCCTTCGCAAGGCCTACGAGGACGTCCACGGAGACCTCACGCCGTTCGTCGAGCAGACGCTCGACGGCGTGCTCGCGCGGGTCGTCGCGGAGATCTCGGTGCGCTTCGCCGAGGTCGTCCAGATCTACGAGATCCAGGCCGTCGTCGAGCACGAGCTCCTCGAGTCCCGCGAGTACGAGGTGGCGCGGGCGTACATCGACTACCGGGTCCAGCGGGACTTCGCGCGCAGCCGGTCGACCGACCTCAACCACTCGATCGTCGGTCTGATCAGCAAGGACTCGGCGGTCGTCAACGAGAACGCCAACAAGGACTCGGACGTCTTCAACACCCAGCGCGACCTGACGGCCGGTGCCGTGGGCAAGGCCGTGGGGCTGCGCATGCTGCCCCCGCACGTCGCCAACGCGCACCAGAAGGGCGACCTGCACTACCACGACCTCGACTACCACCCCTACGCGCCCATGACGAACTGCTGCCTGATCGACTTCCGGACCATGCTGTCCGAGGGTTTCCGCATCGGCAACGCCCAGGTCGAGCCGCCCCGCTCGATCCAGACGGCCGCGGCGCAGATCACGCAGATCATCGCGAACGTCGCCTCGAGCCAGTACGGCGGATGCTCGGTCAACCGGATCGACGAGCTCCTGGCGCCCTACGCCGCGCTGAACCACGCCAAGCACCTCGTCGAGGCCGAGCGGTGGCTCCCGGACGCCTCGACGCACGACGCGTACGCACGGGCCAAGACGTCCAAGGACATCTACGACGCGATGCAGAGCCTCGAGTACGAGATCAACACGCTGTTCACCTCGAACGGGCAGACCCCGTTCACCTCGGTCGGGTTCGGGCTCGGCACGAGCTGGCTCGAACGCGAGATCCAGCGGGCGATCCTGCAGATCCGCATCAAGGGTCTGGGGGCCGAGGGACGCACCGCGATCTTCCCCAAGCTCATCTACACGTTGCGACGCGGGCTCAACCTCGAGCCGAGCGACGAGAACTACGACATCAAGGAGCTCGCGGTCGAGTGCGCCACCAAGCGCATGTACCCCGACGTGCTGAGCTACGACAAGATCGTCGAGCTCACGGGCAGCTTCAAGATGCCCATGGGCTGCCGCTCGTTCCTGCAGGGCTGGCAGGACGAGGACGGGAACGACGTCGTCGAGGGCCGCATGAACCTCGGCGTCGTGACGCTCAACCTGCCCCGTATCGCCCTCGAGGCCCAGGGCAGCCAGGAGACGTTCTGGGCGCTGCTGGAAGAGCGCCTGGTCACGGTGCGCGACGCGCTCGTGTACCGGATCGAGCGCTGCAAGCAGGCCGTGCCGGGCAACGCCCCGATCCTGTACGTGCACGGCGCGTTCGGCGAGCGCCTCGCGCCCGACGACGACGTCGACCAGCTCTTCCGCGCCGGGCGCGCGACGGTCTCGCTCGGGTACATCGGGCTCTACGAGGTCGCCGCGGCCTTCTACGGCGGTGCCTGGGAGCAGGACCCGGAGGCCAAGGACCTCACGCTGCGCGTGCTCCGTGAGCTGCACGCGCACACCAGGGCCTGGACGGCCGAGCACGGCTACCACTTCAGCGTGTACTCGACGCCGAGCGAGAGCCTGACGGACCGGTTCGCCCGCATGGACCGCGAGAAGTTCGGCGAGGTCGCGGACATCACCGACAAGGAGTACTACACGAACAGCTTCCACTACGACGTGCGCAAGGACCCGACGCCGTTCGAGAAGCTCGACTTCGAGATGGACTACCCGCAGTACGCGTCGGGCGGATTCATCCACTACTGCGAGTACCCCGTGCTCCAGCAGAACCCCCAGGCGCTCGAGGCCGTGTGGGACTACGCCTACGACCGCGTGGGGTACCTCGGCACCAACACCCCCATCGACCGCTGCTACGCGTGCGGTTACGCGGGCGACTTCACCCCGACCGCGCGCGGCTTCGCGTGCCCGGGCTGCGGGAACACGGACCCGCGCACGTGCGACGTCGTCAAGCGCACGTGCGGGTACCTGGGCAACCCGCAGCAGCGGCCCATGGTGCACGGCCGGCACGTCGAGATCTCCTCGCGCGTCAAGCACATGGCCGGGGCCGTGAGCCTCGGCGAGGTCGGAGCTGCCGGCATGACCGGAGTCGCCGGCGAGGCCAGCTGCGAGGAGTCCGCAGCCGGCACGAGCTCCGCGGAAGACTGAGGCCGTCGTGCCGCGGGACCCGCAGCCCCACTGGCGCTCGGAGCGCCTCAGCCAGGGCTACGTCGCGGACTACAAGCCGTTCGTGTTCGTCGACGGCGAGGGCGTGCGCTGCAGCCTGTACGTGAGCGGGTGCCTGTTCGCGTGCGAGGGCTGCTTCAACGAGGCGACCTGGAGCTTTCGCTACGGCTCCCCGTACACCGACGAGCTCGAGGACCGCATCCTGGCGGACCTCGCTCACGAGTCGGTGCAGGGTCTGTCGCTGCTCGGCGGCGAGCCGTTCCTCAACACGGGCGTGTGCCTGCGCCTCGTGCGGCGCCTGCGCGAGCAGCACGGCCCGTCCAAGGACGTGTGGTGCTGGAGCGGCTACACCTTCGAGGAGCTGCTCGCAGGCTCCCCCGACCAGCGCGAGCTGCTCGCGGGTCTCGACGTCCTGGTCGACGGCCGGTTCGAGATCGCGCGACGCGACCTCACGCTCCCCTTCCGCGGGAGCACGAACCAGCGGGTCCTGTCGGTCCCGGCCTCGCTCGCCGCGGGCCGCGCGGTCCCGTGGTCGCCCGCGCGCGCGGCCCGGCGGAGCGCCTGATCTCCCCTGCCCGACGACGTCGCGCACCTTCCGCGCGGAGGTGCGCGACGCCGTCGGGCAGGACGCGAGGACGCGGCGCGAGGCCGCCGCGGCGTGGATCCCCGCGTCCCACGGGGTAGAACTGGAGGATGCGCACGAACCCCCACGAAATCACCCACCAGGTGCTGGCCGCTCGCGGCCTCGGCGGACACCGCCAGTACCGCATCCCCGCCCTGGCCGTCTCCACGCGGGGAACCGTCCTCGCGGCCTACGACGGGCGCCCCAACCTCGACGACCTGCCGAACACGATCGACCTCCTGGTCCGGCGCAGCCTCGACCACGGCCGCACCTGGGAGCCCCAGCAGGACGTGCGCGTCGGCACGGGGCTCCAGGGGTTCGGCGACCCGAGCCTGCTCGTGGACAGGGTGACCGGGCGGATCTTCTGCTTCCACGCCGCGGGGACCCACGCGGGGTTCTTCGAGGCGGTCGAGGGGCTCGAGCCCGAGGACGACGTCCAGCACGTCGACCTGTCGTTCTCCGACGACGACGGCCTGACCTGGAGCCACCGCCGCGTCACGGCCTCGCTCAAGCCGCAGGGCGTCACGGGCCTGTTCGCCGCGGCAGGCGCCGGGATCCAGATCGAGACCGGACCGTTCGCCGGGCGCCTGGTCCAGCAGATGGTCCTGCTCCTGCGCGGCGAGATCCGCGCCGCGTCGGCGTACTCGGACGACCACGGCGACACCTGGACGCTGGGCGAGCCCACGGGCCCCGGGGCCAACGAGAACAAGGTCGTCGAGCTGCGCGACGGTCGCCTGCTGCTGAGCTCGCGCGCGAAGGGGTGCCGGTTGCAGGCGGTCTCGACCGACGGCGGTCGCTCGTACGGGCCGCTGCACCCCGTGCACGACCTGCCCGACCCGAGCGACAACGGGAGCGTCCTGCGGCTCGGGGACGTGACCGACGTGGCCGCTCCCCTGCTCGCGACGAACAACCGCGACGCCGACCTGCGCCGCAACACCGTGCTCAGCGTGTCGCACGACGAGGGTGCGAGCTGGCGACCCGCGCTGACGATCTGCGCGGGCTCGAGCGCGTACTCGACGGGAGCCGTGCTCGCCGACGGGTCGCTCGGGGTGCTCTACGAGCGTGACGGGTACCGCGAGATCGTCTTCGCGCGGGTCGAGGCCGAGGCTCTCTCGCCCGCGGCCCTCGGGGAGGCCGTCGAGACGTTCGTGGACGACGACGGCGGCGACTTCACCATGGTGCTGCGCTCGATCACCCCGGGGCGCCCCGCGCAGTGGGTCAGCGTGGGCGCGTCGCACGTCATCTCGGCCGAGGGCGGCGACTGGGGCGTGCACACCTGGAAGGAGATCGGGCAGGGGTACGACGGCGACCAGGTGCTCGGCACGCGCGAGGCCCAGGACGCCAACTACGGCCCGGCCGCGCCGGGCCTGCGGGCCGGCGACATCCTGGCGTTCACCGGGCGCTTCCGGCCCCAGGGCGACGAGCCCGTCACGGCCGCGCTGAGCGGGAGCTTCGACGGGGACGTGACGGCCCAGTTCCCGGCCGTGCGCCTCGCACCCGGCGAGGACGCCCTGTACTTCACGCCCACGTACACCGTGACCGCGGACGACGTGGCCCGCGGCGAGGCGCGCATGCAGTGCGCGGTCCAGGCCGGGCAGGCCCGCTTCGAGCGGGCGTTCCGCGCGGACACCGTGACCGGGGAGGTCGTGCCGGTCGCGCGGTGACCGGACGTGCCCCGGGTCACGGCCGCGGCGGGCGTACCCCGGGACGCGGGGCGGGACGGCGAGCGCGGGCAACGCGTCAGGGCGCGGCGCCAGGGAGGTCGGGCACCGCGCCGTCGGGCAGGGTCTCCGGACCGGTGCCGGGCGCGGCGGTGACGCTCGTCGCGTCCTCGCCGCCGACCGCGTCGTCCGGGGTGAGGTCGGTGCGGGTGTGGGCCCGCTCGCCCTGCGGCCCGAACAGGCTGAGCACCTCGGCGCCCTCCTGGCCCGTGCTGCCGAACCAGTGGGGCGTGCGGGTGTCGAACTCGGCGACCTCCCCGGCGTCGAGCACGATGTCCCGGTCCCCCACGACGAGCCGCAGCCGGCCCGTGAGCACGTACAGCCACTCGTAGCCGTCGTGCGTCGTGAGCACAGGCTCGGCGGCCTTGCGCGGGACGAGGATCTTCCAGGCGTGCTGGCTCGCGGGCTGCCGGGTCAGGGGCACGACCACCCGGCCGTTGACCCTCCGCGGGGTGAGCCGGATGCGGGGGTCTCCCGTCTCCGGGGCGCGCACGAGCTCGTCGAGCGGTACCCGGTAGGCGTGGGCGAGCAGCAGGAGGAGCTCGAGGCTGGGCTTGCGCCCCCCGGTCTCGAGGCGCGACAGCGTGCTC
The DNA here is from genome assembly GCF_001429135.1 of Oerskovia sp. Root22. Classification (NCBI taxonomy): domain Bacteria; kingdom Bacillati; phylum Actinomycetota; class Actinomycetes; order Micrococcales; family Cellulomonadaceae; genus Oerskovia; species Oerskovia sp. Root22. Next base: position 529,740 of record NZ_LMIL01000009.1, on the reverse strand, counting down.
TTGGAGATGCCCGTCGTGTCCGCGAGCGCCGCGAGGGTGATCCCGCGTCGCCGTCGGAGGGCGCCGAGCCGTGGCCCGACCTGGTCGAGTGCGCGTCCGATCGCTGCCGTGGGGTCGTCCATCGCACCATCCCACCACTCTGTCCCAGTACTGGCAACGAGCATTGCCGGATCCGGGTCGAACCGGCAACCTCGGCGGTATGAACCTCACCCCGCACGCACCCCGCTCCCGGTCAGGACTCGTGGGTGCGCTCGCGCTCGCCACGCTCCTGGCCTCGCTCGGCACGAGCGTCGCGAACGTCGCGGTGCCCACGCTCGCGCACGAGCTCGGAGCACCCTTCGGCCGGGTGCAGTGGGTCGTCCTGGCGTACCTGCTGGCCATGACCGTGACCGCGGTCGCCGTGGGGAGGCTCGGTGACGCCCTCGGGCGACAGCGTGTGCTCCTCGGGGGCCTCGGTCTGTTCGCGGCCGCGACGCTCGCGTGCGCTCTGGCGCCCTCCCTCGCGGCGCTCGTCGCCGCCCGCTCGCTGCAGGGGGTCGGTGCCGCCGTCATGATCGCGCTGCCCCTGGCACTCGTGCGGGACGTCGTGCCCGAGGCGCGCACCGGAGCGGCCATGGGGCTGCTGGGGACGACCTCGGCGGTCGGGACCGCGCTGGGGCCTGCCGGGGGCGGGCTGCTGATCGCCGCGTCGGGCTGGCAGGCGGGCTTCGTGGCCATGCTGCCGCTCGCGGGCGTCGCCCTCGTGCTCACCTGGCGCGGCCTGGGCGACGAGCCCGCCCCGGTCCGGTCGGGCGCGAGGTTCGACGTCGCGGGCGCCCTCGTGCTCACGGCGGCCCTGGTGACGGGCGCCCTCGCGATGACTCCTGACGCCGTCCCACAGGTCGGCGCCGGACCGCTGCTCGTGGGCGCAGCGGTCCTCGTCGCGCTGCTCGTCGCGATCGAGCGCAGGACGGCTGCACCGCTCCTGCCGTGGGGGCTCCTGCGCTCCCGCGCCGTGGGCGGTGGCCTGCTCATGAACCTGCTCGTCGCGACTGTGATGATGAGCACCCTGGTCGTGGGCCCCTTCTACCTCGCAGGCGGGCTGGGGCTCGACGAGGCCGCGATCGGCCTCACGCTCGCGGTCGGGCCGGTCGTGTCGGCGCTGACCGGCGTCGTCGCCGGGAGGGTCGTCGACCGTGCCGGCGCGGGCGCCATGACGACCGTCGCTCTCTCGACCATGACGGCCGGGGCCGTCCTGCTCGTGGTGCTGCCTCCCGCCTGGGGCCTGCCCGGCTACGTGCTCGCGCTCGTGGTCCTGACTCCTGGCTACCAGCTCTTCCTGGCCGCGAACAACACCGCCGTCATGACGACGGCCGACGCGCGACGGCGTGGGACCGTCTCGGGCGTCCTGAGCCTCTCGCGCAACCTCGGCCTCATCGCGGGCGCCTCGGCCATGGGCGCCGTGTTCGCGGCGGCGACCGGGTCGGTCGAGGTCCAGGGCGCCACGGTGGCCTCGATCTCGGCCGGCATGCAGACGACCTTCCTCGTCGCGGCGGCCCTCCTGGCCGTCGCGACCGTGGTCTCTCTCGCGGTCCGCAAGCGTGCAGACCGCCCCGTCAGCCCTGCCCGGGTGTCGTGAGCCCGGTCTCGTAGGCGAACACGACGAGCTGGGCCCGGTCGCGCGAGCCGGTCTTCATCATGGCGCGGTTGATGTGCGTCTTGGCCGTGGCCGGGCTGATGAAGAGCTGTGCGGCGATCTCGAGGTTCGACATGCCTCGACCGACGAGCGCCGTGATCTCCTCCTCGCGGGCGGTGAGCTGGGTCTCCTGGCGCGTCGTGGCGGCGGCCGGCTCGGGGACGCGCGCAAGGAACCGGCCGATGAGCGCCGTGGTCGCGGCGGGCGACAGGAGGGACTCGCCCGACGCGACGGTGCGGACGGCGTCGAGCAGCTCGGACGGGTCGATGCCCTTGCCGATGAAGCCGCTGGCTCCGGCGCGCAGCGCGGCGACCACGAGCTCGTCGGTCTCGAAGGTCGTCAGGACCAGGATCTTCACGCCGGCGAGGGACTCGTCGGCCGTGATGCGGCGTGTGGCGTCGATACCGTCCACCCCGGGCATCCGGATGTCCATCAGGACGACGTCCGCGCGCTCGGAGCGTGCGAGGGCGACGGCCTCCGCGCCGTCGGCGGCCTCCCCGGCGACGGTCATGTCGGGTGCGGACTCGAGCAGCAGGCGAAAGGTCCCGCGCAGCAGGGCCTGGTCGTCGGCCAGGAGGACGCGGATCGTCATGAGGCTCCTCGGGTGGTCGGGCCGGGCGGGGAGATGTCCCCGCCCTCGTCGGTGGTGGGCAGGTTCGCGACGACGTGGAAGCCCCCGCCCGGGGTGCGCCCGGTGCGCACGCTCCCCCCGGCCGCGGTGGCGCGCTCGTTCATCCCGATCAGCCCGTGCCCGCTGCCCGGGACGGTCCCGGGCCGGGCGTCCACCGCGGGGGCGCCGTTCACGACGTCGACCACGAGCCGGTCCTCGGTCCAGGTGAGCTCGACGTGGACCTGTGAGCCCGGGGCGTGCTTGGCGGCGTTGGTCAACGCCTCCTGGAGGATCCGGTAGGCCGCGAGGTCTCCTCGGGAGGACAGTGCGCGAGGCGTGCCCGTCGTCGTGCTGACGATGTCCGCGCCGGCGGCCCGGAGGCCGCGCACCAGCTCGTCCACGTCGCCGACCCCGGGGACGGGACGCAGGGCGTCGGCCGCCGGCTCGTCGGGCCCCTCGGCCTGGTCCCCCTCCTGACGGAGCAGCCCGACGGTCGCCCGCAGCTCGTCGAGAGCCCGGCGGGTGTGCTCGGTGATGCCCCGCAGCGCCTCCTCGGCCGCGGGCGGGTCGGTGTGCAGGAGGTAGCCCGCAACACCTGCCTGCGCGTTGACCAGCGTGAGGTTGTGCGCCAGGACGTCGTGCAGCTCGCGGGCGATGCGCAGCCGCTCGGCGGCGACCTCGCGCCGGGTCTCCTCCTGCCGGGCGAGCGCCTCGCGCAGCACCCGTTCGCGCCGTCCGGCCACGAGGGCGCCGATCGCGGTGGCGAGGATCACGACGTCGAACATCAGGAGCGAGGTGGCGAGCTCAGTCCCGGGGACGGCGAAGTGGCTGACCGCGATCAGGACGGCCGCCGAGCCGATACCGGCCGTCCACCCGTCCCGCCGCGAGGACCGCGACGCGAACGTGTAGGCCGCGACCGTGGTCGCGATCGGCACGGGCTGGAACGCGCCCATGTCGGTGATGCTCCGCGGGTCCAGGTCGATCAGCGGCATGAGCGCCAGGTGCAGGGACTCGGTGACGAGCGTGGCCACCAGGGCACCGAACGGCCAGCGGTTGCGGACGGTGAGCGGCAGCCAGGACACGAGGACCAGCACGAGCAGGAGGGGGCTGGGACGCTCGGCGAACCCCTGGCGGATCGTGGCGGTGGCGAGCATCGCCACGAGCACCGCGACGTTGAAGACCGCCCCCGTCCACCGTGCCCGGTGGCCACGGCGGACGGGAGCGGGCGCACGCCCGGCGGGTCGCGACGAGCGTGCTCGGTAGTTCACGTCACGGCTCCTCGGAGGTCTGGCGGGGCTGCTCCCCGTCCCACAGTGTCGTCGACGCGAAGGGTCCGGTCGAGGTGGCCCCGACCGCGACCGGCTCGGGGACGACGAGCGGGACACCCGCGACGGGCTCGGACGGGTCCTCGAGCGACAGGTGCGGGGTGATGCGCTCGGCCCACCGAGGGTAGGACCAGTTGCGGGCGCCGATGAGCTTCATGAGTGCCGGGACGAGGGTCAGGCGCACGACGAACGCGTCGACCAGGACCGCCAGGGCCAGACCGATGCCGATCGCCGAGACGATCCGCTCGCCGCTGAAGCCGAACGAGGCGAACACGAAGAGCATGATGGACGCTGCCACCGCGATGACCTGCCCGGTCTCGGTGACCCCGACCCGGACGGCACAATCGTTGTCCCGGGTCTGGCTCCACTCCTCGTGCATGCGGCTGACGAGGAAGACCTGGTAGTCCATCGAGAGGCCGAACACGACCCCGACGACGATCACCGGGACGATGTACATCACGGGCGCACCGGAGCCCACGCCGAGCAGCTCGCTGCCCCAGCCGTGCTGGAAGATCGTCGTGATCGCCCCCAGCCCCACCGCGAGGGTCGCGAGGTTGGAGAGGGCGCCGACGAGCGGGACCAGGAGGCTGCGGAACGCGACGACCAGCAGCAGGAAGCCGAGCACCGCGACCAGACCGAGGTAGAGCGGCAGCTTGCTCATCAGGGCGTCCGCGATGTCGATGTTCGTCGCGGTCTCGCCGCCCACGTGGACCTGCAGGTCCGTCCCTCGTGCGGCGTCGGGGACGACGTCGTCGCGCAGGGTGTGGACCAGGTCCTGGGTCTCGCGCGTCTGGGCGCTCGTCGTCGGGACCACCGAGGCGATCGCGATTCTCTGGCCCGGCCGCACGGGGGCGGCCTGCGCCGAGGCGACGCCCTCGACGTCGGGCAGGGCCTCGGCGAGCTCTGTGAAGGCCTGCGCCGCGGCCGCGTCGGGCACCTCGGCCACCAGGACCAGGGTGGCGTCGACCCCTGCGCCGAAGGCCGGGGTCATGAGGTCGTAGTACGCACGCCCAGGCGAACCTGCCGGGTCGCTGCTCGCGTCGGCGTTGCCGACGCGCATGCCGAGAGCGGGCGCGGCCAGGGCGACCAGCACCACGAGCGAGGCCCCGACCATGCGTCGGGGGGCACGGTCGAGCAGCAGCGCCCATCGCCCCGACGCCGTCGGCTTCCCCGGCGACGCGAGGCCCGTGGAGGCGAGCTGGGCGCGCTGCTTCCTGGACAGGATCCTCATGCCGATCATCCCCAGCAGCGCGGGCAGGAGCGTGATCGCCGCGGCCACGGTGAACAGCACGGTCACGGCCGCGGCCTGCGCCATGCCGGTCAGGACACCGAGCCCGACGACGAACATGCCCAGCAGCGCCACGATCACGGTGATCCCTGCGAAGATCACGGCGCGTCCCGAGGTGTTGACCGCCAGGGCGACTGCGTCGGGGACCGTCGACCCGGCCATGAGCGCCTTGCGGTGCCGGTTGACGATGAAGAGGGCGTAGTCGATGCCGACCCCGAGGCCGATCAGCGCTCCCATGGTCAGCGACGTGGCATCGACGTCGAGCGCGTGCGAGCCGATCATCACGAGGAGCAACGAGGTTCCCACGCCCATGACACCGGTGAGGATGGGCAACGAGGCCGCCCACCCGGAGCGGAACACGAGGAGCAGGATCACGAGCGCCGCCAGGATGCCCACGGCCTCCGTCCCGCCGGACGGGCTGGGGAGCTCGGTGAAGGCCTGCCCGCCGAGCCCGACGGCGAACGAGCCGGCCTCGAGGGTCTCCGCGATCGAACGGATCGCCTCGGGGTCGGCGTCGTCCGCGAGGGCGACCGTCGCGAACGCCGTGCGCTCGTCCGCGTTCACCTGTGCGGCGCCCTGGTCGGAGTACGGGCTGACCACCGCCTCGACGCCCGGCTGCGCCGTCACGTCCGCCAGCATGCGGGCAACCTGCTCCTGCACGGCCGGCGAGTCGATCGCGTCGCCCTCGGTCCGCCAGACGATGGTGCCGCTCTCGGTCTCGGCGCCGGCCCCCGCCTCGGCCAGCAGGGCGTAGGCGGTCGAGGACTCGGAGTCGGGCAGCGCGACCGCGGTCTTGAACGCGGTGCCCAGGCCGAGGGCCGCCACCGCGAGCCCGATCAGGGCGAGTATCCAGGCCCCCAGGACGACACGGCGTCTCCGGAAGCACCACTGGGCGAGCGAGTTCATGACGAGGCCTTTCGACGAGGAGGGGAACGCTCCCAGCCTGGTCGGCCGAGCACTCCACGTCGTCGTCCAGGCGCGGTGTTCCGTCACCCCCGCCCATACCGCAGGTGCGTTACGGCGCCGCTCCCGCAGGTGGACGACGAGTCCCCCGACGTGCGGAAAGACTGCTGAGCACCGTCGCTCGCACCCCACCGAAGGAGCACCTCATGACGACCGTCGAGAAGCCGCAGGCACACTCCCTCCCCCGCGACCTGGCACTGCGCCACGGAGACCGCAGGCCTGCGGTGCGCCGGAGCCGGTCGCCTCACGCCAGCGAGGTCGCCGTCAGCTGGCACCTGCTCTCGCTCCGTTCGCTCCAGCTCGCCGCGCGCCTGCGCACCCTCGGTGTGGCTGCGGGCGACCGCGTCGCGGTCCACCTGCCCACCGGGCCCACCCGGACCGCCGTCGTGTACGCCTGCTGGCACCTCGGAGCAGTCGTGGTCGCGACCACCACCGGGACGACCCACCGCCAGCGGCGCACCGCCTACCAGCTCGCCCAGCCGAGAGTGGTGATCGCCGACGTCACCGGACTTCGCGCGGCGCGCGGACGCCCGTCGGTGCGCGCGCGGATCGCCGTGGGCCCGTTGTCCGCGATCGGCCGCGCGGCGCTCCAGGTGACCCACCGCCTGGCAGACCTCCCCGACGCGCCCCGGCGCGCGGCGCTCCCCGACGCCGCCGACCCGTCCGCCGACGCCGCGATCGTGTTCACGGCCGACGCCGACGGACAGACACGCGGGATCTTCTACACCCACGGCGAGATGCTCCGCCTCCGGGACACGGTCGCGGACCAGCTGGTCGCAGCGGACGCAGCCGGTTCGGACGCCGGCTACGTCCCGGGAGCGCTGCTGCTCCGCACGACGCGCCGCGGGACCGCGCTCACGGCGGCAACGCTGCTCGCCCCGGGCATGCCCGACGGCGACCAGCCCGCGACGGCCCTCGAACGACGCCTGCTCCAGACGTGGGCCCGCGAGGTCACGAGCGGTGGCCGGGCCGTGGGCGCGCGAACCGGTGGGGGCGGCCGCACCGAGGGGCCGACGACGCCCGTCGGGCAGTGACCGGAGGCCGCTAGGTCGTGTCCTGTGAATGTTGTTGGTGTGTGTCCGGTAATGTCCTGGTTGTGGTTGTGGTTGTGGTTGTGGTTGTGGTTGTGGTTGTGGTTGTGGTTGTGGTTGTGGTTGTGGGTCGTGGTGAGTTGACGGATGTGGCGTGGGCGCGGATCGAGTCGTTGTTGCCGGTCGCGACGGGCCGTGGCGGGCGCTGGCGTGATCATCCGTCAGGTGATCAACGGGCGCTGCCCGACCACAACGAGGCCGAGCTCGTCCAGCCGCGCGAAGGTCGTCAGATCAGGAACATCGAAGAGAAGTTCAGGCACGTCGAGGTCTTCCAGATGGGCAGTGTGAGAACTTCCATCATCGAGGGACCTCGACCCGTCCCCGACCTACTCAGCCCCCCAGCGCTACACCCTCAACTGCGATGAGCCTGTATATCACCGATCCCGCTTGCGTGATCTTGGGCGACTGCTAGTGTCCGCGGTACCAGATCACCACCAGTTGTGCCGCAATGAGGGGGCGTCGAGATGTTGGCTCGGAGCGCGCGGTCAGTACTTGGGGGATTTGCCCTGCTCGTGGGAGGAGGGCTTCCTGCGGGGGCACAAGGCCCGATAGATGATGACCGCACGATCGCTAATCCGTCGTTTGACCGCTCAGCTCTACCCGAGGCCACAAGCGTCACGGACTCCGGTTACCGGAATGCGTCAGGAGAGTGCGTCGAGTCGTCATCGGGCGGCTCAGAGCGCACGAGCTCCGGGACGGTCACGATCGGTGTTCAACTGTCGCTTGATCCGGCGACCTGCGAATCCGAGTACTTGGTAGCCACGTACCCCGTGTCCGATGTCCCTGCCAAGACCATCGCCACGTTCTTTGATACGAGAGAGAGCCTCGACGCGTTGCAACAGGCCAAGGTGGCCCGGGCCGCTGGAACGTTCTACCAGTCGCTGACGAACCAGTACCGCGACCCACTGTTCATCGTCGTGTCACAAACCTTCGCGGGTCTCCAGTGGACCACGACCGGGACGTGTATCACCTCAACCAACCCTCAGCACAGCACGTACGCGTACGCCGGAACCGGTTGGTACCGGACGGGGTACAACACCAGCAGTCCTTGGGGATGTACCCCGCAGGCATCGGCCAATACTGTTGCTTCATTCGCCAACACCGCCTTCCCGTGCCCTGGCGGTGGGACGACCTACACCAATCACACGAAGACGATGGTCGTGGGCTACCCGGGCGGCGGCAATACCTGGTCGCGAACTCAATCCAAGAGCGGCGCGTGCAACAACCTGCTCCACACCAACTACGTCCTCTTCAACTGAGTCATGCTGCCCCCCTCGAAATCACCAGATTCCGTCTCGCCGACGAATGAATCGGACGACGGCCGCGTTCTCGCGGCCGTGGCGATTTCTCTAGTCCTCGCCATCGCTTGTCTGATCCTCTTCGTGTACAACTGGATCGTCGCGAGCTTGGCGATCGGATCATTTGTACTACTCGCGGGGGTGGTCGGCTTTACATCGCGAGGAGCTCGACGAGTGTTTGTACTTACCATTGCCTGTGGGCCGCTCGTCGTGCTAGTCGGGTGGTGGCTTGTCGCGATTATGGCCCCCCTATTCGACTGAGCGAAGCGCCGGTATCGAACCAGTGGAACCCTCCTAGGGCGAGGCCTGTGGTTCGCGGAGCCAGAGGATGATGGCGGCGATGGTGAGTTCGGCGCGGTAGTAGGCGGCGCGTTTGGTGTAGCGGGTGGCCAGTGCGCGGAATTGTTTGAGGCGGTTGAAGCAGCGTTCGACGACGTTGCGGCTGGCGTAGGTCTGGGGGGCGAAGGCGGGAGGGCGGCCTCCGGCTGAGCCCTTGCGTTGGCGGTTGGCAGCGTGGTCCTTCTTCTCGGGGCTGGTGATCGCGATGCCGCGTGCGCGCAGCGCCCGGCGGGTCGCCGGGCTGGAGTAGGCCTTGTCGGCCAGGACCCGGTCGGGTCGCTTGCGGGGTCGCCCGGGCCCCTCGCGCTTGACGTGGACCTGGTCCAGCAGGGGCAGCAGCTGGGGGTTGTCCCCGGCCTGCCCGGGTGTGAGGATCACGCTCATCGGTAGCCCGCGACCGTCGACCGCGAGGTGGATCTTGGAGGTCAGGCCTCCCCGCGACCTGCCGAGCGCCTCATCAGTGACCGCGAGGTCTTCGACCCAGTCGGTCTTGCAGCCCCTTTTTTCCGGGCACCGGCGCCATGCTGGTGAACCCGGACGTTCGTCGAGTCGATCGAGAAGGTCCACTCGATCTTCCCGATCGAGTCGTCCTTGACCCGCACATGGTCCAAGATTGTCTCCCACGTGCCGTCCGCGGTCCACAGCCGCAACCGTTCGTGGGCCGTCTTCCACGGCCCGTACTTGGCCGGTACGTCCCGCCATGGCGCCCCAGTGCGCAACCGCCACAAGATCGCGTTGATCACCTGCCGATGATCACGCCAGCGCCCACCACGACCCGTTGCGACCGGCAACAACGGCTCGATCCGCGCCCATGCCGCATCCGTCAGCTCACCACGCCCAACACCCACAACCCAGACATTGCCGGACACATGCCGAGAACATTCACAGGACAGGCCCTAGGCCTGCGTCTGACGCCGGACGATCTCCGCGATCCAGGTCGGCGCGAACGGCGACGTGCAGTTCGGGGGCGTCGGGTAGTCCTTGAGGACCTCGAGCCGCTCACCGATGTCGACCGCACGGGCGCGCAGCTCGGGGTGGTGGATGCCGATGTTCGCGAGGCACTCGTTCATGGCCCACTGCAGGCGCTCGGGGGCGTCCTTCATGTCGGCCTCGATGCGGTCGAGGAGCCCCGACAGGTCGATCCCCTCGGGGGACTTCGCCACGCGGTCGGTCGTCAGCGCCCACCCGGCGCTCGCGACGACCGGGTCGGGGTCGGCGAACCACGCGGTGCGCAGCTCCTCGACGTGCGGGCTCTTCTTGACGACGTAGCTCACGAGCCACCCGTGCACCTTGGGGACACGCGCGTCGCGCAGCATGGCGTCGAGCTCCGCGGCCGACCAGGACTTGGGGCGGCAGACCAGGATCGCCACGAGGCGCGCCGCGGTGTCTCCGGTCTCCCAGAGCTGCTCCGCGAGCTCGTGCTGGGTCTTGAGGCTCTTCGCGACCGCGCGCAGCCTGGTGAGGTTGACGCCGTGGTCGTCCCCGTGGCGCTCGTTCACCGCACGGATCTTGGGGTCCTCCAGGGCCTCGAGCTCGGCCAGCACGTCGCTGACGGTCGCCTGGGCCACGGCAGTGGAAGCCATGTCGATCTCCTCGCTCGCTCCGTCGGTCGTCGCTCACACCCTACGTCTCTGCCTCCCGCCCGCGACGAGCGCTCGTGGCGACCACTCGTGGGGCTGCGGGCGGCCCAGCGGAGAACTCGTGCGAGATCCTGGGAACGCTCAGGCCTCCTTCCGCGTTGACCTGACGGAATCCACCCGCGATCTGAGAGAGACATGGACGCAGACAGTACGAACCCCCTTGTGCCGGCCACCGATGCTGCGACGAGGGGGTGCAGGTTCTGATGTGGGTGCTGACACTCCTGCTCGGCGTCGTCGTGATCGTGGCGATCACGGCCGTGACGGGCTATTTCGTCGCCCAGGAGTTCGCGTACATGGCGGTCGACCGGTCACGGTTGAGCGCACGCGCGGGCTCGGGCGACGCGGGGGCCAAGCGTGCCCTGGCCGTCACCAAGCGCACGTCCTTCATGCTCTCGGGCGCCCAGCTGGGCATCACCGTGACCGGGCTGCTGGTCGGCTACGTCGCCGAGCCGCTCGTCGGTGAGTCCCTGGGCGAGGCCCTGGGCGGGGTCGGCGTCCCGACCGGCGTGGGCATCGCGGTGGGCACCGTCCTGGCTCTGGTGTTCTCGACGTTCGTCCAGATGATCTTCGGCGAGCTCTTCCCCAAGAACCTCGCGATCGCCCGGCCCGAGCCGGTCGCCCTGTGGCTGGCCCGGTCCACGACCATCTACCTGGCCGTGTTCGGGTGGCTCATCAAGATCTTCGACCAGGCCTCGAACCTCCTGCTCAAGGCGCTGCGGATCGAGCCGGTCCACGACGTCGAGCACTCGGCGACGGCCCGTGACCTCGAGCACATCGTCGCGGACTCCCGGCAGAGCGGCGACCTCCCCGGCGAGCTCTCGGTCCTCCTGGACCGCATCCTCGACTTCCCCGAGCGCGACGTCGAGCACGCCATGATCCCGCGCGCCCGCGTCGACGTCGTGCACGCGGACGACACCCTCGCGGAGGTGCGGGCACGGATGGCGGCGGGACACTCGCGCTACCCGGTGCTCGCCGACGACGACCAGGTCGTGGGCGTCGTCCACCTCGTCGACGTGCTGACGACCACGCACGGCGACGACGTCCCGACCCAGGACTTCATGCGCCCCGTGGTCGTCGTCCCGACAGCGATGAGCCTGCCCGACGCCCTGCGCGAGCTCACCGAGACCCGCAACCAGCTCGCGTGCGTGATCGACGAGTACGGCGGGTTCGCCGGCGTCCTGACGGCAGAGGACCTGGCCGAGGAGCTCGTCGGGGAGATCACCGACGAGCACGACCCCGCGACGCCCACCATCGCCCCGCGCGACGACGACGGGATCTGGGTCATGCCCGGAGACACCCACATCGACGAGGTCGAGCGCGCGATCGGTCGCGACCTGCCGCGGGGAGACTACGAGACGATCGCGGGCCTGGTGATCGACCAGCACGGCTCGCTGCTCGAACCGGGTGAGGGGATCGTCGTCGAGCTGCCGCTCGACCCGGCCGACCTCGCCCTCGCTGCGGAACCGGAGCCCGCCTGGATGCGCGTGGACGTGGTCGAGGTCGAGCGTCACGTCCCGTCGCTGGTCCGTGTGACGTTCCCGACGGACGACCGACCGCTGCCAGCACCCGACGCCGCGCCTGACGCGGCGCCCGAGACCGAGGAGGGCGAACGATGAGCAACCCCTGGGTCGTCGTGGCCATCACCGTCGTCATCATCGCGCTCAGCGCGTTCTTCGTCGCCGTCGAGTTCGCGCTGCTCGCCGCCAAGCGGCACCGCCTCGAGGACGCCGCCCCCAACAGCCGCTCGGCGCGGGCCGCGCTGCGCAGCTCGACCGAGCTGACCGTGCTGCTCGCCGGGTCGCAGCTCGGCATCACGGCCTGCACGCTCGCGCTCGGCGCCATCACCAAGCCGGCCGTCCACCACTGGCTCACGCCCGCGTTCGAGGCGTGGGGCGCCCCGTTGTGGGTCGCGGACGCCGCCGGGTTCGTCCTCGCGCTGATCATCGTGACGTTCCTGCACCTGGTCGTCGGCGAGATGGCCCCCAAGTCGTGGGCCATCGCTCACCCCGAGACCTCGGCCACGCTGCTGGCCATCCCCATGCGCGGCTTCATGTGGCTGACCCGCCCCCTGCTCACAGGGCTCAACAACATGGCCAACTGGTGCCTGGTCAAGGTCGGCGTCGAGCCGACGGGGCAGATCGCCTCGGGCCAGAGCGCCGACGACCTGCGTCACCTCGTCGAGCACTCGGCCAACGTCGGCGCCCTGGACCCGGCGTACTTCGCCCAGCTCTCGGGGGCACTGGACCTGCAGACCCTCACCGTGGGCGACCTGCTCACAGGTCAGGGCAGGCCCACCATGGTCCCGCTCGACGCCACCGTCCACGACGTGCAGGAGGCCACGCGAGCGTCCGGCCACCTGCGGATCCTGCTCGGGGACGACACCAGCATCTCGGGGGTCGTGCACGTGCGCGACACCCTCGACGTGGGCCTCGACCGTCCCGCGGCCGAGCTCATGCGGCCGCCCTTCACGCTCGAACGGTCCGTGCCCGTCTACGCGGCTCTCGCCCAGATGCGCGAGACCCGCAACCACCTCGCCGTGGTGACCGACGGCGCCTCGGTCGCCGGGGTCATCGCGCTGTCGGACGTCATGGCGCGGCTCTTCCCGCGGGAGGTCGCCGCGGCCTGACACGAGGCGCCCTGCTCGGCGCCGGACGCCCTGCCTGACGACGGCGCCCCACCCGGTCGAAGCACCGGGTGGGGCGCCGTCGTCGCGCGCAGCCCGGTTGCCGGGCCTCCGGGATGCCTCGGATGCCTCGGGACGCCGTCAGGTGGACCGGGAAGGTCTCGCCGCTGTCCGACGCCGTCAGCCGTTCGTCAGGGAGGTCGCCGCCGTCGGGCCCGGTGGCGGGAAGCGTACGAGCCATCAGTTCGATGGTTGACGGTTAGAGATCAAACAGTTAGTGTTCTAACCATGAGCGAACAGGGCATCAGACTCTCCAGCAGTCTCGAGCTGGTCCGGTGGATCGGATGGGCGCAGCGCAAGGTCGGCGAGGACTGGATCCGCGAGCGCGACCTCAGCCACGAGCAGGCCTTCGTGCTCGGGTACCTCGTGCAGAACCCGGGGGCGATCCAGCGCGACATCGCAGAGGTCAGCCGCACGAGCGCCGCGAGCGTCTCGAGCCTCCTGCAGGGGCTCGAGCGCCGCGGCCTGATCGAGCGCCGCACGCAGAGCGGTGACGAACGCCGCAAGCGTGTCTTCGCCACTCCGGCGGGAACCGAGCTCATCGCCGGCTTCGACGTCGCGATGGCCGAGGCCGACGAGACGATCCTCGCCCCGCTGACCCCCGAGGAGCGGGCCACCTTGCTCGCCCTGCTCACGAAGATCACCGCGGAGCTGCCGCAGCCCACCCGCTCGTAGCCACGAGGGCACCGCCGCCCCACCCCACAGATCGACCAGCCCCAACTCGCCGCGTCGGTGTCCGCCGCCGCGCCATCGAACCTGCCCGAAAGGAGCCGTCATGAGCTCGAACACCCTAGACCCCACGGTGACGACGGACGACGTCGGCACCAACCACTGGTACCTCGCCTCCGCGCCCATCGTCCGCGCCCTGGTGCACCTGTGCGTGCCCATGGCGGCCGCGATGATCGTCGGCGCCGTCTACAACGTCATCAACGCCGGATTCATCGGCTCGCTGCACGACAGCGCTCTCCTCGCCGCGATCACGCTCGGCACGCCGTTGCTCGGGCTCGTCATGGCGATCGGCGGCGTGTTCGGCGTCGGCGGCGGCGCGCTCGTCTCCCGGATGCTCGGCGCGGTGGACCGCGATCCCGCGACGGCGGGCGAGATCAAGCACGTCTCGTCGTTCGCCGTCTGGGGGTCGGTGGTCGCCGGGGCGGTGTTCGGCGGCCTCGGTCTGCTCCTGCTGAACCCTCTCGTGTCGCTCCTCGGCGCGGATGCCGCCGCCGTGCCCGCGACGAGCTCGTACGTGGGCGTCATGCTCGCCTTCGTGCCGGTGCTGACCGCGGCGTTCTGCCTCGAACAGCTCGTGCGCGCCGAGGGCGCCGCCCGTCAGGTCATGATCGGGCTCGTCGGCTCCACGGTCGCGAACGTCGTGCTCGACGTCCTGCTCATCCTCGTGCTGCACCAGGGCGTCGCCGGCGCGGCCCTCGCGATGGGCCTGTCGAACCTCGGCCTCGTCGCCTACTTCGTCCGCTGGCTACAACGCAACAGCGAGCACATGAGCCTCGCTCCACGGTGGTTCACGCTCTCCCCCGCCGTGCTCAAGCCCGTCTTCGGCGTGGGCGTGAGCGAGCTGCTCCAGGCCTCCTTCCTGATCGTCACGTCCCTGGTGCTCAACAACCTCGCCGTCGCCTACGGTGACAGCGCGCTCGGGGCCATGGGCGTCGCGGTCCGCATCGCCCAGGTGCCCGAGTTCCTCGTCATGGGCATCACGCTCGGCGTCCTCCCGCTGCTCGCCTACGCGTACGGCAAGGGGGACCGGAACCGTCTCCGCTCGGCCGTGCGCGTCTCCGCGCTCGCGGTGGGCGGTATCTCCCTGGTCTCGGCGGCGACCGTGCTCGCCTTCCGTGGGCCACTGTTCTCCGCCTTCTCGGCCGACCCGTCGATGCTCGCGATCGGCGTCACGATCCTCACGGCACAGCTCGTCGCGATGGTCATGAACGGGTTCACCGGACTCCTCACCTCGCTCTTCCAGGCCACGGGGCGCGCCACCCCGGCGATCGTGATCTCGTTGGCGCAGGGCGTGCTCTTCATCCCGATCGTGATCCTCGGGAACCTCTGGTTCGGGCTCTCGGGCATCGTCTGGTCACTGACCGTCTCAGAGTCGGCCGTGCTCCTGGTCGCGGTCGTGATGTGGCTCGCGTCCCGGCGAGCGATCGATCGTGGGCTCGTCACGGGCAGCGCAGAGCGCGCCGAGCAGTCTCTCGCACCCGCCGCGGCCTGACCGTGTCTCCCACCAGGGCGAGTCGCCTGTCGTGCTTTCGGGCCGAACCTTCTGCACGCGACTCGTACGTCACACGTACGCAGAAGGCCCCCGGCCAGCGTTTCCGCTGGTCAGGGGCCTTCTCTTTCGGTGGGCGATACTGGGTTCGAACCAGTGACCTCTTCGGTGTGAACGAAGCGCGCTACCACTGCGCCAATCGCCCGCTGCGACTCAACCTCTCGGTCGGGCCGTGCGTCCTGGAAGATATTAGCCGTATTTCGACCCAGATCGCGAACTGGCCTCCGGACCGGCCTCCCAGCCCGCCTCGACGGGACTCCCCCAGCGTAGCGCCGCCGGTCACGCAACGGCCTGTTTCCGGGCCTCAGCAGCTTCTCACGGTCCGCGGGCACGCCCGCAGCGGGCGGGCAGTCGACCCCGGCAGGCCGCCACCGGCGTGCACGCACCGCGTGACCTCACCCCAGCATCGCGCTCCCGACCCCGTCACGGGTCCATGCGCTCCCGCCGCCGGCGGTCGAACAGCTCACGCGCCGCGAGCGACAGCTCGCCGGCTCGAACCGCGACGCCGTCGAGCGCGACCACGGGCTGGATGTTGCGCACGCTCCCCGCGAGGGCGAGGCCCACGCCGGAGGAGGCTCCGTCGTCGGGCCCTGGAGCCACGACCCGGTCGAGGACCGAGAACGGGAGCTCGGCCTCGCGGACGGGCAGCCCGTCCTCCGCGGCCCACTCGAGGAGGAGCTCGCGCGTGATGCCCGCGAGACAGCCCGACGACAGCGGGGGCGTCAGGAGCTCACCGCCGACCTCGACGAGCACGTTGGCTCCCGTGCCCTCGCACAGCTCGCCCACGGTGTTGGCGAGGATCGCCTCGTCTCCCCCGCGCGCGACCGCGTCGGCGAGCGCGACCACGTTCTCGGCGTACGAGGTCGTCTTGAGCCCGGCCACGGCCGAGCGCTCGTTGCGCACCCAGGGCGAGCGCACGGCCTGCGAGGTCGGGCCGGGCGACGCGGGACCCGCGGCGATCACGATGGTCTCCTCGCCGTCCTCACGCCCCGACCCCATGGGACCGAACCCGCCCGTGACCGTGATGCGCAGGCGCCCCGCGCTCTCCCCCGCGGCGGCCAGGACCTGCGCGACCCCGTCGCGGATGCGCGCCTCGTCCGGCGCGGGCAGGCCCATGCCGGCCGCGGACCGGCCCAGGCGCCGCAGGTGACGGGTCAGCGCGAACGCCTGCCCGCCGTACACGGCGCACGTCTCGAAGATCCCGTCCCCCACGGTCACCCCGTGGTCGAGCGCGCTCAGCGCCCGCTCCCGCGGCTCGACGAAGGACCCATCCACCCACACGACGATCGACATGACCTCAGTCTGCCGCAGCCTGGCCGGAGGCGAGCGCGACGAGCCGCGCGGCCTTGAGCTCTGTCTCCTCCCACTCCTCGGCAGGGTCGCTGCCCCACGTGATGCCTGCCCCGGTCCCGAACCTCAGCTCGTCGTCGGCCCACCAGAACGTCCGGATACCGACGGCCAGCTCGGCCTCGCCCGTGTCGCCGTCGACCCAGCCGACCGCCCCGCAGTAGGGGCCGCGCGGCCCACGCTCGAGCTCGGAGATGATCCGCAGCGCCGAGGACTTGGGCGCACCGGAGACCGACGCGGGCGGGAACGTCGCCGTCAGCACCTGCCCCCACAGACCACCGGGGGCGTCCTGGGCGACCTGCACACGCCCCTGCACGCGCGAGACCAGGTGCACGAGTCCGGGGTGCGCCTCGACGGCCAGGAGGTCGGTGACCTCGACCGAGCCGGGTGCGCTCACGCGTTGCAGGTCGTTGCGCACGAGGTCGGTGATCATGACGTTCTCGGTGCGGTCCTTCTCGCGCAGCCCGTCCGCGGTGACCGCAGTCCCCTTGATGGGGCCCGACGAGAGCACACCGCCCTCGAGCCGCAGGAACAGCTCGGGCGAGGCCGTCACGACCCACACGGGCTCGATCCCGCTCGCCGCGGGCACGTGGATCGCGCCCGCGTAGGGAGCGGGGTTGCCCGCGGCGAGGATCCGGGCGAGCGCCCGCGCGTCGGGTTCACTCTCGCCCGCGGGCAGGGGGGCAGCCAGCACGCGGCAGATGTTGGCCTGGTAGACGTCCCCCTCGTGCACCGCGTGGCGGACGGCCGCCACGGCGGCCTGGTACTCGTCGCGGGACAGCGAGCTGCGCCAGGTGTCGGGGTGGGGCCCGCGCCACGCGCCCTCGCGGCCCGACGGCGCCACGCGCGCCGGGAGGTCCTCTCCGGTCGCCCCGTGGTCGCGTGCCTCGTGGTCGGCGAAGCGCCATGCCCGCGCGCGCCCCCCGTGCGCGGGATCCTCGAAGTCGGCGACGACGAACCACAGCCCTTCGGCGAGACGGGCGGCGTCGACCGCGAGGTCGATGCACTCGACGGCCCCGAGACCGTGGCGGCCGGCGAACGACGCGAACCCCCTCGCATCGGAGCCCTCGTTCCCCTCGGGACCGACCGCCGGCGCCACGCCAGGTCCGCCCAGCGCGGGGTCAGATCCGTCCCTGCGCAGGTCAGAGCGCTGCGCGTCGGGCATCTCCGAGACACCCTGCGCCGCTCGAGAGCGTGACCCGCGCCTCATTCCGCCACCTCGATCCGAGCCGACGGAGCGTCAGGAAACCGCGGAACGGCGCGGGTCCTGGGGAATCTGGTTCGGAGTGCTGGCACCCCACAACGCTACCGAGCCGCGTGCAAGCCCTGGTCCGGTTGGACGCCCAGCGCTCTCGTCTACTAAAGTCTGTGACGCGCCGAAAAACGCCGGAGAGATCCGGTCGAGGTTCGGCAGTGCGGACGTGGCTCAGTGGTAGAGCATCACCTTGCCAAGGTGAGGGTCGCGGGTTCGAATCCCGTCGTCCGCTCGGATAAGTCTTCGGACTTGTCGGGTTCGAGTCCCTGGTGGAGTGGCCGAGAGGCGAGGCAGCGGCCTGCAAAGCCGTGCACGTGGGTTCGAATCCCATCTCCACCTCTCAGAGTCTGTGACGCGCCGAAAAACGCCGGAGAGATCCGGTCGAGGTTCGGCAGTGCGGACGTGGCTCAGTGGTAGAGCATCACCTTGCCAAGGTGAGGGTCGCGGGTTCGAATCCCGTCGTCCGCTCGGATAAGTCTYCGGACTTGTCGGGTTCGAGTCCCTGGTGGAGTGGCCGAGAGGCGAGGCAGCGGCCTGCAAAGCCGTGCACGTGGGTTCGAATCCCATCTCCACCTCTCAGCAAGGCAGTATCCCTTGTGCTGTTCTCTCGCAGAACAGCCCTGGGCGATTGGCGCAGCGGTAGCGCGCTTCCCTGACACGGAAGAGGTCACTGGTTCGATCCCAGTATCGCCCACCACCACGAAGGCCGTCCCACCCGGGACGGCCTTTTGTCATACCCCNAGCGCGCTTCCCTGACACGGAAGAGGTCACTGGTTCGATCCCAGTATCGCCCACCACCACGAAGGCCGTCCCACCCGGGACGGCCTTTTGTCATACCCGTGCGACGCGGGCACAGCACCGCCCCCCACCCCACGTCCCACGGGCCCGACCACGCGCGCCCGATGCGGGCCAGCACGACACGCCACCAGCACAGGGACCGCACGAGCAGGCCGCCGCACCAGCGGCGCCACGGGCGGCCGCGTGACCACGGCCCCTTCCGACGTCGGGTTCTCGGGGCCTTCGCCGTTCCGATCGGTGACCTTCGATCCATCCACGGGCTCGCGCCCCTTGCCCTCGTCGACACGCGCTCGACCCAGCTCGAGCAGCAGCCCCACGACGCGGGCACGGACATCGGGAGCCCCCGAGATCACGCCGACCCTGGCGAAACCGAGTACGCCCGCTCGCTCGCCGGCCACGCGACGCCCGACACGCGACCGCCCGGGGCCCTCAGGTCGGCCCCCTCGCTCTCGCCACGTCCCACGACCCCCGCCCCGGCCGCGCAACGCACTGACCTGGGGCGATTTGGACTCTTGCCCCATCTTTCGGCTAGAGTCTGTGACGCGCCGAAAAACGCCGGAGAGATCCGGTCGAGGTTCGGCAGTGCGGACGTGGCTCAGTGGTAGAGCATCACCTTGCCAAGGTGAGGGTCGC
>NZ_LMIL01000009.1:0-510468 GCF_001429135.1 Oerskovia sp. Root22 | reverse complement strand
TAGCGCGCTTCCCTGACACGGAAGAGGTCACTGGTTCGATCCCAGTATCGCCCACCACCACGAAGGCCGTCCCACCCGGGACGGCCTTTTGTCATACCCCCTCGGGCCCCGGAGCTCGCCGAGCACGATGACGAGTACTTCTCGACTCACGCCGAGCTGTTCGAGGGATCGCGTGCGACTCGACCCGTCCCTTGTCGCGGTGGCGGGTCGCACGTAGCGTCGGGAGCATGTGCCGCAACATCACCGCCCTGCGGGGGCTCGAACCGCCCGCCACCGACGAGGAGATCCAGGCGGCGGCCTTGCAGTTCGTCCGCAAGGTCGCCGGGGTCCAGAGCGTCAGCGCAGCGACCAGTGCGCCCATCGACACGGCCGTCGCCGAGATCGCCGCGACCGTCACACGGCTGCTCGCCGAGCTGCCCGAGCGCCGTCAGCCACCGAGCACGGTCCCCCCGCTGCGCCGGGCCGAGGTCCGGGCCAGGATCGCCGCACGCGAGGCCGCAGAGGCCGCGCACGAACGAGCGCACGAGCTGGGCCTCGTCCACGAGCACTGAGGCCGGTCCACGGCGCACCCGTCCAGGGAACCTCGTGCGCGACGCCCTCGTTCACCTCACGTCCCGCGCGAGCGTCTAGGCTCGTCGGGTGGACTCCCCCGCCAACGAACCCGTCAGCGCCTCGATGCGCCGCGCCAAGGCCGAGGCCCGCACCTCGCACGTCACGATCGGCCACGTCCGACGGGTCGCCGACGGCCGGGTGACGATCGACTGCTCGTGCGGCATGCAGCTCACCAACGGGCCGGACTGGTCGCTCGACGAGCACATCCGGCTGCACCGGGCCGAGGCTCGCTACGTCGCGCTGAGCAAGGTCGCGCCTGCCGGCATGCCGCGACTCGTCGCCGTGGACCAGGACCGGCTGCCGACGCTCGGCTAAGAGTCGACCGGCACGACCGACTCACGGTCCGACGTGCCGTCAGAAGCCCGTCAGAGCTCGTCCGGGTCGTCCCACGACCGCCCGCTCGACATCCCGTCGGTGGCCCGCCGCTCCTCGTCGGCGAGCGACTGCGGAGCCTTGGAGGCGTCCCCGCCCTCGCGGACGTCGGCCTCTGCCTCCTGTTCCAGGGTCAGCCGGGAACGCGGGGAGATGCGTGCGGACGAGACGTCGCTCTCGTTCAGGTCGACCGCGTCAAGGGCGCGGTCCTCGCTCGTGCTGCTCATACCCCTGGTCTAGCAGGTCCCACGGCCCCACGCACGGCTCCGCGCCGACCAGGACAGGGCTGCGGCGGCGAGATCACCCGTCAAGGCTGGTCGGTGAGTCGCAAGCTTCGAGCGATCCGGACGAGATCCGCGCTTGGCACACTATTTATGCATGGGAACAGACCGACGCAGCTCCGCCGTCGGGCCCCGAGGCGCGCTCACGCTCCCCCCGGGCGATACTCGGGCCATGGCTGCCCCGGCTCCTCCCCGGGCCCTCCGGGGCCTCTTCCCCACCCTGCACGGGTACCGCATCGCGTCGCTGCGCACCGACGTGCTCGCCGGCCTCACGGCCGGCGCCGTCGTGGTCCCCCAGGCCATGGCGTACGCGACGATCGCCGACCTGCCCGTCCAGTACGGGCTCTACACGTGCATGCTCCCGATGGTCGTCTACGCGGCCCTGGGCGGATCGCGCGCGCTGAGCATGTCGACCACCTCGACCATCGCGACCCTCGTCGCGACCTCCCTCGTCGGCCTCTCGACCGTCAGCGGCGGTGGTGACTCCGAGGCGCGGATCCGGGCGCTCGCGACCCTCACGGTCCTGGTCGGGGTCATGCTGCTCGTCGCGCGCGTCCTGCGGCTGGGCTCGCTCGTGCAGAACATCAGCCACGCGACGCTCACGGGCATCAAGGCGAGCGTCGGGCTGACCGTCGCGGTCGGGCAGGTCCCCAAGCTCCTCGGGGCGCGCGAGACGCTCCACGGGCACGGGTTCGTCCCCGAGCTCCGCGCAGCCTTCCGTGCGTTCTCGGACGTCAACGGGACGACCGTGCTCCTCTCGGTCGTCTCGCTCGCGGCCCTCGTCCTCGTCAGCAGGGTCTGGCCCCGGCTCCCCGCCCCCTTGATCGTCGTGACGGGTGGCATCCTCGCCGCGACGTTCGGCGGCATCACCGACCGCGGCGTGAGCCTCGTCTCCCCGATCCCTGCCGGCCTGCCCACGATCGTCCTCCCCCGGCTCGGCGACGTGCCCCACCTGCTGCCCGCGGCCGCTGCCATCGCCATCATGGCCTTCCTCGAGTCCGTCGCAGTCGCCCGCGAGGTCCGCAACCGCAAGGACCCGCGCATCGACCCCGACCAGGAGCTGCTCGCCGTCGGGGCGGCGAGCCTCGTCGGCGGGTTCACGGCCGTCATCCCTGCCGCGGGCGGCTTCTCCCAGTCCGCGGTCGCCCAGCGCGCCGGGGCGCGGAGCCAGGTCGTGAGCGTCGTGACCGCGCTGCTCGCGGTCCTCGTCGCCATCTTCCTCGCCCCCGTACTCGACCACATGCCCGAGGCGACGCTCGGTGCGGTCGTTCTCGTGGCCACGCTCGGGCTCGTGGACGTGCGAGAGTTCCGGGCCCTGACACGCTTCGACATGTCCGAGCTGTGGATCGCGGTCGCGACCACTCTCGTCGGGCTCCTCTCCGGGCTCCTCGCGGGAGTGGCCGCGGGCGTGCTCATGACGCTCTTCATCGTGCTGCGCGACCTCGACCGCCCCCAGGTCGAGGTCCTGCGGCACGGCCCGGGAGGGTGGGAGCCCTCGCCGGACGAGCCGCTGCAGCACGACGCTCCGACGGCGGGCGGCATCTCGCACGCCGCCGGCACCACGGGTCCCACGAGCGACCCCGGCCCCACGGACACGAGCCCGCTCTCGGACAGCAGCCTCCTCGTGCTCCGGCTCCGCGGCATGCTCTACACGGCCAACGTGCGTCCCACGGTCGAGCGGACGGCACAGCTCGTCCGGGCCGCGAGCGCCCGGACCGTCGTGCTCGAGGTGAGCGCCATGGACTGGGTGTCCTCGACGGTCGTCGACGAGCTCGAGGACCTCGACGACGAGCTGGCCGAGAACGGCTGCCGACTGTTCCTCACCGGGGTCGCGCCGGCGCTCGAGCCGCGGCTGCGCGCCTCGGACTGGTTCCGGGAACTCGAGGCCCAGGGCAGGGTCGTGAGCACGATCGACGCGGTGGAGGTCGCGGGGCGCGCACCCCACCCGCCGGAGACGACGACCCCGGGGCGCGCGACGTCGTCGGGCGCCGACGTGCCTCCGGACGGCCCTGGCACCCCCTCCGCGAGCGCCCCTCCCTGAACGTCGGGGCGTGCCGTGGGCGACAACGGGCGCCCGGGATGAAAGGGTCGACCCATGCAGACCTGGCCGGGCCGACCGTATCCGTTGGGCGCGACGTTCGACGGGACGGGGACGAACTTCGCCCTCTTCTCGGAGGTCGCCGAGAAGGTCGAGCTGTGCCTGATCGGCGACGACCTCGACGAGGAGGGTCGCCCCCGCGAGACGCGCGTCCTGCTCGAGGACGTCGACGCCCACGTGTGGCACGTCTACCTGCCGGGCCTGGGCCCGGGCGTGCGCTACGGCTACCGGGTGCACGGCCCGTACGACCCGGCCGCAGGCCACCGGTGCAACCCTGCGAAGCTCCTGGTCGACCCGTACGCCAAGGCGATCGACGGGCAGGTCGACGGCGACGAGTCCCTGTTCTCCTACCGGTTCGGCGAGACGCCGGCCGTGCAGGCCGCGACGGGCGGCGCCCTCGGGGCGGTCGCCGGCGGGTCCGAGGGCAGCTCGCCCGACGGCACCGACGACGAGCCGCACGAGTCCTCCGGGGAGCCCCCGGCCCCGCCCTCGCCGAGCAACACCGAGGACTCGCTCGGGCACACCATGCTCTCGGTCGTCGTCAACCCCTTCTTCGACTGGGGCCACGACCGCCCGCCCCAGCACGACTACCACGACTCGGTCATCTACGAGGCCCACGTGCGGGGCATGACCATGCTCCACCCCGACGTGCCCGACGAGCTGCGCGGGACGTACGCGGGCATGGCCCACCCGGCCGTCGTCGAGCACCTGCGCGCCCTGGGCGTCACGGCCGTCGAGCTCATGCCGGTGCACCAGTTCGTCAACGACCCGAGCCTTGTCGCCAAGGGGCTGTCGAACTACTGGGGCTACAACACCATCGGCTTCTTCGCGCCCCACAACGGCTACACCGCGTACGGCACGCGCGGGCAGCAGGTCATGGAGTTCAAGGCCATGGTCAAGGCGCTCCACGAGGCCGACATCGAGGTGATCCTCGACGTGGTCTACAACCACACGGCAGAGGGCAACCACCTGGGTCCCACGCTGTCGTTCCGCGGGATCGACAACGCCGCGTACTACCGGCTCGTCGACGGCGACGAGGCCCACTACTTCGACACGACGGGCACGGGCAACTCGCTGCTCATGCGCTCGCCCCACGTGCTCCAGCTCATCATGGACTCGTTGCGGTACTGGGTCACCGAGATGCACGTCGACGGGTTCCGCTTCGACCTCGCCGCGACGCTCGCCCGCCAGTTCCACGAGGTGGACCGGCTCTCGGCGTTCTTCGACATCGTCCAGCAGGACCCGGTCGTGTCCCAGGTCAAGCTCATCGCCGAGCCCTGGGACCTGGGCGACGGTGGCTACCAGGTCGGCGGGTTCCCTCCCCTGTGGACCGAGTGGAACGGCCGCTACCGCGACACCGTGCGCGACTTCTGGCGCGGGGAGCCCGCCATGCTGCCCGAGTTCGCGAGCCGCCTGACTGGCTCCTCTGACCTGTACGAGCACTCGGGCCGCAAGCCCATCGCGTCGATCAACTTCGTCACGGCCCACGACGGCTTCACGTTGACGGACCTGGTGTCGTACGACGAGAAGCACAACGAGGCCAACGGCGAGGGCGGGGCCGACGGCGAGAACCACAACCGCTCGTGGAACTGCGGCGTCGAGGGCCCCACCGACGACCCCGAGGTCCGAGCGCTGCGGGCGCGTCAGCGGCGCAACTTCCTCGCGACGCTCCTGCTCTCCCAGGGCGTCCCCATGCTCTCCCACGGCGACGAGATCGGCCGCACCCAGCGCGGCAACAACAACGGGTACTGCCAGGACAACGAGATCACGTGGATGGACTGGGGAGGCGCGGACGGGCTCGACGAGGAGCGCAGCAGCCTCCTGGACTTCGCCCGCCGCATGGTCGAGATCCGGCGCGCGCACCCGCTCCTGCACCGGCGTCGCTTCTTCCAGGGCCCTGCGGGCACACCCGACGGCGAGATCCCGGACATCGACTGGTTCGACCTCTCGGGCAGCCGCATGGACTCGACCGACTGGAACCAGGGGTACGCGCAGTCCGTCATGGTGTTCCTGGGCGGGGACGACCTGCCCGAGCGGGACCGGCGCGGGGAGCCCATCGTCGACGACTCGTTCCTGCTGCTGCTCAACGCCTCGGACCGCGCGCTCGACTTCACGCTGCCCGTCGCCACCTACGGTGCGTCGTGGCGCACGCTCGTGAGCACGGCGGACGGGGCCGAGCCGGAGCCCCTGACGTACCGCGCGGGCGACCACCTCACGGTCTCGTCGTTCGCCACGGTCCTGCTCGTGCGAGCCCAGGGAGAGGCGCACGCCGGATGACCTCGCGCTACCGCAACACCGCCAAGCCGCCCGACGACGCCCCCATGATCCCCGTCCCCGGGCCGCGTCCCGTCGTCTGGGCCCCGCGCGCCCGCACGATCGAGGTCGTCCTGCCCCGCAGGGCACCGCACGACGAGGACGGTGCAGGGACCGACGCCGCTCCCGGGCCCGCCGCAGAGCCCGAGCGCCGACCCCTGCGCCTGATCGGGATGCACGTGCCCAACTGGTGGGGAGCCGACGACGAGCTCGCGCCGGGCACCGACTACGGGTTCTCGATCGACGGCGGCCCGCCGCTGCCCGACCCGCGCAGCCCCCGCCAGCCGCACGGCCTGCTCGGCTGGAGCCGCTCGTTCGACCCGGCGTTCGACTGGTCCGACGAGGCGTGGCAGGGGCCCGACGCGCGGGGCGCGGTCCTCGACGTCGACGTCACGACGTTCACCCCCGAGGGCACGCTCGATGCAGCCGCCGCGCGACTCGACGCGTTGTCGGCGCTGGGCGTCGCGGTCGTCGAGCTGCGGACGATCGGGTCGGTCGCGGGCGTGCTGTGCCCCCATCTCTACACGGTGTGCGAGGAGATCGGCGGCCCGCGCGCGCTCCAGCGGTTCGTCGACGCGGCCCACGCGCACGGGATCGGCGTCTCGCTCGGGGTCGCCTACCACCGCGCCGCCCCCGGGGCGGCCTTCCTCGAGGCCTACGCCCCCTACCTGGCGCCGCTGCGGACCCGGCGGCGCACGCCCGGCTCTCCCCTGCCCTCGCTCCCCCTGCGGGACGAGCCGGCCGCCGAGGTGCCGGCAGACCTGCCCTCGGGGCGCCGGATCAACCTCGACCGGGCCGGCAGCAGGGAGGTCCACGACTGGGTCGTCGACAGCGCCGAACGGTGGTTCGACGACTTCCACGTCGACGCGCTGCGCATCGCCAGGGTTCAGGACCTCGCCGACGCCTCGCCCGTGCACCTCCTGGTCGAGGTCGCGCGGACGGCGGACGCCGCGTCGCTCGCGCACGGGCGCCCCGTCCGGCTCGTGGGCGAGTGCGAGACCGCGGAGCCCCGGCTGCTCGTCCCGGCCGAGCAGGGGGGCCGGGGACTGGGCACCCTGTGGGTCCGTGGGCTCGAGCGGTCGTTCCACGCCCTGGTCGCGGGCGCCCGCGAGGGTGACGCCACGTGGTTCAACGCCCTGAGCAGGATCCTGACCATGCCGGACGCCGCGCAGATCATGCTCGGCCTCGAGTCCACGGAACGCGTCGACGAGGACGGGCAGGCGATCGTGACCGCGCTGCTCCTCGCCTCGGCGTTCGTCCCCCGCCTCGAGGAGCCCGCGA
Source organism: Oerskovia sp. Root22 (assembly GCF_001429135.1). Taxonomy (NCBI): domain Bacteria; kingdom Bacillati; phylum Actinomycetota; class Actinomycetes; order Micrococcales; family Cellulomonadaceae; genus Oerskovia; species Oerskovia sp. Root22. The sequence goes on along the minus strand of NZ_LMIL01000009.1, from coordinate 503,511 downwards.
CCGACCGCCTGCGCGCCTGGACCAGCACGCTCCTGCGCCTGCGCCGCGCCGTGCGGGACGACGCGGTCCTCATCGTGCGCCGGGGTCCGGGAGGCGTCGTGCTCGTCCAGCGCGGGAACGTCGTCACGGTCGTCAACGTGGGGCCGCACCCGCGGACCGCGCTGCTCCCCTCGTCCCGTCGCGCCTGGAGCGTGGCCGCCCGGTGGTCGTCACCGAGCGAGCCTGCAGACGCTGCCGGCCCTCCCAGCGCGGTGGACCCAGCCGACCGTCCCGGCACCGCCGACACCCGCGGCACTGCCGGTACCGCCGCGCGCTCCCGGCCCGACCCCGCGAGCGCGCGCCATGATCTCGAGCCCCTCGCGCCTGCCCCCGTCGACGAGTCGTCCGTGCGTGTCGCGGGTCGTTCGGCTGTCGTCCTGACCTCGAGGTGACTAGCCTCACCCGCATGGGAAAGCACTCGTCCGGCTCGGCCGGCCCCGCATCAGCGCCCGAGGACACCACGGCCCGGTCCGGCGCCAAGAAGGTCGCCGGCTGGGACGTGCCGCCCGTCGAGTCGCTGCGCGCACCGCGCGGGTTCGACCTCGCGTCGTTCGACCGCGCCTCGACCCCCGGGTGGTCCCAGGGGCGCAAGCAGGCCGAGCGGTTGCTCGACGCGCACGCCGACGAGCTCTCCGACCTCCAGGAACGCCTGTTCGCCGAGGGCCGCAGCGGCGGCAGCCGGTCCGTCCTGCTCGTCCTGCAGGGCATGGACACGTCGGGCAAGGGCGGGATCGTGCGGCACGTGATCGGCCTGGTGGACCCACAGGGCGTCCAGCACACGTCGTTCGGGGTCCCCACCGCGGAGGAGCGCGAGCACGACTACCTGTGGCGCATCCGCCGCGCGCTGCCGGACCCCGGGTACCTCGGGGTCTTCGACCGCTCGCACTACGAGGACGTCCTGGTGGCCCGTGTCGACGAGCTGGTCCCGCCGGACGTCTGGGAGGCGCGCTACGAGGAGATCAACGCGTTCGAGCAGGAGCTCGTCGCGGGCGGCACGACGATCGTCAAGGTCGCCCTCTTCGTGTCCCTCGACGAGCAGAAGGCTCGGCTGCGCGACCGGCTGGAGCGCCCCGAGAAGCACTGGAAGTACAACCCGGGCGACATCGACGCACGCAAGAAGTGGCCCGCGTACCAGGAGGCGTACCAGGCCGTGATCGACCGGACGAACACCGAGATCGCCCCGTGGCACGTCGTGCCGGCCGACTCCAAGTGGTTCTCACGGCTCGCGGTCTCCGAGCTCGTGCTCGACGCGCTGCGACGCCTGGACCTCGGGTGGCCGCCCGCCGACTTCGACGTCGCGACCGAGCTCAGGCGGCTGGAGTCCGCGTGAGGGCGCGTCCGTCCTCGGCGAGCGAGCCCAGCCGGGACAGTGCCCGGAAGTACTTCTTGCGGTAGCCGCCGCGCAGCATCTCCTCGGTGAACATCGCGGCCTCCGCGCCGCCGCTCCCTGCTCCTTCGCCGGGGCCGCCCGCGAGCAGGACCGGCACGTCGCGGTCGTAGAGGCGGTCGACGAGGACCACGAGCCGCAGCGCGGCCGACTGCTCGGTCACGGGGTGGACCCCCGTGAGCGCGACGAGCGTGACGTCGTCGAGCATCGCGCCGTACTTGCTGGGGTGCACGTGCCGGAGGTGGTCGAGCACGTCGTCGAGCGAGTCGAGCGTCGCGCCCGGGTGGCTCGCCGCGAACTGCGCGGCGACCTCCGCGGGCAGGGGCTGCGTCTCGGTCACGACCGCGCGGTGGCGGTAGTCCTCGCCGTCGACCCGCATGACCTCGAACCGGGCCGCCATGGCCTGGATCTCGCGCAGGAAGTCCTCGGCCGCGAAGCGCCCCTCGCCCAGCGAGCCGGGCAGCGTGTTGGACGTCGCGGCGAGCGCGACGCCCCGGTCCGCGAGCTCGCGCAGGAGCCGGGACATGAGGACGGTGTCGCCCGGGTCGTCGAGCTCGAACTCGTCGATGCAGACCAGCCGCTTGGTCGCGAGCGCGTCGACCGTGGCCTGGAAGCCCAGGGCCCCCACGAGGTTGGTGTACTCGACGAACGTCCCGTAGGCCGCGTCGGGGCCCACCGCGTGCGCGAGCGAGGTCAGCAGGTGGGTCTTGCCGACACCGAACCCGCCGTCCATGTAGATCGCCGGCACGGCCTTGCGCTTGGCGAACAGGCCACGCACGCCCCTGCCGGACGCGCCCGGGGCGAGCTGCGCACCGACCTCCTCGAGACGGGCGACCGTCGATGCCTGGCTCGGGTAGGCCGGGTTCGCGCGGTACGTCGCGAAGCGCGCTTCGGCGAAGTGGCGCGGGGGAACGAGGTCCGCGAGCAGCCGCGTGGGCGGCACGACGGGCCGGATGTCCGCGAGCGCCCGCGCGCGCACCGTGCCCTCGGCGCCCGCGCCCGGCAGGCTCGCCGTGCCCGGTGCGGGCGAGGCGGCGGTACGGGGCGGGTTCGACGAGTTCGACGGGGTCCCGGCGAGATCGGGAGGGGCAGCAGTCACGAGGATCCAGCCTACGCGCACTAGCCTGGCGGGATGAGCGCTGTGTCGGACGTCACCCCATCACCCCCTGCCCCGTCCCTCCCTGCGCTGGACGTGCTGATCGGGCCGGGCGGCGCGGGGCACCTCGCCGGGACCCGGCTCGAGGTCACGCCCCGCGAGGAGGAGCTCGCGGCGTTCTACGCGTCCCCGCCGGGCCTGCACGTGCGCGCGAACATGGTCTCGAGCGTCGACGGCGGCGCCTGGGGTCCGGACCACCGCTCGGGAACCATCAACGACGCGGCCGACTGGCGCGTCTTCCGGGTGCTGCGGGCCCTCGCGGACGTCGTGCTCGTGGGGGCGGGTACGGCACGGGCCGAGGGCTACACCGCGCTCGACGTCCCGCGCGGGCTCGAGCACCTGCGCGCGGGGCGCGGGCCGCTCGAGCTCGCGGTCGTCACGCGCAGCGGCCACCTGCCCGCGTCGCTGGCCGGGGGCGCGCGCCCGCCGTTCGTCATCACGGACGAGCACGGGGCGGGCATCGCCCGGGCGAGCGTGCCGGCGGACCGCATCCTCGTCGTCGGGCCCGACGACGACACGCACGCGGGTGCGCCCCGCACCCCCCAGGACCTCCCCTCCCCCACGCCCGGACCCGACCTGCGGGCCGGTCTCGCCGCGCTGACGGAACGGGGGCTGACCCGGGTGCTGTGCGAGGGCGGTCCGCACCTGCTTGCGGACCTGCTCGCCGCCGACCTGCTCGACGAGCTGTGCGTGACCACGACCCCGGTGCTCGTGGGCCCGGGGCCGGGCCGGATCGTGGCCGGCCTGCCGCCCCTCGTCCCGGGTGCTGCCACCGGCCCCACGGCGGGTGGCGAGATGCCCGCGAGCGCCGATCCGCGCCGTCCTCGGCTCGAGCACCTGCTGCACGCGGGCGGGACGCTGGCCGCCCGATGGGCGCTGCGCTGAGAACGTTGACTACTCTGGGCCTGTGACCGACACCATCCTCGTCCTGACCGAAGACACCCTCGCCGCCGTGGACGTGGAGCACATCCTGTCCCTCCACCCCGACGAGACCCTCGCCTACCGGGTCCTGGTGCCCGCCGACACCGAGCGCAACGTCGTCTCCGCGATCATCGACCACCTCAGCGTGGGAGAGCTCAAGGAGGCGTGGGACGAGGTGCTCGGCAAGGAGCCGTCGCGCGCCCAGGCCACGGCCACCGCGCAGGAGCAGCTCGACGCGAGCGTCGCAGAGCTCCGGGCCGCGGGCCGCGAGGCCGAGGGCGCCGTGACCGAGGACGACCCGCTGCCCGCGCTGCGCGCTGCGGTCGCCGCGGGCGACGTCCGCGAGATCGCGATCGTGACCTACCCGCACGCGGTCGAGGACACGTTCCACCAGGACTGGGCGTCGCGTGCCCGCGAGGAGCTGCACGTGCCCGTGCTGCACCTGTACTCGGGCACCAGCGAGCTGGGCTGACCTTCCCGCAGGCCGCAGCCGCACCGGAAGACGCGGCGAGCACGACGACGAGGGGCCGTCACCACCAGGTGGTGACGGCCCCTCGTGCTGTCCGGCCCGCTCGTCAGGGTGCGGAGAAGGTCGGTGCGGTCGGCACCGACGGTCTCAGTAGCCCGTCGTGGTCGGTTCCGGGTAGTGCTTCTTGTACTTGCGGTAGAAGTTCTGGGTCATCGCCTCGACGACCAGTCGCCTCTTGAGCCCCCCGTCCTTCGAGTACTTCAGGGGGTTCACCGCGTCGCCGCGGTCCTTGACCGCCTGCAGCCGGATCCGCAGCGAGGGGTCCAGGATGTACTTGAGCAGGAGCCGGAACGGCACCACCGAGTACAGGACCTCCTTCGTGGCCAGCAGGGGCTCGATCGACCTGCCGAGGACCCGGTCCTCGACGAGCGCGCGAGCGATGTTGGCCCCGGCCGCGGTCACGTAGTAGTTGTTGCGACCGATGCGCGGGTTCACCTCGAAGTACACGTGCCGACCTGTGCGGGGGTCCAGCTTGTAGTCGAAGTTGGCGAACCCGGTGTACCCGACGTTGTCGAGGAACCGGCTCGCGGCCTCCATGGCGTCCTCGTACGGCTCCGTGAGGATCGCCGCGGGGATGCCCAGCGTGCCCGGGGTGTGCTCCTCGAGGAGCACCCGGCCCGTGGCGAGCAGGGTGATCACGCCCCGCGTGTCCCGGTAGGCCGTGAGCGAGCGCATCTGCGTCTCGTCGCCCGGGATGAACTCCTGGACGAGGAACGTCCCGGGGTACCCCGCGGTGACGAGGTGCCCGAGCAGCTCGTCGAGCTCGGCGCGCGAGTCGACGTGGTGGATCTTGCGCTTGCCCGGGAACGAGACGTAGTGGTAGTCCGCGCTCGAGGACGGCTTGGCGACGACCGGGAACTCGAGGTCGACGCGCAGCGCGGGGATCGCCGCGAGCCCGCCGTCCGCGACGAGCTGGGGCACGCTGACCGCGACCGTGCGCGGCGTGGGGATGCCGAGCCGGTCGCAGACCTCCGCGAAGCCCTCCTTGCTCGAGACCTGCTCGAGGACCTCGAGCGTGCAGTAGGACATGACGTACTTGTCCTCGAGCCGCGCGCGGTTCTCGACGATCGACCGGACGAACCAGTCGGCGTTCGTGAGCAGCACGAGCGTCTTGCCCGGGTGCTGGGCGGCGACGCGCTCGAGCGCGGCGACGAGGACCTCGGGGTCGTCGATGCCGGGCGTCACGACGTTCGTGACGAACGACGAGTCGGCCATGGCGCGCGTGGCGACGCTCGAGATCACGAGGGCGTCGGTCCCGTACTGCTCGTGGAACGCGCGGACCATCGCATAGACGCCGATGTCACCACCGACGCCGACAGGCAGGAGATCGGGGAGAGAAGTCCCCGTCATGCGTTGGACTCGCTGCGGTCGCCGGACCACTCGGTGTGGAACACGCCCTCCTTGTCGACGCGGTGGTAGGTGTGGGCGCCGAAGAAGTCGCGCTGGGCCTGGATGAGGGCCGCGGGCAGGCGCTCGGCGCGCACCCCGTCGTAGTACGCGAGCGAGGACGAGAACGCGGGCGTGGGCACGCCGTTGAGCGCGGCCTGGGACACCACGCGACGCCACGAGGACACGCCCTCGCCGACGGTCTGCGTGAAGTACGGGTCAGCCAGGAGCAGCGCGAGGTTCTCGTCGCGCTCGTAGGCCTCGGTGATGCGGTTGAGGAAGCGGGCGCGGATGATGCAGCCCCCACGCCAGATGCGCGCCATGGCGCCGCGGTCGATACCCCAGCCGAACTCCTCGGAGGCCGCGGCGATCTGGTCGAAGCCCTGCGAGTAGGCGACGACCTTCGACGAGTACAGCGCACGGCGCACGTCCTCGATGAACGCGTCACGGTCCGTGATCTCCCACTGGCCCGCGTCGGCCGGCAGCACGCCGACCGCGGCCGAGCGCTGGGGCACCGAGCCGGACAGCGCACGCGCGAACGTGGCCTCGGCGATGCCCGTGATCGGGACGCCCAGGTCGAGCGCGTTCTGGACCGTCCAGCGGCCCGTGCCCTTCTGCTCGGCACGGTCGAGGATGATGTCGACGAACGCCTTGCCGGTCTCGGCGTCGACGTGCTGGAGCACGTCGGCCGTGATCTCGATGAGGAACGACTCGAGGTCGCCCTTGTTCCACTCGGCGAAGATCTGGCCGATCTCCTGGGCCGAGGCTCCGAGGCCCTGCTTGAGCAGGTCGTACGCCTCGGCGATGAGCTGCATGTCGGCGTACTCGATGCCGTTGTGGACCATCTTCACGAAGTGGCCCGCGCCGTCAGGACCGACGTAGGTGCAGCAGGGCACGCCGTCGACCTTGGCCGAGATGTCCTCGAGGATGGGGCCGAGGGTCTCGTACGACTCCGGGGCGCCACCGGGCATGATGCTGGGGCCGTTGAGCGCGCCCTCCTCGCCACCGGAGACACCGGTGCCCACGAAGTGCAGGCCCTTCTCCTTGAGCTCGGCCTCGCGGCGGCGCGTGTCGGGGAAGTGCGCGTTGCCGGCGTCGATGATGATGTCGCCCTGCTCGAGGAGCGGGACCAGCTCGGCGATGACGGCGTCCGTCGGGCCGCCGGCCTTGACCATGATGACGACCTTGCGGGGACGCTCGAGCGAGGCGACGAAGTCGGCCATCGACTCGGACGGGACGAAGTCGCCGTCGTCGCCGTGGTCGGCGACGAGCGACTGGGTCTTGGCGAAGGAGCGGTTGTGCACCGCGACCGTGTAGCCGTGACGAGCGAAGTTGCGGGCCAGGTTGCGGCCCATGACCGCGAGTCCGGTGACGCCGATCTGTGCGCGGGCTGTCATCTGCTGTGCTCCTCGGGGGTAGGTGCTGGCTCCGGCGAGCAGGAGTGCCGGGCGCCGGCGGGACATGCCGACGACGGGCGTCGGCGGACACTCCCGACAGCCTAGTCCGGCGATCACGATTCGATCTCCTCCGCGCGCCTAACCTCCACGATGTGGACATCTGCTCGTACTGTGCAGCGTGTGATCAAGTCCGGAGAAGCCGCGGCACCACCCGACTTCCTCCGCGCCCTGGAGTCCGTGGGGCGCCGGAGGCTACGCCCCGAGGTCCGCCTCCAGGAGGTGCCCGCGCCCGGCAGGATCGCCCCGTTCGCGCTCGCCCTCACGGGCGAGGTGACCGGTCAGGACGGCTCGGGCGAGGACCTCGCGAGCGGACGCTTCATCCTGCTGCACGACCCCGCGGGCCAGGAGGCCTGGCACGGCACGTTCCGCGTCGTGACGCTCGTGCGCGCGACGCTCGAGCCCGAGATGGCCACCGACCCGCTCCTGGCCGAGGTCGCCTGGACCTGGCTCGACGACGCGCTCGCGCACTCGCACGCCGACGCGGTGGCCGAGGGCGGCACCGTGACCCGCGTGCTCTCGGAGAGCTTCGGCGCGCTGGCAGGCCAGGCCAACGACGTCGACCTCGAGATCCGGGCGTCCTGGACGCCCACGTCGACCGACCTCGGGGCCCACCTCGAGGCGTGGTCCACGCTCCTGTGCACGGCCGCCGGGCTGCCCCCGTTGCCGGACGGCGTGACGTCGTTGCGGCCCCGACGCAATACCGTGGGTCCATGAGCTCGGCCCACACACCTTCCTTCTCCTCACGCCGGACCGCCGACCGCGGCCCCTCCGGCGACGCCGTCGACGTCGGCACAGCGCGCGACGCAGCCCCCTCGTCGACGCCCGACGGCGCAGACCCCGGCGCTCCGGTCCCCGCCGTGACCCCGCTGACCGAGCCGGCCGACGGCGTCGGTCCCGTGATCGACACGCCCGAGGCCTTCGCCGAGGTCGTCGCGGCCTACGCCGCAGCGTCCGGCCCTGTCGCCGCGGACGCCGAGCGCGCGTCGGGCTACCGGTACGGCCAGCGCACCTATCTGGTGCAGGTGCGCCGCGAGGGTGCGGGCACCGCGCTCATCGACCCCATCGCGATCCCCGACCTCTCGCCGCTGCGCGAGGCCGTGGGCGACGCCGAGTGGATCCTGCACGCCGCGTCCCAGGACCTGCCCGGGTTCGCCGAGCAGAACCTGTACCCCGCCCGGATCTTCGACACCGAGCTCGCGGCACGCCTCCTGGGCATGGAGCGCGTCGGGCTGGCCGCCGTGATCGCCGAGGTCCTGGGCCTCGGGCTCGCCAAGGAGCACTCCGCGGCCGACTGGTCGACGCGCCCCCTGCCCGAGGACTGGTTGCGGTACGCCGCGCTCGACGTCGAGGTCCTCATCCCGCTGCGCAAGATCCTCGGCGAGCGGCTCGAGGAGCAGGGCAAGGCCGAGTGGGCCGCCCAGGAGTTCGAGGCCGTGCGCACCGCTCCCCCGCCCCCGCCGCGCGAGGAGCCCTGGCGTCGCACGTCGGGTGTGCACGCGCTGCGCAACCCGCGCAGCCTCGCGGTCGTGCGCAGCCTGTGGGAGGCGCGTGACGAGAACGCCCGCCGCCGGGACATCGCTCCGGGACGGGTCCTGCCCGACCGTGCGATCGTCGCCGCGGCCCAGGCCATGCCCCGCTCGGTGCCCGAGCTGGTCAAGCTGCCGGCGTTCTCGGGCCGCAACACGGCCCGCCGGGCCGCGGCCTGGCAGCACGCGATCGACCAGGCGCTGGCCCTGCCCCAGGAAGCGCTGCCCAGCGCCCGCGGGCCGCGCAGCGACGCCCCGCCGCCGCCGCGCGCATGGGCCGACCGCGACCCCGCCGCGGCCCAGCGCCTCGACGCTGCGCGCGTCGTGGTCCAGGCGCTGTCCGACGAGCTCTCGGTGCCGATCGAGAACCTCCTGCAGCCCGACGCCCTGCGCCGCGTGTGCTGGACGCCTCCCTCACCGCTCGACACCGAGCACGTCGCGCAGTTCCTGCGCGGTCGCGGCGCGCGCGAGTGGCAGCTCGACCTCGTGGCCGAGCCCCTGGCCCGCGCTCTCGCCGACCCGGCCTCGGTCGCACGCCCTGCCCCGTCCCCGGAGAGCGCCTCGTAGGTCCCGGCGCACGGCTCGCCGACGCCTGCGCCCGCTGCCCACCTCGGCCGATGTCCTGGACGCCGGTCGGGGCAGACGGTGGGGACGCCGTCGTCCGGGACTTCCCCTCGCCGGTAAGGTCGGGGGCATGCTGCCCGAGTCCTCCTCCTTGACCGTCACGACGATCACCGACCGCGCCGCCTGGGACGAGCAGGTGCTCGCGATGGGTGGCCACCCGCTCCAGCTCTGGGGGTGGGGCGAGGTCAAGGGGGCCGGGGCCTGGACGCCTCGCCGCCTGCAGGTCGCGGGCTCGGACGGCACGGTCCTGGGCCTCGCGCAGGTCCTGGTCCGTTCGCTGCCCGCGCAGTTCAAGGCGCTGAGCTACGTGCCCCGTGGTCCGGTCGTCATGCCCGACGGCACGGGCTACCCCGCAACCCGGTCGGGCGTCACGGAGGCCGTGGTGGGCTGGTGCCGCGAGAACGTCGGTGGCGTGGGCATCACGCTCGAGCCGGACTGGGACGCGGGGACCTCGCTCGAGCTCGACGGCGCGGCCCCCGCGGTCAACCCCGTGCTCTACCCGACGACCCTGATCCTGGACCTGCGCAAGACGCCCGACGAGCTCATGGCCGACATGGCCAAGAAGACCCGCCAGTACATCCGCAAGTCGGAGCGCGAGGACCTCGAGTTCCGCCCGGTCACCACGCGCGCCGAGCTCTCGGCGTGCCTGCGCCTGTACCGCCAGACCGCCGAGCGGGCCGGGTTCGGCCTGCACGAGGACTCCTACTACGAGCTCGTGTTCGACCAGCTCGGCGAGCACTCGCCCGTCTTCGCGGCCTTCGCCCGCTCGCGCGAGGGCGGCCCGCACGACCGGCCGGTCTCGTTCGTGTGGTTCGCGGCCTCGGCGCGCACGTCGTTCGAGCTGTACGGCGGCATGGACGAGGAGGGCCAGCGGCTGCGCGCGAACTACGGACTCAAGTGGTACGCGATCAACGCGATGCGTGAGCGCGGCGTGCTGCGCTACGACGTCAACGGTCTGCTCAACGACGGGATCTCGACGTTCAAGCGCGGCTTCGCGAGCCACGAGAACGAGCTGATCGGGAGCATCGACGTGCCGTTCTCGATGTGGTACACCGCCTGGAACAAGGGCCTGCCGACCGCCAAGAGGGTCGTGCGCAAGCTCCGCGGAGGCCACTGACCTCTCCACGAGCGAGACTGCGTATCGCCCAGATCGCCCCTGAGTTCCCCGACGGACCCGCCTCGACCCCTCTGGTTGAGCGGGTCCGTCGGCCGTTGCAGATACTCGGTCTCACGCTTTCGTGCATTTTCCCGGTACCGTGGGTAGCCTGTACCAACGCTGAGCGGTGACGCTCAGGGACACCGCCGTCCAGATCAGGAGATGCCATGACTGTGGCCAGCAAGGGTTCGGGCTCGCGCCGGACCGTCCGCGACGTCGTCTTCGTCGAGGGGGTGCGTACGCCGTTCGGCAAGGCCCGTCCCGACGGCATCTACGCCAACACCCGTGCCGACGACCTCGCCGTGAAGGCCGTGCGCGAGCTGCTGCGTCGCCGCCCCGAGCTCCCGGTCGAGCGCATCGACGAGGTGGCGCTGGCCGCGACGACCCAGACGGGCGACCAGGGCCTGACGCTCGGCCGGAGCGTGGCCGTGCTGGCCGGCCTGCCGAAGTCCGTCCCGGGCTTCGCGATCGACCGCATGTGCGCGGGCGCCATGACCGCGGTCACCACGACCGCGTCGGCCATCGCGATCGGCGCCCAGGACGTGACGCTCGCGGGCGGCCTCGAGCACATGGGCCACCACCCCATGGGCGAGGGCGCAGACCCCAACCCGCGCTTCGTCGCCGAGAAGCTCGTCGACTCGACGGCCCTGGTCATGGGTGCGACCGCCGAGAACCTGCACGACCGCTTCCCGCACCTGACCAAGGAGCGCGCGGACGCGTACGGCGTCGCGAGCCAGGCCAAGTACGCCAAGGCGCTCGCCAACGGCGACGTGACGCCGGACCTCGTCCCGATCGCGCTGCGCGACCCGCAGCAGGGCTGGGGCCTGGCCACGGCCGACGAGCTGCCCCGCCCGGGCACCACGGTCGAGGACATCGCGCACCTCAAGACGCCGTTCCGTCCCGGCGGCAAGGTCACCGCGGGCAACGCGTCCCCGCTGACCGACGGCGCGGCAGTCTCTCTCCTCGCAGCGGGCGACGTCGCGGCCGAGCTCGGCCTGCCGGCCCGCATGCGCCTCGTGTCGTTCGCGTACGTGGGCGTGGACCCCGAGGTCATGGGCATCGGGCCCATCCCCTCGACCGAGAAGGCCCTGGCCCAGGCCGGCCTGAGCATCGAGGACATCGGCCTGTTCGAGATCAACGAGGCCTTCGCCGTCCAGGTCCTGGCGTTCCTCGACCACTTCGGCATGCCCGACGACGACGCGCGCGTCAACCAGTACGGCGGCGCGATCGCGGTCGGTCACCCCCTCGCGGCGTCGGGCGTGCGCCTCATGACCCAGCTGGCGCGCCAGTTCGAGCAGCACCCCGAGGTCCGCTACGGCCTGACCACGATGTGCGTGGGCCTGGGCATGGGCGGCACGGTCGTCTGGGAGAACCCGCACCACGCCGACTACTCCGGCCACACGACGACCGACGGGGAGAACTGACCCATGAGCACCCAGACCACCACGCCCCGTGCCGAGCGCGTGACCCACTCCCTCGTCCGCGACGTCGAGCTGCCGGGCGGCGCGGGCACGCTCGCGCTCCTGACGCTCGACAACGGCCTGGACCACACCAAGCCCACGACGCTCGGGCCCGAGGGCATCGCCGAGCTCACGGCAGCGCTGACCGCGCTCCAGGCGCGCGCGGCGCGCGGGGAGATCGCGGCCGTCGCCGTGACGGGCAAGCCCTACTTCCTCGCCGCGGGCGCCGACCTCACGCAGGTCGCAGGCGTCCGCACGCGCGACAAGGCCCTCGAGCTGGGCCGCAGCGGCCACGCCGCCTACCGCCTGCTCGGAGAGATGGGCGTCCCGACGTTCGCCTACGTCAACGGCCTGGCCCTGGGCGGCGGCCTCGAGGTCGCGCTCAACTGCGACTACCGCACGGTCGCGACCGACGCCCCCGCGCTCGCGCTCCCCGAGGTCGGCCTCGGCCTGGTCCCGGGCTGGGGCGGCGCCTACCTCGTGCCACGCCTCGTGGGCATCGAGAAGGCCATGGACGTCATCCTCACGCGCCCGAGCGCCAACAAGCCGTTCAAGGCCAAGGAGGCCTTCGAGATCGGCCTGGCCGACGCGCTGTTCGAGGCGCCGGACTTCCTCGAGTCCTCGATCCGCTGGACCGCCGACGTCGTGCGCGGCACCACGGTCGTCGAGCGCCGCGAGCTCGACCCGGCCCCGGTGTGGGACGCGGTCGTCGCCGGTGCGCGCAAACAGCTCGACGCCGTCGTGCACGGGTCGCGGCCCGCGCCCTACCGGGCGCTCGACCTCCTGGCCGCGGCACGCACCGCGACCAAGGACGAGGCCTTCGCGGCCGAGGACGAGGCCCTGGCGGACCTCATCATGTCCGACGAGATGCGTGCGAGCGTCTACGCGTTCCAGCTCGTCTCGCACGGCAAGCGCCCCGCGGGCGCCCCGGACCCGAAGCTCGCCCGCCCGGTCACCTCGGTCGGGATCGTGGGCGCGGGGCTCATGGCGGCTCAGCTCGCGCTGCTGTTCGCACAGCGCCTGGGCGTGCCCGTGACGATGCGCGACCTCGACGCCGAGCGCGTGCAGCACGGGCTCGACTACGTCCGCACGACGGTCGAGAAGCTCGTCACGACGGGCCGGATGAGCAAGGACACGGGGGCCAAGGTCCTGTCCTCGGTCCACGGGACCACGGACATCACCGAGTTCTCGCGCTGCGACTTCGTGATCGAGGCGGTGACCGAGGTCCTGGGACTCAAGAAGAAGGTCTTCGCCGAGCTCGAGGGCATCATCGGCCCCGACACGATCCTCGCGACCAACACCTCGGCCCTGTCCGTGACCGAGATGGCCGCGGACCTGGCACACCCCGAGCGGGTCGTGGGGCTGCACTTCTTCAACCCCGTCGCGCAGATGCCGCTCGTGGAGGTCGTCCGGGCCGAGAAGACCTCGGACGAGGCCCTCGCCACGGCCTTCGCGGTCTCCAAGGCCCTGCGCAAGACCGCGGTGGGCGTCGCCGACCGCCCGGGCTTCGTGGTCAACCGCCTGCTCGTGCTGCTCCTGGGCAAGATCGTGGAGGCCGTCGAGAACGGCACCTCGGTCGAGGTCGCCGACCGCGCGCTGCGTCCCCTGGGCCTGCCCATGGGTCCGTTCGCGCTCTTCGACCTCGTGGGCCCCGCCGTGGGCCTGCACGTCCTGACCTCGCTGCGCGAGGACCTGGGCGACCGCTTCCCGTCCTCCCCCGGGCTCGAGAAGCTCGTGGCCGAGGGCACCAAGGTCGTCCTGCCGGCCCCGGCGCGCGGCATCCCCGCGAGCGTCGACCCGTCGATCCAGGCGTACTTCGGCACCGGTGAGGCCGGCGGACCGGGCGCGCTCGACGAAGCAGGCGTGCTCGACGCCGTCCTGGTGGCCCTGACCACGGAGATCGGCCACATGCTCGACGAGGGCGTCGTCCAGGGCCCCGAGCAGATCGACCTCTGCATGATCCTGGGTGCGGGCTGGCCGTTCCACGACGGCGGCATCACGCCGTACCTGGACCGCACGGGCTACACGGAGAAGGTCCTGGGCCGCCGTCTCCTGCCCGACGGCGTCGCGAACGTCCCGGCGCAGGTCGCCTGACGCGCAGCTCGCCGCTGACTGCCGAAACCCGAGGGTGGTCGGTCGGCTCCTCGGAGCCGACCGAGCACCCTCGGGTTTTCGGCGTCTGCCAGCCGGGTCGCAGGGAGCGGACGTGATGCGACGCGGTGATAGCGTCACGGAGCCTCTCGATCCGTGGCACCGCGACCGCCGATCCTCGTCGAGAGTCCGTGCTCCCCGCCGACGTCCCCCAGGAGTTCCCGCCCGATGACCGCGCCCGACGCTCCCCGCCCGACGCCCGAGCAGGCACGGGAGGTCGTCGCGCTCGCCGACGAGGTCGCGGCGCTGCTTTCGGGTCTCGCCGGGGCGCCGGCCCGGTTCCGCGAGCACGTGCGCACCGCGTTCGGGTCGAGCCAGCAGGACAAGGTCTTGGGCGAGCTCTCGGCGATCGGGGTCGAGCGGCTGCGCGAGGTCAGCGGTGAGCGGCTGCGCGTCGGTCGCCTGGTCGACGGCGGCATCACGACCGTCGGAGCCGTGCTGCGCGCGGGACCCGCCGGGCTCGAACGGCTGCCCGGGATCGGGCCGCAGACCGCGACACACTGCCTCGCGGCCGCGGCGCAGATCGCGCAGGCCGTCCAGGAGACCCTGCGGTTCCGGATCGACGACGCCCCCGGCGACCCGTTCACGACCGGCCTCGTCCAAGCCCTTGCGGGGCTCGACGCAGCGCGCACGGGAGCGACGCGGCACCGGCAGGTGATCGTCACCTTCCTCGAGGGGCACACGGAGCACCGGGTCGCGGCCCAGGAGGCAACCCGCGCGGTCCGGTCCTTCTTCTCGCTGCCCGCGCGGCGCCGTCGGGCAGCGGACGCCGTGCGCGACCTTGCGCGGCTCACCCGGGACGCCGAGCAGTCCGGGGCCGTCGCGGCCGCAGGGCGCGTCGGCGCCCTCCAGGCCGAGCCCGTCGACGCCTTCGAGGCGTGGACGGACTTCCGGGCACGCTCGGCGACGTACTACGCGCTGCTCGACGACGTCGTGGACATCGGGCGCGACCTCGAGGCCACCGAGGGCCACCTGCCGCCCGAGCTCCTGGCCCGTGTGAACGAGCAGCCGCTCGACCAGTCCCTCCTGACCGCGTCCCTGCGCGGGTACCAGGTTTTCGGGGCACGCTACGCCCTCGCCCAGCGGCGCACGATCCTGGGCGACGAGATGGGGCTCGGCAAGACCGTGCAGGCCATCGCCGCGATGGCGCACCTCGCCGCGGGCGGGGCGACGCACTTCCTCGTGGTGTGCCCCGCGAGCGTCATGACGAGCTGGGTGCGCGAGGTGGGGCGGCACAGCACTCTGCGCTCGCTCGACGTCCACGGCCCCGAGCGTGCCGAGGAGGCCGCGCAGTGGGCGCGCGAGGGCGGCGTGGCCGTGACGACGTTCGAGCAGGTCGGGCTCCTGCCGCTCGACCTGCCCGCGCCCGCGATGCTCGTGGTCGACGAGGCGCACTACGTCAAGAACCCCGGGGCCAAGAGGTCGCAGGCCGTGGCCGCCTGGGCCGGGCGGACCGAGCGCGTGCTGTTCCTGACCGGCACGGTCATGGAGAACCGCGTCGAGGAGTTCCGACGCCTCGTGGCCTACCTCCAGCCCGACGTCGCCGAGCAGGTCAGCGCCGCGCACGGGGCCGCGGGGGCCGAGCGGTTCCGGCTCGCCGTGGCCCCCGTCTACCTCCGGCGCAACCAGGAGGACGTGCTCGAGGAGCTGCCCGAGCTGCTGCAGGTCGAGGAGTGGGAGTCGTTCGGTCCGGCCGACGGCGCCGCCTACCGCGACGCGGTGCGCGAGGGCAGCTTCATGGCCATGCGCCGGGCCGCGTACGCCGTCGACCACCCCGAGGACTCGGCCAAGGTGCGCCGGCTCGTCGAGCTCGTCGAGGAGGCCACGGGGAACGGCCGCAAGGTCGTCGTGTTCACGTACTTCCGCGACGTCGTCGACCTCGTGGTGCGCGCGCTGGGCGACCTCGCCGCCGGACCGCTCACGGGGTCCGTGGGGGCGAGCGCCCGCCAGACGATCCTCGACGACTTCACGGCCTCGCCCGCGCCCCGGGCGCTCGTGAGCCAGATCGACGTGGGCGGGGTCGGCGTCAACCTCCAGGCGGCGTCCGTCGTCATCCTGTGCGAGCCGCAGGTCAAGCCCACGACCGAGGCCCAGGCCGTCGCACGCGCCCACCGCATGGGTCAGGTGCGCACCGTGCAGGTCCACCGGCTCCTGGTCGCCGACACGGTCGACGAGCGCATGGTCGAGATCCTCGGGACCAAGGCCCGGCTGTTCGACGCCTACGCGCGACGCAGCGTCCTGGCCGACGCGCTGCCCGGCGCGGTCGACGTGTCGGAGGCACGGCTCGCGCAGACGATCGTCGCGGCCGAGCAGGCGCGCTGGCTGGGCGGGGAGCCGGTCGTGGCAGCCGCCGCCGGGGCGACGGTGGCCAGAGGGCTCGTGGACGGCGTGGTGCTGGACCACGACGTGCAGGACGCGCCGGCCGACGCGCCGTGGGGCGAGGGCAGCAACGACGTCTGACGGTCAGGTCCCTGTCACCGCGTCGGTCTTGAGGTCGTCGACGAACGCCTGGAACTCGTCCAGCTCCTCGGGGCAGTAGATCTCGATGATGAGCAGCTGCCCCTGGACCACGCGGCTGTCGGCGATGACCGGCCTGGCCCCGGGACCGGTGGCCCCGTTGGCCAGCTGCGCGAGCAGCGTCGCCCGGCTGAGCGCCTCGTTCGGGTTCGCGCAGGTCGCGCCGCCGTCCTCGCCGAGGACGCGCACGATCTGATCCTTGTCAGGGGTGCGTGCGCCGGCGTCCTCGAGCGCGGCGATCAGCTCGTCGGCCTTGTCCTGCGCCCGTGCCGTCTCCCGGACGACGCTGAAGGCGAGTACCGCCCACACGCCCATGGCGACGAGGATCACGCACGCGCCGATGTAGATCCACCGGCGTTCGTGTCGCGGCTGGTTCTCCACCGGTGTGCTCACGAGGCCACCTCCGTCGACTCGGCCTGCTTCCAGGACGGCTTGCGGAACCGGTAGAACAGGAACGGCACGAACAGGCCCAGGCCCAGGGCCCCGCCGCCCACGATGAGGAAGTAGACCAGCGGGCTACCGGAGGAGAACTGCGACGGCGGGATGAACCCCACCAGCAGGGCCGCCAGGGAGGCCGCGAAGCCGACTCCGCACATGCTGACGAGCATCGGGGCCCGGAACCCTCGCGGGTGGTCGGGCTGCTTGCGACGCAGCTTGATCGCGGCCACGAACATCAGCAGGTACATGATCAGGTACACCTGCGTCGTGATGACCGAGAAGATCCAGTAGGCGCTCGAGACGTCGGGGATCAACGCGTAGGCGAGGCCGATCACGGTGGTCACGATCCCCTGGACCACCAGGATGTTCTGCTGGACACCGTTCTTGTTGAGCCGCTGCAGGAACGGTGGGAGGTACCCCTCTTGTCGGGAGATGAGCAGCAGGCCCTTGGAGGGACCGGCCAGCCAGGTGAGCATGCCACCGAGCGACGCCGTGACCAGCATGATCCCGACGATCGGGGTCAGCCACTGCCACCCGAAGTTCGCGAACACCGCGTCGAAGGCCTGCATCACGCCGGCCGTGAGCGAGAGCTCCTCGGCCGGCACGATCCAGCTGATCGCCAGCGCGGGAAGGATGAAGATCGCGAGCACCATGCCCATCGCGAGGAACATCGACTTCGGGAACTGCTTCCCGGGGTTCTTCAGCGACGACACGTGGACCGCGTTCATCTCCATCCCGGAGTAGGACAGGAAGTTGTTGACGATGAGGACGAGGCTCGAGAGCCCCGCCCAGGCCGGCAGCAGGTTGTCGGCGGTCATGGGCGCCGCGGACTCGTTCCCCTGACCGAGGAAGACGACACCGAGGGTCACCAGGACGACCCCCGGGATCAGGGTCCCGATGATGAGCCCGCCGCTCGCGAGACCGGCAACCCCCTTGGTGCCGCGCGAGGAGACCCAGACGCCGGACCAGTACACGACGATGATCACCGCGGCCGTCCACACCCCGCTGCTCGCGAGGGCGGGGTTGATGACGTAGGCGAGCGTGCTCGCGACGAACCCGAGCAGGCTCGGGTAGTAGAAGATCGTCATCGCGAACTGGCACCACACCGCGAGGAAGCCCATCGGCTTGGAGATGCCCTCGGAGACCCACTTGTAGATACCACCGGTCCAGCCCGAGGCGAGCTCGGCGGAGACCAGCGAGGTCGGCAGCAGGAAGACGACCGCGGGCAGAAGGTAGAGGAACACGCAGGCCAGGCCGTAGACGGCCATCGTCGGCGCCGCGCGGAGGCTGGCGACCGAGCTGGTCGTCATCATCGCCAGCGCGACCCACGAGATCCACTGGGTGTTCGTCGCGCGGGCTCGGGCGGCCGGGACCGCCGCCGCACCGTCGACGGGTACGTCCGCGGGGACGTCCGCGGCGCTCATCGCGCTTCCTGAAGGGGGGCGTACGTGGTCATGACTGCCTCCGTCGACTCCATCGGTCAGGCCTTTGTTCGAGTGTGCAGCCGGGGGAACCCTTCACACCTCATTCACATCGCGTGAACCGCAGTCGCCGACGAGGAGCCGGCACGACCGTTCAGTCCCGGTCCGACCCGGTTTGTCCTGCGGTCGCCGAGGTGGGCAACGTGAAGGAGACCGCCGCGGCCGCCGCGGCGGCGTCGTCGAGCGTCCCCTTCGCCGCGCGGTGGCGACCGATCACGACCGCCATGAGCACGCCGAGGAAGCTGAAGATCGCCATCATCCACGCGGCGGCCGCCAACCCCGAGGCCAGGGCGTCACCCTGCACGGCCCCCGCAGCGGTCCGGGACGCGATCACGTTGCCGTAGATGGTGGCTGCCAGCGCCGTCGCGACCGCTGCGCCGACGTACCGGGCCATGTTGGAGATCCCGGACGCTCCTCCCACCTGGTTCTCGGGCACCGCTGCCGTGGCCGCTGCCGACGCAGGGCCGTTGGACAGGCCCATGCCGACCGCGATCGCGACCAACGGCAGCAGGAATGCGGGGTAGAGCCACGACGCGTCGACGAAGCCCACGAGCACGAAGCCGGCCGTGGTCAGAGCGAACCCGAGCCCGATCGTCTGCCGTCCGCCGATCTTCGCCGCGAGCCGCGGCACGAGCGGGGCGATCACCACGAGCCCCACGGTCGCCGGGAGCGTCGCGAGCCCCGCCTGGAGCGGGCTGAAGCCCAAGGTGGCCGGGTCCTGGAAGTACAGGCTCAGGAGGTACATCAGGCCGTTGATCGTGCCCGCCCCGATGAGGATCGCGATGGTCGAACCCACGAGCACGCGGTTGTGCAGCAGCGCGAGGTCAACGAGCGGGACGGCCACCCGCCCCTCGACGACGACGAACGCGACGGCCGCCCCGACAGAGATCGCGAAGCACCCCAGCGTGGCCACCGAGAACCAGCCCCAGTCGCCGCTCTTGGTCACACCCAGGATGAGCGGGGTCAGCGTCAGCGCGATGAGCACCGTGCCCGCGTAGTCGATCGTCCTCGGCCGGTCCGGGTCCCTCGACTCGGCGACCGTCAGCGCCGTGAGGACCATGCAGAGCACCGCGATCCCGGCGTCGATCCAGAACAGCCCCTGCCATCCGGTCACGTCGACGAGCACGCCGCCGACCAGCGGACCGGCCGCCGCGCCCACGGCAGCCGCCGCGCCCCACAAGGAGACGGCCCGGAGCTGGGCGTCTCCCGAGTTCGCGACCGAGAGGAGGCTGAGCCCGCAGGCCAGGATGGTCGCCCCGGCCGCTCCCTGGATCACGCGACCGGCGATGACCATGCCCCCGGAACCGGCGAGCGCGATCATCACGCAGGACGCGACGAACAGCAGCAGCCCCAGCTGGAAGACCCTCCGACGGCCGAACACGTCGCCCAACGAGCCCGACGTGACGATGACCGCCGCACCCACCAGCGAGTATCCGGTCACGGCCCACTGCAGCGTGGTGACGGACGTCCCGGTGTCCTCGGAGATCGCCGGGAGCAGGATGCTGACGGCCGACGTGTTCGCGTTCACCACCAGGGTCGAGATGCACGTGGCCGCGAGCACCCCGCCCGTCCTGGCACCGACCTGCCCACCAACCTTCGCAGCGTCGCTCATCGCACTGCCCTTCCCGTGACCGGCTCGGGGCGGGTACCCCTCACACACGGTAGGGCAGATGATCGCGGCGCTCCTGTCGAACGCGCGACCCGGCGGGGCACGGTGCGGCGCTAGTCGTCCCAGCCCATCTTCAGCACCTCGAACGCCGTGGCGTGCTCGACGCCCATGCGGGCCCCGCCCGCCCGGCTCATGGTCGCGAGGAACTCGGCCGGGTCGAAGTGCTCCCACCCGAGGCCGGCGATGTACGCGGCGTGCGCCCGGAGCGAGGCGACGCCCGCGTCGAACGTCCCGGTCACGTCCACGCCGTGGGCCGCGTCGGGCGATCCGGCGACCCAGACCTGCCGCACGCCTCCCCACGGCTCCAGGCCCGCCTCGACCTGGTCGTGGAAGACCCACCGGTTCCCGGCGTCTCGCACGGCGTCGACGACGGCGCGACCGGTCGCGATGTGGTCGGCCTGGTTGAGCATCCCGCCCGGGAAGGTCTCGCGGTAGTTGCCCGTGATCACGACCTCGGGGCGGTGCCGCCGGACCGCCGCCGCGACGGCCGACCGCAGCGGCAGACCGTACTCGAGCACGCCGTCGGGCAGGCCCAGGAACTCGACCTCGTCGACGCCGACGATCGCGGCCGACGCCACCTGCTCGGCCTCGCGCACCACGCGCGCCTCGTCGGGGGCCAGCCCGTCGATCCCGGCCTCGCCGCTCGTGACCATGGTGTAGACCACGGTCTTGCCCTGCCCGGTCCAGCGCGCGACCGCGGCGGCTGCCCCGAACTCCATGTCGTCGGGATGGGCGACGACCGCGAGCGCCCGCGTCCAGTCCTCGGTCAGCGGGGTCAGGGGCGCCTGCGGTGGGTGGTTCATGCTCCCCACGGTATGCCCGGGCGCCCGGGCCAGCAGGTCAGCGGACCGCCGCGACGGCCTCGACCTCGACGAGCTGGTCGTCGTAGCCGAGCGCAGCGACGCCGAGCAGCGTGCTCGGCGGGTCGTGCGGGGCGAGCGCGTCGCGCACGACCTCCCACGCGGCCACGAGGTCGTCCTGGGAGGTCGAGGCGACGTACACGGTCGTCTTGACGAGGTCCGCGAAGGTCGCGCCCGCGTCCTCGAGCGAGATCCGCAGGTTCGCCATGGACCGGGCGGCCTGTGCCCGGACGTCACCGACCCCCACGGTCGCGCCGTCGTCGTCGAGCGGGCACGCGCCTGCGGCGTAGACGAGCCGCACGCCCGACGGGACGACCGCGGCGTAGGCGTACTCGGCGACGTCGGACAGGCGGGGGCTGCGCACGAGTCGCGCGGCGGGGGTCGACGGCTCAGCGCTGGACGGGGCGGCGGGGACAGCAGGCACGGGTTCTCCTCGGGGTCGACGGGTGTCCCCCGATCCTCGACCATCTGCCGCCTGGGATCCAGGCATTTCGGGCCGGCGGCCCGGCGTCCGCGATAGCGTGGACGTCCACCTCGCGCAGCGTCGGAAGGACCTCGCCATGCCGCTCGAACCGAGCACACCCACCTCCACGTCCCGCGAGGCCACCGCAACCCTCCACGACGGCAGCACCCTCACGGTCGAGGTCACCGGCACCGGCCCGGCGGTCCTGCTCCCGGTCAACCCCGTCCCGGCCACGGGGCCCTCGGCGGACGAGCTCCGGACGTGGGGCGTCGACCCTGCGCTCGGGCGGACGCTGATCGACGCCCTGTCCCCCACGTTCCGCGTGGTCGCCGCCGACTACGAGGGCCACCGCATGTCCCACCCGGCGGCGGGCACGCTGACCCCGGAGAACGTCACGGCAGACCTGCTCGCGATCGCCGACGCCGCGGGCGCCGAGACCTTCGCGTACTACGGCTACTCGTGGCTCGCCCTGAGCGGCCTCCAGCTCGCGCTGCGCACGGACCGCCTGACCGCTCTGGCCATGGGCGGCTTCCCGCCGCTCGACGGCCCGTACGCGGGCATGCTCGCGGTCACGCGCGCGACGCACGGCATGACGTCAGCGTCCCCCGCGGCGACGCCTACCGCGCCCACGGACGGCCCGACGGCGCCGCTCGAGTCGAGCGACGCCGTCGGGCAGGAGGAGCGCGCGCAGTCGACGGACGCCTCTCCCGGCGCCGGGGGCGACGCGGCGGCGGACCCCGAGGACTTCGACTGGGAGAGCTTCGACATGACGCTCGGCGAGGAGCAGACACGCCAGTTCGTGACGCTCTACGAGGCCCTCGACACCTTCGACGACCGAGGCGCGCTGGACCGCGTGACGTGCCCGCGCCTCGCGTTCGCGGGGACGGCCGACGAGATCGAGTACGGCGAGAGGTGGGGCGGGGTGCACGTGAGCATCGGTGGCGCGCTCGCAGCGCACGCCGCCGAGCTGCGCGCCGCGGGCTGGGACGTGGAGCTGCTCGACGGGCTCGACCACACCCGTGCCATGCAGCCGGACGCCGTGCTGCCCGTGCTGGGACCGTGGCTGACCTCGGTGCTCACCGGGGCATGAGAAACGGCCCCCGGATCACAGGATCCAGGGGCCGCAGGCCACGTCTCGGGGGCGGGACGGTCAGTAGACCGTGAGGCCCTTCGCCCGGAACTGGTCGCGCACGCGGTCGACCAGCTCGACGTCGGGAGCCGGGGTGTCGGTGAGCTCGTACTCGCGCCCGAGCGTCTCCCACTTGTCCCGGCCCATCTGGTGGAAGGGCAGGACCTCGACGCGCGTGACCGTGCCGGGCCGGATCTCGTTGAGCGAGGCCGCGTAGTCCGCGACGACGTCGACGTGCTCGGCCTGGTCGGTCAGGCCCGGGACCAGCACGTAGCGGATCCAGACCTCGACCGGGTGCTCGGCCGTGACCCCACCGGGCAGGCCCGACTCGGCGAGCCGTCGCCCGAACGTCAGGGTGGGCTCGAGCGCACGGCCCGTGACCTTCTCGTAGGTCGCGGGGTCGCCCGACTTGACGTCCAGGAGCACCAGGTCGGTGTTCGCGAGCATCTCGTCGCTCAGGTTCGCCCCGAGGAAGCCCGAGGTGTCGAGCGTGGTGTGCACGCCCATCTCCTTGGCGCCCGCCAGGATGCGCGCGGCGAACGCGGGCTGCATGAGCACCTCGCCGCCCGAGAGCGTCAGACCGCCCTTGGTGGCACGGAAGACCGGCAGGTACCGCTTGACGCGCGCCAGCAGCTCGTCGGCCGTGACCGGCTCGCCGTCCTTCATCTGCAGCGTGTCGGGGTTGTGGCAGTACAGGCACCGCAGCGGGCACCCGTTGAGGAAGACCGTCAGGCGCGTGCCCGGCCCGTCCACCGCGGTCACGAGCTCCCACGAGTGGACCGAGCCCAGCTCGCCCGAGCGCATCATCGCGAGCTTGTCGTGCCGGTCGAGGTCCTCGGCCGTCGAGAGGCCGGAGACCCCGGCCCCTGTCCGGCGGCGGGGGGCCTCCGGCGCGTCCAGGTCACTGTCGTGGCCCAGGGCGTCACCGGAGGTCCGCCACGGCAGCGGAGCCGAGGCGACCCCGTCGACCCCGTAGCGGGCGGCGGCACGCGCGGGCACCTGGCCGGCTGCGGGCGTCGAGAGAGTCGTCATGATGTTCCGCCGATCTGCGCTCAGAGAGCGCCGTGGAAGGTCCGCGAGAGGACGTCGAGCTGCTGCTCGCGGGTGAGCCGCACGAAGTTCACGGCGTACCCGGAGACACGGATCGTGAGCTGAGGGTAGTTCTCGGGGTGCTCCATGGCGTCCTCGAGAGTCTCCTTCACCAGCACGTTGACGTTCATGTGGTAGCCGTCGCCACCGACCGACGCGTCGAGCAGACCCGCGAGGTTCGCGACCTGCTCCTCCCGGGTGCGGCCCAGGCCGCTCGGGACGACCGTGTTGGTCAGCGAGATGCCGTCCTGCGCCTCGTTGTACGGCAGCTTCGCGACGGACAGGGCCGAGGCGAGCATGCCGTGCGTGTCGCGGCCGTTCATCGGGTTGGCGCCCGGGGAGAACGGCTCGCCCGCACGACGACCGTCGGGCGTGTTGCCCGTGGCCTTGCCGTACACGACGTTCGACGTGATGGTCAGGACGGACTGGGTCGGCAGCGCGTCGCGGTACATCTTGTGCGAGCGGATCTTCGCCATGAACGACTCGACGAGCTCGACCGCGATCGCGTCGACGCGGTCGTCGTCGTTGCCGTACGCCGGGTACTCGCCCTCGGTCTCGTAGTCCACGACGATGCCTCGCTCGTCGAACACGGGCGTGACCTTGGCGTACTTGATGGCCGACAGGGAGTCCGCCGCGACCGCGAGACCGGCGATGCCGCAGGCCATGGTCCGCAGGACCTCCTTGTCGTGGAGGGCCATCTCGAGCCGCTCGTACGCGTACTTGTCGTGCGACCAGTGGATGCAGTTGAGCGCCTCGACGTAGGTCTCGGCCAGCCAGTCCATGGTCTTGTCGAAGCGGGCGCGGACGTCGTCGTAGTCGAGGGGCTGACCCTCGGGCACGGGAGCCACGACCGGCGAGACCTGCTTGCCCGTGACCTCGTCCTTGCCACCGTTGATGGCGTAGAGGAGGGTCTTGGCCAGGTTCACGCGGGCACCGAAGAACTGCATCTGCTTGCCGACCGCCATGGGCGAGACGCAGCACGCGATCGCGGCGTCGTCACCCCAGGCCGGACGGATCTGCTCGTCCGACTCGTACTGGACGGCCGAGGTGTCGATCGAGACCTTGGCGCAGAAGTCCTTGAACCCCTGCGGCAGGCGCGGGCTCCAGAACACGGTCATGTTGGGCTCGGGAGCCGGGCCCAGGTTGTACAGCGTCTGCAGGAAGCGGAACGAGTTCTTGGTGACGAGCGGCCGACCGTCGTCGCCCATGCCGCCGATGGTCTCGGTGACCCACGTCGGGTCGCCCGAGAACAGGGAGTCGTACTCGGGGGTGCGCAGGAAGCGCACGATCCGCAGCTTGATGACGAAGTCGTCGATGATCTCCTGCGCCTGCTCCTCGGTGATGACACCGTTCGCCAGGTCGCGCTCGAGGTACACGTCGAGGAAGGTCGAGGTGCGGCCCAGCGACATCGCGGCGCCGTTCTGCTCCTTGACCGCGGCGAGGTAGCCGAAGTAGAGCCACTGCACGGCCTCGCGGGCGTTGGTCGCCGGGCCCGAGATGTCGTAGCCGTACGAGGCGGCCATCTGCTTGAGCTCGCCGAGGGCGCGGATCTGCTCCGCGTGCTCCTCGCGCTCGCGCACGACCTTCTCGCTGAACGGCTGGGTGTCGAGGTCCAGCTTGTCGAGCTTCTTGGCGGCGACGAGCTGGTCGACGCCGTAGAGCGCGACGCGGCGGTAGTCACCGATGATGCGGCCACGGCCGTAGGCGTCGGGCAGGCCCGTGATGATGTGCGAGCTGCGTGCGGCGCGGACGTTGGGCGGGTAGACGTCGAAGACGCCCTGGTTGTGGGTCTTGCGGTACTCGCTGAAGACCTTCTTGAGCTCCTGGTCGACCGGGTAGCCGTAGGTCTCCAGGGCGCCCTCGACCATGCGCCATCCGCCGTTCGGCATGATCGCGCGCTTGAGCGGGGCGTCGGTCTGGAGGCCGACGATGACCTCGGCGTCCTTGTCGATGTACCCGGGCGCGTGGGCCGTGATGCCCGCGGGCGTGTGGGGGTCGACGTCGTAGATGCCCTTCTCGCGCTCGGCGGGGAACATCTCGGAGAGCTTGGCCCAGATGCCTGTGGTGCGCTCCGTGGGTCCGGCGAGGAAGGAGTCGTCACCCTCGTACGGGGTGTAGTTGCGCTGGATGAAGTCGCGCACGTCGACCGTGTCCTGCCAGGGACCCGCGGTGAAGCCGGCCCAAGCGGGGACGGTCGCGTCGTCCTGGCCGCCAGTGGTGCTGCGAGCCTCGGAAATGCTGGTCATATCACTCTCCTCGACGTCCACGCCGCGCAGCCTGCGCGGCGGGGGTAAAGACCTTGGTCGACGCGGGAAATCCGTGCCGTCCTGCCGTTCTCCTTCGCCCTTTCAGGCTACGACCCCGAGAGGGTCCGGGGGTGGTCAAGACGCTGTCACCTGGCTCACAGGGTGAACCGTCGGATGTTGAGCCACGCTCGGCAGAACCGCGAGATTGCAACCTTTCTGGCTACTGGAACACCTCCGCAGGGCCGAGCATTCCCGCTTGTGACAGTCTTCACATGACCCTTCCTTGGGCGTTCGACGAGTGACTACTCGGGACCAAAGTCCCTTGCGGAATGCGTCCGGGTTGCTTTTTTCTCCCGCCTTGCCAGGAGCATCCACGATACCCAGCGAACAACGGCCCGGCATTTCCGCACCGACCATTCTCGGCGTCGGCGCCCGCAACCTCCCCCGCCCCGGACCGCCGCCCTCTCGCCCGGGGCGCGCGCCGCCGTCGGGCCCCCTGCGTGCGAGCGGCCCCCGCCACGTGTGAGACTTCCTCGATGCGAACCATGGGAGTGGAGGAGGAGTTCCTCCTCGTCGGACCGGACGGCGTCCCGAGCGCCGTCGCGGCCGAGGTCATCGAAGCAGCCGGCACGAGCCGGCCCACCGAGGCCGGGCTCGGGGCGTCGGGCGGCTCGCGCCCGGACCAGGCCGGCAACGCCCCCGGGGGCGACCTCGAGCTCGAGCTCATGGAGGAGCAGCTCGAGACCGGCACGCACCCCTGCGCGGACCTGTCCGAGCTGGCCCAGGAGATCCGCGACGGGCGCATCCGGGCCAACAAGGCCGCCGAGCAGCGCGACGCGCGCATCGTCGCGCTCGGCACCTCACCCGTGCCCGTGTCCCCGACGACCGTCGGGAAGCTCCGCTACCTCGAGGCGCGCGCCGCGTTCGGCCTCACGGCCCGCGAGCAGCTCACGGGCGGCTGCCACGTCCACGTCGCGGTCTCCTCGGACACCGAGGGGGTCGCGGTCCTCGACCGGATCGGCCCCTGGCTCGCCCCGCTCCTCGCGCTGAGCGCCAACTCGCCCTACTGGCAGGGCGAGGACAGCGGGTACGCAAGCTTCCGCTCCCAGGTGTGGTCACGGTGGCCGACGGCGGGCCCCGCGCCCTCGTTCGGCACGCCCGAGGCGTACCGCGCCACGGTCGACGCACTGGTCGGCACCGGGACCATCCTCGACACCGCGATGATCTACTTCGACGCCCGGCTCTCGGCGTCCTACCCGACCGTCGAGATCCGCGTCGCGGACGTGTGCCTCGACGCCGACACCGCGACCCTGCTCGCGGCCCTGGCCCGCGGGCTGGTGGAGACCGCCGCTCGCGAGGCCGCGGCGGGCGCGGCCGCGCCCATGCTCCATCCCGAGCTCCTGCGCACGGCGTCGTGGCGTGCAGGCCGGTCGGGGATCTCCGGCGACCTGGTCTCGCCGCTCACCTGGAAGCCCGCGACCGCGCACGACGTCGTGGGGCAGCTCGTCGCGCACGTGCGCGAGGCGCTCGTCGACGCGGGCGACCTCGACGCCGTGACCGAGCTCCTCGGGCGGCTGTGGTCGACGGGCGGGGGCGCCGCACGGCAGCGCGCATGGTTCGCCACGTCGGGTGACCCGCGCACCGTGATCGAGCGTGCCGCGGAGGCGACGCTCGCCTGAGTCCCTGCGCGGCCGGGCTCGGCCCGGCTCCGCCCGGGGTCGAGCCGACCCAGGGCGCAGGACGGGGCACGGACCGCGCGGTCCGTGCCCCGTCCTGCGTCTCGACCCGCTGCGTCAGAGCAGCGCGAGCGCCGTGAGCGCGTCCCGCGTGACGTCCTGCGCCGTCAGGCGGTGCGTCGTCCTCACCTGGTCGATCGTCATGTGGTCCAGGAAGACCGTGGGCAGGCCCAGCGGGACCACGGGGACCGTGATCCCGGCCTCGACCGCGCGCTGGCCCAGGAGCGAGCCCACGCCGCCGTCGGCGATGCCGTCCTCGATCGTGACCACCAGGTCGTGCTCGCCCGCGAGCTTGACGAGCGCCGACGGCAGCGGCAGGACCCAGGTCGGGGACGCGACCGTGACCTCGACGCCGTGGGCCGCGAGCGCCTCGCCCGCGGCCATCGCGGTACCGGTCATGGAACCGACGCCCACGAGCAGGACCTTGCGGGGCGCGCCGGCCGCAGCCTTGGTCTTCTTGGCGGGCACCGCGTCGTGGCGGGCGACCACGTCCACGCCGTCGAGCGTCTCGATCGCGGGGATCGGCGCGACGACCGCGCCCTTGGGGTAGCGCACGACCGAGGGCGCGTCGTCGATGTCGACCGCGTGCCGCAGGGCCTCGCGCAGCGTGGCCTCGTCGCGCGGGGCCGCCAGGTGCAGGCCCGGGACGATGCGCAGCATGGCCATGTCCCACATGCCGTTGTGGCTCGCGCCGTCCTCGCCCGTGATCCCCGCACGGTCGAGCACGAACGTCACGCCCGCCTTGTGCAGCGCCACGTCCATGAGGACCTGGTCGAACGCACGGTTGAGGAACGTCGCGTAGACCGCGACGACCGGGTGCAGGCCCGCGAAGGCCATGCCCGCGGCCGACGTCGCGGCGTGCTGCTCGGCGATGCCCACGTCGAACGTGCGCTCGGGGAACGCCTCGGCGAAGGGTGCGAGGCCCACGGGGTGCAGCATGGCTGCGGTGATCGCGACGACGTCGGTACGGCGTCGGCCGATCTTCACGATCTCGTCGGCGAACACCGAGGTCCAGCCGAAGCGCGAGGGCGCGACGGGCAGCCCGGTCTCCGGGTGGATCTGGCCCACCGCGTGGAAGCGGTCGGCGACGTCCTGCTCGGCCGGGGTGTACCCGCGACCCTTCTCGGTGATGACGTGCACGATCACGGGCGCCCCGTACGAGCGGGCCCGCACGAACGCGTGCTCGAGCGCCTCGATGTCGTGGCCGTCGACGGGGCCGACGTACTTGATGCCCAGGTCCTCGAACATGCCCTGGGGTGCGACGACGTCCTTGAGGCCCTTCTTGAGCCCGTGCAGCCACTCGTACGCGAACCGGCCGGGGGCGCCCGAGCGCGAGAGCGTGCGCTTGCCCCAGTCGAGGAAGTTCTCGTAGCCGCGCGTGGTGCGCAGCGTCGACAGGTGGTGCGCCATGCCGCCGATGGTCGGCGAGTAGGAGCGGCCGTTGTCGTTGACCACGATCACCAGGCGCCGGTCCTGGCTCTCGGCGATGTTGTTGAGCGCCTCCCAGGCCATGCCGCCCGTGAGCGCGCCGTCGCCGATGACCGAGACGACGTGCCGGTCGCGCAGGCCGCGCACGACGTTGGCCTTGGCGATCCCGTCGCCCCAGCTCAGCGCGGTCGACGCGTGCGAGTTCTCGACGATGTCGTGCGGGGACTCGGCACGGCTGGGGTACCCGGACATGCCGTCGCGCTTGCGCAGCGCGGAGAAGTCCTGGCGGCCCGTGAGCAGCTTGTGCACGTAGGCCTGGTGGCCCGTGTCGAACACGAACGAGTCCTTGGGCGAGTCGAAGACGCGGTGCATCGCGAGCGTCAGCTCGACCACGCCGAGGTTCGGCCCGAGGTGCCCGCCCGTGCGGGACACGGCGGAGACGAGGAACTCGCGGATCTCCGCTGCGAGGGTCTCCACCTGCTGGGGGGTCAGCCGCCGGAGGTCCTCCGGTGACGTGATGCTGCTCAACAGGGTCATAACCGCTCCGTTCCGCCTGCCATTCGACTAGCCCGACAACTCTAGGCGCTCCGGGCGGGTGCTCGCGCCCGGAGCGGCCGGATCACGACCTCTCCACGCGCTGGGCACCCGATCCGCGCTCGCTCTCTCGACAGCCTCCGTAGACTGCTGGGGTGCGCTTCCTGCCGGGCCAGCAGCCCACCACCGACCTGACCTACGGCGACGTGTTCCTCGTCCCGTCCCGCTCCGAGATCACCTCGCGCTTCGACGTCGACCTCGCGTCCGACGACGGCACGGGCACCACCATCCCGCTCGTCGTGGCCAACATGACGGCGGTCGCGGGCCGCCGCATGGCCGAGACCGTCGCACGACGCGGCGGGATCGTCGTGATCCCGCAGGACGTGCCCACCGACGTCGTCGCGGACGTGGTCGCCGACGTCAAGGGCAAGGACCCGGTCATCGAGACCCCGGTCGTGGTCTCCCCCACCGACACCGTGCACACCGCGCTGACCCTGATCGGCAAGCGGTCGCACGGCGCGGCCGTGGTCCTCGACGGCGACCGCCCCGTGGGGGTCGTGACCGAGGCGGACTGCCTGGGCGTCGACCGCTTCACGCAGGTCCAGCAGGTCATGTCGGCCCAGCCGCAGACCGTCGACGCGTCGGTCGTGTCGGGTCCGGGCGGTCTGCAGGCCGCGTTCGACGAGCTGCACCGCTCGCGACGCAAGGTCGCCCCGGTCGTGCGCGACGGGCGCCTCGTGGGCGTCCTGACGCGTCGCGGCGCGCTGCGCTCGAGCGTCTACTCCCCCGCCCTGGACGCCCAGGGGCGCCTGCGCATCGCGGCGGCCGTGGGCATCAACGGCGACGTCAAGGCCAAGGCCGCCGAGCTCCTCGCCGCGGGCGTGGACGTGCTCGTGGTCGACACGGCCCACGGTCACCAGGTCAAGATGCTCCAGGCCCTGGAGGCCGTGCGGTCCCTGGACCCGCAGGTCCCGATCGTCGCGGGCAACGTCGTGACGGCCGAGGGCGTGCGCGACCTCGTGGCCGCGGGGGCGGACATCGTCAAGGTCGGCGTCGGGCCGGGCGCCATGTGCACCACGCGCATGATGACGGCCGTGGGCCGTCCTCAGTTCTCTGCTGTCCTCGAGTGCGCGGCCGCGGCCCGCGAGCTGGGCAAGCACGTCTGGGCCGACGGCGGCGTGCGCCACCCGCGCGACGTCGCCCTCGCCCTCGCGGCGGGCGCGTCCCAGGTCATGATCGGCTCGTGGTTCGCCGGGACGCACGAGTCCCCGGGCGACCTGCACGACGACGGCACGGGTCGCCTCTACAAGGAGTCGTTCGGCATGGCCTCGGCCCGGGCGGTCGCGGCCCGTGGCGCGGGCGGGTCCCCGTTCGAGCAGGCGCGCAAGGGTCTGTACGAGGAGGGCATCTCGTCCTCCCGCATGTACCTCGACCCGGCCCGCCCGGGCGTCGAGGACCTGATCGACGAGATCACCGCGGGCCTGCGCAGCTCGTGCACGTACGCGGGGGCGTCCTCGCTCACCGAATTCGCCGAGCGGGCCGTGGTCGGCATCCAGTCCGCGGCCGGGTACGAGGAGGGGCGCCCGCTGCCCGCGGGCTGGTGACCGTCCCGCCGACCGCGGGCTCGGCGCGTGCCGGGCTCGTGGCCCTCGCCCAGGACGGCTCGCCGTGGCCTCGCCCGTGGCGCTACGCGATCGGCACGCTCGACGAGTCGCGCGTGCGGCAGGCCGCGGTCCTGGTCCTGTTCGGGGTGCTCGACGACGTCCTGGCCGCTCGTGGCACGTCCGGGCAGGACGCGACGGACGACGCTCCCGCCTCGCCAGTGCCCGCCGATCTCGACGTGCTCCTGCTCGCCCGCGCCTCGACGCTCAGCCACCACCCGGGCCAGGTCTCGTTCCCCGGGGGACGGCTCGACGACACGGACACGGACCTGGTCGACGCGGCCCTGCGCGAGGCCGTCGAGGAGACGGGGCTGGACCGCGACGGTGTCGAGGTCCTGGGCGCGCTCTCCCCGCTCCCCCTGCCCGTGAGCAACCACCTCGTGACCCCCGTGATCGGGTGGTGGGCGCGGCCCACACCGGTCGCGGTCGTCGACTCGGCCGAGTCGGCGCACGTCTTCCGGGTGCCCGTCGCGGACCTGACGGACCCCGCGAACCGGCGCACCGCCGTCGTGCGCCGGGGTCGCAGCACGCACAAGAGCCCTGCCTTCCTGGTGTCCGCGGACGGGCGCGAGCACCTCGTGTGGGGGTTCACGGGTGCGATCCTCGACGCGCTCCTGGACCGGCTGGGCTGGGCCGAGCCGTGGGACGCGGCGCGCACGGTCGGGGTGCCGGTCTAGTGGCGTTGCGGCCCGCCGCGGAGGTCGACGTCACGGCCGACCTCGTGCGCGCCCTGCTCACCGCCCAGCACCCCGACCTGGCCGGCCTGCCCCTGGAGGTCGTCGCGAACGGTTGGGACAACGTGGTGCTGCGCCTGGGCGACGAGCTCGCGGTGCGGGTCCCGCGCCGCGAGCTCGCGGCCGCGCTCGTGCGCCACGAGCAGGAGTGGCTCCCGGTGCTCGCACCGCACCTCCCGGTACCGGTCCCCGCTCCCGTGCGGGTCGGGCTTCCCTCCGACGGGTCTGCGGGCCCCTCCTTCCCCTGGTCGTGGAGCATCGTCCCGTGGTTCGACGGGCTGAGCGCCCTCGCGGTCGACCCCGCGCTGCGCCGCGCGTTCGCCCCCGACCTCGCCGCGTTCCTCGTGGCCCTGCACGTCCCCGCGCCGCCCCAGGCGCCCGCGAACCCGTTCCGCGGCGTCCCGCTGGCCGCGCGTGACGAGTCGGTCCGGGGCCGCCTCACGTCGGGCCACGTGCCCGACGACGGAGCGCTCCTCGACCTGTGGTCCCGCCTCGTCGAGGTTCCCGCGTGGGACGGGCTGGCGCTGTGGCTGCACGGCGACCTGCACCCGGCGAACCTGGTGCTCGCGCCCGGGAGCCACCGCCTGGGTGCGGTGGTCGACTTCGGGGACATGACCAGCGGGGACCCCGCCACGGACCTCGCGACCGCCTGGATCACGTTCGACGCCGTGGGACGCCACGCGTTCCGCGAGGCCGTCACGGCCCGTCGCGGGACTGACGACGCGACGTGGGCCCGGGCACGGGGCTGGGCGCTCGTCCTCGGCACCGCGTTCGCGGCCCACTCGGACGACGACCCTGCGTTCGCCGACCTGGGCGCGCACACGCTCGCGCAGGTGCTCGGCGACGACTGAGCCGCTCGCGGACGGCGCCCTGCCGACGTACGGTGCGTGGCGGACGTGCCGCGCAGGGGCACGCAGGCACGCGACGGGCGATACTGGCACATGGCCACGGACAACAAGACCCGCCCGCACGACGGCGACGTGGACGCCTTCCTCGCGACCGTCACCCACACGGTCCGCCGCCGCGACGCGGACACGCTGATCGCGCTCATGCAGCGCGTCACCGGCAAGCCGCCCGTGATGTGGGGTCCGTCGATCATCGGGTTCGGCCACTACCACTACGAGTACGCGAGCGGGCGCCAGGGCGACGCGGGGGCGGCTGGCTTCTCCCCGCGCAAGGCCGCGTCCACGGTCTACCTGCCCGACGGGACGGCCGCGCACCAGGATCTGCTGGATCGCCTCGGCCCGCACACCGCGAGCCTCGTGTGCGTGTACCTCAAGGACCTGTCGACGAACGACCTCGACGTCCTGGAGGAGATCGTGCGCCGCTCGTACACGGCCGTCACGGCGGGCACGTTCACGCAGCGGGCACAACCCGAAACAACGCAAGACATCCATCAGTCAAAGCAAAGTGATTGAGACGCAGTTCGGGCAACTGCCTACATTAGCCGCACTTTCGCAGCCTTCGTCGAAAATGGTGAAAGCTGCGAGTCCAGGCTGAGGACATACTCCCTCGAAACACTGCAGGCGATCTGTCCACTACTTGCGTCCAGAAAGAGTCGGCCTCCGACATAATCAACCCGCAACTTTCTACGAAGGCTCTCCGCCAGCTCAACAACCCCACCGGCATCTTGCGTCTGCAGACGAGACATCCCCCCGGACCCGTGGGTCAGCGCATTGCGAAGCGCGATCACCAGATCCCCATCTTGGCCACACTCTTGGCCCTTCATTGAAATACCGAACAAGCGCTGCAGCCAGTGATTTCGTCGAGCCCACGAGCGTTGCAGATCAGGGCGCAGTTCGTCGAAAACCACTCCGCCAATTGCGCCGCCTCCGACTTCTAGAGAGTCCTCTACTATCGCGGAAACAATTGTGTCAACATAGGATTCCATTATTGTTACACTTGACAGAACGGATTGATAAACCTCCGCTTCCGTGTCGCGCCCCAGGACTGAGAGGCGCGATAATGCACGAAGAGCATCTTCAGCAGCCCTCGTGATGTTGAGCGGAATCACTTCTTTGACTCACCCCACTCGAACGCCTGCTTAGAGAGCATAGACTCGTGCTTCAACGAACCTGCGAACTTTCCCTTGAGTCCCAGGACGCCAGCGGCTGCCGCCAGCGAGGGGCGCGAAATTTCACTCGCTGACGAAGCCGCACTCCGCAACTCGTCCTCAGTCAGGGATCCAGCGGAAGCCAGATGCCAAACTGCTTCGGCGCGTACAGTTTCATGCCGCTCGGATAGTTGTCTCGCCGCCCAATCAGCAAAAATGCCCCCCTTCCCTTCGGCTGACATCTGAGACCCCGCGCTCAGCATCCAGATCTTCGCCCAAGGACTCTGGCGCTCCATTGAAGCCAGCACGTCCAAACTACCCCATCCTGCCGACCCTTCGTCCCGTGACAGCACATACCTCAATACCGCCTCGAGCCGGATCGGATTTCGAAAGACAATCTCACGAAGACTGTTGTCCGAAATTCGACGTTCAGATTTACGCAGGTATGAGAGTGCCATTGGAATATAGTGCGAATGAAGTGGCAACTCAGTCTCCGTTGGAGAGTTCAGCCAGTCCTCCAAGATCTTCCAAAGCGCCCCCTCGAACGCCATGTCGTCGTCCGGGAACGACTCGCTCGTCTGAAAGTCATCGTAACCATTGGAAATCACATCGATCTGGTTAAGATCGTCTCTTGCTGCAGCAAAGTACTCGAGGAGGAATTCGTCAACCTCGGCGCGCTGCGCTTTGAAGCGATCCACTCTTCTGATGGTCGTCTTTGCCGATGAAAGCACGAGACCATAATCTCGCGAAATGTCGGCGGCATTCTCGATAATCTCATTCGCCTCCCCCCAAGAGGAGGCGCGGACCTTAAAATCGTCTGCAAACCGATAGACGTCATATCCAGACCGCAGGAGCTCCCGTTCGACACCCTGAAGATAGGCATCCGAAAGAAGATCGCTCGCTGCCATAAGCTGCGGAAGCCCGCGAGGTCTCCCAAACGTCTCACCGAGCAGGGCGAGCAGGGCGGTTGCAGCCTCTGCGTTCGCGGACTGGAGGATTATCTCCTCCTGCAGTTTGACATGATCGACATACTCGTAGCATGACGCCATGTCTAATTCAACGACATACCGCTCATCTTCATCATCTAGTCCGATCTTCGAAAAAATGCCCCACTTCTCCTTACCTCGAGATTCCGGGGGCAGATCCGAACGAAGCATCTCCGCCAACGCCCCGTAAACCGTCCTAGCGGTGGCCGACACCGCATTAATTGGACGAGGACCGAAACCTGCGCGCGGCATTGTTAGCGTCTCAGACGCCACCCGACGACCCGCCGTGAATGACGCCGTAGCTACTTGCGCAATTCTCCCAGGCGAACTAGAGAGGCACTGATCAATCGCCAGGAGGGGCATTCGATCTAGCGGCTTGGTCGTAAGCAGGGTAGCCGCTGCCGTTAAGTCGAGTCGCCCCAGAAGACTAGATGAGAGTCGCATGAGAACCTTCCAGGTCATTTAAGGGAACGATTCGCCCCGACAGATGCCGACAGAGTCGGCTCGCGTCATTCTGGCAGAGCATTCCGTATTGGTCTAGTTCTGCACTGCTCGTACAACCAAAGAAGCACATACGACGACGGGGCGCCCCACCCGAAGGTGAGACGCCCCGTCGTCGTGCGTCCCGGGCGGGGTGCGCGGCGCCGTCGGGCATCCGGGAGATCCCGGGCCCGACGACGCCGCCCCCGCGGCGGAGGATCGTCAGTCGTTGACGAGCGAGCGCAGCACGTACTGCAGGATGCCGCCGTTGCGGTAGTAGTCGGCCTCTCCGGGGGTGTCGATGCGGACGACCGCGTCGAACTCGACCGAGGTGCCGTCGGCCTTGGTCGCGGTGACCTTGACCGTCGAGGGCGTCGTGCCCTCGTTGAGCGCTGTGACACCCGAGACGTCGAACGTCTCGGTGCCGTCCAGGCCCAGCGACCCTGCGGACTCGCCGGCCGGGAACTGCAGCGGCAGGACGCCCATGCCGATCAGGTTCGAGCGGTGGATGCGCTCGAAGCTCTCGGTGATGACGGCCTTGACGCCCAGGAGCGCGGTGCCCTTGGCAGCCCAGTCACGCGACGAGCCGGAACCGTACTCCTTGCCACCGAGGATCACGAGCGGCGTGCCGGCCGCGGCGTAGTCCTGCGCGGCGTCGTAGATGGTGTCCTGAGCGTTCTTCACGAAGTTAAACGTGAAGCCGCCCTCGACGTTGTCGAGGAGCTGGTTGCGCAGACGGATGTTCGCGAACGTGCCACGGATCATGACCTCGTGGTTCCCACGGCGCGAGCCGTAGGAGTTGAAGTCACGGCGCTCGACGCCGTGCTCGGCCAGGTACACACCGGCCGGCGAGTCCGCCTTGATGGACCCGGCAGGGCTGATGTGGTCGGTCGTGACCGAGTCGCCGAGCTTGGCCAGCACGCGGGCGCCCGAGATGTCGGTGACCGGGGACGGCTGCGCCGACATGCCCTCGAAGTACGGGGGCTTGCGCACGTAGGTGGACTGCTCGTCCCACTCGAAGGTGTTGCCCTCGGGCGTGGACAGGGCGCGCCAACGCTCGTCACCCGTGAAGACGTCCGCGTAGTCCTTGGTGAACATCGCGCGGTCGATCGAGGAGTCGATCGTCGCCTGGACCTCTTCCGGCGTGGGCCAGATGTCGCGCAGGAAGATCGGCGAGCCGTCCTCGTTGCGGCCCAGCGGGTCGTGCTCGAAGTCGAACTCCATGGTGCCCGCGAGCGCGTACGCGATGACCAGCGGCGGGGAGGCCAGGTAGTTCATCTTCACGTCGGGGTTGATGCGACCCTCGAAGTTGCGGTTGCCCGAGAGGACCGAGACGACGGACAGGTCGTGCTCGTTGACGGCCTCGGAGATCTTCTCGTCGAGCGGGCCCGAGTTACCGATGCAGGTCGCGCAGCCGTAGCCCACGAGGTGGAAGCCGAGCTTCTCGAGGTAGGGCCACATCCCCGCCTTCTCGTAGTAGTTCGTGACGACCTGCGAGCCCGGTGCCATGGAGGTCTTGACCCACGGCTTGGCCTCCAGGCCCTTCTCGACGGCCTTTTTCGCGAGCAGCGCCGCGGCGAGCATCACGGACGGGTTCGACGTGTTGGTGCACGACGTGATCGAGGCGATCGCGACCGCGCCGTGGAACAGGTCGAACTGCTTGCCGTGGCTGTCCGTGACGGGCACCGTGCGGCGGCCGTTGGCGTGGATCGCGGGCGAGTCGGAGGCCGGGAACGACTCCTTCTCGGCCTCGTCCACGACATCGATGACCTCGGGGGCGTAGGTCGGCAGGTCACGGGCGAACGCCGACTTGGCGTTCGACAGCTCGATGCGGTCCTGGGGACGCTTGGGGCCGGCGATCGAGGGGACGACCGTCGAGAGGTCGAGCTCGAGGTACTCGGAGAAGACCGGCTCGACGTAGCTCGGGTCGGTCGGGTCGAGCCAGAGGCCCTGCTCCTTGGCGTACGCCTCGACGAGCGCGAGCTGCTCCTCGGAGCGGCCGGTCAGGCGCAGGTAGTCGACCGTGACCGAGTCGATCGGGAAGATCGCGGCGGTCGAGCCGAACTCGGGGCTCATGTTGCCGATCGTGGCACGGTTGGCCAGCGGCACGGCCGCGACGCCCGCCCCGTAGAACTCGACGAACTTGCCGACCACGCCGTGCTGGCGCAGCATCTGCGTGATCGTGAGGACGACGTCGGTCGCGGTGACGCCCGAGGGGATCTGGCCGCTGAGCTTGAAGCCGACGACGCGCGGGATGAGCATCGAGACGGGCTGGCCGAGCATCGCTGCCTCGGCCTCGATGCCGCCCACGCCCCAGCCGAGCACGCCCAGGCCGTTGACCATGGTCGTGTGGGAGTCGGTGCCGACGCACGTGTCCGGGTATGCACGGAGCACACCGCCGACCTCGCGCGTCATGACGGTGCGTGCCAGGTACTCGATGTTGACCTGGTGGACGATCCCGGTGCCCGGGGGGACGACCTTGAAGTCGTCGAACGCCGTCTGGCCCCAGCGCAGGAACTGGTAGCGCTCGTGGTTGCGCTGGTACTCGAACTCGACGTTGCGCTCGAACGCGTCGCGGCGACCCGCGACGTCGATCTGCACCGAGTGGTCGATGACCATCTCGGCGGGAGCCAGCGGGTTGATGCGCGACGGGTCGCCACCGAGGTCGGCGACGGCCTCACGCATGGTCGCGAGGTCCACGACGCAGGGCACGCC
Source organism: Oerskovia sp. Root22 (assembly GCF_001429135.1). Taxonomy (NCBI): domain Bacteria; kingdom Bacillati; phylum Actinomycetota; class Actinomycetes; order Micrococcales; family Cellulomonadaceae; genus Oerskovia; species Oerskovia sp. Root22. The sequence continues at coordinate 465,500 of NZ_LMIL01000009.1, read as the reverse complement.
CGTGAAGTCCTGCATGATGACGCGACCCGGCGTGAACTGGATCTCGGTGTCGGGCTGCGCGTCCGGGTCCCAGGCGGCGATCGCCCGCACGTGGTCCGCGGTGATGTTCGCGCCGTCCTCGGTGCGCAGGAGGTTCTCGGCGAGGATCTTCAAGCTGTACGGGAGGCGCTCGGCGCCTTCTACCGCGGAGAGGCGGAAGATCTCGTACGAGTTCTCACCGACCTCCAGTGTTCCCTTCGACCCGAACGTGTCGACGCTGCTCACGGTTGCTCCTTCTACCTGGCGAGGGTGGGTGACGACCACCTCGCTGGGGCACCGCGCGGGCTCTGTGGCCCACGTCGCACGCCCGACGTGGCAGGTCGTCGGATGACGATCAAGATGGTTCTGGGGGCTTTGCCCAGCGTACGCCGGGCCGGGCGACGCACCGAAATGCCGCCGACACACAGCATACCGCATTTATCTTGACGTCAAGATATTCACGCGCGGTGCCACCGCAGGAGCCACGGGACGAAGAACCGGTACACGGCCTCGGTCGCGACCCAGCCCACGAGGACCGCGACGGTGATGACCACGGCCTCTTGCGCCGTCGGGACCTGGAGCGCGAAGAAGTCGCGGACCCACGGGATCGCCACCGCGAGCGCCGCGCACGCCGCGAGCGCGGCGATCAGGAGGAGCTTCCACCCGTTGAGCGGCCGCGCCTGGATGCCCACGACCCACAGCGAGACCCCGATCAGCACGAGCGTCGAGGCCGACCGGGCGTCGCCCGTGCCCACGAGCGGTCGCAGGTACCCGTACACGAGCAGGATCACGGCCCCGATCACGACCCCCGCGGGGACCGCGAAGCTCAGTACCCGGCGCAGGAAGCCCGCGACGTAGCGCCGGTTGTTGGGCGGCAGCGCGAGGAAGAACGCCGGGATGCCGATCGTGAGAGAGCCCGCGATGGTCATGTGGCGCGGCAGGAACGGGTACGGCCACACGAGCAGCACCACGGCCACCGCGAGGATCGCCGCGTACGTCGTCTTCGCGAGGAACAGGCTCGCGACCCGCTCCATGTTGGCCATGACGCGGCGCCCCTGACCCAGGACCCCGGGCAGCGTCGCGAACTGCCCGTCGACCAGCACGACCCGCGCGACGGCCTTGGTCGCCGGGGCGCCGTTGCCCATCGCGATCCCGAGGTCGGCGTCCTTGAGCGCCAGGGCGTCGTTGACCCCGTCGCCCGTCATGCCGACCACGTGACCGCGCGACTGGAGCGCGTGCACGATCGCGCGCTTCTGCTCGGGCGTCACGCGCCCGTAGACGTCGTGCGCGTCGACGACCTCGGCGAGCTCGGCCGGGTCGTCGGGGAGCCGGCGCGCGTCGAAGCCCTCGACCCGCTCGCCCTCGCCGTGCAGGGCGACCTTGGTAGCGATCGCCGCGACCGTGTCGGGGTTGTCGCCCGAGATGACCTTGGCCCGGACAGCCTGGCGGCGGAAGTACTCGAGGGTCTGGGCCGCGTCGGGGCGGATGCGTTCGCCCAGCACCGCGAGCAGCGCGGGCACGAGATCCTCCGGGAGCGGCGCCTCGGTCGCCGGGAGGCCCGTCGGGGCGTGCGCGAGCAGGACCACGCGCGCGCCCGTGTCCGCGGCCTCGCGGACCTCGCTGAGGGCGGCGATCGCGGGGCCGTCGGAGCGCCCCGCGAGCAGGATCTCGGGGGCACCCAGTACGAACGCGCCCGCGTCGGTGCGCAGCGCGCTCCACTTGCGGGCCGAGGAGAACGGGACCGACTCGCGCACGGCTGCGGCCTCGACGTCCGTGAGCCCCTCGGCGAGAGCCTGCGACGTCGCGTTGCCCTCGGGGTCGGCCGCGACGGCCGCGAGCGCCTCCCGGGCTCCCTCGACCTGCTCGAGCGCGCGCAGCTCGGTCAGGGCCACGTGCCCGTCGGTGATGGTGCCCGTCTTGTCGAGGCACAGCACGTCGACGCGCGCCAGGATCTCGACCGCGGGCAGCTCCTGGACCAGGACCTTCTGGCGCGCGAGCAGCATCGCGGCGATCGCGAAGTTGAGCGAGGTCAGCAGGACGAGCCCCTCGGGGATCATCCCGACGACGCCCGCCACGGCCGCGACGACGCCGTCGCGCCAGGTCCCGTCCGCGATCGACTCGCGCACGCCGCCCGTGTAGTAGAGCTGGCTCCAGAACAGCAGGAGCGAGATGGGCACGATCCCGATCGAGACGACCCTGAGGATCTTGTTGACCCCCTCACGCAGCTCCGAGCGCACGACCGAGAACTTCTTGGCCTCGGCCGTGATGCGCTGGGCGTACCCGGCCTCGCCCACGCGGACCACGCGGCACACCGCGTGCCCGGCGACCACGGACGAGCCCGAGAGCACCTCGTCGCCGACGGCCTTGTGCACGGGGCGCGACTCGCCCGTGAGCATGGACTCGTCGACCTCGAGCCCCGTGACCTCGAGCACTTGGGCGTCGGCCGGCACCTGGTCGCCGATGCTCACGAGCAGCACGTCGTCGAGCACCACCCCGTCGAGCGCGACCTCCTGCTCGGTCCCGTCGCGCACCACGCGAGCCGAGGGGGCTGTGAGGATCGAGAGCCGGTCGAGGGTCCGCTTGGCGCGGTACTCGGTCACGATCCCGATCCCCGCGTTGATGACCACGACGAACCCGAACACCGCGTCGGGCCACCGGCCCGTGAGGAGCACGAGGGTCACGGCGATCGCGAGGATCAGGTTGAAGAGCGTGAACACGTTGGACCGCAGGATCGCGCTGAGCGAGCGCGAGGTCGCCTGCGAGGTCCGGTTGGTCTGCCCGGCCTCGACACGCGCGGCCACCTCCTGGGCGCTCAGCCCGCGGGGCCCGGCGGTCACGGTGCCCGACGACGCGGCGCCCGGCGGGCGGTCGGGTCCGGTCGCGGGGGCGCCGTCGTCGGCAGAGGTGCTCACCTGTCGATTGTGCCCGTCAGCAGCAGTTCTGCCCTGTCGGAGCAGGACCCGAGCCGCGGTGGCCGGTCACAGCCACTTGTGACGCTTGAAGATCAGGTAGAGCGCGAACCCCATGGCGACCATCGCCGCGACGGCCGCCGGGTAGCCGAGGCCCCAGCCGAGCTCGGGCATGCGCTCGAAGTTCATGCCGTAGATCGTGCCGACGAGCGTGGGCGCGAAGAGGATCGCCGCCCAGGACGAGATCTTCTTGACCTCCTCGCCCTGAGCGAGGCTCGTCTCCGACAGCCGTCGCATCTCCTCGTTCTGGTGCTGGGCCACGAGCGTGGCCTGGACCATGAGCGCGTTCTGCAGGAGGACCCGGAACGAGTCGGCCTGCTCGGCGAGGCGCAGCGAGTGGTCGAGCACGTCGCGCAGGTTGCGCTGGAGCTCGATGTCGACGCCGTACTTCTCCGAGCCGCGTTCGAGCGACTGAAGGATGCCCACGACGGGATGGGTGGCCCGCTGGAAGGCGATGACCTCGCGTGAGAGCTCGTAGATGCGCCGCGAGACGGCCGGGTCCCCGCTGAAGAGCTGGTCCTCGATCTCGTCGATGTCGTTCTGCAGCCCCGCGACCACGGGGGCGTACTCGTCGACGACCTGGTCGAGCACCGCGTAGAGGATGGCCTCGGGACCGAGCCGCAGGAGCTCGGGCGTGGACTCGAGCCGGCGGCGCACCGCCCCCACGTCCGGCGACTCGGCGTGCCGGACCGTGACGACGAAGTCGGGGCCCACGAAGACGTGCAGCTCGCCGAACTCGACGCGCTCCTCGGCGTCCAGGTAGCGGGCCGGGCGCAGGACCACGAAGAGGTTGTCGTCGTAGCGCTCGAGCTTGGGGCGCTGGTGGGCCGCGATCGCGTCGTCGACCGCGAGGTGGTGCAGCGAGAGCTCCTCGGCGACCGCGCGGATCTCGGCCTCGCTCGGCCGGTACAGACCGACCCACGCGAGCCCGTGCCGCTCGCGCATGGTCTCGAACGTCTCGTCGAGGCTCGACGGGTTGGCCGTGCGCCGCCCGTCGACGTAGACCGCGTTGTCGACGATGCCCATGCTGGTGGCCCTCCTCCGGTCGTCGCGCCCGGGGAGCCGGTCGCGGCGACCATCATGACAGCCCAGGTGGGGCCGCACGGACGACCCCACCGGCGGACGACGCTCCCTGGGACGCCGGACGGAGCGGCGCGCTCAGTCCTCGTCGGCCGCGGGGGCCGCCTTCTCCCCCGTGAGCGGGACGACGGGCTCGGGCTCGCTCTTGCGGGGCCGGTAGACGACCTGGGCGTGGAAGACGAAGCGCAGGAGGAACGCGACGACCAGGGTCAGCGCCTGCGCGAGGACCGGTGGCATGCCCGTGAGCACCACGAGCCAGTGCAGGAACGGCAGACGCACCGCGGCCTCGATGCCGTTGAACGTGAACGACTGCGCCGCGCGCTTCCACACGTTGCGCCCCTCGTCGCGCAGGTCGTGGAAGACGAAGTGCTCGAGCAGCAGGAAGTTCGTCACGATCGTGACGGCCGCCGAGACCACCGCGGCGGGCATGTAGTGCACCCCGAACTGCTCGAGGCCCCACATGATCGCCAGGTTCATCACGGCCCCGAACGCCCCGACGAGCGCGAACGTCGACATCCGCCCGAACCGCAGCGCGGTGAGCTGCTGCAGGTAGCGCAGACCGTTCGCGAACGTCGCCTTGGACTCCCCCGCGAACCGCTCCCCGAACACGAACGGCTCCTCGACGACCTCGACCTTGTTGCGGGCCAGGATCTCCAGCAGGATCTTGAACCCCCGCGGGCGCAGCGCCGCGACGTCGATCGCCGCCGTGCGGACGGCGAAGAAGCCCGTCATGGGATCGGTCACGTTGCGCAGCCGCACCGGGAACATCGAGCGTGCGAGCAGCGAGGACGCCGACGAGACCAGGTGCCGCCACCGCCCGTCGAGGCCGCCCGCGTCGCCCCCGCCCACGTACCGCGACGCGACGACGATGTCGGCCCCCGTGGAAGCCGCGGTCTCGAGCAGGACCGGCACCATCTCCGGCGGGTGCTGCAGATCGCCGTCCATGACCACGACCCACTCCCCGTGGGCCTCTCCCAGCCCCTCGACGACCGCGCCGCTCAGACCGCCGACGGGCTCGTCGCGGTGGAGCAGCCGGACCGGCAGGCTCGACGACCCGGCCACGCGCGCGACGACCGCTGGCGTGTCGTCGGTCGAGTCGTCGACGAACAGCACCTCCGCGTCGATCCCCTCGACCGCGGCAGCGAGACGCCCCACGAGCTCCTCGACGTTCGGTCCCTCGTTGAACGTCGGCACGACCACGGTGACCTGCATGCGCCCTCTTCCGCTCCGCCCATCGCCGGGGGCTCCCGGCACATCAGTCCATCGTCACCCGGATCCTCTCCGGGCGACAGGTGAACCGTCTGCTGCGAGACCAGCGTCCCGGGCGAACCTGGGCCGTGCCTGTACGGCCCTGTGCGGCCTGCCCGGGACGGGTCAGCGCGTCAGGACCGCGATCGCCTCGACGTGGTGGGTGTGCGGGAACAGGTCGTAGCCCGTGACGGACTCGACCGTGTAGCCGTGCTTCGCGAAGTACGCGATGTCCCGTGCGAGCGCGGCGGGGTCGCACGCGACGTACACGACGCGCGGGGCCTGGAGCGCTGCGACCGCGTCGACGACCTTGCGGCCCGCGCCGGTCCGCGGCGGGTCGAGCACCACGACGTCGGCCGTGGGCGCCGCGTGGTCCTTGGCCGCCAGCACCTTCTCGACCGGGCCGTGGTGCAGCTCGACCTGGGGCTTCTCGAACGCGTTGCGACGCGCGTCCTTCACGGCACGCTCGTCGCCCTCGATCGCGACGACGCGCCCGGTCTCGCCGACGGCGTCGGCGAGTGGGAGCGTGAAGAGCCCGGCCCCCGAGTACAGGTCGACGACGGTCGCCTCCTCGAGCGGACCTGCGGCGGCCAGCACGGCCTCCGCGAGCAGCGCGGGCGCCTCGCGGTGGACCTGCCAGAATCCGTCGGCCGCGACGCGGAAGGTGTGCTCGGTGCCGGCGACCGTGACGGTCTCGGTCACGGCGCGGCGCGCGTGGGGACGGCGGTCGATGTGACCCGAGTGCCACACGACCCCGTCGACGAGCAGGATCGGGTCGGTGCCGCCGGCAGGGGCGACGAGCTCGAGCCGGGTGCCCGGACGCCAGCGTCGGGTGAAGACCTCCTCGGCCTCGGCGAGCGCCGCGACCTCTGGGGTCGCGAGCGGCATCTCGTCGAGGGGGACGACGTCGTGCGAGCGGAAGACGCGCATGCCGGCACGGCCCTTGTCGTCCGCGACGAGGTCGATCCGCGTGCGGTAGCCGAGGCCACCGCGCTCGTCGTCACCCGGCGCACCCTCAACCTCTACCTGAAGGTCAAGGCCGGCCAGCCGCTTGAGCTGCTCCTGGAGGACTGCGGCCTTCCAGCGACGCTGCGCGGGCAGGGAGACGTGCGAGAGCTCGCCGCCGCCCGCGCCGCCGGCACCGGCCGCGGGCCAGGCCGCGGGAACGCGGTCCGGCGAGGGCTCGAGGATCTCGATCGCGTCGGCCCGCCAGAACTTCGCGGTGTCGCCCTCCTCGGTCAGACGAGCGAGCACCCGCTCCCCCGGCAACGCGTGCCGGACGAAGACGACCCGCCCGTCGAGCCTCGCGACGCAGTGGCCACCGTGCGCGACCGGCCCGACCTCGAGCTCGACCAGAGGTTGAGACTCAGGGGCGGTGGGAGTGGAGTTCAGGGTTTCAGACACCCCCCTAGTATCCCGGACGCGGACGGACTTCGTCCCCGATCCGATGCCCGACGTCACGTGGGGCCGCACACGTCCGGCTCAGTAGCGGCGGTTGATCCGCTTCTGCGCCGCGAAGCCTTCCTTCTCGAGGCCCGTCTGCCCCTTGGTCGAGGAGAGCTGCCACGGCACCGAGGCCACGACCACGCCCGGGGTGAACAGGAGCCGCCCCTTGAGGCGCAGCGCGCTCTGGTTGTGCAGGAGGTGCTCCCACCAGTGCCCCACGACGTACTCGGGGATGTAGACCACGACCAGGTCGCGCGGGCTCTCGCGGTGGATCGAGCGCACGTAGGACAGGATCGGTCGGGTGATCTCACGGAACGGCGAGTCCAGGACGCGCAGCGGGACCGGGATGTCGAGCGCTTCCCACTCCGCGGTGAACTCGGCGACCTCGTCCGCGTCGACGCCGACCGTCACGGCCTCGAGCACCGAGGGCCGCGAGGCGCGGGCGTAGGCCAGGGCCCGCATGGTGGGCTTGTGCAGCTTGGAGACCAGGACGAGCGCATGGACCCGGCTCGGCAGCGCGCGCGCGGCCGCGGGGTCCTCACCCAGGGTGAGCTCGTCGCGCACCGAGTCGTAGTGCTTGCGGATCGCCCGCATGAGCACGAACACGAAGGCCATCGCGAGGATGGCGATCCAGGCACCGTGCGTGAACTTGGTGAGCAGCACGATGACCAGGACGGTCCCGGTCATGCCGAACCCGATCGTGTTGACGACGCGCGAGCGCTTCATCTTGGTGCGGAAGCGCGGGTCCGGGGTGGTGCGCAGCTCGCGGGTCCAGTGCTTGATCATCCCGAGCTGGGACAGCGTGAAGGACACGAACACGCCCACGATGTAGAGCTGGATCAGTCGCGTGACCTGGGCGTCGAACGCCCAGATGAGTGCGATCGCCGCGACCGCGAGGGTCACGATGCCGTTCGAGAACGCGAGGCGGTCGCCGCGCGTGTGGAGCTGGCGCGGCAGGTAGCCGTCCTTGGCCAGGATCGAGGCCAGCACCGGGAAGCCGTTGAACGCCGTGTTGGCCGCGAAGACCAGGATGAGGCCCGTGACGGCGGCCACGAGGTAGAACGCGATCGGGACACCCTGGAACACCGCCTGGGCGAGCTGACCGATGACCGGGTCCTGCACGAAGTCGTCGGGCACGGGCTGACCGTTGATCGTGAGCTGCTCGGGCGGGTTCTCCGCGAAGTGCACGCCGGTCTTCTGGGCGAGGAAGAGGATCGCCATGATCATGAAGGCCGAGATCGACCCGAGCAGGGCGAGCGTCGTGGCCGCGTTGCGCGACTTGGGCTTCTTGAACGCCGGCACACCGTTGCTGATCGCCTCGACGCCCGTGAGGGCGGCACAGCCCGACGCGAAGGCGCGCGCCACGAGGAACGCTCCCGCGAGCCCGGTGAGCCCCTGGTCGAAATGGCTCTCCGCGACGAGCTCGTAGGTCGAGCTCTCGGCCATGGGCAGGGTGCCCGTGGCGTACCGGACGAACCCCACGACGGCCGTCATCCCGATCGCGAACATGAACAGGTACACGGGGATCGCGAAGAACGAGCCCGACTCCTTGACCCCGCGCAGGTTGACCAGGGTCAGCAGCACGACCAGGGTGATCGCGAACGCCGCCTCGTGGCCTCGCAGGAACGGCAGCGCAGCCGCGGCGTACTGCGCGCCCGAGGAGATCGAGACGGCCACCGTCAGGACGTAGTCGACCATGAGCGCCGACGCGACGCCGACGCCCGCGGTCGGCCCCAGGTTGACGGTGGCGACCTCGTAGTCGCCGCCGCCCGAGGGGTAGGCGTGCACGTTCTGGCGGTACGACGCCACCACGGTCAGCAGGACGACGACGACCGCCAGCCCCACCCACGGGGAGATGGTCGTGGCCGCCAGGCCGGCGATCGAGAGGGTCAGCAGGATCTCGTCCGGGGCGTACGCGACGGACGAGAGCGCGTCCGAGGCGAAGACCGGGAGCGCGATGCGCTTCGGTAGCAGGGTGTGCCCCAGGTCGTCGCTGCGGACGGGACGTCCGAGCAGCAATCGTTTGGCGGCATCAGCGATATCCGACACGTTGGCCCATGCTAGGCCCTCTGGGGGCCCTTGACCCCTCCACGGCCCGACCGGTCTCGTCGCCCGGCTCCTGTACGTGGACGTGACGCCGTCGCGGTAGCGTTTCGCTCGTGCACTTCGTGATCATGGGATGTGGCCGTGTCGGCGCCACCCTCGCCCAGTCTCTCGAGAACCGCGGCCACTCGGTGGCCGTGGTCGACCAGAACCCCGACGCCTTCCGACGGCTGTCCGCGGAGTTCTCCGGCAAGAAGGTCACGGGCCTCGGGTTCGACCGGGACACGCTCGTCCAGGCGGGCATCGAGGACGCCTACGCGTTCGCCGCGGTCTCCGACGGCGACAACTCGAACATCCTCGCCGCGCGCGTGGTGCGCGAGACGTACGGCGTCGACAACGTCGTGGCCCGCATCTACGACCCTCACCGTGCGGAGATCTACCAGCGCCTCGGGATCCCGACGGTCGCGACCGTCCGCTGGACCTCGGACCAGGTCCTGCGCCGCATGCTCCCGCTCGGCGCGACCGACGAGTACCGCGACCCCTCGGGCCAGGTCCGCCTCGCGCAGACCGACTTCCACCCGGGCTGGGTGGGCCACGCGGTCGGGACCATCGAGTCGGCGACCGGCGCGCGGGTCGCGTTCCTCGGCCGGTTCGGCGAGGGGGTCCTGGCGACCCCCAGCACCGTCCTGCAGGAGAACGACGTGCTGCACGTCCTCATGCGCAGCGCGGACGCCCCCACGGTCGAGCGCGTCCTCACGCACGCCCCCTCACTCAAGGAGAACTGATGCGCGTCGTCGTCGTCGGAGCAGGCTCTGTCGGGCGCTCGATCGCCCGCGAGCTGCTCAGCCATGACCACGAGGTCACCATCATCGACAAGCAGCCCGCGGCGATGCGGGTCGCGCAGGTGGCCGACGCGGACTGGCTCCTCGCGGACGCGTGCGAGCTCTCGACCCTGTCGGAGGCCAAGGTCGACGAGTGCGACGTGATCGTCGCCGCCACGGGAGACGACAAGGTCAACCTCGTCGTGTCGCTGCTCGCCAAGACCGAGTTCGGCGTGCCGCGCACGGTCGCCCGCGTCAACAACCCCAAGAACGAGTGGATGTTCGACGAGTCGTGGGGCGTGGACGTGGCCGTGTCGACCCCGCGCATCATGACCTCGATGGTCGAGGAGGCCGTCGCGGTCGGCGACCTGGTGCGGATCTTCACGTTCCACCAGTCGGGCGCGGACATCCTCGAGCTCACGCTCCCCCCGGACTCGCCGCTCATCGGCACCCGGGTCGGTCAGGTCGCGTGGCCCCAGGACACGGTCCTCGCGGCGATCGTGCGCGGGACCCAGCCGATCACGCCGAGCATCGACGACACCCTCGAGGTGGGCGACGAGCTGCTCATCGTGACGGGTCGGGACGTCGACGAGGCCGCGCTCCTCAAGGTGCTGGTCGACCCGACCGACGACGGCGGCACCGGGATCGTGGACGAGACCACGGGCCTGCCCGTCTGACCACGGGTCGTCGACCCGCGCCCGGCCCGCCCGGGCGCGGGTCGACTCGGGCCAGGTGCGCGGACCGGCTCACGAGGCGCCGCAGCGGCTCGGCTCAGGCCGACGCAGGGGCAGCAGGCTCCTCGTCCGCGACGCGCGGGCGCCGGACCAGCAGCCAGGTCGCCCAGAGCGTCAGCGCCCACAGCGGGATGCCCATGACGAGGCGAGCCGTGCCGAGCCAGGCGACCGCGTCCTCGCCGGCCATGAACAGCGGGACCTGCACGGCCAGCCGCAGCGCGAACATGCCGACCCAGAGCCACGTCGCGAGCGCGTAGCGACGCATGAGATCCGCGTCCCCGCGCCAGCGACGGGCCCACGCCCTGAAGGCACCGGGGGCGGGCTCGTCGCCTTCGTGCGGAGCCCGCGCCTCGCCCGCCGCGACGGGCGCTGCGGAGGTCGCTCCGGCGTCGGGCTCCTCGCTCGCCGCGACCGCGGCCTTGACCTTGTCCCCGTCCGTCCACCCGCTGCGCAGCGCCTCGACGACGAGCCCCACCACGGGCCAGCGCACCAGCACCGAGACCGCCATCGCGACCAGGTACGCCGCGTTCGTCAGCAGTCCCGCGGCGTAGTAGTTCTGGGCCTCGCCCGACTTCCAGGCCCACAGCACGCCGATCGCGACCCCCAGGAACCCGCCGAAGGCCTGCGTGATGGGCGTGCGCTGGACCAGCCGCGCCGCCACGGCCACGAGCGCCACCGCGACCGACGCGATGAGCGCGGGCTGGAGCGTGTTGCCCGACGCGATGAACACGACCACGAACACGAGCCCGGGAGCCATGGACTCCACGAGCCCGCGTACCCCGCCGATCGACTCGGCGAGCGAGAACGACTCCCCTGTCAGGGCGCGCACACCGCGTGCGGCGCCCTCGTCCGGGGGCACGACGTCGTCGATCGCGTCGGCGACCTCCTCCACCTCCCGGGCGAGCGGCTCGGGGGCGGCAGGGTGCTCGTGCGTCATGTCGTCTCTCTCGCCTGCGGGGTGGGTCACGGGCTCACTCGCCGGCGCGAGGGCGCAGCTCGTAGCGGGGGTTGAACATGGTGCGCCGGCCCGCGATCTCGCAGACCAGGCCCTCGACACGGACGCGACGTCCCGGCTCGATCCCGGCGATGCGCCGACGACCGAGCCAGACCAGGTCGAGCGAGCCCGAGCCGTCGTACAGCTCGGCCTCGACCGTCGGCACCCCCTCACGGGGCCGCAGGATCACCGAGCGCAGCACCCCCGAGACGTGGGCCCGCTTGCGGTTCGCGAGGTCCGCGACCGCCGAGCACCCCGTCTGCCGGGACGCCTCGTGACGTTCCTCGTCCGCGGCGATCTCCTCCTGGGAGGCCAGCACCGCGTGCAGCGCCTGACGCAGCGACATCTCGGGTCAGCGCCTCTCGGTGATCTCGGGCCCGCGCGTGAGCGGGTCGAAGGCCGGGAGCGACGGGGCCGCGCCCTCGGGGGCGGCGACCGCGGGACGCGGCGCCTGACCGGGAAGGTGCATGGCCAGCAGGTCGCGCGGCGGCCGGGCGTTGTTGTCGCGGACCACGACGATGTTGGCGAAGACCGACTCGAGCAGGCGAGCCGCCTCCGGGTCAACGGCTGCCTTGCCCGTGAGGACCCCGCGCAGGAACCAGCGCGGACCGTCGACGCCCACGAACCGGGCCGCACGGAAGCCGCGCTGGCCGTCCGGGCCCGTGACCGGGAGCTTCGCGAGCAGCTCGCGACCGAACGGACCGGGGATGTCGTCGACCGTCCCGCCCTGCTGGGTCACGGACTCGGCGATCTCCTCGCGGATCTCGTCCCAGATGCCCATGGTCTTGGGGGCGGCGAACGCCTGGACCTGCAGCGCCGAGCCGTTGACCGCCGCGGCGGCCCCCGTGATCTTCTGGGTCTTCTTGTCGACCTCCATGCGCAGCTCCATGCCCGGGACGCCCGGGAGCCAGATCGCCCCGAGGTCCGCACGGGCACCGAGCTCGCTGACCTGGGAGGAGTCGAACGGGCCACGGGTGCCCGCGGCCGGAGCCACGGGTGCCGAGCTCTCGTCCGCACCCGCCGGAGCCTCCACGGACTCGGAGCCCTCGGCGACGACCGCCTCGTCGCTCGACTGCTGCGACGCACTACGCCGGAACAAACCCACGGAAGCTCTCCTTCAGCTCTTCGCCGCGTCGACCATCGACAGCGACTCGTACGGGACGGCGTGCACCGATCCCCGTCCCCACCACACTAGACCGCCGCGCCGCTCCCGTGACCGCCCTCGGCCACGAGCGAACACGGCGGGCACCCGGGCTCACCGCCCGGTGGCCCACCCGCCGCTCGAGCCGAACCCGCCCTCGCCCCGGTGCGACCCGGGCAGCTTCTGCGCCTGGAGGAAGCGCGCGTGCTCGACCTTCTGGATCACGAGCTGCGCGATGCGGTCGCCGCGATGCAGGACGACCGGCTCCGACGCGTCGGTGTTGTGCAGGATCACCTTGATCTCGCCGCGGTACCCCGCGTCGACGGTCCCGGGCGCGTTGACGATCGTCAGGCCGTGCCGGGCCGCGAGGCCCGAGCGCGGGTGCACGAACGCCGCATACCCGTCCGGGAGCGCGATCGCGAGCCCCGTGGGCACGGTCGCCCGGCCCTGCGGCGCGATCACCACGTCCACGGTCGTCACGAGGTCTGCCCCAGCATCGCCCGGGTGGGCGTACGACGGGACCGCCGCGACGTCGTCGAGCAGCTGGACGAGCACCTCGACGTCGCCCGGACGGGCGGACGAGGGCACGGGCACGCGCGAGGGCGCAGGTTCTTCGGTGGGCACCCGCAGAGCCTAGTGCTCGACGGGCGGGGCGGCGAACATCGCCACGGGGCACCTCGCGGACCTGGGATGATGAACCCATGCCTCAGCCTGACGCCGCCTACCGCGAACGCCTCCTGCCCGGACCCGGCGGCTGGTCCGCCGCTCTCGCCTTCGCCGTCATCCTGGGCATCGCCCTGTGGCCCGTGGACGAGGTCCTGTCCTACGTCACCGCGGGCATCGCTCTGGTGGTCCTCGTGGGCCTGCTCTGGTGGACGTCGCCCGTGGTCTCGGTGGCCCCCGGCACCGACGGCACGCCCCACCTGCGGGCCGGACGGGCCGTCATCCCCACCTCGCTGCTGCGCGACGTCACGGTCCTGGACCGCGAGGCGATGACGCACGAGCTCGGCCCGGGGCTCGACGCGCGCGCGTACGTGTGCCTGCGGGCCTGGGCCCGCACGGGCGTCCGTGTCGAGGTCGACGACCCGGCGGACCCGACGCCGTACTGGCTCGTCTCCACGCGCCACGCCCCCGCGCTCGCCGCAGCGATCACGGCCTCGGCGCGGTCTGCGTCGGCCTGAGCCGCCGGCCCCCGGGGCGACCCGAGGGCCGCCCACGCCGGGGCCCTGCACGCGCGAACGGCCGCCACCCCGAGGGGTGACGGCCGTTCGTCGTGAGAGGGTTCGGCGCTCAGGCCGCGCACTCCGAGCAGATCTGCTGCCCGTTCTTCTCGTACGCGAGCTGGCTGCGGTGGTGCACGAGGAAGCAGCTCGAACAGGTGAACTCGTCAGCCTGCCGAGGAAGCACACGGACCGAGAACTCTTCGCCGGACAGGTCCGCGCCCGGGAGCTCGAACCCTTCGGCTGCTTCGGTCTCGTCCTCGTCCACAACGCCCGAGCTCTTGTCGGAGCGACGAGCCTGCAGCTCTTGGATCGAGTCCTCGCTGAGATCCTCTTCGCTCTTGCGGGGGGCGTCGTAGTCAGTTGCCATCTGTGGGGTCACACTCCGGAACGTCGTGGTCGAACATGGGGGTCGTTCGGTCCGGCGAAGGCCGTCGAACTGGCACTCCGTAGGACGCTTCGCGAGACGTCCTGACTGGTGTACGCGGTGTAATGCTCCGCCACCCGGAATTGTTCCCGGTGGCCCCCGGATTCTGCACCAAATACCGCGCGAGCGCACCCTCAGCGCGGGGTGTTCCTCGTCACCCCTGCGGCGGCCCGAGGATCAGACCCCCGAATCGGCTCCCGCCGACTCGAGGATCGCGACCAGCGCGTCGACCGCGGCCGGCGGTCCGGCGACCGTCATGTCCGCTCCGGCCGGACGTCCCCGCAGGCCGGTCACGAGCGCTCCGGCCTCCTGGGCCACGAGGGCCCCGGCCGCGAGGTCCCACGGGTTCAGCCCGCGCTCGTAGTACAGGTCGAGGCTCCCGGTCGCGACCAGGCACAGGTCGATCGCCGCCGACCCGAGCCGGCGGATGTCGCGGACCTGCGGCAGGACCGTCGTCAGGACCTCGGCCTGGTGACGGCGCCGCTCGGCGTCGTACGCGAACCCGGTGCCGACCAACGAGGTCGCGAGCGGTCCCGCCGGGTTGACGCGCACGGGCTCGCCGTCGAGCGTCGCGCCCGCCCCGAGCCCCGCTGTCCAGGTCCGGCCGTCGACGATCGAGTGCACCGCCCCAGCGAGCACCGTCCACTGCGCGGGGTCCGGGGGGCCCACGACGACCGCGACCGAGATCGCGTACGAGGCCACCGAGTAGAGGTAGTTGACGGTGCCGTCGATCGGGTCGATGACCCAGGTGAGGCCCGACGTCCCCTCGGAGGCCCCCTCCTCCTCGCCGAGGACGGCGTCGTCGGGCCGCTCCCGCGCGATGATCCGGCGCAGCAGGGCCTCGGACTCGGCGTCCATGGCCGTCACGACGTCGACCGCGCTCGACTTGGTCGCGGCCACCTCGACGTGCTCGGGGCGGCCCTCGCGCACGAGCGCTCCCGCCTCCCTGGCCATGCTCTCGGCGAGCGCGCGCAGTGCGGCGATCGTGACGTCGTCGGGCAGGCGGGGGTCATCGATGAAGAAGGTCACGGCTCACATCCTGCCCGACCCCGCACCCCCGCGACGACCCGACCACGGCCCCGGGACGGTCCACCCGAGCCGGAGCGAGACCAGCCGGAAGCCGAACACCAGGCCGATCGTCGCGAGCTGGCTCCAGAGCGTGAGCCACCCCTCGTGCCACAGCACGGCCGTGATCGAGGCCCCGACGATCGCGGGGACCGCGTAGAGCTGGCGGTCCTGGAGGATGAGCGGCGCCTCGCTGCTCAGCAGGTCGCGCAGGATCCCGCCCCCGATCCCCGTGAGCGTCCCCACGATGACCGCGGCCATCATCCCGACGCCGTAGTCGAGGCCCTTGGTCGTCCCGACCACGACGAAGAGCGCGAGCGCACCGGCGTCGAGCACGATGATGCCGCGGCGCATGCGTTCGAGGCGTGGGTGGAAGAAGTAGATGACGACGCCGGCCGCGAGCGCCGCGACCACGAGCCTCCAGCTCGAGATCCCCACGGGGGGTATGGCGCCGATGAGCACGTCGCGCAGCATCCCGCCGCCCAGCCCGGTCGCCCAGGCGAGCACCAGGACCCCGAAGATGTCGAAGGACTTGCGGATCGCGGCCAGCCCTCCGGACAGCGCGGCGCAGAACACCGCGCCCAGCTCGAGGACGTCGTCCAGGGGGAACTCGATCACGGGGAGAATCATCCCAGCAGACCTCACCGGGCGGCACACCGAGCCGCCTGCGCCGTCCCGGCGCGCCGGGGTGGCACTCTCGGGAGTGCAGGCCCACCGGCGACGAGCCGGTCTGCGACGTCGTTGGAGGATTCATGAGTGAGCTTGAGCTGGTGAGGGTGCACGAGGACGGGGAGCGTCTCGTCCTCGCCGGACCGGACGGTGCGCGCTTCACCCTGCCCGTCGACGACGCGTTGCGCGCCGCCATGCGCCGCGACCGCGCCCAGCTCGAACACCTGCGCTCGCAGTCCCCCGACGTGCTGCCCGTGCGCGAGATCCAGGCACAGCTGCGTGCGGGGCTCAGTGCCCGCGAGGTGGCCGAGAAGGCCGGCATCCCGATCGAGCAGGTCCACCGCTTCGAGGGCCCCGTGCTCGCCGAGCAGGAGTACGTCGTGGGTCAGGTGCTCAAGAACCGCGCGGGCCACGACGACGACTCCCCCACGCTGGGCGAGGTGGTCTCCGAGCGCCTCACGGCACGGGGCGTCGCCGAGGACGACGTCGAGTGGTCCGCCGCGCGCACCCACGCGGGTCCGTGGACCGTCACGGCGCTCTTCCTCATCGGTGACCGTGCGCGCAGCGCGCGCTGGTCGTACGACCCCCAGAACCGCACGCTGCACGCGCTCGAGGACGAGGCTCGCTGGTTGTCGGGCACCGACGTCGCCGAGGAGCCCGTCCGCGGGGTCCGCGGCGCGCTGTTCGACCACTCGGCCCGGGGTGGGCAGGCGTCAGCAGGACCGTCGTCGTCGACAGCGCAGTCGGCACCGTCCGCCGCGTCGCCCACGGACCCGGCGGAGCGCGACGACGCGCCCTCCCCGTTGCACGAGGAGACCGACTCGACCTCGTCGATGCTCGACGACCTCAGCCAGCGTCGCGGCGTCCGCCAGCACCGGGACGAGCCCTCGGCCCCGTTCGAGGGGTTCGGGCCTCCGCAGACGTTCGACCTCGGCGAGCGCTCGGGGCGCCGGGACGAGACACCGGAGGACGAGGAGCCCCCGGGGGCCAAGGTCTTCTCGCTGAGCAAGGCGAGCCGCAAGGAGCAGCGTCCGGCGCCCGACGACGGAGAGCACGACGCGTCGTCGTCGCACCGGGGCACGGGGCACCCTGCGGGCACGGGCCACCGCGGGTCCCACGAGACCGACGACGACCGTGGCGCGGCGGACGCTCCCCCGGACCAGGACGGGGCCGCCGAGGCGATCACCTCGCGACCGACCGTGGCCCCGCACGGGGGACGCGACGTCGTCGGGACCGTGCGGAGCGAGCGCGACGAGCCCGACGCGACCGGTGAGCACGGCGAACGCCCCACCCCCCGCACGGGCGAACCGCGTCGCCCGCGCAAGACGCGTGCCAGCGTCCCCTCGTGGGACGAGATCGTGTTCGGCGCCAAGCCCGAGCACTGACCACCTCTCCCCCGCCCTGCAAGGGCGACGGCGCTCTCCGCCGGACGTGCCCTCGAGGGCGCGCGGCGGTACGCGATGACCTCGGCCGTGCCCCTACCCCGCGGCCCCCGGCAGGTCGAGCGCGAGCCCGTCCGCGGTCGTCGAGCGCAGCCGCGCGGACACCGACGTCATGCGACGCATGTGGTGCCGGCGGCACAGGACCTCGTACGCGACCTCGCTCGCGCTCTCGCCCGTGTTGCCGACCACGACCTGGGCCCCCTCGACGACCATCCAGCCGTCGATCGTGCGCGCGTTGTGCGTCGCACGCGCCCCGCACCAGCACAGCGACTGCACCTGGAGCACCTCGACGCGGTCGGCGAGCTCGATGAGCCGCGCCGAGCCGGGGAAGAGCCGCGTCCGGAAGTCGGCCGTGATGCCGAACGCGTAGACGTCGATCTCGACCTCGTCGACCAGACGGGCCAGCTGCTCGACCTGGGTCGTCGAGTAGAACTGGGCCTCGTCGCAGATCAGGTAGTCGACCGTGGTGCCGCGCATCCGCTCGTCGACCACGAAGGTCCAGAAGTCGGTGTCGTCGCGGACCTCGTGCGCGGCGACCTCGAGTCCCAGGCGCGAGGACAGGCGGTCGGTCCCGGCACGGTCGTTGCGCGAGAAGATCAGTCCGCACCGACCCCGCGCGGTGTGGTTGTGGTCGAGCTGGAGGGCGAGGGTGGACTTGCCGCAGTCCATCGTCCCGGAGAAGAAGACGAGCTCAGCCACGGTCGTGGACCTTTCGGTGCGGGGGAACAGGTCCCCGGGAGGATGTGACCGGGTGCTCGCGACGCCCGGGCGGAGGCGTCGTGCTCAGGTGGTCGTGACGAGCAGCGGGACCTGCATCTCGGTGCGCGTGAGGGAGCCGTGGACCCCGACGAGCTGCATCGAGGCCGGCGTCTGGGTCCGCGAGTCCACGACCGTGGCGCGGCCGCGCATCGCGACCACGACGTCGCCGATCGTGGGCAGCACGTGCTCCGCGACGGGACCGAACCAGCCCGCGGCGACCGCGTCCTCGCGCAGCGCGACGAGGGCTGCGTCCCCGAGGACCTCGGACCACCGCCCGGCCACGGCCGGGGCCTGGTCCGGCTGCGTGTAGACGTGCACGGCACGCGGCTCGCCGCCCACGAGCGCGACCCCGCGGCCGAGCGCACGCGTCGTGGCGACGTCCCAGCGCTGCGAGCGGTCGACGTCGACCATCCCGTGGTCGGCCGTGACGAGCAGCAGCGTGCCGTGGGGCAGCGACCGGGCCAGGCGCCCGAGCTCGCGGTCGAGGTCGGAGAGCGCGTCGCCCCACTGCCGCGAGCGCCAGCCGTGGTGATGGCCCGCCTTGTCGACGTCTCCCCAGTACAGGTACACCAGGCCGGGGGCCGTGAGCTCCCAGGCGACCGTGTCGACGCGGTCCGCGATGGACTCTGCCGCGACGTAGCGCGCGCCGCGCAGGGCGGCCACGGTCATGCCCGAGCCCGCGAAGCGCGCGGGCCCCACCGACAGGACCTCGCGGCCCGTGGCCGCGACCTGCTCGAGGACGGGCGGCTCCTGCTGGAGCTCCTGGGGCGGGGCAGCGCCCTCCCACGAGACCATGTTGGCCAGGCGCCCCGTGGCGGCGTTGCGCTGGGTGTACCCCAGCATGCCCGTCCGCCCGGGCGAGGTCCCCGTGCCGAAGGTCCCGATCGCCGCGGCGGTCGTGCTGGGGAAGCTCGAGGTGAGCACGCGCGAGGACGCGAGGAGCGAGCGCAGGAACGGGGCGTGCCCCGCGCGCTCGGTGAGGTTGGCGTGGCCGAGCCCGTCGACCAGGACGACGCACACCCGGTCAGCGGCGGGCAGCGCGAGGTCGGTGCGCGCCTGGGTCGAGCGGGTCCCCGTGGCGGTCGTCAGGTCGACCCCGAGCGCGCCCGCGGCCGCGGGCAGGACCGAGCTGAGCGCGAGCCCGTCGTAGCGGGGGGCGAGCAGGCCGTCGGGCAGGACCTCGGGCAGGACCGTCACCGGCTCGCCCGGCCTGCGTCGCGGCGGGCCGTGGCCGTCGAGAGCTCGCGCGCGAACGCGAGCGCGTTGCGGACGGCGTCGCGGCCCTCCGCCTCGGCGCTCACGCGCACCACGATGTCGTCGGGAGTGATCTGGCCCGTCAGGCCGTGGTCGGCCTCGCAGCCCGGGTCGGGGCACTGGGCGGGCTCGAGGTCCACGCGCGAGACGGCTCCCCAGCCGATCGCGAGCGTGACCTCGATGGGGGGCGTGCCGCTGCGGTGCTTCTCGGGGTCGAGGACGACGTGCGTGAGCGAGACCGAGCGCAGCTCGGTGATCGGCACGGACTCGGTGGTCGCGGCTGCGGAGGCCGAGGGGTTCTCGCTGTCCGCGGGGTGGTCGTCGACGTGGGCCGTGATGAGGCGCGTGGGGGTCAGGACCAGGACGGTCAGGTGGCGACGGACCTCGGTGTCGAACGTCGTCTCGACGTACACCAGGTGGGACACGAGCTCCTCGCCGGCGATCGCGACGTCGAGGACGTCCTGGACCAGCTCGGGGTAGTAGCCCGCACGGCGCAGCTGGGAGGTCAGGTCGGTCCGGGAGGCAGATTCAGCAGATGGCACCCGCGCATTCTCCCACCGCTCGACGCGGCGGGGCCAGTCCGCCCCCGGGCTGTGGGCGCCTCGGCCCCGCGGGGGCCTGTGGACGCCTCAGCCCGGCAGGGCCCGGCGCAGGGTGTCGGCGCGCTGGGCACCAGCGACCTGGACGCGGGCGCCCAGCACCGCCGCGCCGTGCTCGGCGACCACGACCGGGTAGATCTCGACGCTGCGCAGCTCGGGCAGCTCGTCGGCCATGAGCGACACGCGGGCCAGCAGGTCCTCGAGGGCCGCGGTGTCCGCGACGGGCGCGCCCATGTACCCGAACAGGCGGGGCGCGGCGCGGATCGAGCGGACCATGGTCGCGACGTCGACGTCCGTCAGCGGCGGCACGCCGTAGCTCACGTCGCCCAGGAGGTCGACCGCGTCGCCCGCGAGACCGAACGAGACGACCGGGCCGAAGAGCTGGTCCTCGGTCGAGCGCACGACGCACGCGACGCCCGCGTCGGCCATGCGCTGGACCTCGAACGGCGCGGGGCCGCCCGGGCCCCCCTCCTCGTCGTCACCGGTCCCGGTGCTGCGAGCCCCCGGCAGCACGGCCGCGAGCGTCTGGCGCATCTGCTCGACGTCGTCGCGCAGCTCGTCCTCGTCGCCGATGTCGAGGCGCACTCCCCCCAGGTCCGCGCGGTGCCGCAGCGACTCCGCGGTGCTCTTGAGAGCCACGGGCCAGCCGATGTCCTGGGCCGCCGCGACGGCCTCGTCGGCCGTGCGGACGCGGCGCGAGGGCCACAGCTCGATCCCGTAGGCCGCGAGCAGGCGCGCGACGTCCTGGGCGTCGAGGTCCACCACGGTGTCCCCGACGAGCGCCGCCTCGACCAGGGCGCGCGCCCCGTCGGAGTCGACGCCCGTCGGCCGCTCGACCGTCCCGTGGTCGGCCTCGCGCCAGCGGGCGTACCCGACCACGGCCTCGACCGCGGCGACCGCGTCCTCGGGCGTCGAGTAGGCGGGCACGTGCACGGGTGGACCGTCGGGGTTCGCCGGGTCGGGGGCCGAGAGCTCCTCGGCGAGCCCGTGCATGCCCAGGACGCTCGCGACCGTGGTGCGACCGCTCGCCGCAGCCGCGCGCGCGACGGCCCGCGAGAACGCCTCCCCGCGCGGTCGCACCGTGGGTACGTGCACCGCGACGACGACGTCGCACGCGTCGGGGGCGAAGATCGCCGCGACCGCGGCCTCGACCTCGGCGTCGTCGGCGTCCTCGGCCACGAAGCCCGACCGGTCCGAGACCACGAGCCCGGCCGACCCCACGGCCTCCGCGACGAGCGCGGTGAGCGCGGCCGACGACGTGAGGAGCCCGATGCGCCGACCGCCAGGCAGCGGCTGGTACGCCAGGAGCTGGGCGATGTCGACCAGGTGGTGGGTGTTCTCGGCGTGGATCACGCCCGACTGGCGCAGCATCTCGTCGAGCGTGCGGCGCGGGGCACGGGTCGAGCGCACCGCGTGCCCGGGCGGCACGACCTGCCCCGAGCGCCCCGCGGTCACGACCACGACGGGCTTGACCGACGCGAGCCTGCGCGCGATGCGGGAGAACTTGCGCGGGTTGCCGATCGACTCGAGGTAGAGGCACACGACCGAGGTCTCGGGGTCGTCCTGCCAGAACTGCATGAGGTCGTTGCCCGAGACGTCGGCCCGATGCCCGGCCGACACGAACGACGAGACCCCGATCCCGCGCCGCAGCGCGGTCGCCAGGAGCGTGACCGCAGTGGGTGCCGACTGGCAGAAGATCCCGATGCTCCCGGCGGGCGGCAGCACCTCGGCCAGGCTCGCGTTGAGCCGGTGCTCGACGTGGGTCGTGAAGAGCCCGTAGGTCGCGGGGCCGACCACGCGCATCCCGGCGGCGTGCGCGGTGCGCAGCAGCTCACGCCGCAGGGCCAGGCCCTCGGGACCGGTCTCGGCGTACCCCGCCGAGAGCACGACGACGGCGCGCACGCCCAGACGCTCGAGCTCGGCCGTGGCCGCGATCGCCTCGTGCGGGGGCAGCGCGAGCAGGGCGAGGTCCACGGGCCCGGGGACGTCCGCGATCCGCCCGAAGAACCGGACGGCCGAGGGAGCCGGTGCGGTGTCGCCCTCCGCCCTTCCTTCGGCTCCTCCCTCCGCGGGCGCTGCGGCAAGGTCGTCGAAGCCCGCCGGTGGAGCGACCCCCACGACGTCGAACGTGCCGTCGCCCGGGTCCGTCGACGCGTTGGCGAGCACGCGCTCTGCCATGAGACGGCTCGCGGTGCCGGGCTCCGCCGTCGGACCCGGCCCGACGAGCAGGACGCGACGCGCCGTGAGCAGGCCGTGCATCGACCGTGCCTCGGCGCGGTGCTCGCGGTCCGCCATGACCGCCCGCGAGCGCTCGGTCGGGTCGAGGTCGACGCTGACCGCGACGATCCCGTCGTCGACGTGCTGGCTCGTGGCGTACCCGGCCTCCTGGAAGACCGCGAGCATCTTGCCGTTCTGCGGCAGCACCTCGGCGCTGAACCGCCGCACCCCGCGCTCCCTCGCCGCGACCGCGAGGTGCTCGAGCAGCACCGAGCCCAGTCCGCGCCCCTGCTCGGCATCGGCGATGTTGAAGGCGACCTCGGCCTCGTGCGGCGTCACCTTGTCGAAGCGCGCGACGCCGATGATGTCCTCGCGCGCATCCTCTCCCACGCGCTTGACCGCGACCAGGGCCACGCGCTCGTCGTGGTCGACGACCGTGAAGCGCGCGAGGTCACGGTCCGAGAGCCGCTCGATGTTCGCGAAGAAGCGCAGGTAGGTCGAGCGCTCGGACTGCCCCATGTGGAAGCGCTGGAGGGCCGGGGCGTCGGACGGGCGGATGGGGCGCACGTGCGTCGTGCTGCCGTCGCGCAGCACCACGTCCGCCTCCCACTCGACCGGGTACTCCCCCTGGCCGGCGTCGTGGGGCCCCGCGTCGGGCTCCGCCGGGACGTCGTGTCCGCTCACCCGCCCTAGGCTACGTGGGTCGTGGCACCGCTGGTCAGCGGCACGCCCGGTTCGCGGGAGAATGGGGCCCGGGTGTCGGTGCCCCGCAGTATCGTTCGCTGGTGCTGCGTGTCCTGGACCACCAGGCCGCACACCGTGCCCGCTGTGCCCGCCGCACCCGAGCCTTCGCCACGCGACGACCGCTGTCCCCGATCCACCGACCCGCAGGAGCCCGACGACCCATGGCGCGCAGACCGTCCGCCTCGAAAGCCCCGCTCGACCCGAGCGAGGTCCACGAGAAGATCATCGACATCGACGTCACGACGGAGATGGAGGGGTCCTTCCTCGAGTACGCGTACTCGGTCATCTACGCCCGCGCCCTGCCGGACGCGCGCGACGGGCTCAAGCCCGTCCAGCGCCGCATCCTGTTCCAGATGTCCGACATGGGCCTGCGCCCGGACCGCGGCCACGTCAAGTCGGCGCGAGTCGTCGGCGAGGTCATGGGCAAGCTCCACCCGCACGGAGACACCGCGATCTACGACGCGCTGGTCCGCCTGGCCCAGCCGTTCTCGCTGCGCCTGCCCCTCGTCGACGGGCACGGCAACTTCGGGTCGCTCGACGACGGCCCCGCGGCCCCCCGGTACACCGAGGCCCGCCTCGCGACCTCGGCCATGGCCATGACCGTCGGGCTCGACGAGGACGTCGTCGACTTCATCCCGAACTACGACAACAAGCTGACCCAGCCCGAGGTCCTGCCCTCGGCCATCCCCAACCTCCTGGTCAACGGAGCCGCGGGCATCGCGGTCGGCATGGCGACCAACATGGCGCCCCACAACCTGGTCGAGGTCGTCGCCGCGGCCCAGCACCTCATCAAGCACCCCACCGCGGGCCTCGAGGCGCTCATGCGCTTCATCCCCGGCCCGGACCTGCCCGGAGGCGGCAAGATCGTCGGCCTCGACGGCATCCGCGACGCCTACCGCACGGGTCGCGGCTCGTTCCGCACCCGGGCCACGGCACGCGTCGAGAACATCACGGCCAAGCGCAAGGGCATCGTCTTCACCGAGCTGCCCTACCTCGTCGGCCCCGAGAAGGTCATCGAGAAGATCGCCGAGGGCGTGAAGTCGAAGAAGCTCGTGGGCATCACCAACGCGACCGACCTGACCGACCGCGCGCACGGTCTGCGCCTGGTCGTGGAGATCAAGACGGGCTTCAACCCGGAGGCCGTGCTCGAGCAGCTCTACAAGGTCACGCCGCTCGAGGACTCGTTCGGCATCAACAACGTGGCTCTCGTCGAGGGCCAGCCCCGCACGCTGGGGCTGCGTGAGCTGCTCCAGGTGTGGGTCGACCACCGCATCGACGTCGTGCGCCGTCGCAGCTCCTACCGCCTCGCCAAGCGCAAGGAACGACTGCACCTGGTCGAGGGCCTGCTGCTCGCGATCGTCGACATCGACGAGGTCATCCAGGTCATCCGCACGAGCGACGACGCGGACACGGCCCGCACCCGCCTGCGCGAGGTCTTCGACCTCTCCGAGCCCCAGGCCGAGTACATCCTCGAGCTGCGCCTGCGCCGCCTGACCAAGTTCTCCCGCCTCGAGCTCGAGAAGGAGCAGGAGGCCCTACGGCTCGAGATCGCCCAGCTCGAGGAGATCCTCGGCGACGACGCCAAGCTGCGCGCGGTCGTCTCCGCGGAGATGAAGGAGGTCGCCAAGACCTACGGCACGCCTCGCCGCACCATCCTGCTCGAGTCGGCGGGCGCATCACCCACCTCGGCCCAGGGCGTGCTCGGTACCGTCTCGGCCGTGCCGCTCGAGGTCGAGGACACCCCCTGCTGGGCGCTCATGTCCGCGACCGGGCTCCTGGCCCGCACGAGCGACGCGACCGAGCCCGGCACGGGCGGGCGCCGCCACTCGCACGACGCGCTGCGCGGCACGGTGCTCGCGAGCGTGCGCAGCGACGTCGGGCTCGTCACGAGCCGCGGACGGATCGTGCGTCTCTCGGTGCTGGACCTGCCGACCCTGCCCCCGACCGACGGGGCCCCGAGCCTGTCCGGCGGCGTGCCGCTGAGCGAGATCGTGAGCCTCGAGCCGGGCGAGGCACCGTTGACCATCGTCTCGCTCGACCCCGACGCGCCCACCCTCGCGCTCGGCACCGCAGGCGGCGTGGTCAAGCGCGTCCTCGCGGGCGACATGCCGACCAACCGCGACGCCTGGGAGGTCATCTCCCTCAAGGAGGGCGACAGCGTGGTCGGCGCGGCCCCGGTCACCGACCAGGACGAGCTCGTGTTCGTCAGCTCCGACGCGAACCTGCTGCACTTCGACGCCTCGGCGGTACGCCCCCAGGGGCGCAGCGCGGCCGGCATGGCGGGCATCAAGCTCGGCCCGGACCAGCGCGTCACGTTCTTCGGCGTGGTCGAGGCCGACAGCCGCGACCTCATGACCGTCGTGACCATCGCGGGGTCGGCCGACGCCCTGCCGGGCACGCAGGCAGGCGCCGGGAAGGTCACGCCCTACGAGCTGTACCCGGGCAAGGGACGCGCGACGGGCGGCGTCCGGGCCCAGCGCTTCCTCAAGGGCGAGGACTCGCTCATCTTCGCGTGGGTGGGCCGTGGCCCCGGTCGGGCCGTCGGCTCGGCCGGGCAGCCGGTCGACCTCCCGCCCGTCGACCAGCGACGCGACGGCTCGGGCGCCCCGCTCGACGTGCCGATCACCGCGATCGGCGTCGGCTGAGCACAGCACGACCCCGCCGCTCCACGCGGCGGACGGCCGAGGGGTCGACCGGTGTCTCCGGTCGGCCCCTCGGCCGTCTCACGCGGCCGGCACGGCCAGACCGCCTAGGACTCCCCCGCCTCGGCCGCGTCGCGGCGCAGGATCCCGACCGCGAGCAGCGCCTGGCCCGCGAGGTAGGTGATCATGACCCAGAACCCCGAGGACAGCGGCCCCGGGACCTCGAAGCCCGGGACGAACGCCCCCAGGGCGATGAGCGCGTCGGAGACCAGGAAGATCGCCCCGCCGATGCCCGCGACCCGGTTCACCCCGGTCGACAGCACCGCCATGAGCGTCAGGCAGAGGCCGTAGACCATGACCGGGACCAGCAGCGCGCCCGCGTGCGGGGCGCACAGGACCACGAGCGCGACGAGGGCGAGCGCGTAGGGGACGAGCAGGACCGGGCGACGCAGCACGCTCGAACCGCGCGACGGCCAGAAGGCCGCGACGTACGCGACCTGCGCGAGCAGGAAGAACCCGACCATGGTCAGGAACGAGGCGTGACCGCTCGACAGGTCGGGCGCGGAGTCACCGAGCCACGAGAACCCGAGCGCGACGAGCGTCCACCGCACGAGGCGGGACCGCCCGCGCGGCCCGGCGGCCGGTGCGGCGGCGGATGTAGCGGCGGATGCGGCGGTCGGTGCGGCGACACTTCCCCGGGGCGCACCCGTCGCGGTCCAGACGACGAGCGCCAGGAGCGGCATGACGAACCACTGGGTCACGTTCGCGACCTGCTCTGCTCGGGCCAGGTGGGCGATCAGGTGCACCGCGGAGAGCAGCAGGAAGGCACCGGCCGCGAGCGCCGCCACGGGGCGGCGCCGCAGCACGGTCACGATCGAGACCGCTCGGTGCGAGGTGGGTGCGTGCGAGACGCGAGGAGTCGAGGAGACCACGTCGTTCCCTTTCCAGGAAGGGCGACCCGGGTCACGGGCGCCCTGGCGCGCGGCACCGTTGCCGCGCTGACCTGGGGACACGGTAGGGCCTCAGAGCTCGATCGAGTACATCCGGGAGCCGTCCTTCTTCTCGTAGCCGAGGCTCGCGTAGAGCCCGTGGGCCCCGGACGGGTTCTCGGTGTCGACGTCGAGCTCGGCGTACTCGACCCCGCCGGCCTGGTAGGCGGTCATGCCCGCGCTGAGGAGCGCGAGCGCGATCCTGCGCCCGCGGTACTCCCGGCGGACCCCGAGGGTCTCGGTGTACCCGCTCGAGTACCCCGCGACGGGCCAGTCCTGCTCGTACCGCCCCGACAGGAGGTACCCGGCCACGACGGGACCGCCGCCGGTGCTCGCGCGGGGAGCGACGCCGTCGGGGGCGTCGTCGTCGACGACGAGCACGCTCCACTCGGGCGCGAACATGCTGCGCCCGTGCACCCAGGACTCGGGCGTCGCGGGCTCGCTGCCCCAGTGGTCGCGGAACGCGTCGTTGTGGGCCAGGCGCGTGGCCTCGTCGAGCTCGGGAGACCACGGGACGACGCGCAGGCCGTCGCCCAGCGCTACCTCGGGGACGGGCAGCGACAGGTCTCGACGCAGGGTCGAGTAGTAGCGGTTGGCCGTGTAGCCCGCGGCCTCGAACAGGCGGCACTCGGGCGCATCGCCGTCCTGGACGTAGCCCGCGATGCGCGCGGGCAGCTCCTTGCCCGAGGCCGCGAGGAGCTGACGCGCACGCCCCGTCGACCAGGCAAGGACCTGACGCCCGACGCCGCGTCCCCGCCACCGCGGGTGGACCGCGCCCTGGACGAACGCGCGGACGACGCTCGCGTCGCCGGGGCGGGTGTCGACCGACGCGTAGGCGCGCGGCTCGCCGTCGGCATCCAGGCCCACCAGGGTGTCGCGGGCGAGGTCGCGCCACTCCCCCTCGAACATCTCCTCGGTCTCCTCGAGCGAGGTGCGGAACGGATGCTGGTCGTGCTCCTCGACGGCCGCCGTCAGCGCGAAGAGAGCCGGTGCGTCCGCGAGCGTCAGGGAGCGCCAGACCAGGCCGTCGACCTCGGGGAGCGGCAGGTGGGCGGGCGCGGCCACGCGCTCGGCGATCGGGGCGAGGGCCGGCGGGGCGGACGGTTCGGTGCTCATGCGCACCACGCTAGGTCGCAGCGTCGCGCGCAGCATCCTGTTTTCCGGACACCCAGGTGTCGGCGTGCGGCCCGGCGTTACAGTTCGCCTCATGCCCCACGACGTCGCCAACGCCCGATCCGCCGCCTTCGCCGAGGCCCTGCGCACCCGCGTGGTCGTCGCCGACGGCGCCATGGGGACCATGATCCAGGAGCAGGACCCGAGCCTCGAGGACTACCAGCAGCTCGAGGGCTGCAACGAGATCCTCAACGTCTCGCGACCCGACATCATCGCCGCCGTCCACGACGCCTACCTCGAGGTCGGCGTCGACTGCGTCGAGACCAACACGTTCGGCGCCAACTGGTCCAACCTGTCGGACTACGACATCGAGGACCGCATCCGCGAGCTCGCCGCGGCCGGGGCACGCATCGCACGCGAGCGCGCGGACGCGTTCTCGACCCCCGAGCAGCCCCGCTGGGTGCTGGGCTCGATGGGCCCCGGGACCAAGCTGCCGAGCCTGGGCCACACGACGTACGCGAACCTGCGCGACACGTTCGCCGAGCAGGCGACCGGCCTGCTCGAGGGCGGGGTGGACGCGATCCTCGTCGAGACCAGCCAGGACCTGCTCCAGGCCAAGGCCGCGGTCAACGGCTCGCGCGCCGCGATGGCCGCGGAGGGGCGCTCGGTGCCGGTCATCGTGCAGGTCACGGTCGAGACCACGGGCACCATGCTCATGGGGTCGGAGATCGGCGCAGCGCTGACCACGCTCCAGTCGCTCGGCGTGGACGCGATCGGCCTGAACTGCGCCACGGGGCCCGCCGAGATGAGCGAGCACCTGCGCCACCTGTCCAAGCACGCCGAGATCCCCGTGACGTGCATGCCCAACGCGGGCCTGCCCGTGCTGGGCAAGAACGGCGCCTCCTACCCGCTCACGCCGAGCGAGCTCGCCGCGGCGCACGCCCAGTTCGTCACCGAGTTCGGCCTGGGCCTCGTGGGCGGGTGCTGCGGCACCACGCCCGAGCACCTGCGTCAGGTCGTCGAGGCCGTCCGCGCCCGGCCCGTGACCCCGCGCAGCCCCGCGCGCGAGGTCGGCGTCGCGAGCCTGTACTCGCACGTCGACTTCGACCAGGACGCCTCGTTCCTCGCGATCGGCGAGCGGACCAACGCCAACGGGTCCAAGGCGTTCCGCGAGGCCATGCTCGCCGAGAACTGGGACGAGTGCGTCGCGATCGCGCGCGCCCAGACGCGCGACGGTGCGCACCTGCTGGACGTGTGCATCGACTACGTGGGGCGCGACGGCGTCGCGGACGCCCGCGCGGTCGTCTCGCGGCTCGCGAGCGCCTCGACGCTGCCGCTCGTGATCGACTCGACCGAGCCGCCCGTGATCCAGGCGGGTCTCGAGCTCATCGGCGGCCGCGCGGTCGTGAACTCGGTGAACTTCGAGGACGGCGACGGCCCCACCTCGCGCTACGCGCGGATCATGCCGCTGGTCAAGGAGCACGGCGCCGCGGTCATCGCCCTGACGATCGACGAGGACGGCCAGGCCCGCACGGCCGACGCGAAGGTGGCCATCGCGAGCCGCCTGATCGACGACCTCGTGGGCACCTGGGGCATGCGCATCGAGGACATCGTCGTCGACACCCTGACCTTCCCCATCGCGACCGGGCAGGAGGAGACGCGACGCGACGCGATCGAGACCATCGAGGCCATCCGCGCGCTCAAGGCCGCCTACCCGGGCGTGCACACCACGCTCGGCGTCTCCAACGTGTCGTTCGGGCTCAACCCCGCCGCGCGCGTCGTCCTCAACTCGGTGTTCCTGCACGAGGCCGTCGAGGCCGGGCTCGACTCCGCGATCGTGCACGCGGCCAAGATCCTGCCGCTCGCGAAGATCCCCGACGAGCAGCGCCAGGCCGCGCTCGACCTCGTGTGGGACCGCCGCGAGTTCGACGCCGAGGGGAACATGACGGTCGACCCCCTGGCCCGGCTGCTCGACCTGTTCGCCGGTGTCGACTCGGCGTCGCTCAAGGACGCCCGCGCCGCCGAGATGGCCGCGCTGCCGCTCGGCGAGCGCCTCGAGCGCCGCATCGTCGACGGCGAGCTCAAGGGGCTCGACGCCGACCTCCAGGCCGCGCTCGACGAGGGCTGGAAGGCCCTCGACATCGTCAACGACCACCTGCTCGAGGGCATGAAGGTCGTGGGCGAGCTGTTCGGCAAGGGCGAGATGCAGCTCCCGTTCGTGCTGCAGTCGGCCGAGGCCATGAAGACCGCCGTGGCCTACCTCGAGCCGCACATGGAGAAGTCCGAGGACGCGAGCGGCCGGTCCAAGGGCACCATCGTGATCGGCACCGTGCGCGGCGACGTGCACGACATCGGCAAGAACCTGGTCGACATCATCCTGACCAACAACGGCTACACCGTGGTCAACATCGGTATCAAGCAGCCCATCGCCGCGATGATCGAGGCCGCCGAGGCCCACGACGCCGACGTGATCGGCATGAGCGGGCTGCTCGTGAAGTCGACCGTCGTCATGAAGGAGAACCTCGAGGAGCTCAACGCCCGCGGGTACGCGCAGCGCTGGCCCGTCCTGCTGGGCGGCGCGGCCCTGACGCGTACGTACGTCGAGGACGACCTCGCCGACGTCTACCAGGGTGAGGTCCGCTACGCGCGTGACGCTTTCGAGGGCCTGCGACTCATGGAGCCGCTCGTCCGCGTGGCGCGGGGAGAGGCGCGCGACGCCGTCGGGCTCCCTCCCCTCAAGAAGCGCCGGCACGCGACCGTGACCGTGACGCAGACGCCCGAGGAGGACCTGCCCGCCCGCTCCGACGTCGCGGCCGACAACCTGGTCCCCACCCCGCCCTTCTGGGGGACGCGCATCGTCAAGGGCATCCAGCTCGCCGACTACGCGGCGTTCCTCGACGAGCGCGCGACGTTCATGGGGCAGTGGGGGCTCAAGCCGGGGCGCTCCGACGACGGAGCCTCCTACGAGGAGCTCGTCGAGACCGAGGGCCGCCCGCGCCTCAACGCGTGGCTCGAGCAGATCCGCACCGACGGGATCGTCGACCCGTCGGTGATCTACGGCTACTTCCCGGTCTGGTCGGAGGGCAACGACGTGGTCGTCGGGCACCACGACGGGCCCGACGGCGGCTCGGGCGGTCCGGTGGGGACCGAGCGGTTGCGCTTCACGTTCCCCCGGCAACGGCGCGACCGTCACCTGTGCCTCGCGGACTTCGTCAAGCCGCGCTCGTGGGTCGAGGAGACCGGGCGCTACGACGTCCTGCCCGTCCAGCTCGTGACCATGGGCGACACCGTCGACGTGCACACGGCCAAGCTGTTCTCGGCCAACAAGTACCGCGAGTACATGGAGCTGCACGGCCTGTCCGTGCAGCTCACCGAGGCGCTCGCCGAG
Source organism: Oerskovia sp. Root22 (assembly GCF_001429135.1). Classification (NCBI taxonomy): domain Bacteria; kingdom Bacillati; phylum Actinomycetota; class Actinomycetes; order Micrococcales; family Cellulomonadaceae; genus Oerskovia; species Oerskovia sp. Root22. The sequence goes on along the minus strand of NZ_LMIL01000009.1, from coordinate 434,478 downwards.
ATGTGGCACTCCCGCGTGCGCTCCGAGCTGGGGTTCGCGGGCGAGGAGCCCGACGACGTCCAAGGGATGTTCGACCTGAAGTACCGCGGGGCGAGGTTCTCGTTGGGGTACCCGGCGTGCCCCGACATGGAGGACCGCCGCAAGGTCGTCGAGCTGCTGCGGCCCGAGCGGGCGGGTGTGGTGCTGTCCGACGAGCTGCAGCTGCACCCGGAGCAGTCGACGGACGCGTTCGTGTTCCACCACGCAGAGGCGAAGTACTTCTCGGTCTGATCCCGCAGGTCGACCACGAGCATGGTGGTGGGCAAGAGCGTGTGTCAGTATCAACCGGACAATGTTGTCCGGTTAAGGAGGCTAACGGTGCGCAGTTTCGATCACACCTACGACGTCGTCGTCGTCGGCACGGGAGGTGCGGGGCTCGCGACCGCGCTGGGCGCCATCGATGAAGGGCTCAGCGTCCTGCTGCTGGAGAGCACCGACCGGTGGGGCGGCAACACCGCGATGTCGGGCGGCGGCATGTGGCTGCCGAACAACCCGCTCATGCAGCGCGCCGGTGCCGGCGACTCGCGCACGGAGGCGCTCGAGTACATGGAGGCAACGATCGGCGTCGTCGGTCGCGCCTCGACGCACGAGCGCAAGGAGGCGTATGTCGACGGCGTCGACGACTTCGTCCTCACGGCAGAGAAGCACGGCATCGTCTTCGCCCGTGCGACCGACTACCCGGACTACTATCCAGAGCTGCCTGGCGGCAAGATCGGCCGAGCGATCGAGCCCAAGCCGTTCGACGTACGCCAGATCGGCGAGCTGGCGAAGTCGCTGCGCATCCTCATGCCGTTGCCGATGATGACCGACGACGTCTGGCAGATCGTGCGCGCCTGGTCGACCCTCGACGGATTCGGGCGCGGCGCTCGAGTCGTCTTCCGTGTGCTGGGCGGCGTCATCACCGGCAAGAAGCTCACCGGCATCGGCGCGGGCCTCGCCGCCCGGCTCGGGCACGCCGTGTTCGTCGAAGGCAAGGCACCCCTGTGGCTGGAGTCGCCGCTGGAGGAGCTGCTCCTCGAGGGCGACCGGGTCGTCGGAGTGCAGGTTCGCAAGGACGGCAATCCGGTGACGGTCGGCGCGAAGCGCGGGGTCATGCTCGCAGCAGGTGGCTTCGACCAGAACAGGGCCAAGCGCCTGGAGCTCCAGGGCGTCGAGGGCACACCGTCTGGCAGCCCAGGTGCTCTCGGCGTCCCGATCGACCTGGCACAACAGGCCGGCGCCGCCGTCGAGCTCATGGAAGACGCCTGGTGGGGGGCGTCGATCGCAGGCCCGGAAGGATTCGGCCCGTCCTTCCTGGTCGGTGAGCGCTCCCTCCCCTTCTCGCTCATCGTCGACGCCCGAGGCGCCCGGTTCGCCAACGAGGCCGAGTACTATGTCGACCTCGGCCATCACATGCTCGAGCACGACAAGGACGGTGACTACTGGTTCATCCTCGACGCCCGCCACCGCCACCGTTACCTGCGCTCCTTCGCACTGGACCCAAGGCTCAGCAAGGCGATGAGGGCCGAGGGAATCGAGGTGAAGGCGGACACGCTCGAGGAGCTCGCCGAGAGGCTCGATCTTGACAAGGCAACCTTCCGGTCCACGGTGGAGCGTCTCAACGGGTTCGCTCGCACCGGCCGCGATCAGGACTTCGGCAAAGGCGACTCGGCGTACGACCGCTACTACGGTGATCCGACCGTGCGCCCGAACCCTTGCCTGGGAACGATCGAGAAGGGGCCCTTCGTCGCCTACAAGATCGTTGTCGGCGACCTCGGCACCAAGGGCGGAGTGGTGACCGACACCGACTCCCGCGCCCTGCGTGAGGACGGCTCCGTGATCGAGGGGCTGTACTCCGCCGGCAACAACTCCGCCTCCGTCATGGGACACACCTATCCGGGTCCAGGGTCGACGATCGGCCCGGCTGCCGTGTTCGGCATGCGTGCCGCCCGCCACATGGCCCGCGCACGAGGATGACCCGGGTCTAGGCTCCTTGCCATGCCCACGACCGACACGCCGCTGGGCCGAGCCGCCAACCTCGGCCCGGCTGCGGCGGCGCGCAATCGCACCGCACTTCTCGCGGCGGCTCGAGCCGTCTTCGCCGAAAGCGGGATCGAAGCCCCGCTCGCAGCGATCGCCAGGCGAGCCGGCGTCGGGCAAGGCAGCCTCTACCGGCACTTTCCCGACCGGGTCGCTCTCGCTGTAGCAGTCTTCGAGGACAACGTGGCGGAGCTCGAACTGCTCGCCGCCGATCCGCGCTCGACGCTTCGGGACCTGCTCACAACGGTCACGCAGCAGATCGTCGATTCGACCGCGTTCGTCGACCTCGTCCGCGCCGCCAACACTGACCGGCGCGTCGCCTCGCTGGCAACCCGCGTCGAGGCAGTCATCGACGCGCGGGTCCGGTACGGCCATGCGGACGGCACAGTCCCGGGAGATCGCACCGCTTCGGACCTGATGCTCTCGGTGACGATGGTCTCCGCTGCCGTCTCTTCAGACGCGCCCGCGACCACGCGCCTACGGCTCGCGCTACGTGCCTGGCGTCTGCTCGGGGTGGATCTGAGCGAACATTGACCCTGGCGACGTCCCGCGAGCGCTCGTCGGCCGTGACGGGCCGCGGGACGACGTCGCCTGTGAGCGCTGCGATGGACCAGCCTCGTCGAACCATCGGCAGGACGTCGTCGCGGAGAGTCGACCAGAGCGTCGAACAACACGGCGCGCCCGATGACTTCTGCCGCGCCACCCGGTCTACCCCCATGACCCTGCCGCCGACCCACCGGAGCACATCATGGGATCGATCGAGATCGAGCTGTTCACGACCCTGGACCTCGTCGGGCAGGCGCCCGGCGGGCCCGACGAGGACCCGATCGGGTTCCCGTTCGGCGGCTGGCAGGCTCCCCTGCTGGACGACGTCGCCGGGGAGCAGGTCGCCGCCGCGTACGAGGGCACCGACGCCCTCCTGCTCGGGCGCCGCACCTACGACATCTTCGCCGCCTTCTGGCCCCACCAGGAGGGCGGTCCGGACGACGACTTCGCCGCGCTCTTCAACCGCATCCCCAAGTACGTCGCCTCCCGCGGCAAGCCCGACCTCTCCTGGGCCGGGTCTGCGCAGATCGGCCCCGACCTCGCCGCCGCGGTGCGCGAGGTCCGCGACCGGCACGAGCACGTCAAGGTCGTCGGCAGCCTGGGCCTGGTGCAGACGCTGCTGCGCGAGAAGCTGTTCGACCGCCTCGACCTGTGGGTCCACCCGATCGTCCTCGGCGTCGGGAAGTCGGTGTTCGACGGCGGTGCCGTCCCCACCAACCTGACCCTGCTCGAACCGCCGGCGGCGAGCCCAGCGGGCACCGTGCTCCTGCGCTACGGTCTTGCCGACGGCACCCCGCGACGGGCGACATGGCCGCCGCCGACCGCGGCGTCAGTGCTGCAGACCAGACCGACTGAGGCAGGAGCACCCATGGCGATCCAGCGGCTGGACAACATCGGCATCGTCGTCGCCGACCTCGACGCGGCGGTCGCGTTCTTCGTCGAGCTCGGGATGGAGCTCGAGGGCAGGGCGCCCATCGAGGGGGCCTGGGCCGGGAGCGTCGTCGGGCTCGACGGGATGCGGTCCGAGATCGCGATGATGCGCGTGCCGGGCGGCTCCGGTCGGCTCGAGCTGTCCACCTACCACTCGCCCGACGCGGTCGACATCGGCCTGGGCACCGCGCCGTCGAACACCCTGGGCCTGCACCGCGTGATGTTCGCTGTCGACGACATCGACGACACGGTCGAACGGCTCGGCGCGCTCGGTGCCACGCTCGTGGGCGAGATCGTCCGGTACGAGGACGCCTATCGGCTCTGCTACCTCCGCGGGCAGGAGGGGATCATCGTGGCCCTGGCCGAGGAGCTCGGGTGAGCAGGGTCCGGGCCCCAGAAACCGCTGAGGTAGAACGTCCTGCGTGAGGTAGTACCCACCGGGTTCTCTCTCGCGCGGGACGTTCTACCTCAGCGAAAGACGAAGCGACCTCACGCCGCCTGCGGCACCGCCACGAGTCCCCGCGACCGCTCGAGCCGCTCCACGAGCAGCGTGCCCGCGGCCACGACCGGCAGGAGCACGAGGTTCCCGACCAGCATGGTCCGCAGGAACGGCAGCCCGGCGACGTAGCTCGCCACGAGCCCGTCGAGCCCCGCGGGGTACCAGACCCCGCGACCCTGGAACCAGACGCCGAAGTTGGTCCAGAAGAAGAACCACAGCGACCCGCCGACGCCCAGCCCGGCGGCTGCGCCCACGCGCCCCCACCCGGACGTGCCCCGGGTGAGTAGCGCGCCGAGCCCGATCACGAGCCACGCGCTCCACGTGAACAGCGCGATCGACGTGTTGCCCAGCGCGAGGTCCGAGACCACCGCGACGACCAGCGGCGCCAGGAACGCCAGGCGGTGCCGGACGAGGACCGCGGCGACGAACGCCGCCGAGGTCACGAGCTCGAGGTTCGGCGGGGCGCCGATCTCCTCGCGCACGAGGCGGAACACGATCGCGAGCGCGACGAACGCCACCGCGATCGCGGGGCGCCACCAGCGGGTCAGTAGGTCTCGAGCTTCCACGTGATCTCGTCTCCCGTCTCCGTCACGAGCGACCCGGCGCCGACCTGGGCCATCTCACCGTTCACGTACAGGGCCCAGAACTCCTTGGCGGAGTCCTGCGCCTCGCGCCCGTCGATCCCCGTGACGAACGCGTTCTCGCCCTCGCCCTGGACCACGGCGGTGGGGTCGGCAGCGACGAGCAGCTCGAGCGCGGTCTTCCCGGCGACGCCCTCGTAGGTGAGCTCGACGTCGTCCGCCGAGTCGTCAGCGTCGCCGCTCGTCGCGTCGTCCGCCGACTCGGACGCGTCGTCGTCGGCGGCGACCGTCGAGGAGGCCGTGGTGTCGGCCGCGGGCGTGTCCTCGCCCTGGGCGCATCCGGCCAGGAGGCCGACCGCGAGCAGGAGGGACGTCAGGGCGGTCAGCGAGCGTGCCGGGGTGGCACGAAGAGTCTGGGGGTTCACACCTGGCAGTCTACGAACGCTCGCCCCGAGGCGGGGCGAGCGCCCAGCAGACGGGACGTCAGGCGTCGATGCGCGCCCTGTCCAACCCTGCGGCCCCCGCGATGATGAAGTCCTTGCGCGGTGCGACGTCCGATCCCATGAGCAGCTCGAACACGCGCTCGGCGGACTCGGCGTGCTCCGCGGTGACACGGCGCAGCGTGCGGTGGCGCGGGTCCATGGTGGTCTCCGCGAGCTGGTCGGCGTCCATCTCCCCGAGCCCCTTGTAGCGCTGGATGTCCTCCTTGTAGCGCTTGCCGGACCGGTCGAGCTTCTTGAGCACGTCGCGCAGCTCGGCCTCGGAGTACGTGTAGATGTACTCGTTCTTGCGCGAGCCCGCGCCGATGACCTCGACGCGGTGCAGCGGCGGCACGGCCGCGTAGACCCGGCCCGCGTCCACGAGGGGGCGCATGTACCGGAAGAAGAGCGTGAGCAGGAGCGTGCGGATGTGCGCGCCGTCCACGTCCGCGTCCGTCATGAGCACGACCTTGCCGTAGCGCGCGCCCTCGAGGTCGAACGAGCGCCCCGAGCCGGCACCGATGACCTGGATGATCGCGGCGCACTCCGCGTTGCGGAGCATGTCCGTGACCGAGGCCTTCTGGACGTTGAGGATCTTCCCGCGGATGGGCAGGAGCGCCTGGAAGTCGGAGCTGCGGGCGAGCTTGGCCGTGCCGAGGGCCGAGTCCCCCTCGACGATGAAGAGCTCGCTGCGCTCGACGTCGTCGCTGCGGCAGTCCGCGAGCTTGGACGGCAGCGACGAGGTCTCGAGCGCGTTCTTGCGGCGCGAGATCTCCTTCTGCTTGCGCGCGGTGATGCGGGCGCGCATCTCGGCGACGACCTTGTCGAGGAGCAGGGAGGCCTGCGTCTTCTCGTCGCGCTTGGTCGAGGTCAGCATGGCGCCGAGCTGCTGCTCGACGACGCGCGCCACGATCGCCCGGACGGGGGCCGTCCCGAGGACCTCCTTGGTCTGCCCCTCGAACTGCGGCTCGGCGAGCCGGACCGTGAGCACGGCCGTGAGGCCCGCGAGGACGTCGTCCTTCTCGATGCGCTCCGAGGCGTCCTTGGTGGACACCTTGAGCCGGCGGGCGTTGGTCTCGACGCCCTTGCGCAGGATCTTGAGCAGCCCGGCCTCGAAGCCCGCGAGGTGCGAGCCGCCCTTGGGCGTCGAGATGATGTTGACGAAGGTCCGCAGCTCGGTGTCGTAGCCCGTGCCCCAGCGCAGCGCCACGTCGACCTCGCAGTCGCGCGTGACCTCCTGCGGGGTCAGGTGGCCCCGCTCGTCGAGGACCGGGACGGTCTCCTTGAACGTGCCGGAACCCGTCAGGTGCCACGTCGCGGTCACCGCGGGGTCCGGGGCGAGGAAGTCGACGAAGTCGATCGTGCCGCCCGAGTGCTGGAAGCTCTCCTCGACCGGGCCGTCGGCGCCGGGCGTGCCCGGCAGCCCGCGCTCGTCGCGCAGCGTGATCTTGAGGCCGGGCACGAGGAAGGTCGTCTGCCGCGCGCGCGTCACGAGCTCGTCGTAGGAGAAGACCGCGGTCTTGGGGAACACCTGGCGGTCCGCCCAGTAGCGCACGCGGGTCCCGGTCCTCCCGCGGGGCGCCTTGCCCACGACGGCCAGCTCGGAGCGCTCGACGAACGGTGTGAAGGCTGCGTCCGGGTCCGGTCCGGACGCGGGGTCCGCGAACACCCCGGGCTCGCCGCGGTGGAACGTCATGCGGTAGGTCTTGGAGCTGCGGTCCACCTCGACGTCGAGGCGCGAGGACAACGCGTTGACGACCGAGGCGCCCACACCGTGCAGGCCGCCCGAGGCGGTGTACGAGCCGCCGCCGAACTTGCCGCCCGCGTGCAGCTTGGTGAAGACGACCTCGACGCCGCTGAGGCCTGTCTTGGGCTCGATGTCCACGGGGATGCCGCGCCCGTTGTCCTTGACCGTCACCGAGGTGTCGGCGTGCAGCACGACCTCGATCGCGTCGCAGTTGCCCGCGAGGGCCTCGTCGACCGAGTTGTCGATGATCTCCCACAGGCAGTGCATGAGACCGCGCGAGTCGGTGGACCCGATGTACATGCCGGGTCGCTTGCGGACGGCCTCGAGTCCTTCGAGGACGGAGAGGTGCCGTGCGGTGTAGCTGGACTCAGAGGTGGTCGTCACGAAGGGAAAGCCTAGACGCTGCCACCCACAGGTCCTCGCCGCCGGGCCGTGACGCGTCGCACTCGGTTCCCACGACCTCCCTATTCCCGAGAAGCCGCGGCTACGCGGGTAGCGAACCCGGGCCATTTCGGTACGAGGAAAGGGTCCCGGGATGATTACATGGTCACGTGACTGCTACGACGACTGAACCGCTGACCGTGGCCGACCGTTGCGACCGTTGCGGCGCCCAGGCGTACGTGCGCGTGACCATGCCGAGTGGGGAGCTGCTCTTCTGCGCCCACCACGCCCGCGCGCACGCTGCCGCCTACGCAGACATCGCGACGCACGTCCAGGACGAGACCGACCGCCTGCTCGCGGAGCACGGCGCTCGCTGAGACCCCCGCGTGCGCTCGACGCGCACGGGACACCCTGAACCCCGACCGGTGATCATCACCGGCCGGGGTTCTTTCTGTCCGGACCACGGCGCCCGGGCGTCGTGCGTGCCGGACGGAGCCCCCGCCGTCGGGCCGCAGGAGCAGCGCCCGTGCCGCTCCCGACGGCGCGGGCGCGCCTCGTGCAAGCCTCTCGCCAGCACGCGACGCTCCCCGTGCCCGACGGCGCCACGCGCCCCGTACCCCGTCTCGCCCGGGCCGGGCGCACGACCCCGGACGCACGAGAGGCCCGCACCCCTTGCGGGGTGCGGGCCTCTCGGCGCTGCTGGTGGAACCGGTCAGTCCAGGTAGTCGCGCAGGACCTGCGAGCGGCTCGGGTGACGCAGCTTCGACATGGTCTTGGACTCGATCTGACGGATGCGCTCACGCGTCACGCCGTAGACCTTGCCGATCTCGTCGAGCGTCTTGGGCTGCCCGTCGCTCAGGCCGAAGCGCATGGAGACCACGCCGGCCTCACGCTCGGAGAGCGTGTCGAGGACCTGGTGCAGCTGCTCCTGGAGCAGCGTGAAGCTCACGGCGTCCGCGGGGACGACGGCCTCGGAGTCCTCGATGAGGTCACCGAACTCGCTGTCGCCGTCCTCGCCGAGCGGCGTGTGCAGCGAGATGGGCTCGCGGCCGTACTTCTGGACCTCGACGACCTTCTCGGGGGTCATGTCGAGCTCCTTGGCGAGCTCCTCCGGGGTGGGCTCGCGGCCCAGGTCCTGGAGCATCTGGCGCTGCACGCGGGCCAGCTTGTTGATGACCTCGACCATGTGCACCGGGATACGGATGGTGCGGGCCTGGTCGGCCATGGCTCGCGTGATGGCCTGACGGATCCACCACGTCGCGTACGTCGAGAACTTGTAGCCCTTGGTGTAGTCGAACTTCTCGACCGCACGGATCAGACCGAGGTTGCCCTCCTGGATCAGGTCCAGGAAGAGCATGCCGCGGCCCGTGTAGCGCTTGGCGAGCGAGACGACCAGACGCAGGTTGGCCTCGAGCAGGTGGTTCTTGGCGCGACGACCGTCGCCCGAGATCCACTCGAGCTCACGGCGCAGCTTGGGCTCGAACGTGTCGCCCGAGCTCAGGCGCTCCTCGGCGAACAGGCCGGCCTCGATGCGCTTGGCGAGCTCGACCTCCTGCTCGGCGTTCAGCAGCGCGACCTTGCCGATCTGCTTGAGGTAGTCCTTGACCGGGTCCGCCGTGGCGCCCGCGGTCACGACCTGCTGGGCAGGAGCGTCGTCGTCGTCCGCGTCGGAGTAGACGAAGCCACGCGACTCGTCGGCCTCCTCGGCGGGCTTGGCGGCGGTCGCGGGGGTCTCCGCGTCGTCGTCGGTCTCGACGAGGTCCTCGACCACGACCTCGTCGGAGTCCTCGTCGTCCTTGGCTCCGCGCTTGCGGCGCGTCGTTGCCGCGGCCTTGGGTGCAGCCGTCTTGGCCGTCGTGGCGCGCTTGCGCGTCGCAGGGGCCTTGGCGGCGGGCGCTGCGGCCTCGTCGGTCGCGGCGTCCGTGGACTCAGCCGCGGCGGCGGCGGTGGCCGCAGCGGTGCGCGTCGTCGTGACGGCACCTGCCCGCGGGGTCGCGGCCTTCTTGGTGGCGGGCTTGACGGCCCGCGACGTCGTGGTGGAGCGCGAGGAGGTGGCGGCGGCGACCTTGGTCGCGACGGGGATCTCGACCTCGACACCGGCACCGGCCAGTGCACGCAGCACGGCCTTCAGACGCTTGGGGTCGCCGATCGTCGCGCTCTCGCAGGCGTTGCGGAAGCTCTCGGCGTCGACCCGGCCGTTCTCACTGCCCTTGCGCAGCAGTTCCTGCAACGCGGGGTGTTCGAACTCGTGCGGGAGAGCGGGGTTCTGGGAAGAGGGCGCCACAAACCGACCTTTCGGCAATCACTGGAGGGGCGTGCCCGGGAGATCGGAGGACTCTCGGATCATGTGCGGACACCTATATTGTACCGGCCGAACCGTCGTCGAACGCCGGTGAAGCGTGTTCCGACGCGGGTGAGTTGCCGCCAACGGGCCTGCACACGTCCACTCCGCTGCTGTCGTCCCCTGGTCAACGCACCGGAGCCGCGGAAGATTCCCCCCGACGATGGTCCTGGTCACACCCTCCTGCCCGCGCGCGTCGCGGCCGTCCGGGCGACCCCTCACGGGTCCTGCGAGCCGTGTCAGGGTCGGTGGGGCTTGACCGCGAGCACCGGGCAGGGAGCGTCCAGGAGGATGCGCTGGGCGTTGGACCCGAGGATGAGCTTGCCGACCGGGCTCCGCCGCCGCAGACCGATGACGATCAGGCCGGCACCATGGGTCTCCGCGGTCGCCACCAGGTCCTCGGCGACCTCGCCCGTGCCCGTCACGACCTGATGAGGGATCCCTGCCTCGTCGAGCGGCGCCGTGATCCGGGCGATGTCGGCGAGCCGCTCCTCGACCTGCTCGGGGAGGGACCGGCCGTCCTTGTCGCTCACGACGACCAGGAGCTCGCTCCGACGGCTGATCGCCTCGTCGACGGCCGTGCCGAGCGCCTCGCGCCCCTCGGGGGTGGACAGGTAGCCGACAACGACTGTCATGGGAATCCTCCGTCATGCCTGAGGCATGCCTGCTGGCGCGCGCAGGACGGGCTGCTCCCGGGCTGCGGACCGGGACCACCCCGGCAGGTGCGACGGTACCGGAACGCCCGTGGATCCTCACCTCGCCGCACCCGCCTCGGCGCGGGCCCAACCCGGCGCGAGCCCCGCCTCGAGCGCGCTCCTCACGAGCAGCGCGAGCCGGTACGCGGGATCCGCGTCGAGCGCCCTCCTGAGCCGGTCCGCGGCGAGCCCGCCGTCGCCCTCCCACCAGGCGAGGAGGGCGAGGAGCGTGAGCGCCGGCGCCTGTCGCCCCGTGCGGCCGGCTCCCACGACGGCCTCGAGGACCGTGCGTGCGCTCCGCACGACGTCCGGGTCCGGCGGGAGCCCGACCGCGGGGTCGACCATCGCCGCGATGGCCGAGGCGGTCCCCGCCTCGACCTGCGGTCCCGGGACGGCGGTCGCGGTGAGGCGCGCGACGTCCTCGGTGCCCGCGGCGAACGAGAGCAGGACGGCGTCCCGGACCGGGATGCTCTCGAGCGCCGCCTCGAGTCGTCCCAGGAGGGCGGGCGGAAGCACTGTCTCGCCCCCACCCTCGCGCCGGTCGGCGACCGCGACCGCGGACCGCCACGCCTCGAGCCCTCCGGCCCGCCAGCGGGCCGCGGCGTCCCCGCCGACCGCGAGCGCCTTCTCGCGGTCGGCGCGCCAGCGCGCGGAGGCCCGGACGGCCCGACGGCGCAGCGCGGGCTCGAGGACCGGGATCGCGAAGGAGTGGGCCCGGGAGGGCGCGACAGCAGCCCCCGCGAGGACCATGTGCGCGCCGACCTGGGTGGACTCGAGGTCGGTGAGGGGCCTGCCTGCCGCGGGGCAGCACGCCTCGTCGAGGCAGTCGAGCGAGGAGTACCCCCGCGGGCCCACGACCCAGACCTCGAGGTCTCCGAGGAAGTCCTCAGCGGCCTCCCGGCAGTGCTCGACCGCCGCACGCTCACGGGCCGCCGGGGCACCGCCCGCGCGCAGGTCCACGTCGGTGTACACGACGAGCACCGCGCGCCGTGCACCGTCGGCGCACAGGTGGGACACGAGCGTGCGGGCGACCTGCGGGCCGTGCTCGAGGTCCGCGAGGTCGGTCAGGTCCGTACGGGCGACCAGACCCACCCGGCCGCGCGGGGCGCGCAGGCTGATCAGGACCGCACTGTCGTCGGGGCGGTACCCGAGCCGGAAGGGGACGTAGGCGAGGAGCTCGCGGGGCCCGCGGGCCCGGATCGTGGTCGTCATGTCGCTCATCCCACCGCGCGACCGGCGCCCTGAGGAGAGGGCGGGCACGGCTGTGGACGTCGGACCGGGCCGGCGTGGGCTGTGGTCGAGCCACGCACCGCGCACTGACTACGGTGTGGGGGTGCGTCGTCCATCTGACTCGATCGATCGCCTCCGGACCGTGGGGGCGTCCGCCACCGCGGCCTGCCTCGCGCTCGGTCTGCTCGTGGGCTGCTCGGCTCCTGCCGCCCCCCCGACCGGACCCGACCGCGGCACGGACGCGACGCCGTCGGGCGATGCCTCCGCCCCGGCCCCCGAAGGCCTGTCCCCCGCTGCCGACATGCCCTCGTTCGACGAGAGCTCCGTCGCCGGCTCGCTCGTCGCGGGCTTCCCGGCCGACGCCGTCCCCGTCCCGCCCGAGGCGCAGGTCCTCGCGAGCTCCGCGGCCGACGTCGAGGGCCAGCCCCTGCGCCAGGTCACGCTCAACCTCTCGTCGACCGCCTCGGTCCAGGAGATCCTCGACTTCTACTCGCAGGCGATGGCCGCGGCGGGCTTCACCGCGGTCGAGGGCTCCTCGACGGGCGGCCTGAGCGGCCAGGCCGCGTTCAACCGGGCGACGCCCGAGGGCGCGACCGAGACCCTGTTCGTGGGCGTCCTCGACACCGAGGACGCCCGGCTCGTGACGGTCAGCGGGCAGGTCGCACCTCCCGCGTGACCTAGGCTGCGGTCATGCCTGCTGACGCCCCTGCGCCCGCCTCACCGCCCGTCGACCGCGAGAACCTCCGCCCCGACGTCGACACGGCTCTCAGTGCCTTCCTCGACACCCAGCGGGCCCAGCTCGCCGCGATCGGCGAGGACGCCGCACCGCTCGCCCAGGCGACCGCCGACCTGCTCACGGGCGGCAAGCGGCTGCGAGCCGCCTTCTGCTACTGGTCCTGGCGCGCGCACGGCGGCCAGGTCGGCGACGGACGCCGGCGCGCGGCCGTCCGGACGGGCGCCGCGCTCGAGCTCTTCCAGGCGGCCGCGCTCTTCCACGACGACGTCATGGACAACTCCGACACCCGGCGCGGCCGCCCCGCCGCGCACCGGGCGTTCGCGGCCCGGCACCGCGACGCGGCCTGGTCCGGCAGCGACGTCCAGTACGGCTCGTCGGCCGCGATCCTGCTCGGCGACCTGTGCCTCATCGGGAGCCAGGCGGAGATCCGTGGGGCGCTCGTCGGGGTCCCCGAGGACGTCGCGCTGCGGACCCGGACGCTGTTCGACGACATGCAGACCGAGGTCACGGTCGGGCAGTACCTGGACGTGCTCGCGCAGGCCGTGCCGTGGGGCCAGGACCTCGACGCCGACGAGGCCAGGGCGCGCGCGGTGATCCGCTCGAAGTCCGCCCGGTACTCGGTCGAGCACCCGCTCGCGCTGGGGGCGGCCCTCGCGGGCGCCTCCCCCGACCGCCTCGCGGCGGTGCCCACCTACGGTCTGCCGATCGGCGAGGCGTTCCAGCTCCGCGACGACCTGCTGGGAGTGTTCGGCGACCCGTCCACGACGGGCAAGCCCGCCGGGGACGACCTGCGCGAGGGCAAGCGGACCGTGCTGGTCTCGCGGGCGCTGCGGACCGCGACGCCTGCCCAGCGCGAGCTGCTGCTGGGTGCTCTGGGCGACCCCGCGCTGGACCTGGCCACGGTCGACACGCTGCGTGGGCTGCTGGTCGAGACCGGCGCGGTCGCGGCGGTCGAGCGGCTCATCGACGAGCTGAGCGAACAGGCCTTCGCAGCGCTCGACGCAGCCGACCTCGCGGCGCCGGGTGCCGAGGTGGTCGCCGAGCTCGCGCGCGCCGCGGTGCAGCGCACGGCCTGAGGCTCGGCGCGTCGGCGTCGGGCACCGTCCGGCCCGCGCTGCGCCTCCGGCGGCGCGCGTCCGACCGTCGCCGCTCGACGGTACGCGTCACCGCCGAGCGGCGCCGGGCGTCAGGAGGTCAGAGCAGCGCCTGGGCGACCCGACGCACCTCGGCCTTGCGTCCGGCGAGCAGCGCCTCCATGGGCGACGTCCCGAGCGCCTCGTCCGGGCTGAAGAGCCACTCGATGATCTCCGCGTCGGTGAAGCCGAAGTCGGTGAGGACCGCGACCGTGCCCTGCACGGACATGAGCACCACGTGGCGCCCGTCCTCGGGGTTCTCGGGGGCGGGCGCCACGTTGGCCGGGTTGGCCCGGTGCGCCGGGACCACGAAGGCCGCGGGGATCTGGAACGAGGTGCGTTCGCCACGCTTGACGCCGACGACGCGCCGGTCCTGGACGATGCTGCGGGCCTGCGTCACGGTCGTGCCGAGCACCTCGGCGAGTTGGGGAAGGGTCAGCCACTCGGGAACGAGCTGCTCGAGGTCAGTCACATCAGTCACGGGACCAGCGTACGTGGCTCCGGGCACGGCGCCCGCCCCCCGTCGCTCACGATCCGTCCGCACGACCCCCACCACCACGATGCGGCGCCTCACCGGTTCCACGTCCCAGGACGCCTAGACTTCCCACGTGGCAACTGTGACGACTGATCCGTTCGTCGGCCGCCTGGTCGACGGGCGGTACGAGGTCGTGTCCAAGATCGCCCGTGGCGGCATGGCCACGGTGTACCTGGCGCTGGACCGACGACTCGACCGCGAGGTCGCGCTCAAGGTCATGCACCCTCACCTGGCCGAGGGCTCGGACGGCGCGGAGTTCGTCTCGCGCTTCCGGCGCGAGGCGCGGGCCGCGGCGGGCCTGACCCACGCGGGCGTGGTCGCCGTCTATGACCAGGGGATCGACGGCGAGACCAGCTACCTGACCATGGAGTACGTACCGGGCACGACGCTCCGCCACGTCCTGCAGGACGAGCGCGCGCTGGCCGTGGGCCGCACCCTCGAGCTGCTCGAGGAGATCCTGGACGCCCTGGCCGCGGCCCACCGCAAGGGCCTGGTCCACCGCGACGTCAAGCCGGAGAACGTCCTGATCGACGCGTCGGGGCACGTCAAGGTCGCGGACTTCGGTCTCGCACGTGCCGTGACGGAGGCCGCGTCGACCGCGACCAGCACGATCCTCGGCACGGTCGCCTACCTCGGCCCCGAGCTGATCACGTCGGGCCGCTGCGACGCACGGACGGACGTGTACGCGGTCGGTGTCATGGCCTACGAGATGCTCACGGGCCGCCTCCCCTACACGGGCGAGACCCCGCTGCAGGTCGCCTTCCAGCACGTCAACTCCGACGTGCCGCCACCCTCCGACGTCGAACCGTGGCTCCCCGCCGAGCTCGACGTGCTGGTCTGCGCCCTCGCGGCGCGCGCACCCGACGACCGTCCCGTCGACGCCGGGGCGGCCCTGACCCTGGTGCGCCAGACCCGGGCAGCGCTCGACCCGGCCGTCCTCGACCGGCGATCGGTCCCCGCGAGCAGCGGCACGGCCCGCGCGGTGGGCACGGCAGGCACGGACCGAAAGAGCCCGGACTCCGGCGCGACGGCCGTGCTGGCCTCGGTCGCCGCGGTGGGGGCCGCGACGGCCGGCGCGTCTCGCGCCGCCGCGGACCGGCAGACCGGCGCCACGGCCTCGCCCTCGGCCGCCCAGCCCGACTCGACCCCGACGACCGTCCTCACGGGTATCGGGCCCGCGTCGACCGCTCACCTGGTCACGACGTCGGCCCAGGGCGACGGCGTGCAGCACACGCTCGCGATGTCGCGCGGGGACCTGGAGGTCGACGGCTCCGACGACACCCCCTCACCCCGGTCACGCCGTCGGCGCGCCGGCTGGTGGTGGTTCGTGGTCGTCCTGCTCCTCGCCGGGGCCGCGGTCGGCGCGTCCTGGTGGTTCCTCAGCGGCCCGGGCGCCTACACGGCGGTCCCCGGGAACCTCGTGGGCGCGACGCAGGCCGAGGCCGAGACGACGCTCCGGGCGGTCGACCTGCGCAGCACGGTCAAGGAGGCCTACGACGACAGCTTCCCGGCCGGCACGGTGATCTCGACCGATCCCCCCGCGGGCGGCAAGGTCCGCAAGGACGGTGCGGTGAACCTGCTGGTCTCGCTCGGGGTCAAGATGCTCGACGTCCCGACCGGGCTCGTCGGGACCACGGCTGACTCCGCGACCGCTGCCCTCGAGGCCGCGGGCTTCGAGGTCGGCGACCCGGTCGAGGACTACAGCGACAACATGCCCGCGGGCGACGTGCTCGCCGTCTCGGTGCCCGAGGGCAGCTCGCAGCCCCACAGCACCGTCGTCCAGCTGACGGTCTCCCAGGGGCCCGCCCCCGTGACGGTCCCGCAGGTCGTGGGGCTCGAGAAGGACGCCGCGCTCACGGCCCTCACCGACCTCGGCCTCGACCCGAGCTCGACCGACGACTACTCCGAGACGGTCGCCGCGGGGCTCGTCATCAGCCAGACCCCCGAGAACGGTACCGAGGGCCACCGCGGTGACAAGGTCGCGCTCGTCGTCTCGCTCGGCCCGCCGCTCGTCGAGATCCCCAACACCTACGGGTGCAACGTCACCGAGGCCGAGAAGATGCTCACGGACGCGGGCTTCGTCGTCGAGGTGCGCCACCCGCAGGGCATCAGCCCGCTCAACATCGTCTACGCCCAGTCCCCCGAGGGCGGGGCCGGGAAGACCGCGCCCAAGGGGTCGACGGTCGTCGTCAACGTCTTCTGACGTTGCTCGGTCCTCTGACCCCGGCTCGGCCACCTGGCCGTTCGCGAGGTAGAGGGCTCGCGTCGAGGTAGAGGGCTGCACGCCTCTACCTCGACGGTTCCCCTCTACCTCGCGGCCCCCTCCGGGCCCGTCGACCTCGCGCACGCCCTCTCAACCGGCACGAGACAGCCCGACGGCGGCGCACCTGCGGGTGCGCCGCCGTCGGGCTGCATGAGGTCTTCCCGGGCCTCGGGCCCGGTCGTGAGCGGACGCCGGCTCAGCGTGCCTGGAGCATCTCCGCGACCTGGAAGGCCATCTCGAGCGACTGCTGGTGGTTCAGGCGCGGGTCCACGAGGGTCTCGTAACGCAGGGCCAGCCCCGCGTCGTCGATCTCCTCGCTGCCGCCCAGCACCTCGGTCACGTCGTCGCCCGTGAGCTCGACGTGCAGGCCACCGGGCACCGTGCCGAGCGCGCGGTGGACCTCGAAGAAGCCGCGGACCTCGTCCAGGACGTCCTCGAGGCGGCGCGTCTTGTACCCGCTGTCCGAGGTGATGGTGTTGCCGTGCATGGGGTCCGTGACCCACGTGACGGGGGCGCCGGACTCGCGCACGGCCTCGACGAGCGCGGGCAGCGCGTCGCGGATCCGACCCGCTCCCATGCGCGTGATGAACGTCAGCCGGCCCGGGATCGCGTCCGGGTTGAGCTTGTCGATCAGGCGCAGCGCGTCGTCGGGAGCCGTGGTGGGACCGAGCTTGACCCCGATCGGGTTGGCCACGCGCGACAGGAAGTCCACGTGCGCGCCGTCGAGCTGGCGCGTGCGCTCACCGATCCACAGGAAGTGCCCCGAGGTGTCGTACGCGTTGCCCGAGCGCGAGTCGATGCGCGTGAGCGAGCGCTCGTAGTCGAGGATGAGCGCCTCGTGGCTCACGAAGAACTCGACCGTGCGCAGCGCGTCGAAGTCGACCCCGCACGCCTTCATGAAGCGGATCGCGCGGTCGATCTCCGCGGCCGTGCTCTCATAGCGCGCGTATGCGGGGTTGCGCATGAAGCCGCGGTTCCACTCGTGCACCTGTCGCAGGTCGGCGAAACCGCCACCCGTGAACGCCCGGACCACGTTGAGGGTCGCCGACGAGATCCGGTAGGCCTGCATGAGCCGATCGGGGTCCGGGACGCGGTCCTCGGTCGTGAAGGCGTGCCCGTTGACCATGTCGCCGCGGTACGCGGGCAGCGTGACCCCCTCGCGCGTCTCGTCGTTCGAGCTGCGCGGCTTGGCGTACTGCCCCGCGAGCCGACCCATCTTCACGATGGGCATGCTCGCGCCGTGCGTCAGGATCACGGCCATCTGCAGGATGGTGCGGACCTTGTTGCGGATGCGCAGGGCGTTGGCGTCCGCGAACGTCTCGGCGCAGTCACCGCCCTGCAGGAGGAAGGCCTCACCCCGGCCCGCGGCGGCGAGCCGCGAGCGCAGGGTGTCGGCCTCCGAGGGGACCACGAGCGGCGCGGAGGCCGCGAGCCGCGCAGACACGTCCGCGAGGGCCGCGGCGTCGGGCCACGTGGGTTGCTGCTGCGCGACGAGGGAACGGAACGCGTCCAGTCCCTGGGTGATCTCCGCGCCGGTCGTGGTCGCCATCAGCGGGTCAGTGCGCCGTGGGAGCAGCGGGCACGAGCGGCTGGCCGATCTCGCCCAGCAGGTCGCCGAACCACGGCTGGGAGACGTCGAACGCCTTGCCGCCCGCGATGCGCGGGAACTCGATCGCGCGCAGGCGGTCGCCGTTCTCCTCGTCGTGGCCGATCACGCCCGACTCGCCCTTGAACGCGCAGTCCACGGCGAGGTCCGTCATCGACTTGATGAGGCGCAGGTCCTCGGCGTTCGCGGCCGCGGCGCGCGAGTAGTAGCCCGACTTCTGGACCATGGTCTTCTCGGCGCCGAGCTTCTCCGCGAACTGCTTGGCGAACCAGGCACCCGGGTTGATGGTGTCGAGCTTGACGTGGCCGAACGGGTCGCGCTCGACCGTCTCGCCCGACGCCTCGAGCTGCGCGACGATCTCGTTCATGCCCGCGCCCTCGGACAGGAAGATGTTGACGTTGCCGACCTCGTCCATGACGGTGCGCAGACGCGCGGCCTCGGCCTCGATGTCGAGCGCGAGCTCGGGGACGAACACCGCGTGGATGTCCCACCGCTCCTTGGTCAGGCCGATGCCCGGGACCCACTCCTGCGTGTCGAGCCACTTGCGGTACTCGGCGGCCGAGGCGGCGGTCAGCCAGCCGCAGTGACGGCCCATGACCTCGTGCACGATCAGCATGCGCGGGCCCGAGCGGTGCTCGCCGATGATGTTGCGCGCGAAGCCCGCGGCCTCCTCGGCGGCGGTCCACGCACCGAGCGACTGACGGATCGGGATCACGTCGTTGTCGATCGTCTTGGGCAGGCCCACGACCGTGAGCTCGTAGTCGTTCTCGTGCAGGTAGGCCGCGAGGTCCGCCGCGGTCGTGTTGGTGTCGTCGCCACCGATGGTGTGCAGGACGTCGACGCCGTCGGCCTTGAGCTGCTCCGCGGCGACCTGCAGCGGGTCCTGGCCCTCCTGGACGAGGCCGCGCTTGACGCAGTCCTTCGCGTTGGTGAGCTTGACGCGCGAGTTGCCGATCGGCGAGCCACCGAAGCGGTGCAGGATGCCCGCGTTCTTCCGGGTCTCCTCGTCGACGACGATCTTGTTGCCGGTCAGCAGGCCGTGGTAGCCGTGCTGGTAGGCGATGATCTCGACCTCGGGGGCGAGCTCGGTGTAGCGCTCGATCAGACCGCCCACGGCGGAGGACAGGCACGGGGCGAAACCACCGGCCGTCAGGAGTGCGACGCGACGAACCTGCCGACGATCAGACATAGCAAAGGAGCCTCTCGTTGAAGGATGCCGCCGTGCCTGCGTCGATCGACGCCGGGGATCCCCCGGGGCAGCGGGACGGCCTGCTCCCTCAGTCTACTGACGGCGCGGGGTCCTCCTGCGGCGGTTCCGGCACCTGGACGTCCGGGACCGGCCTGCCGCCCGGCGCTGCGGGCGAGGCGGGAGGTGTGGTAGCGGCGGGTCCGGCCGCGAGGCGCGCCTTGGCCGTCGCGGCGTAGATGTCCACGTACTCCTGGCCCGACAGGCTCATGATCGCGTACATGATCTCGTCCGCGACGGCGCGCAGGATGAAGCGGTCGTTCTCCATGCCCTTGTAGCGGCTGAAGTCGAGCGGCTCGCCGATCACGATCCCGATCCGCATGGGCTTGGGGATCACCTTGCCGATGGGCTGGGCGATGTTGGTGCCGATCATCGCGACCGGGACGACGGGCGCGCCGGACTCGAGCGCGAGGCGGGCCACGCCGGTCTTGCCGCGGTACAGGCGCCCGTCGGGGCTGCGGGTGCCCTCGGGGTAGATGCCGAACAGCTCGCCGTCGCCCAGGACCCGCAGGCCCGTGTTGAGCGCGGCCTCGCTGGCCTTGCCGCCCGCACGGTCGACGGGGATGGTGCCCACGCCGCGCATGAACCCGGCCGTCAGACGCCCTTTGACGCCTTTGCCCGTGAAGTAGTCGGACTTCCCGAGGAACTGGACCTTGCGGTTCAGCACGAGGGGCAGGATGAAGGAGTCGATGACCGCGAGGTGGTTGCTCGCGAGGATCGCTCCGCCCTCGTCGGGGACGTTGTCGACGCCGCGCGTCCACGGACGGTACAGCAGCCGGAGCAGGGGGCCGACCATCACCTGCTTCATGAACCAGTAGAACAACGTTCCTCCTTGGAGCACCCCGCGAACACGGGCTGCGGTTCCGACTCTAGAGTGAACCCCATGGCCGCACCGAATGCAGGACCGCAGGACGAGAACGACGGGAAGGACGACGCGATCGAGCCGACCGACGACCAGCCGACCACGCCGAAGGACGACCTCCCCGACGTCGAGGCCCGCTGGGCCGACATCGTGGCGGACCTCTCGGACGTCTCGGCCGCGGCGGAGTCGGCCGTCGCCGAGGCGGGTCCCGGCCCGTCCGGGCCCGACGCGCGCCCCTCGGCCCCGCGCGACCTGCACGAGACGTTCCCGGTCGCGCCCTGGGTCCAGGGCCCGGCCGGCCCCCGGGACTGGCCGGCCACGCCCGAGGTCGAGGACCTCGAGGAGGCCGAGAGCCACTTCACTCCCCCGGACCCGGACATCGGCATGGGCCGCGACCCGCTGCTCACCATGGCCTGGGGCCTGGTCGCCGGCATCCCGATCCTCCTGCTCGTCGGGATGGTCGTGCTCCGCCCGTTCCCGACGATCGTGGCCCAGGTCGCGGGCGGCCTGTTCCTGGTCGGGCTCGCGGTGCTCGTGTGGCGCATGCCCCACCGCCGTGAGGACGACCGTGCGGGGCCGGGCGCCGTCGTCTGACGGACGCCTCCCGCACG
Organism: Oerskovia sp. Root22; assembly: GCF_001429135.1. Taxonomy (NCBI): domain Bacteria; kingdom Bacillati; phylum Actinomycetota; class Actinomycetes; order Micrococcales; family Cellulomonadaceae; genus Oerskovia; species Oerskovia sp. Root22. The sequence continues at coordinate 413,999 of NZ_LMIL01000009.1, read as the reverse complement.
CACCGCGGCAGGGTCCGGGCGGCGCCGGGTCGTGCGCTCCCGTGCCCGACGACGTCGCGCGCCCCGGGTGCGCTGCGCACCCGGGCGGGACGACCGACCGGCCATCTCCCCTGACGGGGCGTGCCGAGAAGCCGGACGGCCCACGACCTCGTGCAGAGGTCGGGGGCCGTTCCCGTGACAGAGGCGATGCGACTAGCTGCGAGCGAGGTCCGCGGCGCCGACGATGCCGGCCTCGTTGCCCTGCTGAGCGAGGTCGATCTGCGCCTCGGGGCGGTGCCCACGAGCCGAGAGCTGGTCGGCGAACGCCTTGCGCACGGGCTGGAGCAGCAGGTCGCCGGCTGCGCCGACGCCACCGCCGATGACGATCAGCTCGGGGTCGAGCAGCGCCGTCACCGAGGCTGCACCCTCGCCGATCCACCGGCCGAGGGTCGCGAGCAGCTCGATCGCGAGCTCGTCGCCGTCCTGCGCGGCCTGCGTGATCTGGGGGCCGTTGAGCTTGGAGGCGTCGCCGCCCGCGAGCTCGAGCAGCGCGGCAGCCCGGTCCGGCTGGGCGATGAGCGCGGCCTGGCCGTCGCGCACGAGCGCGCTGCCCGACGCGTACTGCTCCCAGCAGCCCTCGTGGCCGCACCCGCAGTAGTGCCCGCCGGGCACGACGCGCATGTGCCCGACCTCGGCCGCCACACCCCAGCGACCGCGCACGAGCTTGCGGTCGACGATGATCGCGCCGCCCAGCCCCGTGCCGACCGTGAGCATGAGCATGTCCGAGGCGTCGCGTCCCGCGCCGAACTGGAACTCGGCCCAGCCCGCGGCGTTGGCGTCGTTCTCGACGACGATCTTCACGTCGTCGTCGCCGATCAGCGCGCGGACCTTGTCGGCCAGCGGGTACTCGCGCCACGCGATGTTGGGGGCGAAGAGGACCGACGTGCGGTCGGGGCTCACGAAGCCGGCTGCGGCCAGGCCCATGGCCTCGACCTCGAACTCCTTGGACAGCTCGGCGTACACGTCCGCGACCGCTGCGTCGATGCTCGCGACGTCGTCGGGCTCGGTGTCGCGACGCGTCTGCGCAAGGATCTTGCCGTTCTCGTCGACCACACCCGCGGCGATCTTCGTTCCGCCGATGTCGACTCCGATGGCATGCATGTCAGGTCCTCACTCACGTAGCGGTCTGGAACTCACAGGATGGGAACACCCGCCGGTAACGGTTGTGCACCGCCTCGGCATCGGTTCTGCGTACGTCCGTCGGCTCCGATCGTCGGTCGATCCCGGCGTTCGCCCAGGTACGGCCTGAAATCTTGCGCAACAGCGCACAGCACCATGAAGAGTACCGACTCGGAGGCGGTCAACGACACTTCCGACCTGTGGGTAGTGTTCTCACACCGTCGACTTCTGCCACTGGAGCCAGCATGGACGAGTTCAGCGCACCGCGCATCATCGATGTCGATCCCCTCGACAACCTCAACGACCTCTTCGCCAGCCGTGTCGCGGCCGGGCCCGACCAGCCGATGGTCGAGGTCAAGAGCGGGCCGGGCGCCCCCTGGAAGACACTGACCGCACGGGAGGTCGACGCCGACGTCGTCTCCGTCGCCAAGGGCCTCGTGGCCCTGGGCATCCAGCCCGGCGAGCACGTCGGCATCATGTCCCGCACCCGCTACGAGTGGACCCTGCTCGACTGGGCCACGTGGGCCGCGGGAGCGGTGCCCGTGCCGCTCTACGAGACCTCGAGCGCCGAGCAGGTCCAGTGGATCCTCTCGGACGCTGGGGTCAGGCTGCTCGTGGTCGAGTCGCCCGCGCACGCCGCCACGGTCGAGGAGGTCCGGGCACAGGCGCCCGAGCTGGGCCAGGTGTTCGTGATCGACGACGGCGGGATCGCCGCGCTCAAGGAGGCGGGCAAGGACGTCAGCGACGACGAGATCGCCCGCCGTCGCGGCCTCGCGAACCTCGCGGACGTCGCGACCATCATCTACACCTCGGGCACCACGGGACGGCCCAAGGGCGCCGAGCTCACGCACGAGAACTTCTACTCGCTGACCGTCAACGCCGTGAAGGCGCTGCCCGAGGTCTTCGCCGAGGCGAACGGTCGCACGCTGCTGTTCATGCCCCTGGCGCACGTGTTCGCGCGCTTCATCGGCGTGCTCGTCGTGGCAGGCGGCACGGTCCTCGGGCACACCCCGGACACCAAGACCCTCCTCGAGGACCTGGGCGAGTTCAAGCCGACCTACATCCTCTCGGTCCCCCGCGTGTTCGAGAAGGTCTACAACTCCTCGGAGCAGAAAGCCGCCGCCGGTGGCAAGGTCAAGATCTTCCACTGGGCCGCCGCGACCGCGATCGCCTACTCCCGCGCCCTGGACGACCCCAAGGGCCCGGGCATCGGTCTCAAGCTCCAGCACAAGGTCGCCGACGCGCTCGTCTACAAGAAGCTGCGTGCGGCGCTCGGCGGGCAGACCAAGTGGGCCGTCTCGGGCGGCGCCCCGCTCGGCGAGCGGCTCGGACACTTCTACCGCGGCATCGGCGTGCGCATCCTCGAGGGCTACGGCCTGACGGAGACCACCGCGCCGACGTCGGTGAACCGTCCGACCGCGACCAAGATCGGCACCGTCGGGCCCCAGCTCCCGGGCTGCGGGGCCAGGATCGCCGAGGACGGCGAGATCCTCCTCAAGGGCCACCACGTGTTCCGCGGGTACCACAACAACCCGCAGGCCACGCAGGACGCGTTCGTCGACGGCTGGTTCCGCACGGGCGACCTGGGCTCGCTCGACGCTGACGGGTTCCTGCGCATCACGGGCCGCAAGAAGGAGATCATCGTGACCGCGGGCGGCAAGAACGTCGCCCCGGCCGTGCTCGAGGACCGCATCCGCGCGCACGCCCTGGTCAGCCAGTGCGTGGTCGTCGGGGACGGGCAGCCGTTCATCGGCGCACTCATGACGATCGATCCCGAGGGCCTGCCCGGGTGGCTCGCGATGCACGGCAAGGAGCCCATGACCGTCGAGGCCGCAGCGATCGACGTGGACGTCCTCGCAGCGCTCGATACCGCCGTGGACCGCGCCAACAAGGCCGTCTCGCGCGCCGAGTCCATCCGCAAGTTCACGATCCTGACGACGGACTTCACGGTCGAGAACGGCTACCTGACGCCTTCGCTCAAGGTCAAGCGCAACGTCGTGCTCCAGGACTTCTCGGTCGAGGTCGACGCGATCTACGCGGGTGCTGCCGCCCACTGATCCGCACGGAGAGCGCACCGCAGGACGGCCGGTCCCCACGAGGGGGGCCGGCCGTCCTGCTGTCCGCGGTCCCCGCTCTCAGAGCCGCGCGAGCCGCGCGACGAGCGCGGGCGACCCGATCGCCACGGCCCCCATGGCCTGGACGTCGTCCGCGACCTCCCGGTCGCTCGTGACGACCGCGACGGGCCGGCCTTCCGGCTCGGCCGCGACGAGCCGGCGGATCAGGTGGTCGGCGATCTCGCCCGACGTGAACAGGACGCGCACCCCGCGGGTGCTCGCGGGCGGCAGGTGGCCCAGGTCCTGGCCGTCGAAGCAGCACGTGACCTCGGCTCCCGTGCGCGACGCGACGCGCACGAGCCCGTCCACGAGACGGCGGCGCTGCTGCGCGAGGGTCAGCGCTCCGAAGCCGGTCTTGGTCACGTTGTACCCGTCGACGATGAGGTGCATCTGGGGGACGGCCAGGACGTCGTCGAGCAGCGCGGGATCGTCCCCGGCACGCCCACGCGACCCGGGCCGGGTGCGGCCGGGGACCCCTGGGGCACCCGCGCTGTCCGCGGGAGCGACGGTGTCGGCCGGGCGGAGCGTGGTCGGCGGGATCCCGAGCTCGCGACGGAGCCCGACGGCCGCGTCCACGACCGTCTCCAGCAGGAGCCGGGCGCGCGCGTTGGCCAGCTCGGCACCGGTGTGCGTGAGCGTGCGCGCCTCGTCCCGGGCCGCGTGCGCCCGGTCGAGCGCGACCGACGCCTCGCGCCGCTCGTCGGCGGCCCGGGCCGCGAGCGCCTCGGCGGCCTCGGTGCGCGAGGCGGCCTCGGCGAGCGCTGACCGCGCCTCGGCGCGGGCACGGTCGGCGTCCGAGCGGAGCTTGCGCTCCTGCCGACGCAGGGTCGCGATCTCGGCCCGCGCCTCCTCGAGCGCTGCGCGGTCCGCCGCCGCTGCCTCCTGGGCCGCGGCGAGCTCCGCGACGGCCCGGTCGCGCTCCCCCGCGGCGCGCTCGGCCTCCAGCGCGCGGCGCTGCGCCTCGGCCTGCGCCTCGAGGGCCTCGGCCGCGCGGGCCAGGTGGACCTCCCAGCCGTCGGGTCGCAGGAGGAACGCGCCGACGGCCAGCTCCACGAGGTCGCTCGCGGCCCGCGCTCCCTCGCCCTCCCCCTGCCCGACGGCGGAGCCCCGGTCCCGCGCGGGAGCCGTACCTGTCGTCGTGCTCGAGTCGTCCGACGTGGGGGTGGGGACCAGGGCCTCCGCCGCCTCGGGCGTGGCGTCGCCGCGCGCGCCCGCCGCGCCCTGGGCGCCGTCACCTCCCGCCGACGTGCCGCCGTCGGGCCGGAGGGCTCGTGCCTCCCGCGGGTGCGCGGTGCTCCACGCGGCCGCGACCGCGTGCCGGAACGACGCACTGGTCTCGAGCGCCTGCCACAGCGGCGCCGCGCCCGACACCGCGCGCCGGCGTGGCGCGAACGTGCGGACCCTGCGCAGGGGCACCGGGACGGTCGACGGCTCCCAGGTGCCCAGGACACGCGCGGAGAGCTCGAGGAGCTGGTTGCGGACGACGGAGGGGACGACGAGCGGGTCGGGCGGCGCGTCGTCCGACCGATGCGGTGTGTCCTTCTTGTCCCGACTCGTCCCATCCATGGGTCCACACTACGGGCAGCGATCATGCATCGCGCGGACGGACGTGTCAGTGCCCGCGGCTACCTTCACCCCATGTCGTCCACGACCGTCCCCACCCGGGACGCACCACGCCGACCGCCCGCACCGGGCGGGCCCCGGTTGCTCTCGGTCCACGCCTTCACGCCCACGGCGGTCGAGGGAGCCGCTCCGGTCCAGCTCGGGCTCGACGAGCTCGGTACGCCCCTGCAGGACGTGACCTTCGTGGTCGTGGACCTCGAGACGACGGGCGGCTCGCCCGCCTCGGCCGGGATCACGGAGATCGGGGCGGTCAAGGTCCGCGGCGGCGAGGTGCTCGGCGAGTTCCAGACCCTCGTCAACCCTGGTACCCCGGTCCCCGCGTTCATCGCGCGCCTCACGGGGATCACCACGGGGATGGTCGCGACCGCCCCACCCATCGAGGCCGTGCTGCCCAGCTTCCTGGAGTTCTCCCGCGGCGCGGTGCTCGTCGCGCACAACGCGCCGTTCGACATCGGCTTCCTCAAGGCCGCAGCCCGGGACGCGGGCTACGAGTGGCCGGGCAACCAGGTCCTCGACACCGTGCCGCTCGCGCGACGCGTCGTGACCCGCGACGAGGCCCCCAACCACAAGCTCTCGACCCTGGCCGCGCTCTTCCACGCGACCGTGACCCCCGAGCACCGCGCGCTGGCCGACGCGCGCGCGACGGTCGACGTGCTGCACGCGCTGCTCGAACGCATGGCGCCGTTCGGGGTCACGCACCTCGAAGACCTCGCGACCGCGACCGACCCGGTCCCGGCCGACGTCCGGCGAAAGCGCACGCTCGCCGACGGACTTCCCGACGGGCCAGGTGTCTACATGTTCCGTGGCCCCGGCGAGGAGGTCCTCTACGTGGGCACCTCGACGTCGATCAGGCGCCGGGTGCGCAGCTACTTCACGGCCGCGGAGAAGCGTGGCCGCATGACCGAGATGGTCCGCATCGCCCACGCCGTCACACCGGTCGAGTGCGCCACGGTGCTCGAGGCCCAGGTGCGCGAGCTCCGGCTGATCGCCGAGCACTCGCCGCGCTACAACCGTCGGTCCAAGTTCCCCGAACGCATGAGCTGGGTCCGTCTGACGAGCGAGCACCACCCCCGCCTGTCGATCGTCCAGGAGGTGCGCGCGGACGCCGTGCACATCGGTCCGTACTCGTCGCGGCGTCAGGCACAGCTCGCGATCGACGCCCTGCACGACGCCCTCCCCGTGCGCCAGTGCACCTCGCGGCTCCCGCTGCTGCCCGCCCGGGGGGCGAGCGCGTGCGCCCTCGCCGAGATGGGACGCTGCGGCGCTCCGTGCACCACCGCGCAGGAGCCGCAGGGCTACCCGGCCGTGGTGGGGCGCGCACGGGCGACCATGCTCACCGACCCGGGCGACGTCGTCGAGCACCTGACCGCGCGCATCGCCGAGCTCGCCGCGACCGAGCGCTACGAGCAGGCTGCCGACGTCACCTCCCGGCTCGAGGCCTTCCTCCTGGGCGCCGGGCGCGCCCAGCGGCTCCACCCGCTCGCGGCGTGCGCCCAGCTCGTCGCTGCCCGCCCCGTCGAGGGCTCCCGCTGGGAGATCGTGGTCGTGCGGCACGCGCGGCTCGCCGCCACGGGCCTCTCCCCCTCCGGCGCCGACCCCTGGCCCACGATCGACGCGCTCGTCGCGACAGCCGAGGACGTCCCGGCCCCCGTGGCGCCCGCGCCCGCGTGCCACCCCCACGAGGCCGACCTGGTCCTGGGATGGCTCGAGCAGCCAGGGGTCCGGCTCGTCGACGTCAGCCACCCGCTCGCGTGGCCCGTCCGCTCGGCCCGCGCCTTCGCGGACGGCACCCGCACCGCGCAGCGCGTCGCCCACCACGGCAGCGCTAGATTGGGCAGCGGTTCCCCGACCGGCGAACCACGTGCCACGGACCCGACGGAGGACCCATGCTGACCGCGATCGTGCTGATCGACACCGAACCGAACCTCATCCCGGAGGTCGCCTCGCACGTCGCCTCGCTCAAGGGTGTCAGCGAGGTCTACTCGGTGACCGGCAAGGCGGACCTCGTCGCGATGGTGCGCGTCAACGAGCACGACGACCTCGCCGACGTGATCGCCGACAAGATCAGCAAGGTGCACGGCGTGCTGCGCACCGAGACGTTCATCGCGTTCCGCGCGTACTCCGACGTGGACCTCGAGCAGGCGTTCGCCCTCGGCCTGGACGACTGACCCGCGCAGGTCGAGGCGGACCGGACAGGGCGCCGCGCCGCGAGCCGGCGCGCGGCGCCGCACAGGCGGCTCCTGTCCTGACGAACCGCTGGAACCTCGGTGGGGCGGCCCTCGCAGGCCGCCCCACCGGTACGTGTCAGCGCGACGACGCGGCGACCCAGCGATCGAGGGCGGCCGCGGCCGCCCCTGAGTCGATGCTCGTGGCGGCGTGCTGCATGCCGGCCGCGAGGCGCTCGACGAGGGGGCCCTCCGCGGTCCCCGGCAGGCTCGCGTCCGCGACGAGCGCGGCTGCCGCGTTGAGCAGGACCGTCTCGCGCGCAGGCCCCGGGTCGCCCGCGAAGACGCGCCGGGCGACCTCGGCGTTGAACACCGCGTCGGCCCCGCGCAGGTCCTCGACCGTGATCCGCTGGAGACCGAGGTCGCGGGCCGCGTCGAGCGAGTGGACGGTCACCGCCCCCTCGCGCACCTCCCAGATCGTCGAGGTGCCCGTCGCCGCCAGCTCGTCGAGGCCGTCGTCGCCGCGGAAGACGATCGCCGACGCACCACGGGACGCGAAGACCCCCGCGACGAGCGGGGCCATGCGCTCGTCGGCCACCCCGATCGCGGCGGCGCGAGGCTGCGCCGGGTTCGTGAGCGGCCCCAGGAAGTTGAAGGCGGTGGGCACGCCGAGCTCCTTGCGAGCGACCGCCGAGTGCCGGAACGAGGGGTGGAAGACCTGCGCGAAGCAGAACGTGATGCCGACCTCGTCGACGATCTGGGCCACGCGCTCGGGAGCCTGGTCCAGCCGGATCCCCAGGACCTCGAGCACGTCCGCCGAACCCGACGACGACGACGCGGCACGGTTGCCGTGCTTGACGACACGCACCCCGGTCCCGGCGATGACCACGGCGGCCATCGTCGAGACGTTGACCGTGTGCGCACGGTCGCCCCCCGTCCCCACGATGTCGACCGAGGGACCCGCGACCTGGAAGCGCGTCGCGTGCGCGAGCATCGAGTCCGCGAGGCCCCGCAGCTCACCGACCGTCTCGCCCTTGGACCGCAGCGCGATCAGGAACGCTCCGAGGCGGACGGGGCTGACCTCGCCCGTCATCACCCTGTCCATGGCCCATGCGGTCTGCGCGGCGCTCAGGTCCTGGCCGGCGATGAGCTCCGTGAGGAGCCCGGGCCACGTCGGCTCCGGCTGCTCGGACACCAGGACGGTGGCCGGCGGCGTGGGGTCGGAGGAAGCGTGTGCCGGGTTGCCCGGGGTCGTGGTCACAGGACCTGCCCTTCATGAGGTCATTCGATCAGCGAGACGATCGCCCGCTGCAGCTCGATCGCGTCGAAGGGCCGAGGAACGGCATCGTCGGCGAGCGACCACGATGCTAGCCAACCGTCCTGGGGCCTGCCCGTGAGGACCAGAACGGGAGGGCACTCGTAGATCTCGTTCTTGAGCTGACGAGACAGCCCCATGCCCCCGGCCTTGTCGGCCTCGCCGTCGAGCACGAGGAGGTCCCAGCCGCCCGCGTCGGCCGCGGCGACGACCGCAGGAGCGGTCGCGACCTCCTTCCAGACGATGTCAGGAGCACCGACCCGCACCCGACGTCCGACCGCCATCCGGACCTGCTCGCGGACGGTCGCGTCGTCGCTGTAGAGCAGGATGCGGGGAGCGCGCGCCTCACGGGGCGCGGTGGTCGGCTCGACGGCCGTGCCCTGCGCGGACAGCACGCCGCCGGTGGACGTGGTCGTCGTGCCGCTCGTGGTCGACGTCATCGTCGCCTCCATCTCGTTCGGGTCTCACGTGGTCCCGACCGGTCCCGGCCGGGTCTGGTGGCACCGTGCCCGCGGTGCACGGTCGCCGACCGGCACCTGCTCGACGGGCACAGCGCTCCCCGGCATCTTGGCACGTCGGGTCGCGCCACGGCACCCCCCGCACCGGCGACGACCGGCCCGCGTCCGCCCACCGGACAGGGCGGCGCCCGCGGCCGGCATCGCTGCGGGGACACCGCGACCGCCGGGGTGCCTCGCGTGCCGTCGGGAGCACCGATCATCGTCGTTGTTTCATGGCAATTCCCGGCGCACCGTCAGGAAATACCCAGGGCCACACTCTTCGCAGAACGCCCGGAATGACGCCCTTTCATGGCACTTCAACGCGATCCGTCACGAAGTGCAGGGCTTGGTGGGGAGATCTGGAGACTTTGTGAGATTCGCCGCGCGCCACCCCCTGGTTCGATGGCCCAAATCGCTCCGACGTCGGCCATAATGGCTGGTGTGTCGACCGCAACGGCTGCCCCCCACGCCCACCAGCACGTGAGCGTCAACCGACCGAACCCAGTTTCGGTCGGGACGATCGTGTGGCTGGCCAGCGAGCTCATGTTCTTCGCTGGACTGTTCGCTATGTACTTCACCGCACGCTCGGTGATCCCGGCAGAGGAGTGGGCTTCTCAGACCGAGAAGCTCAACATCCCCTTCGCCGTGATCAACACGTCGGTGCTGGTCCTGTCCTCCGTGACCTGCCAGCTCGGAGTCCTCGCGGCGGAGCGCTTCCAGCCCGTCCGCACCGGATCGATCTTCCAGGTCAACCGGTGGGGGATGAACGAGTGGATCACGCTCACGTACATCATGGGTTCGTTCTTCATCGGTGGTCAGATCTACGAGTACGCCGAGCTCGTGCACGAGGGACTCACCATCTCGTCGCACCCCTACGGCTCGGTCTTCTTCATGGCCACGGGCTTCCACGGCATCCACGTCGTCGGTGGTCTGATCGCCTTCCTGTTCCTTCTCGGCCGGTCCTTCTCCGCCAAGAACTTCGGGCACCACGAGGCCACGACCGGCATCGTGACGTCCTACTACTGGCACTTCGTCGACGTCGTGTGGATCGCGCTGTTCTTCGTGATCTACATCCTCCGTTGACGCGGTGACGCCCGCGGCACCGATGCCCGGACAACCACACCTGCCCCCTGCACCCCCCACTTGCGAGACGAGGATCATTTCGTGAAGGCACTCGCCGCCCGCAGACACCACCGCTTCGCTCCGGTCGTGCTGCTGCTGCTGGCGCTGCTGGTCACCGGCGGCGTCTACGCCGCCTTTGCCCCGAGTCCAGCCAGCGCTGACACCGCCAGCACTGAGGACATCGAGACTGGCCAGAAGCTTTTCCAGGCGAACTGCGCCACCTGCCACGGCCCGAACGCGGAGGGCTCGGACACCGTTCCGTCCCTCGTCGGCGTCGGTGCGGCCGCTGTCGACTTCCAGGTGTCGACCGGTCGTATGCCCATGCAGATGGAGGGCCCTCAGGCCATCCAGAAGCCGCGCCAGTTCGACGACGAGCAGACTGCGCAGCTCGCTGCGTACATCGCGTCCCTGGGCGCCGGCCCGGCGATCCCGACCGACGAGCAGATCGACGCCTCGCTCGGCGACCCCGCGAACGGCGCGGCCGTCTTCCGCACCAACTGCGCGATGTGCCACAACGCCGTCGGCGCGGGCGGTGCTCTCTCGGAGGGCAAGTTCGCCCCTGCGCTGTGGGACACCTCCGAGCGCAACATCTACCAGGCCATGCTGACCGGCCCGCAGTCCATGCCGGTCTTCAACGACATGAACATCACGCCCGACGAGAAGCGCGACGTCATCGCGTTCCTCGTCGACCAGCGCCAGGGTTCTGCCGGTGGACTTGACCTCGGCTCTCTCGGCCCCGTCAGCGAGGGCCTCTGGGCGTGGATCGTCGGGCTCGGCCTGCTGATCGGCGCCGCTGTGTGGATCGGAGCGAAGTCGTCGTGAGCGACAACCAGAACTCGACGGACCTGACGAAGCAGGGCGGGCAGGAGCTCGACCGCTTCCAGGATCCGGGTATCCCGGCTCACAAGAGCCGGATGGCAGACCGTGACCCCCAGGCCGCCAAGCGTGCCGAGATGCAGGTCGTGATCCTCTTCACGATCTCGATCATCGGCACCATCGGCATGCTGGTCGCCTTCTTCGCCCTGCCGGAGGACACCTCCATCGCGGGCATCCGTACGGCGAACCTCATCATCGGGCTCGGCCTGGCCTTCGCGCTGCTCGGCATCGGTCTCGCGGCCGTGCACTGGGCCAAGACGCTCATGTCGGACCACGAGCACGTCGACGAGCGCCACGCGCAGCGCAGCTCGGACGCAGTCCGTGCCGAGGCCGTGCAGGCCCTGACCGAGGGTGCTGAGGACTCGGGCATCGCCCGCCGTGGCGTGCTCAAGGGCGCGGTCGTGACGGCCCTCGCGCTGTTCCCCCTCGCGATCGCTGTTCCCCTCGTGGCAGAGGTGGGTGGAGACTGGAACGTCAGCAAGTTCCGTCACACCCTCTGGAAGCCCAAGATGCGCCTCGCGCTCGACCCGTCGGGCCGCCCGATCAAGGCCGAGGACGTCACGATCGGCAGCGCCTTCCACGTGATCCCGGACGTGCCCGAGGAGGTGCGCAACTCCCACGAGTGGATCTCGGAGAAGGCCAAGGCGATCGTCCTGATGGTCCGCCTCGACCCGCGTGACCTCAAGGAGGCGCCCGACCGCAAGGACTGGTCCTACGACGGCATCGTCGCGTACTCCAAGGTCTGCACCCACGTCGGCTGCCCCGTCGCGCTCTACGAGCAGCAGACGCACCACCTGCTGTGCCCGTGCCACCAGTCGACCTTCGACGTCGCGGACGGCGCGAAGGTCGTCTTCGGCCCGGCCAAGAGGCCGCTCCCGCAGCTGCCGATCACCGTTGACGACGAGGGCTACCTGGTTGCGCAGAGCGACTTCCACGAGCCCGTCGGACCGAGCTACTGGGAGCGCCTGAAGTGAGCACCAGCACCGCGGGACCCGCTGAAGCGACCGCAGACTACCTGGACCAGCGGACCGGCATCGCCGGGGCCGTGAAGGAGTTCGCCCGGAAGGTCTTCCCCGACCACTGGTCGTTCCTCCTGGGCGAGATCGCCCTCTACTCGTTCGTCGTCCTGATCATCTCGGGATTCTTCCTGACGATGTTCTTCGTGCCGAGCATGGGCCTGGTCACGTACCACGGTGAGCCGGCGACCATGAACGGCGTGCTCATGTCCGAGGCCTTCGCCTCGACGCTGCACACCTCGTTCGAGGTGCGCGGCGGCCTGCTCATGCGCCAGATCCACCACTGGTCGGCGCTGCTGTTCATGGCCGCGATCGTGACCCACATGATGCGCGTGTTCTTCACCGGCGCGTTCCGCAAGCCCCGCGAGCTCAACTGGATGGTCGGGTTCCTCCTGATGATCATGGGGCTCGCCGCGGGCTTCACGGGCTACTCGCTCCCGGACGACGTCCTGTCCGGCAACGGCCTGCGCATCACCGACGGCGTGGTCAAGTCGATCCCGGTCATCGGGTCGTACATGTCCTACTTCATCTTCGGTGGCGAGTTCCCGGGCGAGCACATCATCCCGAGGCTCTTCACGCTCCACATCCTCGTGGTCCCGGGCCTCATCCTGGCGCTCGTCGCGCTCCACCTGTTCTTCGTCGTGCTGCACAAGCACACGCAGTACCCGGGTGGCGGCCGCACCAACGGCAACGTCGTGGGCTTCCCGCTCTTCCCCGTGTACGTCGCCAAGGCCGGTGGCTTCTTCTTCGTGGTGTTCGGCGTCATCGCCGCCATGGGCGCCACGATGGCCATCAACAACGTGTGGAACTACGGGCCGTACGACCCCTCCCCCGTGTCGGCGGGCGCCCAGCCCGACTGGTACATGCTCTTCCTCGAGGGTTCGCTACGACTCATGCCGGGGCAGACCGAGTACGTGATCGCGGGCTACACGCTCTCGCTCAACATCCTCATCCCGGCGGTCGTGATCCCAGGCCTGCTGTTCACGTTCCTCGCGGTCTACCCGTTCCTCGAGGCCGCGGTGACCAAGGACAAGCGCGAGCACCACGTGCTCGACCGCCCGCGCAACGTCCCGGTCCGCACCGGGCTCGGTGTCGCGTTCCTGACGGCTTTCATCATCCTGGCCCTGGCCGGGTCGAACGACCTCATCGCGACGCACTTCCACCTGTCGATCAACGCGATCACCTGGGTGTTCCGGGTCCTGCTCTTCGTCGGTCCGGTGATCGCCTTCTGGATCACCAAGCGCATCTGCCTCGGGCTCCAGCGCAAGGACCGCGAGCTCGTCCTGCACGGGCACGAGACCGGCCGCATCGTGCGCTTCGCGCACGGCGAGTACATCGAGGTCCACCGTCCGCTGGACGAGCAGGAGCGCTGGCTCCGTGTGAACTACACGGCCCACGCCCCGCTCGAGATCGACCCTGCGACCGACTCGCGCGGTGTCCGCCGCAAGCGCTACAAGAAGGACCGTCGACTCCAGCGTCTGTCGCAGTTCTTCTACGAGGACCGGGTCGAGCCCGTGACCCCGTCCGAGCTCGCGGCATCGCACTCGCACGGAGAGCACGACGCCCTGGGCGCTGCGGACACGACGCACGCCGTCGAGTCCGGGTCGGCCGTGGGTGGCGGCAGCCACATCGTCAGCCCTGACGACACCGGGGCCGGCAGCACCAAGCACTGACCCGCTCCCCGCGGGGCACCAGAAGACCCGTGAGATTGTCTCGGCCTCGGCCGGAACAATCTCACGGGTCTTCTGCGTTCCACCGGTGTCGCGTTCGATCGCATTTGCCGCTCTCGAGCGCGTTCGTCAAAGATGTCGCTCCTCTCCGGCGCGGCACACGATCCAGGAGGCAATCCGGCATGGCTGTCTACACCCTTCCCGAGCTGTCGTACGACTACGGCGCACTCGAGCCCCACATCTCCGGCCGCATCATGGAGCTGCACCACTCCAAGCACCNCATGGCTGTCTACACCCTTCCCGAGCTGTCGTACGACTACGGCGCACTCGAGCCCCACATCTCCGGCCGCATCATGGAGCTGCACCACTCCAAGCACCACCAGGCCTACGTGACCGGCGCCAACACCGCGCTCGACAAGCTCGCCGAGGCCCGCGACTCGGGCGACCTGGCCGCGGTCAACCTCCACGAGAAGAACCTCGCGTTCAACCTCGGCGGCCACGTCAACCACTCCGCGTTCTGGACCAACCTCTCCCCCGAGGGCGGCGGCGAGCCCACGGGCGACATCGCCGCAGCCATCGACGAGGACTTCGGCTCGTTCGAGAAGTTCAAGAAGCACTTCGCCGCGGTCGCCGCCGGCGTCCAGGGCTCGGGCTGGGCCATCCTCGCCTGGGACACCCTCGGCAAGAAGCTCATCATCGTCCAGCTCTACGACCAGCAGGGCAACATCGCCCTGGGCCTGGTCCCCATCGTCCTGCTCGACGTCTGGGAGCACGCCTACTACCTCGACTACCAGAACGTGCGCGCCGACTACGTCACCGCCTGGTGGAACCTCGTCAACTGGGCAGGCCGCCGGCGTCCAGGGCTCGGGCTGGGCCATCCTCGCCTGGGACACCCTCGGCAAGAAGCTCATCATCGTCCAGCTCTACGACCAGCAGGGCAACATCTCCCTGGGCCTGGTCCCCATCGTCCTGCTCGACGTCTGGGAGCACGCCTACTACCTCGACTACCAGAACGTGCGCGCCGACTACGTCACCGCCTGGTGGAACCTCGTCAACTGGGCCGACGCCGACGCACGCCTCACCCGCGCCCGCACCCAGGGCGAAGGCCTCATCATCCCCGCCTGACCCTCTGCGTCGCCCCACGGGCCGCACAGCCCCCTTCTCGGGGTGCCTGTGCGGCCCGTGCGTCGTCCGGGGACGCCCACGGGGCACCGATCTCCGCAGTGCGCCAGCCGTCGCGGCTCGAACGACGGACGTGCACACATCGAGGCGTCACGTCCCGCTCGGCGTCGTCGCCGCCCAGTGTCGGCAGACCGGGACGGCGCGTGCACCGGTCAGGGCCGACGACGAGGTGCGCTCTCCTGCCGGCCTGGAAAGCTGCGACGCCGGTTCCTGCTCCGGCCTCCCTTCCTCGGACGAGGAGCTCTGGAGGGAGGCTGCTGGGTCCGCGTGGTCGTAGGGCGGCCACAGGTGTCGCCCTCGTGGCCTCTCCGATGCTCTTCCTGCTTGCCTCCGGCAGACCACCAGGTCTTCTCGCCCAGATCGAGCAGCGCCCCTTCTCCTCGATCACACCGGCACTCCTCCGGCGACGCCCCCGGGCAACGATCACGCCCTGGGGCGTCGCCGGTCCCGCACGCGTGCAACGTGGGCAGGAGTCCACGCTTCGTGCCCGGGAACGCCGACGGGCCCCGCCTCCCAGAGGGAGACGGGGCCCGTCGTGACGTTCAGGCGATCAGTGCGCGTGCTGTCCGCGAGAGAACTCGAAGACCCAGCCCACCAGCGCGACGGCGCCGAGGACGGCGCCGATGCCGAAGATCCACCAGCCCAGGGCGAGGCCCAGGAAGGCGATCGCCGCTGCACCGGCGATGGCCAGCGGCCACCAGCTCCAGGGCGCGTACACGCCCTGGTCGCCGGCGCCCTGCTCGATGAGACCGTCCGGGTCGTCCTCGGGCCGGGCGTCGATGCGCTTGGCCGTCAGCGCCAGGTAGCCACCGATCATGGCCGCGAGGCCGAAGGTCAGGAACAGCGCTGCGGAGCCGACGGGCTCCCAGTGGCTCCAGAACCCGTAGACGAGCGCCACCAGGAGGAAGAACGGTGCGAGGAAGAGGTGGAGCCTCGATTCGACCTTCACTTGCCGTCCTCCTTCTCGCCGGCGTGCGGCTCGTCGATGATCATGGTCGAGGTCGACGAGCTGGAACGCTCGGTGCCCTCGACACGGTCCACGGCGGCTGCGGTCTCGCCGCGGCGGTCGGCATCGCCGTAGACCTGCTGCAGGACGCTCGGGTTGGGCTCCGCGTGGTCCATGGCCGCGACCTCAGGGTGGTGCAGGTCGAACGCGGGGCGCTCCGAACGGATCCGGGGCAGCGAGGTGAAGTTGTGCCGCGGCGGCGGGCAGGACGTCGCCCACTCGAGCGAGGCCCCGTAGCCCCACGGGTCGTCCACGGTGACCTTGGGCGCGTTGCGCCAGGTCGTGTAGACGTTCCAGAGGAACGGCAGGGTCGAGGCGGCGAGGATGAAGGCGCCGACCGTCGAGACCTGGTTCATCCACGTGAAGCCCTCCTCCGGCATGTAGTCCGCGTAACGACGCGGCATGCCAGCCACACCCAGCCAGTGCTGGACGAGGAAGGTCGCGTGGAAGCCGATGAACAGCAGCCAGAAGTGCAGCTTGCCGAGCTTCTCGTTGAGCATGCGACCCGTGAACTTGGGCCACCAGAAGTAGAAGCCCGCGAACATCGCGAACACCACGGTGCCGAAGACCACGTAGTGGAAGTGCGCCACGACGAAGTAGGAGTCGGAGAGGCTGAAGTCCAGCGCGGGGCTCGAGAGGATGACTCCCGTGAGACCACCGAAGAGGAAGGTCACGAGGAAGCCGATCGACCAGAGCATGGGCGTCTCGAACGTGAGCTTGCCCCGCCACATGGTGCCGATCCAGTTGAAGAACTTCACACCGGTCGGAACTGCGATGAGCATGGTCATGAACGCGAAGAACGGCAGCAGGACCGCACCGGTGACGTACATGTGGTGCGCCCACACCGTGACGGAGAGGGCAGCGATCGCGATCGTCGCGTAGACCAGACCCTTGTAGCCGAAGATCGGCTTGCGGCTGAAGACCGGCAGGATCTCGGAGACGATGCCGAAGAACGGCAGCGCAATGATGTAGACCTCGGGGTGCCCGAAGAACCAGAAGAGGTGCTGCCAGAGGATGGCGCCACCGTTCTCCGGGTTGAAGATCTGCGCACCCAGGCGACGGTCCGCGCCGAGCGCGAACAGCGCTGCGGCCAGCGGGGGGAAGGCCATCAGGACCAGGAGGCTCGTGACGAGCGTGTTCCAGGTGAAGATCGGCATGCGGAACATGGTCATGCCCGGGGCGCGCATCGTGATGATCGTCGTGATGAAGTTGACGGCACCGAGGATGGTTCCGAACCCGGCCAGCGCCAGGCCGAAGACCCAGAGGTCTCCACCAGCTCCTGGACTGAACGTCGTGTTCGACAGCGGCGCGTACGCGAACCACCCGAACGACGCGGCCCCCTGCGGGGTGAAGAAGCCGGCGGAGGCGATGAGCCCACCGAACAGGTACAGCCAGTACGCGAACATGTTCAGTCGCGGGAACGCGACGTCAGGCGCGCCGATCTGCAGCGGCATGATGACGTTCGCGAAGCCCGCGAACAGCGGGGTCGCGAACAGCAGCAGCATGATCGTGCCGTGCATCGTGAAGAGCTGGTTGTACTGCTCCTTGCTCTGCACGATCTGGATGCCTGGCTCGAAGAGCTCGGCACGGATCACGAGGGCCATGAGGCCACCGATGCAGAAGAAGATGAACGACGTGATCAGGTACATGTACCCGATCGTCTTGTGGTCGGTCGAGGTGACCCACTTGATGACGGTTCGTCCGAGCGTCTGGCGCTTCGGGGCGAGACCGGGAATGACTTCGGCCTGCGCGACCATCAGTTCTCACCTTCCGTGACGACGGGCTGGTTCGGGTCCTGGAGGCGGTTCAGGTCCAGCCCGAGCTCGCCGATCTGTCCCTTGTCCTCGAGCTTCTGCATCTGGGCGTCGTACTCCGCACGGGAGACCACGGCCACGTTGAAGAGCATGCCCGAGTGGTGCTCACCGCAGAGCTCGGCGCACTTGCCGGCGTAGACACCCTCACGCGTGGGGGTGACCTGGAACTCGTTGGTGCGCTCCGGGATCATGTCCATCTTGTAGAGGAACGCGGGGATCCAGAACGAGTGGATGACGTCGCGGGAGTCCAGCTTGAAGCGGACGACCTCGTTGACGGGCAGGTAGAGCGTCGGCAGCGAGGTCGCGGTGCCCGGGGCACCCTCGATCTCGTCCTCGGAACGGAGGTCGCCGACGTTGGCCTCGTGCTGGCCGGACTCGTAGACGTCGTCCGTCAGGTAGTTGAAGTCCCAGCTCCACTGCTTGCCGATGACCTGGATCTCGACGTCAGGGGTCTCGGAGAGATCCTTGATCGCCGTCATGTCACGGTCGGTGTAGTAGAAGAGCACGAGCACCATGACGATCGGCACAGCCGTGTACATGATCTCGAGGGGCAGGTGGTAGCGCGTCTGCACGGGCAGGACGTGGTCGTCCTTGCGCTTGCGGTAGGCAGCGACGCACCACAGGATCAGTCCCCACGTGATGACGCCGACGATCAGTGCCGCGATCCAGGACCCGTTCCACAGCGATGTGATGCGGGCGGTCTGGTCGGTCACCTCACCGTCGGAATATCCGGGGAGAAATCCGCGCTGAACGGTCTCACTGGCACAACCGGACGCCACCGCAGCGACAGCGACAGCGGTTGCCGTCGCTCGCAGGATGGTTCGCCGTGTGCGGCTAGGGGATTGCGAGTGCAAGGGGGGCCTTTCACTTCAACGTCCGACAGGGGGGCTCGATCTCTCCACGAGGTCCCCGCAGAACCTTCGTCCTCGACCCACAGAGCCTAGCGCTTGAATGCCCTCCCGCGCGCCGTCAACGCGCCTTGTGAACGTGACGAATCCGCCAACTTTCCCCGAAAACACGGGGTTCGGCACACCTCTGACCGTTCTGTCAGATCGTCGCTTCGCCCGAGCCTCGCGCTACCGTGCAGACTGTGAGAAGCAGCCTCGGCACATTCGGCGCATCTCCAATGAAAGTCCGCCGATCGACGGGCCCGCGGAGCCCTCCCCACCGTATTCCACGCCACTCAGGAGCACATGTGACGGATACCACCACTCCCCCGCGTCGGGTCTACCTCGACAACGGGGGCAGGGCGCTCCTGCACCCCCTCGCCCGCACCGCGTTCGACCAGGCGCTCGACGACGGCTGGGCAGATCCACGTCGACTGCACGCCGAGGCACGTCGCGCGGCCGTGCTCCTCGACGGCGCACGCGAGGCCGTCGCGGCGGGCCTGGGCGCCCGCACCGAGGAGATCCGCTTCTCGTCCTCGCACACCGCGTCGCTGCACGCGGCGGTCGGTGCGGTCGCGCTCGGGCGTCGGCGGGCTGGACCGGGCATCGTCGTCTCGGCGGTCGAGCGCGCGGCCGTCCTGCACGCGGCCGAGCTCGCGACGTCGTCGGTCACCCCCACCGCCCCCGACCTCTCCACGACGGACACCCCCCGGACGGACCTCCGCCCGGAGACCAGCGTGGTTCTCGAGACGCCGTCGACGGCGCGCCCCCTCGTGACCGTCCCGGTCGACCTGCTCGGACGGGTCGACGAGGCCGCGATGATCGCGGCCGTCTCGTCCCCGGGCGTCGCGCTCGCCGCGCTCCAGGCTGCCAACGGCGAGGTCGGGACCCTCCAGCCCGTCGGAGCCGTCCACGACGCCGCCCGCCGCGCGGGCGTCCCGCTCCTCGTGGACGCGGGCGCCGTCGTCGGGCACGCGGAGGTACCCGGCGCCTGGGACCTGCTCGCCGCCGACCCGGGCGACTGGGGCGGCCCCGCCGGGGTCGGTGTCCTCGCGGTGCGCAACCGCGTCCGCTGGCGCCGCACGTGGCCCGAGGACGCCGACCCCTGGTTCCCGGGCGGGGTGAGCGTCCCCGCGGCGTTCGCCGCGGCCGTCGCGCTCCAGTCCGTCCTGGCCGACCGCGCGGCCCAGGACGCGCGCCGGCGCGCGATCGTCGCCAAGGTCCGGGCCGTCGTCGGGCAGATCCCCGACGTCGAGGTCGTGGGCGACCCCGACGACCGGCTCCCCCACGTCGTGACCTTCTCGTTCCTGTTCGTCGACGGCGAGGCCCTCGTGAGCGAGCTCGACCGTGCGGGCTTCGCGGTCGGGTCCGGCTCGGCGTGCACGTCGAGCTCGCTCGAGCCCAGCCACGTCCTGGCCGCCATGGGCGTCCTCACGCACGGCAACGTCCGCATCGCGCTCGACCGGAGCACGACCGAGGAGGACGTCGACCGCTTCCTCGCCGTCCTGCCCGGCGCCGTGGCGCGCGTGCGCGCCTCCCTCGGGGTGAGCGGGCTGTGAGCATCGAGCCGACCACGCAGCCGCCGGTCCCGGAGGTCGTCGACGCGCGCGGGCTGCGCTGCCCCCTGCCGGTCATCCGGCTCGCCGCGGTCGCGCGCGACCGGTCGCCGGGCGACGTGCTGACGGTCTGGTCGACCGACCCCGCGGCCCGCCACGACGTGCCCGCGTGGGCGCGCATGCGCGGGCATGCCGTGGTCGAGAACGCCGTGCTGGACGACGCCGTGGTCGAGACCGCGGGCGACGCGCGTCCCGCGCCCGCCGACGCCGCCCCACCGGGCGCGCAGGCGGCGGCCCAGGAGAGCACCCCGAGCGTGCCCGACGGCGGCACGACCTGGGCGATCACGATCCGTCTGGGCGGGTGAGCGGAAGGTCCGAGGACGCCGA
The DNA here is from genome assembly GCF_001429135.1 of Oerskovia sp. Root22. NCBI lineage: Bacteria > Bacillati > Actinomycetota > Actinomycetes > Micrococcales > Cellulomonadaceae > Oerskovia > Oerskovia sp. Root22. Next base: position 393,611 of record NZ_LMIL01000009.1, on the reverse strand, counting down.
CGGCCCGGCCACCGTGAGGTGACCGGGCCGTCGTGGCTCGACCGCTGCGAGGTCCGCAGGGCCGGGCGCCGCGGATCAGCCGAACGAACCGCCGCACGCGCAGGCGCTGCCCGCGTTGGGGTTGTCGATCGTGAAGCCCTGCTTCTCGATCGTGTCGGCGAAGTCGATGGTCGCGCCGTCCAGGTAGGGGACGCTCATCTTGTCGACGACGACCTCGACGCCGTCGTAGTCCTTGAGGACGTCGCCGTCCAGGACGCGCTCGTCGAAGTAGAGCTGGTAGATCAGGCCCGAGCATCCGCCGGGCTGGACGGCGACGCGCAGACGCAGGTCGTCGCGGCCCTCCTGCTCGAGGAGGCTGCGGATCTTGCCGGCCGCGAAGTCCGTCAGCAGGACGCCGTGGGTGGCGGTCTCGGTGGTCTCGCTCATCGTGTTCTCCGCACAGTCTTCGGTGGGCTCTCGCCCCGTGGTGTGCCGTCGGCCTGCGGCTCCCGCTCCCGGGCAGGCCGATCGGTCCTCAGGCTTGTCGCATACCCGTCAACACGACGGGTCGTGGTTCTGTTCCCGAGTCTACGACGGCGGCGCCCGCGGCTCGTCGTGGGGCCCACGAGGCGGTCCGCGGGTACTGGGCCTCAGGCTCCCGGCACGCTGCCGCTCCACGTCCGCGCCACGCGCCCGACGCGTGCCCTCGCCGCCGACAGGTCGCGGCCCAGCTCGTAGGCCCCGCTGATCCCCGCGGCAGCCTGCTCGCGCCGGCCGGCGAGGACCTCCCGGGCGAGGACGACGACGGGGAGGCCGAGCGCGGCGGCCCGGCGGGCGACCTCGGGCAGGGCGCCGTCGTGCACGGCCGAGGCGTCGAGCGCATCGACGACCACGACCGCCAGGTCGGCCGCGGCGACCCGGGCGTCGAGCCCCACCACGTCCGCGACGACCGCGATGCCCGGCAGCAGCCGTGCTCCGAGCGCCGCGAGGCCGAACCCCAGCCCACCACCGGCCCCAGCACCGGGCAGCGCCGTGAGGGCACGGCTCGTCTCCCGGACGGACTGCGCCGCGCCGGCCGCGGCCCGAGCGCCCGGGCCGGGCGGCGCCGTCGGGCCTGCGAGCAGCGAGCGCGACGCCGGACCGGTCGGCACGTGCGCGAGGGCTCGCGAGACCTCGTGGGCCCAGTGCCCGTGCGCCCGCTCGAGCTCCTGGGCGAGCGCAGCCAGGGCGGGGTCCGCGTCCGCGAGCGCGCCGTTCGTCCCGTGCAGGCCCAGCAGGGGCAGGTCGGAGTCCACGGCGCCGACCAGCTCGGTCCCCGCGAGGTGCTCGCGCGCCGCGAGCACCTGGGCCGCGTCGGCCCGGCCCGCCTCGCCGAGAGCCGTGCCTCCCCGGGTCAGGGGCCCGTCCCCTGCTCCCGCGAGCGCCGCGACCAGGCCCGCGCCCGCGTCGTGCGCGCCCAGGCCGCCGGTCGCCACGACGACGCGCGACGCGAGCCGTGCGGCCTGCGCGACGACCTGCCCGACGCCGTAGCTCGTCCGCGCGCCCAGGTCGCCCTGGTCAGGGTGCGCAGAGGCGCCCGGGGGGTCGGCGAGTGCCGAGCCGACCGTCGCCCGGAGAGCCGCGGCCTCGATGTACGCGGTGCGCGCGCCGCCCGGCGAGGCCGGTCCGAGGCGGAACGTCACGGGCACGTCACGCCCGCGGGTGTCACGGGCGACGGTCACGACCTCGTCCGTGACGTGCTCGGCCAGCGCGCGCAGGAAACCGTCGGCGCCCGGGTCCAGCACGCACGCGTCGACCAGCGCGCCCGACGCCGCCCCCCAGACCGTGGCGACCAGGTCCCGCGCCTCGCTCGCGGAGAGCGTGCCGTCGGTCAGTGCGAGCGGTTCCGCGACGGCGAGGAGAAGGCGCATGGCGCGATTGTGCCAGGTCCGCGTGCCGTCGGTGGCGCGGGTCACACCGGGTCGCTCTCGCGAGGCGACCACCTCGCGAGACGGACCTGCTCACGAGACGTGCGCGGCGCCGTCGGGCGGCCCGGAGGAGCCGGACGAACCCCCTCGTCCCGGCCTCGTTGTGCGACGATGTTCCCGTGAGCACCCTGCTGGACAACACCTTTGCGGAACCTGCCCCGTCCCCCCTCCTGCTGCTCGGGCAGGGCCGGGACCTGGCCTCCGAGCGGGGGGTCGAGTGCACCGGCGAGCTGCCGGCGGCGAGCGACCCCGACCTCGTCGAACGTGCCCGCGCGGCCCGCGCCGCGCTCGGCTCGCGAGCCTTCGTCCTGGGCCACCACTACCAGCGCGACGAGGTCATCGACTTCGCGGACGTCACGGGCGACTCGTTCAAGCTCGCGCGCGAGGCCGCGGCCCGCCCCGAGGCCGAGTTCATCCTCTTCTGCGGCGTGCACTTCATGGCCGAGAGCGCGGACATCCTCACCTCGGACGCCCAGCAGGTCGTCCTGCCGGACCTCGCGGCGGGCTGCTCGATGGCCGACATGGCCGCGATCAACCAGGTCGAGGACGCGTGGGAGGTCCTCCAGGACGCCGGGATCGCCGACGTCACGCTCCCCGTCACCTACATGAACTCGACCGCCGCGATCAAGGCCTTCACGGGTCGGCACGGCGGGACCATCTGCACGTCCTCGAACGCGGAGGTCGCGCTGCGGTGGGCGTTCGATCAGGTGGGTGGGGTCGACGGCACGGGCAAGGTCCTGTTCATGCCCGACCAGCACCTCGGACGCAACACTGCACTCCTCAAGCTCGGCATGTCCCCCACGGACTGCGTCGTGTTCGACCCGCGCAAGCCGAACGGCGGCCTGACCGACGCCGAGCTGCGCGACGCCCGCATGATCCTGTGGCGCGGGCACTGCTCGGTGCACGGGCGCTTCTCCGAGCGCAACGTGACCGACATCCGTGCCGCCGTCCCAGGCGTCAACGTCCTGGTCCACCCCGAGTGCAAGAACGAGGTCGTGGAGGCCGCGGACTACGTCGGCTCGACCGAGTACATCATCAAGATGCTCGACGCGGCCGAGCCCGGCTCGTCCTGGGCGATCGGCACCGAGCTCAACCTGGTGCGCCGCGTCGCGCGCGCGCACCCGGACAAGCAGGTGCACTACCTCGACTCGACGGTCTGCTTCTGCTCGACCATGAACCGCATCGACCTGCCCCACCTCGTGTGGGCCATGGAGTCGCTCGTCGCGGGCCGCACCGTCAACCGCATCGTGGTCGACGCCGACGACGCCCACTGGGCTCGCGTCGCGCTCGACCAGATGCTCGCCCTGCCCGGGCTGTAGGACCCCCGGCGGGTCCGTCGGCGCGCGCCGGCGGACCCGCCGACCGCACGACTGCACTGCCGCAGAAGAACCGAGGGGTGAGTGATGACCACCGGAAACGGTCTGAGCATCGGCATCTACGTGTTCGACGGGGCCGAGGAGCTCAACGTCGCCGGCCCCTTCGAGGTGTTCACCGCGTGGCGCGAGCGCTCTGCACTCAAGCCGCGGGTCGCCACGTTCTCGTGGGACGGGCGCGGGGTCCGGCTGGCGCAGGGCCTGCACATGGTGCCCGACCGCTCGGCCGACGACGTCGGCCCCCTCCAGCTTCTCGTCTATCCGGGCGGTCCCGGGGTGCAGCCGCTCGTGGGCGACCGGATCCATCTCGAGTGGCTCCACGCCATGCGCGTCCAGACCCCGCTGCTCGCGAGCGTGTGCACGGGCTCGCTCGTCCTGGCAGCGGCCGGGCTGCTCGCCGGTCGCCCCGCGACGACCCACTGGGACCACTACGACGAGCTGGCCGGGATCGACCCCAGCATCATGGTCGACACCGAGACCCGCTTCGTGGACGACGGCGACGTCGTCACCTCGGCAGGAGTCTCGGCCGGGATCGACATGGCGCTCCACCTGGTCGAGCGGTTCGAGAACGCGGAGGTCGCGGACCAGGTGCGCCACGACCTGCAGTACGAGGGTGCCTGAGCCCGAGGGTGGGCGCGTCGCCGGTCTGGCGGACCGGCGCGTCCGTCAGGCGCTCGTGCGCTCCTCGTACCGGCCCGAGCGGTGTGCCCACCGGTCGAACACGACCGTGAGGAACGGCGGCAGCGTCGCCGCGAGGGCGAAGAACACGGTCAGGAGCGTCCAGCGCTGGCGGACCGCGACGAGGATCGCGAGGAGGACGTACGCGATCACGAGCGCGCCGTGGACCGGGCCGAAGATCTTCACCCCGATCTCGGAAGCCTCGGCGATCCACTTGACGTACATCCCGACGAGCAGGCCCGCCCAGGAGAACGCCTCGGCGATCGCGACCGCGCGGAAGGCGCGGACGGTCCAGTGGTGCGAGGTCGTGGGCTGCACTGCCTGGGCGGCGTGCGTGGCGCTGTCGGGCAGGGGGGCGGCGGTCCGGGAGGTCACGGGGGCCATCCTCACACGTCGCCCTGGACGGTCCGAAACCCTGTGGCGCGTCTCCGCGACGGCCTCGGCCTGGCGTGACGTCGCCCGGGATACCTGATACCGCACGTTCCGGGTTGTACCCTGCGACGGTGACCCGACAGATCCAGCTCACGATCGCCAGCACCCTGCCGCGCAAGGCCGTCCCGGGCCGCGGGGTCCTCGACCCCTCCGTGACACGCATGCGCGTGCGCCCGGGCGACCTCGACTTCTACCTGCACGTGAACAACGGCGTGTACCTGCAGATGATGGACGTGGCCCGCAGCAACTTCCTCGCCGACCTCGGCGCGTTCGGCCTGCTCCGCGACAAGGGCTGGTACCCCGTCGTGGCCTCCTCGACCATGAAGTACCGCCGCTCTCTCCAGCTGTGGGACCGCTTCGAGATCACGACCCGGGTGCTCGGGTGGGACGAGCGCGTGGTCTACCTCGAGCAGGTCTTCTCCCGGGGCGGCGACCTGTGCGCCCGCGGGCTGATCGCGGGCCGGTTCCTCTCGAAGGCGGGCGACCGCATCCCCGGGCCCGACGTCGTCGGGCTGCTGGGCGCGGACGTCACGAGCCCCGAGCTCCCCGCGGACGTGCGCGACTGGGCCCAGGCCGTGGACGTCGCGGCCCGCTGACCTCCGGTCGCCCTAGGGTCGTGGCCATGACCGACGAGGTGCTCGAGCACGCCCTGCTGCACGTGGTTCCCGGGCGCGAAGAGGCCTTCGAGGAGGCATTCGGCACGGCGCGCGGGATCATCGCGTCCGTGCCGGGCTTCCGCGACCTCTCGCTCGGCCGCTGCCTCGAGCGGCCTGCGACGTACCTCCTGCTCGTGCGCTGGGACAGCCTCGAGGCGCACACCGTGGGTTTCCGCGGATCGGCCGGGTACCAGGAGTGGAAGGCGCTTCTCCACCACTTCTACGAGCCGTTCCCGGTCGTCGAGCACTTCTGCGAGGTGTCGTGGGACGAGGCAGTCCCGACCACCCGTCCCGCCTGACGCGCGGCCTGGGCTCCGGTCACCAGGAAGCCCCCGCGCGACGTGGCGCGGGTGGTGCCCGCCAGGATCGTCACGAGCCTGGCGGGCACCACCTGGAGGGGCCGGTGGGCTCTGCGGGGAGCCGCCGACGCTAGACGAGGGCGAGCTCCTTGACCGGCTCGGGCTCGTCGGCGTCCGGCTCGTGCGGCACCGACCCGGTGCGCAGCGGCTTGAACCTGTCGATGACCACGACCAGCGCGAGGGACACGGCTCCCCAGATCCCGAACGTGGTCAGGTGCGCACCGACCGTGTCGCCGCCGAAGTAGAGGATCGAGCGGATCGCCTCCACGGCCGCGGGCATGGGCAGGATCTCGTGCAGGACCCGGAAGACCTCCGGCTCCATGTAGATCGACAGCCCGCCCCCCGAGGCGGGGACGCCGACGAGCATCAGGATGCCGACCGCGGGGACCACCGCGAGCATCCCGAACAGCCGTTCGAGCACCGCGCTGAACATGGCCACGCAGAAGATCGCGACGATCCCTGTGCCCCACAGCGGCCAGAAGTGCCCGGACACGCTCCCGGTGATCGGACCGGCGATGAGCCACAGGACCGCCGACATGAACACCGCCCACCCCGCCACGATGGGCACGAGCCGGCGCAGCGGTCGGGAGCTCGGTGCCGCGTTGGCGCCGACGATGATGATCATGAATCCCGACAGGACCCAGCCCATGGCCAGGTACATGCTCACCGAGCCCATGGTGTCGGTGGTCGACAACGGGGCGACGTCGTCGGTCTCGAGGTCGAGCTGCTGCCCCGCGGCGACCTGACCGAACACCGCCGTGACGACCTGCTTCGCGCTGGCGCCGGCGGCCTGGTTGGTCACCAGGGTCGCGCTCGGGCGCTCGGCCGACGGCAGGACGAACGCCGCGCTGACCGTGCGGTCCCGCACCTGGGTGCGCGCCTCGTCGGCCGAGCCCACGGCCCGCAGGTCGAACAGGCCCGGCATGCTCCGGTCGAGCCCGTCGACCGCGTCCTGGGCCTGGTCCACCGTGGCGCCGACGACCGCGACGGGCATGTCCCGCGGCATCGGGGACGACATGGCGCCGAGCATGACCGAGATCATCATGGTGACCATCGCGAGCGGGAAGAAGAGCAGGGCGGCATAGCGCCACCGGCGGGTCGCAGGCCGCGGACCGCCGTGCAGCGAGGGCACGGTCACGGGGGGCGGCCCCGCGTCCGGGTTGCGGCGGCGCTTGCGGGCGTCGAACACGAGCGTCAGCACCAGAGCGACGACCGCACCCACGACCAGGACCAGCAGGTGCGAGCCCACGCCCGACCCGTCGAAGTACAGGACCGAGCGCAGCGCCTCACCGACCGCCGGCAGGGGAAGGAACCCGTGCAGGACCGTGAAGAACTCCGGCATGGTGTAGACGCTCATGCTCATGTTCGAGGCCGGCATGCCCAGCACGGTCAGGAGGAGCATGGCCGCGATCACGGCCATGGGCCCCAGAAAGCGCGTCAGCAGGAGCTGGACCGCGCCGACCGAGAAGACCCCCAGCCAGGCGATGCCCAGCACCTCCGGGGTGTGCCCCTGGACCACGCCGAGCAGCGGACCGGTGACCGTCCAGACGAGGGCCGCGACCAGGGCGGCCCAGCCGGCCAGGAGCGGTATCGCTCGCCGGAAGCGCAGGAGCTCGGGCGAGTTGGAGAGGGTCACGCTGAAGGGCAGGTAGCCGGCCATCACCAGGGCCGTGGCCAGGAACATCGCGCCCAGGCCCGCCGGGTCGGACGTGGGGAGCGGGGCGAGGTCCTCGGTCTCCAGGGTCAGCCCCTGGGCCAGGACCTGCGGGGCGAGCATGCCCGTGACGGTCGAGGACTGCGACGCCCCGGCCGAGCTTGCGGTGTACACCGTCGCAGCGCCGTCGGCGACGTGCACGGCTCCGGACACCTCCCGGTCGAGCACCAGGCCGCGCGCCTCCTCGTCGGAGCCGACGAGGAGGACGTCGACGGCGTCGGGGTCGGCAGCCTCCAGCGCGTCGGCGAAGGCCTGGGCCTGCGGCGCGCTGCCCGAGACGGCGACGGGCATGTCGTGCGGCGCCGGGGCGTGCATGGTGCCCAGGTAGCCGCTGATCATCATCGACACCATGACGAGCGGCATGAAGAACATGGCCACGTAGCGCCCGATGGTCTCGGCCTTGGCGCGCTTGAGGGCGGCCGCCTCGGCGTCGGCCTCAGCGCCGTCCGTCGTCGTGACGGCCGGGGAGTCGGGGTCCGGTAGCACCTGGTCCGAGCTGCGCGCGGGTGTCTTGTTGCTCAAGTGTGTGCTCCTGTACGGCGTGGCGAGAGGGCGACGTGCTACCCCGTGCGCCGTTGCAAGGGCGCCGCCTCGATGTGCGGCTGGGATGAACCAACCGGACGAGATTACGCCACGTGGCGTAAAAATGTCACGTGCTGGACGCGAGGGTCCCGCCCAGCGACGCGGCGAGCACCCCGGCCGTCCGGATGGCATGATCGCCGCAGTCGGGACCGCCGCACGAGCCGTGGCTGCCGGCTGTCCACGGAGCCTGACGGGAGCCGGCTCGTGCCCGCGCAGGTCGGAGCCCCTGACCGGTCCTCGACGAGGCGCCCCCAGCACACGACCGAACCACCACGAGACGAGGCCCCACCGCATGGGACAGCACAGCGACCGGGCGCGCGAGACGCTGCTGAACTCGGCCGAGGAGCTCTTCGCGCGCGACGGCATCGACGCGGTGTCCAACCGGCGGATCACCGAGCACGCGGGCACCGCCAACCACTCGGCCATCGCCTACCACTTCGGCGGCCGCGACGAGCTGCTGCGCGCGCTGCTGGGCCGGCACCTCGAGGAGATGAACAGGCGCCGGACGGCGCTCGTCGCATCCTTGAACGACGACTCCGACGTGCGCGACCTGCTCGCCTGCCTGCTCCTGCCCTGGATCGAGCACCTGGCATCGTTGCCCGTCCCCAGCTGGCGTGCGCGGTTCGTCTTCCAGGTCCGCACGGTCCCCTCGGTCGCCGAGGCGCTCGCCGGACTGACCACGGCCAACCCCGTCGTCGAGGACCTCGTCCGCCGGCTGCAGGCCGCACTGAGCGACCTCCCCCCACGCGTGGTCCGGGGACGTTTCGAGATCCTCGGCCCCATGACCCTGGGCGTCTGCGCCGAGCACGAGGCGCGCGTCCACGAGGGGACCCCGCCGGCCTGGACCGGGGTCGGCTACTTCCTGATCGACGCGAGCGCGGGCATGCTCGCGGCGCCCGTCACGCACCCCGACGACTACCTCACGGTCCCCAGCACGCCGTTCCTCCTGTGAGGCGGCAGGTCGCCCCGACCGTCCCGACGCGCTCTCTCACCCCTGCGCGTCCAGCCACGCCCGGACGTCCTCGAGCTGCGTCAGGATCGTGGTCAGGTCCTGCGTGAGGTGCTGGCCTCGCGCCACGGCGACGCACCGGTCGACCTCGTCGAGCATGCGCCGCGCCGTCCCGGCGTCGTCGAGCCGCACGGCGAGCTCGGCCCGGTAGGCCTGGGCCTCGACCCGGTCACGCGCCGACGCGCCGGCGTCCCCGAGGGCCTCGTCACGCCGCAGTGCGCCGTCGAGGATCTTCGCGGCCTGCTCGACGTCGCCGCGCGAGTCCGCCTGGACCACCGCGTTCGAGACGGCTCGCAGCAGGCGGGACTCACCTGCCAAGGCCTCGCCGATCCCTGCCGCATCGACGTCGCCGGCCGGCACCTCGGGCACCGGGCCGGCCGCCCTGTCGGCCGCGACCCCCGCCGGCTCGCTCGCGGCCCTCCGCACGACGCGGATCCAGTTGCCCGCGGGGTCCACCAGGCTGAAGCCGCTCAGACCGTCCGCGTTCGCCCGACGGCGAGGCCGGGTGATCCGGGGGAACCCGCTCAGCGGGAGCCTCCCGTGGACCGCGCGCAGGCCCGCAGCCCACGCCTCGTACAACGGCTCGGTGTCGTCGACCACGACCAGGCACGAGCCGTACGAGTCCTCCGGACGGAAGCCGTCGATCCCGAAGTAGTGCAGGTCGATCCCCTCCCGCCGGAGCGCGAGGTACGGGTTCGGTCGGGTCTGCCGGAAGGTGACCTCGAACCCGAGGGCCGCAGCGAAGTCACCGATCTCGTCGATCGAAGCACACGGCAGCAAGGGGACCATCGACTCGTTCGCCATGTCCCCATCCCACCACCGGTCGCAGGAGACGACCACCGCCCGGCGCCGGACGACGCGACCTCCGCGCGCGGTGACACGGCTGCGTGCGGAGCGGACGTCGTCGGGCAGAGTCTGCCCTGGGGGGCGGGGACTCCCGCAGCTCAGGGCGCGGAGGCTTCCCCGCTGCTCAGGCCGCAGCCGCTGCCCCTGTTCAGGCCGCAGCCGCTCCCCCTCTTCAGGCCGCGACCGCCTGAGCCACCCGCACCATGTTGCCCGACGGGTCCCTGAACGCGCAGTCGCGCGGACCCCAGTCCTGGTCCATGGGCTCCTGGAGGACCTCGGCACCCGAGGCCCGGACGGTCTCGAAGAGCGCGTCGACGTCGTCGGTCTCGAACACGAGGATCGGCAGGACGCCCTTGATCATGAGCTCCTGGAGCGCGTCCCCGTCGGCCTGCGACCGGCCCGCGTGCGGGGCCGAGAGCACGATCCCGAGCCCCGGCTGCACGTCGGACCCGAGCGTGACCCAGCGGAACCCGCCGGCGCCCACGTCGTTGTGCACCTTGAGGCCGAGCGCGTCGCCGTAGAAGGTGATCGACTCGTCGACGTCGTTGACGGTGATGTTGCAGAACTTCAGCGAGATGGTCATGTCGGCGACTCTAGGACGAGGCCCGTGCGCTCGCTTCTCCGATCCTGCTCGATGCTCCGGCCGCACCTGCGGACGCGCCCGTCGCTCCGCGGGCCGGGCGCGTGAGGACCTGCGCGACGCACGGCGGCATCGCCTTCACGGCAGCGTGCTCGCGGCTCCGGTACACCGACGGGGGCTCGCCCACGATCTCCGCGAACTTCGCGCTGAACGAACCGAGCGACGTACACCCCACGGCCATGCACGCGTCCGTGACGCTCGCGCCGCCGCGCAGCAGGGCCATGGCGCGCTCGATCCGGCGCGTCATGAGGTAGCAGTAGGGCGTCTCGCCGTAGGCAGCGCGGAACCGGCGCGAGAAGTGCGCCGGAGACATGAGTGCCTTGCGCGCCATGGTCGGGACGTCGAGCGGCGCCGCGTACTCCCGGTCCATCAGGTCCCGGGCGCGGCGCAGCAGGACGAGCTCCTCGAGATCCTGCGGGGTCATGCTCCGAACGTAGCACCGGGCTCCCCCGCCAGACAGGGCGGGCGTCGGGGAGCGGTACGGGCCGCCCGTCGGCCACGCCTCGCCTCCCCCGGCCCAGGTCCTGACGACCCGAGGCCGGGTCCTGGTCCGCCGTCAGACCGACGGCGACCCCGGACCCGGCCTCGGGTGTCAGGAGCGCGGGGGCGTCAGCCCTGCGCGAGCCTCGTGAGCAGCAGCGCCTCGGCCAGGACGACCTTCTCGAGCTCGCCCAGGTGGACGGACTCGTTGGCTCCGTGCGCCCGCGAGTCCGGGTCCTCGACGCCCGTGACGAGGATCGACGCGTCCGGGAAGACGTCGAGCAGGTCGGCGATGAAGGGGATCGACCCGCCGATGCCGATGTCGACCGGAGCCGTGCCCCACGACGTCTCGAAGGCCCAGCGCGCGGCCTGCATCGCCACGGAGTCGGTCGGCGCCTGGAACGGCTTGCCGAGCTCGCCGTCACGGACCGTGACCTGCGCTCCGAAGGGAGCGTTCGCCTCGAGGTGCGTCCGCAGCGCGGCGAGCGCGGCGGCGGGGTCCTGGCCGGGCGCGATGCGCAGCGAGAGCTTGGCGGTCGCGCGCGGGGTCAGCGTGTTGGACGCGTGCGCGACGCTCGGGGCGTCGATCCCGATGACCGACAGCGCGGGCTTGGTCCACAACCGGCCGGACAGGGCACCCTCCCCCGCGAGACGGACCCCGTCGAGGACCGAGGAGTCGGCGCGGAAGTCCGCCTCCTCGTAGTCGACGCTCGGGTCCGGCGCGGACACCAGCCCGTCGACCGCGACGTTGCCCTGGTCGTCGTGGAGCGTCGTGATCAGGCGCGCGAGCAGCGTGAGCGCGTCGAGCACCGGGCCGCCGAACATGCCCGAGTGCACCGCATGGCCCAGCACGGCGACCTCGACCTCGCAGTCGACCAGCCCGCGCAGGCTCGTCGTGAGCCCCGGGACCCCGACCTTCCAGTTCGAGGAGTCCGCGACGACGATCACGTCGGCCGCGAGCAGGTCCTGGTACTGGTGCAGGAAGGGCAGGAAGCTCGGCGAGCCGACCTCCTCCTCGCCCTCGACGAAGACCGTGACGCCGATCGGCAGGTCCTCCCCGAGCGCGGCGAGGGCCCGCAGCGCACCGACGTGCGCGACGATCCCGGCCTTGTCGTCGGCCGCACCACGACCGAACAGGCGACCGTCGACCTCGGTCGGGACGAACGGGTCGGTGTCCCACGCGGCGGCGTCGCCCGGGGGCTGGACGTCGTGGTGCGCGTAGAGCAGGACCGTGGGCGCGCCCTCGGGGGCCGGGCGGCGCGCGACGACCGCGGGCGCGCCGAGCGGGCCCGCGACCCCGGTCGCCTGCAGGATCTGCACCTCGGGCAGACCGGCCCCCCGCAGGAGCTCGGCCACGGCCTCGGCGCTCGCCGCGACGTGGGCCTGGTCGAACGCCGAGTTGGACACGGACGGGATGCGCACGAGCGCCTCGAGGTCCTCGCGCAGGGCGGGGAAGAGCTCGGCGACCCGGGCGCGCAGGTGAGCGACGTCGTCGGGCTCGGAAGGAGTACTGGTTCCAGGTGTGCTGTTCACCCGGCCAACGCTACCCGTCGGTACGTTCTCGCTCCGGCCCACGCGCGTGACGAGGCAGCCCCCGTCCTCGACTACGCTGGACCTGTGTTCTCACGCAACAAGTCCTCCGCGCCCTCGTCGAACGACGCCCCCGATCCCGTTGCCGCTGCAGCCGAGATCGAGAAGGCCGGCGGCAAGGGCAGGCCGACGCCCAAGCGCAAGGTCGCCGAGGCCGCCAACAAGCGCCCGCTCGTGCCCTCGGACCGCAAGTCCGCGGCCAAGACGGCGCGCCAGCAGCAGCGTGACGCACGCGACCGCCAGTTCCAGGCCATGCAGACGGGCGACGAGCGCTACATGCCTGCCCGCGACAAGGGCCCGGTCAAGCGCTACGTGCGCGAGTACGTGGACGCCCGCTGGAACCTGGGCGAGTTCTTCCTGCCCGTGGCTCTGGTGTTCATCGTCCTGACGTTCGTGTTCAACCAGAACCTGAACATGGCGACGATCATCATCTTCGTGCTCTACGGGATCGTGCTCATCACGATCATCGACGCGTTCATCATGTGGCGTTCGCTCAAGAAGCGCCTGATCGCCAAGTTCGGGCCGTCCGCCCCCAAGGGCAACGCCATGTACGCCGTGATGCGCGCGTTCCAGCTGCGCCGCGCGCGCCTGCCCAAGCCCATGCACAAGAAGCACGGCACCTTCCCCGAGTAGCCGCCCGCCGGTCCGCCGGACGGGCCGGAGTTGCACCGAGGTGCCCCGGGCAACCTAGTGTTGTCCCATGCCCAACTACCGCTTCCTCGGCAACTCCGGTCTCAAGATCTCCGAGATCACCTACGGCAACTGGCTCACCCACGGCTCGCAGGTCGAGAACGACGTCGCCACCCAGTGCGTCCACGCCGCCCTCGACGCCGGCATCACCACGTTCGACACCGCGGACGTCTACGCGAACACCAAGGCCGAGCAGGTCCTCGGCGACGCCCTCAAGGGCCAGCGCCGCGAGTCGCTCGAGATCTTCACCAAGGTCTACTGGCCCACGGGCCCCGGTGGGGCCAACGACTCGGGCCTGTCGCGCAAGCACGTCATGGAGTCCATCAACGGCTCGCTCCAGCGCCTCGGCACCGACTACGTCGACCTCTACCAGGCGCACCGGTTCGACCAGTCGACCCCGCTCGAGGAGACGATGCAGGCGTTCGCCGACATCGTCCGCCAGGGCAAGGCCCTCTACATCGGCGTGAGCGAGTGGACCGCGGACCAGATCCGTGCGGGCCACGCCCTGTCGAAGGAGCTCGGCTTCCAGCTCATCTCGTCCCAGCCGCAGTACTCGATGCTGTGGCGCGTCATCGAGGACGAGGTCGTCCCGACCTCGCGCGAGCTGGGCCTGTCCCAGATCGTCTGGTCCCCCGTCGCCCAGGGCGTCCTGTCCGGCAAGTACCTGCCCGGCCAGCCCGCCCCGGCGGGTTCGCGTGCCACGGACGCCAACGGCTCGCGCTTCATCCAGCAGTTCATGACCGAGGACGTGCTCACGCGCGTCCAGCAGCTCAAGGCCGTCGCCGACGAGCTGAGCCTGACCCAGGCACAGCTCGCGGTCGCGTGGGTCCTGCAGAACGACAACGTCGCTGCCGCACTGATCGGCGCCTCGCGCCCCGAGCAGGTCGCCGAGAACGTCAAGGCCTCGGGCGTGGTCATCCCCGCCGAGCTCATGACGAAGATCGACGAGATCCTCGGCGACGTCGTCGAGCGCGACGCGGGCAAGACCGCCGCCGGAGCCCCCGGACCGCGCTGACGCTGTTCGCTGTTCGCAGGACCTGAGCGAGTTGTCAGAAGTGCACCGGGGAATACCCCGGTGCACTTCTGACAACTGAGGGGGGACCTCCGCTCGCACTCCCGCCGGACCCGCCGACCGGAGCGCGCCGGTTGGCCGGTGCGCGGTACACCCTGGCCCCACAGCACCCCCTCCCCCGACCTACGGTGTGAGGGTGTCCTCACCTTGCTTCCCGGCCCGCGTCGTCACGGCGACGCGCATCACGCCGCACATGGTCCGTGTCCATCTCGAGGCCGTCGGCGACTGGCGGTGGACGACCGACGGGCAGGGCGACGAGCGCATCGACCTCGCCTTCCCCGTCCCCGGCGAGACCGTCGCCGAGATCGACTTCTTCAACCAGGACGACTACGGCGTCGTGCCCGTCGAGGGCACCGAGCCCCCGTGGCGCCACTACACAGCCCGCCGCGTGCACGACGAGGGCCGGACGATCGTGGTCGACCTCGCGGTGCACGACGGCGGCCTCGCGTCCGACTGGGCCGTCCGCGCCGAGCCGGGCCACGTGCTCGGCGTGTTCGCGGGGGGCGACTCGCGCAGCTACTACGACGCCCCGGCCGACGCCGGCTGGCGCCTGCTCGTCGCCGACCCGACGGGGCTGCCGGGGCTGGGGCGGATCGTCGAGGAGCTCGCGCCGGGTGCCGTCGCGCACGCGGTCGTCGAGGTGCCCACGCTCGAGGACCGCCAGGAGCTCGAGACCCGGGGCGACGTGACCTATACCTGGCTCGTCACGGCCCAGGGCGCCCGCACGGGCGCCGCACTCGTCGAGGCCGTGCGCGACCTGCCCGTCCTGGAGACCCCGGGCTACGCGTGGGTCGCGTGCGAGAGCGCCGCGAGCCGCGACATCCGCCGCACCCTGCGCACCGCGTGGGGCATGCCGCGCGACCGGCACCAGGTCGTCGGGTACTGGACCGCGGGAGCGGTCAACGTGCGGGCCGACCGGGACAACGAGGACGCGCCGCCGCACGACCACGACCACGACCACGACCACGACCACGGCCACCCCGAGCCCGCCCACCAGCACTAGGCCCCGTCGGGCGCCCTGACGGCGTTCCGGCCACCTGACTGCCCGACGACGGAGCGCGCCCGCGCGCCCGGGTGCGCTCCGTCGTCGGGCTTCCCCGCGTGGGGGGACCCGTTGTCAGAAGTGCACCGGGGTATCCCCCGGTGCACTTCTGACAACTGATCGCGAAGCCGCGGCGAGCCGGACCTAGGCCGCGTGGGGCTCGGGCTCTCCCGGCACGTCCCCCAGGGCGACGTCCCCCGGGAGGTGCGCGACGCCGTCGAGCACCTCGACCGGCACGACCGCCGGACGCAGGTGCGGCGCGAGCCACCTCGCCGCGACCTGGACGACGGGGCCCACGCCCAGCGCGTAGAGGACCGTCGCCCACCCGAGCGTCCCGCCCAGCGCGAACCCGATCGCGACCACGAAGACCTCGATCGCGGTCTTGACGCGGCGCACGGGCCAGCCCGTGCGGGCGACCAGGCCCGTCATGAGGCCGTCGCGCGGGCCGGGGCCGAGTCGCGCACCGAGGTAGGCGGCGGTCGCGATCCCGTTGAGCACCACGCCCGCGACCGCGAGCGCCACCCGTCCGGCCGTCGTGGGCTCGGGGTCGATGCGCTCGAGCAGCAGCAGGAACGGGTCGAGGGTCGCGCCGATCACGACGATGTTGGCGATCGTGCCGATCCCTGGGCGCTGGCGCAGCGGGATCCACAGCAGCATGACCACGACGCTCGCGGCCACGACGACCACACCGAGCGGGAGCCCCGTGCGCAGCGCGACCCCCTGGTGGAAGACGTCCCACGGCATGGCGCCCATGCCCGAGTGGAGGAGCAGGGCCATGGTCAGCGAGAAGCCGAAGAGCCCGAGCACGAGCTGGACGGTGCGGCGGAGGGGGCCGAAGCCCTGGTTGATCGACACTCCCCCACTGTGAGGCACGAATGGACTGGTAATCCATAGCCAATTCGGCGAGAGTGGCCTCATGCCCACCTCGCTCGCCGCGCCCGCCCCCACACTCCCCCCGGTGCACCGCCGACTCTCGGCACCCGCGCTCGGCGCGCTCATCGCCGGGTGGCAGACCGAGGGGCCCGCGTACGTCGCGCTCGCCGACGCGGTCCGTGGCGCCGTCCTGTCCGGCACGGTCGCCCCGCACACGCGCCTGCCGAGCGAGCGCGACCTGGCCGGGGCCCTGGGCGTCTCGCGGACCACCACGGCCGCGGCGTACGCGGCGCTGCGCGAACGAGGGTTCGTCACGAGCCGCACGGGCGTCGGGACCGTCGCGGTCCTGCCGCGCCCCACGCGCCGCGCCCAGCCCCGCTGGTGCGGCGGCGACGCCCCGGTCCCCGTGGGCGTCGAGCCGCCCGACGACCTCGTCGACCTGGGCCAGGCCGCCCCCGCCGCCCCGCCCCAGCTCCACGCGGCCTACGGGCGGGCTCTCGAGGCCCTGCCCGACTACCTGTCCGGCCGCGGGTACGAGCCGCTGGGCCTGCAGCCTCTGCGCGAGGCGATCGCGCACCGGCTCACCGAGCGCGGCACCCCCACGACCCCCGACCAGGTCCTCGTCACCACGGGAGCCCAGCACGCGATCTCGACCATCGCGCAGTCGGTGCTCGGCCCGCGCGACCGGGTCGTGGTCCAGTCGCCCACCTACGCGCACGGCATCGAGGCCATGGTCGGGCGCGGGGCGCGCGTCGTCGGCTTCCCGGTGGGCGCGGGGCTGCCGGGCGACGGTCCGGGCTTCGACGTCGCACTGTTCGAGTCGACGGTCCGCGCGGCCACGCCACGGCTCGCCTACCTGATCCCGGACTTCCACAACCCCACGGGGTACAGCCTCACGCCCGACGAGCGCGCCGAGGTCCGCCGCATCGCGCTGCGCCACCGCGTGACCGTGATCGGCGACGAGACGCTCACCGACATCGTGCTCGACGGGCCCGCGCCCGAGCCGCTCGCGGGCGACGGGTCGGCGACGAGCCACCTGCTCACCGTGGGCTCGGCGTCCAAGACCTTCTGGGGCGGCCTGCGCGTGGGGTGGGTCAGGGCGCACCCCGACGTCGTCGCGCACCTCGCCCGGACCCGCGCGGCGAGCGACATCGCGACCTCCGTCCTCGAGCAGCTCGCGGTGACCGAGCTGCTCGCCCGGCGCGAGGAGGTCCTCGCCGAGCGGCTTCCCCTGCTGCGGTCCCAGCGGGACCTGCTGCGCTCGGCCGTCACGGCCGCGGTGCCGTCGTGGCGCGTGGCGTCACCCGCGGGCGGCCTGTCGCTGTGGATCGACCTGGGGCGCCCGCTCGCGCACGCCCTGACCGCGGCGGCGGCCGTGCGCGGCGTGGTGATCAACCCAGGTCCGTCCCTCACGCCCGACGGCGGAGCCTCCTCGCGTGTCCGTCTCACCTTCGCGCCGGACGCCGAGGCGATCGGACGGGCCGTGCCCCGGCTGGCGGCCGCGTGGGAGCACGTCGCGGGGTAGGCGGGGTGGAGCCGGCAGGACGGGGTCTCGGTGCCCGGGTCTCGGTGCCGAGCATGCGGTTGTCGTCGCGAGTCGCCTCCTGCGCGACGACAACCGCATGCTCGACCAGCGGCAACCGCATGCTCGGCGGGACCGGGGAAGGCTCGGGCGCCGCCTCGTGCGCGGCCGCTAGGGTGACCCGATGCCGACCGCCGCGACCTTCCGCGCCCCGACCGACCTCGACCGCGGGTCTGCCGAGTACCTCGGGCTCGTCGAGTCGGCCAGCGGCCATACCGGCGCCGCGTTGCAGAGCCTCGCGGCCGAGGTGCAGGACCACCTGACGACGGTCGTCGCGCTCGTCGACGGCCGACTGGTGGGCCTCGCGGCGTACGAGACGGGCCGCACGAGCACGGTCCTGCGCTACCTCGCGGTCGAGGGCACCCGCCGGGAGGACGGGCTCGGTCGCGCGCTCGTGTCGGCGGTGCAGGCCGCCGCGCCGGATGCGCCGGTGGTCGCCGAGACGGACGACGACGCCGTCGGCTTCTACCGTCGGACCGGCTTCGCCGTCACGGCGTTGCCGCGCGATCCGCGCCGGCCCGACGTCCAGCGATACAGGTGCCTTCTCGCTGCGGGCGGGCGCTGACCCGCTCTGGGGCGGCGGCTGGGCAGGATGGCAGCCCGGCCATGCTCAGCCCGGTCGATCGAGGCCTTGCCCCACGAATCGCCCGCCCTCGAGCACCGGGATCAGGTGCGAGACGTCGACCTCTGCCGCGATCTCGACGTCCGATCCGAATCCCTGGGTGATGAGCTCGCGCCCGCTCACGCATCGGCTGAGCCGCTCGTGCAGCGTGCCGGGTCCCCGGTCGCGCGCCGACCGATAGGCCGCTGCCGCCATCTCCGCCTCCGGGGACGCCTCGTCGTCGTGCCCCACGATCGCGTCGGCGACCGCTCCCGCTCCCCAGAGGTCCTCGACCGCCGGACGGAGCGACCCGTCGGGACGACGCTCACCGCCCGCGACGATCGCCACGGCACGCCCTGGTGCGCGGTCGAGGAAACGCCTGGCGAACTCACCGACGGCCCGCGCGTTGCGCAGGCAGGCCGTGACCACCGTCCCGCCCGACTCCGCGAGCGAGAGGGCGATCGTCGAGCCGTTGGGCGAGGGGAGGACGACGCGTTCGAGGCCGGGCGCGTTCTGCAACGACGTCGGGGACAGGCTCACGTCACGCTCCGACCGCGCACGCGCGAGGACCGCCTGGTGCCGTCGAGCGTGCTCGGCTGCCCGATCGTCGCGCCAGGGGAACGGGAGGACCTCGATCCCTCGCTCGGCCGCGACGCTGACCGCGGTCGAGAAGGAGAGCACGTCGACCACGACGAACAGGACGCGTCCCTGGTCTGCACCGGGGCTCGCCATGGCCCGCGCTCCCGCCAGCCCCCAGTCGAGGCGGAGTCGCGAGGAGTGCTGCCCGAACACGTCGTCGTCCATGGTCCGCGAGTCTAGGGAACCGAAGACGACCGGGCGTCGCGTTCGACGCCTGACCGGCTCACGCCGTGCGCAGCTCCACGGTGGCCGTCGCCTGGGCGCCGTCGTTCAGGAGGCGCGCCGCGGCCGCTCCCTGTGCCGCGAGGTCGCGCCAGCTCTCGCCGAGCCACTGCTCGGCGTCGAACTGGTTGGTGAACGCCGGGCTGACGGGTGTCGTGAGCGCGCGCCCGTCCGCATCGTCGAGCTCCCACACCCACTGGGGTCGGATCATCGTGCGCCTCCACCTCGGGTTCCTCGGACCGCGTCGCGGACCAGGGACCGGTTGATGCTCGCGGCCCAGAACGGGCCGTTGTAGATCATGCCGGTGTAACCCTGCACGAGGTCGGCACCGGCCGCCAGGTAGGCGCGCGCGTCGTCGGCCGTCGAGATGCCGCCCACGCCGACGATCGCGACGTCCGGGCCGAGCCGGCCGCGGAGGCGAGCGACGACGTCGAGCCCGCGCTCGAGCAGCGGGGGCCCCGAGAGCCCACCGGGGCCCAGGTCGTGCCCGATCGTCGTGTTGACCGCGATGACGCCGTCGAGGCCCAGCTCGAGCGCGAGGTCGGCGACCGCGTCGACGTCCTCGTCCGCGAGGTCCGGGGCGATCTTGACGAGCAGCGGGATGCGGCGCGCCCCGGCGGCACGCGTCGCGTCGTCGGCCGCCTCGCGGACGGCCTGGAGGATGGGTCGCAGCGCCTCGGTCGACTGCAGGTCGCGCAGGCCCGGGGTGTTGGGCGAGGACACGTTGACGACCAGGTAGTCGGCGTGGGGCGCGAGGAGCGCGGCGCTCGTCGCGTAGTCGCCCGCGGCGTCCTCGGCCGGGGTGACCTTGGTCTTGCCGATGTTCGCGCCGATCATGACGGCCCGCCCGGACGCCGAGCGCCGCAGGGACTCGAGGCGCTGGGCCGCGGCCGCCGCGCCCTCGTTGTTGAATCCCATCCGGTTGCGGATGCCGCGCAGCGACAGCTCGCGCCACATGCGCGGCTTCTCGTTGCCGGGCTGCGCGTGCGCGGTCACGGTACCGATCTCGATGAACGCGAAGCCCAGCATGGTCAGGCCGCGGATCGCCTTGGCGTTCTTGTCGAACCCGCCCGCGAGACCGAACGGCGCGGGGAACGAGCGGCCGAGCGCCTGGACGCTGCCGGGGCCGTTCGTGCCGCGACCCAGGTAGGGGGCCGCGGCCCCCTGGATCACGTCGCCCACGACGGGCGTGCGTCCCGCGAGGGAGATGACCGGGAACACCACCTCGTGCGCCTTCTCGGGGTCCATGTGCCTGAAGACGCCGTTGAAGAGGAGGGAGTACAGCCGGCTCATGCGGGATCCTTCGGTTCGGTGGTGGAGTTCTGGGGCGGGCGCGTGCGCCACAGCCAGGTGAGGCCCACGACCGGCAGGACCAGCGGTACGAACCCGTACCCGATCCCGAAGTCGGACCACACCGTGGGCTCGGGGAACGCGGCCGGGTCCAGCAGGGACCACGCGCCGACGGCGAGCACGCCCACGAGCTCGACGCTCACCGCGGTCCAGGCGACGGTCCGCGAGGTGCGCGACCCGCGCGCGAGCGCGACGGTCGCGACGATGTACACCACGGCCGCGAGCGCCGACAGGACGTACGCGACAGGCGCCTCGTGCCAGTCGCGCAGGAGCTGGACGGAGGCGCGCGCGGTCGCGGCGACCGCGAAGATCCCGTAGACGAGGACCAGGACGCGGCCGAAGCCGCTGCCCGTGGTGCGCGGCGTGTCCGGGGAGCGGGTGGTCCGGGACGGCCCCGGGCCCGACGACGTCGCCGGGGTCGCGGGGTCGGGTGCGGTCTCGGGGTTCTCGGGGTGCGTCACGCCATCTCTCCTCAGGCGGTCCAGATCTGCCACAAGCGCCACTCGAGGAACGCGACCGTGATCGCGGCGACCGCGAGCACGACCGAGCTCCAGCGGGTGCGTTCTGCGAACGCCCACACGGCGGCGACGGGCAGGATGAACAGGGCGGTGATCAGGTAGCCCCAGAGCTTCACGGGGTCGCTCGCCGTGCTCCCGGTCGCGGCGAGGACGCCCGCGACGATCATCTGCACGACGATCACGCCCTCGATGACGGCACCGCCCCACAGCTGCTTGAGGATCACGGCGCGGTCGCGGGCGACGAACCACCCTGCCCAACCGGTGAGGGCCGCGCACAGCGCGACGGCGAGGAGGACGAGGGGGAGGACCACGACGCCGAGCCTACCGGCGAGGGGCCCACGGGCAGGAATCGCCCGTCCGCCCTCGCCCCGTCCGTGCTCGCCCCGCCCGGCTCGTCGGGGCGCGCTCGTCCCGCCGGTGGCCCGCGGCCTGGCAGCGGCTAGCATCGAGGCGTGGCTGAACTCACTCTCTCCAGCAAGAACCCGACCGGCGTGAAGGTCGACGCGCTCGTCGTCGGGACCCAGACGACGTCAGACGGCGTGGCCGTCGTGGGGGACGACCTCCCCCGCGACGTCGTCGCCGAGCTCGAGGCCCTCGCTCCGGCGCTGGGCATCACGGGCGCGCGCGACGAGGTCCGCACGGTGCCCGCGGGCGCCCACCTCAAGGCGGGCGTGCTCGTCCTGACCGGCCTCGGCGCCCGGGACGGCTCGGGCTCGTTCCCGGCCGAGACCCTGCGTCGCGCGGCCGGCGCGGCCGTCCGCGAGCTGACCGGGGCGTCGTCCGTCGCGGTCGCGCTGCCCGCGGCCGACGAGGCCGAGGTCGCGGCGATCGCCGAGGGCGCGCTCCTCGGGGCGTACTCGTTCACGCGCTACCGGGACACGGCGGGCGCCGCCGCCTCGACCAAGCCTGCCGGCGGCGTCTCGACGATCGAGGTCCTCACCTCGCTCGCCCGCGGGGCCAAGGCCAAGGCCGCGGTCGAGCGTGCCGCGACGATCGCCGCGGCGGTCCACGCGACGCGCGACCTGGTCAACACCGCCCCGAACGACCTGTTCCCCGCGGCCTTCGCCGACATCGCCAAGGCCGCGGCCAAGGGCACGGGCGTCAAGGTGACCGTGCTCGACGAGAAGGCCCTCGCAGCCGGCGGCTACGGCGGCATCCTCGCCGTCGGACAGGGGTCCTCGCGCGGCCCGCGCCTCGTGAAGGTCTCCTACTCCCCCTCGCGCCCGCACGCCAAGGTCGCGCTCGTGGGCAAGGGCATCACGTTCGACTCGGGCGGCATCTCGATCAAGCCCGCCAAGGGCATGGAGGCCATGAAGTCGGACATGGCCGGTGCAGCCGCCGTCCTGCACACCGTGCTCGCGGCCTCGAGGCTCGGCCTGCCGGTCGCCGTGACGGGGTGGCTCTGCCTCGCGGAGAACATGCCGTCCGGCACGGCCCAGCGCCCCTCGGACGTCATCACGATCCGTGGCGGCAAGACCGTGGAGGTCCTCAACACCGACGCCGAGGGCCGCCTGGTCATGGCCGACGGCCTGGTCGCCGCGATCGAGGAGAACCCGGACGTCGTGCTCGACGTCGCGACGCTCACCGGGGCTCAGATGGTCGCGCTCGGTACCCGCGTCTCGGCCGTCATGGGCACCGAGTCCGTCCGCAGCGAGGTCGTCGCCGCGGCAGAGTCCGCAGGCGAGCAGTTCTGGCCCATGCCCCTGCCCGAGGAGCTCGCCGCCTCCATGAAGTCGAAGGTCGCGGACATCGCGAACATCGGCGACCGTTTCGGCGGCATGCTCGTGGCCGGCCTGTTCCTGCAGGAGTTCGTCGGGTCCACGCCGTGGGCACACCTGGACATCGCGGGCCCCTCGTTCAACGAGGGCTCGGCGTTCGGCTACACGCCGGTCGGCGGCACGGGGGTCGCGGTGCGCACCCTCGTCGAGCTGCTCGAGGCCCGCGCCGCGAAGTAGGCCTTCCGGTGCACGACAGGGCGGGCACCGGGGGCCGGTTGGGCAAGAGGCCCGCTCGGAGCGCTCAGCGCCGTCGTTGCTTGGAGTTCCAGTCGCGCATGCGCTGCGGGTAGCCCGTGAAGTTCACGTCGTAGACCGGCAGCTCGAGCTGCTCGGCGAGCTTGCGCGCGGTCCTGGCGTCGGGGACCCGGCGCCGCGTCCACTCCCCCGTGGTCGCGATCAGCATCAGGGTCGTGGGCGTGTCGTTCGTGGGCGGCTCGATGTACGCCTCGACCCCGACCCGGGTGCGCGCGAACTCGGCCAGGTGCTCGACCGTCGCCCGTCGCTGGTCGGCGGCGGACGGCGAGCCGGCGCCGCCCGACGACGCGGGACCGTTCGCGGGCTTGCGGGAGAAGAGCTGGGACAGCCTGGACATGGAGGCAGAGTACTTGCTCCGCCTGGAGCGGGCCTGAGATCGCCCGCCCTCCGGTCCGTGTCGTGGTCGGGCGGGGTCGCCCGCGCCGGCCGGTGCGCTCAGCCGGCTCGCGCGGCGAACCATCGAGAGACCGGGCACCCGACGGCGTGCCCGGGCCCTGGCTGTTCCCTGCCTCACCTGTCTTGAGCATCACACCGCCGACCGTGCGTTCCGATTGGGGTACGGGTGCCCAAAGTGCCAAGATGTCACAAGAACTTTGCTCTCCCTCTTTTCGTATGCCCCTAAGGAGCTGCACGTGGCCGAGACCGGCACACCTTTCGACGTCGTCGTCCTGGGCGGAGGCAGCGGCGGTTACGCCACGGCGCTGCGCGCCGCCGAGCTCGGCCTCAACGTCGCCCTCGTCGAGGCGCACAAGCTCGGCGGGACCTGCCTGCACAACGGCTGCATCCCCACGAAGGCCCTGCTGCACGCGGCCGAGCTCGCCGACAACGCCCGCGAGGGCAGCGCGTACGGCGTCCTGAGCCAGCTGCAGGGCATCGACATGAACGGCGTGAACTCGTACAAGGACGGCGTCATCGCCGGGCTGTACAAGGGCCTGCAGGGCCTGATCAAGTCGCGCAAGATCACGGTGATCGAGGGCCACGGCACGCTCGTCGCCGCGGACACGGTCGAGGTCGCGGGCCAGCGCTACACGGGCAAGAACGTCGTGCTCGCCACGGGCTCCTACGCCCGCTCGCTCCCGGGCCTCGAGATCGGCGGCCGGGTCATCACGTCCGACCAGGCACTGAACCTGGACTACGTGCCCAAGAGCGCGATCGTCCTGGGCGGCGGCGTGATCGGCGTCGAGTTCGCGAGCGTCTGGAAGTCGTTCGGCGCCGACGTGCAGATCATCGAGGCGCTCCCGCACCTCGTCCCCAACGAGGACGAGTCGCTGTCGAAGGCCCTCGAGCGCGCGTTCCGCAAGCGCAGCATCGGCTTCACGCTGGGCGACCGGTTCTCGGGCGTGACCCAGGACGACTCGGGCGTGCACGTGACCCTCGAGTCCGGCAAGACGTTCGACGCGGACCTCCTCCTGGTCGCCGTCGGCCGCGGTCCCCGCACCGCGGACCTGGGCTACGAGGCGCAGGGCATCACCATGGACCGCGGCTTCGTGATCGTCGACGAGCGCCTCCACACGGGCGTCGGCAACATCTACGCGGCCGGCGACATCGTCCCCGGGCTCCAGCTCGCGCACCGCGGGTTCGCCCAGGGCATCTTCGTGGCCGAGCAGATCGCGGGCCTGAACCCGACGCCGATCGTCGAGTCGGGCATCCCCCGCGTGACGTACTGCGAGCCCGAGGTCGCCTCGGTCGGCCTGACCGAGGCCAAGGCCAAGGAGCTGCACGGCGCCGACGGCGTCGAGACGCTCGAGTACAACCTTGCCGGCAACGGCAAGAGCAAGATCCTCGGGACCACGGGCTTCGTCAAGCTCGTCCGCCAGAAGGACGGCCCCGTCGTCGGCGTGCACATGGTCGGCGCCCGCGTCGGCGAGCTCATCGGCGAAGGCCAGCTCATCGTGAACTGGGAGGCGTACCCCGAGGACGTCGCCGCCCTGGTCCACGCGCACCCCACGCAGAACGAGGCTCTCGGAGAGGCCCACCTGGCCCTCGCCGGCAAGCCGCTGCACGCCCACAACTGACCCAACGATCGAAGGAGACCCGAGAGGTCATGTCTGACAACGTGCAGATGCCCGCACTGGGCGAGTCCGTCACCGAGGGAACCGTCACCCGCTGGCTCAAGGCCGTCGGCGAGAGCGTCGAGATCGACGAGCCCCTGCTCGAGGTCTCGACCGACAAGGTCGACACCGAGATCCCCTCGCCGTTCGCCGGCGTGCTCGAGCAGATCCTCGTCCAGGAGGACGAGACGGTCGAGGTCGGTACCGACCTCGCCGTGATCGGTACCGGCGCGGACGCAGCCCCCGCTGCCCCCGAGGCGCCGGCCGCTCCCGCCGCTGAGGCCCCGGCACCGGCCGCTGCTCCCGCAGCTCCTGAGGCGCCCGCCGCCGAGGCTCCGGCCCCGGCAGCCCCCGCCGCAGAGGCGCCTGCCACCGAGGCGCCCGCCGCCTCGGGCGGCGAGGAGATCAAGCTCCCCGCGCTCGGCGAGTCCGTGACCGAGGGCACCGTGACCCGCTGGCTCAAGGCCGTCGGCGAGACCGTCGAGATCGACGAGCCCCTGCTCGAGGTCTCGACCGACAAGGTCGACACCGAGGTCCCGTCCCCCGTGGCCGGTACCGTCCAGCAGATCCTCGTCCAGGAGGACGAGACGGTCGAGGTCGGCACCGTGCTCGCGATCGTCGGCTCGGGCGCCGCGGCTCCCGCACCGGCCGCAGCAGCACCGGCACCCGCCGCTGCGCCCGCTCCGGCTCCCGCCCCCGCGGCACCTGCAGCGCCGGCACCGGCTCCTGCCCCTGCTCCGGCACCGGCCGCTACCCCCGCCCCGGCTCCGGCTCCCGCCGCAGCCCCGGCTCCCGCCGCTGCAGCCCCGGCTGCTCCGGCGGCCCCGGCCTCGCGTGCCACCTCGGGCGCGACCGGTGGCTCCTACCTGACCCCGCTCGTGCGCAAGCTCGCCGCGGAGAAGGGTGTCGACGTCGCGTCCCTCACGGGCACGGGCGTCGGTGGCCGCATCCGCAAGGAGGACGTCCTCGAGGCGGCCGCCAAGGCGGAGGCTGCCAAGGCGACTCCTGCACCTGCCGCTGCTGCGCCGTCGGGCACCGCGCCCAAGGCCCCCAGCGTCCCGGCCGTCTCGCCGCTGCGCGGGACCACCGAGAAGATGTCGCGCCTGCGCAAGCTCGTCGCGACGCGCATGGTCGAGGCCCTGCAGACCCAGGCCCAGCTCACCACGGTGGTCGAGGTCGACGTGACCAAGGTCGCCAAGCTGCGCGCCAAGGCCAAGAACGACTTCAAGGCTCGCGAGGGCGCCAACCTCACGTTCCTGCCGTTCTTCACGCTCGCCGCGGTCGAGGCCCTCAAGGCCTACCCGAAGATCAACGCGAGCATCGACGGCGACTCGGTCGTCTACCACCCGCAGGAGAACGTCGGCATCGCGGTCGACACCGAGCGCGGTCTGGTCGTGCCGGTCATCAAGGACGCCGGTGACCTCAACCTCGCCGGGATCGCCCGCAAGATCGCCGACCTCGCCGGCCGCACCCGCATCAACAAGATCGGGCCGGACGAGCTGGGCGGCGCGACGTTCACGATCACGAACACCGGTTCCGGTGGCGCCCTGATCGACACGCCCATCGTCCCCGGCGGCCAGGTCGCGATCCTGGGCACGGGCACGATCGTCAAGCGTCCGGTCGTCGTGACCGACGCAGACGGCAACGAGTCGATCGCGATCCGTTCGATGAGCTACATCTTCCTGTCCTACGACCACCGCCTGGTCGACGGCGCGGATGCAGCCCGCTTCCTGGGTGCGATCAAGAACCGCATCGAGGAGGGCGCCTTCGAGTCCGAGGTCGGTCTCTGACCCTCGGAGCTCGCTGAGACCACCACGACGGCGGCCCCTCGACCCTCACGGGTCGGGGGGCCGTCGTCGTGCTCGGGGACCTCAGGCACCGGACACGCCGGACGGCGCGTGGCCCGAGCAGCGCAGGCAGGCCGCACGGGCCGTACCGTGGTCGCATGGACATCGTCGTGGCCGGCTCGCACGGTCTGATCGGGACCGAGCTGCTCGAACGTCTGCGCGAGCGCGGGGACACCGTGCGCCGCCTGGTGCGCCGTCCTCCCCAGGCCGCGCACGAGGTCTTCTGGGACCCCGACGAGGACGCGCTGGACCCGCACGCGCTCGAGGGCGCGGACGCCGTGGTCAACTTCGCGGGCGCGGGGGTCGGCGACCACCGGTGGACGACCGAGTACAAGCGCACCATCCTCGAGTCCCGGACCCGGACCGCAGGACTGCTCGCGCGTACGCTCGCGCACCTCGACGCTCCCCCGCCCGTGCTCCTGCAGGGCACCGCGGTGGGCTACTACGGGGACCGGGGTGCGGAGGTCCTGACCGAGACCTCGGGCCCGGGCACGACGTTCCTCGCGCGCGTCGTCACCGAGTGGGAGGCCGCCACGGCCCCCGCGCAGGACGCGGGGGTGCGTGTGGCGCACCTGCGCACGGGGATCGTCCTGTCCCCCGACGGCGGCGCCCTCGCGCGCATGCTGCCCCTGCTGCGGCTCGGCGTCGGGGGGAGGCTCGGGAGCGGCACCCAGTACTGGAGCTGGATCACGCTGCGCGACCACGTGTCGGCCGTGCTGCACCTGCTCGACGCCGACGTGCGCGGCCCCGTGAACCTCACGGGTCCCGCTCCGGCGACGAACGCCGAGGTCACGCGCGCGCTCGCCCAGGCGCTGCACCGACCCGCGGCGCTGCCCGTGCCGTCCGTGGCGCTCAAGGTGGTCCTGGGCGAGTTCGCGTCCGACGTCCTGGGGTCGCAGCGCGCCCTGCCGCGCGTCCTGGAGGCGAGCGGCTTCACGTTCGAGCACGACGACCTGGAGTCGGCCGCCCGATGGGTCACGAGCGGCTGAGCGCCCTCACCCGACCTCCCCGACGCGCCACGCGCCGTCCGTCCAGCGCAGCGTGAGCACCGCGACCTCGGGCTCCTCAGCAGGGACCTCGATCACCGTGCCGTCCGCGGCGCGCTGGGTGTGGGCGCCGACGACGTAGGTCACCTCGACGCTCGCCTGGTCCGGGCTGCCAGCGTCCGCGCTCACCGCGTCCAGCCCGCCGGTGGCGATGTTCCGGGCGTCCAGGACCTCCGCTCGGGCGCCCTCGACGACGACACCCGTGTCGGCGATGCGCTCGAGCATCTCGGCGTCAGCCTGCTCCGCGGGTGAGCCCGGCACCACGACCTCGGCCATGGCCCGGTCTCCCACCAGCAGCTCGACCCTGCGCTCGGTGAGCTCGACCGCCGCGGCGAGCGGGTCGTCGTGGTGACGCGTCGGGTCGGCGCCCGTGGCGTCCTGGCCGTCCGTGCGGGGTCCGGCGAGCACAGGGTCCCGGGCGCCGGACGTGTCCCCGGCCCAGGACCGCAGAGCCAGGCCCCCTCCCGCGAGTGCCGCGCAGACCGTGAGCACGAGCACGACGACGAGGGCGGGATGGTGTTGCCCGCGCGACCGGCCACCGCCTCCCCGGCGGCCGCTGCGGCCGTCGGGTCGACGCGCGGTCGGAACGGCCCGACCGGCAGTTTTACCACCGCTACGGGGCCGCTCGGGGGCTCTCGCTCGCGTCTCGGCACGGGTGGCCGGCACGAGCGCTCCGCCGTCGCGGACACGCGCCGGACGGACGACGGCACCGCCGGCCCCGGCCTCGTTCCGCGACGGAAGGCCGGA
Organism: Oerskovia sp. Root22; assembly: GCF_001429135.1. Classification (NCBI taxonomy): domain Bacteria; kingdom Bacillati; phylum Actinomycetota; class Actinomycetes; order Micrococcales; family Cellulomonadaceae; genus Oerskovia; species Oerskovia sp. Root22. The sequence goes on along the minus strand of NZ_LMIL01000009.1, from coordinate 364,993 downwards.
AGCGTCCCCGCCGACCGCTCGGCCCGCAGCCGGTCCTCGGGGGCTCGAACGTTCCGCGATGGCCGCGGCCGCGAGGCGCGCGGGGTCCGGGAGGACGAGGGGAAGAGGCGGGGCGGCCTCGTAGCAGAGCGCCGCGAAGGTCCCGGCCTCGGGGCGCCCGCGGGGGTCGGCGCGCTGGGCGGCGGCGAGCTCGGCGTGCAGTGCGGCGAGCGCCGCCTCGTCGTTCCCTTCCCCCGGCCCGACGGCGCCGCGAACGCCCGCGTGCAGCGTCGCGGGGGGCGGCACGAGCCCCGTGACGAGCGCGGCGAGCGCCCGGACGTCCTCCGCGGGGCTCGCCGTCGAGGCGACGAGCGGTGCGCGCAGCACCGCACGGCCGTCGGGCCCGACCGTCACGTCCCTCCGGCCGAGCGCGCCGTACGTCTGGCCGGCGTGGTGGAGCGCGGCGAGCGCCTGCGCGAGCGGGACCACGAGCGTCGCCGCCTCGCCGGCGCTCAAGGGTCCACGGCACCTCAGGAGAAGGTCCAGCCCGGTCCCGTGGGGACGTCGGGTCAGGACCCCGAGGTGCCCCGGGTCCCCCTCGACGATCTCGTCGATCGCGGCGAGGTGCTCGTGGTCGAGCGTGCGCAGCACGCCGAGGCGTTCGACGACCAGGGCGCGCTCGCGGTGCTCGGCGGGCACGGGCACGAGCGTCAGGTCGTCCTGGCACCCGGCACGGTCGACGACGACCCACGCCTGACCGTCGGCGCCGTCGCCCGGCGCGTCCCGCGACGTCGCTCGGTCGGCGATCCTCCAGCCGCGGCTCACGAGCTGTTCAGCAAGGGTAGGAGGGATCACCGGGCCGTCCGGTTCGCTCCGCCTCCCCGGTCGCCGTGGCCGTGACTCGCGGACGGGGCGTGCACTCGACATGCCCCCATCCCACCAGGGCGGAGCGGGCGTCCCGGCTTGTCCACAGGCCGGGCGTGTGCGCCGGCCTCGGGCTCAGACGTCGAGACGGCGCCCGCTGCGCGCGCTCTCGCGCGCGACGTCCAGCACGTGTGCCGTCCGCACGGAGTCGGCCGGGTCGACGGGTGCCGGCCCGCCCGCGAGCCACGCGGCCACCGCGCGGTAGAAGTCGGCGTGCCCCCCGGGGGCGCGCGGCACAGGCGTCCGCTCGCGTCCGCGGGTGATCCACCCCTCCGTGCCCTCGGGAGCCGCGTCGTCGAAGACCTCGAACGGGGAGGCGTCGTTCTCGAACGTGGTCACGACGTACGCGCCCGCGGTGCCGAGGACGCGCGTGCGCGGGCCGGGCGCCCCCACGACCGAGGCCGCCCAGAGCCGGCTGACGACCTCCCGCCCCTGGTGGCCCTCGTGGTGGAGGGTCAGGAAGACGTCGTCCTCGGTCGGGGTCGTCAGGGCGCGCAGCTCGGCGTAGACCGAGCGGACGGGTCCGAAGAGCTGGGTCGCGGAGTCCACGAGGTGCGGGCCGAGGTCGAGCAGGAGCCCGCCCCCGACGGGGTCGTTCTCCTTCCAGCGCTGCTGCGGCACGGGTCGCCACCGCTCCCACCGGCGCTCGAACGTGTGCACCTCGCCGAGCTCGCCCGACGCCAGGACGGACTCGAGCGTGAGCTGCTCGGGGTCCCACCGCCGGTTCTGGAAGACCGTGAAGGGGGTCCCCGCAGCAGCCGCGACCGCGACCACCTCGGCCGCCTGCGTGCCGTCGAGCGCGATGGGCTTGTCGAGCACGAACGGGACGCCGGCCGCGGAGACCTGCGCGGCGTGCTCGGCATGGAGCGCCGACGGGCTCGCGACGACCACCACGTCGTAGGTGCCCCGGTCCGCCAGCAGACCGGCGAGGTCGTCGTGCAGGTGCACCCCCGGCCAGTCCTGCTCGGCCTCGGCGCGACGTCCCGGGTCGCGCGCGACCACCGCGGTGACCTGGAGCCCCGCCTCGCGCGCGAGGCGGGCGTGGATGCCTCGGCCCGCGCCGCCGTACCCGACCAGCCCGACGCGCGCGACCTGTTCCTGCGTGCTGCTTCCGCTCATGGCGACCAATCTAGCGGCCGTCCCGGAGCACTCCCGAAGACTGGCAGAATGTACCGAATCCTCCTGGAACTGTCGTTCTCGGCATGTGCCCGAGTTCGGGAAGGTCGTCCGTTGAGCACCAAGAGCTCGAAGAGCCAGAAGAGTCACAAGAGTGCGCGCCTGCGCCGCGCCGTACGCATCACCCTCATCGCCCTGGCGCTGGGCGTCGTCATCGCCAACGCCGTGAACCAGCAGACGATCGAGGCCCACGAGGCGCCCGCCTCGGGGACCGCGCTCGCGGCCCTCGCGACGCTCGACGTCAAGGGGCCCGCGGCCTCGACCGGGTACGAGCGCGAGAACTTCGGCTCGGCATGGGCGGACGTGGACGGCAACGGGTGCGACACGCGCAACGACATCCTCGCGCGCGACCTCACCGATCTCACGTACTCGACGCGCGACAAGGCGTGCGAGATCCGGACGGGCACGTTCGACGACCCGTACACGGGCGAGGTGATCAGCTTCGTGCGCGGCAACAAGACCAGTGCGGCGGTCCAGATCGACCACGTGATCCCGCTCATGGACGCCTGGCGCAAGGGCGCACAGTCGTGGGACGCGCAGACGCGCCTGCGCTTCGCGAACGACCCGCTCAACCTGCTCGCGTCGGACGGCTCGGCGAACCAGTCGAAGGGGGCACGCGACGCATCGGCCTGGCTGCCGCCCAACAACGCGTTCCGCTGCACGTACGTCGCCCGCCAGATCGCGGTCAAGGTGACCTACGACCTGTGGGTGACCCCCGCCGAGCACGACGCCATGGCCACGGTCCTGGACGGCTGTCCGTCGGAGCCCCTGCCCGTCGCCTCCTGAGCCCTCAGATCGCGCGGCCCGTCGTGCTCCTCTGGACGCGCCGCCGCTGGGCGCGCTGTCACCGGGCGCCCGAGCCACGTCCCGCTCGACGTCCCAGGCACCGCCCACGTCTCCCGAGCGGGTCCCGGGCGAGCCGCCTGACGCGAGGCGGCCCGTCCGGGCCCGCGGCTCAGGGCGCGGCGCGGCGGAGCGAGCCCGGCCACCACACGACGCGTCCGACGTCGTGCACGAGGGCCGGGACGAGCAGGCTCCTGACGATCAGGGTGTCCACCAGGACACCGAACGCGACGATGAACGCGAGCTGGGCCAGGAAGAGCAGCGGGATCACCCCGAGCGCAGCGAAGGTCGCGGCCAGGACGACTCCCGCCGACGTGATGACCGAGCCCGTGACGGCGAGCGCCCGCAGAGTTCCGCGACGCGTGCCGATGATCCCGGACTCCTCCCGGACTCTCGTCATGAGGAAGATCGAGTAGTCGACGCCCAGCGCGACGAGGAAGCAGAACGCGTAGAGCGGGACGGTGGGGTCGGCGCCGGGGAAGTCGAGCACGTGGTTGAACACCAGGGCCGCGACGCCCAGGGCCGCTCCGAACGAGAGCACGTTGGCCGCCATGAGCAGGACGGGCGCGAGGATCGAGCGCAGGAGCAGCATCAGGATCAGGAGGATCACGACGAGCACGACCGGGACGATGACCCGCAGGTCGTGGTCGCCCGCGATCTGGGTGTCGAGCCGCTCGGCGCTCGCCCCGCCCACGAGGGCCTCGGGCGAGACCTCGTGCACCGCGTCGCGCAGCGCGGCGACGGTCTGGGTCGCGGCGTTGGTGTCGCTCGGGTCCTCGGTCACGACGTCGACGCGGACGTCACCGTCGACCACGAGGGGCGGGCCCTGCGCGGGGGCTCCCGGCGCCCCGCCCGTGCCGGCCTCGGTCACCGCGGCGGCCGACGCGACGCCGTCCGTCGCGGTCGCGGCCTGCAGCACGGCGTCGAGGTCCTCCTGGGGGGCGATCACGATCGCGGGCTGGACGCCCACTCCCCCGAAGTGCTCCTCGAGCGCCTGCTCCCCGTCGACCGAGTCGACCTGGGTGAGGAAGACGTCGGAGTCGCTCGTGCCCTCGGCCTGGAACGTGGGGACGAACGCCGCGCACCCCGCGAGCACGAGTGCCGTGACGATCCACACCGCCCGGTCGCGGCGCCCCACGAAGCTCGCGACGCGGGACCAGATCCCGTGCCCCGCGACGTGCACCTCGACGTCGTGGCTCGCGGCGAGCGCGAGGTCGCGCGCGCCCTCACCGGAAGCCGGCGTGCTCGGGTCCACGGCCACCGGCGCGGGGGCCGCACCCTCGTCCGCTGCGGCGGGGTCGTAGGTGGGCTTCTGCGGCCAGAAGATCCCGCGCGAACGCCTGCCACCGAGCACGAGCAGCGCAGGCAGGAGCGTCAGTGCGGCCAGGAAGGCCGCCGCGATGCCGATCGCCCCGACGGGGCCGAGGCTCCGGTTGGACCCGAGGTCGGACAGCAGGAGGCACAGCAGGCCCGCGATGACGGTCCCGGCCGAGGCCGCGACGGGCTCGATCGAGGCGCGCAGGGCCCGGCGGACCGCGGTGTACGGGCTCTCCACGACGCGCAGCTCCTCGCGGTAGCGGGCCACGACGAGCAGCGAGTAGTCGACCGCGGCGCCCACGACCAGGATCGACAGGATGCCCTGCGCCTGGCCGTTGAGCGTGAGCGTGCCGTTGTCGGCCAGGAGGTAGACGACCAGGCCGGCGAGGCACAGCGCGAAGACCGCGGTGAGGATCACGATGAAGGGCAGGATCGGCGAGCGGTAGACGATCGCGAGGATGATGAGCACGGCACCGAGCGCGACGAGCAGCAGGACCGTGTCGATCCCGCCGAACGCGTTGACCAGGTCGGCGACGAACCCGGCGGGCCCGGTGACCCAGGTCTGCAGGCCCGAGTCGGCGAGGGCGGTCTCGAGCTCGGCGCGCACCTCGGCCACCACGACGTTGTTGACGCGCTCGTCGTCGGCCATGAGGTTCGAGGCCTGCGACGCGTCGAGCGAGGCGACGATCATGGCCGCCTCCCCGTCCTGCGAGGGCACGACGACGGGGTCCCCCGTGAGCGCGTCCCCGACGGTCTGGGGGTCGTCGGGTCCGGCGCCGGGCAGGGGCAGGCCGGGCAGGTCCGCAGCGACGTCCTGGAGGAGCTGGAGCTGCTCGGGCGTGACCGCTCCCCCGGCGGTCGGCACCGCGACGACGAGCGCGGGCAGGCTCTCGTCGGACACGAACGCCTGCGCCTTCTCGGCGGCTCGGGTCGACTCGGCGCTCGAGGGCAGGAAGGCCGCGGAGTCGTTGGTCTGGACCGTGCTGAGCTTGCCCTGCGCCTGCCCCCCGATCGCGCCGATGGCCAGCCAGACACCGAGTACTGCGACAATGACCAGGCCTCGGAGCACACCACTCCAGCGATTACTCAGCATGCTGAGTACTATTGACGACGGAGGTCTCAGAAGCAAGTGGACGCCAACCCCGTGAGCAGGGAACCGAAGGACTGGCCGACCGGCCGGCTCCTGTCGGCGGTGACCCGGCGGATCGAGCGTGAGTGGAACCATCACCTCGACGGCTGGGACCTCAACCACGCCTCGATGCCCGTCCTGCTGCACCTCCTCGCCGGCCCGCGGACCCAGCGCCAGCTCGCGGCCGAGTCGCACATCACCGAGCAGACCATGAGCCGCGTCCTGGCACGCCTCGAGCGGTCCGGGTACATCACGCGCGAGGACGACCCGTCCGACCGCCGACGACGCGCCGTGGCCATCACCCCGCCGGGACGGCAGGCCGCGCTCGCGGCCGCGAGCCCCCGGCCTGCCGAGGAGCTCAGCACCCGCGGCCTGAGCGACGACCAGATCGCCACGCTGCGTGAGATCCTCATCACCATGGTCGAGGCCCACCCGCGCCCGGGCGAGGACTAGCCTGACCGCATGCACTTCCGCACCGAGGGGCCCGGTCTGACCGACTACCAGGACGCCTGGGACCTGCAGCGCCAGGTCCACCAGGAGGTCGTGGACGGCATCGCGCCGGACACCGTGATCCTCGTGGAGCACCCGAGCGTCTACACCGCGGGCCGGCGCACCAACAGGGCGGAGCGGCCCGACGACGGCACGCCCGTGGTCGACGTCGACCGCGGCGGGAAGATCACCTGGCACGGTCCGGGCCAGCTCGTGGCCTACCCGATCGTCCGTCTCGCCGAGCCCGTCGACGTGGTCGCCTACGTGCGCGCCCTCGAGGGCGCGGTCATGGACGTGTGCACGAGCCTGGGCGTCGAGACCTTCCGGGTCGAGGGGCGCAGCGGCGTGTGGCTCGCCGCGACCCCGACCCGGCGAGAGCGCAAGGTGTGCGCGATCGGGGTACGCGTCGCACGCGGCGTGACCATGCACGGGCTCGCGCTCAACTGCTGCCCGGACCTCGGCGAGTTCTCCCGGATCGTGCCGTGCGGCATCGCCGACGCCGACGTCACCTCGCTCTCGCTCGAGACCGGCCGCCAGGTCACGCTCGACGAGGTCTCCCCGCTGCTCGTCGCGGCACTGCGCACGCACCTGGCACCGCTGCTCGCGGAGCACGAGGCGGCTCCTCTCCCCTTCTGAGGCGTTCGCCGCTAGAATGGGCCTCACCTCAAGGGAATCCTTGCGCAACCGGAGTACGGGTGGGTCGGTGCGCGGATCGGTTGACCCCTGAAGGACCCTCATGACCCGCACTCCCAGCCCCCTCGCGCCCGCTCGGCGCGACGTCGAGCCTGCCGCGACCGGCACCCTCGGCTCCCCTGCTCCGGCTCCTGACGACGTCGAGCCCCGGCGCGGGACCCTCGCCACGTACGGCGAGCTGCCTCGCCTGGCCGGCAAGGCCTTCCTCCCCATCGCCTTCCTGGCGCGGCTCCCGTTCTCGATGATCACGATCGGCACGCTGCTGCTGGTCAGCACGACCACGGGGTCGCTCGCGCTCGGCGGGCTCGCGAGCGCGGCCGCCGCCGTCGGGACGGCGCTCGGTGGCCCCACCCAGGGGACCCTCGCGGACCGCATCGGGCAGCGCACGGTGCTGCTCGTCGTCGTGCCCCTCAATGTCCTGGCCGTCCTGGGGCTCGTCCAGGCCGCGAGCGCCGGGGCCTCCTCGGCCGTCATCCTCGGAACCGCCGCGCTCGTGGGAGCGTTCGCCCCGCAGGTCGGACCGCTCGCGCGCGTGCGCTGGATCGCCATGACCCAGCACCGCCCCCGGACCCTGCTCGCCGCGATGGGCTACGAGTCCACGGCCGACGAGATCGGGTTCGTGCTCGGCCCGGCGCTCGTGGGCATCCTCGCGAGCGTCTGGTCGCCCCAGGCGGCGATGCTCTTCGCCGCGGGCGTGTGCGCGGTGTTCGGCCTGGCGTTCGCGCTGCACCCCACCGCGACCCCCGGCGCCCCCAAGCCGTCCCCGGAGGCCTCGGCCGCCGCCGGGCAGGACGCCCACGGCTCGTTCGTGGGGCTCCTGCGCCGGGTCCTGGTCCCCGTGCTCGGCATGCTCGCCATGGGCATGCTCTTCGGCAGCACCCAGACGGCCGTCACGTCGTTCATGCGCGACGCGGGGTCCGAGTCGCAGGCGGGCCTCGTCTACGCCGTGCTGGGCTTCGGTTCGGCGATCACGGCCCTGGCCGTCGTGGCGCTGCCGGCCCGCTTCGGTGCACGCTCGCGCTGGGTGGCCTTCGCGTCGGGCCTGACGGTCGCGGCCGTCCTGACGTTCGTCGCAGGCGGCAGCGGGTCCCTCGGCACCCTCATCGGCGCGCTCGCGCTCCTCGGCCTGTTCGTGGGCCCCGTCATGGTCACGATCTTCACGGTCGGCGGAGACCTGAGCCCCACGAGCCGCAGCGGGGCCGCCATGACGATGCTCGCGAGCGCGAACGTCGTCGGTGTGGCCGTCGGCGCGAGCGTCGGCGGCCAGGTCGCCGAGGGGGTCGGGACCGCGGCCGCGTTCGCGCTGCCCGCGATCGCCGCCGCGCTGCTCGTGGTCACAGGACTGTCGCTCAGGTCACGTCCGGCACCGGTGGACGCTCCGGCACCCTCCGCGGCTCCTGGCGTACGCTGACTTTCACCCGATACCGGGCACGACTCCAGGGGGCCACCGCCCACCACGGACTGGGAGAGACCGCGTGACGATCGCACCTGAAGGGCGGCGCATGCTGCGGGTCGAGGCCCGCAACGCTGCGACACCCATCGAGAAGAAGCCCGAGTGGATCAAGACCCGGGCGACCATGGGACCCGAGTACACCGAGCTCAAGGGCCTCGTGCGCAAGGAGGGCCTGCACACGGTCTGCGAGGAGGCGGGCTGTCCCAACATCTTCGAGTGCTGGGAGGACCGCGAGGCCACGTTCCTCATCGGCGGTGACCAGTGCACGCGTCGCTGCGACTTCTGCCAGATCGACACGGGCAAGCCCGCCGACTTCGACGCGGACGAGCCGCGCCGCGTCGCCGAGTCGGTCCAGGCCATGGGTCTGCGCTACTCGACCATCACGGGCGTGGCCCGCGACGACCTGGCCGACGGCGGCGCGTGGCTCTACGCGGAGACCGTCCGCCAGATCCACGCGCTCAACCCCGGCACGGGCGTCGAGCTGCTCATCCCGGACTTCAACGCGATCCCCGAGCTGCTCGACGCGGTCAACGAGTCCCGCCCCGAGGTGCTCGCGCACAACGTGGAGACCGTGCCGCGCATCTTCAAGGAGATCCGCCCGGGCTTCCGGTACGACCGCTCGCTGTCCGTCATCACGCGGGCCCGCGAGGCCGGCCTCGTGACCAAGTCGAACATCATCCTCGGCATGGGCGAGACGATCGACGAGGCCAAGGAGGCCCTGCAGGACCTCCACGACGCGGGCTGCGACCTCATCACCATCACGCAGTACCTGCGCCCGTCGCTGCGCCACCACCCGGTCGCACGCTGGGTCAAGCCCGAGGAGTTCGTCGAGCTCTCCGACGAGGCCGAGCGCATCGGCTTCCTCGGCGTCATGTCCGGTCCGCTCGTGCGGTCGTCGTACCGCGCGGGCCGGTTGTGGGGCCAGGCGATGAAGCGTCGCGGCATGGAGATCCCCGCCGCGCTCGCCCACCTGGCCGAGCCGCGCACCTCCCGTCAGGAGGCAGCGAGCCTGCTGGCCCGCTGATCCCCGCAGGAACGTTCGACACCGCTCGTCGCCGGGCCGGTCCCCGCTCCCGTCCTCCCGCCGTCGTGCGAGAGAATCGTGGGGCGGGGTCCGGCTCGCCGCCGTCCTCGCCCCTTCACCGGAGCACTCTCCGCCACCACTAGACTGAGGCACCATGGCCCGCAACAAGAGCACCGACCCCTCGACCGGGGTCGACGGCACCAAGCCGAAGAAGCAGAAGAAGCAGCGCTGGTATCACCAGGTCTGGGACGCGTACAAGATGACGCGCACCGAGGACCCGGCGGTCACGTGGATCATGCTCGCCGTGTTCGTCGGCATCCTCGCCGTCGCGATCGGGATCGGGCTGGCGTGGGGCCCCTGGGTCTACACGCTCATCGTGGGTCTGCCGTTCGCGTTCCTCGGCTCGCTGTTCGTCCTGACCCGTCGCGCCGAGACGGCTGCCTACAGCCGCATCGACGGCCAGCCCGGTGCTGCCCGTGCCGCGCTCGGCACGATCCGCCGCGGCTGGACGTTCGACGACGAGCCCGTCGCCCTGACCCCCCAGCAGGACCTCGTGTTCCGCGGGGTCGGCCGTGCCGGTGTGGTCCTCGTCGGCGAGGGCCCCACGCACCGCGTGACCAAGCTGCTCGAGGGCGAGAAGCGTCGCATCACCCGCGTCCTGCCGAACGTCCCGGTCACCACGATCCAGTGCGGCAACGGCGAGGACCAGGTGCCGCTCAAGAAGCTCGCACGCCAGGTCCAGAAGCTGCGCCCGACGCTCACCAAGCCGGAGGTGGCCGAGGTCAGCAAGCGCCTGCGGGCGCTGGGTGGCACCAAGCTCCCCATCCCCAAGGGGATCGACCCCACGCGTGCACGCCCCGACCGCAAGGGCATGCGCGGGCGCTGAGCCTGCGTGCAACGCACCGGCAGCCCGTCGACAGCCCGTCTGTCGGCGGGCTGTCCGCGTTCCGGGACCGGCATCACCGACACCCTGCGCCGACGACGCCGGAGGAGACCCGTGAGCGACCCGTGCTGGAACCACAACACCCACTACCACCCCGACCTCACGCGGCTCGTCGGCCCCGGGACGCGCACGGCCCTGGACGTCGGGTGCGGTGAGGGGCTCCTGACCCGTCGCCTGCGGGCGGCCGGTGCGGGGCGTGTCCTGGGGATCGACCTCGACCAGGACCAGGTCGAGCGTGCGCGGGCAGCATCGGGCGGTCCGCCCCAGGCGACCGGGCTCGACTACGTCGCGGGCGACGTCCTCGCCCCGCTGCCCGGCCTCGCCGAGCCGTTCGACCTCGTCACGACGGTCGCGACCCTGCACCACCTCCCGCTCGACCTCGGGCTGCGGAGGCTGCGCGGGCTGGTCGCACCGGGGGGCACGCTCGCGGTCGTGGGTCTCACCCGGCCCCGCACGGCGTGGGACCACGCGGTCAGCGCGGCCGCGATCCCTGCGGCCGTCTGGGCCCGACGGCGCCGCGGCGAGTGGGAGCACGGGTCACCGATCGCCGAGGTCACCACGAGCCACGCCGAGCTGCGCGCGGCGGCTCGCGAGATCCTGCCGGGGGCACGCCTGCGACGGCGCCTCTACTGGCGGTACACGCTCGTGTGGCGTGCGCCCGCGACGAGCGGGGACCAGGGCGAGCGGGTACGCCAGGGGTCGTGACGGCGTCGGGCCACGGAGCCGTGGACCGGGAGCTTCGCGGGCGTCACCGGCGGCGCACGTGGCGCCCTGGAGGCCGGGAGACGGGCCTGGTCAGGCCCGGACGATGACCGTGCCCGCTGCCTTGTCGTGCATGCCGCGCCCGTCGCCGTCCCACACCACGGCCGGGACGACCAGGCACAGCAGGACCGTGCGGACGAACCCGCGCCACAGACCGACCATGCGCCCCTCGCCGCCCAGGACCCTCACCTGCAGGCCCAGGACCCGGTGCCCGACCGTGTAGCCGAGCGTGCTCACCAGGAGCAGGTTCTCGACCGCGAACACACCGAGCGTCGCCATCGAGTTCGCGTCGAACACCAGGTAGCTGATGAGCATGCTCAGCAGCCAGTCGATGCACAGCGCGACGACCCTGCGCCCGACCGTCGCCATCGAGCCGGGACCGTCGGGCGGCAGGCCGAGGCGGCCGCCTCGGCCGTCCTCCCCACCGGTCGGCGTACCCTCGAGCCAGGAACCCACATCTTCACGCGACACCACGGCCCCAGCCTACGTGTCGGCGAGCGAGGTTCCGGCGCCTGACCGGCTTGTCCTGGTTCGGGGTCCCCCACCACGCATCGTCGCGCCGATGTCACACGGCAGGACGCTGTGTAACACGGACGAAACATTCGGTACACGGTGGGGAAACTCCCGGGGCCTAGGTTCGAGGCGCCACTGGAGGTACGGCCAGAGGACCCACTACCAAGGAGTTACGGATGTTCAAGAACGCGGAGGAGGCAATCGCCTTCACCCGGAACGAGGGCGTCGAGTTCGTCGACGTCCGGTTCTGCGACCTGCCGGGCGTCATGCAGCACTTCAACATCCCGATCTCGCAGTTCGCCGAGTCCGCCTTCACGGACGGCATGATGTTCGACGGGTCCTCGATCCGCGGCTTCCAGGCGATCCACGAGTCGGACATGAAGCTCATCCCTGACGTCACGACCGCCTACATCGACCCGTTCCGCAAGCGCAAGACGCTCATCGTGAACTTCTCGATCGTGGACCCCTTCACCGACGAGGCGTACTCCCGCGACCCGCGCAACGTGGCCTTCAAGGCCGAGGCGTACCTGCGCAGCACCGGCATCGCCGACACCGCCTTCTTCGCCCCCGAGGCCGAGTTCTACATCTTCGACGACGTCAGGTTCAAGACGAGCCAGAACGAGTCGTACTACCACCTCGACTCCAAGGAAGCGGCCTGGAACACCGGCCGCGTCGAGGAGGGTGGCAACCTCGGCTACAAGACCCGCTACAAGGGTGGCTACTTCCCCGTCTCCCCCAACGACCAGATGGCCGACCTGCGCGACGAGATGTGCGCAGTCCTCGACCAGGTCGGCCTGGACGTCGAGCGCGCGCACCACGAGGTGGGCACCGCCGGCCAGCAGGAGATCAACTACCGCTTCTCGACGCTCACCGCAGCGGCCGACGACCTGATGAAGTTCAAGTACGTCATCAAGAACGTCGCCTGGGAGGCCGGCAAGTCCGCGACCTTCATGCCGAAGCCGATCTTCGGTGACAACGGCTCGGGCATGCACTCGCACCAGTCGCTCTGGAAGGACGGCGAGCCCCTCTTCTACGACGAGAAGGGCTACGGCGGCCTGTCCGACCTCGCTCGCTGGTACATCGGCGGCCTCCTCAAGCACGCGCCCGCGCTGCTCGCGTTCACCAACCCGTCGGTCAACTCCTACCGTCGCCTGGTGCCCGGCTACGAGGCCCCCGTCAACCTGGTCTACTCGGCGCGCAACCGCTCCGCGTGCATCCGTATCCCCGTGACGGGCAACAACCCCAAGGCGAAGCGCGTCGAGTTCCGCGTCCCGGACCCGACGGCCAACCCCTACCTGGCGTTCGCGGCGCAGCTGCTCGCGGGCATCGACGGCATCAAGAACCGTATCGAGCCGCCGGAGCCGGTCGACAAGGACCTGTACGAGCTGCCCCCCGAGGAGCACGCCGCGATCCAGCAGGTGCCCGCGTCGCTCGAGGAGGCTCTCGACGCCCTCGAGGCCGACCACGACTTCCTGACCGTCGGGGATGTCTTCACGCCCGACCTCATCGAGACGTGGATCGCCTACAAGCGCGAGCACGAGGTGGACCCGATCCGTCTGCGCCCGCACCCGCACGAGTTCGAGCTCTACTACGACCTCTGATCGGTCCCGCTCACCGCACCCGCGCTGAGCTGCTGAACCGATGCGCCGGCACCCCGGCCGCCCTCGTGGCGGTCGGGGTGCCACACTTTTGCCGCACGGCGCCCGGGGACGCCCTCTCACCAGCGGTCCGGGGCGCCGACTGCGCCGCCCCGCGAAGTTGGCGCGCCCGGCGCCCATCAGACGACGCGCCTACAGGTCGCGCGCGCCGATGACCGTGAAGCCGCACGCGCCGAGATCGCCGCAGGACACCAGCGGTGAGCACCACCCGAGCCCACGGCACCGGCCGCCGGATCGACAACGGCCACGTCTGTGACGCGCTCCGTTAGCGCACCTGCCTCGCCACGGCACGCCGACACCAGTCTCGTGACGGGTGGCTTGTGGGACGCTCCTCCACATGACGCCCAACGCTCCGACGAAGACCGAACTACGAGTCCGCACGCGCCGGAACGTCGCCGGGTGGTGTGCCGGTGGGGTGCTGCTCCTGGTTGGAGCGCTACCAGCCATGTACTTCTACATCCTGGGCAGGGAGTCGCAGAGCAGGTATTGCAACTCGGAGGTGTTCGTCAGGAGCGTCTGCGACCTGGCTCCGGAGAGGTTCGTCTGGGTCGCCGCCCTGCTCGCCGCGCCGCTCCTGATCGGGCTTCTCATCGCGCGCCCACGGGGTGTGCGGATCTACGTGACCGTAGTCACCCTGGCCGCCTTTGGGCTCTTCGCCCTCCTGCTCGCGACCGGCGACCCGGACCGCCCGGTGTTCGAGCTCCACCCTCGCGAACATGGCGATGCCCGTGCCGACACTGCGCGCCAGCCTTCGTCGGTCACCGTGGACGACCGCGGTGCCGCAGGACTGCCCGTCCCTCCCCCTGGACGAACGCCCGCGTGCTGCGTCGATGCCTAACCCCTGCCCCGGGGATCCGAGGCCCGGCGCGCGGAGGGTGCGTCCGCCTGCGCCTCGCAGGCCCCCGGGGTGGTAGGAAGGACGCGCCCACCCGCCACGAGCGGGTCCGTCCTGAGGAGACCCATGGCCTACTTCCGTCGCACCGGCGCGACGACCTTCGACCCGACCGAGCACGTGGGGGGCGCGTGGCGCACCGACGAGCAGCACGTCGCGCCCTCGCTCGGCCTGCTGGCCCACCTCGTCGAGACGGACCGCGACGAGCGCGGACGCAGCGACCTCGCCGTGACCCGGCTGTCGTACGACATCTGGGGGACGTACCCGCTCCTCGAGGTCGACACCCGGCTCACAGTGCTACGCACCGGGCGCACGGTCGAGCTCGTCGAGGCAGAGCTCACGTGCGGCGACCGCCGCGCGATCACGGTGCGCGCGTGGCTCGCCCGGACCTCCGACACCACAGCCTTGGCGGGCGGCGCTCCCCCGCCCGTGACCGGCCCGCAGGAGACGCCCGCCTGGGATCCCTCGACCGTGTGGCCGGGCGGCTTCATCGAGTCGATCGACGTGCGTCGCTCCCTGGTCGAGCCCGGGCGCGGGACCGTGTGGGTCCGGACCGACCACCCGCTCGTCGCGGACGAGGACGTGAGCCCGCTCGCCCGCGCAGCGGGCCTGCTCGACGCGGCCAACGGCATGTCGGTGCGCGCGCACCCGCGCGAGGTCGCCTTCCCGAACCTGGACCTGACCGTCCACCTGCATCGCTCGCCTCGCGGGGACTGGGTGGGCCTCGACACGGCCGTGACGTTCGGCCCGACCGGGGCCGGACTCACGCACGCAGTGGTGCATGACGAGCACGGAGCTGTCGGGGCGCTCGCGCAGTCGCTCGTCGTGCGCCCGATCTGATGCGAGCCCCCGCCGCGGGCGCAACGACGGAGTGAGCGCCGCCGTCGGGAGGCCCGACGACGGCGCGCGGCCGGGGTGGCAGGCTCACCTGCCACCCCGGCCGTCGGACGAGGGCGCCGCTCAGAGGCGACGCTCCCGACGGAACAGCGAGCGCGCCCACACGTACCCGGCGACGCCGATCACCACGCACCACGCCACGGCCTGCACCGCGGTCGAGCCCTCGAGCCCCGCACCGCCCGCGCGCAGGCCGCGCACGGTGTCGATGATGGGCGTGAACGGCTGGTGCTCGGCGAACCAGCGCACGGCGGTCGGCATGGTCTCGACGGGCACGAACCCGCTGCCGAGGAACGGCAGGAGCAGCAGGATCATGGGTGTGTTGCTCGCGGTCTCGACGCTGCGCGCGTTGAGCCCCATGGCGACGCACAGCCAGTTGAGGGCGATCCCGAGCAGGACGAACAGGCCCAGCAGCGCGAGCCAGTCGAGCGCGTCGGCCTCGGGGCGGTAGCCCATCGCGACCGCAGCGCCCAGCACGAGCACGAGCGCGATCAGGGCCTGGACGACGAACCCGAGCACGTGGCCCGACAGCACCGACCCGGGCGAGATCGCCATGGTCTTGAACCGGGCCATGATGCCGCTCGCGGCGTCCATGGCGGCGCTCACGGCGACCGACGTCGCTCCCCCGACCACGGTGATGACCAGGAGCGTGGGCGTGATGTAGTCCAGGTACGCGGCACGTCCGTCGGCTCCGGGCGTGACCCCGGGGGCGACGCCCGCGCCGAACGCCCCGCCGAACACGTACACGAACAGCAGGAGCATGACCAGGGGGCCGGCGACGATGAAGACCGTCAGTCCCGGGTAGCGCACCGCGCGCAGCAGGCTGCGGCGCAGCATCGTCAGGACGTCGGCGAGCGGTCGAGGTCGCGCGACGGTGGTGGGGGCGGTGGTGGCGATGGCGGTCATCGGACGTTCTCCTTGTCCTGTGTCGTTCCGGTCTCTTCGTCGGTGGTCGGTTCGGTCAGCGCGAGGAACACCTCGTCGAGCGATCCGGCGTCGTGCACGGCCTTGAGCTCGTCGGGCGTGCCCTCGGCCACGACGCGCCCGTCGTGCAGGACGGCCACCGAGTCGGCGAGCCGGTCGGCCTCCTCGAGGTACTGCGTGGTGAGCAGGATCGTGGTGCCGCCCGCGACGAGCGTGCGCACCTCGTCCCACAGGGTGATGCGGCTGCGTGGGTCGAGGCCCGTGGTCGGTTCGTCGAGGAACACGACCGACGGCGTCCCGACGAGCGTCATCGCGAGATCGAGCTTGCGCTTCATGCCGCCCGAGTAGGTCGCCACGGGCTTTCCCGCGGCCTCGGCGAGACCGAACTGCTCGAGCAGCTCGGCCGTCCGGCGCCGCCCGGCCGTCCGGCCCAGGTGGTTCAGGTCGGCCATGAGGCGCAGGTTCTCGGTGCCCGTGAGGAGCTCGTCGACCGCGGTGATCTGGCCGGTCACCCCGATCGAGGCGCGCACCGCGTCGGGCTCGCGGCCCACGTCGTGACCGGCGACCCGCACCGTGCCGGCATCGGCCGCCAGGAGGGTGGACAGGACGCCGACCGTGGTGGTCTTGCCCGACCCGTTGGGGCCGAGGAGCGCGGTCACGGTCCCGGCGGGGACCACGAGGTCGACCCCGTCGAGCACGAGCTGCTTGCCGGACTTCGATGCGTAGGACTTGCGCAGGCCGGCGACCTCGATCGCGGGTCCGCGGGTTGGGGTTGTCATGTGCTTCTCCTTCGATGGTGGTGGACGTGCGGGTGGAGCGACGATCAGGTGGGGCACGGAGTGCAGGAGGTCGACGAGACGATCAGGCGTGCGGCCGACGGACGACGACGTCGCCGTAGCTGGTGCCGGCACGGACCTCGACGGTCAGGTCGCTCTCGTCGGGTCCTGCTGCGTCCTGGAGGAGGTTGCGGACCTGGCCGTGCTGCGACGTCGCGTCGAGCCAGGCAGCCGTGCCCTCGGGCACGCCGACCTCGATCGAGCCGTACGAGCTCTCGAGCTGGACACGACCGTTCACGGCCTGCTCGACGCGGATACCGCCGTGCGCGCACCGGACCACCGTGTCGCCGTGCGACCGGTCGATCGCGATGTCTCCGTGCGCACCGTTGACGCGCAGGCTCCCCGTGGTCCGGCCGATCTCGGTCGTGCCGTTGGGGACCTTGACGACGGCGTCGCCGTCGAGCTCGCGGACCCGCAGCCCGCCCGCCGTGACCACCGCGTCGACAGGGCCGGAGACCCGGCCGACGCTGAGCGAGCCTGCCGAGACCTTGATGTCGAGGCGGTCGACGTCGTCGAGCCGGGCGTTGCCGCCGTTGAGGTTCAGGTCGACGGACCCGAGCCTGCCCTCCGCGTACAAGGACCCTGCCTTGCCACGCAGGTCCGACCCGGCCGGGAGCTCGATGGTGACCTTGGCGCCACCGGACGCGAACGGCAGGACGTACTGCTTCCAGGAGCTGGGGTAGACGACGGAGATCGCGTCGCCGTCGCGTTCGACGCGCGTCTCCTCGGCGGCGCGGACCGAGCCGGACTTGCTCGGGTCGGCCGGCAGGACGGTCACGACGACGTCGTCCCGCTCTCCGGCGACGACGTACAGGTTGCCGAACGGGACGTCGATGACGACCGGGACGGGCGTGGGAGCAGCGAAAGTGGGCATGACGGATCCTCCAGAGGGGTGTACGTGTCCGCCCCGTGACGGCGGGGCGCCGGATGTGGTGTCGAGTGGTGGTCAGCGCACCCAGCCGGTCACACGACCGGAGGTGCTCGTGGCCCGTGCGGCCGGGCGGGACGTGGCGGTGGGTGCGAGCGCCGCGGCGACCGCGCGCACGAGCCACGTGTTGACGGACATGCCCTCGCGGGCTGCCGCCTCCTCGACCTGCGCCTTGAGCTGGTCGGGCAGTCGGAGCGTCGTGCGGGACGTGCTCACGTCGTCGGGGTCCAGGACCGCCGGGCGGGCGGGCTCCGCCGCCGGGGCGGCAGCTCCGTCGAAGGCCGGGCTCGGGGCCGGGGTCACGACGAACTCCGGGTCACGACCACGGAGCCGGACGTCCACCGCCCCCGGGGCAAGCTCGGCCGTGATCTCGTTGGCCGCGGTCGAGAGCGCCTCGAGCAGGACGAGGCGGACGGCTGCGTCGAGCGGGGCCGTCAGGCGACCGGCCAGCTCACGTGCCTCGTCCCCGCCTGCGGCGGCCGCGGTGGCGAGCTGGTGCTGCAGCTCGTCGACATATCTCGTCAGTTCCATGACGCCACTATGACACCACTGATGGTGTCACCGCAAGAGATATGGCGTCACTTCTTCGAAATGGTGGTGTCATCGAGACGTCACGTCAGCGTCTTTGCAGGTCAGAGCGCTGCCGTCGCGATGCGCTTCACGACGTGCGCGCCTTCTTCACCGCCCCGAAGATGACCTGGATGCCCAGGCCGAGGATCACGAGGTCGAGCAGCACCTGTGCTGCCACGAGCACCCTGACCGGTTCCGAGCGAGGGGAGATGTCACCGAATCCCACGGTCGCGAACGTCGTGATCGTGAAGTAGAGCGCGTCGGACCGGGTGAGCGGCTCGCTGAACGTGGTCGGGTCCTGGAACGCGATCATGAAGTACGTCGCTGCGAAGACGAGCAGGAACAACGGCACGGTCGTCGCCAAGGCCTGGGTCGCCCGGATCCCGGGGAACCTGGCGCGGACGATCGCGCGGACCTCCCAGTACATCGTGGTCACGAGCACCAGGAGGCAGAGGACGAGGGCGACGACCAACGACGACGGCGACGGGCGGTCGAGCGGCACCAGGTAGTAGAGCGCGACCAGCAGGATCGCGATCCCGCTCGCCCGGAGCAGTCCGAGCGCGATCAACGTCCATCGTCGCCGGGTCGAGAGGCCGCTCATCGGCCCCTGACCCGCCTCGCCGCCGTCGTCGTCGGGCATGCCCTCGACGGGTGCGTGCGCTGTCACGACGTCCTCCTTGCCATCTCGGACGCCCCCTGGGCGTCTCGTCTACTGGAGCATCCGTCGCACGACGGGCTCGGCCGTCGTGACGACGTGGTCGAAGAAGCCGTGACGACGCAGGCGGGAGACGCCCTCGGTGGCTACCGCCCAGGCCGGGACGGCGAGGATCAGACCGACGATCCCGCCCACGACCCCACCGAGCGCCGTCACGACCAGCACGACCAGCGGATGGATGTCGAGCGTGCGGCCCATGACCCGCGGCTCGACGAAGTTCTCGAGCAGCAGGTTCGACGCGACCACGACGACGAGCATGATCACGGCCGGGGCGATCCCCCCGTCGCCCAGCGCCACGGCCACGGCCAGACCGCCCCCCAGGAACGCACCGATGTACGGGATGTACCCGCCGATGAAGTTCACCACCACGATCGTGAAGATCAGAGGAAGGCCCAGGAGGAGCGCGGCGACCCCGATGACCACGGCGACGACGACCGACATGGTCGTCCGGCCGCGGCCGTAGTCGCGCAGCGTCCGGCACGAGTCACCGATGAAGCCGTCGATCTCGGGCTGTGCTCCCGCCCTGAGCTGAGCGACGACCGAGCCCCTCAGCCGGGCACCGTCCTTGACGAGGTAGTACATGATCAGCGCGCCGAGGATCAGCCCGCTCGCGATGCCCACGAGCGCGCCGATCCCGCTCACGAGCCCGGTCAGGAAGCCACCGGTCACGCCCGGAGCCAAGTCCACCAGGGTCTCCCGTACGGCCTCGAGCGACTGCTCGTCGACGTCGAGCTGCGCCACGAGCTGGTCCGTCGCCGCGTCGACCGAGGCCCCGATCTCGTCGGTCTGCTGGACGATGCCGCGCACAGCCGCGACCGCGACCACGGTCGCGAGGGCGATGAGCCCGAGGACGACCACGCCCGCGGCCAGGCTGCTCGGAACGCCCCGTCGTCGCAGCCGGTCCGCGATCGGCTTGAAGCACACCGCGAGCACGGCCGCGAAGGTCAACGGCAGGACGATCTCGCTCACGGCCGCGAGCGCCAGCACGACGAGGACGACGGCCACGACCGTGCCGACGAAGCTCCACGCCCAGAGGCCGACCTTCGGGCCCCAGGAGAGCGTGGCGACGGGGCCGGCACGCTCGCCTGGACGCCCGTCCGTGACACCGGGAGGGGGTTCGGCTGACTCGGGGGTCACACGCCTACGCCTCGTTCTGCTCCGCGATGTCGGCGACCGCGACAGCGATCTCGAACGCGAGCGACTCCGCGATGCCTGCAGACGCCGCGACCACGCGAGGAGTGCCGACGATGGGCGCGACCGCCGCGAGGACGCCTGCGACCATGTCCGCGTCGATCCCGGCCTCCATCCCGGCCTCCAGGTTCATCAGGTACGACACCGGGGGCGCGTCGACCGCCACGAGCGCCGCGAGCCGCACCAGCATCACCGTCTGGATGTCGAGGCTCGACGCCTCGACCGAGTCCGCCGTCATCTCCACCAGCAGGTCGAGCACGGGGGTGCCCTCGGTCTGTTCGCTCATGATGGATCCTCTCCGTCCCGGACCGGTCAGGGTCCGGCGTGCCAGGTCTGCTCGGGTCGTGCGTGACGTCGGCCCGTCCTGAGGTCGCCCCTCGGCACGGCGAGGTCGACGTCGGCTCTCGCGCAGGGCGCGGTTGCGCGCCTCTCCCATTGAGCGCCCCGGGCGCGCGGCCGCGCGTCATGCAGTTCGTGTGAACCTGCGCCTTGTCGCACCCTTGAGCCGACCGGCCGGTCGAGCAGGAATCGAGAAGCCCGGCGTCGGTGGACCCCGCTAGCGTGTCCCGCAGGCACCTGCCGCACACCTCGCCCTGCGTGCGCAGCGGGGCCGAGCGTCCGACGATGGACGGAAGCGTCCGGCGACCACGGCGGGGACCGCACCCCGCCCACCAGGAGGAGACAGATGAGCACCGCCACGAGCACGGGCACTGCCGTGCCCGCACCCCACGTCGCCGACACCCACGACATGATCCGCGTGCAGGGCGCCCGGGAGAACAACCTCCAGGACATCAGCGTCGAGATCCCCAAGCGTCGCCTCACGGTGTTCACCGGGGTCTCCGGCTCGGGCAAGAGCTCGCTCGTCTTCAGCACCATCGCTGCCGAGTCCCAGCGCATGATCAACGAGACGTACAGCGCGTTCCTCCAGGGCTTCATGCCCTCGCTCGCGCGCCCCGACGTCGACCTGCTGGACGGGCTGACGACCGCGATCATCGTCGACCAGGAACGCATGGGGGCCAACCCGCGCTCCACGGTGGGCACCGTGACCGACGCGAACGCCATGCTGCGCATCCTCTTCAGCCGCCTCGGGCAGCCGCACATCGGCTCACCGCAGGCGTACTCGTTCAACGTCCCCTCGGTCTCGGGCAGCGGCGCGATCACGATCGAGCGCGGCGGCAAGACGCAGGCGGAGAAGGCCTCGTTCCACCAGCTCGGCGGCATGTGCCCGCGCTGCGAGGGCAAGGGCAGCGTGACCGACTTCGACCTCACGGCGCTGTACGACGACAGCAAGTCGCTCGACGAGGGCGCGCTGACGATCCCGGGCTACTCGATGGACGGCTGGTACGGGCGCATCTACCGGGGCAGCGGCTTCTTCGACGCGGCCAAGCCGATCAGCAGGTTCACCCAGCGCGAGCTGCACGACCTCCTCTACAAGGAGCCGACCAAGATCAAGGTCGAGGGCATCAACCTGACGTACGAGGGCCTGATCCCCAAGATCCAGAAGTCCTTCCTGTCCAAGGACGTCGACGCGATGCAGCCGCACATCCGGGCGTTCGTCGAGAAGGCCGTGACGTTCCAGACCTGCCCGGAGTGCGACGGCACGCGCCTGAGCCCCGAGGCACGCTCGTCGAAGATCGGCGACAAGAGCATCGCGGACGTCTGCGCGATGCAGATCAGCGACCTCGCCGAGTGGGTCCGCGGTCTCGACGAGCCCTCGATGGCACCGCTCCTCAAGGGCCTCCAGCACCTGCTCGACTCGTTCGCGGAGATCGGCCTGGGCTACCTCTCGCTCGACCGTCCCTCGGGGACGCTGTCCGGTGGCGAGGCGCAGCGCACCAAGATGATCCGCCACCTGGGTTCCTCGCTCACCGACGTCACCTATGTGTTCGACGAGCCGACCATCGGGCTCCACCCGCACGACATCCAGCGCATGAACACGCTGCTGCTCCAGCTGCGGGACAAGGGCAACACGGTCCTCGTCGTGGAGCACAAGCCCGAGGCGATCACGATCGCGGACCACGTCGTCGACATCGGCCCGGGAGCCGGGCGGCACGGGGGCACCATCTGCTTCGAGGGCACGGTCGAGGGGCTGCGCGCGAGCGACACCACGACCGGCCGCCACCTCGACGACCGCTCGACGGTCAAGGCGAGCGTGCGCGCCCCCCGGGGCGCGCTCGAGATCCGTGGCGCGACCGAGCACAACCTGCAGGGAGTCGACGTCGACGTCCCCCTCGGGGTCCTGTGCGTCGTGACGGGGGTCGCCGGGTCGGGCAAGAGCTCCTTGATCCACGGCTCGGTCGCGGGCCGCGAGGGGGTCGTCGTGATCGACCAGAGCGCGATCCGCGGATCGCGCCGGAGCAACCCGGCGACCTACACGGGCCTGCTGGACCCGATCCGCAAGGCCTTCGCGAAGGCCAACGGAGTCAAGCCCGCGCTGTTCAGCGCCAACTCCGAGGGCGCCTGCCCCGTGTGCAACGGTGCGGGCGTCATCTACACCGACCTCGGCGTCATGGCCACGGTCGAGACGCCGTGCGAGGAGTGCGGGGGCAAGCGGTTCCAGGCCTCGGTGCTCGAGTACACGCTGGGTGGGAAGAACATCGCCGAGGTGCTCGCGATGTCCGTCACCGAGGCCGAGGAGTTCTTCGCGGCGGGCGAGTCGCGCATCGCGGCCGCCCACTCGATCCTCACGCGCCTCGTCGACGTGGGCCTGGGCTACCTGAGCCTCGGCCAGCCCCTCACGACGCTGTCGGGAGGCGAGCGCCAGCGGATCAAGCTCGCGACGCAGATGGGTGCCAAGGGCGGCGTCTACGTGCTCGACGAGCCCACGACGGGCCTGCACCTGGCCGACGTCGAACAGCTGCTCGGCCTGCTCGACCGGCTCGTCGAGTCGGGCAAGTCGGTCGTCGTGATCGAGCACCACCAGGCGGTCATGGCGCACGCCGACTGGATCATCGACCTCGGCCCGGGCGCCGGGCACGACGGCGGCCAGGTCGTCTTCGAGGGCACGCCGGCCGACCTGGTGGCCGACCGCTCGACGCTCACGGGCCAGCACCTCGCGGCGTACGTCGCCCCCTGACGGGGAGCACTGCCCGGTCCCCGCGCGCACCGCGCCCCCGGGCGACGCGGCCTCACCACTCCCCCGGTGCTCCCCTCACTGCCTTGCCATGGCGATGCGCAGGCGCTCGTCGGGGTCGATGAAGTGGTCGTGGTCGTCGGTCCCCACGTCGATCTGCACCCAGTGGATCCTGCCCGAGAACCGGCTCGACCGCGGCGAGTAGTCCGGGCTGACCGGTGTCCCCGACTCGTACCCGACGTCCGTCGTCTCGTCGGCGGAGAAGACCATGGCCTGGGTCGCGCCGACCCGGCCGGTGCCCACGGGGGTGCCGTCGTGGAAGAGCGTCACGTCGCCTCCCTTGGCGAGCCCTCCGCCGTCGTACGCGAACTCCATGCGGACCTGGTGCGTGCCCTCCGGGACCGTGGCCTGTGCCTCGGTCGCGAACTCCTGGATGCCCAGGACGTTGTAGACGAACTTCAGCCTGCCCTCCTTGGCGTACAGGCTCCAGCCGCCGAACCTCCCACCCTGCGCGATGATCACACCGTCCGCACCGGAGGCCGGGACCTCGATCTCCGCGGTCACGGAGAACGACTTGTTCTTGATGTTCACGACACTGTTCTCCGAGAGCCGCCCCATCCCGGCGAACAGCAGCTGGCTGTTCCCGTGGACGAGGGTCGGGCGCCCGGCGGTCTCGGGGTTCAACCGGTCCGCGGTCCGGTCGTCGAGCGGGAGCACGTCGTACTTGACCGCCTCGATGAGCCACAGGCGCTGGAGGGAGTGCAGCCGTTCGGGCTGCTCGGCGGACAGGTCGTGCGCCTGGCTGTAGTCGGTGCTGCCGTCGTAGAGCTCCCAGACGTCGTCGTCGAACGCGATGGCCGACCCGCCGACCATGTCCCACGGCGTGCGGTGCTTGGTGACCGCGCTCCACCCCTTGTGGTAGATCCCCCGGTTGCCGAACATCTCGAAGTACTGGAGGTCGTGGCGCTCGGGCGCGTCTGCGTCGTCGAACGCGTAGAGCATGCTCGTACCCTCCATGGGTGACTGGAGCACGCCGTTGACCTGGGTGGGCTCGGGCAGGCCCGCGGCCTCGAGGATCGTGGGGGCCACGTCGATGCAGTGCGTGAACTGCGAGCGCAGCCCGCCGGAGTCCGTGATGCGCCGGGGCCAGTGCACGACGGTCCCGTTGCGCGTCCCTCCCCAGTGCGAGGCGACCTGCTTGGTCCACTGGAAGGGGGTGTCCATGGCCCAGGCCCAACCCACGGCGTAGTGGTTGTACGACGACGGCGAGCCGAGCTCGGCCAGCTTGGACGCCATGAACTCGGGTGTCTCGAGCGCCGCCATGCCGTTGAAGTTGGCCATCTCGTTGAACGCGCCGTTGATCGTGCCCTCGGCCGAGGCGCCGTTGTCCCCGATCACGTAGTAGATGAGGGTGTCGTCGAGCACCCCCAGGTCCTCGATCGCGTCGACGACCCGGCCCACGTGGTGGTCGGCGTGCTCGAGGAAGCCCGCGTAGACCTCCATCTCCCGCTCGAGCACGGGCCTGAGGTCGTCCGGCATGTCGTCCCACGCCGGGATCTCGGCGTGGCGCGGCGTGAGCTCGGCCTCGGGAGGGATCACACCGAGCTCCTTCTGACGCGCGAACGTGCGCTCGCGCTGTACGTCCCAGCCGTCCGCGAACCGGCCCGCGTACCGGTCGGCCCACTCCTGCGGGACGTGGTGCGGGGCGTGCGTCGCGCCCGGAGCGAAGTAGGCGAAGAAGGGCTTGTCCGGCATGAGCGCCTTCTGCGTCCGGATCCAGCTGATCGCCCGGTCGGCGAGGTCCTCGGTCAGGTGGTACCCCTCCTCGGCGGTCCTCGGGGGTTCGACGGGCGTCGTGCCCTCGTAGAGCGCTGGCTCCCACTGGTTGTTCTCGCCGCCGATGAAGCCGTAGAACGTCTCGAACCCTCCGCCGACGGACGGCCAGGCATCGAACGGCCCCATGGGCGAGGACTGCCAGACCGGGACCTCGTGGCACTTGCCGAACTGCGCCGTCGAGTAGCCGTTGAGCTTGAGCGTCATCGCGAGCGGCGCCTTGGTGTTGGGCTTGAGCGAGCTGTTCCCGGGCGCCGACGTCGCGGTCTCGGTGATGCTGCCCATGCCGACCGAGTGGTGGTTTCTCCCGCTGAGCATCGCGGCCCGGGTGGGGGCGCACAGCGCCGTGGTGTGGAAGCGGTTGAACGTCAGCCCGCCGGCCGCCAGCCGCTCCGCGGTCGGGGTGTGACACGGCCCCCCGAACGCGCTCGACGCACCGAAGCCCACGTCGTCGAGCAGGACGATCAGGACGTTCGGTGCGCCCTCGGGCGGGCGCAGCGGCTCGATCGGCGGGTAGGACGTGTCGGGGTCCTTCGCGTCGTACGTCGTCAATCCCGGCCGGGGGCGGTCCGGGATGGGCAGCATGGTGCGGGCGTGCTGGTCGGGACGCATGAGAGCTCCGCTCGGTCGGGCACGAGGACACGGATGCGTCCCACGGTAGGAACCGGCGCTCGCACGCGCATCCCCCAGACCGCGTGATCACCGGCGCCACGGGTGCTGCCCGCCCACCCCCCACGGGTCGGTTCCGTCGGAGATCCAGTCCGGAGGACACGCAGCAGACGTCCGGCGCTGCGACGACCCGCGCCCTATGGTGTGAAGGTGAGCGACGAGCAGGGGACGGCGCGTGCGGACGAGGAGCTCGACGGGCTGCTCCTCGAGGCCAAGTTCAGCGTGCCCCGGCGGCACGCGCCGGTCGTGAGCCGGGCCGACCTGATCGACGCGACCCGCGCGAGCGGACGGCGCGTGGTCGGGGTCACGGCGCCCCCCGGCTACGGGAAGTCGACCCTGCTGGCCGAGTGGGCCGAGCGTGACCCTCGTCCCGTCGCGTGGGTCACGCTCGACCGGCTCGACGACGACCCGGCGAGACTGCTCGTCGTGCTCGCCTCGGCCTTCGCGCGCCTGGGTGCGGGGCGCCCCGACCTCGTGGCGGACATGGTCGGAGCCGACACCTCGCTCCTGGGCCGAGCCGCCCCGCGCCTGGCGTCGGCCCTGCGCTCGAGCCCCGAGCCGTTCGTCCTGGCGCTCGACGACCTGCACGAGGTGCGGTCGGCGGCCTGCCACGACGTGCTGGGCATCGTGCTCGCGGGGATCCCCGAGGGGTCCCAGCTGGTCGCGGCGAGCCGGGACGAGCAACCCCACCTCGCGCGCCTGCGCGCGGCCGGCGAGTCGGTCGAGATCGACGCGCAGGACCTGGCCCTCGACGTCTCCGGCACCGAGCAGGTCTTCGCCGCCTCGCAGGTCCGGGTCACGCACGAGATCGCGACCACCGTGACCGAGCGGACCGAGGGCTGGCCCGTCGGCGTGTACCTCGCCTCGCTCGTAGCCGCCGGAGACGGCTCCGGCCCCGAGACCGTGACCGGCACGGACCGCTACGTCGCGGACTACCTCCAGCGCGAGTCGTTCCGCCGGCTGTCCGCCGAGACCCAGCTGTTCCTGCGACGGACCGCGGTGCTCGACGAGCTCAGCGCACCGCTGTGCGACGCGGTGCTCGGCGTCCGCTCCTCGACCCGGATCCTGCGTGCGATCGAGGCCTCGCACCTCTTCCTCGTCCCGGTCGACCGGCACAGGCAGTGGTTCCGCTACCACGCGCTGTTCCGCGAGTTCCTCCTCGACGAGCTCCTCGCGACCGAGCCCGAGCTCGCCGACCACCTCCGGACGCGGGCAGCCGACTGGTACGAGGAGAACGGCTCGCCCGAGCGCGCGATCGAGATGCTGCTCGTGACTCCCGAGATCGAGCGGACCTCCCGGCTCGTCGCACGCGTCGTGATGCCCCACGTCCAGGCCGGACGGGTCACGACGATCGACCGGTGGCTTGCCGCGCTCGGCGACGAGTCGATCACGAAGTACCCGCCGCTCGCGGTGCTCGCGGGCCTCGTCGCCGTGCACGAGGGGCACGCGGCCACAGCCGAGCGGTGGGGGGCCGTGGCAGACACCTCCTCGTCCGACGACGAGCCGGTCGACGGGACGGCCTCGTTCGAGTCGGCCCGCGCCATGTTCCGGGCGCTGCGCTGCCCGGACGGCCCCGAGCAGATGCTCGACGACGTCGGGACCGCCCTCGACTCCGAACCGGCGTGGAGCACGTGGCGGGACACGGTGTTCGTGCTGCGCGGCGACGCCCTGCGCCTGGTCGGTGACGACGACGCGGCGACCGAGTACCTGGAGCGCGCCACCGAGGCGGCCGGAGAGCTCGATCATGCGAGCACGCTCGTGCTCGCCGAGGCGCAGCTCGCGCAGCTCGACATGGATCACGACCGGTGGGCGCGCGCAGGCGACCGGGTCCGCAGGCTCCTCGACGCGATCGACGCACGCCGCATGCACGACTACCCGACGAGCGGCCTCGGGTTCGCGCTGGCCGCACGCAACCGCCACCATGCCGGCGACCTCGCGGGCACGCGCGCGCTGCTCACCCGGGCGATGCGTGCTCGCACGTTCAGCACGTACGCGTTCCCGACGCTCGCGGTCCGCACCCGCCTCCAGCTCGCCCGGACGAGCTGGGCGACGTCGGACGCCTCGACCGTCAACCACCTCCTGCGGGAGATCGACGACGTGCTGCTGCGTCGCCCAGCGCTCGGCGTGCTCGCCGAGGAGGCGGTCGAGCTGCGCACGGCGTTCGACGCCGCCTCGCGTACGGCGGCCCTGCCGACGTCGAGCACTCCCCTCACCCCTGCCGAGCTGCGCCTCCTGCCGTACCTGCAGACCCACCTGACGATCCGCGAGATCGGAGAGCGGCTCTTCGTGTCCCGGAACACGGCCAGCTCGGAGATCGGGTCGATCTATCGCAAGCTCGGGGTCTCGAGCCGGAGCGACGCCGTGCGCACGGCGATCGGTATGGGACTGCTGGGCGCCTGACCGCTCACCCGGGTTCTCTCACGTCGAACGGGTCGAACCCGAGCGCGAGGGCGAGCTTGGGGGCCGCCGCCACGACGCTCGGCAGCCCGACGATCGGGATGGTCGCCGACAGGACGTCGACGATCTCGGCGGTGGTCGCCCCTGCGTTCACGGCGTCGTCGACCTCGCTGCCGTAGGTCGGCTCGGCTCCGCCGACCGCGACGAGTGCCGCCAGGCGGACGAGGGCGAGGGTCTTGGGGTCGAGCATCACCTCCTCGGCCTCCAGGTCTTCCTCGAGCCGTGCGTCGTTGGCGGCGAAGCGCCGTAGTCGGTCGGTGTAGTCCACGTCGTGCCCTTCGATCCTGTCGCCGGGTCCTGTCCCCCCATTGCCGCACGCCGGCAGACCGCCGCGCATCACCACGATCACATGATTCGCCGGGACGTCGGGTGTGCGGTCCCTGACCCGAACTTCATGCGGTCTGCATGACGACGACCACGCTCCTGCGGAGCAGTCTGGTCCCAGGCAGGGCGGTGTGCGCGCCCCGTGCAACCGGGCCCAGCCCCCGAAGGAAAGGACGACCGACCCATGACACAGGAGCCGACCGACCTGCAGGAGTCGGGACCCATCGACTACCTGATCGTCGAGTTCCCGTCGGAGGCCATGACCGGCGAGGCGTTCCCCCTGCTCGTCGACCTGGTCGACCGAGGGATCGTCAGGGTGCTCGACCTGCTCGTGCTCCGCAAGGAGGACGACGGGACCGTGACCGGCCTCGAGCTCGACGAGCTCGCCGACGGCACGACCGGGCTCGAGATCTTCGCAGGGGCCGTGTCCGGTCTCCTGGGCCACGAGGACCTGGCCGAGGCGGCGGAGGCCGTCGAACCGGGCAGGACGGCGGCCGTGCTCGTCTACGAGAACGTCTGGGCCGCCCCTTTCGCGACCGCACTACGGCGAGGCGGCGCCCAGCTCGTGGCCGGGGGGCGCATCCCTGTGCAGGCCGTGCTCGCCGCGCTCGAGGCCGACGAATCCACCGACTGATCCCGGACCGACCTAGGAGGCCCACACCATGCCCGGACTCATCCGAGGAGTCGCACGCACCGCCGTCGTGGCTGGGACGGCGACGGCCGTCTCCAACCGCGTCTCGCGACGACAGGCGGGGCGCTGGGCGTCCCAGGAAGCCCCGCCACCGCAGCAGCCGGCGCCCCAGCCGACCTACGCCCCCGCGCCGCCGGCCCCCGCACCGGCGCCGGTCGACATGGACGCCCGGATCGCGCAGCTCACCCAGCTCGCCGCTCTGCGCGACCAGGGCATCCTGAGCCCCGCAGAGTTCGAGGCCCAGAAGTCTCAGATCCTTGCCGGTTGACCGGCACCCGTACGAGGAGGACGTCGCATGGACAGCTTCATGGACTGGTTCTGGTTGATGATCTGGTGGTTCTTCTTCTTCATGTACCTCATGATCCTGTTCAGGATCCTGGCCGACCTCTTCCGGGACCACGAGCTCAGCGGCTGGTGGAAGGCGCTGTGGATCGTCGCGCTGGTCCTCGTCCCGTTCCTCACGGCGCTGATCTACGTCATCGCCAGAGGGCGCGGCATGGCCGAACGGCAGATGCAGGACGTCTCGCAGGCCAAGGCCCAGACCGACGCGTACATCCGGGGGGTCGCGAAGTCCGAGTCCTCCGCGGCGACCCAGATCAGCGACGCCAAGGCCCTGCTCGACGCCGGCGTGATCGACGAGAACGAGTTCGCCACGCTCAAGGCCAAGGCACTCGCCTAGTCGGACGAGCGCGCACAGGACCGACGTGACCGACCACGGGAGCCCCAGCCCCCGTGGTCGGTCCACGCCTGGGGCCACCAACCCGTCGACCGGTCCGGGCAGCCCGGCCGCACCGGGCGGCCCCGTCGCTGCGGTCCACCGGCACCTCGAGCTCGTCGCGGCCGTCCTGCTCGCGATCGCGACCGTCATGACGGCCTGGTCCGCGTTCCAGAGCGCGCAGTGGGGTGGGGAGATGGCGACGTCGTACAGCGCGGCCGGTGCCGCACGCACCGAGAGCAACCGCGCCTCGACGCTCGCGGGGCAGCAGACCATCATCGACGTCCAGCTCTTCACCGACTGGCTGAGCGCGCTCGACGAGGAGCAGGGACGGGTTGGCCCGGCTCCCGGCTACGTCCCCGACCCCGCGACCTACTCGGGGTTCCTCTACGCACGGTTCCGCGAGGAGTTCGAGCCCGCGGTCCAGGCGTGGGTCGCGCTGGACCCGTCGACCAACGCCGACGCACCGCCCAGCCCGTTCGCGATGGACGAGTACGTGCTCTCCGCGACCCAGGAGTCGCAGCGGCTCGAGAAGAAGGCCGACGCTGCCGCCGCGCGGGCGCACCACGCCAACGGGGTCAAGGACAACTACGTGCTCGCCACGGTGCTGTGCGCGTCGGTGCTGTTCTTCGGCGGCATCGGGGCGAAGCTCTCGTCACCGCGGCTGCGCCTCGCGATGGTCGGGATCGGCGGTGTCGCGCTCCTCGCGACGCTGGGCGTCCTGATCTCCTACCCGGTGCAGGTGTGAGGCCGTGAACATCCTGATCGCGGCTCTCGTCACGTTCGGCGCCACGGCCGTGACGGTCACGGCCATGCTGCTCGTGCGCGCGCGGGCACCCGAGGGCAGCCGCTTCCGCGACGGGGACCGCGCCTCGGGCGTGTTCGGGGTCCTCGCCACGGGCTTCTCGGTGCTCCTGGGCTTCATCATCTTCCTGGCCTTCGAGTCCTACGACGAGGCGCGCAGCGGCGCCGAGGAGGAGGCGCAGGTCGTCGCGCAGCAGATCCAGACGGCGCAGTTCCTTCCCGCTGACGCCGGGGCCGAGCTGTCGGGCCAGCTCGTCTGCTACGCGCGCTCGGTCGCGACGACCGAGTGGGAGGCCATGGCCGACGCGCGGCTCGGCGACGCCGTCAACCCCTGGGGCGTCGAGATGTTCCGCACCATCCGCGGGGTCGAGCCCGCCTCGGACACCGAGCAGTCGGCCTACGACCGGTGGATGGACCAGACCGCCGACCGGGAGCAGGCGCGCCAGGCCCGCGTGCACGGCGCCGAGGGACTGATCCCGCTCCCCCTGTGGCTCGTCCTGTTCGCCATCTCCGCGACGATCTTCGTGTTCATGCTCTTCTTCGCCGACTCGGCCGAGGGCGCCGTCACGCAGTCGGTGCTCATGGGCAGCGTCACGCTCGTCATCTCGCTCATGCTCTGCCTGCTCGTCTTCTTCGACCATCCGCACGGGCACCAGGTCGGCAAGCTGCAACCCGTCGCGATGGAGCGCACGCTCGTCCTCGTCGAGACCCAGCTCGACGAGGTCGGCATCTCCGTGACCCCGCCGTGCGACGAGGACGGCCGCGCGCAGTAGGCGCGAGGGTGGCCGGGTGTGGGAGCGTGCGACGAGCCCACGCCGACGCCACGGACCACGTCGACCGGGCCACCGGCTCGACGAGGAGCGGGACGCTCAGTCCTCGCCGTAGAACACGCGCTCCATGACGGCACGCGCCCGCCGGGCCGTGCGCAGGTAGCGATCCTCGAGCTCGGCCCCCGACTCCTCACCGATCACGCGCGCCAGGCCCGCGAGCGCCCGGACCTCGTGCGGCAGGACGTCGGCCGAGGGGCCCCCGGTGCGACCGGACCAGAGCACGAGCGCGCTGCGCAACCGCGACGCGAGGTGCCACGACTCCCCCAGGGTCGCGGCGTCGTCGGGCGTGACGATGCCCGCGTCCGCGGCCGCCTCGAGGGCGTCGACCGTCGACGTCGTCCGCAGACCCGGGACCTCGTGCGCGTGCTGGAGCTGGAGAAGCTGGACGGTCCACTCGACGTCGGAGACCCCGCCGCGGCCCAGCTTGAGGTGGCGCGAGGGATCGACGCCGCGGGGCAGCCGCTCGGCCTCGACGCGCGCCTTGATGCGCCGGACCTCGCGCTCGGTCGCGGGCTCGATCCCGCCCGCCGGGTAGCGCACGGGGTCGACCAGCTCGACGAAGCGCTCGCCGAGCCCCGGGTCTCCTGCGACGGGCCGCGCGCGCAGCAGGGCCTGGCTCTCCCACGCGGCCGACCAGCGGTCGTAGTACTCGGCGTAGGACTCGAACGAGCGCACGAGCGGGCCGTTGCGGCCCTCGGGGCGCAGGTCAGCGTCCACGGGCAGCCCCGGCTCGGGTCCCATGTCCCCGAGCAGCGAGCGCAGACGGGTCGCGACGAGGAGCGCGAACGCCTGGGCGTCGCGGTCGGCGGCCCCCTCGACGGGCTCGTACACGAAGAGCACGTCGGCGTCCGAGCCGTAGCCCATCTCCCGGCCACCCAGGCGTCCCATCGCGACGACCTGCAGGCGGGCGGGATCGTCGGCGGGGCCCGCGATCCCGAGCTCCTGGCGCGCCACGAACTGCGCGACCCGCAGTCCGCCCACGAGCAGCAGGTCGGCGGCGTCGGAGATCGCGCGCGCCGCGTCGACCGCGTCCACGACGCCCAGGATCTCCGCGGCCCCCGTGCGTGCGAGCTCGCGACGGCGCACCGCCCGCAGGGCCTTGGCCGCAGGACCGGCCACGTCGGCACGGGTCAGGATCGCGTCGGCCTCGACCGCCAGCCGGGCCGCTCCGCGCGGGGCCAGCTCGGCGTCGTCCGCGAGCCAGGCGACGGACTCGGGCGAGCGCGAGAGGGCGTCGGCCATGTAGCGCGAGCTCGACAGGAGCGTCGCGAGACGGTGCGCGGCCGACCCCGAGTCGCGCAGCAGCTTGAGGTACCAGTGGGTCGAGCCGAGCTCCTCGGACAGCGTGCGGAAGTTCAGGAGCCCCGCGTCGGGGTCCGCGCCCTCGGCGAACCAGCCGAGCATTACGGGCAGGAGCTGACGCTGGATCGCCGCGCGGCGGCTCACGCCCTCGGTCAGCGCGACGACGTGGCGCATGGCACCCGCGGGGTCGCGGTAGCCGATCGCCTGAAAGCGCGCCTTGGCCGCCTCCGGTGCGAGGCTCGCCTCCTCGGTCGAGAGCTGCGCGGTCGCCGGGAGCAGCGGCCGGTAGAACAGCTCCTCGTGCAGCGCGCGCACCTCCCGGCGCGTCGCGCGCCACCGTTCCATGAGCCCTTCGGCGCCCTCGGAGCGCATGCCCACCGACCGGGCCAGACGGCGCAGGTCGTCCTCCCCGGTCGGGATGAGGTGGGTGCGGCGCAGGCGGAAGAGCTGGATGCGGTGCTCGAGCGAGCGCAGGAACCGGTAGCAGGCGGCCAGGCGGGCGGCGTGCTCGCGGCCGACGTAGCCACCCGCCGCCAGCGCGGCGAGCGCCGTGAGGGTGCTGGGGCTGCGGATCGAGTCGTCGGCCCGGCCGTGCACGAGCTGCAGGAGCTGGACCGTGAACTCGACGTCGCGCAGTCCCCCCTTGCCGAGCTTGAGCTGGCGGTCCGCCTCGGCGGCCGGCACGTGGTCCTCGACCCGGCGGCGCATGGCCTGGGAGTCCTCGACGAAGTTCTCCCGAGCCACGGCCGTCCACACGAACGGGTTGATCGCGTCGTGGTAGGCCGCCGCGAGCTCGGCGTCCCCCGCGACCAGCCGCGCCTTGAGCAGCGCCTGGAACTCCCAGGTCTTGGCCCAGCGCTCGTAGTACGCGAGGTGGCTCGCGAGGCTCCGCACGAGCGGCCCGTTCTTGCCCTCGGGGCGCAGTGCGGCGTCGACGGGCCACAAGGGCGGTTCCGAGGACGTGCCCGAGCAGACCCGGGCGAGCCCCGTCGCGAGGCGTGCCCCGACGCTCGTGGCGTAGGCCTCGTCGTACCCGTCGGCGGGCTCGGCGACGTAGATCACGTCGACGTCGGACACGTAGTTGAGCTCGCGCCCCCCGCACTTGCCCATGCCCATCACAGCGAGCCGGACGCCCGCGCCGTGGTCGTCGAGCTCGGAGCGGGCGACCGCGAGCGCGGCCTCGAGCGCGGCCGCAGCCAGGTCCGCGAGCGCCGCGGCCACGGCGGGCATCGCGGTCAGGGGGTCGGGCGCGGTGAGGTCGGTCGCCGCGATCCGCAGGATGCGCGCACGGTAGGCCCGGCGCATCGCGTCGGTGGCCGCGCCGACGGGGACGGCCGCGACCGGCTGCCCCGCGTCGGGGTCTGCATCCACGGCGCGCAGCAGCTCGGCGCGCACGGCCTCCGCCGGCACCCCGGTCCCCGGCGTCGGGTCGGCGACGACGTGCAGCAGCTCGGGGTGGGAGACCAGGTCGTCGCCGAGCGCGACCGAGGCGCCGAGCACCGCCAGGAGGCGGTCACGACCGGTCGGGACGGGGCCGTGCGGTGCCGTCGCACCCTCCGTGGAGCCCGCGGGACCGGGACCGAGGTCGCCGGCACCCTCGCCGGCCGCATCCCCCGCGTCCGCCGACCGCTCGTCGGCGGCTGCCTCGCCCGCCGCCGTGCCCGAGAGCACGTCCCTGAGCAGCGTGCACGACGCCTCGTCCCCGGCCACCGCGGACGACAGCCGGGCGAGCTGGAGCAGCGCGAGGTCAGGGTCCGCGGTCGCGCCGACCGCGGCGAGCAGCTCCTCGGACAGAGGCCCGAGGACCCCCACGAGGTCCTTGTCGTCGAGCAGCGACAACGAGCGGGTGACGTCGGCGAACCCGAGCCTGCGCAGGCGCGAGGTCGGGGTGGTGCGCCGCGACCCCGCGGGCGCGCCGAAGCTGCTGAGGTGAGCGCCGCCGTCGGGCCCCGGGGTCATCGCGACCACCAAGGCCCGACGGGCCCGCGCGAGGACGGGCTCACAGGACCTGCAGGAACCGCTTCAGCTCGAACGGCGTGACCTGCGAGCGGTACGCGTCCCACTCCTGGCGCTTGTTGCGCAGCACGAAGTCGAACACGTGCTCGCCCAGGGTCTCGGCGACGAGCTCGGACGTCTCCATGATCTGGATCGCGGCGTCGAGCGACTGCGGCAGCGGCTTGATCCCGAGCGCACGGCGCTCGGAGTCCGTCAGCTCCCACACGTCGTCCTCGGTCTCCTCGGGGAGCTCGTAGCCCTCCTCGATGCCCTTGAGGCCCGCCGCGAGGATGACCGCGTACGCGAGGTACGGGTTGGTCGCGGAGTCCAGGGCGCGGTACTCGATGCGGCTCGAGTTTCCCTTGCCCGGCTTGTACATGGGCACGCGCACGAGCGCCGAGCGGTTGTTGTGGCCCCAGCAGACGTAGCTCGGGGCCTCCGACCCGCCCCACAGGCGCTTGTACGAGTTGACGTACTGGTTGGTGATCGCGGTGATCTCCGCGGCGTGGACCAGCAGGCCCGCGATGAACGAGCGCGCCGTCTTGGACAGCTCGAACTGCGCACCGGGCTCGTGGAACGCGTTGCGGTCGCCCTCGAACAGCGACAGGTGCGTGTGCATGCCCGAACCCGGCTGGTCGGCCATGGGCTTGGGCATGAACGACGCGAAGACCCCCTGCTCGAGCGCGACCTCCTTGACGACCGTGCGGAACGTCATGAGGTTGTCGGCCGTGGTCAGGGCGTCGGCGTAGCGCAGGTCGATCTCGTTCTGGCCGGGGCCGGCCTCGTGGTGGGAGAACTCCACCGAGATGCCCATCGACTCGAGCATCGTGATCGCCGCGCGACGGAAGTCGTGCGTCGATCCGCGGGCCAGGTGGTCGAAGTACCCGCCCTGGTCCACCGGGACGAGCGGCGACGAGGCGTCGGCCGGGTGGTTGAAGAGGTAGAACTCGACCTCGGGGTGCGTGTAGAACGTGAAGCCCTTGTCGCTCGCCTTGGCCAGCGCGCGCTTGAGCACGTTGCGCGAGTCCGCGAGCGAGGGCTCGCCGTCGGGCGTGAGGATGTCGCAGAACATCCTGGCCGTCCCGTGGCGGTCGCCGCGCCACGGCAGCACCTGGAACGTGGTCGGGTCGGGGCGCGCGATCATGTCCGCCTCGTACACGCGCGTGAGGCCCTCGATCGAGCTGCCGTCGAAGCCGATGCCCTCCGAGAAGGCCGACTCGAGCTCGGCGGGCGCGATCGCGACCGACTTGAGCATCCCCAGCACGTCGGTGAACCAGAGACGGATGAAGCGGATGTCGCGCTCCTCGACCGTGCGGAGCACGAACTCCTGCTGCCTGTCCATGGCTACATCCTGCCTGATGAGTGTGTCGAGCGGGTTACGACGCGTCCTGACGGCGCGACGTGTCGCCAGCGTGCCACGGCCGCGCGCCGAACGGTACCGATGGGCACCTGACCGGCGGGTTCGCATAGGCTGGCGAGCATGGCAGAACTGCGCATCGCCCTCGCACAGATCGACACGTGCGTCGGAGCGATCGACCAGAACACGGCGAAGATCCTCGAGTGGACCCGGCGCGCGGCGGGCGAGGGCGCCCACGTCGTCGCGTTCCCCGAGATGACGCTCACGGGCTACCCGATCGAGGACCTGGCGCTGCGCGCCTCGTTCCGTCGCGCCGCGTGGGCCGCAGCGGCCGACGTCGCCGCGCAGCTCGAGCGCGAGGGCCTGGGCGGCGTCACGGTCGTCCTGGGCACCGTGGGGACCGCCGGGACGCCGGACACGCCCGAGCGCGCGGCCTCGGGGGCGCCGGCCGACCTGCCGACCAACCGCGCGGTCGTCATCCAGCACGGCGAGGTCCTCGCCGCCTACGACAAGCACCACCTGCCGAACTACGGCGTGTTCGACGAGTTCCGCATCTTCGCGCCCGGGACCGAGCCGCTCGTCGTCGAGATCGAGGGCCGCGCGGTCGGCATCGTCATCTGCGAGGACATCTGGCAGGACGGCGGGCCGATCACCACGCTGGGCGGTCTCGACGAGGCCGGCCACGGGATCGACCTGCTGCTCGTGCTCAACGGCTCTCCGTACGAGGAGGGCAAGGGGCACGTCCGCACGGACCTTGCCGCGCGCCGCGCCGCGGAGGTCGACGCCCCCGTCGCGTACGTCAACATGGTCGGCGGGCAGGACGACCTGGTGTTCGACGGCGGGTCGTTCGTCGTGGGCCCCGACGGCTCGGTGCTCACGTCCTCGCCGCAGTTCGTCGAGGACCTGCTGGTCTGGGACCTGCCCGCGCGGACGTCCTCCACCGACCTGACGGGCACCGCGCCGGCGACCGTCTACCCCACGGGGCGCATCGCTCCCCCGCTGCACCCCGACGAGGAGGTCTACCGGGCCTGCGTCACGGGGCTGGCCGGGTACGTGCGCAAGAACGGCTTCCGGTCGATCGTCCTGGGGCTGTCGGGCGGGATCGACTCGGCGCTCACCGCGACCCTCGCGGCCGACGCGATCGGCGGCCAGAACGTCGTGGGCGTCTCGATGCCCTCGTCGTACTCGTCCGAGCACAGCAAGGACGACGCCGCCGACCTCGCCAAGCGCCTCGGCGCCGACTACCGCGTGCAGCCCATCGCGCCCATGGTCGAGGCGTTCCAGGGCGAGCTCGCGCTCGAGGGCGTCGCCGAGGAGAACCTCCAGGCGCGCGTGCGCGGCGTGGTCCTCATGGCGATCTCGAACCGCGAGGGCCACCTCGTCATCGCGCCGGGCAACAAGTCCGAGCTCGCGGTGGGCTACGCGACCATCTACGACGCGGGCAGCATCGGCGGCTACGCGCCGCTCAAGGACGTCGACAAGTCGCGCGTGTGGGCCCTCGCGCGCTGGCGCAACGACGCCGCGCTCGACGCGGGCGAGATCCCCCCGATCCCCGAGTCCTCGATCACCAAGCCGCCGTCGGCCGAGCTGCGACCCGGCCAGACCGACCAGGACTCGCTGCCGCCCTACGACCTGCTCGACGAGGTCCTCGACGCGTACATCGAGCACGCCGAGGGGCGCGCCGAGCTGCTCGCACGCGGGTTCGACCCCGAGGTCGTGGACAAGGTCGTGACCCTCGTGGACCGCGCCGAGTGGAAGCGGCGCCAGTACCCGCTCGGTCCCAAGGTCACCTCGCTCGCGTTCGGCCGCGACCGCCGCCTGCCCGTCACGTCCCGCTGGCGCGAGCCGGCCGAGTAGTCGGGCTCACCGCCCGGGCCGCACGCCCCACCTGCTTCCCGAACGACCGGCCCACCGACCACCGGCGGGCCGCACGACCTGGAGAGACGAGAGCATGTCCGCACACACCCAGCCCGGCCAGACCCCGGCCACGCCCGTCAAGCGCTTCCGCGTCCACCACCTCGCGGAGGCCAAGGCGCGGCACGAGAAGCTCACGATGCTCACCGCGTACGACGCGGTGACCGCCCGCATCTTCGACGAGGCGGGCATCGACATGCTCCTCGTCGGCGACTCGATCGGGAACACCATGCACGGGCACCGGACCACGCTGCCCGTCACGGTCGACGACATGATCCCCGCCGCGCGCGGCGTCGCACGGGCCGCGCAGCGTGCGCTCGTGATCGTGGACCTGCCGTTCGGCTCGTACGAGGCCGGGCCGGAGCAGGCCCTCGCGACGAGCGTGCGCATCATGAAGGAGACCGGCGCGCACGCGGTCAAGCTCGAGGGCGGGCGTCGCTCGGCCGCGCAGATCCGGGCGCTGACCGACGCGGGCATCCCCGTCGTCGCGCACCTGGGATTCACGCCGCAGTCGGAGAACATCCTGGGCGGGCCGCGCGTGCAGGGCCGCGGGGACGACGCCGCCGAGCGCCTGTGCGAGGACGCCGTCGCCGTGACCGACGCGGGCGCGGTCGCCGTGGTCCTCGAGATGGTCCCGGTCGAGGTCGCGGCCCGCGTGACGGAGATCGTGCGCATCCCGACCATCGGGATCGGCGCGGGTCCCGAGTGCGACGGCCAGGTCCTCGTCTGGACGGACCTCGCCGGGATGACCGAGTGGTCGCCGCGCTTCGCCAAGCGGTTCGCGGAGATCGGTGCGGCCCTGGGCCGGGCCGCGCAGGACTACGCGGAAGAGGTCAAGGGCGGCACGTTCCCGGACGCGGCGCACAGCTTCGAGAAGTAAGCCCCTCCCCGCCCGACGGCGTCGCTCCCCAGGGTGCACCGGTGCGCCCGGGGTGCGTGGCGCCGTCGGGCGTCGCCGTGCCCGGGCCTCTTGCCTCGGGGCGAGGAGGCTCGCCGGCCTGCGGTTGCTCCGGGGAAGGGGGCTACCCCGCCCAGGCGACCACGCCCGCGGCGATCGCGTCGGCGTAGCGCTGGCGTCCCTCCTCGGAGGACGCCAGCGCGGCCTCGTCCGGGTTGCGCATCTCGGCGAGCTCGAGCAGCACCGCGGGGCGCGCGGCGAGGTTGAGCGTCGCGAGATCGCCGCGCCGCGAGATCGCGCCGGCGACGCTGCCCGACGGCGTGAAGCCCGCGGATGCCAGGGCTCCGACCATGGCCGTCGCGAGACGCTCGCTCGACGCCGCGTCGTCGGCCCGCGGCGGGCCGTCGACGACCGGCGGCGGGTCCGCCACGATGACGAAGAACCCCTTCGCCGCGCGGTCGTCGCTGCCGTTGGCGTGGACCGAGACGAGCACGTCCGCCCCCACCGCCTGGGCGAAGCCTCCCCGGACGTCGACGCACGGCCCGACCCCTTCGTCGTCCACGCGCGTCACGACGACCCGTGCGCCGAGGTCCTCGAGCGCCGTGGTGGCCCGCGAGGCGACGTCCCACGTGAACGCGTGCTCGGGGTAGCCCGCGTCGGTCGACGTGCCGACCGTGTTGCACGCCTTGGAGCCCCCGCGACCGTCCGGCACGAGCGCACCGGCCTGGTCCGGGTGCTGGGCGTTCGCGCCGTTGTGCCCCGGGTCGAGCGCGACCGTCAGCCCGGTCAGCGGGAGCGACGCAGGGTCCGGTGGGGACGACTTGCCGGAGCCGGCGACGCCTGCGACGCCGGGGACGTCGGTCGCGGACGCACCCGAGGTGAGCTCCGTCGTCGGGCTCGGGGAGGGCGCCGGGCGCTCGTCGCCCGCGCCGCTGCCGAACGCGAGCCAGGACACCCATCCCACCGCGAGGCCCGCGAGCAGCACCGCGAGCGCCACGGTCCAGCGGCCGGCCCGACCGGACGGATCCGTCACTTGTCGCGCTCGCGCTCCCGTTCCTCCTCGTCCCAGGCCTCGGAGCGGGCACGGGCCAGCTCGAGCGCCTGGGCCGCGGCCTCACGCGTCGGGTACGGGCCCATGCGCGAGGACCACGTCGACTGCGGGCCCTTCGAGACCTCCCCCGTGCGCGTGTCGAAGTAGTACTGGTCCTCGGAGACCGGGTCGCCGTCGTCGGAGAATCGTTCCTTCGTCATAGGACGATCCTGCCTCACCCGCGCGCACGGCGTCGGCCGTACGCACCGGGCCACGGGCACTCCGTAGACTGGCGGCATGCCCGATTCCTCCGTCCTGACCGCCCCACGCGGACCGTTGGTCCCGGGGTCGGTCTCTCCCCTGCGCGTCGTGCCACGCTCGATCGCACGGCCCGAGTACGTGGGGCAGCCCGGCCCGCAGCCCTTCACGGGCGACGACGTCGTGGACCCCGAGACGCTCGACCGGATCCGGGTCGCGAGCCGCATCGCGGCCCAGGCGCTCGCCGAGGTCGGGATGCACGTCGCCCCCGGTGTGAGCACCGACGAGCTCGACCGGATCGGGCACGAGTTCCTCCTGGACCACGGCGCCTACCCGTCGACGCTCGGCTACCGCGGCTTCCCCAAGTCGCTGTGCACCTCGCTCAACGAGGTCGTGTGCCACGGGATCCCGGACTCGACAGAGATGGTCGAGGGCGACATCGTCAACGTCGACATCACCGCGTTCATCGGCGGCGTGCACGGCGACAACAACGCGACGTTCGCGGTCGGTGAGATCAGCGAGGAGGCCGCGCTGCTCGTGCAGCGCACGCGCGAGTCGCTCGACCGGGCCATCAAGGCCGTGCGACCCGGGCGCGAGGTCAACGTCCTGGGCCGCGTGATCGAGAAGTACGCGCACCGGTTCGGCTACGGCGTGGTGCGCGAGTACACGGGCCACGGCGTCGGCGAGTCGTTCCACTCGGGGCTCGTGATCCCCCACTACGACGCGGCCCCCGACCACGACACCGTCATGGAACCGGGCATGGTCTTCACGATCGAGCCCATGCTGACGCTCGGCGGCCCCGAGTGGCGCATGTGGGACGACGGGTGGACCGTTGTCACCGCGGACAGGTCGCTGACCGCGCAGTTCGAGCACACCCTGGTCGTCACCGAAGACGGAGCGGAGATCCTGACCCTGCCATGAGCAAGCACTCACACCACCACCACGGGCTGGCCTTCGGGATCGACGTCGGCGGCAGCGGCATCAAGGGCGCACCGGTCGACCTCGCCACGGGCGAGTTCGCCCAGGAGCGTCACCGCATCCCGACGCCGCAGCCCTCCACGCCCGAGGCCGTCGCCAAGGTCATCGCCGAGCTCGTCGACGAGTACGACCTGCCGCACGACGTCCCGATCGGCGTGGCCTTCCCCGGCCCCATCCACCACGGCGTGATCGGGTTCATCGCGAACCTCGACAAGTCCTGGAAGGGCGTCGACCTGCCTGCGCTGATCAAGAAGGAGACCGGGCGGCACGTCGTCGCGGTCAACGACGCGGACGCCGCGGGGATCGGCGAGGTCCGCTACGGCGCGGCCAAGGACACCAAGGGCGTGGTCCTGCTCGCGACCCTGGGCACGGGCATCGGCAGCGCCCTGGTCGTCGACGGGATCCTCGTGCCCAACACCGAGCTGGGCCACCTCGAGATCGACGGGTTCGACGCCGAGTCACGGGCCGCGGAGTCGGCGCGCGGCCGGGAGGACCTCTCGTGGGAGGAGTGGGCCGCTCGGCTCCAGCGCTACTTCGAGGTCGTCGAGATGCTCTTCTCGCCCGACCTGATCGTGGTCGGCGGCGGGATCTCCAAGCACCACGAGAACTTCCTGCCGCTGCTGCACCTCAAGGCGCCCATCATCCCGGCCGAGCTGCGCAACGCCGCGGGCATCGTGGGCGCGGCCGCGCTGGCAGCCGAGGGAGCCGGGCTGGCCTGATCGGCGGTCGGCCTGACGGCAGGCCGACCCGGCCGACTGTCCGGCCGCGCTCGGACGGGTGCGCCCGGCGCTTGGTCGGGTCCGTCGCCGCCGGGCGTGGTCCGTACCGCTCCGCCGGGCGTGGTCCGGCCCGCCGCGAGGCGGGTCAGACCGCGCTCTGGTGCTGTGGTTCGTCGTGCTCGACGTGGTGCGTCGGCAGCCCCGGGAAGATGTCGATCACGCCCAGCATCTCCAGGACGTCCGTGACGACCGTCGGAGGGTTGCGCAGGCTGACCTGCAGGCCCTCCTCGCTGCCGATCGTGTAGAACTGCACGAGGAACGCGATGCCCGTGGAGTCCATGAACGTCACCTTCGAGGTGTCGATCACGACAGGCACGTCCCGGTCCAGTGCGTTCGCCAGTGCGGCACTCGCCTCGCTGCGCAGCGCCACGTCGATCTCGCCCCACATGTCCACGACACTCGAATCCGGCTGCTCGAGGAGAGTGATACCGCCGGTGGTCGTCGTCTTGCTCGGAGTCATGAGTCCAGAGCCCCCGCTCGTCGTGTTCTCGGCACCCGACGTCTAGAGCGCCGTCAACAGAGCCAGGGTACCCCCAAGTGGCACCGGCATGACAGCATTCTGGGGAGCGCTTTACCTGGGATGCCCTCGGCGTGCGTTTTTGGGCGAATCCTCCTCCTGGTCGTCTTCGCCGCTCTTGACCTGCTCTGGCCCGGTGCCACGTGCCGAGCAAGTGCTGCGGGGTCGTCGTACGGTCGAGAGACCTGTTCATCGAGACCTCGAGAGGTGATCCTGTGCCCAGGCGAGACCCCGGTCCTTCGGTCAAGGACAAGGAGCTGTACGAGACCCTGCGCGACGAGGGGAACTCCAAGGAGAAGTCCGCGCGTATCGCCAACGCCGCGGCGGCATCGTCCCGCAGCACGGTCGGGAAGAAGGGCGGGTCGTCGCCCGCCTACGAGGAGTGGACCGTGACCGAGCTGCGCAAGAGAGCTCGCGAGATCGGGATCGAGGGCCGCTCGACCATGCGCAAGAGCGAGCTCGTGTCGGCTCTCCGGAACCACTGACGAGGCCGCCGTGGACACGGGCGGTGGGGGTGGCCGGGAGCCCGTGGGCGATCGGGCCGGCGGCTCCGGGGCCGGCGGCCCAGATCCCCGGCACTCGCGGTCGTCCGGGGACGACGTGGCCGGCGCTGCCGACTCGCGCCACGAGTCGGCCGAGGAGCGCGCCGACCGCAACTGGGCCGAGCTCCTGCAGGAGCTGCGCGTCACGCAGATGGGCGTGCAGATCCTCACGGGCTTCCTGCTGACCCTGCCGTTCCAGCAGCGGTTCGGCGAGCTCGACGACACCCAGCGCATCATCTACCTGTGCCTCGTGGTGCTCTCGGTGCTCGCGACGGGCCTGCTCGTGGCTCCCGTGTCGTTGCACCGCCTGCTGTTCCGCAAGCACCTCAAGATGCGGCTCGTGACGTCGGCCGACCGGTTGGCGCGCGTGGGGCTCGTGGTGCTCGCGCTCGTCGTGGCCGGGACGGTGCTGCTCATCTTCGACGTGGTCGTGGGGCCGGCCGCCGCGGTGATCGCGGCCGTGGGAGCGCTCGTGCTGTTCGCGCTGCTCTGGGTGGCGCTGCCGCTCGAGCTCATGCGGCGAGCGGGGTCAGCCGACGGGTGACGGGTGACCGGTGACGGCTCAGACGCGGTGGTCGTAGACCGCCTCGACCGCCTCGTAGGGCGCCTCGCCGGGCACCAGGTTGAGCATGGTCATGCGCCCGCCACCGCCCTCGACCGGAGCGACGAAGATCTGCCAACCCCAGTCCGGCCCTTCCGGTGCGGCATAGCTCCCGGTCAGCCGGACGACGCCGTCCTCACCGACCGTCCCGTCGAACAGCATCCAGGCGGGCGACGAGTGCCACGAGTCGAGCCAGACCGCGGAGACCCCCTCCGGTCCGGAGCCGCCGCTCAGGAGGAGCAGCCCCTCCTGGGGAGCGTCGCCGTCGGACCACGTGTAGGCGAGCGAGACGAACTCGCGGGCCGTGACCGTCACCGACGCCGTGGCGTCCGACGCGACGAACTCGTCGGTGGGCAGGAGCCGCTGACGGTGGACGCCCTGCCACTGCCCCAGCACCGGGGCCAAGCACTCGACGATCCTCATCCAGCCAGCGTACGCAGGGCGAGGTACGGGCGACAGAGGAGGCGGCGTCGCCGGACGAATGAGGGCGGATGAGTCGGTCGGTACGCCGGGTTCTGTCCCCGCGCGCGGTTGCCCTCGCACGGGTGACGGCCATCCATCTACGACGTACGTTGCCGCACGCCTCCAGCGGTCTACCCGGAAGCTCGGGCGAGCAGCCCTCGAACGCTTCCTGTCTGACCTTGCTCCAGGTGGGGTTTACCTAGCCGGACCAGTCACCTGGCCCGCTGGTGGTCTCTTACACCACCGTTTCACCCTTACCGCCCACGGCCGAGGCCGTGGGAGGCGGTCTGTTCTCTGTGGCACTGTCCCGCGGGTCACCCCGGGTGGGCGTTACCCACCACCTTGCCCTGTGGAGCCCGGACGTTCCTCGGCGGTGCCACGAGGGCACCGACGCGGCCGTCTGACCGACTCATCCGCTCCCGCAGCCTACACGTCCACGCGGTAGCCCAGTGCGAGCTCGTCGCCGCTCCTGCCGCGGATCCCCCAGCTCTCGGGCGGGCTCTCGAGGATGACGACCTCGAGGTCGTCCGCCGCCAGCCCCAGGAAGGGCGCGACGTCGTCGAACATCGCGGCGATGAGCGCCCGCTTGGCCTCTCGCGAGCGGCCCGTGAAGCACACGACCTCGACGACGAGGTACGCGTCGCTGCGCTGCGGCGCGATCAAGTCGCCGTCCTCCATGAGGAGGAAGCGGTGGAACCGCTTCTCCTCGGGCAGCCCCCAGGCACCGACGACCGCGCGGTGGATC
The DNA here is from genome assembly GCF_001429135.1 of Oerskovia sp. Root22. Taxonomy (NCBI): domain Bacteria; kingdom Bacillati; phylum Actinomycetota; class Actinomycetes; order Micrococcales; family Cellulomonadaceae; genus Oerskovia; species Oerskovia sp. Root22. Next base: position 320,366 of record NZ_LMIL01000009.1, on the reverse strand, counting down.
GCGTCGGAGATGTCCTCGCGCTTCATCTCCCAGACCGTGCGGGTGCCGTAGACCTTGACCTGAACCATGCGGCACAACCTAGTGCCGGGGCGAGCGGTCCGCCACGGGTGACCATCGCCACGCCCCGCCGCGGTCCGTGGCCGTGTGCGACCGCCCTAGAGTGGCGGTGTGCTTCTGCTCCTGCCGCCGTCCGAGGGAAAGTCCGTGCCCGACGACGGAGCTCCCGTCGATCTCTCGGCCCTCAGCTCGCCGTCGCTCACCCGGCACCGCAAGGCCGTGCTCCGCGCGCTCGTCGCCGCGAGCAGGCGGCGCGACGCGCTCGACGTGCTGGGCGTGAGCAGCGGGCTGGCCGACGAGGTCGCGCGCAACGTGTCGCTGCCCACCGCGCCCGCGGCTCCGGCCGCACAGGTGTACAGCGGCGTCCTGTACGCCGCGGCCGGGCTGGCCGACCTGCCGCCTGCCGCGGCTGCCCGGGCCGAGGAGTCGGTCCGGATCGTGTCAGCCCTGTGGGGTGCGGTCTCCCCCGCCGACCGCATCCCCGCCTACCGGTTGTCGATGGGGACCAGGCTTCCGCCCCTCGGCGCGCTGGCCCCGTCGTGGCGCCCGCACCTCGCCGGGGCGCTCGACGCGCGGGCTGCGGGAGACGTCGTGATCGACTGCCGGTCGGCGCCGTACGCGGCTGCGTGGAAGGTGCCCGCGGACGCCGAGCACGTCGCCGTCCGGGTGCTGCGCGAGCTCGACGGCCGGCGCAGCGTCGTCTCGCACAACGCCAAGCACACGCGCGGCGTCCTCACGGGGCACCTGCTGACCCGTGCCGAGCCCGTGCACTCGGGCGAGGAGCTGCTCAAGGCCGCGTACGAGCTGGTCGGGACGGAGCTGCTCGACGCGACCATGCTTCCTGGGGCGCGCGGCGCCTCGACGCTGGAGCTCGTGGTCTCCTGAGCCGTTCTGCGGCGCGAGCTGCCCTGCGGCACGCGAACGGTCGCCGACGCGGGGTCGACGTGTGGTCGACGTGGATCGGCGGACACGAACCATCTGGTCGCCGCTTCCCTCACCGACTGTTTGCCGAGTCCGGGTGTTCGAGGCGTGCGGGTGCCGAGAACGAGGTTCCGCGCGGTCGAGCACGAGGTTGAGAACGCTGAGGACCTCAGAACGACCGCAACCTCGTGCTCGGCACCGTGCGGGGGCGGGGCGCTGCGGGACGGTCTAGGGCTCGCTCGGGCACCCGACCACGGTCAGCTCGGTCGCGCCGTCGGCCCACAGCCGCAGGATGCTGACCGATCCCGGCGGCACCCGGAAGCCGGCCCACCGCGAGGGCGGCGCCTCGATCGCGCGGCCGACCGCGGCACGCACCTGCACCGCATGCCCCACCACGACCACGGTCCGGCCCGTGCCGCGAGCCAGCAGGTCCTGCAGCCCGGCCCAGACCCGGTCGCCGACGTCCGCCATGGACTCCCCGCCCGGCGCGACCTCGGTGCCCGACGTGAGCCACCTCTCCGGATGCCCGTCCCACCGCTCGGCGATCTGCGGGGCGGTCAGTCCCTCCCACTCACCGAAGTGGACCTCGGCGAAGCGGTCGTCGGACCCGACGTGCAACCCGAGACGGCGACCGACGGCCCGCGCGGTCTCCTGCGCACGCACCATGGGCGAGGCGACGATCGCCGTCGGTCGGGGCAGGTCGGTCCAGCGGTCGCGACCGATGCGGTAGACCAGGTCGGCCGCCTGCGCGGCCTGCACCCGTCCCCGCGCGGTCAGCGACGGGCCCGGGACCGAGGAGCCCGAGTAGGCGCCGGCGACCGTGAGCGGGGTCTGACCGTGGCGGACCAGGACGACGGTGAGCGGCTCGGCGCCGTCGAACCGTGCGCGGGCGCCGGAGGGGCGCGACGGCGTGTCGAACGCCGCGTCGTCGTCGGTGGCCGGACGGTCGGCGCTGTCGACCGCACCCGAGGTCTCGGCGCGTCCTCCCTGGTCCTCGCTGCTCTGGTCGTCGTGCGCTTCGCCGACGGTGGGGTCCGGGTAGTCGCGCGCGATCTGGCCGCCCGTGTCCATGGCCTCGTTGGCAAGCTTGTCGGCTGCGGAGTTGTCGGCGCGCGGCACCCACTCGTACGAGACCTGGGACGGCGGGAGGACGAGCGCGGCCTCGGCAGCGAGGCGTCGCATGTCGTCGTGCTTGATCTTCCAGCGGCCCGACATCTGCTCGACGACGAGCTTGGAGTCCATCCGCACGAGCACGCGGGCATCGGGGTCGATGCCCCGCGCTGCCTCGAGACCCGCGACGAGTCCCGAGTACTCGGCGACATTGTTCGAGACGACGCCGAGGTAGCGCGCTCGCTCGGCCAGCACCGCTCCCGTCGCGGCATCGCGCACGAGCGCGCCGTAGCCCGCGGGTCCGGGGTTCCCGCGCGACCCGCCGTCGGCCTCGACGATCAACGACCTACCCATGCTGTTCCTCCACGTCTCGCCTCGTCCATCCGGCGCCTGCTTGCTCGGCCGCCTCTGCGTGCTCGGGTGCCTCTGTCGGCGATGGCCCGGGCTTCACGCGCCCGGACGCCGCAGCCCGATCATGTACCCATGCCAAGGTGCGCCGCCCGGCCACCTCAGTGTTCCTGGTGCTGGTCGTGGCGTCGAACAGGGGCGATGCGGGCGTGTCTCGTCGAGGTCAGTCGAGGGGGTCGGTGACCAGGCGCGAGCGTGCCTCGTAGATGGTCAGGGGTGGGGCGGTGGCGGTCGTGTGCGCGGTACCCGTGATGGGGGTCCAGCTCGAGGTACCGGTGATCTGGAAGCGTCCTTCCCAGGTGGTGCCGAGGGTGATGGTGGCGGTGCCCTCGTCCGTGTAGGTGTGGAAGACGCTCTGGTGGGGATAGGGGGCGCCGGGGTCGGTGGTCTGGGTCGGGGTGGTGCCGTCGTCGTAGTCCCAGGTGTACGTCGCGGGCGTGGCCTGGATCGTGACCGGGATGCCGAGCAGGGTCGTGGCGAAGGTCTGCGGGGTGGGGGTGGTGTAGGTGATGGTCTCGATGTTGACCAGCGTCCAGCCGTCCGGCGGCTGGACCGTGAGCGGCGACGGGGCGATCGTCAGGCGTTGGAACTCGACCTCGGCCAACGGTGCGAGGTCGATCGCGGTCAGGCAATCGCCGTCGTTGAGCAGGGTCCAGCCGGTCAGACCACTGATGGTTCCGTCCGGGTTGTTGGTCCAGGTCTGCACGAAGACGGGTTCCAGGGCGATCTCACCCTCGGGACACGAGACCTGGAACTCTCCCTCGACCTCACCGTCGGCACAGGACCCGATCTGCCCCTTGGTCGTGGTGAAGTCCGCGTTGTGGCACAAAGCGGCGGGCATCCGCCGGTACTCGGAGGACGCGGGGGTTCCGTCGGAGTTCTTCGGACGATGGGCGGAGCCGTCTGCGGAGACGTCGGTGGCGACGACATCGACAGCATTACCCTCGGCGTTCCCGAAGATGTCTTTGCCAGCCGGTAATGCCGTCCCAAAGGCGAGCGAAGTTACCCCGATCATCAATGCAAAGGCCGCTGTCTTCATGATGTTGGCATGTTGGTCGAGACCTCCAGCAAGAGCCATGCAACACCGTCGTTCATGACCTCGACACGGAGTGGACCCGATGCTGATTCGCTGCTCTCGACCACAGTTCCACCTTCGTCAGCAAGGACGGATGCATCTTGGCTGAGCACGACATCAACTGGGAATGCTCCTAGCAGAGTGTCGAGGGGATAGGTCTTCGTCACGTCGACTTCGACATCCCCACCGCTGTACGTCGTCCTGGCCGCCTGCTGGGACGCCACGTCCGCAGAGACCTTGACACAGAACTCACAAAGGTCAACGAGGGAGATCCGCTCCCACTCCTCGAGGTCCCCCGTCGCCATCACGTACGGGTAGAGCTCCAAGAAGTAGGTCGCCGCAGCCGCCGCCCCCACCTCGTCGGTGCGGTCCATGTCCGCCGGTCGCTCGGGCTTGACCGGGCCGGTCGGAACAGGCGTCGGCGTGGACGTGGGGCTCGGAGCCTCGCTCACGACCGACGGTGTCTTCTCCACCTCCGGCGCAGGCGTCGAGCAGCCGCCCAGGACCACGCCGATCCCGACCACCAGCGCCACCGCGCCCAACGACCACGACCGCCCCCAGTCGCCGCGCTCGTGTCGACGCCCAGCGCCCGACACGCCTCTGCGCGCATGCGCGGCAGCCCTGTGCAACCCCTGCGAACCCATCCCTGCCCCCTCGGTAGGTACCGGCACAGGGCCACACCGCCCCCTACCTCCCCAGGAACCTAACGGGTCAAACCGCCGCACCACCACCCCCCGTCCCAGGCTGTGGACAACCAGGCTCCACGGGCCTCGGGCAGCACCGGAGCCGACGACCGCTGCCACCGCGGGCCGGCCGCCACTGTCCCAGGCCACCGCCCGCGCATCCCGCACGACACCCACCACCGCGACCATGCGGTTGACGTCCCACGAGCATGCGGTTGCCGTCGCTCTCAGCCCGAATCACGACGCCAACCGCATGTTCGGCACCACGAGCGACGTCAACCCACCGAACACGACGTTGCGCGCATGCGAGCACGAGGTTGCGGTCGTGGAATCCGTCAGAACGACCGCAACCTCGTGCTCGGCACCGGAACCCCCCGGACACAGCACGACCCCGCCCCACGAGGGACGGGGTCGTGTCGACCGTTGCGACCGCAAGACCGGCCAGCAGGTCCGGTCAGCAGAACCAGCAGCACCGGCAGGTCCCATGAGCAGAACCAGCAGCACCGGCAGGTCCCGTCAGCTCCAGCTAGCGGACAGTCCCAGCAGTATCAGCAGCCCCTCAGGCGTCGAGACGCACCAGGATGCGCGAGCACTCCTCGCAGCGCGCGACCTGGTCGGGGCTCTTGGCCTTGATGATCTCGACGTCGGACGGGTTGAGCTCGAGGCGGCACCCCTCGCAGCGGCGACCGCTGAGCACGGCAGCCCCCAGGCCACCGAGCTGTGCGCGGAGCCGGTCGTAGAGCGTGACGAGCCCGGCGTCGAGCCCCTCGACGGCCTGGGCGCGCGCGGCGGTCACGGTCGCGACCTCGGCGTCGATCTGCGCGAGCTCGGCGTCGCGCTCGACCACGACGGCGGCCTTCGCGGCGAGCAGCTCGTCGTTCGCGGCGTCGAGCTTGGCGAGCGCGTCCTCGTGCGCCTCGAGGCGCTCCATGACACCGAGCTCAACCTCCTCGAGGACCTCCTGGCGACGGGCGAGCGAGGCGAGCTCCCCCACGAGCGCCTGGGCGTCCTTGGCGCCGACCTGGCCCGAGTCGAGGCGGGTCTGGTCGCGGGCGGCACGCGTGCGGACCTGCTCCACGTCACCCTCGGCCTTGGTGAGCTCGCGCTTGAGGTCGCTCACGGCCGTGCGGGAGGCGACGAGCGAGGTGCTCAGGTCGGAGATCTGCGCGTCGAGCTCCGCGATGCGGGCGATCGAGGGCAGCGAGGTGCGCTTGTGCGCGAGCTGCTGCAGGCGGGTGTCGAGCGCCTGGACCTCCAGCAGTCGTCGCTGGTCCTCGGGGGGTGCAGTGGTCACAGGGTGCGTTCCTTTCGATGCAGTTGTGGGGCGCCGTCTCAGGCGCGGGGCGCGGAGCCGATCCGGGCGGTCCAGGGGTCGGTCCGTCGGACGCTCACGCGGGTCTCCACCGTACCCGCATCTGCAAGCCGTTCCGTCAGGTCGGCGGCGGCGTAGCGCAGCCAGGGCCACTCGCTCGCGAAGTGCGCGACGTCCACGAGGAACGGACCACCCGCCGCGCCGCCCTCGAACTCGGCGCGCTCGCGCAGCTCGGACGCCGGGTGGTGGCGCAGGTCCGCGGTGACGTACACGTCGGCCCCCGCGCTGCGGACGGCGTCGAACAGCGAGTCGCCCGAGCCCCCGACGACGGCCACGGTGCTCACGGCCGCGTCCAGGTCGCCTGCGACGCGCACCCCCTGCTCGGTCGCGGGCAGTGCGGCGGCGACGCGCTGTGCGAAGGCGCGCAACGTCGTCGGCTCCTCGAGGCGTCCCACGCGACCGATGCCGGTCTCGACGGGGTACGCGCCGCCGTCGGGCGCAGAGGGCGCCGGGACGAGCGGCGACCGGTCCACCAGGCCGATCGCGTCCGCGAGCGCGTCCGCGACCCCGCGCGGCGCGGCGTCGGCGTTGGTGTGCGCGACGTACAGCCCGACCCCGGCCCGCACCAGCCGGTGCACGAGCGAGCCCTTGAACGTGGTCGCCGCGATCGAGTGCACGGGCCGCAGGAAGAGCGGGTGGTGGGTCACGATCAGGTCGGCGCCCCACTCGATCGCCTCGTCGGCGACCGTCGCGACGGGGTCCACCGCGAAGAGGATCTTGCGGACCGGCTGGGCAGGGTCGCCCGTCACGAGCCCGACGGCGTCCCACCCCTCGGCGGTCGACGGCGGGTAGAGCGCCTCGAGGGTCCGGACGACGTGGGCGAGCGTGGGATGTGCGGTCACGGGCACCAGGCTATCGGCCGCACGCCGTCGGACGGCTGTCACGAATCCTCCTGGGAGCGCTCCCTAGGTGTGTCCGGCAGGGGAGCCGGACCTCGCGACGACGCCCCGGCGTCCACCGGCACCGGACAGACCCGTGCCCACGGTGCGCACCGCACCGCATGTCACCCGCACCTCCCGTACCGGCGAGCGCCGGGTTCACCAGGCCGTCCACGACGACGGTCCTGCCCGCAGCGCCGCCCAGACCACGGGCGCCCGACGTCGACGTCCCGCGCCCGAGGAGAGAACCGATGATCAGGAAGACCAAGAGCATCAGACGGCCGCGCACCACGCGCGGACCGCAGCGGACCGGCACGATCGGGGTCGCGCTCGCCCTCGTCGGGGCGCTCGCGCTGGGCGCGACCCCCGCCCAGGCGCACGACGACCGGTACGGCCACGGCGGAGGCGGAGGCGGAGGCGGAGGCGGAGGCGGAGGCGGAGGCGGAGGCGGCCTGCCGACCCCCGGCAGCCCGCAGACCCTCGCGACCGGGCTCCTCGGCCCGCTCTCGCTGGGTGTGGGCGACGACGGCTCGTTGTACGCCTCGCAGAACTTCGGCGGCTCCGTCACCGAGGTGAACCGCCGTGGGCAGCAGAACGTCTACGCGGCCGCCGTCCCCGGCTCGGAGATCAGCGCTGTCTCGACCGACGGGCGCCGCGTCCTGTTCACCGAGGGCACCCCCGACGGGTCGAGCGTGCTCCTCCAGGAGCGCGACAAGCGTGGGAAGATCCGCACGGTCGCCGACATCGGCGCGCACGAGCAGGCCACCAACCCCGACGGCGGCGTGATCTACGGCTTCCGCGACCTCGCGCCCGACTGCGCGGCCCAGGTGCCGCCCGAGGTCGGCGGCGCGAGCCACCCCGGCGAGGTCTACTCGCACCCGTACGCCTCCACGACGATCGACGGCACGACCTACGTCGCCGACGCCGGGGCGAACGCCATCTGGTCGGTCGACCGGCGCGGGACGGTCCGCACCGTCGCGGTCCTGCCCGCCCAGCCGCTCGCCGTGACCGCCGAGGTCGCCGCGGCGACCGGGATGCCCGAGTGCACGATCGGCCACACGTACTACAACGAGCCGGTCCCGACCGACGTCGAGCGCGGCCCCGACGGACGCCTGTTCGTCTCGCTCCTGCCCGGCGGGCCCGAGGACCCCTCGCTCGGAGCCCGCGGAGCGGTCTACACCGTGAGCCAGCGCGGGAAGGTCTCCTTCTACGCCGGTGGTCTGCTCACGGCGACCAACCTCGCGGTCTCGCCGCGCGGCGACGTGTACGTGGCCGAGCTCTTCGCGAGCCGCATCTCGGTGATCCGCAAGGGCACCACGACCCCCGTGCCGTTCGCCGAGGTCGTCATGCCCGGCGCGCTCGAGTGGACCTCGTCCGCGCTGTACGTGACCTCGGACGTGCTCGCCGGCCTGCCGACCGGACCCGAGGAGCCCGGCGAACCGGGCGGGACGAGCATGCTCTCGCCGACCGACTCCGCGAGGCACCGCCCCACGCCCACGCCGACCCCCGAGCCGGTCCCGGGCGGGACGCTCGTCAAGATCCCGCTCAAGGGCGGGCGGTAGCGCGATCCGTCACGACGGGCGCCGGTCGCAGGGATCCTCCTGCGGCCGGCGCCCACCGCCATGTCACCTACCCCGGGCCGGTCAGCCACCGGCCGGGGCACGGACCGCGGCGCCGCCTTCCGGGACGTCCTACGGTGGAGGGATGAGCCAGCACTACGTGCGCTCCTCGCCGACCGGTCCCCTGGCGTCCGCGGTCGGTTCGATGCTGGGCTACGAGATCGCCGACGACGCCCCGTCGGTCCACCGCGGGCTGCCCTCCCCCTGGCTGACGCTCGTCATCAGCCTCGACGGGCCGGTCCCGACGGCGACCGGCCCCGGCGCGGACGCACCGCTGCACCGCTTCGAGTCGCTCGTCGGCGGCCTGCACACCACTCCCGCCTACATCCATCAGCCTGCGCACCAGGCCGGCGTCCAGCTCGCGCTCGACCCGCTCGCCGCCCGCACGCTGCTCGGGGTGCCCGCCGGAGAGCTCGGCATCGTCACGGACGCCGACGACGTGCTCGGGCGCGCCTCGCGCGCGCTCCGGGAACGGCTCGGCGAGGCCGGCTCGTGGGCCGAGCGGCTGGCCCTCGTGGAGGACGCCCTGCGGCGCGCGGCAGCCTCCCGGCGTCCTGCGCTCGGCCCGGTGCGGGCCGAGATCGCCGAGGCCTGGCAGCTCATGGTGCGTCGGGGCGGGCGGGTCCGGGTGCCCGAGGTCGCCGCGCACGTATGGCTCAGCACCCGCCAGCTCTCGTCGCTGTTCACGGCAGAGCTCGGCCTGAGCCCGGGAGCCGCCTGCCGCCTGGTCCGCTTCGACGCTGCCCGGGACGCCGTCCGCGCGAGGTCCCTGGCGCCGTCGGGCCCGAACCTCACGGCGATCGCCGTGCGCACCGGCTACGCCGACCACTCCCACCTGGTGCGGGACTTCCACGCGTTCGCGGGCCTGAGCCCCACGGCATGGTTGGTCGAGGAACGCGCAAACATCCAAGCCGGGGGCGGTGCCCCGCGCGCAGGCTGAAGGCATGGACACCGACAGAACACCTCAGGCACAGGTCTGGCCCACGCTCCAGGCGCACGACGCGCCCGCGCTGATCGACTTCCTCGTCGACGTCGTGGGCTTCCGGCGCAACACCGTCATGACCGACGAGGACGGGCGGGTCGCGCACGCGCAGCTCGACTGGCCACCCGGCGGGGGGATCATGCTGGGCTCTCACAAGCCCGACGGCGAGTGGTCCCGTCAGCCCGGCACGTTCGGGGGGTACGTGGTCGCCGGGGACTCCGGGAGCGGCGTCGGGGTCGAGGAGATCGAGGACCGGGCGACGCGCGCCGGGGCCACGATCGTCGCCCCGCTCCGTGAGACCGACTACGGCAGCCGCGAGCTGGTCCTCGCCGACCCCGAGGGCAACCTCTGGTCCATCGGGACGTACCGCGGCGAACCGCGCGCCGACCTCTGACCGGTCGTCCGCCAGGTCCTGGGACGTCCGTGAGCGCCCGCCGCCTACTTGGCCTGCGAGTAGTCGTCGACGATCGCGACCGTCAGCGGGAAGTCGACCGGGAAGTCGCCGAAGAGCAGCTTCCCGGCCTCGGTGCCCGCGGCCCGGATCTCGTCCGCGACCTGCTCGGCGAGCTCGGCAGGGGCATGCACGATGATCTCGTCGTGCAGGAAGAAGACCATGTGCGGCTGCTCGGTGAAGGGAGCCGGAGCCCGGCCCGGGGTCCGGGCTTGCGGCATCGCGGCGAGCCGTCCCCGCAGCGAGGCCATCCAGCACAGCGCCCACTCCGCGGCGGTTCCCTGCACGACGAAGTTCCGGGTGAAGCGGCCCCAGGCGCGGGTCTGGCTGCGGGCGCGGGACTGGGCGTCGCTCGACGCGGACTCGTCGTACGCGCTGCCCTGCGTCTCCTCCCAGCCCGACCCCGGCGGGGGCGAGCTCCGCCCCAGGCGCGTGGTCACGATCTCGCCGCGCTCGCCCGCGCGCGCGGCCTGCTCGACGAGCTCCAGGGCCCGGGGGAACGCCTTGGCCAGGCGCGGCAGCATGAGTCCGCTCTCCCCCGTGGTGCCTCCGTACATGGCACCGAGCATCCCGATCTTGGCCTGCGCGCGCGTCTCCACCGCGCCCGCGTCGACGATGCCCTGGTACATGTCGCCGCCGCGCCCGGCCTCTGCCATGACGAGGTCTCCCGAGAGCCCCGCGAGGACGCGGGGCTCGAGCTGAGCCGCGTCGGCCACGACGAGCTTCCAGCCCGGGTCCGCGACCACGGCCGACCTGACCTGGTGCGGGAGCTGGAGCGCTCCCCCGCCGTTCGCGGCCCAGCGCCCCGTGACGACTCCCCCGACGACGTACTCGGGCCGGAACCTCCCGCCGCGCACCCAGGTGTCGAGCCAGTTCCAGCCGTTGGCCGTGAGCAGGCGGCTGAGCTTCTTGTACTCGAGCAACGGAGCCACGACCGGGTGGTCCACCCGTTCGAGGTCCCACTTGCGGGTCGACTTCACGCCCACCCCGGCGTACTCGAGGGCCTTGAGGAGCTCGGGTCCCGAGTCGGGGTTGAGGGCCGGCGCGTCGAGCGCGGTCCGGACCTGCTCGGCCAGCGCCTCGAGGCGGGCCGGGCGCAGGCCCAGCGGCGGGCGTGTCCCCAGGACTCCCGTGAGCATCGCGTCGTGGAGGTCCTCACGCCACGGCAGCCCGGCATGGCTCATCTCGGCGGCGACCAGGGCGCCCGCGGACTCCGCGGCGAGCAGCAGCCGCAGCCGCCCCGCGCCCGACGACGTCGCGACGGCCTCGAGCTGCCTGTGCAGCTCCCCGACCGGGTCGGGTGGGGAGACGGCGCGCCGGTCGCCGAGGTCGAAGAGCGCGTCGGGGCGGTCGAGCCCCGGGACGGGGGCGGTGGGCACGGGGTGCATCTGGTCCCACGCGTCGCGCGGCGCCCGTGCGAGCGGCGTGCCGACCGTGAGCGTCGAGCGGCGCAGGATCGCGCGGGACAGCCGCAGGTCGTGGGCGCGCTCGATCCGTCGGCCCGCTGCGAGGGCTGCCGGGTACCAGAGGTTGGTGTCGTCCCAGACCCAGCGGGTCACCGGGGCCGGGGAAGGCTCGCCGCTCCGACCGTTCTGCTCGCGCGCGAGCAGCCCCGGCCAGGGCGCGTGGGTGCGCGGCGGGCCGAGCGGCTCGCCGCGGGCGTCGAGGTCCTGGACGTCGACGAGGCCCGGGTCGGCGGGCGACGTGCGGAGCGGGACCGAGTACACGACGCAGAGTCTGCCGTGCGGGTCTGACACTCTTCGTCGCACCTCCGCGGGCCCCGTCGCTCTCCCGGGCCGACGAGCGCACCCCTGACCCGGGTCCGTCATCCCGTGAGCGCGAGCGCCCGCCCGAGCACGAACCGCGCCCGCAGCACGTTCTCCGTCGTGGGGTCGGCGAGCAGGTCCGCGAGGGACCGTCCGACGGTCGCCATCCCGAGGTCCCCCGCGAGGCGCTGACGTGCGGTGAGCGCCTCGTGCTGCCATCCCGTGAGGCGGCGACGGCCCGTCGCCCCGAGCGAGTCGACGACCTCGAGCGCGGGTTGGCAGACGCGCACCACGGGCCCCCGGTCGACCGGCTCCGCGACGTGCGTGGTCGACCCCTTGCGCAGCGCGGCGATCCGCGCCGTGAGGCGACGCATCGCGGTCCAGCCCGGCGCGGTGCGGTACACGGGCGACATCGAGGGTGAGAAGAGCTCGATCCCCCCGGTGCCGTCGCGCAGGAAGATGCCTACCGGCTCGTCCGCTCCCCCGCCCGGCTCGCGCTCGACGAGGACCGCGACCACCGGTCGGCGCGACGCCACGACCGACAGCAGCGCCTCGACGCTCCGTTCCTGGTCGACCGCGACGCGCAGGACCTGCGTGCCGCCGTCGGCCGCCGTGACGGGCCAGGTGACCTCGCGCCGCACCTCCTCGACCCCGATCGCTCCCGTCTCGCGCACCATGACCAGGCGCACCCGGCGGGCCGCGCGGCCGAAGCCCACCGTCCCGGTCGTCGCCGAGTCCCGGAGCCGGTCGGCGACGGTGCGCAGCTCCTCGACGTCGAACCTCCCGTCGCCCACGCGACGCGTGCGCGAGGTGACGCCGAGGGTCCCGTCGGGGCGGGTCTCAGGGGCGTCGAGCGTGAACGGTCCCGCGCAGACGCTCGCGACCGAGGACCCCCACAGCATCGGCAGGTCCACGTCCCGGCGGAAGGCCGGGTCTGCCCCCGAGGGGCGTGCGGCCGTCGCCGTGCGCACCACGCCGTGCTCCTGGTCCCAGGCCGTGAGGGTCATGCCGCGCGCCCCGCTCGCTGCCCGCCACCACCGCACCCCGAGCGGCACGAGGCGTCCGGGGCGTTCCTCGCCCTCGTCGTCCGCCGCGCCGCGGGCGCGCCGGGCCGGAGCGCCGACCAGGTCCGGCAGGGTCCCGGCAGGGGCGTCGCGGAGCGCGGCCGCGAGCGCCCAGGCCTCGGCGAGCGCGCCCAGCGCGTCGGCCTCGGTCACGTCGTCGTCGCGCGATGCGAGGCCGTCGACGAGCCCTGCGGCGACGAGCAGGAGCCGGTGGAGGAGCAGCAGGCCCACGAGCCGGGCACGTCCGGCCGCGCCACGCAGCGTGTCGGCGGCATCAGCCCCGAGGTGGGACAGTCCGGCATCGACCACGTGCCCGACGACGGCGCTCGCCTCCTCGATCCCCGCCCGCTGGGCGGTGGTCAGCTCACCCGAGCGCTCGACCTCGATCTCGTGGGGCCACGACCACGAGCGTCCCTCGCGGGCGAAGGCCCGGACGACCGCCTCGAGCCGGGCGGCGGCCTGGTCGGCGGCGGTCGACTTCCCTGCGACGACCATGCCGCCGTACCCCGCGGGGGCGACGAACACGACGACGTTCGACGGCCCGGCCGGTACCGTGGCACGGCCCTCGGGCGCGGGGTCACCGGTGGCCGGGCGGGCCAGGCCGGCGATCGGCCACGAGATCGTGAGCCGTGCGCCGTCGACCGCGAGGTCGCACGCCTCGGTGATGCCGTTCCCCTCCGCCGCGACTCCGGCGAGGAGCGCGCTCGGCAGACGCTCGACGACCCGGCGCACGGCCACCTTGCCCGCCGCCCGGCACACCTCGGCCGGGCTCAGGGAGAGGAGAGCGGCCAGAGGGCTGGCAGGCTCGTCAGTCGTGGCAGGGCCGGGGCCCGCGGGGTCGCCACCACCGCCGTCCGTTCCACCGTCCGTCGCCGCAGCCCCAGTATCGGCGTCGTCCACGCCGGGTTCAGGTGTCGAGCCCGCCGGGTGCTCGCGAGCCCAGAGGCACGCGGCCACGACGTGCTGGCACACGCCCGCTGTCGGGCACGAGCACGACGCCGCGACCGGACCCTTCGGCCCGAGCCGGACCACCGCGGACCCGCAGGCGACCACGACCTCGTCCGGGGACTCGGACGCGAGCGACACCTCACCCCCGACGAGGTCCTTGCGGGCGCGCCGCAGGAGGCCCGCGTTGCCGAGCGCGACGAGCGCTGCGTCGTCGTACCCCGCGAACACGGCCAACCACGCGGGCGTCATACGAGCACCTCCCCGAGCCACTCGGCGAACCGCTCGGGCGTGAGCGCGGCGACGTGCATGCCGCTCTCGGCCAGACGACGGGCCGTGCCCTGGTCGTAGACCGGCTCGGCGGACTCGTCGAGCGCCGCGAGGCCGAGCAGCCGGACGCCCGACTCCGCGAGCCGCCGGACCGACGCGAGGAGCTGAGCCACCGACCCGCCCTCCTCGAAGTCGCTCACGAGCACCACGACCGTGCGGCTCGGGTTCGTCACCCGCTGCTCGGCGTAGCGCATGGCCTTGGCGATGTCGGTGCCCCCTCCGAGCTGGGCCGTGAGCAGGACCGCGACCGGGTCGTGCGCGAGGTGCGACAGGTCGACGACGCTGGTGTCGAACACCGCGAGCCGCACCGAGATCCCGGGCAGGGCCGACATGATCCCCGCGCAGACCGCGCTGTAGAGCAGCGAGGCCGCCATGGAGCCCGACTGGTCGACGAGCAGCACGACCTCCCACGTCAGGGTCCGTCGCGCCCTCGACACGAACCGCACGTCCTGGACGATCAACCGGCCGGACTCGGGGTCGTAGCGCGAGAGGTTGGCCTGCAGCGTGCGCTTGCCGTCGAAGTTCTGGCTGACCTTGTGCATCGAGCGGCGCGACCGGTCCTTGCGGCCGCTCAGGGCGGTCGCGAACTGGGGGCGCAGGCGTCGCACGATGTCCTCGACCACGCGCGCGATCACGGTGCGGAGCCCGGCCGCGGCGCGATCGTCGAGCCGGCCGCGGACCTGCAGCAGCGCGGTCGCGAGCTCACGGCTGGGCTCGAGGGCCTCGGCGGCGGTCGGGTCGGCGAGCAGCTCCGTGAGCCGGTAGCGGCTCACCGCGTCGACCTGCATGCGCTCGAACGTCTCGCGCGGGAAGAGCGTGCGTGCCTGGCCGAGCCAGTCGAGCGCCTTGAGCGCCGAGGGGTCGAGGCTCCCTCCGCCGCCGCGAGCGCCCGGCTGCTTGCCCAGACGGTGACCACGCTCGACGTACTCACGGTCGTAGAGGTACTGCAGTGCGCGCTCGATCCCTGCGTCGCCCGGCCCCTGCTGGAGCTCCTGGGCGGCGTAGCGGCCCAGGACGAGCCGCCAGCGACGAGCGGCCTCCTGGTCGGTCACCTGGCTGGTCGCTGCCCCTCCCGCACGATCGGTCACGGGTGCGAGGGCGCCTCGGCCCAGGTGGGGGTCGGCACGCCCGGTGTGCGGGTCGGTCACGGGTGGTTCTCCTGGAGGTCGTGGTGGTCGCCCTGGTCGTCGAGCACCTGGTCGGCGGGCGAGCCGGTGGGGCCGACAGGGCCGTCGAGGCCTGCTGCACCGGCCGCGGCCGGTGCTCCGACGGGCTCGCGGCGCGTCCCGCCGCCCCAGGCACCGAGGCCGTCGCGGTCGAGCATCGCGGTGAGCTCCCGCTCGAGCGCGAGGCCCACCTCGAGGTCCCGCTCGGTCGCCGTCAGGTGCACGTCGATCCGCTCGGCGCGCGTACCGGTGCGATCGGCCACCTGCTGGGCGAGGTGGTGCGTCTCGGCGGGCTTGAGCCACGTGAAGGCGCGGCGCAGGTCCGGCAGGACGGCCAGGAACGCCGGCTCGTCGAGGTCGCGCAGCCCGGCGTGGACCGCGTCGAACAGCTCGGGGGTGTGCAGCAGGAGGTCGGGGGCCGCGCGCAGCAGCCCGCCGAGGAAGCGGACCGCGGCGACCGGGTCCGCGCCGGGACTGAGCTGGGCGCGCACCTCGGCGACCAGGACGTCGTCGCCGAGCGAGTCGTCGACCGACGCGAGCGCGACGAGCGCTCCCCGCACCCCGGGCGCCGTCGCGCGATCCTCGCGCAGGCGGGTCAGCTCGCGGCGCACGGGCACGGGGCCGCCTGCCCCGGGACGGGTCGGCGCACCGCCTGCCGCGGACGAGGCCGGTGCGCCGCCCGCCTCGGGCGCGTCCGCGAGAGGCCGCGCGACGCCGTCGGGCACGGTGCTGAGCGCACCCGCACGGTGCACCTCGCGCAGGAGGTCGCGCAGCGAGACGAGCGTCCCGACGGCCGCAGGCTCCGCGTCCGCGTCGACCTTCCCGAGGCCGGGGACCAGGTAGGCGGCCGTCGCCAGACCGTGGTCCACCAGGTCGAGCAGCTCGGGCGCGTGCCCGTCCAGGCCGAGCTCGACGCGCGCGTCCCACAGGTCGACGAGGCGGTGCAGCCCGCCCACGACCGACTCGAGCGACGGGTCGACGTCGAGCGTCGACCGCAGCAGCGCGACGAGCCGGTCGAGATGGTCGGTGAGGCCCAGGACGACGGCCTGCGCCACGAGTCGCGCGACCCCGAGGGCCGAGCGGCCGGTCGTCGCGAGCTCGTGCTCGAGCCGGTGCAGGCGGTGCACCGCGACGGCCTCGAGCGTCGCGCCGTGGTGCGAGAGCTCGACCAGGGAGGCCTCGACGAGCGGCGTCCAGGCGTACTCCCACTCCTCGACCAGCAGGCCGAGACCGCGACCCGAGACGTGGTCGGGACCCGAGACCCGGTGCGCGAAACCGCTCCCCACGAAGTCCATGAGGGCCAGGAACGCCCGGCGTTCGCGGTGCCGGGGCGTGCGCCGCGCGTCGAGCCTCGTGCGGCGCGGCGTCGAGTCGGTCACGACGAGCCGCAGCGCCTCGGCCCGCTCCCGGGCGCGCTGGACGAGCGGGGGCGACGCGAGACCCGGCGGGACCTCACCCAGTGCCCGGCCTCCGAACACCTCGGCGACCGCCTGCCCCAGGGGACGCCCGAGGCCCAGGTCGAGCCCGCCGTCGTCCTTGACGAAGCACGAGGTGAGGGCATCGAGCAGGTCGGTGCGCCCCGGCCACGGTCGCTCGCGCAGGTCCGCGAGACGACGCGCCTGCTCGGCTGCCGACGCGACCTCGGCGAAGCTCACCTGCGCGCCACGGGTCGTGGCGGCGGCCGCGACGTCGACGAGCAGCGCGGTGCTGAGCGCCGCAGGCCCGGCGGGGTCGCGATGGGCGGCCCAGAGGCGCTCGTAGTAGCCGGGCGAGGGCATGCCGGCCCCGTACCCTCGCAGGCCGTCGAGCCGTTCGTGGTCGTAGCGGATCAGCCAGGCGTCGGCCGCAGCGGGGTCGCCGTAGCCGCCCGCCGGCCGCCGGTCCACGACCGCCCCGCCCTCGGGCGCCCCGGTGAGGGCCTCGACGAGCGCGAGCGTGTGGAACGCGCCGGTCACGACGACCACGGGCCCCTCGACCCGCGCCCGGTGCTCGGCGACGCGGGCGGACATGAGGGCCTCGCGCGCGAGCGACCCGTCGGCGTCGAGCACCTCCTCCTCGTAGTCCAGGCGCGCGAGCGCGGCCCACGCGAAGACGTCGTCGAAGAGCTCGCGCCAGTCCGTGAGCTGCTCGCGCGTGCGCGCCTCGAACAGGTGGTCCCACACCTCGTCGTGGTCGCGGCACCCGAGCCGCTCCGCGATGGCCGCGACCGTCCGCGAGTGCGCGAGGTTCCGCTCGGACTGCAGGGTCCGGGCGAACGCGTCGTCCTCGGCATCGCCTGGTGCGTCAGGTGCGTCAGGTGCGTCGGGCGCGTCCGACGTGCCCGGCGCGATGGCCGCCTCGCGCGCGGCCCAGGACCGGTCGACGAACGCGACCTCGGCTCCCAGCCGGTCGGCCGTGCGCAGCGCGACCCACTCGGGCGAGAACTCGGCGAGGGGGTAGAACCCCGCCCCCTTGCCGTCGGTCCCGAGGCTCAGCACGGCGACGGGCGGGCGCGTGCGGGGGTCGAGCAGCACGGGCAGGAGCCGGCCGTACTCCTCGGGCCCTTCGACGAGCACGACGGCGGGGCGGACCTCGTCGAGGAGCGCCTCGACCGCGAGCGCGCAGGCCGGGCTGTGGTGCCGCACCGGGGCGAGGTAGATGCCATCGACACGCAGCTGCTCGACGCCGGCGACCGCACGCTGCATCCGCTCGGGTGCGAGCCCCCAGGCCGCCCGCACCGGCCCGGGTGCTACTGCCACAGGGACTCCGCCGCCGAGAGGAACGACTTCCAGCGCGGGTCGCGCCGCGCCCGCTCGCGCACGACGTTGTCGACGTAGTGCCGCAGCCGACGGGCGTCCTCCTCGTCGCCCTTCGAGGCCACGCCCGCGAGCTGGCGTGCGACCTCGGCAGGGGTCACGGTGCCGTCGCCGAGGTACCGGGCCTCGAGCGAGGCCGCGACCGCGACGTTGACGGCCTCGGCCGTCGACATCACGGTCTCGGGCCGCTTGACGGGTGCTCCGTTGCTCGTGGCGCCGGTCCGCAGGTCCTGGAACGCCGTGACCAGCACGTCCAGGACGTCACGCGAGAGCGGAGGGCGGTCGGCGGGCGCCCCGAGCTCGGCGGTCAGCTGCGCCTCGATGAGGTCGATCTCGAACTGGCGGTCCGTCAGCGGCTTGATGGTCTCGAAGTTGAACCGTCGCTTGAGCGCGGCCGACATCTCGTGGACGCCCCGGTCCTTGAGGTTCGCGGTCGCGAGCACGTTGAACCCCGGCCGGGCCGAGACCCTCGCCTCGCTCCCGAGCTCGGGGATCATGAGCTGCTTCTCGGAGAGGATCGAGACCAGGGTGTCCTGGATCTCCGGGGCGCAGCGCGTGATCTCCTCGAACCGGACGATCTTCCCGGCGCTCATGGCCTGCTGGACGGCCGACGGCACGAGCGAGCGCTCGCTGGGCCCCTCGGCGATGAGCAGCGCGTAGTTCCACGAGTACCGGATGTGGTCCTCCGTGGTGCCGGCCGTGCCCTGGACCGTGAGGTTCGACGTGCCGCTCACCGCGGCGGCGAGCAGCTCGGACAGCATCGACTTCGCGGTGCCGGGCTCGCCCACGAGCATGAGGCCCTGGCGTCCCAGCAGGGACACGACGGCACGGTCCACGAGCGGGTCGTCGCCGTAGAACTTCCGGCGCACCCCGAGCTCGGCGTCGCCCACGACGAAGGCGCGCACCGCCCGCGGGCTGAGCCGCCAGCCGGGCGGCAGCTCTGCGCCACGCGCCCGGTCGGCCGCTTCGAGGGCCGCGAGCTCGTGCGCGAACCGCACCTCGGCGGGCGGGCGGATCTCCTGCGCCGCCTCGCGGTCGAGGACCGGGGGCGTGCCGCTCGGTGCGGCGGTCGGTGTGGTCACCATGCGCTCTTCTTCTCCCACTCGGCGTCGAAGCTGCCGGCGGCAGCGACGGTCAGGTAGTCGCGGTAGGACTCCGCGACCAGGACGGGCGGCAGGTCCGCGAGGCGCGCCTCGGCGCTCTGCCCGTAGGCCCGCGTCGTGCGCCGGAAGACCAGCTGGGTGAGGGCCGCGGGGATGTTCTCCTCGGGCAGGAACGCGCCCGTGAACTCGATGATCGCGGTGATCCCGACGCTCGGGTACGCCTTCTCGTAGCCCGAGAACCATCCGCCGTCCTCCGCTTGGCTGCGCGAGTACCCGAGCTTGGTCGCCCGGCCGCGCACCGTGAAGCTGTCGGTGAGCCAGCCCTTGCGGTCCGCGATCGACGTCGCCTTCTGGTCGGTGACGGGGACCGCGACCGCGAGCTGGTCGAACAGCGGCTTGATCTCGTAGTCGGCGAGGTGCTCACGCCAGCGACCGGCCTGGTCCTCGCCGAGGAGCACGCCGTGCGCGACCGACACCGTCGCGCCGTCGGCGAGGGTCACGTCCTCGTCGTCGCCGTCGATCAGCACTCCCCCGTCGCCCGGGCGGAACGCCCGCTGGTCGGGGCCGGGGTTCTCGAGCCAGACGAGACCGGCCGCGAGCCGCGACATGATCGGGTGCCCCAGCACGAACTCCTGCCAGTCGGCGGCGGGCCACTCACGTCCGGTGCACATGGCCTCGTACAGTCGCTGGGTCTGCAGCGCGACGACGGCCTTGAGCTCCTTGCGGCTCGCGGAGAGCTGCGACTTGGCGGCCTTGACCTGCTCGGCGTCGTCGTCCACCCGTGCCGCGGGCAGGGCCTTGACGACCTTGCCCGCCTCGTTGGTGAGCTCGAGCGTGAACGTGGGCGTGATGCGTCCCGTGTACTCGCGCGCCCCGAGGTGCAGGTGCAGGATCCCGTCGTCCTCGAAGCCCGCGGTCTGCACCGTGCGGTCCGCGAGCTCCTCGGCGGACCAGCCCCGCCGCTCGGCCAGGTCCTGGGCGAGCGCCTGGGCGGTCGCCTGCACGGTCGCCTGCCGGTGGCGGCGCGCGACCGACAGCAGGAGCTGGATGGCCGCCGGGTCTCCGTTGGCCGCGAGCGCCCGGACGAGCGCCTCGATCTGCGCGCGTCGGGTGATGTGCGCCTTGAGGTACTGCTGGGCGGCACGGGACAGGTCCGTACCCGGCATGCCGACGGTCAGGGCGAGCAGCCCCTTGTCGCTGATGGCCGACCCCAGGTAGTTGGCCTGGTGCTCGCGGAACGCGTCCTGGTGGTGCTGGTCGACCGTCCTGGACGCCTCGGCCTCGTAGTACTGCGGGTGCTGCTTGTACCAGTGCTGGTAGCGGTCGTAGCGCTGCTGGGCCTCTCGGTCGGCATAGGCGCGGCTCTCCTCCGCGGAGGGGCCCCGTGTGTCCTGACCGATCCACGCGTCGAGCACGAACCGGCCGAGCGCCGCGCGGCTCTGTTCGTCGAGCAGCGAGACGTAGCGGGCGATCAGGCCGAGCCCGCTGGGGTCCTTGAGCTTGACCGCGAGCACGACCCACCACCGCACGACCTCGGCCGGCACCGGTTGGGCGTCCGCGGCCCACCGCAGCTGCGGCAGCCCGTCCACGGGGAACCAGGCCATGCTCGCAGGAGCCTTGCCCTTGAGCCCCTTGGTGGCCTCGGCGAGCAGGGTCGCGGGAGCGATCTCCGTGGAGATGTCGTCGCCGAGCGCCTCGAGCGCACCGAGGAGCGCCGCTCGGGCCACCTCGCGGCGTTCCTTGGCGAGCGCGGCACGCAGCGCCGGGATCGCGGCCGGGTCGCCCAGGCGCTGGAGCCAGACGGCGGCCGTAACTCGGATCTCTGTCTTGCCGTCACGCAGCCCCTGCTCGGCGAGGTCTCGCGCACCGGCGTGCGACTCGAGCACCT
This sequence comes from Oerskovia sp. Root22, assembly GCF_001429135.1. Taxonomy (NCBI): domain Bacteria; kingdom Bacillati; phylum Actinomycetota; class Actinomycetes; order Micrococcales; family Cellulomonadaceae; genus Oerskovia; species Oerskovia sp. Root22. The sequence continues at coordinate 299,753 of NZ_LMIL01000009.1, read as the reverse complement.
TCTGCGCGGCGACGCGGTGCGTCTTGCCGTCTCCGAGCGCCAGCTCGGCCAGGCGTGGGAGGTAGCGGTTCGGGAGCGTGGGGAAGCCGCCGAGGATCGTGAGCGCGACCTCGAGCCGCTCGGAGCGGCTGTAGCTGTCGACCTTGGTCGGGGGACGCAGGCCGAGGTGGGTCTCGAGCGCAGCCGGGTGCTCGGCGTAGTAGGGCCACAGGTGCTCGGGCGCGAAGGTCTCCCGGGCGAACCAGGAGTCGAACACGAGCTCCGCGACGGCCACCTCGGAGTCCTGGACGCCCGCGCGCTCGACGCCGTCGGCCAGGATCCGCACGTCCATCGCGAGGTCGGCCGTGGCGTTGAGCTGGTACCAGGGGTACCGCTGCCGGCCCCCGCCGTGCGAGCGTGCGAAGCGGATGTCGTGGAGCATGGTCAGGCCCTCGAGGCGGTTGCGGATCGCGGGGGCCTGGAGCTCGACGAGCACCGTGCGCGGGGGCACCTTGGTCAGGGCGCCGGAGAGGTACTGCGCGACCTGACGGAGGTGGTCGTCGGTGATGGCCGACAGGTCCTTGACCGCGCCCCGGGCGTGCGTGAGGCGCCAGCCCTGGGCCTCCGCCTTGGGCAGGGCCTCGAGGTCCTCGAGCTCCTTGCGGGCCGCGGCGAGGCGACGGTCGACCGCGTCGCGCGCCGAGCGCACGAACGGCTCCCCGAGCTCGGCGTCGGGCAGGGGCGTGAAGGGAGGGAGGACGAGGGGCTCGTCGGCGGCCACGGTCTCGACGTCGAGGGCCGTGGCCCGCTCGAGCGCGTTCGAGAGCAGCGTCCCCCGTGCCCCGCGGCCGTCGGCGGCGTGCGCGCGGCGCAGCGCGTCGACGCCGCCCTCGACGCCCACGAGGTGGGTCACGAGGCCCCCGAGGCGGCCCGCGGGCATCGTGGTGAGCAGCGGCTCGAGGAGCTCGACCTGACGCGCGGCGGGCAGGGCCGCGAGGTTGCCTGCGGCCTCCTCGCGCACCGACTTCGCGCTGTCCGTCGCGAGCTGGGCGACGAGCCCGACGAACTCGTCACGCGCCGCGGGCTGGGCGCGCAGGAACTGGAGGAGCTCGACCTTGCCGGTCGCGCGCAGCAGCGGAGCGAGAGCGACGACCTCGGCGTGATGGGCGACCAGGTAGTCCTCGACGCCGGGCTGCGCCGCGAACACCGCGAGGGGGTCGCCGTAGTAGTCGGCCGTGACAGGACGGTCGAAGATCGCCGCCACGACGGCGGCCGGGATGCTCGCCTCGGCGACGCCGCCGTCGCGCAGGATCGCGACCAGCAGCTCGGGGGTCCATGCGCTGCGGATGCCGGGCTTGCCCCCCTTGCCCCGGGTGCGGCGGTCGCCGCACGTCTTGGCGACGTCGGTCAGCAGGGCCGCGAACCAGGCAGGAAGCCGGTCCGAGGCACGCGAGACGTCGGGCGAGACGGCCGCGAGGAGCCGTCCGAGCCGGACGAGCGCGTCGATCGCGACGGGTTCGGTGAGCGTGTAGAGGTTGCCGCGAGCCGTCGTGCTCTTGTCCACGTTCCAGCCGGGCACGTGCTCCTTGATGGCCTTGTCCTGGGCCTGGCTCGTGTAGGTCCACACGCCCAGCGTCGCGGGCCGGTTGAGCAGACGGTCCGTCGAGTCGTCGCCACGCTGCGAGAGCTCGGTCACGAGCTCCGGTCCCTCACCGGTGTGGACGTAGGCGACGGCACGGGCCGCGAGACCCGGGGTGTCCGCGTCCAGGATCTTCAGTCCGTCGATCAGCCGAGCGGAAGGCTTCGTGTGCCGCGCATCTTGTGCTCGGTCGACCCCGAGCGACGTCCCGCCGCCCTCGACCGCACCGTCGTGGTCTCCCTGGAGCCAACCCTTGATCTTCTCGAACACGTGTCCCCGCCGTCTCGTCCAGGCCGCCGGACCGGGTCCGGAGGCCGCCGCGCTCCGTCGGCGCGGCGTCGGACGTCACAGTAGGAGAAGCCACCGACACGCACCGTTGCTGTCAGTGGAGAACGGTCGCGGCAGCCGGCTCGCCGGTGTCCCGGGACCGGCGGTACCCGTCGGCGGCACGCTCGCCGCTCGACCGCGGGAGCTCCCACGGCACTGCGGGTCGAGGGCGCACGGCGCGGGAGGGCGCGTCAGGCCGAGGAAGGGGGCCGCGACAGATCGGCCTGGATCTCGCGGATGGTCGTGGCGAGCACTCCTGACGCCAGCAACCCGGAACCCAGCGGTCCGGACGCGTCCTCCCCGAGCGCGGGCAGGCTCGCCAGGGCGGCGCGGACGTCCGGGGTCAGGTGAGCCAGCTGCCAGCGGACCTCTTTACGGCGGCCGGCTTCCTGGTCGGGCGCGGCGAGGGCAGCGGCCTTCGCCGCATAGGCGGCCGCTCCGAGAGCATGTGCGCCCATGTGCGCGACCCCCGAGGCCTGGCCGGCCGCCCGCGCGGCCGCGACGGCGGCTGGAGCCTTCACCGAGTGAGCCGCCCGCCCCGCGACGAACCGGCGGCGAATCTCGTCGGCAGTCCCGAGCTCACCGCGTCCGAAGGCCCGGGCACGCTCGACCCCGTCCCGCGCACGGTCGTCTCCCGAGGCCTCGGCCTCGAACAGGGGAAGGACCCGCTCCGCGCAGTCGGCCGCCCACAGGGCGACCAGGCGACGATCGGCCTCGCTGAGCGCCTGCGGGGATGCCATGCATCAACTCTTGCACAGGCGAGGCGGGCCTCGACGGCACGACGTCGCTCCCGCACCAGGGTCCGACCATTCCATCGGTGGTGGGCCCGGAGGGACTCGAACCCCCGACATCCACGGTGTAAGCGTGGCGCTCTAACCAACTGAGCTACAGGCCCCAGAACAGCGGTGCACAGCCTACCGGGTCGCCGGCCGTGCCTCGCACATCAGCCGCAGATCGGGCATCGCCCGCCCGACGACGCACGGCCACCGCAGGCCGGTGACGCCGGCGTACCCGTCGAACCCGGTCCGTGGGACCGGTCGCCCGTCGCACCTGGTCGTTCGACCCACCGGTCACGCGGCTCACCGGTCGACCGACGCGCGAACGGGCGCACCGCGGCTCAGGGCCGCGGCACGCCCGTCGAGGGGGTGCGCGTCAGAGCTCCGCGAGCGCCGCCTGGTACCCCGCGAGGTCCCGGCGCTGCCCGCGCGGGTTCACGACGGACCACCGGACGACGCCGTCCGCGTCGATCAGGAAGCTGCCGCGGATCGCGAGGCCGCGTTCGTCGTCGAACACCCCGTACTGGCGCGAGACCTCGCCGTGCGGCCAGAAGTCGGACAGGAGCCCGAACGTGTAGCCCTCCTGCGCGGCCCAGGCCTTGAGCGAGAACACGGGGTCGCACGAGATCGCGAAGAGCGTGACGCCCGCGGTCTCGAAGTCCTCGATGTTGTCGCGGAGCTCGCACAGCTCGCTCGTGCACGTCCCCGAGAAGGCGAACGGCACGAACACGAGCAGGACGGGGCCGCCGCGCAGGTCCGAGAGACGGACCGGGGTGCCGTGCGTGTCGGTCAGCGTGAAGTCCGGGGCGACGTCGCCGGTCCGGACCGTGAGCTCGGGCGCCTCAGCGCCCACGGCCACGCGTCCCGAGCTTCGTCGCGGACCAGTCCGGCGCGATCGCGAACGTGCTGGTCGCGTGCAGGCCGGCCGTCGTCGCGGCCTCCTGGAGGTCGTTGTGGCCCACGTGGCCGTCGCGGCCCGCCTTGGGCGTGAAGATCCAGATGAGACCACCGTCGTCGAGCACGGTCTGGACGTCCACGAGCATGTCGGCCAGGTCGCCGTCGTCCTCGCGCCACCAGACGACGACACCGTCGGTCACGTCGCCGTAGTCCTCGTCCACCAGCTCGGAGCCGACGAGCTCCTCGATCTCGGCGCGCAGGTCGTCGTCGACGTCCTCGCCCCAACCGAACTCCTGCACCACATGGCCAGAGAGGAACCCCAGGCGTCCTGCACCCTGGGGGTCCGTCGTCGCTCCCACTTGTGTCTCTTTCCCTTCTTCGTACTGCTTGATGATCAGTGCCCTGCTTGGCAAAGGTAGCCCACGGCACTCCCGCATGCCTCAGCAGGACGGGCGTTTCGTGCGGCGTGTCCACCAGCGCAGAAGCCCAGTGTTGCGGGGAACCGCACTCGGCACAACGTCAGAGCGCGCGCGAACGTGCCTCGACCGACCGGGCCGGGCTCCGCCGTCGGGCCCACGAGGGGCTCCCGGAGCACCGCCGCACCCCGCACGATCCCCTCCTCCGCACCGTCTGCACCCGACCCACACCCTCCTGTGTCGTGAGGATCACGCTCCCTTGACCCCCTTGTGGTGTGACTTCCTGGCTGCGGGGTAACAGAATGGTTCGACCACCCGAGAGTGTGGAGGGCACAGTCGCCACCAGCGACTGCTCTCGCTACGCAGGAGTGGCTGGAGGAGAGCGGGCACGGTGTACCGCGCCGTGATTCAATCCGAATACCGCTCCGAACGAGATATGAGGTTGCTGGTGGCTTCGTTTGACGAGACAGGACCGCTGATCAACGGTCTGCTCAGCCAAGTACCGGACATCGACCCCGCTGAGACGAGCGAGTGGGTCGAGTCCCTGGACGGACTGATCGACGACCGTGGCGGCCCTCGCGCGCGCTACGTCCTGCTCAACATGCTCAAGCGAGCACGCGAGCGCAACGTCGCGATCCCCACGTCCATCAACACGCCCTACGTCAACACCATCGGTGTGCACGAGGAGCCGTACTTCCCCGGCGACGAGGCCATGGAGCGTCGTTACCGCAGCTGGAACCGCTGGAATGCCGCCGTCATGGTCACGCGCGCCCAGCGCCCCGGGATCGGGGTCGGTGGACACATCTCGTCCTACGCGTCGGTCGCGACGCTGTACGAGGTGGGCCTGAACCACTTCTTCCGCGGCAAGGACCACCCGGGCGGCGGTGACCAGGTCTACTTCCAGGGTCACGCGAGCCCCGGCGTCTACGCCCGCGCGTTCCTCGAGGGTCGCCTCTCGGCGGACCAGCTCGACGGGTTCCGCCAGGAGAAGTCGCACGCGGGCGGCGGCCTGCCGTCCTACCCGCACCCGCGCCTCATGCCGGACTTCTGGGAGTTCCCCACGGTCTCGATGGGCCTCGGCCCGGCCTCGGCCATCTACCAGGCGTGGACCAACCGCTACCTGCACAACCGCGGCATCAAGGACACGAGCCAGCAGAACGTCTGGGCGTTCCTCGGTGACGGCGAGATGGACGAGCCGGAGAGCCGCGGCATGCTGCAGCTCGCCGCGCAGCAGGGCCTGGACAACCTGAACTTCGTGGTCAACTGCAACCTGCAGCGCCTCGACGGCCCGGTCCGCGGCAACGGCAAGATCATCCAGGAGCTCGAGGCGCAGTTCCGCGGCGCCGGCTGGAACGTCATCAAGGTCATCTGGGGCCGCGAGTGGGACACCCTGCTCAACGCCGACAAGGACCGTGCGCTCGTCAACCTGATGAACGTCACGCCCGACGGCGACTACCAGACCTACCGTGCGGAGAGCGGCGCGTTCATCCGCGAGCACTTCTTCGGGCGCGACCCGCGCACCAAGCAGCTCGTCGAGAACATGTCGGACGACGACATCTGGGCCCTCAAGCGTGGCGGCCACGACTACCGCAAGCTCTACGCGGCGTACGCGGCGGCCACGGCCCACACGGGCCAGCCCACGGTCATCCTGGCCCACACGGTCAAGGGCTACGGCCTGGGCTCGGGCTTCGCGGGGCGCAACTCGACGCACCAGATGAAGAAGGTCGGCCTGGCGGACCTCAAGACGCTGCGCGACTCGCTGCGCATCCCGATCACGGACGAGGAGCTCGACGCCAACCCGTACGAGCCCCCGTACTACCACCCGGGTGCCGACGCGCCGGAGATCCAGTACATGCAGGAGCGTCGCCGTCAGCTCGGTGGCTACGTCCCGGAGCGTCGCTCCGCGCCGGCCCCCGTCACGCTGCCGGGCGACAAGACGTACGAGATCCTCAAGAAGGGCTCGGGCAACCAGGAGATCGCCTCCACCATGGCGTTCGTCCGTCTGCTCAAGGACCTCATCAAGGACAAGGAGATCGGCAAGCGCATCGTGCCGATCATCCCGGACGAGGCCCGGACCTTCGGTCTGGACTCGATCTTCCCGTCCGCGAAGATCTTCAACACGCAGGGCCAGAACTACCTCGCCGTGGACCGCGAGCTCATGCTGAGCTACAAGGAGTCCGAGGCCGGGCAGATCATGCACACCGGCATCAACGAGGCCGGTTCCGCGGCCGCGTTCCAGTCGGTCGGCACCTCGTACGCCACGCAGGGCGAGGTGATGATCCCGTTCTACATCTTCTACTCGATGTTCGGGTTCCAGCGCACGGGCGACCAGTTCTGGGCCGCCGGCGACCAGCTGACCCGCGGGTTCATCATCGGCGCGACGGCCGGGCGCACGACGCTCACCGGTGAGGGCCTCCAGCACGCGGACGGTCACTCGCCGCTGCTGGCCGGCACCAACTCGGCGATCGTCCAGTACGACCCGGTCTACGGCTACGAGATCCGCCACATCGTGCGCGACGGCATCGAGCGCATGTACGGGGACGGCTCGGACGGGCGCGACCAGAACGTCATGTACTACGTGACGGTCTACAACGAGCCCATGCAGCAGCCGGTCGAGCCGGAGGACGTCGACGTCGAGGGCATCCTGCGCGGCATCCACCGCATCAAGGTCTCCGAGGCGTCGGGACCCAAGGCGCAGATCCTCGCCTCGGGCGTGGGCGTGCCGTGGGCCCTGGAGGCGCAGGAGCTCCTCGAGCAGGACTGGGGCGTCTCCGCGGACGTCTGGAGCGTCACGAGCTGGAACGAGCTCCGCCGCGACGGCCTGGCCGCCGAGCAGGACGCGTTCCTCAACCCGGCCGCCACCCCGCGCGTGCCGTACCTGACGGCCAAGCTGCAGGGCGCCGAGGGCCCGTTCGTCGCGACGAGCGACTACGACCACCTGGTCCCCGACCAGGTGCGCCAGTGGGTCCCGGGCGACTACGCGGTGCTCGGTGCGGACGGCTTCGGCTTCTCCGACACCCGCGCCGCGGCCCGTCGTCACTTCAAGATCGACGGTCCCTCGGTCGTGGTCCGCGTGCTCCAGCAGCTCGCGAAGCAGGGCAAGGTCCCGGCCGAGGCCTCGGCCCAGGCGATCGAGAAGTACCGTCTGATGGACGTCACGGCCGGTACGTCCGGCAACGCGGGCGGCGACTCCTGATCGCTCCTGCCCCGCGCCCGGCGCCGGTCTGACCGGCACCAGGACCGCAGTGCCCGACGGCGCCGCTCACCTCGCGAGAGGTGGCGGCGCCGTCGGTGCGTCCGGAGGTGGGAGACGCCTGGGCGCGCCTCACGCCGGGGGCGCAGGGGGGCCCGGCCGACGCGACGTCGTCGGGCCTAGGTGCCCGAGCGGTGCTGCTCGGCGTGCGCGATCGCGAGCGTGAGCTCGTGCCGGATCGGGGCGACGACCGCCGCGTCCGGGTACAGCGCGAGGGCCTCGAGGTGGTGCTTGGCCTCGAAGATGCGGTCCGCGTCGATCGCGGCCAGGACGAGCTGGCGCCCGGCCTCGGGCGTGTGCTCGCGCGCTCGCCAGTGCCCCACCCCCAGGCCCAGGGCCTCGACCGGCAGGTGCGCCTCGCGCAGGATCTGCATGCTCTCGGCGAGCGCGAGCCCCGACGGGTCGCGCTCGGCCGCGGTCGCGAACCGCCGCAGCGCCGCCTCCTGGTCGTCCTCGAGCGAGAGCCGGCCCAGCTCCACGAGCGGGTACCAGCCGCGCGGGTGCCCCGCGAGCTCCTCCGCGAGGGCCCAGACCGCCAGGTCCGCGGCCTGCTGCTTCTCGCTCTCGTCCGCGGGGGCCGCGAGCGGGTCCGCGGACACGTGGGACTCGGCCGCCCGCCGCCGGACGATCTCGGCGAGCGCCTGGAAGGCCCGCTCGTCGTTGGGGTCGTCGACGAGCATGGCGCGCAGCGCGTCCTCGTGCACGGTGTCTCCTCGCCTGTCGGCGCTGGTGGGGCGACGAGCACCCACGGTCGACGCCGAGGACTGGCGTCGCATGAGCTGTCGTAGTCGGGGCATCAGTGCCATGGATCGACCCTAGCGGCTCCCGTCCGCCTCGCCGCGTGAGGACCGCATGTCATGGTTCCCCGTTTTGTGGACTCCCCACAACCACGCCGTATGCTCGGGGCGTGCCGATCACGGGGAACTCCGACAACCTGCAGCGACTTCGCGACGGCAGCGGGCTGCTCGCCGCGGCCGCCCTCCGACGACTCGACGAGGACCTCCCCTGGTACCGCGCGCTGCCTGCCGACGACCGCTCGTACGTGGGGCTGGTCGCGCAGTCGGGCATCACGGCGTTCGTGACCTGGTACGCCAACCCGGCCTCTCCCCCGCACGGCGTGAGCGAGATCTTCGCGGCCGCCCCGTCCGAGCTCACCCGGTCCATCTCGCTCCAGCACACGCTGCAGCTCGTGCGGATCGTGGTCGAGGTCGTCGAGGCGTACTCCGACCAGCTCGCGATCCCCGGCGGCGAGCGTGACCTGCGCGAGGCCGTGCTGCGCTACTCGCGCGAGGTCGCGTTCTCGGCCGCGGAGGTCTACGCGCGCGCCGCCGAGGTGCGCGGCGCGTGGGACGCGCGCCTCGAGGCGCTCATCGTCGACGCGCTCATCCGCGGCGACGGCGACGACTCGCTGCGCTCGCGCGTCTCGGCGCTCGGCTGGGGCGGCCACGGGTCGGTCCTGGTCATGGTGGGCACCGCGACCGCGCCGCTCGACGAGCTGCGCACGGCCGAGCTGCGGCGCGCGACGCGCCGTGCCGCGGGCGACGCGCTCGTGGGCATCCACGGCGACCGCCTGGTCCTCGTCCTGGGCGGTGAGGGCGACCTGCAGGCCGCGGCGGCCTCCCTGCTCCCCCGCTTCGGCCCGGGCCCCGTGGTGATCGGCCCCACGGTCCCCTCGCTCGACGACGCCGCGCGCTCGGCGCAGGCCGCGCTCGCGGGCCTGGCCGCGGCCCCCGCATGGCCCCAGGCCCCGCGGCCCGTGCTCGCCGACGACCTGCTGCCCGAACGCGTCCTGACGGGCGACACCACGGCCCGCCGCACCCTGGTGGTCCAGGCGTACCGCCCCCTGCTCGAGAGCACGGGCGCGATCCTCGAGACGCTGTCCGCCTACCTGGGCACCGGACGCTCGCTCGAGGCCGCCTCGCGCAGCCTGTACGTGCACCCCAACACCGTCCGCTACCGCCTGCGCAAGGTCGCCGAGATCACGGGCTGGGACCCGCTCGACGCGCGCGAGTCGTTCGTGCTGCAGATCGCGCTCGCGCTCGGCCAGCTCTCGGGCGACCCAGCGGGGCGCTGAACCGCGCACCTCTGGCGCGGGACGGCGCCGTCGGCGACGCCGCCATCCCGCGCCTCTTGTAGGTTCGGCACAAACGGCCTGGACAAGGTTGGTGCGGGTCGTGACGTCCCGGCGGCGTGCCGGGTTGGCACAGTTGACGAGTGCTAGCCGTCTTGTGCCCTGGACAGGGCTCCCAGTCCCCCGGAATGCTCGCCCCCTGGCTCGAGCTGCCCGGGGTCCCCGCGCAGCTCGACGCGTTCTCCGCCGCGTCCGGCCTCGACCTGCGTGCCCACGGCACCGAGTCGGACGCCGACACCATCCGCGACACCGCGGTGGCCCAGCCGCTCATCGTGTCGGCCTCGCTGATCGCGCTGCGCGCGATCCTCGACGGCCGCGACACGTGCGAGGTCGTCGACGTGACCGCGGGCCACTCGGTCGGCGAGTTCGCGGCCGCAGCCGTCGCGGGCGTGTTCGAGGACGCCGCCGCGGTGGGCCTCGTGACGGCCCGCGCCCGCTTCATGGCCGAGGCAGCCGCCGCGACGCCCACCGGCATGGCCGCGGTCGTGGGCGGCGACGCCGAGGAGGTCCTCGCCGCGATCGAGGCCGCGGGCCTGTGGCCCGCGAACGTCAACGGCGGCGGGCAGGTCGTGGCCGCGGGCTCGCTCGAGGGCATCACGACGCTCGGGGCCAACCCGCCGGTCAAGGCCCGGGTCATCCCGCTCCAGGTCGCGGGCGCGTTCCACACGCCCTTCATGCAGTCCGCGCTCGACGCGTTCGCCCCGGTCGCCGCAGGCTGGGACGCCACGGACCCGCGCCTGCCCTTCCTCTCGAACGCCGACGGCGCCTCGTACGCGAGCGTCTCGGGTGCGGAGTCCGGTGGCTTGTTCGGCCTCGAGCAGGACGTGCTGGCACGACTGACCGCGCAGATCGCCGCCCCGGTCCGCTGGGACCTCTGCCAGGAGACGCTCGCGTCGCTCGGCGTCACCGCGATCCTCGAGCTCGCGCCGGGCGGTGTCCTGACGGGCCTCGCGCGCCGCACGCTCCCGGGAGTCGAGACGGTCGCGGTCAAGTCGACCGCCGACATCGACAAGGCTCGCGACCTGATCGCGCGCCACAGCGACGCGGCCGGCTCCTCGGCCTCCGGCGGCACGCCGGTCGTCGGCGGGGCCACCGCGTGAGCGCGCTGACGATCCGCCAGGCTGCGGGCGCCGAGTACTCGCGCGTCCTGGGCATCGGCGGGGTCCGCGGCGAGAACGTCGTCACGAACGACGACCTCGCGGGACCGATCGACTCCTCGGACGAGTGGATCCGCCAGCGCACGGGCATCGTCACGCGCCGACGTGCGGGTGCCGACGTCGACGTCGTCGACCTCGCGGAGGGCGCTGCGCGCAAGGCGCTCGCCGCGGCGGGCCTGACCGGCGGCGACGTCGACGCGGTGCTGTTCGCGACCACGACCTACTTCCACCAGACGCCCTCGGCCGCCGCGGTGCTCGCGGACCGGCTCGGCGCCACCCCGGCGGCCGCGTACGACCTCTCGGCGGCCTGCGCCGGGTACACGTACGGGATCGCCCAGGCGGACGCCCTGGTGCGGTCGGGCGCGGCGCAGCACGTGCTCGTGGTCGGCGCGGAGAAGATGAGCGACTTCGTCGACCCGACCGACCGCACCATCTCGTTCCTGCTCGGTGACGGCGCGGGCGCCGCGGTGGTCGGCCCGTCCGACACCCCCGGCATCGGCCCCACGATCTGGGGGTCGGACGGCGGCAAGGCCCCGGCGATCCGGCAGACGCACGCATGGTCGGACCTGCGCGAGAACCCCGAGCTCGGCTGGCCGACGCTGCGCCAGGACGGGCAGACGGTCTTCAAGTGGGCCGCCTTCCAGATGGCCCCGGTCGCCGAGAAGGCGCTCGCCGCCGCAGGCGTCACCGCGCAGGACGTCCAGGCGTTCATCCCTCACCAGGCCAACATGCGCATCATCGACCAGATGATCAAGCAGCTCGGCCTGCCGGAGTCGGTGGCCGTCGCGCGCGACATCGCGGAGACCGGCAACACGTCGGCCGCCTCGATCCCGCTCGCGACCGACCGGCTCCTGTCCGAGGGCCTGGCGACGTCGGGCGACCTCGCGCTGCAGATCGGCTTCGGCGCGGGCCTCGTCTACGCGGCGCAGGTGATCGTCCTCCCGTAGGGGAGAATCATCCTGTCTGTCCCCGGTCCGCGTCCGCGCGGGGCGCGGGACGGGCACGTACGACCTTTCCACTGTTCCACTGCAGGTTCCCGGTGCCGGACGGCCCCGGCACCCATCACAAGGAGAAACCCATGGCTTACACCGAGCAGGAAGTCCTCGCTGGTCTCGCGGAGATCGTCAGCGAAGAGACCGGCCTCCCCACGGACGCCGTCCTCGCCGAGAAGTCCTTCACGGACGACCTCGACATCGACTCGCTGTCGATGATGACGATCGTGACGCACGCCGAGGACAAGTTCGGCGTCCGCATCCCCGACGAGGAGGTCAAGAACCTCTCGACCGTCGGCGACGCAGTGTCCTTCATCACGGGCGCACAGGCCTGACCAGCTGCTCGACAGCTGATCGGCGCCGGGCCCTCGCGGCCCAGCCGGTGCGGGCCGGCGGTCGACGACCGCCGGCCTGCCCGCCCCCTTCCTCCCCCCTCACTCACCTGGAGCTGCCATGACCTCCGTCCGTGAAGTCGTCGTCACCGGTCTCGGTGCCACCACGCCGCTCGGCGGGGACGTGGCCTCCACCTGGGCCGCGGCGCTCGCCGGGCAGTCCGGCGCACGCACCCTCGAGAACGACTGGGCCGAGCGCTACGAGATTCCCGTCACGTTCGCCGCGCAGATCAAGGTCAAGCCCGAGGACGTCCTCGCGCGACCCGAGATCAAGCGCATGGACCCGTCCACGCAGTACGCGATGATCGCGACGCGCGAGGCCTGGGCCGACGCCGGCAGCCCGGAGATCGACGGCGACCGCCTCGGCGCGGTCGTCTCGTCGGGCATCGGCGGCATCTGGACCACGCTCGACGGCTGGGACACGCTCAAGGAGCGCGGCGCGCGGCGCATGCTGCCCATGACCGTGCCCATGCTCATGCCGAACTCGGCCGTGGCCTACGTCTCGCTCGAGATCGGCGCCCGTGCCGGTGCGCACGCGCTCGTCTCGGCCTGCGCCTCGGGCGCCGAGGCCATCGGGTACGGCGTCGACATGATCCGTGCCGGTCGCGCGGACATCGTCGTGGCCGGCGGCACCGAGGCCACGATCCACCCCATGCCCATCGCCGCGTTCGCGGCCTCGCGCACCCTGTCGCTGCGCAACGACGACCCGCAGGGCGCCTCGCGTCCCTACGACGTCGACCGCGACGGGTTCGTGATCGGCGAGGGCGCGGGCATCGTGGTCCTCGAGAGCGCCGAGCACGCAGCGGCCCGCGGTGCGCGCGTGTACGCCCGCATCGGCGGCGTGGGCCTGTCCTCGGACGCGTACCACATCACCTCCCCGGACCCGGAGGGTCGCGGGCAGGTCGCCGCGATGACCCGTGCCCTCGGGGAGGCCGGTGCGCAGGCGCGCGACGTCGTGCACGTCAACGCCCACGCGACCTCGACCAAGGTCGGCGACCTCACCGAGACGCGCTCGATCCGTACGGTCCTGGGCGACGACGCGGACCACGTCCTGCTCTCGGCCACCAAGTCGATGACCGGGCACCTGCTCGGCGGCGCGGGCGCCCTGGAGACCATCTTCACGGTCAAGGCCGTGCACGAGCGCCTGGCTCCCCCGACCATCAACGTCGCCCAGCCCGACCCCGAGCTCCAGGTCCCCCTGGTGCGCGACGTCCCGGCCGAGCTGCCCGCAGGCGACATCGCCGCGATCAACAACTCGTTCGGGTTCGGCGGCCACAACGTCGCCCTCGTGGTGACGAACGCCTGACCCACGTCGTCGGCGCAGTCCTCCTGCGCCGCGATGCATCGACGCCCGGTGGGGGCGAGGACCTTCGTCCTCGCCCCCACCGGGCGTCCGTGCGTCCGGGGCGTGCGCGCAGGGCTTCCTTGAATCGTTAGGACTGGTTAGTATTCTGCGCAACGCGGTCGCCAGGGCCGTCCTCGACGTGGAGGTACACGGGTGAGCACCGCACGCTCCCGCACGGTCGTGCAGCGCGCGACCATGGTCGTCGTCCTGGCGGTGGTCTCGTTCCACATGCTCTCGACGTTCCTGTACGCCGCGCCCAGCTCGTCCCTCTCCCAGGAGGCCGCGCCCGTCACGACCGCGCACATGCGGCCCCTGTTCGGGCAGAACTGGCAGATCTTCGCCCCCGACCCGCAGTCGGTCGACCTGCGCGTCTGGGTGCGTGCCTCGACCCGCGACGCCGAGGGCACCGAGTCGGTGACCGAGTGGGTCAACCTCGGCGACGTCTTCAACGAGCAGGTGCGGCACCAGATCCTGCCCACGCGCACGTGGCGCATCCCCGTGAGCGTCAACCGCTTCTACACCTCGGCCTACGGCGCGCTCGTGGGGCAGCAGCAGGCCGTGGTCCAGTCGGACCACGTCGCCTCCACGGAGGGCGGCCAGGGGCGCCAGGACCTCACCAAGGCCCTCTTGGGCACAGGAGCGAGCGTGAGCGGCATCGACTCGTACCTGCTCGCCGAGGACGCCCTGTACCTGTTCGGCACGCAGGCTGCACTCGACCTGTGGCCGGACACCGAGCTCGTCGCGATCCAGATGAGCACCTCGACGCAGGGCGTCGTCCCGTTCGAGCAACGCCTCGTCCCGGGTGTGCAACGACCCGAGGAGCAGTTCACCCGGCTCGGCTGGCGCGACCCGTCGCCCGTCACCCCCGAGGCCCGTGCAGGCTTCAGCAGCGTCTTCGGAGGGTGGGTCTCATGAGCGGGCTGGTGACGAGCGCGACCACCTGGCTCCGCACGACGTACGCGGCCGGTGAGTCCTGGATGCTCGACTCGCGCAAGGCCTCCTACGGGACGGCCGTGCTGCGCATCGGCTTCGGCCTGATCCTGGTCGTCCAGCTCGTGGCGGGCTGGGGCGACCGGAGCCTGGCGTGGGGAGCCGGGCGCAGCTTCGCCCAGGGGCGCGTCGACGTCGACGAGTTCCCGGCCTTCCTCGACCTGTTCTTCAACGGTTCCGCGCCGGCGTGGGCGTTCGACCTCCAGTACCTGGCGCTCGTCGCGCTCTCGGTGCTGCTGGTCCTGGGCTGGCGCTCGCGGATCGTGATCCCGGTGCTGCTCGTGCTGTACATCGCGCTGTTCCGGACCAACCCGTTCATCGGCGACGGCGGCATCCAGCTCATGCGGATGGTGCTCGTGTACATGCTCTTCGCGGACACGTCGGGCAGGTGGTCCCTCGATGCCCGACGGCGCCGCGCGGCCCAGGCGTCCGGCACGCCCTCGCGGTTCGCGTCGTGGGCCTGGCTGGGGACCCTGCTGCACAACGGCGCGGTCCTCCTCATCGCCTTCCAGATCTTCGTCGTCTACGTCGCCTCCGCGATGTACAAGATCCAGGGCGGCATGTGGCAGCACGGCACGGCGATCTACTACGTGTTCCAGCTCGACGAGTTCTCGACGTGGCCGCAGGTCACCGAGCTGATCGGCCGCTCCGGGGTGCTGGTCGCGATCCTGAGCTACAGCGCGGTGTTCGTGCAGCTCTTCTTCCCGTTCCTGCTGCTGCGGCGCCCCACCCGCATCCTGGCCCTGATCGCCATCACGGGCATGCACCTGGGGATCGGGGTGCTCATGGGGCTCATGTACTTCTCGATGACCATGATCGCGATCGACGCGATCTTCATCCGTGACGTGACCTACGAGGGGGTGCAGCGCCGTCTGGCCCCGGTCCTCCGACGCACGTGGGACCGCATCCGACGACGTCCCACCGTCCCGCCCGCGGCCCCGGAGGAGCTGGACGCCGAGGGCGGTGCCCCGGCTCATGAGGCCACGCCCCGGGAGGACGGGGACCTCGTTCCCGCGGGGGCCGCTGCCCCTTCCAGCCCGCCGGCAGGGGGCGTCGAGGGCTCCGGCGCTCCGGAGCGGGATGCAGCGATGCCCGCCGGTTCCTAGTAGCCGGCGGGCATCGGGCGACCGTGGTCGCTGGGGTCGGTGAAGCGGGTCAGCCCACCCGGTGGAGCCATCGCACGTTGGATCCCTCGCCCGCGTAGCGGAAGGGCTCGAGCTCGTCGTCCCACGCCTTGCCCAGCGCGAGGTGAAGGGCCTCGCGCATGGCCCGGTTGTCGTGCGAGACCTCGAGCGCCGCACGGACCCGGTCCTCGGGGATCACGACGTTGCCGTGCACGTCGGTCACCGCGTGGAAGATGCCCAGGTCAGGGGTGTGCGACCAGCGGGCGCCGTCGGCACCGTGGCTCGCGTCCTCGGTGACCTCGTACCGCAGGTGCGACCAGCCGCGCAGCGCCGAGGCCAGGCGCGCGCCCGTGCCCTGCGCGCCCTGCCAGGCGTACTCCGCCCGGTACAGGTCGCGCGCAGCAGGCTGCTCGGTCCAGTCCAGCGTGACGCGCACGCCAAGAACGTTCCCGGCAGCCCACTCCAGGTGCGGGCTCAGCGCCCGGGGCGCCGAGTGCACGAAAAGAACACCGCGTGTGATGGCACCAGTCATGTCGTCCTCCCTAGGTCGAGGTTTCGTCTTCCCCAACGTCCTCACCCAGGGTGAATCATCATGCAGGGTCGTCCAGCGGTATACCAGGCATATCTTGCCCGAGACCTCGGCGGATCGCGAGGGGAGAACTCCCCATCGCAGATTTCACCCGCTCCGGGTAGGGCCGCACGCGGTCCGCACCGGCTGCGCATACGCCGTCGCGATCCCCGGCCCCAGGGGTTGCCAGGGGCCGGGGATCGCGTGACATCGCGTCAGAGCTGCGCGCGCATCTCGCGCATGGCCTTCTTGCGGACCGCCTTGTCCAGACGGTCGAGGTAGAGCATGCCGTCCAGGTGGTCGGTCTCGTGCTGCAGGCAGCGCGCCATGAGGCCGGTGCCCTCGACCGTGATCTCGTTGCCGTCGAGGTCCATGCCCACGACGCGTGCGTACCAGGCGCGTCGCGTCGGGTACCACAGGCCCGGGACCGAGAGGCAGCCCTCGTCGCCGTCCTGGATCTCGTCGGAGAGCTCGACGATCTTCGGGTTGAGGACGTAGCCGATCTCGTCCTCGATGTTCCAGGAGAAGGCGCGCAGGTTCACGCCGATCTGGTTGGCGGCGAGGCCCGCGCGGCCTTCGTAGTCGACGGTCTCGACGAGGTCGGCGACCAGCGAGCGGACCCGGTCGTCCACGGTGGTGATCTCGTCGCACGGGGTGCGGAGCACGGGGTCCGGAATCACGCGGATCTCTCTCATCGCCATGGGCGTCATTGTTTCATGACGCCCGTGCCGGTCTCACATCCGCGCGTACCGAGCACGCGCGAACGAGTACACCCCGTACGCCGCGAAGCCGACGCCCGTCGCGGTCAGGAGGAACGCGCCGAACGGCTGCGCGCCGATCGTCCGCAGCGCGGTGTCGAGACCGCTCGCCTTCTCGGGGTCCGCAGTGGCCGCCGCAGTGACGACGAGCACCCCCAGGACGGCCAGGGCGATGCCCTTGGCGATGTAGCCGACCCGTCCCAGGACGACGACGGCGTTGCCGACCTGCCCCTTCGCGTTGCCCTCGAGGTCGCGCAGGAACCACTTCTTCCAGCCCTTGACCACGTGGTAGACACCCGCGGCGGCGATGCCGACGCCCACCACCCCGACGAGCACCCGCCCGGCCCCGTTGGCCAGGAGCGAGGCCGTGAGGCTGTCCTGACCGCCTCCGGAGCCCGAGCCGCTGACGACCTGGAAGGTCAGCACCCCGAGCGCGAGGTAGATCACGGCCTTGCCGACCGACTTGGCCCGGAAGGTCGCCTGGTCCTTCGCGTCACCGCTCGTCCCGGCGACGGCCTCGAGAACCTGCCAGACCCCGAGGGCTGCGAACGCGACGACGGCGAACCACAGGACGAACGCTCCCCCGGTCGTGCTCGCGACCTCCTGGAGGGCGCCGGTCTGGTCGGCCTCTCCGCCGCCCGATCCCGTCGCGATCCTGACCGCGATGACCCCGATCATGATGTGGAGCAGGCCGCTGACCGCGTACCCGGCCCGGGCGAGTGCCCGCAGCCCCTTGCTCTGCTGAAGCCGCTGCGCGGTCCCTGACGTCGTGCGGTTCGAGCCGGTGCTCATGGTGCATCTCCTTCAGGTCGTCGGACGTGGCATCGTGTCACGACCGGCCGCCACTCGCCTGTCGAACGCGACAATCCAGGCGTCAGGGAGGTATGGGGCGCTTCGGTCTCGATCGGTCGTGCGCGGCCTGTGGAGGCGCCCGGAGGGGTGCCGGTGCACGGGGCCGGTCCTGTCCGGGTCGGCCCGTCCGGGGCCGAGCACGAGGTTGCGACCGCTCTGGTGGCGAAAACGACCGCAACCTCGTGCTCGACGGCGCGCAACGTCGTCCTCGGCAGGGCCCGGCCGAGGCAGGGGCCCGTCGAGTCAGCGCCCCGTCGCTTCCAGGTAGTCGCGCAGCACCACGGCCTGGTTGTCCTGCTCGTCCTTGGCCCCGTACAGCAGCGTCACGACGGGGTGCTCGGCCACGATCGCGCGCAGCTCCTCGACTGCCGGGTTCTCGTCGAGCTCGGCTCGGTAGCGCACGACGAACTCGTCGAACAGGGAGCGGTCGTGGTGGAACCATGTCCGGAGCTCGTTCGAGGGCGCGACCTCCTTGAGCCACCGGTCGACGTGCGCTCGCTCCTTGCTCACACCGCGCGGCCAGAGGCGGTCGACCAGGACGCGATAGCCGTCGTCGGGCGTGGGGTCGGCATAGACGCGCAGGATACGGAGGGGCATGCCTCCATGGAACGCCGGGTGTCGTCTCGGCGCACGCGCGCACCCATCAGGGGACCGGGAGAACGACCCGTGGCGCACGTCTGCACGAGGGTCACGGGTCGTTCCCGGGTAGGGCAGGTGGGGCTTGAACCCACGACCGGCGGATTATGAGTCCGATGCTCTGACCGACTGAGCTACTGCCCCTCGGCGGACAAGCGTACCGGCAGGTGCGCGCCCGTCGGGCAGCAGGGCAGTACCGTGTCTGGCATGGCTCTGTTCGCCCGTAGCTCCCTGCCCGACGACGCCCGCAGGTCCCTGCGCCTCGCCCCCAAGGACGCGGTGCTCGCTGCGGCGCAGCTCGTCGACGGCTCCTGGGCCGCGGCGACGCGCACGGTCCTGGCCACGACGGGTGAGGACGGCTCGTCCCGCCCCTGGTGCGACGTGGACCGCGCAGGCTACGACCCGGTCACCGCGTCGATCACGGTCGAGTGGGTCGACGGCGCCGCTCCCCTGGTCCTGCGTCTCGCCGACTCGCGGCGCACCACGCTGGCACAGACCGTCCGGGAGCGCGTGCAGTCCTCGGTCGTGCTCGCGGAGGTGGTCGCTCTCGGGGCCGGCCGGTCGGCCAAGGTCGCGGTCCGCCGCGACACCGACGGCTCGCTCTTCTCGCAGGTCGTCGCCGAGGCCGGGGTGGACCTCGACGACCCGCGGACACGGGCTGCGATCGACGCCGCGGAGGACCGGGTCCGCTCGATGTCCGGACTACCCCTCTGATGCTGATAGAGTTTTCTCCGGTCGCCCAACCGGTGCAAAACGGTGGGTGAGCGGTCCCGCGTAGCTCAGCTGGCAGAGCATCCGACTGTTAATCGGACGGTCGTAGGTTCAAGTCCTACCGCGGGAGCACGACGAGAGGCCCCTGATCTGCGGAGACGCAGGTCAGGGGCCTTTGTCGTTCCTCGGGTCACCTCGAGCCGGCGAGAGGTGTGACCTTCATCTCAACGGGCTGAGCAACTGTGCGCCACGACCCACCTGGGCCAGGACGAGGCCTCCTCCGGTACCTGCTCCCTCGACACGGCGCGGCATCACGGCGACCCGGAACGCGAGGTAGCGGTCGACGTTGGCGACCGCCCGGTAGAGGCCGACCAGGAAGGTCGCCAGTCCGGACAGGGCCACGAGACCACCGAGGACCAGGAGCGCAGCCACCCCCGAGGCGTCAGGCGACCTGCCGTAGGACGATGCGCCGTACGTCGCGGCCCCGTCGAGCGTGAGGGCTACGACCACGAAGAGCTGGGCGAGTGCCAGGGCGGACATCCCGCCCACGATCAGAGCGGCACTGCGGGCAAGGGTGGGTACCGCGACGGCACGTGACATGAACGGTCTCCTCGGAAAGTGCCTGGAGCGACGGGGTTCCTCCCCGCGGTGGTGCCGGCCGGCACCACCATCCTCACCCGGTCGAGGCCCTCGACCCCCGCTGTCCACAGCACCTTGTACGGGTCGATCGCACCGCGGACGGCCGGACGGAGGGCGGCACGCGTCACCCTCGGCGACCGGGCGCACGCCACGTCCTCAGGCGCCCTCGCGCAGCTCTCGACGTTCCCGCTCGACGGCCAGGAGCTCAGCGAACGCCGCCCCGTAGGCCTCCTGGTCCCCCGCAGGGTCCAGGCGCTGGAGGCGGCTCTTGGCGTCCGCGACGCGCCGTGTGAGGCCCAGGTCGACGAACGCCTTGATGACGCCCTTGACGTACCCCTGGATGACGTTCTCGCGGTCCTCGGGCAGCGGGGCGACGGCCAGCTGGTTGACGATGCCGCGCACCGTCTCCGGGGACTGCTCGATCACGGCCTCGACCCACTGCCCTGCCGGGTGCGCGGCCGCTCCGGCCATGCCACCCGCGGCCCGGATCGCGTCGTGCACGGCTCGCCACGCGGGCGTCGCGAAGGCCGACTCGGAGAACGCGTCGAACTCCTCGGCGGGCACGAACTGGGGGTACTGGAGCGCGACGACGAGCGCCTGCCGCTCGAGACGGGCCACGGGGTCGCGCGGGTCCGGCGGAGAGAAGACCGGGCCCGACGGCGCGGCGGGAGCTGCGTCGTCGGGCGTGGGGGACAGCGGGCGGACCGGGGCCGGCAGCGTCTGCGGGACCCCCGCCTTGCCCGCCGCCGCGACCGCGCGGCGCACCGACTCCGAGTCCATGCCGATCCAGCCCGCGAGCATGCGCGCGTACTCGGGCCGCAGGGCCGTGTCGCGGATGCCCGCGACGACCGGGGCCGCGGCGCGCAGCGCGGCCACGCGCCCCTCGGCGGTGTCCAGGTCGAACGTGTCGAGCGTGGTGCGGATGACGAACTCGAACAGGGGCTGGCGGCCCTCGACGAGCGCGCGGACACCCTCCGGGCCGTGCGCCATGCGCAGCTCGCACGGGTCCATGCCGCTCGGCTCGACCGCGACGAACGTCTGCGCGTAGAAGCGCTGGTCCTCGCCGAACGCGCGGACCGCGGCCTTCTGGCCCGCCGCGTCGCCGTCGAACGTGAAGACGATCTCTCCCCCGAGCGACGCGCCCGACGCGAGCTGGAGCCCGCCGCCCGCGGTCGTGTCGCCCAGGAGGCGGCGCACG
The DNA here is from genome assembly GCF_001429135.1 of Oerskovia sp. Root22. NCBI lineage: Bacteria > Bacillati > Actinomycetota > Actinomycetes > Micrococcales > Cellulomonadaceae > Oerskovia > Oerskovia sp. Root22. Next base: position 278,973 of record NZ_LMIL01000009.1, on the reverse strand, counting down.
ATGCGCGCGTGGTCCGAGCCGAACGCCGTGCCGCACGTCGCGACGGCCGTCGTGATGCCCGACAGGTGCGCGGCCATGACGTCGGTGTACCCCTCGACGACCACGACGCGCTTGTTCTTGGCGATCTCACGCTTCGCGAGGTCGATCCCGTAGAGCACCTGGGACTTCTTGTAGAGCGTGGTCTCCGGGGTGTTGAGGTACTTGGGGCCCTGGTCCTCGTCGAAGAGCTTGCGCGCACCGAACCCGATGGTCTCGCCCGTCACGTCGCGGATGGGCCACACGAGGCGGCCGCGGAAACGGTCGTAGATACCCCGCTGGCCCTGGCTCATGAGGCCCGACGCGATCAGCTCCGCCTCGGTGAAGCCGCGCCCGCGCAGGTGGCGCAGCAGCGCGTCCCAGCCCGTCGGGGCGAACCCGACGCCGAAGCGCTCGGCGTCCGACCGGTCGAAGCTGCGCTCCGCCAGGAACGTGCGCGCGACCGTGGCGCCGGGAGCGAAGAGCTGCTCGGAGAAGAACTGCGAGGCCACGCGGTGCGCCTCGAGCAGGCGCTGGCGCTTGCCGGGCTCCTCGGTGCGGCGCGGACCGCCGCCCTCCTCGTACCGGAGCTGGATGCCCACGCGGTCCGCGAGGTACTCGACGGCCTCCGTGAACGTCATGCCGTCGATCTTCTGGACGAACGAGATGACGTCGCCGCCCTCGTTGCAGCCGAAGCAGTGCCAGCGCCCCACCTGGGGGCGGACGTGGAAGGACGGGGAGCGCTCGTCGTGGAAGGGGCACAGGCCCTTGAGCGAGCCGACACCGGCCGGCTTGAGCGTCACGTGCGAGGACACGATCTCGTCGATCCTCGCGCGTTCGCGCACCGCGTCGACGTCCTCGCGTCGGATCAGACCTGCCACGTACCCGAGTGTAGGTGCCGCCGGTGACGTCTCGCGCCGGGCCCCGTCCGATCAGCCATCAGCCGCGCCCACCGACCGCTCGGGTGACCTCAGGAGGACACGAGCTCGAGCAGCCGGGCGCGGGATTCCGCGCACCGCCGCGCGTACGCCCCGGGGGTGTGACCGGTCACGGAGACGAAGTCCACAGCCAGGTGCGCCTGGTCGTAGTAGCCCACGTCGACCGCGAGCGCCGACAGGTCCTGGCCGGGGTCCTGGGCGAGCCGCTCGGCCGCGAGGTGGACGCGATGGCGTTGCAGGACCCACTTGGGCCCGACGCCCAGCCGCTCGCCGAGCAGCCGCTGGAGGCTGCGCGTGCTCGTGCCCGCGACCCGGGCGAGGTCCGCGACGCGCGCTCGGGGTCCCAGGTCGCCCGAGGTCGCGGCGTCCAGCACGCGCGAGACCTGCGCGAGGTGCTGGTCCGGGGCGAGCCGCTCGCGCACGAGCCCCGCGAGGACGCGGACCGCGTCCTCGTCCTCGCCGCGCTCGGCGAGCGTGAGGGCGCGCTCCCCCGCCTCGTCCGCACCGGCGCCCAGCACGCCCGACGCCGGCACGGACGTCCCGCGCGGGACGTTCAGCGCGCCCGGACGCAGCTTGGCGGCCACGACGACGCCCGTCCCGACGAGGGTGCGGTCGAAGAGCCCCTCGGGGATGCCGTGGGCCGCGAACCCGCTGGGCTCTGCCACGAGGTTGACGCACGGGTGCGGGATGACGGTCTGCGTGAAGGACTCGCCCGCCGGCAGGTCCCACCGCACGAGCCAGAACCAGTCGACGCGGTCGGCGAGGTCCGCGGGAGCCGGGAACCGTCCGAGGGCGAACGCTCGGCGCGCGGCGACGGGGTCCACCACGCCGTAGGTGGTGGACGGGACGCCGGAGACCCCGGGGACGCTGCCGCGTTCGTGTCGCATTCCTCCAAGACTGCCACCGCGCACCGACAGACGATGGGGACATCAGCACCCGAGCACTGGAGGAACCATGGACATGTCCGCCCTGCACCCCAACCTGGCCGTCAGCGACGCCCGCGCGGCGATCGACTTCTACACCGCGGCGTTCGGCGCCGAGGTCGACGACGTGATCACGGCAGGGGACGCGATCATCCATTCCGACCTGCGCCTGCCCACGACGTCCGGGTTCTCGACGTTCACCGTCGCGCAGGAGTTCCCGGGGGCCGGCTCCGCGGCACCGGATCCCGAGGGCCCGACGCCCGTGTCGTTCACGGTGCCCGTCCCCGACACGGACGCGGCCTACGCCCGCGCGATCGCCGCGGGGGCGACGAGCACGGCCGAGCCCGCCGACTGGTTCGAGGGCTTCCGCCAGGCCGCGGTGCGCTGTCCGTTCGGGCACCGGTGGTACTTCGTGACGGTCGCGGGCTCGGTCACGCCCGAGGACGTGCAGCGGGCCAGCGACGCGTGGATGAGCGAGCAGCCGGCCGGCTGAGCGCTCGCCCGTCCGCACCGCCAGGCCCGATCGACCAGGCACGGTCGACCAGGCCCGGTCGACCAGGCCCGGTCGACCAGGCACGGGCGGTAACGTCCTGCCCATGACGAGCACCGAGCACCCCGGGAGCATCCGCATCTGGGGTGCTCCGTCGTTCACCGAGGAGCCCGCGGTGCCCTACCGGGCGCCCGAGGGGCGTTTCGTCGCCGACCCGTGGAGCCTCGCGACCAACGTGTTCGAGCCCGGCCACGCGCGCGAGTGGCCCGACGAGGTGCACTACGAGCACGAGCTCGTCTGGGGCGAGGGCGGGCCGCTCGACGTCGAGGCCACGGGCCGACGCTGGCTGGTCCCGCCGAGCCTCGGCATCTGGCTGCCCGCCGGGACGCGGCACAAGGTCCGGGCCGACCCCGACGTGACCGTCTACGCGACCTACCTGAATCCCGACCAGGTCGCGCCGCGGTGGGAGAGCGTCGTGGGGGTACCGGTCAGCGCCCTGCTGCGCGAGCTGCTCCTGCACGACACCACGGCCGTCATGCCGGACACCAGCCGGCACAGCCTGCAGGCGCTCGCGATCGAGCAGATGCTGCCCCTGCCCGTGGCGAGCATCGAGCTGCGCATGCCGCGCGACGTGGACCTGCTGCACGTCGCCGAGCGGCTGCTCGCGTCCCCCGGCGACGGCCGGTCGCTCGACGCCTGGGCGTCCGACGTGGGCATGAGCCCGCGTTCCTTCATGCGGCGGTTCGTCGCCGAGACGGGGTTGTCCTTCGCCCAGTGGCGCATCCTCGCCCGGACGGGGGCCGCCCTGGTGCTGCTCGCCGAGGGCCGCTCGGTCCGCGAGGTCGCACGGACCGTCGGGTACTCGAGCCCGAGCACGTTCGTCACGGTCTTCCGTCGCACCACGGGCATGTCGCCTGCGGCCTACGCCCGCCTGCTCGGGGCCCCTGGCCACTGACCCTGGCGGGAAATCGGTCCGCGCTGGCAGGATTTCTCGATCCGGCCCGGGTTAGCCTCACCTTTGTTCCGCCAACTAAGGCTAGGCTCATCTAACTACCGAGCGCCTCGCATCGCGAGCCGCTCGACGGAGGACCTCTTCATGACCCCGACCAGCTCCCGCCGACGGACCACGCCGCGGCACCTCCTGGGCGCCGTCGCCTCGCTCGTGACGCTCGCCGCGCTCGCGGCCTGCTCGACGGGTGGCACCGACTCCGCCACGTCCGTCCCCGCGGGGGGTGGCGACGTCGCCGCGACCAGCCTCGCCGAGGCCGACGCGTTCCCGGTCTCGATCGACCACGCCTACGGGTCGACGACGATCGAGAAGGAACCCCAGCGGGTCGTCACGATCGGCTGGAGCAGCCAGGACGCCGTCGTCGCGTTCGGCAAGGTCCCCGTGGGCATCGAGAAGTTCACGGGCCCCGGCATCGAGGACGACATCCTGCCGTGGCTCACCGAGACGTTCGAGGGCGCGACCCCCGAGCTCCTCACGTCCAACCCCGACGTCCCGTTCGAGCAGATCGCTGCGCTGCGGCCCGACGTGATCATCGCGGTCTACTCGGGGATCACGGACACGGCTTACGAGCGCCTCGCGGAGATCGCGCCCACGGTCGCGTTCCCCGGCTCGGCGTGGGAGACGTCGTGGCAGGACCAGACGACCATGATCGGCGCGGCCCTCGGACAGCCTGCCCGTGCGGACGAGCTCGTCGAGGGCGTCGGGACCACGGTCGCCGAGACCGCCGCGGCCCACCCCGAGCTCCGGGGCAAGACCATCACGTACGCCATGAACGGCGAGGGCGGCGTCATCGTCTTCTGCCCCTCGGACCCGCGCATCGAGCTGCTGACGCAGGTCGGGCTCGAGCCCTCCCCCGGCACGCTCGCGGTCTGCGGCGCCGAGGACGCCTCGTCGGTCTCGGTCAGCTCCGAGCTGATCCCCACGCTCGACGCCGACGCGTTCATCCTCATCGATGTCGACGAGACGGTCTACGACACGCTCCTGGGCAACCCGCTGTTCGCCGCGCTGCCCTCGGTCGTCGACGGCCGGGTCGTGCGGGTCGTGGGCATGGACTACGCCATGGCCACGTCCGCGCCCACGGTCCTGAGCATCCCCTACGCGCTCGACGAGTTCGTCGCGCAGCTCACCACGACGCTGGGCTGACCAGCGGCACGACGGCGGCCCGCACCCTCCGGGGCGCGGGCCGCGGTCGTGCGGTGGATCAGCGCGGCGACACCCACCGGTCGTGCAGCTGGTAGGCGCTGACGTCGGTGAGCGACGCGACCTGGTCGACGACCACGCGGAGGCGAGCGGCGTCGTCGGGCGCCTCGAGCCAGTCCGCCGCGAAAGGCGCCTCGAGCGCGTCGGGCGCCTTGTCGCTGAAGACCTCGACCAGGTCCGCGAGGACCTGGCGCTGCTGGTGGTGCAGCGGCTCCTGCTCGCGCGGGGCCATGACGTACGCCACGGCCATGCCCTTGAGCACCAGGATCTCCGCGGACGTCGTCGCGGGGACCACGAGGCGGGCCGAGTAACGCGTGAGCAGCCCGTCGCCGTACTCCTCGCGCGTCGCGGCCTGGGCCGACCCGCTGAAGCGCCCGATGAGCTGGCTCGTCGAGTCCTTGAGCGCCGCGAGCGCCCGGCGCGAACCGTCGAAGCCGCGCATCAGGTGGCCGGTCGCCTCGAGACGGGAGATCGCGGCGTCGAGCTCGGCCTCGTCGTAGGCGTCGCCGTACCAGGCGCGCACCGCGGCCACGACGCGCCCGCGCTCGTCGGGGTCGGCCAGGACCGCGAGGTCGAGCTTGCCGCCCACGATCGCGTCCTCGACGTCGTGCACCGAGTAGGAGATGTCGTCGGCCAGGTCCATGACCTGGGCCTCCATGCACTTGACGTGCTCGGGGGCACCCTCGCGCAGCCACGTGTAGACGGGCACGTCGTCGGGGTAGACGCCGAACTTGTGGGTCGTGGTCCCGTCGGGGCGCCGCGGCCCCTCGCCCCGGCGCCACGGGTACTTGACGCTCGCGTCGAGGCTCGCGCGGGTCAGGTTGAGCCCGACGGGCGTGCCGTCCGCCGCGAAGACCTTGGGCTCGAGGCGGGTCAGCAGGCGCAGGGTCTGGGCGTTGCCCTCGAACCCGCCGTGCTGGGCCATGATCTCCGCGAGCGCCCGCTCGCCGTTGTGCCCGAACGGCGGGTGCCCCAGGTCGTGGGCCAGGCACGCGGTGTCGACGACGTCGGGGTCGCAGCCCAGGGCGCGGCCCATCTCCCGTCCCACCTGGGCGACCTCGAGGCTGTGCGTGAGACGCGTGCGCACGAAGTCGTCCGACCCCGGGCCCAGGACCTGGGTCTTGGCGCCGAGCCGGCGCAACGCCGAGGAGTGGACGACGCGCGCCCGGTCGCGCTCGAAGGGCGTGCGGGACTTGCTCTTGGGCGGCTCGGGGACCCAGCGCTCGACGTCGGCGGCCGAGTACCCGAGGGCGTTTCCTGGCGTGGTGTGCGGCACGGGTCCCACCCTATCGAGGCGCACGGCGCGCGGTGGCGCGCCGCCCCCGCGCCGCCCCCGCGCCGAGAAGTGCGTAGATGCCCCTGATCGCCGCGGACCAGGGGCATCTGCTCACTTCTCGTCGAAGACCACGTGTGCGTACCGGCTCAGCCGATCCGCCACACCCCGACACCCGGTCCGTCGCCGGCCAGGTCGAGCCCCTCGGCGGTGACCTCGAGACCGAGCTCGCCGTACAGGCGCTCGGGCTCGGTGCCCGTGAGCAGGTGCCGCGGCAGCCGCGCCCCGGCCCACGCATCGCGCGCGACGACGACGAGCACGCGCTCGTCGGTCGTCTCGCGCAGGTACGCCACGGCGTCGTCGTCGACCAGGAGCCAGCGCAGACCGCCCTCGCGCAGGGCGCGGCTCGCGCGGCGCATCGCGACGAGCCGCCGGTAGACCTCGAAGGTTTCGCTGTCCCAGCGCTCCGAGCGGCCCCACGGCATGGGCACGCGTGCGTGCTCGCCGTTGGTGCCCGTCAGGCCCACCTCGTCGCCCGCGAACATCACGGGCGTGCCGGGGTAGGTCAGCAGGAGCGTCGCGGCGACCTCGACCATCTCGGCCGACCCCACGATCGAGCGCAGGCGCGGAGTGTCGTGCGAGCCGAGCATGTTCCACTGGCGCGACGTGACGGCCCACGGCAGCACGGCGTCGAAGTCGCGCATGGTCTCGACCATGCTGCGCCCGCCCCGCCGCGGGGTCGTGACGGGCAGCCCGAGGAACGGGACGCTCGAGTCGTGCGGGGCGAGCCACGTCCAGACGGGACGCGTGAACGCCGAGTAGTTCATGTTGGCGTGCCAGCCGTCGCCGGCCAGGTCGAGCGACGCGTCGTGGAAGTGCTCGCTGACCAGGACCGAGTCCGGGTTGACCTCGGTCATGGTCGCCCGGATGCGGCGCGCGATCTCGAGCGTGCGGTCCTCGTCGGCGTAGCGGCCCGTCATGTTGGCGACGTCGATGCGCCAGCCGTCGAGCGAGAAGGGCTCGCCCAGGTACCGCCCGACGACGGAGCCCGGCCCGTCGATCATCCTCGCCCCGAGCGTGGGCGAGCCGTAGTTGAGCTTGGGCAGCGACGCGTGCTCGAGCCAGCCCACGTAGCCGGGCTCGCCCGGCGTCCAGTAGAACCAGTCGCGCTCGGCGCTCGACGCGTCGGCGTGCGCGCGCTCGAACCACTCGTGGCCCGCGCCCGTGTGGTTGGTCGTCAGGTCGCCGAGCAGCCGCATGCCGCGCGCGTGCACGGCGCGCGAGAGCGAGGCGTAGGCCTCGTCGCCGCCCAGGAGCGGGTCGACGTGGTCGAACGTGCTCGCGTCGTAGCGGTGGTTGGAGCGCCCGGGAAAGACCGGGGTCAGGTAGACCGTCCCCACCCCGAGGGCCTGGAGGTGGTCGAGGTGCTCCTCGATGCCCCGCAGGTCTCCGCCGTAGTACTGCGTCCCCACGCCGGGGCCACCCGCGAGGGGCTCGTCGTCCCAGTCCGCGGGCTGGGCCCAGTCCGGGACCGGCCGGTCGTCGGCCTCGGCCGAGCGCGCGAACCGGTCCGGGAAGACCTGGTAGACGACGCCGTCGCCCATCCAGGACGGCGCGGGCGGGTGGACCGTGAGTCGGAAGTCCGCGGCGTCCGGCACGTCGCGGTCGAAGACCCCGCGCCCGTTGAGCCACTGGTACCCGCCCGGGACGTCCAGGAAGAAGCGGTAGCTCGTGACCGGGTTGTGGACCAGGACGTCGGCGACGTACCAGGACTCGTCCTCGTCCTCGCGCTCGAGCCGTGCCTGCGACAGGCGGGGCTCGCCGTCGCGGACCGTCCGCAGCCACACGGACCGGACCTGGGCGGCGGGACCGCCCGGCAACCGGGGCACGCGGACCCGGACGGGGACCACGTCCCCAAGGGCGGGCGTGCCCCCGGGGACGTAGACCTCGGAGCCGTCGTGGTGCGCGGCCAGGGCGACCACCTCGCGGGGCGAGGTGGCCGACCCGGCGGACGTGACGTCGTCGGGCAGGGAGGTGCTCATGCTCAGCCCTTGACCGAACCGGCCGTCAGACCGCCCACGATGTACTTCTGCAGGTAGAGGAACAGCGCCAGCACCGGCAGCGCCGAGACCACGGCGCCGGCCGTGAACAGGCCCCAGTTCGCCTCGCGCAGCGACGAGACCCAGCCGTACAGGCCCACCGCGAGCGTCCAGTTGGACTCCGACGTCAGCACGATGCGGGCGATGATGAACTCGCCGTACGTGCTGATGAAGGACAGCAGCGCGACCACCGCGAGGATCGGGGCGACCAGGCGCAGGATGATCGTCCAGTAGATCTGCGCGTGCGTGGCGCCGTCGAGCTTGGCCGCCTCGTCGAGCTCGCGCGGGACCGTGTTGAAGAACCCGTACATGAGGAACGTGTTCACGCCCAGCGCGCCACCGAGGTAGACGCAGATCAGCGACAGCTTGCTGTCCAGGCCCAGGGCCGGGACCACGTCTCCGAGGCTCAGCAGCAGCAGGAAGATCGCGATGAACGCGAGCATCTGCGGGAACATCTGGATGATGAGCAGCGACGTCAGGCCGGCGCGACGCCCCGAGAAGCGGAAGCGCGAGAACGCGTAGGCCGCCGCGGCCCCCATGAGGACCGTGCCGATCGAGGTCACCACGGCGATCACGAGCGTGTTGAGCATCCACGTCCAGAACAGCGACTCGCTCAGCTGCGCGTAGTTCGCGGTGCTCACGTCGCTGAAGAGCGTGTTCGAGCCGGTCAGCGTGCCGTTCTCCGAGAGCGAGGCCGACAGGACGTAGACCAGCGGGAACGCCGCGAACACGACCGCGACGACGCCCACGAGGTGGCGCCAGCCGAGCTCGCTGAACCAGCGGCCGGGCTTCATGCGCTGACGGCCGACACCCGAGCCGGACGGGGTGCCCGACGAGCTGCCCGAGGACGAGCCGACGGAAGGGGAGACAGAGGTGGTCGCCATGTCAGTTGATCTCCTCGAACTTGCGGGTGCTCCGGAAGGCCAGGGCCGAGATGGTGCCGACGATCACGAAGATGACGATCGACAGCGCGCTCGCGAGCCCGAAGTTCTTGGGGGCTGAGCCGTCGACGCCGGAGATCTGGTAGACCATCGAGATCAGGATGTCCGTGTGGCCGAGCGGCACCGAGGCGTCCGCGAACCGTGGACCACCCCCGGTGAGCATGTAGATGAGCGTGAAATTGTTGAAGTTGAACGCGAACGACGAGATCAGCAGCGGCGCCGTCGAGATGAGCAGCAGCGGCAGCGTGACCGAGCGCCACGTGCGCCAGCGCCCGGCGCCGTCGATCTTCGCGGCCTCCATGACGTCCGACGGCAGCGACTGGAGCGCGCCCGTGCAGATGAGGAACATGTACGGGAAGCCCAGCCACAGGTTCACGAACAGGACCGAGAGCTTCGCGAGGACCGGGTCCGTGAGCCACGGGATCTCCGCTCCCCCGAAGATGACCTCGTTGATGAAGCCGAACCGTGTGTTGAGCAGGCCCGACCACAGCAGGGCCGCGAGGAACCCTGGGATCGCGTACGGCAGGATCATGAGCACGCGGTAGATCTTGCGACCGCGCATGCGGACGTCGTTGAACGTGATCGCGAGGAACAGGCCGAGCAGGAACGTGGTCGCCACGGACCCGATCGCGAAGACGAACGTCCAGGCGAGGATCTTGACGAACGGCTGCGCGTAGCGCCCGTCCGAGAACGCGGTGACGAAGTTGTCGAACCCGACCGCGACACGCCAGCCCACGGCCAGGGTCGAGCCGTCCTCGGCCTCGAACTGCCCGTCGTCGTTGGGCGTGTAGACGGTCCCGGTGGTCGTGTCCGTCATGGTGTCGCTCGCGGCGTCCCACTCGAGCGTCGAGGTGTAGACGTAGCCCGTCATGGCGTCGGGCGTGCGGATCGACCCGTCCTCGGGGTCGTCCGACACCGGCACGCGGAGGTTCGTGACCTCCTCCTGGCGCTCGAGCACCTGGCCGCGCTCGAGGACGTCGTAGCCCGGGACCTCGGCGGCGCGGCCGCCCACGACCTCGGCGCCGTCGACCACCGTGAGGGGCTGCTCGGCCGTGCCAACCTCGACGTCCCCGTCCGGGGTGACGATCGCGAAGGCGAGCTCGTCGCCGTCCACGAGGACCGTGAGCGGCGCGGACTCGGAGCCCTCGACGCGGCGCTCGTTCTGCACGAGCAGCGCCTCGACCGCCTGGTCCTTGGTCGTGTTGTGGCCCGTGCCGTAGTTGGTGAAGGCGATGTAGCCCGTGTAGGCCACGACGAAGATCTGGTAGGCCAGCAGGAACAGCAGGCCCGGCAGGATGTACTTGAGCGGCAGCGCCCGCTTGGAGAAGTAGACCCAGTTGGCGGCGACGAGCATGGCCAGCATCGCCGCGAGGATCCCGTACGACTCCGCGCTCCACGCGGACCAGACCACGTACACGCCGAGCGCGTCGATGACGGCCATGAGGGCGAGCTTGACGAAGAACCCGGGGCTGTAGTTCCGGGCGTGCGAACCGTCACGGTCCCGACGGGGGCGCTGTGCGCGGGGCCCCTGGGGCGGCCCGGAGTCCTCCGGAGCGCCGACTTCGCTGTCGGTGGGCGTGATCTGTGGGGCGGACATCGAGCCTCCGTAGTCGTGCGACACGGGGGTACGGCCCGCGTCATGGGGCTGGCGCAGCACCGCTGGTGCGGTCCGCGCCGACGGCTCGTGGCCGTGGCGCCAGGCGCCACGGCCACGAGGTCAGGTGATCAGGAACCGATCGCTGCCTGGATGTCGGCGATCATCTTGTCCCAGGTGGGGATCGGGTCTGCGCCAGCGACGATGGCGGCCTCGGTCACGCCCCAGAAGCTCCACACGGAAGCCATCTCGGGGATCGAGGGCATCGGGACGGCGTCGGCACCGACGGCGCGGAAGCCCGCGATGATCGGGTCCTCGGCAGCGGCCTTGTCAGCCGAGACGGTGAGCGCCGGCGAACGGTTGCCCGCCTTGTACAGGGCCGTCTGGGCCTCCTCGGTCGAGAGGAAGTTGACGAGGAAGTCGTTGGCGACGAGAGCGTTCTCGCTCTGGTTGCTCAGGTAGAAGCCCTGCACGCCCACGAACGGCTGGGCGGGCTGGCCACCGGCGCTGGGGACCGGGTCGATCGAGAGGTCCAGGCCCTCGAAGGACTCGATCATCCACGGGCCACCGACGATGAAGGGCGACTCGCCGTTCTTGAAGGCCTCGACCGCGATGTCGTACGTCGTGTCCTGGCTGAGGTTGCCCGCGGCACCCTGTGCGCCGAGCCACGTCGCGAACGCCTGGCCCTCGGGGCCGCCCATGGCGAGCTCGGAGGTGTAGGAGCCGTCAGCGTTCTGCGAGAACACCGGGGCGCCGAACGACGTCTGGAACGGGTAGTGCGTGTACGGGTCGCCCTTGGCGCCGTCCGACTGGACGAGGATCGGGAACTTGGTCCCGGCGGCCTGTCCGGCGGCGATGGCCTCGTCCCACGTGGCGGGAGCTGCGGGGGCGAGCGCGGTGTTGCGGATGAGCGCGATGTTCTCGATCGCGTAGGGCAGGCCGTAGACCTGGCCGTCCTGCGTGAAGGCCTCGATCGAGACCTTCTCGAACTCGGACGCCTTGTCGCCGAGCTCGAGGGGGGCGACGACACCGTTGGTCGTGAACTCGCCGAGCCAGTCGTGCGCGCCGACCGTGATGTCGGGGCCCTTGCCGGTCGGGACCTGCGCGAGGAAGTCCGCGCGGATGTCGTCGAAGTTCTTGAGGACGACCTCGACCTTGGTGCCGTTCTCGGCCTCGAAGGCCTTCGCGGCGTCGGTGACCGCGGCCTGGCGGGTCTCGTCGACCCAGACCGTCAGCGCACCGGTCGAGCCGGTCGAATCGCCGGACCCCGAGGTGGTCTCGTCGTCTCCGCTGCCGCCGCCGGAGCAGGCAGTGAGCGCCAGCGTGGTGCTGAGCGCTGCGGCTAGAAGGATGCTCCGTCGCATCTGAGTCACTCCAAGCATTCGAGATGTCAGCCAAGGGTGGCGAACCTGCCCTCCTTGGCCCTGATGTGGACGACCGTACGACGTCGGGTAGCCATCGTGCAAGCGCTTGCGGTAACTTTCATGCAACGCTTTACACACAACGGCGAAACAAGCTCGTCGCACACAGTCGCCTGTCCAGAATCATCCGACCGGCGAGCAACCAGGACGAGGAGGTCCGGTGTCACCTACACTGCCCCACGTGCGTACCCGTCTCACAGATCTCGCCGAACAAGCCGGCGTCAGTACTGCGACGGTCTCGCGCGTCCTGAACGGGAAGGCCGGTGTCGCCAGCGAGACGCGCCAAGCAGTGCTCGCTGCGCTGGACCTCCTCGGCTACGAACGTCCCGAGAAGCTCCGCAACCGGTCCGCAGGCCTGGTCGGCCTGATCGTCCCGGAGCTGACGAACCCCGTCTTCCCCGCGTTCGCGCAGATCATCGAGTCGCTGCTCTCCGAGCACGGGTACACCCCTCTACTGTGCACGCAGTCCCCGGGGGGCACCACCGAGGACGAGTACGTCGAGATGCTCCTCGACCACGCGGTCGACGGCATCGTCTTCATCTCGGGCCTGCACGCGGACACGCAGGCGAGCCACGACCGCTACGAGCGCCTGCGCAGCCGCGGGATGCCCATCGTCCTGGTCAACGGCTACGCACCAGGCGTGGACGCCCCGTTCGTCTCGCCCGACGACGTCGCGAGCGTCGAGCTCTCGGTGCGCCATCTCGAGTCGCTCGGCCACCGAAAGATCGGTCTCGCGATCGGCCCCGGCCGGTTCGTGCCGGCACAGCGCAAGCTCGCCGGCTTCGCCGACGCGCTCGTGCGCCACGGGCTGGTCTCGGACGTGGCCGAGGCGCAGGAGCACATCGTGGTGACCCTCTTCACGGTCGAGGGCGGTCAGGCCGCGGCCGGCGAGCTCATCGACTCGGGGCACACCGCGATCGTGTGCGGCTCGGACCTCATGGCGCTCGGCGCCATCCGTGCGGCCCGCGCGCGCGGCCTGCGCGTCCCCGAGGACGTGTCGGTCGTCGGCTACGACGACTCGCCGCTCATCGCCTTCACCGACCCTCCGCTGACCACGGTGCGCCAGCCCGTGTCCGCGATGGGCCAGGCGGCGATCAGCGCCCTGCTCACCGAGATCTCCGGCGACAGGGCCCCGCGGTCCGAGCTGCTGTTCCAGCCCGAGCTCATCGTGCGCGGGTCGACGGGCGCGGCGCCGGCCCCTCGACTCGACAACCCCTAGCCGCAAGCGCTTACACTCGGACGACGGCTCGTCGGGCCCGCCTCCTTCACCGGTCGCGCCCACGATCCCCGTACCGGTGATCCTCCGGGCCACGACGCCCGGTTTCCCGCACGGACCGCCTCGCTGCACCAGGCGCCCCGGACCGTCGGCCACCATCCCCAGAACGCGCTCCACCACGCCACACCCCGCACACAGTGAGGACCTGTACTCCATGTCTCGTATCGATTCGATCCCGGCGGCCGAGGTCGACTCCGCACCTGCACTGACCGCCACCCAGCTCGTCCACGCGGCCCACGAGGGCCCGGGCGAGTGGTGGCGCGACGCGGTCATCTACCAGGTGTACCCGCGCTCCTTCGCCGACGGGAACGGCGACGGGATCGGCGACCTGCCCGGCGTGACCGCCCGCCTGCCGCACCTCAAGTCACTGGGGATCGACGCCGTCTGGCTCTCGCCGTTCTACCGCTCGCCCCAGAAGGACGCCGGCTACGACGTCTCCGACTACCGCGACGTGGACCCGCTGTTCGGCACGCTCGCCGACTTCGACGAGATGCTCGCCGCGGCGCACGCGATGGGCATCCGCGTCATCGTCGACGTCGTCCCGAACCACACCTCCGACCAGCACGCCTGGTTCCAGGAGGCGCTCGCAGCGCCCGAGGGCTCGCCCGAGCGCGCTCGCTACCTGTTCCGTGAGGGCAAGGGCGAGAACGGCGAGCTGCCCCCGAACAACTGGCAGTCGATCTTCGGCGGCCCGGCCTGGACGCGCGTGACCGCGGGCCCCGGCGCGCACGTCGTGACCGGCGCCGAGGGCGAGGTGGCAGGTCAGTGGTACCTGCACATGTTCGACTCGACCCAGCCGGACCTCGACTGGACCAACCCAGAGGTCCGCGCCGAGTTCGAGGACGTCCTGCGCTTCTGGCTCGACAAGGGCGTCGACGGCTTCCGCATCGACGTCGCGCACGGCATGGTCAAGCAGGACGGGCTGCCCGACTGGGACGGCTCGGTCTCGATGGTCGAGGGCACCGACGCGGGCGCTCCCGAGGACGGTTCCACGGGCGCGGGCAACTCGGGCCCCATGTTCGACCAGGAGGGCGTGCACGACATCTACCGCGCCTGGCACAAGGTCCTGGCCGAGTACGACGGCGACCGCGCCCTCGTGGCCGAGGCCTGGGTCGAGCCGCTCTCGCGCCTGGCCCGCTACGTGCGCCCCGACGAGATGCACCAGGCCTTCAACTTCTCGTTCCTGACCACGGCCTGGGACGCCGCGCCGCTGCGGGCCGTCGTCGCCGCCTCGCTGCACGCCTCCGACGAGGTCGGTGCGCCCACCACCTGGGTGCTGTCCAACCACGACGTCGTGCGCCACCCCTCGCGCCTGGGCCTGGCCGAGCCCGGCCTGCGCCCCAACGGGATCTTCGCGCACGAACCCCAGCCCGACGAGGAGCTCGGCCTGCGCCGGGCCCGCGCCGCGAGCCTGCTCATGCTCGGCCTGCCGGGCAGCTCCTACCTCTACCAGGGCGAGGAGCTCGGGCTGCCCGAGCACACGTCGCTGCCGAACGAGGTCCGCGAGGACCCCGCGTTCTTCCGCACCGAGGGTGCCGAGGCGGGCCGCGACGGCTGCCGCGTGCCGCTCCCCTGGTCCGCCGAGGCCCCCGGGCTCGGGTTCGGGGCCACGGACAAGACCTGGCTCCCCCAGCCCGAGTCGTACAAGGCCCTCGCGGCCGACGCGCAGTACGGCGTCGCCGGCTCGACGTTCGAGATGTACAAGGCCGCGCTCGAGATCCGCAAGGCGGAGAACCTCGGTGCGGGCTCGCTCGCCTGGGTCGACGCCTACGCGGACTCCACCGACGTCATCGCGTTCTGCAACGGCGACGTGGTGGTCCTGGCGAACCTGGGCTCCGAGCCCGTCGTCCTGCCGCACGGCGCGCAGGTGCTCGTCGAGAGCGGACCCACGTTCTCCGACCGCAGCGCCGACCCGCAGGTGCGCGTGCCCTCCGACACCACGGTGTGGTTCCGCGCGTGACCTGGTAGCCCGTCGGGCCGCGCGAGCGGCCCGACGGGTCCACGACCGCCCCCGGGAGCACGAGCACCCGGTACGCGACGACGGCCCGGTGCCGGAGGAGATCCTCCGGCACCGGGCCGTCGTCGTCGGGCGTGCAGCGTCCTGCGGGCCTCAGCCCCCCGAGACGCTCAGCTCCGCCTCGCGCAGCTTCTCCTCGAACTCCTCGGAGAGCTCGCGCGAGTCGAGCCAGCCGTAGGGCAGGTGCGGCTTCTTGGGTGAGCCCGCGCGGCCGCGCTGCCCCTCGGCGGCCTCGCCCGGATAGGGCTGGTCGAGGTCGAGCGCGTCGAGCTTGCCGCGCAGCTCCTCGAGGGTCGAGACCATCGCGAGGCCCTGCCGGGCCTCGCCACCCACCGCGTACCCCTTGAGGTACCAGGCCATGTGCTTGCGCAGGTCGCGCATGCCCTTGCCCTCGTCGCCGCCGAAGTACTCGATCATGAGCTCGCCGTGACGGTAGATGGTCTCGGCGACCTCGCGCAGGCCGGGGGTCACGCGCACGTCCGAGCCGGAGAAGGCCGCGGCCAGGTCGGCGAAGAGCCACGGACGCCCCTGGCACCCGCGCCCGACGACGACGCCGTCGCAGCCCGTCTCCCGCACCATGCGCACGGCGTCCTCAGCCGACCAGATGTCACCGTTGCCGAGGACCGGGATCTCGGTCACGGTCTCCTTGAGGCGCGCGATGGCCGACCAGTCCGCGGTGCCGCTGTAGTAGTCGGCGGCGGTCCGCGCGTGCAGCGCGACGGCCGCGACGCCCTCGGCCTGGGCGATGAGCCCGGCCTCGAGGTACGTCAGGTGGTCCTCGTCGATGCCCTTGCGCATCTTGATGGTGACGGGCACGCCGTACGGCTCGGCGGCCTTGACCGCGGCCCGGACGATCGAGGTGAACAGGTCCCGCTTCCACGGCAGCGCCGAGCCGCCGCCCTTGCGGGTCACCTTGGGCACGGGGCAGCCGAAGTTCAGGTCGACGTGGTCCGCCCGGTCCTCGCCCGCGATGATCTTGACCGCGGCGCCGACCGTGGCCGGGTCGACGCCGTAGACCTGGGCCGAGCGCGTCGCCTCGTCCTCCTCGAACGTGACGATCCGCAGCGACTCCTCGTTGCGCTCGACGAGCGCCCGGCTGGTCACCATCTCCGCGACGTACAGGCCGGCGCCGTGCTCGCGGCACAGCCGACGGAAGGCCGCGTTGGTCACGCCCGCCATGGGGGCGAGGACCACGGGGGTGTCGACGACGTGGGGCCCGATCCGCAGGGGCGGCAGCACGTGTCCGGTTGCGGGCGCCGGGGTCTCGGGCGCGCGCGAGGCGTCGGAAAGGGTGGGGAGGGTCACCGGGCCATTCTCCCACCATCCCCGCAGCAGGCGAAAAAGGGCCGCCGTCCACGGGTGGACGGCGGCCCTTCGCTGCCCCGCGGGGCGGACGCGCTAGGCGCCGAGGAGGCGCGCTGCCAGGTAGGCGGTCACCTGGTCGAGCGCGACGCGCTCCTGCTCCATGGAGTCGCGGTGACGGATCGTCACGGCCTGGTCCTCGAGCGTGTCGAAGTCGACCGTGATGCAGAACGGCGTGCCGATCTCGTCCTGGCGGCGGTAGCGACGACCGATCGCGCCCGCGTCGTCGAAGTCGACGTTCCAGTACTTGCGGAGCTCGGCCGCGAGGTCGCGCGCCTTGGGCGAGAGCTGCTCGTTGCGGCTCAGCGGCAGCACGGCGGCCTTGACGGGCGCGAGGCGCGGGTCGAGGCGGAGCACCGTACGGACGTCGGTGCCGCCCTTCGCGTTGGGCGCCTCCTCCTCGTGGTACGACTCGACGAGGAACGCCATGAGCGAGCGCGTCAGGCCCGCGGCGGGCTCGATCACGTACGGCACGTACTTCTCGTTCGTGACGGGGTCACGGTAGGTGAGGTCCTTGCCGGAGTGCTCCGAGTGCGTCTTGAGGTCGAAGTCGGTGCGGTTCGCGACGCCCTCGAGCTCGCCCCACTCGGACCCCTTGAAGCCGAAGCGGTACTCGATGTCGACCGTGCGGGTCGAGTAGTGCGACAGCTTCTCCTTCGGGTGCTCGTAGAGGCGCAGGTTGTCGCGCGAGATGCCGAGGTCGACGTACCAGCTGGTGCGCAGGTCGATCCAGTACTGGTGCCACTCCTCGTCCGTCCCGGGCTCGACGAAGAACTCCATCTCCATCTGCTCGAACTCGCGCGTGCGGAAGATGAAGTTCCCGGGCGTGATCTCGTTGCGGAACGACTTGCCGATCTGGCCGATGCCGAACGGCGGCTTCTTGCGTGCGGCGCCCACGACGTTCTGGAAGTTCACGAAGATGCCCTGCGCGGTCTCGGGGCGCAGGTAGTGCATCCCGGACTCGTCCTCGACGGGGCCGAGGTAGGTCTTGAGCATCATGTTGAAGTCGCGGGGCTCGGTCCACTGACCACGGGTGCCGCAGTTGGGGCAGGCGATCTCGGCGAGGCCGCCCTCGGGGGCGCGGCCCTTCTTCTCCTCGAACTCCTCGATCATCTGGTCCTCGCGGAACCGCTTGTGGCACGAGAGGCACTCGGTGAGCGGGTCGGTGAAGACGCCGACGTGGCCCGAGGCGACCCAGACCTCGCGCGGGAGGATCACGGAGGAGTCGAGGCCCACCACGTCGTCACGGCTCGTGACCATGGTGCGCCACCACTGCTTCTTGATGTTCTCCTTGAGCTCGGTGCCCAGGGGCCCGTAGTCCCATGCGGAGCGGGTACCGCCGTAGATCTCGCCCGAGGGGAAGACGAACCCGCGCCGCTTGGCGAGGGAGACGACGGCATCGAGTCGAGAAGGCGCAGTGGCCACGGGCGATCACTCCAGGAAATCGTGTGTACCCCGCACGTGGCTTCGTGCGGGACGGTGCAGGACAGGCGCCCCGGTCGCCGCGTCGAGGCGGTCGAGGTCCGTGGGCGCCAACGTCCCAGGCTACTCGGTCTTTCCTGGCGAGGTGAGCCCGGGGTGGGCCGCAGGCCCGACGGCGCAGGCGCCGTCGGACGGTCGCGTCCCCCTGGGCGCTGTGTCACCCAGGCCACACCCACCCTTGTTGACATCCGTTATCAATATCAACGACGATGGGGGCATGCCCCTCCTCTCTCGATCGCACCGTGCCGCCCTCGTCAGCTCCGTCGCCCTCGCGACCATGCTCACCCTGGCGGCCTGCGGCTCCGGGGGGACGTCGGGTGGCGGCGGGTCGGGCGGCGACGCCGCGGGAGACACCGTGCAGGTGCTCGCGTCGTTCTACCCCCTGCAGTTCGTCGCCGAGCGCGTGGGCGGGGACCGCGTCGAGGTCTCCAACCTCACCCCGCCCGCGGCCGAGCCCCACGACCTCGAGCTCTCGCCCGCCCAGGCCCGCACGGTCGGCACGGCCGACCTCGTCGTCTACCAGTCCGGCTTCCAGGCGGCCGTCGACGAGGCCGTCGAGGGTCGTCAGCCTGCGCACGTCGTCGACGCGTCCGAGGCCGCAGGCCTCGAGGAGCACCCGGGCGAGTCGGGCACGGGTGCGAGCACGACGGGCACCGAGGACGCGCACGACGACCACGCAGACGACGGAGACGCCGACGACGGGCACGACCACTCGTCGCACGGCGGCCTCGACCCCCACTTCTGGCTCGACCCCACGCGCCTGGTCCCGGTCGCCGAGCAGGTCGCGGCCGAGCTCACCGCGATCGACCCCGACGGCGCCGACGAGTACGCGGCCAACCTGGCCGAGCTCACGGCCGACCTGACCGCGCTCGACACCGAGTACAGCGAGGGGCTCGCGAGCTGCGCGAGCCCCTACCTCGTGACCTCGCACGAGGCGTTCGGGTACCTCGCCGAGCGCTACGGCCTGGAGCAGATCGGCATCACCGGGATCGACCCCGAGGCCGAGCCCTCCCCTGCACGCCTGCGCGAGGTCGCGGACGTCATCCGTGACCACGGCATCACGACGATCTTCTTCGAGACCCTCACGAGCCCCAAGGTGACCCAGACCCTCGCGCAGGACGTCGGCGTGCAGGCCGCGGTCCTCGACCCCCTCGAGGGCCTGAGCGACACCGGCAGCGACTACCTTGACGTCATGCGGAACAACCTGGAGGCGCTGCGCACCGGCCTGACCTGCGCATGAGCACCTCACCCCTGAACCCACCGGCGATCGAGGCCACCGGGATCCACGTGACCCTCGGCAACAGCGACATCCTGCGCGGCGTCGACCTCACGGTCGAGCGCGGCGAGGTCGTCGCGCTGCTCGGCGCGAACGGCTCGGGCAAGTCCACGCTCGTGAAGTCCCTCGTCGGCATCGTGCCGCTCGCGGCGGGCCACGTGCGGCTCCTGGGCGCGGACCTGGGCCCCCAGGTCCCGTGGGCGCAGCTCGGCTACGTCCCCCAGCGCGTCTCCGCACAGGCGGGCGTGCCCTCGACGGCCGAGGAGGTCGTCGCGTCGGGCCTGCTCCACGGGCGCCGCATCCGGCTGCCTCGTGGCTGGCGCGCGACGGCCCGCGAGGCCCTCGACCGCGTCAGCCTCGCCGACCGCGCGCAGAGCGCGGTGCACGAGCTCTCGGGGGGCCAGCAGCAGCGCGTCCTCATCGCCCGGGCCCTCGCGCGCGACCCCCGGCTGCTCATCCTCGACGAGCCCGTCGCGGGCGTGGACCAGCCCAGCCAGGAGGCGTTCGCCGCGACGCTGACCGAGCTCACGCGCGACGGCATGACGGTCCTGGTCGTCCTGCACGAGCTGGGCGCGCTCGCGCCGCTCATCCAGCGCTGCGTGGTCCTGCGCCACGGCCTGGTCGTCCACGACGGCGCCCCGCCCCAGGTCACGTCGGCGCACGCCGGGCCGGACCACGAGCACCTGCACCCGCACGGCGACGACCCCGAGCGCAGCGCCTCGCCCGGTTCGGACATGGGCCTGACCGACGCCCCGCTCACGCGCCACTCCCCCGCCCCCGCCCGTATCGACCGTGGAGCCGCCTCGTGAACGCCCTGGACGAGCTCGTCGGGATGCTCTCCGACCCCTTCATGCAGCGCGCCCTGATCGCGGCCGTGCTCGTGGGGGTCACCGCACCCGTCATGGGGACCTACCTCGTGCAGCGCAAGCTGTCGCTGCTCGGCGACGGGATCGGGCACGTCGCCCTGACCGGTGTCGCGCTCGGCTGGCTGGTGGGCGGCGCCATGGGCGTGGTCCCCAACGACGCGCTCGCGATCCCCGGCGCCGTGGTCGCGGCCGTGATCGGCTCGGTGATCATCGAGCTCGTGCGCGAGCGCGGGCGCACGAGCGGAGACGTCGCCCTGGCCCTGATGTTCTACGGCGGGATCGCGGGCGGCGTGCTGCTCATCGGGGTCGCCGGCGGCAGCTCGGGCAACCTCATGCAGTACCTGTTCGGCTCGATCTCGAGCGTCTCGCCCACCGACCTGTGGCTCACGCTGTTCCTGGGCGTGCTCATTCTCGCGGTCGGCATGGGCCTGCGCGCGGCGCTGTTCGCCGTGAGCTACGACGAGGAGTTCTCGCGCGCGTCGGGCCTGCCCGTCCGGGCGCTCAACATCGCGATCGCGGTCATCGCGGCCCTGACCGTGACCGTGGCCATGCGCGTCGTGGGTCTGCTGCTCGTCAGCGCGCTCATGATCGTGCCCGTCGCGATCGCCCAGCTCGTGACCATCTCGTTCCGCCGGACCATGGCGCTGGCCATGGTCATCGGCGTCGTGGTCTGCGTGGTCGGGCTCTCCGTCACGTACTGGCAGACTCTGTCCCCGGGGGCCACGATCGTCGTCCTGGCGATCGCCCTCTACGCGGTCGTGGCGATCCTGCGTCCCGTGCTCGTGCGGCGCAGGCCTCGCACGTCGCACGACCCGCACCCCGACATCCCCGACGACGTCCACGTGGAAGGTGGCGAGCGATGCAGCGCATGACCCGGCAGCGGGCGGCGGTCTCCGAGGCTCTCGAGGACCTGCCCGACTTCCGCAGCGCGCAACAGCTCCACGAGCTGCTGCGCGCCCGCGGCGATGCGGTGGGTCTGGCGACGGTCTACCGCACCCTGCAGACTCTGGCGGAGGGCGGGCACGTCGACGTCCTGCGCACCGAGGACGGCGAGAGCCTGTACCGCAAGTGCGAGCGCAGCGAGCACCACCACCACCTGGTGTGCCGCGCGTGCGGCACGGCGGTCGAGATCGACGGCCCGACCGTCGAGACCTGGGCCTCGCAGGTCGGCGCGGCCCACGGCTTCACGGACATCCAGCACACGATCGAGCTCTTCGGTACCTGCGCGGCGTGCCGGGCGAAGCAGGACGCATGAGCGCGGTGTCCGCGCTCGCGGGGGCGTTCGTGGGCGCGCTCTCCGTCCCGACGGCGTCGCTCGCCTCCTCGGGCCCCGTCACCTCGGTCGTCTCGGCGGCCGGTGACGAGTCGTCCGGGATCTTCTCGATCGACGGCGTGCCGTACTGGATCATCTATGCCGCAGCGTTCGCGATCGTGTTCGTCCGCGCTCAGGCGACCTACTGGGCCGGTCGCGGTGTGGCACGGGGCACGGTCAACACGTCGTGGTCGCGACGGCTCGAGAGCGAGCGCGCCCAGCGAGCGATCTCGACGATCAACACGTGGGGACCCATCGCCGTCACGCTGTCCTTCTTCACCGTGGGCGTGCAGACCGTCATCAACCTGACGGCCGGCTACACGCGCATGAAGTTCTCGCGCTACCTCGCGGCGCTGCTGCCCGGCTGCGCCATCTGGGCCGCGATCTGGACGACGATCGGGATCGCAGCATTCAACACGGCTGTGCTGCTCGCGGCCCGCAGCCCCGTCGGGCTGGCCGTGATCGTGCTCCTCGTCGTCGGGCTCGTGGCGTGGATCGTCGTCGCCTCGCGGCGCCGTCGCCGCGCCCGCGCCCTCGCGGCGGACGCCGCGGACGGGACGAGCGGCTCGCCCGAGGGCGACGCCATCGCGACGGACGACCAGCCAGGGGCGGACGGGGCGGCGCGCTCGCGGCCGGCCGGTGCCAACCCGTTCGGCGACGTGGCGGACCTGCTGCTCGACGCACAGGGCGACCCGCAGGACCACGCGCGTGGCACGCGCGGTCCGGGCGCGACGCCCTCACAGGCCGACCGCCCGCGCGACTGACGAGTCGCACGCGACCGTTTCCCGGGGAGGCGGCGCGTCGGCGGCCGGTCGTCACGCGTGCCGACCGTCGGTGGTCCGCGACGTCGACCGTCCGCCACGGACTCGGCCGACGGTCACGTCCCCGCCGTCAGGAGATCTCGGTGGCCGTCTCGTCGGGCTCGCCCAGGCAGAACTGGTTGCCCTGCGGGTCGGTGAGCACCGACCACCGGTAGCCCGGGATCGTGTGCTCTGCCACGAGGCCCGCGCCGTCGGCGACCAGGCGCGAGACCTCGGCAGCCCGGTCCGGCGCGGACAGGTCGAGGTGGATCTTGTTCTTGCCGGGCGTCGGGTCGTCGACCTTCTGGAACCCGAGCACGGGCCCCTGGCCGTCGCCCGCAGGCACGACCTCGAGGAACCAGCCGTCCGCCTCGTCGACGAGGCGACCGCCCGTCTGCCGTGCCCACCACTGCGCCAACGGGCGCGGGTCGGTCGAGTCCACCGTGACCATGCCGATCGAAAGAGTCATACCGGGCAGGCTAGCGAAGGGCACCGACACGCGCAGGACGACGCCCCCGCCGTGCGGGAGGGACCCGTCGGGGGGAGGGCTCGGACCCCTCCCCCCGACGGGAGACCTCGACCCAGGCCTCAGGGGAGGTCGGCCGACTTGTCGATCGCCCCGCCGTAGCGCCGGTCACGGCTCGCGTACTCCTCGACCGCGCGCCACAGGCTGCGTCGGTCCACGTCCGGCCAGTGCTCGGGCAGGAAGACCATCTCCGCGTACGCGGCCTGCCAGATCATGAAGTTGGAGGTGCGCTGCTCGCCAGAGGACCGCAGGAACAGGTCCACGTCCGGCAGGTCCGGCTCGTCGAGGTACTTGGCGACGGTCTTCTCGGTGACCTTCTTGGGGTCCAGCCGACCGGCCGCGACCTCCTGCGCGATCGCCTGCGCCGCGTCCGCGATCTCGGCGCGGCCGCCGTAGTTCACGCACATCGTCAGGGTGCAGGTGTCGTTGCCCGCGGTGAGCCGCTCGGCATCCTCGAGCTCCTTGATGACCGAGCCCCACAGGCGCGGGCGGCGACCCGCCCAGCGCATCCGCACGCCCCAGCTGCTCATCTCGTCGCGCCGACGACGGATCACGTCGCGGTTGAACTGCATGAGGAAGCGCACCTCCTCGGGTGAGCGCTTCCAGTTCTCGGTCGAGAACGCGTAGGCCGAGACGTGCTTGACGCCGATCTCGATCGCGCCCGCCACGACGTCGAGCAACGCGGCCTCGCCGGCCTTGTGCCCTTCCGTGCGCGGCAGCCCGCGCTCGTTGGCCCACCGGCCGTTGCCGTCCATGACGATCGCCACGTGGTTGGGCACGAACCGCGCCGGGATCCTGGGCGCGACGGCCCCCGACGGATGAGGCGGGGGCGGCTGGATCGGTCGGGCCATCAGGCCTCTCCTCCGGCCCGCGGAGTGACCGCTCCGTCTCGTTCCACCATCCGCAGTGATCGCAACGTTCTCTCCAGGTGATATTGGCTGTAGGCGGCCACGAGGCCGCTGGCTTCCTTGCGGTGGCGCGCGTCGGACGCGTCCGCCACGTCCCACTCGCCCGCGAGCAGCGCGGCGAGCAGCGAGAAGGTCTCGGGGGCGGGAGCTGTGGACCCCGGGGGCCGGCAGCGACCGCACACCGCTCCGCCGAGCGCCACCGCGAACGAGCGGTGCGGCCCGGGCTCGCCGCAGCGCGAGCAGTCCGTGAAGCTGGGCGCCCACCCCGCGACCGCGAAGGCGCGCAGCAGGTAGGAGTCCAGGACCAGGCCGGGGGCGTGGGCGTTGACCGCGAGAGAGCGGACGGCCCCCGCGAGCAGCCAGAACTGCTGCACCGCGGGCTCCTTCTCGGCCTCGACCAGGCGGTCGGCCGTCTCCAGCATCGCGGTCCCCGCGGTGTAGAGGCCGTAGTCCTCGCAGATCGCCCGGGCGTAGGGACCCACGGTCTCCGCCTGGGTCACGACGTCGAGGCTGCGCCCCACGTGGAGCTGCACGTCGACGAACATGAAGGGCTCGAGCCGTGCGCCGAACCGCGACGACGTGCGCCGCACCCCCTTGCCCACGGCCCGGACCTTGCCGTTCTCCCGTGTCAGCAGGGTGACGATGCGGTCGGCTTCGCCCAGCTTCTGGGTGCGGAGCACGATCGCTTCGTCTCGGTAGAGGACCACTCCCCTATTGTCCGCCATGCCACCCACGTCCCGGTGCACGCGCCCCGTCTCGTGGGCCTACGTGCACAGGTCCCTCACGGGCCCGTGCCCGTGGGGGCGGAGCTCGTGCGCGCTACGCCAGGCGTGTCGCGCAGGAGCCTCGCCCCCACCGGAGGCCGGCAGGCTGCGAGGTCAGACCGCGACGCGCTCCGCGCGGTTGACGGCCGAGACGATCGCCTTGAGCGAGGCCGTCGTGATCGACGGGTCGATGCCGACGCCCCACAGCACCTCGTCGCCCACCTGGCACTCGACGTAGGCCGCGGCGTTGGCGTCGCCGCCCTCCGACAGCGCGTGCTCGGCGTAGTCCAGGACCCGTACCTCGACCCCGACGTGCGCGATCGCGTCGACGAACGCCGCGACCGGCCCGTTGCCCGAGCCGTCGAGCGTCAGCTCGTCACCGCGGTCCAGGACGTCGACGGCCAGGGTGTCCGGGCCGTCCTCGGTCGACGACGCCCGGGTGCCGCGCAGCTTCAGGCGGCCCCAGGGCTCGAGCCCCGAGTCCGGGTCGACCGGCAGGTACTCGTCCGAGAAGATCCGCCAGATGTCGTCGCCCGTGACCTCCTGGCCACCCGCGTCGGTGAACGCCTGGACGACGCGCGAGAACTCGATCTGCAGCCGCCGCGGCAGGTCCAGGTGCCGCTCGGACTTGAGCAGGTAGGAGATGCCGCCCTTGCCCGACTGCGAGTTGACCCGGATCACGGCCTCGTACGAGCGCCCGACGTCCTTGGGGTCGATCGGCAGGTACGGCACGCCCCAGACCAGGTCGTCGACGCCCTTGCCCGCGGCCTCGGCCTGCGCGGCCATGGCGTCCAGGCCCTTCTTGATCGCGTCCTGGTGCGAGCCGGAGAACGCCGTGAACACCAGGTCACCCGCGTACGGGTGACGCTCGTGGACCGCGATCTGGTTGCAGTACTCGACCGTGCGGCGCACGCGGTCCATGTCGGTGAAGTCGATCTGGGGGTCGATCCCCTGGCTGAACAGGTTCATGCCCAGCGTCACCAGGCAGACGTTGCCCGTGCGCTCCCCGTTGCCGAACAGGCAGCCCTCGATGCGGTCCGCTCCGGCCTGGTAGCCCAGCTCGGCCGCCGCGACGGCCGTGCCGCGGTCGTTGTGCGGGTGCAGCGACAGGACCACGTTCTCGCGGTGCGCGAGGTGGCGGTTCATCCACTCGATCGAGTCGGCATAGACGTTGGGGGTGGCCATCTCGACCGTCGCGGGCAGGTTGATGATGACCTTGCGGTCCGCCGTCGGCTCGAAGACCTCGATGACCTCGTTGCAGATCCGCACCGCGAACTCGAGCTCGGTGCCCGTGTACGACTCGGGCGAGTACTCGTAGAAGACAGCCGTCTCGGGGATGGTCTCCTCGAACTTGCGGCAGAGCTTGGCGCCCTCCACCGCGATGTCGACGATGCCGTCCTCGTCGGTGCGGAACACGACGTCGCGCTGCAGGCGCGACGTCGAGTTGTACAGGTGCACGATCGCCTGCTTGGCGCCGCGCAGCGACTCGTACGTGCGGGCGATCAGGTGCTCGCGCGACTGGGTCAGGACCTGGATCACGACGTCGTCCGGGATGTGCCCGTCCTCGATGAGCAGGCGCACGAAGTCGAAGTCCGTCTGGGAGGCCGACGGGAAGCCGACCTCGATCTCCTTGTAGCCCATCTCGACGAGCAGCTGGAACATCTTCAGCTTGCGCTCGGCGTTCATGGGCTCGATCAGTGCCTGGTTGCCGTCCCGCAGGTCGACCGCGCACCAGCGCGGGGCCTTCTCGATGCGCTTGTCCGGCCACGTCCGGTCCGGCAGCGACACGTCGAACTGCTGGTGGAACGGCTCGTACTTGTGCACGGGCATGCCGGACGGCTGCTGTGCGGAGCGGGGGCTGGTCTGGGGGGTCTGCGCCGTGGTGCTCATCATGTCCTTCGCGATCTCTTCGTCGGTGCTGTTCAGCCGGCACACCAACCACCGCGACGAGGTTGCGGCCTAGAGGGCCTCGTCGCGGCAACGAAGGAGGAGCAGCTGCGTCAGGTGCACGTTGTCACCATACCCCCGTCCGGGACCACGCTCAGGGACGTCCCGCAGGATGACATGCGAGAGGCGGGCCCGACGCGTCGCGTGAGCGACGTCGTCGGGCCCGCCTCAGCGGGTCGCCGGGGTCAGCGTCCGCGCGAGCGCAGCGCGGCGTCGACCGCGGGGTCCCCGAGGTTGCCGAGCCACTCGAGCAGCGCCGGGTACGTCGACGGGTTGGCCGCGACCTGGGGCCGCAGGTGCGGCGCCTCCTGGACGATCTGCGCGAGGACCTCGAGCGGCGTCGACGGGTCGAGCGCCTGCGCCGCGCTGAAGCCGACCGGCTGCGGGTCCTGGTAGGCCGGCAGGACCGCGGTCTCCCCGGCTGCCTGGGCCGCGTAGCCCGGACGGGCCGCGTAGCCGGAGCGCTCCTGGACGGCCGGCTGCACGGGGCGCGCGGACTGGACGCCCTGTGCAGGCAGCACCTGGGTCGGCTGGTACTGCTCGACCGGGCGCGCAGGCTGCTGCTGGGGCTGGGCCGGGCTGTACGGCTGCTGGCTCGGCTGCGCAGGACGGTACTGCTCCTGCGCGACCGGCTGCGTGGGCTGCTGTGCCGGCTGCGCCGGACGGTGCGGCTCCTGCGCGACCGGCTGCGCCGGCTGCTGAGCCGGCTGCTGGGCCGGGGCCGGGCTGTACGGCTGGGGGCTCGGCTGGTAGGGCGCCTGCGCGCCGGGCTGCGCCGAGGTCGGTCGCGACACGGGGGCCACCGGGTCCTGCTCGCGGGCGCCCGCGGCCGGACCGTAGCCGTCAGGACCGGTCGCGTAGCTCCCGCTGCCGTACGGGCCGGCGACGGGCTCCTGGGCGGGCTGGGGGCGCACGGGGCGAGGCGCGGGCGGCTGCCACACGTAGGCGCTCGGTGCCGCGTCGGCCCCGACGACGGACGCCGGACGGTTCTCGGCGAAGTGCGTGCGGACCTCCGCGGGCACCGTGAGCGCGAACGCCGTGATGGCAGGCAGGCCGAAGGCCAGCAGCAGCAGGTCGGTCCCGACACCGATCCCCAGGCCGGACTGGTTCGCGACGACGATGAGGAGCACGATGCCGAGCACCGCCACGACCCCCGCGCCGCCCAGCGCGAGCGTCCTGCCCGACACGGCGTCCCGGGCGAGGGCACGACGAGCGACGAGGCTCACGCCCACCATGAGGAGGCCGAGCACGAGCGCGAGGATCACGACGACCCCGCTCAGCCCGGCGGCGAGCCACAGGATCGCCTGGAGCGTCAGCACCGCCGCGACGACGAGGACCAGGTCCAGGGTGTCGACCGCCACGGCGACCCACGTCTCGACGGGGGACGCGGACGCCGTGCTGCGGGCGACCGCGGGCGAGGCGGCGACCGCTGCGGCCGCCGGGATCAGCAGCAGGCCGAACTGGCCGCCGCGCAGGCTCTCGTAGCTCACGAGAAAATTGCCCGTGTTGAGGACGTAGAGCACCACGAGCGCGATCCCGAGGCCGACGAGCACCAGGCGCCAGGACTCCTGCTTGCGGAGGATCCCCCACACGGGCAGTCCGACGAGCCCGACCGCAAGCGCGGCGACGACCAGGCGCGCGAAGATCCCGACGACGCCGAGCCCGAGCGTCAGGCTGAACACGAACGCGACGACCGCACCCACGACCGCGAGCGCGCCGATCCCGATCAGGACCTTGACCCAGGTCTGGGACACGGCCCGGTCCTGGTCGACCGGGCCGAGCTCCGCCTGGCGAGGCTGCGCGGCCAGCACGGCCCCGGCGAGACCGAGCGCGAGACCCGTGCCGAGGCCGCCCCACCCGTTGCCGGCCGTGCCGTTCACCAGGTCCAGGACGACGTAGACGGCGACCAGCAGCCCGTAGGGTGCGCTCGCCAGGAGCCGGACCCTGCGCGTCGTGTGCACCGTCCACGTCGTGGGCAGGACCCCCGTCCGCGCCAGGTACGGCAGGGCGAGCGAGAGCAGGGAGAGGACCGAGACGAGGATGACCTCGACCTTGTCCGACGCCCGGTTCGCGAAGTCCCACGGCATGGTCAACGAGACGAACAGCAGGAGCGCCGCGACGCCGTCGCGCACGTAGTCGCTCACCGGGATCCCGGCGAAGGGGTTGGCCGGCGCGGCAGGTGACGTGGTCGCCGACGCGGACGCCTTCTCCTCGGGCTGCTCGGACGGCTTGCCGGACGACGTGGCCGCAGGGTCCGCCGACGACGCCGTGGCGCCGTCGGGAGCCGACTCGTCGGGCGTCCGAGCCGTGGCCCGGGCGAGCGGCCCCGTCCCCCCGGTCGGTTCCTGCTGATCGGGGCCGGGCCCCGGGTCGGTCTCGTTGGTCATCGTGCTCTCCCTACAGGTCGCCCCGGCCTCGGGATCGGTCGAGCACCGGTTTCAGGCCATGACGGCCCCGTCAGTTTCTACCGGTTGATCACCGATGGCTCAAGTCTCCCACCAGGAGACCGGCCGACCCCTCAACCGATCCGGACCACTTCCGTGTCCGTGACCGCGAAGAGCTGACCCTGCGCCGAGACGACTTCTCGGTACGTGGGATCCAGGACGTCTCGCCACTCGAGACCACCGTCGAACAGGTTGAGCGAGACGAGCTCGGACGCCCCCACGTCCGGGTCGTCCCTGCGTCCCGTGATCGTGCTCGTCAGGAGCAGGGAGTCGCCGTCGGTGAAGGCCCGGTGCACCTCGCTCGACAGCCAGCGCCGCCACAGGTCCCGGCCCGTGCGGGTCTCGATCGCGATCAGCCGGGAGCCCGACTCGACGACCAGGACGTCGTCGGTCTGGAGCCAGATCATCTCGGGCCACTCCTCCCGGTGCCACAGGCGTCGCCCGGAGAGCGCGTCGTACCCCGTGAAGCCGGGTGACCGGACGACCAGGACGTGCGGCACCGTCCCGTCGGTCACCGCCGGGACGAACGGCTCGCCCGGCAGGACGTACCGCTCGCTGCCGTCCGCGTCGAGCACGCGCACCTCCTCGACCTGGCCCGTCCGGGCGTCGAGCGCGGCCCGGACGCGCAGGTCTCCCGGCAGAGGGCCGCCGGCGGCCCAGCCTCCGGGCACGGACCGGGGGCGCGCATAGCCGGTCGCGTACTCCCCGGACGCGTCGAAGGTCTCGCGCAGGTCCGGCGCCCGGACGTGGAGCAGCCCGCGCAGTCCGCGCAGCTCGATGGTCCCGGCGTCCCGGTCGTCCTCCCGGGTCGTCGAGCCGACGGCGTCGACCGGATAGCCGGCCGCGTGCAGGACGCGCGTCCGCACGAGGGTCCCGTCGAGAGCCTCCTCCCAGCTCACGACCGCGCGGTCGCCGTCCCGACGAGCGGTCGCCACGAGCCCGTCGGCGAGGGGGGTGGCCGCGTCGGTCGCCCCGGCGAGCGCACGGGTCCCCACGACCTGACCTGCCGGGTCGAGGACGGTCACGACGAACGTGGACCGCGAGGTCGACGGCTCGGAGGCGTCGACCGGGCCGTCCCCGGTGCCCGGCGCCTCCCCTGCCGGTGCCGGGTCGACCTCCGTCACGCACACGAGCGGCGATCCCACGCTCCCCGGGTCGAGCAGGTCCGGGCCGCACACGCTCGTGCCCTCGGGCAACGAGGCCGACCACAGCGGCTCGCCGGTCGCGACGTCGAGGCCCTGCAGGGCTCCGTCGGCCTCGAGCACGACCTGCCCCTCCACGGCCGCGGGCCATCCGCCGTCGGTCGGCGCCCGCCAGACGACGTCAGGATCAGGGGCGACCGACCACAGACCGCCCGGCTGCGTCGCGACGAGCCCGGCCCGATGACGGTCGGAGAGCCCCCCGACGACGAAGGACGCGCCTGTGCCCGCCACGGCCACGGCCACGGCGGCCACGACCAGGGCACGCGCCGGGACCCGCCGAGCGCGGGAGGGCAGTGCGGACGCGTCCGGCGCGGACGGCTCGGACGACTCCGTCGGCGCCGACTGCGCCGACTGCGCCGACTGCGCCGACTGCGCGAGAGTGCCGCTGGCGACACCAGGTGTGTCCGTACCCCCTCGGCCACCACGTCGCGGGCTCGAGCGCCCCGTGCGGCCCCGGTCTGGTCCCGTCGTCGGCGGCGCCCCTCCCCCGCCCGTCGCGGTCCGACCCCCAGGAGGCAGACCCCAGGTCGCGTCGAAGTCGTCGTCGAGCTCGGCCACTTCGACCAGCTCGACGGCGTGGGCGGAGTGCTCACGACGGCGTGGGGCCACCTTTTCCACGGTAGCCCTGATCCGACGGGATGGAGCCGCCGAGCGTCGGCCTCCTCTCAGCCCAGTCCCAGCAGCCCGCCCTCGTAGGTCACGAGCACGAGCCGGCCCCGGGCAGTGAACGCCCAGAACAAGGCCACCGGGAGGTCGGACGCCCAGAGCTCCTGGCCCGAGTCGACAGAGATCGCCGTGACCCGCGTCGAACCGTTCCCGCTCCGCCCGACCAGGTAGAGGTCCGTGCCGTCGGTGAAGGACTGACCGTACGTCAGGATCCCCTCCGCCTCCCAGGCCCTCTCGCCGGTCGCCAGGTCGACCCCCCACAGCCGGCCCGCACCTGACAGGACACCGACGTCCCCGATCTGCGCGACCGCGCGGTCGAGGGATCCGTCGACCGTCCAGAGCGTCCGCCCCGTCCGGCGGTCGAGCGCCGAGAACACGGGCCGGGCGATCGTCCCGGCCGCGTCCATCACGTCTCCTCCGCCCGAGACGAACAGGGGAGCGTCCGCCGACCCGTCGGTCACCTCGAACGGGACGACGTTCCCCTCGACGCTGAACGACTCGTGCCCGTCGGGGGCGAAGACCGTCCAGGTCCCGTCGCCCCCCATCGAGAGCCTGCCTCCGTCGGGGAGCGTCGAGTCCCACGACGGATCCTCCCGCGTGTCGACGGACTTCCCGTGCGCGTCCAGCGTCACGCTGAGGCCGGCCGCCTCGACGCGGAGCCCGTCGCCGTCGGGCCACCCCTGGAGATAGCGCGCGCTCGCCGCGCTCTCCTCGGGGTCGGGGACCAGCTCTCGGGTCCAGCGCACCTCCCCCGTGGCCAGGTCCTCGAGCGTCACCACGACCTGGCCTCCCGCATCCCACGCGAACGTGGCCAGGCCGTCCGTGAACGCGACGGTCGCCGCGGTGGTCTCCCCGTCGACAGCCCGCGAGGTGACCAGGTCACCGGTCGTCGGGTCGATGACCTCCACGCCGCGCAGGTGCGCCTCCTCGGAGGTCTCGCCGAAGACGGTCACCGGGCGGTAGTCGGACGTCGTGCAGACGACGGGACCCCGGTCCCCGCGCGGACCGCTGCCGCTGCACCTCGTCTGGCCCCCGCTGCGGGACGCGCTCGCCGACGGCACCGACGAGTCAGCCACCCTCCACAGGCGCTCCCCCGTGACCGGGTCGTACCCCGCCACGGGATCCCCCGGGACGACCAGCACCCCGTCCACCAGGACCGGCTGGCTCCACCGGCCCAGGTCCGGCGCGTTCCCGCCCGCGAGGGGGTCGATGCTCCAGACCACCCCGACGTCCGCGCCCAGGCTCCGGACACCGCCCGACGAGGCCATGACCCGCTCGATGCGCGCGGCCTCGTTCCGTTCTCCGACCACGAGACCGCCCACGACGAGCACGACCACCGCGGCGACAGCAGCGGCCAGGAGCCCACGGGCCCTGCGCGACAGGCGCCGACCAGGCCGGGCTCCCCCGGGCGCCTCGCCAGACCCCGGACCGCGGCCCGCCGACGGGAGGCGAGCTCCGTCGTCGGGCACCTCGCCGCGAGCCGGTGCGGTGCCCTGCACCCCCGGGCCCGCCGGTACCGGAGAAGGCCAGTCGACGTCCTCCTCGACCTCCTCGAGCGCGAACGAACGCATCCGCCCCTCGGCCCCGTCGCGCGCGCGTCGTCCCATGCCTCGACCCTAGGCGTCCGACGCGTCCGGCGTCAGATGCCCAGCTGGTAGACGCCCCAGTACGCGAGCGTGACGAGCAGGATCGTGGAGCCGGCGACCGTGGCCCACAACGTCGTGCGCGCACCCACGCCCGTCGCCGGACGCACCACGACACCGCCGCCCTCGGGAGAAGCCAGGACCGCCTTGCGCGCCTGGCGCAGGTCCGACAACCGGTTGATGATGAACGCGGCCGCGACGACCGTCGCCAGACCGAGCAGGCGCACCGCGATCCACCCACCCTGCACGACCCACGAGTCCGTCTTGTAGTCGAGCGCGAGCCGCGCGACGGCGACCAGGTACACGACCAGTCCCGCCATCGTCGCGACCGACCCCACGGCCAGCCCCGCGAGCGGCCACCGCAGCCCTGGCGCGAGACGACCGGCAGGGTGCGGGGTGCGCCGGACCCTGCGCACCGCCCCCGTGACCAGCCACACCAGCGGGCCCACCACGAGCAGCACCCCGCCCACGATCACGAACCCGATCACGATGTCGCCGTTGCCGTACCAGCGCGGGTTCGGCACGGCCGAGGCCAGGTAGAGCTGGTTCGGCTGCCCGCCCGCGACCGTCGGCGGGGCGCTCGCGGTCCCTGGCAGCCCCTGCACCCAGGCGCTGACGTCCCGCGGGAACTCGGGGACCATGACGTCGTCGATCTTGATGCCGTGGTTGGCGCCCTCGTAGTAGCGGACCGTGACGTCGTGGTTCCCGTTGGCCCCGGCGTCGGCGATGATGCGCAGCGCACCCTGCTCGACGGGCATCGACGGGTCGGCCGTGCCGTACGCCACGAGCGTGGGCACCGAGAGCCGCGCGAGGTAGGGCGTGACGTCGAAGTCCGCGTACTCGAAGCCGCCTCCGGGCATCTCCATGCCCACCGCACGCGGGATCGCCCGGAAGACCCCCTGCGGCACACCCGTGTTGCGCAGGTACGAGTCCACCGCGAACCCCGCCTGCTGGCGCGGCGGCACCACCGGTGCCGAGACCAGGACGACGAACGAGACGTCCTGGTCCTGGTCCGCGAGCACGGGCGCGACCCAGGTGCCCTCCGACTCGGCGTAGAGCCCTACCCGCGCGGGATCGACCGACGGCCTGGCGCGCAGCAGGTCGACCGAGCGCTCGTAGTCGTCGGCCATGTCGACGTAGTCCCGGTGCCGCGTCGTGTACGTGTCGAGCCGCTTGGACGGCACGAGCGTGACCACGCCCGCGCTCGCCAGGTCTGTCGCGACGTCGACGAACGCCTCGTCGGCCGAGCCCGTGCCCGCGCCGTGGAGGAAGACCACCCCGGGCAGGCCGTCGGGCGCGTCGACGGGCTCGCGCACGATCCCGTCGACGCTCGTCCCGTCGAGCTGGACGACCACGGGGGTCTCCTGCACGGCGTAGGTCCCGACCGGCCGGACGTCGGGCCCCTGCCCGCCGATCGTCGTGTCGGGCGTCGAGGGCTCGAGGTGGTCGGTCACGGGCACGGGATCCCACTGGGGTCCCGTGACCGCACCGACCAGGGCGAGGCCGATCGCGAGGGCGGCGCTCGTGGCGGCGGTCCGGAAGATCACGTCAGGATCGTATCGAGGCGGGCTGGAGTCCCGCCTGCGTTCGAGGAAAGTAGCGGGACGTCCCGAGGGCGGACCGGGGGCCCACCCTAGAAGCCGAGCCTGCGCAGCTGCTTGGGGTCGCGCTGCCAGTCCTTGGCGACCTTGACGTGCAGGTCCAGGTAGACCCGCGCGCCGAGCAGCGCCTCGATCCCCTTGCGCGCCTCGGTGCCGACGTGCCGCAGCCGCGACCCGCCGCGCCCGATGATGATGGCCTTCTGGCTGTCGCGCTCGACGAACAGGTTGACGCGCACGTCCAGGAGCGGAGGCTTGCCCGTCGCCGGGTTGCCCGAGCCCTCGCGCGGCAGGATCTCGTCGACCACGACCGCGAGGCTGTGCGGCAGCTCGTCGCGCACGCCCTCGAGCGCGGCCTCGCGCACCAGCTCGGCGACCATGACGGCCTCGGGCTCGTCGGTCAGCTCACCGCCGGGGTAGAGCTCAGGGCCCTTCGGCAGGTGCTTGACGAGGACCTGCTCGAGGACCTCGACCTGGAAGCCGTCCACGGCCGAGACCGGGACGATGTCCTGCCACTCGCCCAGCTGGTCGACCGCCAGCAGGTGCTTGGTCAGCGTCTCGCGGTCCACGAGGTCCGCCTTGGTCACGACCGCGACGACCGGGGTGGGTCGCCGGCCCTTCATCAGGTCGGCGAGCTGCGCCGCGATGTACTTGTCACCCGGGCCGACCTTCTGGTCCGCGGGCAGGCAGAAGGCGATCACGTCGACCTGCGCGAGCGTCTCGCGCACCAGGTCGTTGAGCCGCTCGCCGAGGAGCGTGCGCGGGCGGTGCAGCCCGGGCGTGTCCACGAGGATGAGCTGGGCGTCGGGACGGTGCACGATGCCGCGGATCGTGTGCCGGGTCGTCTGCGGGCGCCCGGAGGTGATCGCGACCTTCTGCCCGACCAGTGCGTTCGTCAGCGTGGACTTGCCCGCGTTGGGCCGCCCGACGAAGCACGCGAAGCCGGACTTGTGCTCGGGTGCTGCTGGGTCGTTCTGGGTCACCGGTGTGCTTCTCTCTCGTTCGTCTGGCCCGCGCGGCGCGGGTCCTCGCTCGTCCTCCCGGCGCGCTCTGCGCGCTCGGGGTGTGTCTGGTGGTCGCGCTCGGCGCGCTCCCGGTGGTCGTGTCGCTCCTGGCGGTCGGTACGGCCCGACGGCGTCTCGTCCGCCCCGTCCGTCTCGTGCTCCGGGGTGACGGCCCGCACGAGGACCGTCGCGAGCTGCTTGCGCCGGCCCTCGACCCGTTCGCCGACCATGTGCACGCCCTGCGCCTCGGCGACCGATCCCGGGAGCGGGACCTTGCCCAGCGCCTTGGCGAGCAGGCCACCCACGGTGTCGACGTCGTCGTCCTCGATGTCGAGGTCGAACAGCTCGCCGAGCTCGTCGAGCGGCAGCCGCGCGGGGATGCGGAACTCCCCGTCGCCCAGGTCCTCGATCTCGGGACCGGACTTGTCGTGCTCGTCGGTCAGCTCGCCAACGATCTCCTCGAGCGCGTCCTCGATCGTCACGAGCCCCGCGACCCCGCCGTACTCGTCGACGACCATCGCGATGTGCGAGGCCGAGGCCTGCATCTCGCGCAGCAGGTCGTCGACGGGCTTGGACTCGGGCACGAAGATCGCGGGCCGGGCGACGTCCGCCACGCGCCGCGAGCCGGCCTCGGGCGAAGCGTTGACGACCTTGACGACGTCCTTGAAGTAGACGACTCCCACCAGGTCGTCGACCGACGTGCCCGTGACGGGCAGGCGCGAGAACCCCGAGCGCAGGAACAGCGACAGCGCCTTGGACAGCGGGGTGGTGGCCGGGGTCGTGATCATGTCGGTCCGAGGGACCATGACCTCACGGGTCAGGGTGTCGCCCAGCTCGAAGACGGAGCGGATCATCTCGCGCTCCTCCTCCTCGATGATCTCGGACTCGTTCACGCGGTCCACCATGTCGCGCAGCTCGCGCTCGTAGGGGCCGTCCGATTCGTCTTTCGAGCCCGTGACGCGCGCGACCCAGCCCGTGAGCGCGACCGCGGGCGTGAGCACGCCCGAGAGCAGGAGCAGGACCTGCACGGGGTGACGGCGCCCCAGCGCACGGGGCGCGATGCGCGCGAACACGAGCGCCACGACGACTGCGAAGACCAGCGCCGCGAGCAGCGCCTGCCACCAGTCGTCGAGCCACACCGAGACCAGGAGCGTGACGCAGGCAGCGGCCACCATCTCCGCGACGACCCGCAGGAACGCGAGCGCGGCCGCGGTGTGCGGCGGGTCCTCGGTCAGGGACTGGACGCGTCGCGCGCGGGCGACGCGAGGTGGGACCGGGCCTCCGGCCCCACCTCCGGACGCACCTGCGGTCCCCGTGCCCGCCTCGGCCTCCGCGGCCGCCTCGGCGACCGCGGCGCGCGTGACCCGCATGACCGCGCTCTCGCCCGCGCCGAGCGCGCCCGCGAGGACGACGCCGAGCACGGCCAGGACGAGGAGCAGCGCGACGGGGACCTCGGTCATCGGCTGGCGAGGAAGGTCAGCAGGAGCTTGCGCTGGAGCGCGAACATCTCCTTCTCCTCCTCGGGCTCGGCGTGGTCGTACCCGAGCAGGTGGAGGATCCCGTGCGTGGTGAGCAGGAGCATCTCCTCCGCGGTGGAGTGGCCGGCCGTGACGGCCTGCTGGGCCGCGACCTCGGGGCACAGGACGATGTCGCCCAGCTCGCCGGCCGGGGTCACGTCGCCGTCACGACCCGGACGCAGCTCATCCATGGGGAACGACAGGACGTCCGTGGGTCCCGGCTCGTCCATCCACCGCACGTGGAGCTCGGTCATGACGTCGGTCTCGACGAAGCGGATGCCGAGCTCGCTCTGCGGGTGCACGTGCATGGCGTCCAAGACGTAGCGCGCCAGCGCCGCGAACTCGGCCTCGTCGACCTCGTAGCCGGACTCGTTGTTGATCTCGACGCTCATCAGCGTGCCCCTTGCTCTCGTTGGTCTCGTGGTCTGCCCTGGCGAGAGGTGCCTCCGCGCGCCGAGCCGTGCTGGTGGTTTCCGCTGTCGCGTGCGGGCCGTGCGCTGCTGACGTCCCAGCGGGCGTAGGCGTCGATGATCTCGCTCACGAGGCGGTGCCGGACGACGTCCGTCGACGTGAGCCGGCAGAACTCGACGTCGTCGACCCCGGTCAGGACGTCCTCGATGACCCGGAGCCCCGAGGTGGTGCCCCCGGGCAGGTCGACCTGCGTCACGTCGCCCGTGATGACCATCTTGGAGCCGAACCCGAGGCGCGTGAGGAACATCTTCATCTGCTCCGTCGAGGTGTTCTGCGCCTCGTCGAGGATGATGAACGCGTCGTTGAGCGTACGGCCACGCATGTAGGCCAGCGGGGCCACCTCGATGGTGCCGGCCTCGATGAGCTTGGGGATCGACTCGGGGTCGATCATGTCGTGCAGCGCGTCGTACAGCGGGCGCAGGTACGGGTCGATCTTCTCCGAGAGCGAGCCCGGCAGGAACCCGAGCCGCTCGCCCGCCTCGACCGCGGGGCGCGTCAGGACGATGCGGCTGACCTGCTTGGCCTGCAGCGCCTGGACGGCCTTGGCCATCGCGAGGTAGGTCTTGCCCGTCCCCGCAGGACCGATCCCGAACGTCACGGTGCTCGCGTCGATCGCGTCCACGTAACGCTTCTGCCCGACCGTCTTGGGCCGGATGGTCCGTCCGCGGTTCGAGAGGATGTTGAACGTCAGGACCTCGGCAGGACGCGACGCCGTCGCGGCCGTGAGCATCGCGATCGAGCGCGTGACGACGTCGGCCGAGAGCTGCGTGCCCGACTCGACGACCTCGACGAGCTCGTCGAGCAGCCGTGAGGCGAGCGCGACGTCTCCGACCGGCCCCTTGACCACGATCTCGTTG
The DNA here is from genome assembly GCF_001429135.1 of Oerskovia sp. Root22. NCBI lineage: Bacteria > Bacillati > Actinomycetota > Actinomycetes > Micrococcales > Cellulomonadaceae > Oerskovia > Oerskovia sp. Root22. The sequence continues at coordinate 241,132 of NZ_LMIL01000009.1, read as the reverse complement.
CCCCGCGCGTGGACGTCGACCGAGGGGAACCCGGCCTCGACCGCACGCAGGACCGAGTCACCGCTGCCGAGCAGGGCCGCCATGGAGACGTGGGACGGGACGACGATCCGGTGCTCGACCCGTGTGCTGGGGTGCTGGGCGCCCGGCGCCCCTCGGTCGTCCGTGCCGTTCGTCTGCTCGGAGCGCGCGCGCCCCGGGTCGCGGGAGGAGCCTCCGGGGCCGGGCGTCGACGAGCCGTGCGGCAAGGGTGGTGTCGAGGATGGCATGAGCCGGCTTGCGCCGAAGCACTCCTTCTGCAGGTCGGGGAGATTTCGTGGTGCATCCATGGTAACGAGCGCAGGGCGACGGGTCAGGGCGAATTACGCCCTGAGCGGGTGTGTCCTGCGCCCGGCACCCTCCGCGGGTCGTGACGAGGTCAGGCCGGGGTCCAGCCCAGCTCCTTGCCGCCGATCACGTGTCCGTGGACGTGGAAGACGCTCTGGCCTGCGCGCGGGCCCGAGTTGAAGATGAGCCGGAACTGGCCGTCGGCCTGCTCGCTCGCCACGGCGTCCGCGAGCGCGACGACGCCCGAGAGCAGCTCGGGGTCCGCGGCCGCGAGCTGCGCGATGTCACCGTGGTGCGCCCGTGGCACCACGAGGACGTGCAGCGGGGCCTGGGGGTTGATGTCCTTGAAGGCGACCGCCTGGTCCGTCGCGGCGACGACCGTCGCGGGGATCTCCCCCGCGACGATCTTGCAGAACAGGCAGTCCGGGTCGGTGGGCCGGGAGGTGTCGTTGCTCGTCATGTCGGCAGGCTACCCCCGGTCACCGGGCCACAGCCCGGCGACCGCACGCTCCGGAGCGCGTCCGCTCACGCGGGCGTCCCGTCCCAGCGGCCGAGCCGCTGGACGAGCAGCGCGATCGCGACGGGTCCGGCGGTCGACGTGCGCAGCACGTGCGGCCCGAGCCGCGCGGTCAGCGCGCCGGCCTCGGTGAGGGCCTCGACCTCGCGGTCGGAGATGCCGCCCTCCGGCCCGACGACGACGAGCACCTCGGGCGCCCGGCCCGCCCGGGACCCGTCCTCGGACGCGGGGACGGGCAGGGGCACCTCGGCGAGCGGGGCGCTCGCCTCCTCGTGCAGGACGATCACGGCGCCGCCCGACGCGACGACCTCGCGCGTGCGCTCGACGAGCCCGCGCGTGTCGATCGCGACGTCGACGCGCGGCAGGCGCGCACGGCGGGCCTGCTTGGTCGCGGCACGCACGGTCGCGAGCCAGCGGGCCCGCGACTTGGCGGCACGGTCCCCTCGCCACACGACGACCGAGCGCTCGGCCTGCCACGGGACGACGGCGTCGGCCCCGACCTCGGTCGCGGCCTCGATCGCCATCTCGTCCCGGTCGCCCTTGGCGAGTGCCTGGACGAGGGTCACGACGACGTCGGGCGCCGGCTCCTGCACGACCTCCTCGACACGCAGGCTGACCTGGGCAGCCTCCACGAGCTCGATGACGCACCGCAGCCGCAGCCCGTCGCCGTCGACGACGTCGACGTGCTCACCGACCCCGCGCCGCTGGACGACGCCCGCGTGGCGCCCCTCGGCGCCGTCGAGCACGTAGAGCGAGCCCGCGGGGTACCCGGCGAGGCCGCTCGCGGTCGCGCCGTCCGACGAGCCGCCCGCCTCGGCGAGGAAGACCGGTGCGCTCATGCCTCAGCGCCCCGAGAGCTTGTCGCGCAGACGGGAGAAGACCCCCGGGTGCGCGGCCGACAGGCGCGGGTCCGGGCGTTCCTCGCCACGGGCCTTGGCGAGCGAGCGCAGCAGCTCCTGCTGCTCGTCGTCGAGCCCCGTGGGCACCTGGACCTCGACGTGCACGTTGAGGTCGCCGCGACCACCCGTGTGCAGGTGCCCGACACCGAGGTTCTTGAGCGTGACGATCTGGCCGGGCTGCGTGCCGGGGCGCAGGTCGATCTCCTGCGGGCCGTCGAGCGTCTCGAGCTCGAGGACCGTGCCGAGCGCGGCGGCGGTCATGGGGACCTGGAGCGTGCAGTGCAGGTCGTCGCCGCGGCGCACGAAGATCTCGTGGTTGCGCTCGCGGATCTCGACGTACAGGTCGCCCGCGGGTCCGCCGGCCGGGCCGACCTCGCCCTGGGACGTGAGCTTGATGCGCGTCCCGGTGTCGACGCCCGCGGGAACGTTCACGGTCAGGGTGCGGCGGCTGCGCACGCGCCCCTCGCCCGCGCACTCGGCGCACGGCTCGGGGATGACGGTGCCGAAGCCCTGGCACGCGGCGCACGGGGCGGTCGTCATGACCTGGCCGAGGAACGAGCGAGCCACGCGCTGGACCGTGCCGCGCCCGTTGCAGACGTCACAGGTGCGCGGCGAGGTGCCGGGGCGACAGCACGAGCCGCTGCACGTCCCGCAGACCACCGCGGTGTCCACCTGGAGCTCGCGGCGCGCCCCGAAGGTCGCCTCCGAGAGGTCGATGTCGAGCCGGACCAGGGAGTCCTGGCCACGGCGGGCGCGCGGGATGGGGCCGGACTGCGCCTGTCCCCCGCCGAAGAACGTCTCGAAGATGTCCTGGAAGCCGAAGCCCCCGCCCATGCCGCCACCGGCGGCGGACGGGTCCGAACCGAGGTCGTACTGCTGGCGCTTGTCCGGGTTGGACAGGACCTCGTACGCGCGGGACACGTCCTTGAACTTGTCCTCGGCGGCCTCGCCCGCGACGTCAGGGTGCAGCTCACGGGCCAGCTTGCGGTAGGCCTTCTTGATCTGGTCCTGGCTCGCGTCCCGGGGCACGCCCAGGATCTCGTAGTAGTCGCTCACAGGTCACTCTCTACTAGCGCACGCCGACGGTGGATCGGCGACTTCCGACAACGCCCCGCGGCACGTACCGGGCCCGAGGGCCCGGTCACCGCACCCGGTGGCGCAAGAACCATGCTCATGCAGTCAGGACGCGCGACAGGTACCGCGCCACGGCGCGGACCGAGGCGATCGTCCCTGGATAGTCCATGCGGGTCGGTCCGATCGAACCGATCAGCGCGACCGAGTCGCCCTCGTTACCGTATCCGCTCGTCACGACCGAGGTCTCCGCGAGGCCCTCGAGCTGCGTCTCGTGACCGATCCGCACGCTCACCCCGGACTCCGCGGCCATCTCGGTCAACAACCCGAGCAGCACGACTTGTTCCTCGAGCGCCTCGAGGACCGGCCGCAGCGCGTGCTCGAACCGCATCCCGACCCGGGCCAGGTTCGCGGTGCCGGCCAGCACGATACGCTCCTCGGACTCTTCCGAGAGGGTCTCCTCGACCAGCTGCGCGAGCGAGCGGGCCAGGTCCTGGTGCTCGGGGCGGAACTGCTCGGCGACCTCGGCGAAGCCCTGCCCGAGCTCCGCGAGACGCTTGCCCGCGGCGACCGCGTTGAGCCGCGAGCGCAGCTCGGCGAGCGTCGCCTCGTCCGGGGCCGCGGCGACCTCGAGCGTGCGCTGCTCGACGCGGCCCGTGTCCGTGATGATCACCACGAGCAGGCGGCGGTCACCGACCGGCACGAGCTCGAGGTGACGCAGCCCGGAGCGGCGCAGCGACGGGTACTGGACCACGGCGACCTGACCAGTGAGCTGGGCGAGGAGACGCCCGGCACGCGCCACGACGTCGTCGAGGTCGACGGCCTCCGACAGGAAGGTCTCGATCGCCCGGCGCTCGGGCGACGACAGGGGCTTGACCGTCGAGAGCTTGTCCACGAACAGGCGGTAGCCCTTGTCCGTGGGGATGCGTCCGGCCGACGTGTGCGGCTGGGCGATGTAGCCGTCCTCCTCGAGGGCGGCCATGTCGTTGCGGATCGTGGCCGGGGACACGCCCAGGCGGTGCCGCTCGGCGAGGACCCGCGACCCCACCGGTTCCCTGGTGAGGACGTAGTCCTCGACGATCGCACGCAGCACATCGAGCCGTCGTTCCTCGCTCATGTCCACCTCCTGCCGATCGTCGCGCGTTCGCACTCTCTACCGTCGAGTGCTAATTCTACGCGGTCGCGGGAGGCCGGCGGGCGCCGTGCACATCCTCCTCACACGGTCTGCGGGAAGGGTCCCCGGCGAGGGCGTGCTGCACCCGACCACACCACGCACGCTCCGCCGTCGGGCCTCGTGCGTTCGCCCGGCAGCACCGCGCGGCGCACGCCGTGCCCTGCCCGACGGCGGAGCTCACGTCGCGGACGGCACCTTGCCCTCAGGCGCGCCCTGCGCGTGGCGCGCCCGCAGGTCCACGACCGCGACCACGAGCGAGACCGCGACCAGCGCGACCGTGATGAGCATCGCGGTGCTCGCGGCGACCGCACCCGTCGAGCCGCCCGCCTTGAGCGAGTAGTACGTCGAGAGGACCACCGCGATGCCCATGGCCGAGCCCACGCGCTGCCCGAGCTGGAGCATGCTCCCCGCGACCCCCGCGAGCTCGACCGGCACCCGTGCGAGGGTCAGCGTCTGGTTGGGCGAAATGACGGTGCCGCTCCCGATCCCCGCGACCATCATGGTCAGGGCGATGGCCCACCCTCCGGCCGACACGTCGTCGCCCGTGACACGGATCGCGAGGATCACGCCCGCGAGCCCCACGAGCACCACGACCAGCCCGGCCACCACGAGCGGCCGACCCCAGCGTGCGACGCCGCGCCCCGCGAGCCACGACGCGACGCCCGACGCGATCGCGAACGGCATGCCGATGAGCCCCGCGTGCAGGGGCGTGAAGTGCAGGTCGTTCTGCAGGTAGAGCGTCGCGACGAGGAAGATCCCCGTGAAGCCCGCGAAGTACGTGATCCCCAGCAGCGTGCCGTTGCGGAACGACGTGAGCGACAGGACCCGCGGGTCCAGGACGGGGGCACCCGTGGTGCGCTGGTAGCGCCGCTCCCAGAGCACCGTCGCTGCCACCGCGGCCGCCCCGACCGCGAGCCACCACCAGCGACCCGGGTCGTCGTCCTGGCCCGACGTCGTGACGAACGGGAGCATGACCGCGACCGTCGCGACCGCGATGAGGACCAGGCCCACGGGATCGAGCTTGCGCGGGCCGGCCTTGCGCGTCGACGCGGGCAGGAAGCGGATCGCGAGCGGCAGGACGACCGCGATGATCGGGACGTTGATCCCGAAGATCCACCGCCACCCGTTCTCCTCGCCCGCGACCTGGAGGATCAACCCGCCGAGGAGAGGCCCGAGGGCCGTGGATACGCCGATCGTGGCGCCGAACATGCCGAACGCCTTGCCTCGCTCGTACCCCGAGAACATCTGCTGGATGAGCCCGATGACCTGCGGGTTGAGCAGTCCCGCGCTCGCCCCCTGCAGGAGCCTCGCGATCGCGAGCCACTCGTCGCTCGGCGCCAGGCCCGCTGCGAGGCTCGTGAGCGCGAAGCCCACGAGCCCGACGATGAACAGCGTGCGACGCCCGCCCGCGTCGCCCAGGCGACCCGCGGGGACGAGGGCCAGACCGAACGCGAGGGTGTAGCCCGCGACGATGAGCTGCAGCTCGGTGGGGCCCGCGTCGAGCGCCTTCTCGATCGACGGGAGCGCGACGTTGACGATCGACACGTCGAGCATGGTGATGAAGCCGACCGCGAGACACAGCCCCAGGACGCGCCATCGCTGGGGGTCGGGCGCGGCCTGACCGCTCGAAGTGCTCACCGGCCAGTCGTACCACGGCCCGCGCCACGGCACCCGGCGAGCCGTGCGGCGGTTCACGGGTCGCCGCGCGCCCCTTCCGGGCCCGGGGCCGACCAGCGCCTAGGGTGAGTCGGGTGAGCTTCGATCGCTACGGTGCCGACGTCCTGTCCAGCGCGACCCCCGCCCCGGTCCCCCACCGCAGGCGCCCCGTCTCGCGTCCGCAGCCCGCCGAGCGCGGCCTCGTCGTCGAGGACGTCGAGACCGGCTGGGTCGGCGCGGTGGTACGGGTCGAGAAGTCGGGCGGCATGCACATCGTCGTCCTCGAGGACCGTGCGGGACGGACACGCACCTTCCCCCTGGGCCCCGGCTTCTGGGTCGACGGCGAGCCCGTCGAGCTGACGGCACCCGTGACCTCGCGCGCCCCCGCCGCGCCCACGCGCACCGCGTCGGGCTCGCGCGCGGTCGCCGACGTCCGCGCCCGCGTCGCCCGCGGTTCGCGCATCTGGGTCGAGGGCAAGCACGACGCCGAGCTCGTCGAGAAGGTCTGGGGCGACGACCTGCGCATCGAGGGCGTCGTGGTCGAGCTCCTCGACGGCGTGGACAACCTCGCGGAAGCTCTCAAGGACTTCAGCCCGACGGCGGAGCGCAAGGTGGGCGTGCTGGTCGACCACCTGGTCCCGGGCAGCAAGGAGACGCGCCTGGTCGCCGAGGCGCTGCGAGGCGTGCGCCCCGGCACCGTCAAGGTGCTGGGCCACCCCTACGTGGACGTGTGGCAGGCCGTGCGCCCCGAGCGCGTCGGCCTGACCACCTGGCCCGTGATCGAGCGCGGTACCGAGTGGAAGCGCGGGATCCTGCGCGAGCTCGGGTGGCCCGCGGCCGAGCAGGCCGACGTCGCCCGGGGCTGGCAGCGCATCCTCGGCACCGTGCGGACCTACGCCGACCTCGAGCCGTCCCTGCTGGGCCGGGTCGAGGAGCTCATCGACTTCGTGACGGTCGACTGAGCTACTTCACGATCCTCACGTCGACCGGGTAGCTGGTCGCCTGGCCCTTGCCGACGGCCTGGAAGTTCAGGACGCCGAACACGAGCGACGTGACCCACACGCCGAAGATCACGAGGCCCTCGAGGAAGCCGGGGAGCACGAGGTTCGCGCCGACCAGCACGATCGCCACGAGGATCTGGAAGTTGAGGGCCTTCTTGGCCTCGCCGTCCACGACGTAGCTGCGCTCACGGAAGACCAGCCAGATCACGAGGGGCGCGAGGAAGCCGAGGATGCCGCCCAGGAGGTGCGACAGGCTGGCCCACGTCTTGGTGTCCGCCGGCGAGAGGGGCTGGGCCGGTCCCGGCTGGCCCTGCGGCGGGTACTGCCCGAACTGTCCGGGCGGCGGGTACTGCCCCTGCTGTCCCGGCTGCTGGCCGGCGGACGGCCCGTAGCCGCCGGGCTGACCGGGATAGCCGTTCTGGCCCGGATGTCCCTGGGGGCCGGGGGCGCCGCCCTGGCCGGCCGGCGGGACGTACTGCCCGTAGTCCGGAACCTGGTCGGAGGAGTGCTGGTCGCTCATCGTGGCCTCTCTGCGGTCGAACCGGACCCTTCGTGACGGACCGGGCGCCTCACGCTAGCCGGTCGCGATCGCCCGGGGCCACCCTGCCCGGGGGCTGGGCGCACCGGTCCCGCCCACGACCTCGCCCGACATGGCGCCGGGCCCCGGCGCCGCTCCACGAGAGCGGCACCGGGGCCCGGTGACCTTGGTCTGCTGTTCCGGTCAGACCGGCTGCTCGCCGATCAGACGGCGGTAGGCGTAGGCCACCGCGATGTAGGACAGCGGGAGCGTGACCAGCAGGCCGATCCCGCACAGGAGGGCCCCGACGATGTTGATGCCGAAGAGCGCGAGGAGCAGCAGGAAGACCGACCCGAAGTTCTTCGCGACGAGCGACCAGCTCGACTTGATCGCGGTGATCGCGTCCTGCTCCTTGTCGAGCGTGAAGTAGTAGACGAAGGCCGAGAAGAGCAGGACCGCCAGGCCGGGCAGGACGCAGAGGATCGTGCCGACGGCTGCCATGATGCCGACCAGGAAGGCCGCGAGGATGACGTTCACCACGTTGCCGATCCCGAAGAACGCCGCGACGTCGGGCTTGCGCCCCTGCGACTCGTCGAGGGCCCCGCGGGTGAAGAAGGCGGTGATGAGGTAACCGATGATCGCGCCGATGATCGACAGCACCACGCTGCCGACACTCAGCCCGACGGCCTCGAACATGTTGGTGTCGGTGAACCCGTCGGTGCGATAGTCCGAGAACTGCTCGAAGCCGCCGGTGAGCCAGCTGAAGAGCGTGTTGATCAGCAGGAAGATCAGCGCTGCGAGGACCCACGGCCAGGGGTTCGCCCAGAACTTCTTCCATCCGAATCCGATCGCGTCACCGACCGCGAAGGGCGCGGCGCCCGCGTAGGCGGGCTGCCCCGGAGGCGGGTACGCACCGCCGGGAGGGGGGTACGCACCCCCGGCAGGCGGGAAGCCGCCACCCGGGGGCGGATAGCCACCACCGCCGGGGGGTGGGTAGCCGCCACCGCCGGGGGGCGGGTAGCCGCCACCGCCGGCGGGCGGAGCGACGGGCGGCTGGCCTCCGGCCGGTGCGCCGTAGGGCGGTGCGGCCGGGGGCGGGGTCGGCGCCCCGTACGGGGGCGGGGCGACGGGCGGTGCTGTCGGGGGCGTGACCGGCGGTGCGGTCGGCGGCGTGGGCTGTGCGGGCGGGGTCACCGGAGGCGTGACGGGCTGCACGGGCTCGGAGGGAGGCGGCGCGGCGTCCGGGTCGGGCGTGCTCGCGTACGGGTTCTGCGGCGTGGGCTCGTTCTCGTCCGGCGGCGGCCCGCCTGCGGTGTTGTCGCTCATCGGGATCCCTCGGTCGTCGGGGTGCGGCAAGCCACACTGTGAACAGACTGTGACGATCGAACATTTCACAGATCGCTATCAACGATGACGCTTCGGGACGTTTCCCGCCACAGGAGCAGCGGGTGACGTCGAGGACCTGCGACGTGAGCACCTGTTCTCCCGGGGTGTCCCCCACGCGCACCGCAGGTAACCGGTCCGGACAGCGCGAACCAGGGCTGCGCAGAGCCAGCAGGGTCAGCCGCGGAGCGCGACCGCCTGCGCGAGGCCGGCCGCGACCACGCTCGCGTAGAGCGCGGTCCCCTCCCCTGCCGGGTGCACGCCGTCGGGCCCCAGGAGCGTCGGCTGAGCCGCGATCGCCGCGCTCCAGTCAGCGACGACGACGTTGCCGAACCGCTGGGAGGCCCCGATCATCTCGGCGTTGGCGACGGGCACCCAGGACCTGTCGGCGTACCCCGTCACGAGCACCACGGTGTGGTCCGGTCCGATCGTCGCGAGGACCCGGTCCATCATCGCGGCGTCGACCGTGCTGTTCGTGCCCAGCGAGACCACGACGTAGGGCCGCAGGTTCCCGGCCGCCCGGACCGTGTCCACGAGCCCACCGGCGTCCTTCATCTGCCGGGAGACCGCGCCGTCGATGAGCACCCCGGGCAGTGCAGCCGCGAGCGCCGGTGCGCTCGCGAGGGTGACCGAGTCGCCGATGATCGTGACCTGGTCGCCCGGTGGGGGCCCTGGGACCGCGGCTGGCGCCGCGGGTTCCTGGACCGCCGGGTCCGGGGGCGCGGGCTCCGGGGCCGCTTCGGGGACCGGCGTCTCCTCGACCGCCGCTCCACCCGGCTGCTGCGTCCCCGCCGCCACCTCCTGCCCTGCGAGGATCTGCGACTCGACCGAGGAGACGGCCGGGGCCCGCACGAACCCCGTGACGGCCAGCCCCACGACGAGCAACGACGCCGCGAGCGTGACCCACCCGTGCACGGGCAGCGGGTTCCGCCCCGCGGCACCCCGCCGGGCCCACGCGACGACCGTGCGGACGTAGCCGCCGAACCCTCGTCCCATGACCGGCCGTTCGACGAACCGGTAGGACAGTGCCGCGGCGGCCACGGTCACGGCCGTCGCGATCAGCGCGACCCACGGACCGGGGGTCGCATACAGGCCACCGCCGCCCGCGATCGAGGCGACCAGGACGAGCACGGGCCAGTGCCACAGGTAGAGCCCGTAGGACCGGGCGCCGATCCAGCCCGCGGGGCCCCTGTCGAGCACCCTGCCGAGCCGAGGGGCGTGCAGGACGAGGTTGACGACCCCGGCGGTGGCCAGCGACACGACGAAGAGCCCGCCTCGGTAGGTCACCGCTGCGTCCCACGGCATCCCGACCATCGCGAGCACCAGCACGACCGCGCCCACGGTCCCCGCACCGAGCACGAACGCCGCGCCGCGCGTGGTCGACGTCCGCGGGGACTCGCGCACGAGCGTCGGGCGCCCGGTCCGCAGGTGCCAGAAGGCCAGGAACGCACCGATCATGAGCCCGAACAGGTGCGTGTCGGTGCCGAAGTAGACCCGGGTGGGGTCCGTGCCCGGCACGTACAGCAGCGACATCGCGACGGCGGAGACCACCGCGAGAGCCCCTGCCAGGACCAGGGCCCGGCGCCGGGTGATCCGCAGCGCGAGCACCCCGATGACCGCGAGCGGCCAGAGCAGGTAGAACTGCTCCTCGACCGCGAGCGACCACAGGTTGGCGAAGAGCTGCGGCGCGAGACCGCCCGAGTACGTGCTGCCCTGGGCGATGTACACCCAGTTGCTCGTGAAGGTGGCGGCACCGGCGACCTGCGCGCCGATCCCGACCAGGACGTCGCCGCCCACGAGCCCTGCGACCGCCGTGCACGTGAGCACGACGAGCGCGAGCGCGGGGAGCAGGCGACGCGCCCTGCGGACCCAGAACCGGCTCAGCGAGAGCGTGCGCCGCTCCCGGAACTCGCGGACCAGGAGCGTCGTGATGAGGAAGCCCGAGAGCACGAAGAAGACGTCGACCCCGACGTACCCTCCCGGGAGCAGCTGCGGCGCGAAGTGGAAGAGCATGACCGAGACGACGGCCAGAGCCCTCAACCCGTCCAGGCCGGCGATCCGCCGGTAGCGGACCGTGGGACGGGCTGGGCGGGAGGGGCGCTCGGGCCTGCGCCCGGCAGGTTCTTCACGGCCCGACGGCGGCGCGACGGCCCCGGCGGTCGGGTCCGCGAGCGATCCGGGACCCAGCAGCTCGGTCGGCTGCAGTCGTTGCCACACGTCGACGTGCTCGGTCGACGTCCTGGCCACCCCGGTCTGCACCGAGGCCGACTGTCCGACCATCGTCACCCGTCCGTCAGCTCCCGCACGACCGTGTCTGCCAGCAACCTCCCGCGCAGGGTCAGGACCCCGCGGCCGTGGATCGCCGCCCTGCCGTCGAGGAGGCCTGCCGCGACCATCCCGGCCACGTTGCGCCGACCCACCTCGGTAAGGACGCTCAGGTCCAGTCCCTCTCGCAGCCGCACCCCCAGCATGACGCGTTCGAGGTGCGCCTCCTCGAGCGTCAGGAGCTCGCGTCCGGCGGCCGGGCTCTTGCCCGCCTCGAGCAGCGCCGCGTACCGCCGCGGGTGCTTCACGTTCCACCATCGCACGCCCTCACGGCCGCCCTGGACAGGCTCGCCCGACGCGTCCGACGAGTCGGTCGTCGACTCCGACGACGTGGTCGGCGTGCCGCTGACGTCGGTACGGTTCGCCGCGCCTCCGATGTACGAGTGGGCCCCGGGGCCGATGCCCCACCAGTCCTCACCACGCCAGTAGGCCAGGTTGTGCCGGCACGCGAAGGCGGGATCCGGGCCGACCGCTGCGGCACCGGCGTCACCGGTGGACCGCCGCGCCCAGTTGCTCACCTCGTACCACTCGAGCCCGGCAGCGGTCAGCAGCTCGTCCGCGAGCTCGTACTTCTCGGCCTGGTCGTCCTCGCTCGGCAACGAGATCTCGCCACGGCGGACCTGGGCCGCCATCTTGGTCCCCTGCTCCACGACGAGCGCGTACGCCGAGACGTGGTCGACCCCGGTGGCCAGGGCAGCCTCGAGGCTCGTGCGCCAGTCGTCGAGCGTCTCGCCCGGCGTCCCGTAGATGAGGTCGAGCGACACCGCGAGCCCCGCCTCGCGGGCCCAGCGCACCACGTCGGGGATGCGCCGGGGGTCGTGGGTCCGTTCGAGCGTCGCGAGCACGCGCGGCACCGCCGACTGCATCCCGAACGACACCCGTGTGAACCCCGACTCGGCGAGCTGCGCGAGCGACTCGGGGGTCACCGAGTCCGGGTTGGCCTCGGTCGTGACCTCGGCGCCCGGAGCCAGGCCCCACGCGTCGCGCACGCCCGCGAGCATCCGGCCGAGGTCGCCGGCGGGGAGCAGCGTCGGCGTGCCACCTCCCACGAACACGGTCGAGACCGGACGCGACGCCAGGCCCGCCTGCTCCATGACGCGCGCCGCGAGCTCGATCTCCCGCAGGGCCGTGTCCGCGTACGAGGCCTGGCTCGCACCGCCGCCCAGCTCGGAGGCCGTGTAGGTGTTGAAGTCGCAGTACCCGCAGCGCACCGTGCAGAACGGCACGTGCAGGTACACCCCGAACGCGCGACCCGCGTGGTCGTCCGACCCGGCCCCGCCGGGACCGGGTCCCACCCACGCAGGGAGAGCGCCGTCGTCGGGCACGGGGATCCCGTCCGGGAGCGCCGGGCTCATGCCCGCACCCCGGACGCCGCAGAGCGCGCGGTCCCCGCGACAGCGAGGACCGCGCGCTCACCAGGAGAGCAGCACATCACTTCTTGGACTTGTCCTTCGCGTCCTTGCCGCCGCTGCTGCCCGCGCCGTCGGAGGACAGCGCCGCGATGAACGCGTCCTTGGGGACCTCGACCGTACCGATCGTCTTCATGCGCTTCTTGCCCTCCTTCTGCTTCTCGAGCAGCTTGCGCTTACGGCTGATGTCGCCGCCGTAGCACTTGGCGAGCACGTCCTTGCGGATCGCGCGGATGGTCTCGCGGGCGATCACGCGCGCGCCCACGGCGGCCTGGATGGGGACCTCGAACTGCTGACGCGGGATGAGCTCCTTGAGCTTCTCCGTCATCATGACGCCGTACGAGTACGCCTTGTCCTTGTGCACGATCGCGCTGAACGCGTCGACCGTCTGGCCCTGGAGCAGGATGTCGACCTTCACCAGGTCCGCCGCCTGCTCGCCCGAGAGCTCGTAGTCGAGCGACGCGTAGCCACGCGTCTTGGACTTGAGCTGGTCGAAGAAGTCGAACACGATCTCTGCGAGGGGCAGCGTGTACCGCAGCTCGACGCGGTCCTGCGAGAGGTGGTCCATGCCGCCCAGCACGCCACGCTTGCCCTGGCACAGCTCCATGACCGCACCGATGAACTCGGTGGGGCACAGGATCGTGGCCTTGACGATGGGCTCACGGATCTCGCCGATCTTGCCGCCCGGGAACTCGCTCGGGTTGGTGACCGTGACGACCGAGCGGTCCTCGAGGGTCACCTCGTAGACGACGTTCGGCGCGGTCGAGATGAGCTCGAGGTCGAACTCGCGCTCAAGGCGCTCGCGCACGATCTCGAGGTGCAGCAGGCCCAGGAAGCCCACGCGGAAGCCGAAGCCGAGCGCGACCGAGGTCTCGGGCTCGTAGTTGAGCGCCGCGTCGTTGAGCTTGAGCTTGTCCAGGGCGTCGCGCAGGACCGGGTAGTCCGAGCCGTCGATCGGGTACAGGCCCGAGAACACCATGGGCTTGGGGTCGCTGTAACCACCGAGCGCGTCCTCCGCAGGCTTGCCCGCGTTGGTCACGGTGTCACCGACCTTGGACTGGCGCACGTCCTTGACGCCCGTGATGAGGTAACCGACCTCGCCCACGCCGAGCCCCTTGGTGGGGTGCGGCTCGGGCGCGCTCACGCCGATCTCGAGGAGCTCGTGCGTCGCGCGCGTCGACATCATGACGATCTTCTCGCGCGGGTTCAGGCTGCCGTCGACCACACGGACGTAGGTCACGACGCCGCGGTAGGTGTCGTAGACCGAGTCGAAGATCATGGCGCGCGCCGGGGCGTCGGCGTCCCCCTGAGGGGCCGGCACCTCCTGGACGATGCGGTCGAGCAGCTCGGTCACGCCCATGCCCGTCTTGCCCGAGACCTTCAGGACCGTCGAGGGGTCGACGCCCACGAGACCAGCGATCTCCTCGGCGTACTTCTCGGGCTGCGCGGCCGGCAGGTCGATCTTGTTGAGCACGGGGATGATCGCGAGGTCGTTCTCCATCGCGAGGTACAGGTTCGCGAGGGTCTGCGCCTCGATGCCCTGCGCGGCGTCCACGAGGAGCACGGCCCCCTCGCACGCGGCGAGCGAGCGCGAGACCTCGTACGTGAAGTCGACGTGCCCGGGCGTGTCGATCATGTTCAGGGCGTAGGGGACGAGCGGCGCCGACGTGTCGTCCGGGTCGTCGCCCTCTCGCACGGCCCACGGCATGCGCACGGCCTGCGACTTGATCGTGATGCCGCGCTCGCGCTCGATGTCCATGCGGTCGAGGTACTGCGCACGCATGGCGCGCGCGTCGACGACGCCGGTCAGCTGCAGCATGCGGTCGGCCAGCGTGGACTTGCCGTGGTCGATGTGCGCGATGATGCAGAAGTTGCGCAGCAGCTCGGGCGGCGTCGCCGCGGGCTGGATGCGGGTGCTCAGCTGGGCGCTGGGGATCGGGGACAACGGGGGTGCGCTCCTGTGGTGGGTCAAGACGGGGCGGCGGACGGCGCCCGGACCTGCGGCTCGGTGCTCGACGACGGAGCGTGAGCCGCCGGGTTCTGCTCGGCAGGTCGCTGGTCGCCGCGCGCAGGGTCGGACAGCAACCATCATTGTCCCACGAGCCCGCACGGGCACGGCTCACCCCTCCGCCGACGGACGGGACGCCTCCGAACGCACCGCACGCTCCCGGTAGATTGCGGGCGTGGCTCAGAACAAGTGGATCTCCCTGCTCACGGACGCGGCCCGCGCGATCCTCGGCGCGCTCGGCGGCTCGTCGCGGTCGGGTGGCTCGGGCACGGGTCGTACGACCTCCGGCCCGACGACGTCGGGCACCCCGCGCGGTGTCGCTCCCCGACCCGGGTCCGGTGCGCCGTCGTCGGGCACGGCCCGCCCCACGGCGGGAGCCCCGCGAGGGGCCGCGAGCACGCGGCCCGGGGGCCGCAAGCCCGCCCCCGCCCAGACGCGCGGGCCCCAGCCCGGCGCGGGCACCTACCCCGGCGACTACACCGGCCGGGTGCGCGCCGAGTACGCGCCGCAGCTCGACGGCGACCCGGACCCCGGCGAGATCGTGTGGACCTGGGTCCCCTACGAGGAGGACTTCACCCAGGGCAAGGACCGTCCCGTGCTGCTCGTGGGGCGTGACGGCGGCTGGCTGCTCGCGATCATGCTCACGAGCAAGGACCACTCGCGCGACGCCGCGGACGAGGCCCGCTGGGGCCGGCACTGGCTCGACATCGGCTCCGGTCCCTGGGACGCCCAGGGGCGCGACTCCGAGGTGCGCCTCGACCGTGTGATCCGCGTCGACCCCGGCGCCGTGCGCCGCGAGGGGGCGGTCATGGGCCGCTCGACGTTCGACACGATCATCCGCGAGATGGGCAAGGTCTGAGGCTCCGTCCGGGCCTGCGTCCCGGCACGAGACCGTGGGGTCGGGGTCTGCTGGCCCCCGCGCAGGGCGCCGCACGGGGCGCGCGCGGGCCGCACGAAGGGCGGCGTTCCAGCGTTCTGGCCGATCCTGCGGTCGGCTGGTAGTCTTGGTGGTCGCGTGTCCGCCCAGGTCGGCGGGCACAGTTCCAGCTCCTCTCCAAGGGTTCCCCACCCCCAGTCCCGGAGCTGGAATCGCCCTCTACGACCTATTCGATCGCTTCGGCGAACACACCAGAAAGTCCACACGTGGCTAACATCAAGTCTCAGATCAAGCGCATCAAGACGAACGAGAAGGCTCGTCTGCGCAACAAGGCTGTCAAGTCGGAGCTCCGGACGAACGTTCGCCGCGTTCGCGAGGCCGTCGCCGCCGGTGACAAGGAGGCCGCAACCAGCGCCCTCGTCGTCGCGTCGAAGAAGCTCGACAAGGCAGTCTCCAAGGGTGTCATTCACGAGAACCAGGCTGCTAACCGCAAGTCGGCACTCGCGAAGGCCGTCAACGCTCTCTGAGCCTGACACTCCCTTCCACGCGTGACCTTGTGCGCCCCTGATCCACCTCGGGCAGCACGGTGAACGTCGAGAGGCGCTGCTCCCTCCACGGAGCAGCGCCTCTCGTGCGTCCGGGGGTGGCCCTCAGGCTTCCTGCCGCATCCCGTCCAGCCCGGCCCGCAGCAGCACGCCGCTGCCTCCCGTGAACCGGATCGTGTGGAACGACGCGGCGCGCGCCACCTCGTGGAATCCCCACCGGCGGTGGAGCGCGATCGACGCGGCGTTCGTCGCGTTCACGACGTAGCAGACGAACGAGGCGCGACCCGAGACCCAGTCCATGCGCGCCTGGGTCAACGCGGCCCCGACGCCCCGACGGCGGGCCGCCGGGTCGACCGTGATCCCGCCCAGGTAGTGTCCGACCGGAGCGGGCCCGTCGGCGTACTGCCACCAGTGCGTCTTCGCCCACCCCGCCACGGCATCGTCGATCGTCGCGACGACCACGAACCGTCCCGGGTCGGCCATGGCGAGGCGCACCTGGTCGAGGTTCGCGCTGCGCGCCGCGCGGCGTTCGATTCCCGCGATGCTCGCGAGGTCGTCCTCCCCGGCCGGCCTGACCCTGATCGCGCTGCGGCCCTGGGTAGCACCGCCGGTAGTGCTCCGGGACAGGGTCACCGACCGGTGCCGTGCGCTCCCGCGATCACGAGTACCGCGCGCTCGACCGCGAACACCGGGTCGCGTCCGCCGCCCTTGACCTCGGCGTCGGCCTGAGCGACCGCCGTGATCGCCGCCGCGAGGCCTTCAGGGGTCCAGCTCGAGAGGTCCTTGCGAGCCCGGTCGATCTGCCAGGGGGCCAGGCCCAGGTCCTTGGCCGACGCCCCTCCCCGCCCGCGCATGGCCGCGACCTTGGCGAGCGTGCGCAGCTTCATCGCGAGCACGGCGACGAGCGGCACGGGGTCCGCGCCGGTCGCCAGCGCGTGGCGCAGCAGGGACACTGCCTCACCAGCCTTGCCCGCCACGGCCGCGTCGGCCACGCGGAAACCGCTCGCCTCGACGCGACCGCCGTAGTACTTGTCGACCGTCGCGGCGCCGATGGTGCCGGTCGTGTCCGCCACGAGCTGGGCGCACGCGCTCGCGAGCTCGCGCAGGTCGTTACCGAGCGCCTCGACGAGGGCCTTGACGGCCGCTGCGTCGGCACGGCGACCCGCCGCCTTGACCTCGGCGGCGACGAACGAGAGCTTGTCGGCGTCCTTCTTGATGGCCTCGCACGCCACGACCGGCGCGCCGCTCGCCCGGATCGCGTCGAGCATCTTCTTGCCTCGGACGCCGCCGCCGTGCACGATCACGACGGTCGTCTCCGGGTCCGGCGAGGCGACGTAGTCCACCACGTCGGGGATGAGCGCGTCGGCCGCGGCCTCGGCGCCCCGCACGACCACGAACTTGGGCTCACCGAAGAGGGACGGGCTCGCGGCGACCGTCAGCATGCCCGACTGATACGTCACCGCCTCGATCTCTGACTTCTCCGCCTCCGCATCGCGGGCCCGTGCGAGCTCGAGCAACGAGTCGACGGCGCGCTCCGCGAGCAGACCCTCCGGTCCCTGCACCAGCACCACGGGGGCGAGCTCGACCGCGTTCCAGGGGAGCGTCGCGGACGGGCGGGCAGAGGTGCGGGAGGGAGCGGGAGCCATGGGCACAACGATCCCACGGGCCACCCACCGAGGGCACATCGCCGACCCCTGGCGGGGCACGACTCACCAGCGCGCGGCGCCTGGGGGCGATGCTGTCCCGGGAGCGATTCTGTCCCGGGGGCGGTCAGCGCCCGGCGGGGCCGAGCATGCGGTTGGTGTCGCGAATCCGCAGAATCCGCACGAGAACCGCATGCTCGACGGACGACAACCACATGATCGCGCCCCGACTCTCCACCTCCCTCCCTCCGCTCCTGGTCGGTGTCCGCTCTCACATCCCCTGCACCGACCGGCAGATCGGGCAACCCGACGACGATGTCCCGACCTGCGGGCGGTCGTTCACGCCGCAGCCCCTCCAGAGTTTCGTCCCACCGTGACGCTCAGCGCTGACGGCGACGGCCGAACCAGCGCCGGGGACTTGGCAGCGGGGCGTTCAGGACGAGATCGTCGATCCCTTGCTGGACAGCCCACCACTGGACGTTGTCATGATCGGACCGGGTGAGCTGCAGAGAGCCGAGCCTCTCCAGCGCCGTGTCGCCGTACCCGGAGAGCCGCGCCCTGTCGGCGATCGACCACACATCCTCGAACCAGCCGACGGGTGCCCGCTTCATGTTCGACGGCGGGACGCGGCCTTCGAGCAGCAGGTCGCAGAGCGCCGCCGGGCTGGTGCACGCATCGATGAACGGCAGGGTCACCCGTTCGAAGTCCTCGACGATGACCGCCGGCCAGTCCGGCATGTCCGGGGTGTAGTCGAACGACGCCCAGGCCCCACGCCGCTCGATCTCCGAGACGGCCCGGGCCTGGTCCAGGCTGTAGAGCCACCCCTGGTCCTCGTCGTCCACCCAGCAGTCGACGTTGACCGTCCGGACCTGCTTCAGCCGGTTCTCGGGATTCAGCCAGACCGTCATCCCCATACCGTCGCCGGGCGTCCTCCGGAACACCTTGTTCGACCGCACGAAGCCCCGTGCAAGGAGCAGCGGAGCGAACTCGTCCTGCAGCACGAGCACCGCCATGCCTCACCCTTCGTCGTGTGGCTGGACCGGGCCCGGTCTGGTCACGAGGTGAGTCTGACGCAGGCACCACCGCCTGTCCACGACGTGCGGGCTCAGCGTCGTCCGCGCACGACACCACGTCGCCCTTCCTCGTGGTCACCCGTCCTCGCACCCCGCGACCGCGAGCGCCCCGTCCCGCACGACGAGCGCGAAGGTCCCGCATCGGTCCGTGCGGAGGACTGCGGCTCCCACGCCCGCGTAGAGGTCGAGGGCCTCCTGAGTAGGGTGCCCGTACGTGTTCTCGCCCGAGCTGACGATCGCGACCGCCGGGCTCAGCGTCGCGGCAAGGCGTGCGGACTGGACGCGCGAGCCATGGTGCGCGACCTTGACGACGTCGACCGACGGGTCGCCCGCGCGGGCTCGCAGCGTCCGGTCGAGGGTCTCCTGTCCCCCAGCCTCCAGGTCGCCGAGCGCCACGAGCGTGAGCCACGGGGTCACGACACGCAGCGCGATGCTCGCGTCGTTGGCTCCCCCGTCGGCCTCGGCGAGACGGGGACGTCCGTCTCCGGAGGCGTCGGGACCGGGCGTGGAGCCCGCCTGCAGCACCTCCCACGACACGTCGCCGAGCGTGCCGCCCGCACCGGGTTCGGCCACCTCCACGGGAACACCTCGGTCGGCGAGGTCGTCGAGCACCCACTCAGCCTGCTCCGCGGGGTCACCCAGCCCGGTCACGAGCGCTCGTCCCACCTGGCGCCCGTCGAGCACCGCACCGAGCCCCCCGACGTGGTCGGCATGGAAGTGGGTCAGGACGAGCAGGTCGAGGCGCTCGATCCCCAGGTCGTCGAGGCACCGCCCTGCGGCGTCTCCCGCCGGACCGACGTCGATCATGAGTCCGCGCCCGTCGCCGGTCCGGACCACGAGCCCGTCCCCCTGGCCGACGTCGCACGCGGCCACGGCCCAGTCCGCCGGGACGTCCCGGCCGGCCGGTGCGATCCAGCGGGGCCACGCGATCACCACGCACCCGACCGCTCCCACGGCGACCACGGCCCACGCCGCGACGAGGCGCAGGGTCGCGCGCCGCCGTCGGGCAGCCAACGCCTCCCGGACGCCCGCGCGCACCGCCGTGCGCCACGTGTGCGGCCAGCCGCTCCCCCGGCTCCACGGGACCCGCACACCCAGCAGGGCCGCCACACGCCGCCAGCGCCACACCAGGACCAGCGCCGCGAGGGTCAGCAGGGCGAGCGCCGTCGCGCCCAACGCACCACCCGGCCACGGCACGCGCGCCCCGGGCAGCCCGGTGAAGAACCGGGCGACCGCCGCGATCCACCAGGACGCGAGGCCCGCGGGCCACGCGAGCACGACCCCTCCGAGCGGGAACCAGGGGGCCACGAGCGTGGCGAGCACCCCGAGCACCGTCGCGGGCACGAGCGCGGGCGCCGCGACCAGGTTCGCCGGTACGGCGTACGTCGCGATCGACGGGTCGAGCAGGACCAGGACCGGCGCGCACGCGAGCTGGGCCGTGAGCGGGACCGCGAGCGCGAACGCGGGCCCCTTGCCGATCCACGGCGCGAGACGTCGTGCCACGGGCTGGGTGCCCAGCACGAGGGCGGCGGTCGCGACGCTCGACAGCACGAACCCGTACGAGCGCGCGAGCCACGGGTCGAGCACGAGCAGCACGACGACGACGGCCGCGAGCGCGGGCACAGCGCGCGAGGGACGCCCCAGCCCGATCCCGACCAGCCCGACCACCCCCATGGCCGCGGCACGCAGCACGCTCGGGTCGGGATGGACGAGCAGCACGAACCCCGCCATGACCGCGCCAGTGACCCCGATGCGCACACCGCGCGGCGCCCGGGCCAGCGCGCACAGCGCCGTCACGGTCGCCACGACGATCGCGAAGTGGCCGCCCGAGACCGCGGTGACGTGCGTCAGGCCGGTCGTCCTGAGGGCCGCGTCGAGCTCGTCGTCGATGCGCGAGGTGTCGCCGACCGCGACGCCCGGGAGCAGCGCACGGGCGTCGGCGGGCAGACCGTCCGTGGCCGTCAGCAGGTCCGCGCGGAGCACGCCCACGACACCCAGCGCCCGGGAGGGCGGCGCGGTCACGACCGGCGGCCCGCTCGCGACGAGGGTGGCCACCGTCCGGTCGCCGGGGCCGGCAGGCAGGAGCCGGCCCGACGCGCGGACCTCGGCCCCGTAGTCGGCCTCGCCCCAGGCGAGGTCGCCCAGCACCCCGATCCGGCCCCCACCCGGCGCGACGACACCTCTCCCCTCGACCGTGGTCAGGTCCAGGGCCGTGCGGACGCTGTCCGACGCGCCCGACCACGGGTTCACGACCACGACGGGCTCCTTGACGACCCGTCCCACGACCTCGACCGTCGCCCCCTGGCCCGCGAGGTCCGCGGCTCCCCCACGCTCCCGCGCGACGAGGTCGGCCGTCCCGCCCAGCAGGACCGCGAGCGCGCACGCCGTCACGAGGACGCACTGACCGAGCCCACGGGGTGGGCGGGCCCGCCGCACGAGCAGCAGCATGCCCATCAGCGCGAGCAGTCCGGCAGCGGCCGCCGCTCCCACGAGGGCCGTCCTGGACCCTGCCGCGGTGAGCCACCACGCGACTCCCCAGGCCACGAGCGCACCCGGGACCAGCCGCAGGTCGGTGGCGGAGACCTGGCGCGGCGTGGGCACCGGGGCCACGCCCGGAGCGGGGGTCTTCGGGGCGCTCGCGGGCACAGGGGCGCCTCTGGCCGGAGATCGGTTCCCCACCTCAGACCCGTACCTGGTCGCGCAGCCTCGCGAGCAGCGCGTCGCCGATCCCGCTCACCTCCCCGAGCTCCTCGACGCTCGTGAACCTCCCGTTGGCCTCGCGCCACTCGACGATCCGGGCCGCGAGCACGGGCCCGATCCCCGACAGGGCGTCGAGCGCGGTCTGGTCCGCCGAGTTGAGGTCGACGGGTCCGGCCTCGCTGCCCGGCGCGGTCGCGGGACCGGGCGCCGCGGCGACGACCTCCCCCGGGCGGGGCACGACGATCTGCTCGCCGTCGACGACCTCGCGCGCCAGGTTGACGCCCGCGAGGTCCGCCTCAGCCGTGGCGTCCCCTGCGGCGGCGAGCGCGTCGGCCACGCGTGACCCCTCGGGCACGGTCACGAGCCCGGGAGCACCCACCGCGCCGACCACGTGCACGACGACGTCGCTCGCCCCGGCCGCACCGGTCGCCCCGACGTCGCTCGCCTCGGTCGCACCCGGCGCGGTCGAAGACCCGTCGTCCGAGGCCCTGGTCTCGCTCGACGCCTGCCCGCCCGGCCCGGCGCCGCCCTCGGAGGCGGTCGCTGGGTCGGCGAGCGTCGCCACAGGGCGCAGGTCGCCATCTCCCCGAAGGGTCCACGCGCCGACACCGACCGCGAGCAGCAGGACCGCGACCGCCGCCACCACGGCCGTCCGCGCGGCCACGGACCAGCGGCGGGGACCGCCGTCGGGCACGTGCTCGAATCCCGCGTGCGACGTCGGGTGGCCGTTCGCCGCGGTGTAAGCGGCGGCGACCGCGTCGAGCGCGCCGCGCGTCCCGGCGGGGCCGTCCTGCACGCTCGACGGCCGTGGGCCCCCGTCGTCCAACCCTCGACGTGAGGTCGAGCGTAAGGGGCCGCGTCCCTCCTCACCGGGCCCTCGACCGTCGGTCGAGGGTTCGGTCGCCACTCCCGCCGAGACGCTCCACCACGCCGGTTCCGACCCGGGGTCCTGCCGCTCCTCCGGCCTCAGGTCCGGGTCGAGAGTCACGGACGAGAAGCCGTCCGCAGGCTCGGCCCCCCGCACCGACGGGGCCGACGCACCCCGGACGGCCGCGGGCCCGGGTGCCGCACCCGGGACGCTCCGCAGCCTTCGCAGCCGGGCCGCGCCGTCCTCGCCCGGCGGCTCGGCGAGCGGGTCAGCAGGCGTCGTGTCGTGCGAGCGGCGCACGCGGGAGAAGGTCACCACGGCACGCTAGGCGCGTCCGCTCACGCCTCGCGGGGCATCAGGGATCCCCTGTGGAGGAGGTGCCTTCGAACCCGCCTGTGCACGGCCAGACACCGCCCAGAGCCTCAGGTCGCGCGGTCGGCCACGACGATCGCCAGGACTCCCGGTCCCGCGTGCACGCCCACGACCGCGCTCACAGGAGTCACCGCAGCCCGCACCCCGGTTGCGTCGAGCAGCCGCTCGGCGACCTCGGTCGCCGCGGCGTCGTCCCCCAGGAAGTGGACCGCGAGCTCGGGCTCGGCGCGCCGCTCGACCGACTCGACGGCGACGTGCACGAGCCGCTCGACCGCCGCAGCCCGGGTCCGGACCTTCTGGATCACCTCGATCCGACCGTCGCGCACCGCGAGGAGCGGGCGCACGCCCAGCACCGTGCCGAGCGCAGCCGCCGCGGCCCCCAGGCGTCCGCCGCGCCGCAGGTGCTCGAGCGAGTCGACCATGAAGATCGCGCGGCTCGAGTCGGCGACCCCGATCGCCCGCCGGGCCACCTCGTCGATCGTCGCACCGGCCGCCGCGGAGTCGGCCGCAGCGAGCGCCGCGAACCCCAGGCCCATGGCCACGGTCCGGGAGTCCACGACGCGCACCGGGATCGGCGACCGCGTCGCCGCGAGGGCCGCCGCGTGCACGGTGCCCGACAGGTCTCCCGAGAGGTGGATCGAGACGACCGAGCGCGCCCCCGCACGGGCCGCCGCCTCGTAGACCTGCACCAGGGCGTGCGGCGTCGGCTGGGAGGTCGTGACGCGCTGGCCCGAGCCGATCCTGGCGGCGACGTCGTCGGGTGACACGTCGACGCCCTCGAGGAACGTCTCGTCACCGACCAGCACCTGCAGCGGCACCACGGACAGGGACGGGCGGTCACCCGGGGGAAGGGAGGCGGTCGAGTCCGTGACGACGTGGACGGCCGGAGGCTTGGCAGGACTCATCTTCGGGAGATCCTACGTGGCGTGCCCCTGCGGTCGCACGCGGTCGGCCCGCGAGGGCGTGCGTGCGCCGCGCGCTCACCCCGGCACCGCCCTAGGATCCGAGACATGCCCGACGACGCAGCCCCCTCCCCCGCAGAGCTCGCCGCCCTGAAGGCCGCCGCCGCACAGGCAGCTGCCGAGGCGGCCGAGGCGAAGGCAGCCGCGGCCCAGGCCGCGCTCGAGGCGGCGCAGGCCGCTGCAGCCTCGTCGGCCCCGGGCGCGCCAGCCGGTGGCGCACCGTCGGGACCCGCCGTCCCGGCCAGGTCCGAGGCCACCGCCGAGGCGAGCGCCGAGGCGAGCGCCGTACCCGCGGACGCTCCGCCGTCGGGCAGCGACGAAGCCGGCCCCGCTCCGACGGACGCCGCTCCTCCCGCCGACGCTCCGCCGTCGGGCACCTCCCCCGGGCCGCTCGAGGGGTACCCCGCCGAGGTCGCCGCGGGCTACGCCACCAAGGGCGGGACGCTCGCGCTCGGCGCGCTGCTCGAAGCGCCCGACCGGACGCCCGGCGACCCCGTCCCACGCGCCGACGTCCAGGTCGGGTTCGCGCTCGCGATGCTCAACCGGCACGGGCTCGTCGCCGGGGCCACCGGCACGGGCAAGACCAAGACGCTGCAGGGCATGACCGAAGGACTCTCCGACGCCGGGGTGCCGACGTTCGTCGCCGACATCAAGGGCGACCTGTCCGGGCTCGCGGTGCCGGGCGCGAGCGGCGAGAAGATCCTCGAGCGGACCGCGAGCATCGGGCAGGACTGGAAGCCGACCATCTATCCGGTCGAGTTCTACTCGCTCGGCGGGCTCGGCAAGGGCATCCCGATCCGGACGACCGTGAGCGACTTCGGGCCCCTGCTGCTGTCCAAGGTGCTCGGGCTCAACGACACGCAGGAGTCGAGCCTCGGCCTGATCTTCCACTGGGCCGACACGCAGGGCCTCGCGCTGCTCGACCTCAAGGACCTGCAGTCGACCATCGCGTACCTCACCTCGGACGACGGCAAGGCCGAGCTCAAGGGCATCGGCGGGCTGTCCGCGGCCACGGCCGGGGTCATCCTGCGCGAGATCGTGACGCTGCAGGCACAGGGGGCGGACGTGTTCTTCGGCGAGCCCGCGTTCGACACGACCGAGCTCCTGCGCGTCGCGTCCGACGGCCGCGGCACCGTCTCGGCGCTCGAGCTGCCCGCCGTCCAGGACCGGCCCGCGCTCTTCTCGACGTTCCTCATGTGGCTGCTCGCGGACCTGTACCAGGACCTGCCCGAGGTCGGCGACCTCGACAAGCCCAAGCTCGTGTTCTTCTTCGACGAGGCGCACCTGCTCTTCACGGGGGCGTCCAAGGAGTTCCTCCAGCAGGTCGTGCAGACCGTGCGCCTCATCCGTTCCAAGGGTGTGGGCGTGTTCTTCGTGACGCAGAGCCCCAAGGACGTGCCCGCCGACGTCCTGGCCCAGCTCGGCAACCGGGTCCAGCACGCGCTGCGCGCCTTCACGCCCGACGACGCCGCGGCCCTGCGGGCGGCAGTGCGGACGTTCCCCACGTCGCCGTACGACCTGGAACAGCTGCTCCAGTCGCTCGGGACCGGCGAGGCCGTGGTCACGGTGCTGACCGAGAAGGGCGCCCCCACGCCGGTCGCCTGGACCCGGGTCCGGGCGCCCCAGTCGTCCATGGAGCCGGCGCCCGAGACCGTGATCGACGGGATCGTGGCGGGGTCGCCGCTCGCCGCGCGGTACGCCGTGGCGGTCGACAACGAGTCGGCGTACGAGCTGCTCACCGCGCGCATCGCCGCGCAGCACGCCGCGGCCGAGCAGGCGGAGCTCGCCGAGCAGCTCGCCAAGGAGCAGGAGGCCGCCCAGAAGGAGGCCGACAAGGCGGCCAAGAAGCAGGCCGACGAGCTCGAGAAGATGCGCGCCAAGCTCGAACGGGACGCGGCGCGCGCCGGGAGCGGGTCGCGGACGAGCACGGCCCGGAAGTCGACCGCGTCGTCGGGGCTCGACAAGTTCCTGGGGTCGATGGCGACGCAGCTCGGCCGGGAGATCACGCGGACGGTGTTCGGGACGCGGCGGCGGTGAGCCCAGGGCTGTCCGGCCCGCCGTCGAGTGCGTGATTCGGCTGCGACACGCCCGGCGAGTCGCAGCCGAATCATGCACTCAACGGGCCAAGGCCGCCCGCACCCGCCGGATGAACCTCTCGGGGTGTCGCATCACGTCGTCGGCCGTGACCGTGATGATCAGCCAACCCGCCTCCTCGAGCCGCTGTCGACGCTCGACGTCACGTCGCCACGTCCCGGGGTCGGTGCGGTGGACGTCCCCGTCGTACTCGATCGCGATCCGGAGCGCCGGGTAGGACATGTCCGGGAGGGCGAGGAATGATCCCGCCCGGTCCAGGGCGGGCATGTTGACCTCCGGGCACGGCAGCCCTGCGTCGACCAGGATCATCCGGGTCCGCGACTCCATCGAGGAGTCGGTTCCGCCGACGACGTGCTCGATCGCCACCCGCGACGCCACCAGTCCCCTCATCCTGTGGGTGCTCCCGAGGAGCCTGCGCATCTCGATGACCGAGGTCGCAGGGCCCTTCCGGCGGGTCATGGCGTCTCCGAGGACGACCAGCTCGTTCACGCTCAGCCCGTGCGAGAGGTGCAGCCACGTCTGCGCCGGGGTGGTGACCGGGATCCCGTGCCACGTCGTGACGGCGAGAGCCGGTTGGGTGCAGGTGTGAGCCACCAGGTCGTCGCGCTGCGGTCGCAGGTCCCTGCGTGGCACGACGACGTGCAGCCGCTCCCCCGGCCCACCACCCGCCTCGGCCGACGACCGGTCCAGCCGCCAGGGCACCTCGATCCCGAGGAGCCGTAGTGCCGTGACGTGGCTGAACGCCGCAGCGGACGGCAGGATCTCGAGCGCAGCCCGGCACCGAGCGGCGATGCCGTCGATGCTGCCCGCCGGTACGCGGACGCCGCGGGTCGGGGCCTCCCACCAGGGCCGACCGAGCTCGTGGCGTGTCAGTCCGTGGCTCGCGGCGTCCCGCGACCGGAGCACGACGGACGGCACCTGAGGGTTCGACATGCCGCCACGATGCCGCCTTTCGCACGCCCAGGGGCGGGCCCGCCGGTCATCTGTGGACAACCCGCCGTCGAGTGCGTGATTCGGCTGCGACACGCCCGGCGAGTCGCAGCCGAATCACGCACTCAAGCGACGAACGTCAGGCCGGGACCACGTTCACGAGCTTGGGCGCCCGCACGATCACCGTGCGGATCCCGCGCCCGTCGAGCGTGCGCTGCACGTTCGCGTCCGCCAGGGCCAGCTCGCGCAGCTCGTCGTCCCCGATCGAGGGCGAGACCTCGAGCCGGCTGCGGACCTTGCCCTGGACCTGCACGACGCACGTCACGGTGTCCTCGACCAGGTACTCGTCGAGAGCGACCGGGAAGGGCTCGTGCGCGAGCGACTGCGGGTGACCGAGCCGGGACCACAGCTCCTCCGCGATGTGCGGCGCGATGGGCGCGACCATGAGGATCAGCGGCTCGATCGCCTCGCGGGGCACCCGGTCCAGGCCCGTGAGGTGGTTGTTGAGCGCGATGAGCTTGGCGATCGCCGTGTTGGAGCGCATGTGCTCCATCTCGACGCGCACGTCGGCGATGGTGCGGTGGACCAGGCGCAGGGTCGCGACCTCCGCGGGCTCCTCCGAGACCGTCGTCTCGCCCGAGTCCTCGGACACGACGTTGCGCCACAGCCGCTGCAGGAAGCGCTGCGAGCCGACGACCGCGCGCGTGTCCCAGGGGCGCGACAGGTCGAGCGGTCCCATGGACATCTCGTACACGCGGAACGTGTCGGCGCCGTAGGCCTCGTACATGTCGTCAGGCGTCACGACGTTCTTGAGCGACTTGCCCATCTTCCCGTACTCACGGTTGACGGGCTCGCCCTTCCACAGGTACCGGACCTCATCGCCGCTGCTCTCCTCGACGACCTCTTCCGCGGGCACGTACGCGCCACGCGAGTCGGTGTACGCATAGGCCTGCACATAGCCCTGGTTGAAGAGCTTGTGGAACGGCTCGGTGCTGGTCACGTGCCCCAGGTCCAGGAGCACCTTGTGCCAGAAGCGCGCGTAGAGCAGGTGCAGCACGGCGTGCTCGACGCCGCCCACGTACAGGTCGACACCGCCCGCGGGGCCGGCCGTGGCGTTGTGCCCGGGGCCGGTCCAGTACTTCTCGAGCTCGGGCGAGGCCATGTGCTCGGTGTCCGCCGGGTCGAGGTAGCGCAGGTAGTACCAGCACGACCCTGCCCAGTTGGGCATGGTGTTGGTGTCGCGGCGGTAGGTCTTGGGGCCGTCGCCCAGGTCGAGCGTGACGTTGACCCAGTCCTCGTTGCGGCCCAGCGGCGGCTCGGGCGAGGAGTCGGCGTCGTCCGGCTCGTAGGTGCGCGGCGAGTAGTCCGGGACCTCGGGGAGGTTGACGGGCAGCAGCGAGTCCGGCAGCGCGATGGGCTGGTCGTTCTCGTCGTAGACGATGGGGAACGGCTCGCCCCAGTAGCGCTGACGGCTGAAGAGCCAGTCGCGCAGGCGGTAGGTCACGGTGCCGCTGCCGATGCCCTTGGCCTCGAGCCACTCGATCATGGCGCGCTTGGCGTCGGGCACGCTCAGGCCGTCGAGCGAGATCTCGTCGTTGGACGAGTTGACGATCTCGCCGTCGCCGGTCCAGGCGCCCTCGTGGTCCTCGGGGGCCGCGACCGTGCGGACCACGGGCAGCTCGAAGGCCTCGGCGAACGCGTGGTCGCGCTCGTCGCCGCCGGGGACCGCCATGATGGCGCCCGTGCCGTAGCCCATGAGGACGTAGTCCGCGGTGAACACGGGGATGAGCACACCGTTGACGGGGTTCACGGCGAGGTGGCCCGTGAACACGCCGGTCTTCTTGCCCGCGTCGGCCTGGCGCTCGACCGCGGTCTTGGCGGCGGCCTCCTTGCGGTAGGCCGCGACGGCGTCGATCGGGGTCGCGTGCCCGCCGGTCCAGACGTCGTGCGTGCCGTCGGGCCACTCGGCCGGGACCTCGTCGAGCAGCGGGTGCTCGGGCGAGACGACCATGAACGTCGCGCCGAACAGGGTGTCGGGGCGCGTCGTGAAGACCTCGACGTCGCCGACGGGGCTGCTCCCGCCGATCGCACCGTCGATCGCGAAGCGCACGGTGGCGCCCTCGCTGCGACCGATCCAGTTGCGCTGCATCGACTTGACCTTCTCCGGCCAGTCGATGAGGTCCAGGTCGTCGGCCAGGCGGTCCGCGTACGCCGTGATGCGCATGTTCCACTGGCGCAGGCTGCGCTGGAAGACGGGGAAGTTGCCGCGCTCGGAGCGACCGTCGGACGTGACCTCCTCGTTCGCGAGCACGGTGCCCAGGCCCGGCGCCCAGTTCACGGGCGACTCGGACACATAGGCCAGGCGCTGCGGGTCGATCACGGCGCGCTGCGCGACGCGGTCGAGGTCCTCCCAGCGGGTGCCCTCGGGGTGGCCGGGGACGGCACGCGTACCTGCGGCGTACTCGGCCACGAGCTCGGTGATGGGGCGCGCACGGCCCGTGCCGCCGTCGGGACGCTCGGCGTCCTCGTCGTACCAGGCCTCGAAGATCTGCAGGAAGATCCACTGGGTCCAGCGGATGTACTCGGGGTCGATCGTCGCGAACGAGCGGCGCGAGTCGTGCCCCAGGCCGAGCCGGCGCAGCTGGCGCTTCATGTTGGCCATGTTGGCCTCGGTCGTGACGCGCGGGTGCTGACCGGTCTGCACCGCGAACTGCTCGGCGGGCAGGCCGAACGCGTCGTAGCCCAGCGCGTGCAGCACGTTGTCGCCGCACATGCGTCGGAAGCGTCCGACGACGTCGGTCGCGATGTACCCGAGCGGGTGGCCCACGTGCAGGCCCGCGCCCGAGGGGTACGGGAACATGTCCATGATGAAGTACGGCGAGCGGCCGTCGGCGTGCCTGCCCTCGCCGTCGGTGAGGTGACCCGAGGGGTTGGCCGCGAAGAACGTGCCGCGCTCCTCCCACGCGTCCTGCCACCGGAGCTCGATGTCCTGCGCGAGGGCGGGCGTGTAGCGGTGGGAGGTCGTCTCGAGCGAGGCCGCGGGGGCGGTGTGCGCGGACTCGGCGGGGTTCTCGGGGGCGGGGTTCTCTGGCGTGCTCACCCCGCGAGTTTACCGTTCGGCACGGGGGCGCCCGGCAGCGTCTTCGCTACTGGGCACGGGGTGCTCCGGTCGCCGCCCGCCGGGGTGTGACCGGCCCGACGGCGCAGCGCACCCCGCGCTACCCGGTCGCCGTCCGTTCGGGTCTCCCGGGCGAGCGGGGGCGGGTCACCGGGCCGGTGGTGCCGGCCACCGGCCCGGTGGGTTCTGGACCTGTCAGGTGCTGCCGAGGGCCGTCCGGCCCCTCCGGCCGCCGATCAGGTGCTCTGGAGGTAGGTGACGATCGTGGGGCCCATCTCCAGGAAGACCCAGGCCACGAGGAGGACGTACATCACGGCGAGCAGGATCCCGCGGTTGTCGACGATCAGCCGCTTCGCGCCCTCGCCGACCGGGAGGTACCCCTCCTGCACGGCGTGCACGACCTGGTACCAGAACAGCGGGATCATCGCGGCCCACACGACCATGCAGAAGGGGCAAAGCACGACGAGCACGTAGAGGCTCGTCCACACGAGGAAGACGATGAGACCCATCGCGACCGTCGTGACGGCGAGCATCGTGAGCCAGAACCAGCGCGGCAGACGCGCACCGGTCAGCACCACGACGCCGATCGTCATGACCACGGGGAACGCCGCGACCCCGAGGTAGGGGTTGGGGAACCCGAGCAGGGTGCCCTGCCACGACGCCATCGCGGGACCGCAGTCGAGGAACGGGTTGAGCGAGCACGACGCGACGTGGTTCGGGTCGATGAGCTTGAGGTACTTCTCGATCGCGAGCCAGGCGGCGCCGACCAGGCCGACCGCGCCCGCCACCACGAGGACCCACCCGAAGGCTCGGGTCGAGAGGTTCTTGGCGTCGACGTCGGGCAGCCCTGCGGCTGCGTCCGGGCGCTGCGCGCGGGGCGCCGGGGTGCGCCCGGCACGGGAAGGACGGGTGGGGCTCTCGCTCACGAACCGCTCCTGGAGGTCTGCGTGTGCACTTCCGGCACACAGGTGGGCCCAAGGTACCGGCGAACTCTGAGGTTTGGCTGGAGGTCTCGCCGGTCCGTCACCTCAGGACGCGGCGACCGTCTCCTCGACGGGCGCGTCTGCCGGGACCACGTCCTCGCGGACGTGCGCGACGCGCTGGCGACCGAAGGCCACGATGATCGCGAGCCCCACGAGCGTCAGCGCGAGCCCTGTCCAGGCCGGGGCGAGGTAGCCCCAGCCCGCGGCGATCACGAGACCGCCGAGGAACGCCCCGTTGGCGTTGCCCACGTTGAGCGCCGAGTGGCACAGCGCGGCGCCGAGCGAGGGGGCGTCCGGCGAGAGGTCCATGAGGCGGGTCTGGAGCGCGAGCCCCAGGATCTGGGAGGTCACGCCCAGCAGGAACAGCGCCGCGACCGCGGGCACGGGGCTCTGGCCCGTGAGCGCGAACGCGACGAGGGCCGCGGCCGTGGACCCGAACCCGATCCAGACCGTGCGCATGACGTCCTTGTCCGCGAGCCTGCCCCCGACGACCGTCCCGAGCGTCATGCCCAGGCCGAAGATCGCGAGGACCACGGGGACCACGCCGAGCGAGAGCCCGGTGACCTCGGTCATGGTCGGGGCGACGTAGGAGTAGACCGCGAACATGCCGCCGAACCCGATCGCCCCACCCACGAAGCTGATCCAGAGCGCGCCGTTCTTGAGCGCCGCGAGCTCCTGGCCCACGCTCGACCCGGTGTCGCCGGACCCGGCCGGGACCCAGCGCCACAGGGCAAGGAGCGTGATCCCGCCCAGGACGCCGATGAGCACGAACGCCGCGCGCCACCCGAGCACCTGCCCGGCGTAGGTCGAGAGCGGCACGCCCACGACGTTCGCGACGGTCAGCCCCGTCATCATCATGGCGACGGCGTGGCCGCGCCGTCCGGGGCCCGCCACGGCGGCCCCGACGG
This sequence comes from Oerskovia sp. Root22, assembly GCF_001429135.1. NCBI lineage: Bacteria > Bacillati > Actinomycetota > Actinomycetes > Micrococcales > Cellulomonadaceae > Oerskovia > Oerskovia sp. Root22. The sequence goes on along the minus strand of NZ_LMIL01000009.1, from coordinate 209,775 downwards.
CCGCCCCGACGCCGAAGAACGCGCCGTGCGGCAGTCCGGCGAAGAACCGGCCCGCGATGAGCCACTCGAGGCTGGGGGCCGCGGCGGACAGCACGTTGCCGAGCGTGTAGGCGAGCATGAGGCCCACGAGGAGCTTCTTGCGCGAGACGCGCGCGGCGAGCACGGTCAGGAGCGGCGCGCCGACCACGACGCCCACGGCGTAGGCCGTGATCGCGTGCCCGGTCAGGGGGATGGAGGCGTCGAACGCGGTCGCGATGTCGGGCAGCAGGCCCATGGTCGCGAACTCGGTGGTGCCGATCGTGAAGCCGCCCACGGCGAGCGCGAGCAGCGCGAGGCCTGCGGTCCGGGTGCTGCGAGGTGCGCCGCCGGTGCGTGCCCGACGGCGGTCCGCGCCCGGGACGGGCGCGTCGGAGCGGGTGTCGGTCGTCCCGGGCAGGCCGGTGCTGTCGACGGTCAAGGCGCCCCCTTCAAGGGTGTCGTTGCAAGGATCGAATCGTTTCGAACGCAACGCCGGCGCCGTCGGCAGCGTGATGCGGGAAGACCGTCAGTCTAGACCGGGGCGGAGTCCGTGGCGAGAGGCACGGGCACGACCCACACGCGCGACGCCGCCGGCAGTCCCAGATGGACCGGGCTCGCGTCGCTCCCCCACGTGATCGCCATGGTGCCCGCGTACTCGCGCCGCTCGTGCACGCGGACCTCGGCGTCGAGGCCCAGGCCCAGCTCGGCCAGGTAGCGCAGCACGTCCGGGTCCGAGTCCGAGATCCGCGCCACGACCGCGCACGCCCCCGCGTCGAGCTCCGAGAGCCGGATCGCCGCCGGACGCGGGACGAACCCGGACGCCGTGGGGATCGGGTCGCCGTGCGGGTCGCGCGTGGGATGGCCGAGCAGGGCGTCGATGCGGTCGAGCATCAGGTCCGAGACCGCGTGCTCGAGCACCTCGGCCTCGTCGTGGACCTCGTCCCACGAGTAGCCCAGCTCCGAGACCAGGTACGTCTCGAGGATCCGGTGCCGACGGACCATCGCGACCGCGTGCGATCGCCCGAGGTCCGTGAGCTCGATCGCACCGTAGCGCGCGTGCACCAGGAGCCCCTGCGACGACAGGCGGCGCACGGTCTCCGAGACGGTCGAGGCCCCGACGCCGAGCCGGTCCGCGAGGAGCTTGGTGGTCACCGGCTCGTCGGACCACTCCTGCGCGGACCACACCACCTTGAGGTAGTCCTGGGCGACGGAGGTCAGGTCGAGGGGATGGTCCACGGCGCCCACTCTATTTCACGGCCCTCCCCCGGAGCCGGGAGGACCGAGGTCCGGACGCCGGCGCGCACCCGGCGCCCGCCCCCTCGCCACGCCCGGTCACCTCACCCCGCGACCAGCTCCACGGGCTCGCGCTCCGCCGTCGGGCCGGAGGACGGCACGACGCGCGGGCGGCGCGCCAGGTGCACCACGTACGCGACCGCGAACACGACGCCCTGCGCCACCACGATCGTCGCGGCGCTCGCGGTGTCGAGGTAGTAGCTCGCGTAGATCCCCACGACGGCGCACCCGACCGCGACGAGCGGCGCGACCACGAGCATGCGCGACATCCGGTCGACCAGGAGGTAGGCCGTCGCGCCCGGCGTGATGACCAGGGCCACCACGAGCACGACCCCGACCGCCTGGAGCGCGACCACCACGGTCAGCGCGAGCGACCCCAGGAGCAGCGCTGACAGCCGCCGCGGCGAGATCCCGACGGCGTGCGCGTGCACGGGATCGAACGCGAACAGCGTCAGGTCGCGCCGCTTGAGCACGAGCACCACGGTCGTCAGCGCACCCAGGACCACGACCTGCCACAGGTCCGCGTCGGTGATGCCCAGCATGTTGCCGAACAGGATGTGCCCCAGGTCGATCTGGCTCGGGGTCACCGAGATGAGCACGATCCCGATCGCGAAGAGCGTCGTGAAGACCACGCCGATCGCCGCGTCCTCCTTGAGCCGGCTCGTGTCGCGCACGGTCCCGATCAGCGCGACCGCGCCGACCCCGAACACGAGCGCCCCGATCGCGAACGGCACCCCCACCACGTACGACAGGACCACGCCCGGCAGCACCGCGTGCGACACCGCGTCGCCCAGCAGCGACCAGCCGATCATGATGAGCCAGCAGCTCAGGAGCGCGCACACGATGCTCGCGACGACCGCGACGAGCAACGCGCGCTGGACGAACTCGTACCCGAGCGGCGCGGCGAGCCAGTCCCCCGCGCTCGCGAGAAGGTCGACGGGGTTCAACGGGCTGCTCCTTCGGACGGGGCGTCGGACGGGTCGGCGACGGCCGAGCCGTGGTCGGCGACACCAGAGGTGGTGGTCGAGGCGCCCGAGCTGTCGCTCGCACCTTCGCGGCGCGCCGACGCGAGCGGGTCGATCCCGAACGTGCGCGCGAGGTTCTCGGGGCGCAGCACCACGTCGGGCGGCCCGGTCATGATGATGCGTCGCTGGAGGAGGATCGCGTCGTCCACGAGGTCGGGCAGCGACGCGAGGTCGTGCGTCGAGACGAGCACGGCGCACCCCGCGGCGGCGAGGCTCCGGAGCACCGAGGTGATCTGCGCCTCCGAGACCTTGTCGACCCCGGCGAAGGGCTCGTCGAGCAGCAGCAGCCGCGCGCCCTGCGCGATCGCGCGCGCCACGAAGACGCGCTTGCGCTGCCCGCCCGACAACCTCCCGATCTGCCGGTGCGCGAGGTCGGCGAGCCCCACGCGGTCCAGGGCGTCGGCCACGGCCCGCCGGTCCTCGGCGCGTGCGCGGCGCGTGGGTCCGAGCCCCCCGTAGCGCCCCATGGTCACGACGTCGCGCACGTCGACCGGGAAGGACCAGTCGACGTCCTCGGACTGCGGGACGTATCCCACGAGCCCGTCCTTGCGCGCCGCGTCGGCGTCTCGGCCGTAGATCCGGACGTCTCCCACCTGGGTGACGCCGCTGCCGCGCGTCATGCCCATGACGGACCGGAAGAGCGTCGACTTGCCCGAGCCGTTGGCCCCGATGAGCCCGGTCACGGTGCCCGGGGCGAGCGAGAGGGCGACGTCCTCGAGGGCCAGCGTCTCGCGGTAGCGGACCGTGAGCCCGCGGACCGCCAGGGCTGCAGGTGCAGAGGGCTCAGCAGGCTCGACCGGTGCAGCGCTCCGGGCCAGGGCCGACCCCGCGTCCGTCCCTGGTGCCACCGCACCGCTCCCGACACCCGCGCTCACGACTCGCCCCGCAGACCCTCGCTGATGACGCGCGCGTCGTAGGCGAGGAGGTCGAGGTAGGTGGGGACGTCGCCGTCGGGCCGGGAGAGCGAGTCGACGTAGAGCGTGCCCGCGTACGTCGCGCCCGTCTCCGCGGCGACCTGGCGCTGCGCGGAGTCCGAGACGGTCGTCTCGCAGAACACCGCGCGCACGCCGTTGTCACGCACGTGGTCGATCACGCCCGCGACCTGCTGGGGCGTGCCCTGCTGGTCGGCGTTGACCGGCCACAGGAACTTCTCGTCGAGCCCGACGTCGCGCGCCAGGTAGGAGAACGCCCCCTCGCACGTCACCAGGACGCGCGACCCCGCGGGCACCTGCTCGACCTCGGCAGCGAGCTCGCGCCCCACGGTCTCGATGCGCTCGGCGTAGTCGGTCGCGTTCGCCCGGTAGTCCGCAGCGTGCGCAGGGTCCGCGACGGCGAACGCCTCACCGATGTTGCGCGCGTAGATCGCGCCGTTGACGGGCGACATCCAGGCGTGCGGGTTGGGCCGCCCGTCGTACGCGCCCGAGGCGATCGAGAGGACGTCGACGCCGTCCGAGACCGTGACGTGGGGCGCGTCGAGGCGTGCGACGAAGGGTTCGAACCACTTCTCGAGCCCGAGCCCGTTGTCGAGGACCAGGTCCGCGCCCGCAGCGCGCCGCAGGTCCGCGGGCGTGGGTTCGTAGCCGTGGATCTCGGCGCCGACCTTGGTGAGCGAGGAGACCTCGACGTGCTCTCCCCCGACCTCGCGGGCCATGTCCGCCAGGACGGTGAAGGTCGTCAGGACCTCGAGGCGCCCGACGGCGTCGCTCGCCGCCGGATGGTCGGCGGAGGTTCCGGCGGGCTCGCCCGGGGCGGTGTCGGCCGCGCAGGCCGCGGCGAGGAGCAGGGCCGTCAGGCCTCCGAGGAGACCTTTCACCCCTGTGCGAAGTTGAAAGTTCGGCATACCGAACTTTAACCACGAACGAGGTGCCGCGTCGAGTCCTCAGGGCGGATCGAACGGGTTCCTCGAACAGGTTCAGGGCGAGGTGGGCGCCGGGGACGGCGCCTCCGGGACACGCTCGAGCTCGAGCAGCATCTCGACCGTCCCCGAGGGCTCGACCGTCACGAACGGCAGCTCGGGCAGGTGCACGCCGTAGTCGGCGAAGGTCACGGGGATCGCACCGCTGACCTGGACCCCGTCGCCCGAGCGCCGCGCCTCGAGCGTCACGGTCACGGGCTCGGTCACGTCGCGGATCGTCAGCGTGCCGCGCGCCTGGACCGTGAGGGGCTCGTCGCGTTCCTCGACACCCTCGAGGTCGACCGGCTCGGTGAGGATGAACACCGCGTCGGGGAAGACGTCGGTCTCGAGCAGACGCCGGAACGCGTCGTCGCGCACCACGCTGCTGCTCGCGATCGACGCGGTCTTGACCGTGATCTCGGCCCGGACGAGCTCGCCGTCCGTCACGACGAGCGTCCCCGCGACCTCGTCCGTCCGGCCGACGACCGTGCCCTTCTCGCCGCTGAGCACCTCGTCGAACCGATAGCCCGCCTGCGAACCCGCGCCCACGACCCAGGTGCCGTCCGGGTCGAACGGGCCCGGGTCCGGCGTGGCCGTCGGGGAGGCCGTCTCCCCCGGGGTCTGGAGCCCGAGGGGCGGCGGGGCCGTGCCGGCCGAGAGCCGTGCGACCAGGTAGGGGCCCGCGAGCACGATCACCAGCGCCGCGACGATCGCGGCGAGGATCCATCGGGCACCTCTGCTCATACCGCGTATTCTGCCGCGTCCGCGGTCGGGGTCGAGACCGCGACCGGTCGATTCACCCGCTCCGTCGGAGTCGTGCACGAGCCCCTCACTCCTCCTTCGCGGAGTCGTCCGTGATCGTCGCCGCGGGCGCCCCGTCGGCGCCGTCACCGGTCCCGTCGGCGCCGTCACCGGTCCCCGTCCCGTCCGGCGCCTCGGTGCCCTCGCCGGTCCCGTCGAGGACCTCCTCCGGCACCGGCACGGGGAACGCCTCGCGGGCGCCGACCTGCGCGGAACCGTCGGGGAAGACCTGCACGAGCTGCCAGTCGACGAACTCGCGCAGCACGGGGTCGAAGCGCAGGACGGTCATCTCCGCGACCCCCTTGAGCGGCCCGACGGTCGGCTCCCCCGACTCGGCCCCCGCGGTGCTCGCGTTGACGTACCGGATGCCCAGGCCGAACTGCTCGGGCCCGCTGCGGCGGTGCGTGTGCCCCGAGACCTGCAGCGGGACGCAGCCCGTCTCGAGGGCCTCGTTCCCGGCGCGCGGCGAGTGCACGAGCAGGAGATCGATCCCGTCCTTGGCGTCGCACGCGGCCTGCGCGAGCCGCTCGGCCTGCTCGGCGGGGGTCTCGGGACGGGCGGCCTTGGACCCGGCACCGATCCTCGTCTCGAGCGCGTCCCGGTCTCCGAGGATGCGGACCCCGTCGACCTCGATCACGTCGCCGTCGAGGATCTTGACGCCTCGCTTGCGCTCCTGCGCCGAGGTCTCGACGCTGTCGTGGTTCCCGTCCGCGACGACCATCGTGGCACCGTCCGGGACGGCGGACGTGAACGAGTTCACGCAGAACTGCTCGACGCTCGTGCCGTTCATGGTCGTGTCGCCCGCGTTGAGCACGATGCTCGCCCCGGAGCGCTCGGCCGCGGTGCGGATCAGCGGGGTCATCCCGATGTTGCAGTGCAGGTCGCTCACCACCAGCATCGAGACGAGCTCGTCCTCGGGCGTCGCGGACGGCGACTCGGTCGAACCGCCCGAGGGGGTCGCACCACGACGCGCGGCGGAGCCCTCCGCGCCCTCGGCGGCCCGGTCGCCCTCGCTGCCCGACGGCGCCTCGCCCGCAGGGTCCTGGGCCGCACCGTCGGTGCCGGTCGGGTCGTCGGGGCCCACCTGGTCGCCTGCGACGCCGCCGTCGGCCCCCTGCTCCCCCTCCACGGGCGGCGCGGTGGCCGCGTCGCGTGCGGCCTGCTCGTCGGCCTCCCGCTGGGCGGCGGCCTCTTCCTCGAGCACGTCGCGCTCGTCCCACGCGACGCCCAGCGCCGTGTTCGCGCGGGCGTAGAAGGCCTCGTTGTCCTTGTAGGCGTTCATGAGCATGCCGCCGTAGGTGTCGACGACCCCCGCGAGGCGGCCCGTGATCCGGGCTCCCTCGAGCGGGGTGCCCGCGAAGACCGCCGATGCGGGGCGCGAGTCGGTCGTCGAGGGCTCCTCGGCCGAGGCGGACAGCACACCGAAGACGAGCGAGACCACGACGACACCCGCGGTGATCTCCCAGGTCCTCGGCGCGACCGCCTCGCCGATCTCACGCCGTCGGGCCGCTCCGAGGAGCAGGTAGAACCCCGCGCCCGCGGCCGCGACCACCAGGATCGCGAGGCCCGTCCGCCGCGCGGCGTCGGCCACGAGGCTGCGCGTGACCTGCTCGATCGTGTCCTGCGGCCCGCCGAAGAACTGCAGGTACCCCTGGAGGTCCTGCGTCAGGGCGGCGATGGTCGTCGCCTGGTCGAACGCCGTGAGGTCCGCGGGGATCTCCTCGACCGTGATCCGTGCACCGAGACCCACCGGGAGCGGCGAGTCGATCTCGAGCGTGCCGAGCGGGCCGAGGTCGACCACGACGAGGCTGTCGGTCGTCACCTCGTACCGGGCCTCGTGCGGGCCCAGGCTGAGGTCCGCGGTCGCGGTGGTCACGCCGAACACGACGCACGGGACGAGCAGGGCGACGACGGACAGCGTGTAACGGACCCAGCGGGGCGGGGTGCGACGGGGACGATTCATCACCTCTCACCCTTGCGGATCGGACGCCCGGATGCCAGCGGGCACGCTCGCCGGCATCCGGGTGAATCTCACGCGCGTGCGGAACGCAGGGCCACGAGCGCGATGACCGACGCCACGAGCATGAGCCCGAAGCCGATCCAGGACGTGGTCCCGACGCCGCTGCCGAACGCCTCGTGCGCCGAGGCGAGCAGCGCCTGCGCCTGCTCGGTCGGCAACGTCTGCGCCACCTGCGTGGCGCCGCCGAGCGTCTCGGCGGCCGCCGCCGCATCCGCGGCGGGCACCCCGTCGGGCACGACGACGTTGCGGTGGTAGGAGGCCGTGAGGATGCTGCCCAGCACCGCCGTGCCGAGCACGGCCCCGACCTCGTACGCGGTCTCCGAGATCGCCGAGGCGGCACCCGCCTTGTCGGCGGGGACCGCCGAGACGATCAGGTCGTTCGACACGGTCTCCGCGGCTCCGATCCCGATCGCGAGGACCACGAACGCGACCACGAGCCCGGTCAGCGTGCTCGCCCCTGCGGTCAGGGCGACCATCGCGTACCCCGCGGCGGCGAACAGGATCGCGACCGCCACGACGTGGGACGGGCGCACCCTGCGCACGACCCGGACCACCAGGAGACCCGCGACCACCATCGCGACCAGGCCCGGCAGCAGGGCGTAGCCCGCCTTCATGGGGCTCAGCCCCAGCACGAGCTGCACGTCCTGGGACACGAAGAACAGGAAGCCCACGAGCGAGAAGACCGAGAGCAGGTTGATGACCACGGCCCCCGAGAACTCGCCCTTGCGGAACAGCCGGACGTCGATCATGGGGTCCGGGCGCCCGAGCTGACGACGCACGAAGACCCAGCCCGCCACGAGACCGAGCACGAGAGCCCCGAACGCCAGCGCGCTGGGACCGGACTTCGCGAGGGTCTTGATCCCGAGCACGATCGGCGCCATGGTCGCCATCGAGAGCACGATCGAGACCACGTCGACGCGGCCGGGGTTCGAGTCCCTGGACTCGGGCACGAAGACCGGCGCGAGCACGAGGAGCAGCACGAGGACGGGCACCGCCAGCAGGAAGACCGAGCCCCACCAGGCGTGCTCGAGCAGGAACCCGCCGGCGATGGGCCCGATCGCGTTGCCCGCGGCGAAGCCCGCGGCCCAGATCGCGATCGCGAGCCGCCGCTCCTCACGGTCGGTGAAGATGTTGCGCAGCAGCGAGAGCGTGGGCGGCATGATCATGGCGCCGAAGAACCCGAGCCCCGCGCGCGAGGCGATGAGCGCCTCGGCGCTCGGAGCGTAGGCCGCGACGACGGAGAGCAGAGCGAACCCGACCGCGCCGACGAGCAGGAGCCTGCGCCGGCCGATCCTGTCCGCGAACGAGCCCATCGAGACGAGCAGGCCCGCGAGCACGAGCGGGTAGATGTCGATCATCCACAGCAGCTGGGTCCCCGTGGGGCGCAGCGCCTCGGAGATCTGCGGCAGCGCGAACGTCAGCACCGTGTTGTCGATCGAGACGAGCAGCACGGGGAGCATGAGCACGGCGAGCGCGACCCACCGGCGCCTGCGGGTCAGGGGCGTGCCACCGGTCGGGGTCGTGGGGTCCTGCGGTGCGCCGACGGGGCCGTTCGGGTCCCGGGGCGTCCGGTTGTCCTGGACGAGAGTCACGGGAGCGTCCTTTCACGTACGAGGACGGCTGGGGCGGCGCTGTGGCGCCGGACTGCCAACCGTCCAGACGGTATAGTAACCGTCCGGTCGGTACACTTTCAAGATGCCGCCGCCCCCCGCCGCTCGCGCCAAGGTCCTCGAGGCCTTCGCCACCCTGCTCGTGACCCAGGGAGAGCGCGCGACCACGCTCGACGCGGTCGCCGCCGAGGCCGGCGTGTCCAAGGGCGGCCTGCTCTACCACTTCGGGTCCAAGGTCGCGCTGGCCGAGGGGCTCATGGAGCACCTGCGAGACCTCACGGCCGCCGACGTCGACGCCATGCGCACAGCCCCCGCAGGCCCGGTGGACTACTTCATCCGCACGTCGGCCGACTCCGACAGCGACTTCGAGCTCGTCTACGTCGCGGTCTCGCGGCTCGCTCAGGGCAGCTACCCGCAGGCACGCGCCGCGCTCGACGACGCGCACGACGCCTGGGCCGGGGCCGTGCTCGAGGTCGTCGGCGACCCTGTGCTGACCCGCGCGATCATGCTCATCGGCGACGGCCTCTACGCCCAGGCGAGCGAGCACTTCGCGAGCGGCGCCTCGCCCGCGAACGCGGCGACGCCCCAGGGCGGGTCGATCGACGACCTGCTCGCCCTGATCGACCAGATGATCGCGCTGCGCGCACAGCACGCCTGAGGACGCCGGGCCCGGCCGGCCACAGGCAGGCGGCGCGTCGCCGTCGGGCAGGGCGCTCCTTCGTCGCCGGACATGCGAGAGGCGCCGTTCGCCCCCAGTGGCAACCGGCGCCTCTCCCTCCCGCACACCTCTATGCGGTACCCCCGCCCTGCGAGCAGCGCGGGGGATTCCCTCGTGCCTCGCCCGGGGCTCCCACGGTCCGTAGCGTGGTGCGTCCGGTACGACGACGGTCAGGGGGCCCGAGGGCCCACGAGCCAGTCTCCACTGTCTCGGCCCTGACCGCCAGGGTGACACGAGGCCGGAGGTCGGTTCGCACCGACCTCCGAGCAGCGGCAAGGCGTCCGGGGACGCCGTCGGTCGAGCCTCGGCCCGCCCGGCGGCGTCCCCGTCCCCCTCGTCAGGTCAGCCGACCCCGCCGTACGCGACGGTCCGGTCGACGCTCACCTTCTTCCCGTCCACGGTCCTGGTCACGGTGACCGTGACCTCACCCGCGGGGATCGTCGCGGCCCGAGCGTTGAAGCTCTGGCTCGCACTCTTGCCCGGCAGCACGCCGACGAACGTCTTGGTGCCGAAGGGCGTCGTGACGGCGACGTCGACCGGGACGTCCTCCTCGTTGACGGCGCGCACCGACAGGAGCACCGAGGCGCCGCTGCGCTTGGCCGAGGCCTCGGCCGAGAAGGCGATCTCCGGGGCAGGCTCGGCGCACGTGAACCTCGCGTCGCCCCACACGCCGTGCGCGCCGTTGATGGCGCCCGGGCTCGTGGGGTCGACGACCAGGTCGATGTACTGGGCACCCGTGACGTCGACCGAGACCTGCTCGGTCGGGAAGCCCGCCTGGAACGTGGTGCCCTGGTACCGGTTGGCGCCGTCGACGTCCACCTTGAAGATCACCGACCCCTTGAAGGGGTCCTCGAGCCCGACGTCCGCGGTGAACGCCGTGCACTGCCCGCCGAGGTAGTACGTGACCTTCGACGCCGCGTGAACGCCCAGCCCCTTGGTGTAGGTCTTCTTGAGCTCGGGCGTCGTGTTGATGACGAGCGGCTTGTCCGGAGAGGAGGCCGAGTCCTTGTTGGCGACGTCCTTGCCGATCACGCCGTAGCCGTTGGTCGCCGACGTCCACGTGAGGTCGGAGGCCCAGACCGTCCCCTGCGGTGCCTCCGGCAGCCCGAGCGTGGCGACCTTCATCGCGAACAGCTTCGCGTTGGTCTGCACCGGGAACGTGACGGACCGCAGCTCCTTGGCCGGGTTGAGGATCACGGTGTCGGAGTAGACCTGGTACGTGTACGTCGGGTACTCGTACCCCGCCGGGTTGTTCTTGTTGTTGCGGCCCTGGCTCGCGACCGCGACGCTCGACCCGTTCAGACCGCCCTGGAGCAGCCAGTTCGGGAAGAAGAACGACTGCTTGGACGTGGTGCCGTCCGCGTACGTGATGGTCACCTCTGGAGTGACGCCAGCCCCGGCGGACGCCGAGCCGAGGAACGCGAGGTGCGTCCCCTTGCCCGAGAGCGCGACCGTCTGACCGTCGAGGGCCATCGAGTTGGCGACGCCCGGCGCTGCCGCGGGCCACGTGTACTCGATGATGTCCTCGCCGCTCGTCACGGTCAGGGGTTCGCCCCACGTGGCCCCGGCGGCCGCGAGCGCGTCCTCCGAGAACGAGGCTCCCCCGCCGTCGAAGTTGCCGGCGTCCTTGGTCGCGAGCGACGTGACGGACACGTGGTTGAAGGCTGCCGCCAGGGTGCCGTAGGCGACGTAGAGCTGGTTGGCCCCCGCCACCGTGCGCTCGTCGCCCGCCGCGTCGCGGTAGGTCGCACGCGCACCCACGGTCTGCTGCCCGGCCGCGGACCCCGCGGCCGGCGAGACCACCACGCGGGCCGTCACGCTCGCCCCCGGCGCGACCGAGGCCGCCGTCGTCCCGGTGCTGCTCACGAGCGTCCACCCCTGAGGGAGGACGGGTTCGATCACCAGGTCGGTCTTGGCCTTGGTGCCGGTGTTGGTGAACGTGAGCTCCGCCGTCGTCTCCTGCCCCTGGAAGACCTGGGCCGCGAGGCCCACGGTCACCGAAGCACGGCCCGCGTCGGAGTCCTTGCCGCCGACCGCGCTGGTCCCGGCCAGGACGACGGTCGCCGAGGCGTCGGACGAGATCGCGCCGAGCTTGACGCGGACCACACCACCCGGTGCCGACGCGTCGTAGAACCATCCCGTCGCGACGGACTCGAGGGCCGCCGCGTCGGCGACCTGCGTGAGCGCCGCTCCCCCGACCGTGACACCCGAGGGCGCCGAGCCGGTGTGGACGTCGAGCAGGTACGGGCGCGCCGCAGCCTTGCCCGCGTAGTCCCCGACCCGCTCGCCGACCGTGACCGTCACGTCACCACCGTCCTGCTCGGGGGCCGAGACCGTGAGCTCCTGGGACGACGTCGCGTCGTCCTTGTAGGCACGCGTGAGCTTGTCGTCCTCGTACAGCGTGAAGCTCTCGTCGCCCTGGGGGTAGACGTCGAGCGTGATCGCCGAGTCCTCGGGCACGAGCGACGCGTTGCGCGCCACCGGGCCCTGCGGGACGACCGCACCCGCCCGCACGAACACGGGCAGCGTGTCGAGCGGGGCGCTGTACCCGTTGAGCACGCGACCGCCGTCGAGCACGTCGCCCGTCCAGTAGTCGACCCAACGCCCCTCGGGCAGGTAGATCCCGTTGCGGATCTCCGAGTCGGAGAACACGGGCGCGACGAGGAAGTCCTCGCCGAGCAGGAACTCGTTGTTCGCCTCGGCCCCGTAGGACATGGGGTCCTGCGGGTACTCGAGCGCGAGCGAGCGCATCATGGGCGTGCCCGTCTCGTGGGACCCGGCCGCGAGCGTGTAGATGTACGGCATGAGCCTCTGCCGCAGCTGGAGGTACTTGCGGTTGATCTCGGTGGCCTCGTCGCCGTAGAGCCACGGGCGCTTGTCGACCGACGCCCAGCCGCTCATCGAGTACAGGGCCGGCGCGAAGGCCTTCCACTGCAGGTCGCGCACGTAGGACTTCGTCGACCCACCGAAGATCCCGTCGACGTCACCCGTGCTGAACGCGAGCCCCGAGTTCCCGGCCCCCGTGAGCGCCGAGATCTGCCAGCGCACCGCGTCGAGGTTGCCCGAGTGGTCACCCGTCCACTGCATGCCGCACCGCTGCGACCCCGCCCATCCCTCGACCATGAGGGACGTGCCGCGCGCGTCCGAGTAGTCCTCGAAACCCTTGTAGGCGGACTCGCAGCCCGTCAGCGCCATGCGGTAGCCGTTGCCGACCCACGCGACGTCGAGCTTGCGCATGCGCACGCCCGCCTCGCCGACCTCGTACTCCTGGTTCGTGAGCGACCGCTGGGTCCACAGGCCCGTGACCAGGTCCGAGTCCTCGGCGATCTGGGCGACCGTCTCCGGCAGGTCCTGGTACTCGCAGCCGTAGCCGTCGTTGACGAGCATCCAGCCCGCCGGCATGTCGTTCTCCTTGAAGCGCGCGGCCGTGATCGCCGCCTGCGGCGTCTTCTGCTTGATCCCCTCCGGGTCGCCGAAGCCCGACGACGAGTACGTGGGGTTGGAGCGGTTGTAGCAGTCGGCGTCCCCGTACTCGAGGGCGTAGACGGGCGGCATGAGGGGGCGGCCCGTGAGCTGGGTGTAACCGTCGAGCGCACCCTTGTAGTCGCCGACGAAGTAGTAGGCGTCGAAGCGCCGCTCCTCGTGGGTCGTCGTGGCCTCGTCCGTGAAGGCGTAGGTGCCTCGGGCGAACGTGTTGCGCAGAGCTCCGTAGCCGTTCGACGTCATGTAGTACGGCACCGCGTTGGGGTAGCCGTCGTCGTCCCAGTCGAAGTTCCGCGCGATGTTGATGGTCGCGCCCGTGTGGATCGAGCGGCCGTTCTGCATGCCGCCGCCGAGGAACTGCTCGTCCGACGCCGTGCGCAGGTGCTGGGTCGCGGACGAGGCACCGAACGAGAGGGGTGCCGACTCGTCCCAGACCACCGAGCCGTCGGTACGCACGAGCGTCATGCGGCCCGTGGCCTTGTCGATCTTCAGGGTGACCTTCGCGGTCGCGAGCGTGATGGTCGCGCCGTCGGTCACGGTCGGCGTGGTGCCTGCGAACTCGTCGAGCCCGACGACGATGTTCGCCGTGCGTGTCGCGTCGCCCTGGGGCGTGTTCGCCGGGTCGGAGAACGTCCCCGAGGGGTCGGCCTCGACGCGCAGCGTCTCGTCGTCGAGGAACGTCACCCGGTAGGCGCCGGTGCCCGCCGTGAGAGTCACCTTGTTGCCGACGGCCGTGACCTGGGAGATCGCCCCGAGCGGCTTGCCCGCCGCATCCACGGGGACCTCGGGGGTCACGGGCTTGGGGGCGGCGGCTGCCGCGAGCGAGGTCGCTGCCGGCGCGGCGGGTGCCGCGCCGGCAGGGACGGAGACGAGGCCCGTGCCCACGAGCGCCAGTGCGGCGATCGAGGCAGCGAGGACTCGGGATGAAGGCGGTGCGCCGCGACGGGGGGTCGCGGGGCGGCGCTGTACGACCGGTTTCATTGAGCTCCCTTGCCTAATGACTGGTTGTGCGTGTTTTAGCCTTGAACCACGCACTAAGAATCAGTCACCTCGACGCCGGAGGCAAGAGATACGGAAGTACTAGCGCAGATGTACAACTTTCAACCAGGCCTCGGTGAGGAGGTCGTGGCCCGCGGGCGTGGGGTGGACTCCGTCGTACGCCCACGCCTGGGGACCCAGCCCGCTCGTCGCGACGGCCTGGGCGAAGGGCCCGTCGGTCGCCACGAGCGGCAGGCCGTAGGACTCGGCGAGCCGGCGCACGACCTGGATCTTCGGGTCGAGGTCCTCGCGCCAGCCCCACTGCTCCGGGCGCACGGGCACCAGGAACGGCTCGACCAGGACGAGCGCCGCCCGCGGCGCACCGGCGAGCGTGCGGTCGAGCAGGTCGCGATACCCGGCCTCGAAGTCCTCGGCACTCGTCTCGTCGCCCGCGTCGTAGCGGCGCCAGGTGTCGTTGATGCCGATCTTGATCGAGACGAGGTCGGGCTCCAGCGCGAGGACGTCCTGGTCCCAGCGCGCCTGGAGGTCGACCACCCGGTGGCCACCCACCCCCCGGTTCAGGACCGTGACGCCGCGACGCCCGCACACGCCCGCGACACGGGCCGCATAGCCGTGCCCCAGGCCGAACTCCCCCTCGGCGAGGCGACCCGCGTCGGTGATCGAGTCACCGATCAGCACGACCCGCGAGCCCGGGCCGAGCGACGGGCCGCTCATGCGACACCGCCCCGCACACCCTGGGACTCCTGGGCACCGGCGGCCGTTGCCGCGGCGACGCGCCCCTCCTCGACCGTCGAGGCCATCTGAGTGAGCGCGTCCCGGAGGGGCGCGTAGTGCGCGACGACGGCGTCGCGGTAGGCCTCGGCGTCCCCGGCCTCGGCAGCGCGGAGCATGGCCCCGTGCGCCTTGGCCGTGAGGTCGATCTGGTCGGGGGCCGGCAGGCCGAGCTTGGGCGAGACGACCTGGTGCACGTCCCAGAAGGCGGTGCCGAGCTGGGCCACCAGGAAGTTGTCGAGGTGGGCGAGCAGGTGCGAGTGGAACGCGCGGTCCTCCTCGAAGAAGTCCTCGCCCGCGCGCGCCTTGCGCTCCATCTCCGCGACGAGCCGCTCGAGCTCGGGGTTCCTGCTCCCGGCCATCTCCGTGACGATCTGCTCGGCCATCGAGATGTCGAGCGCCTGGCGGACCTCGACGACCTCGCGCAGCGCCGAGAAGTCGTCCCCCGGGATCAGGACCCCGCGGAAGACGAGCCCCTCGACCAGCGGCTTGAGCGAGAGCTGCCCCACGTACGTGCCGTACCCGTGCCGCACCTCGACGATGTCGAGCGCCGCGAGCGTCCGGATCGCCTCCCGGACGTTCGACCGGCTGACGCCGAGCAGCGAGCACAGCTCGGCCTCGGTGGGCAGCAGGTCACCGGGCCGCAGGTGGGCCCGCAGGATGTACTCCTTGATCTGCTCCGTCGTCGTCGGGGGACGAACCCCCTGTCGAGCGAATCCCCCATGATCCACGGGATCGGTAGCTGTCATGCGCCTTGACCTCCTCAGGAATTGCCTCTACCGTTCAACCCTACCAGCGTCAGACATCAGACGTCCTATATCTGGAGAGTTCATGGCTACCTCGATGGCGAATAGCACGAACGCGACCGACACCTCTCGCCGCAGCTTCCTCAAGCTCGCCGGAGTGATCGGCGCCGGAGCAGTCCTGGCGAGCGCGGTCGCCGCCTGCGGCGGACCTGCGTCCACCTCGGCCGACCCGCAGACCACCCCCGCCGGCAGCGGGGCCAAGCCCAACCTCGACGGCACGATCGAGGCCGGCATCTCGTACGCCCTGTCCACGGGCTTCGACCCCATGACGACGTCGGGCGCCGTGACCATGGCCGCCAACTGGCACGTCCTCGAGGGGCTCGTCGAGCTCGACCCCGCAGCCCGCACGCCCTACGCCGCGCTCGGCAAGGAGCTGCCCAAGAAGATCGACGAGACCACCTGGGAGGTCACGCTCCGCGACGGGGCCACCTTCCACGACGGCTCCCCCGTCACGACCGACGACGTCGTCTTCAGCTTCAACCGCGTCCTCGACCCGGCGAACGCCTCGCTCTACTCCCAGTTCCTGCCGTTCCTCGCCTCGGTCGCGGCCAAGGACGACAAGACGGTCACGTTCACGCTCAACTACCCGTTTGGGCTGTTCGTCGACCGCGTCTCGGTCGTCAAGATCGTCCCGAAGGCCATCGTCGAGGCCGACCCCAAGGCGTACGACTCGCTGCCCGTCGGCACCGGCCCGTACAAGCTCACGAGCGCCACAGTCGACGACAAGATCACGTTCGAGCGCTTCGACGCGTACAACGGTTCGCGCCCGGCGCTCGCCAAGGCCATGACCTGGAACCTGCTCTCCGACGCGGCCGCCCGCGTGACCGCGGTCGAGTCGGGTCGCGTCCAGTCGATCGAGGACGTGCCCTACCTCGACGTCGAGCGCCTCTCCAACGCCGTCACGGTCGAGTCGGTCCAGTCGTTCGGCCTGCTCTTCATGATGTTCGACTGCACCAAGGCGCCGTTCACGGACAAGCGCGTGCGCCAGGCGTTCTTCCACGCGCTCGACATGGACAAGATCATCAGCACGGGCCTGCTGGGCAACGCGACCGCGGCCACGAGCTTCCTGCACAAGGAGCACCCGTCCTACGTCGAGGCCGGCACGGTCTACACGTACGACCCGGCCAAGGCCAAGAAGCTCCTGACCGACGCGGGCGTGAGCGACCTGTCGATCACCCTCCTGACGACCGACACGAGCTGGGTCAAGGACGTCGCCCCGCTCATCAAGGAGGACCTCGACGCGGTCGGGATCTCCACGACGCTCGACATCGGCCAGTCCGGCGGCCAGTACAAGAAGGTCGACGACGGCCAGCTCGAGGTCATGGTCGCCCCGGGCGACCCGTCGGTCTTCGGCAACGACCCCGACCTCCTCCTGCGCTGGTGGTACTCGGGCTCGGTGTGGCCGGTCAAGCGCTACCGCTGGGCCAGCACGCCCGAGTTCGCCGAGGTCACGCGCCTGCTCGACGCGGGCGCTGCCGAGCAGGACGCGACCAAGCAGAAGAAGACCTGGGGCGAGATCTACGACATCCTCTCGGACGAGGTCCCGCTCTACCCGCTGCTGCACCGCAAGCTCCCCACGGCCTGGGAGGACTCCGCGCTCACCGGGTTCAAGCCCATCCCCGTCACGGGCCTGTCCTTCCTGGACGTCTCCCGCACCGCCTGACGTCCCCGTGTTCCGGGTGGCGGCGGCGCCCCTCCCTGCGCCGCCGCCACCCACCCCGACCCCGAGGAGTACCGCGTGACCGCGCTCCTACGACTGACCGGACGACGTCTGCTCGCCCTGCCCGTCATGATCCTGGGCATCACCCTGCTCGTCTTCGTCGTCATGCAGTTCGCGCCCAGCGACCAGGCGACCAACGCCCTCGGCGAGTCCGCCACGGACGCGGCCAAGGAGGCCTATCGCGCCGCGAACGGTCTGAACGACCCGATGCTCGTGCAGTACGGCAACTTCCTCGCCGGCCTCGTGCGCGGCGACATGGGCATGACCGTGCCGCCCTCCCAGCCCGTGAGCGAGCTCATCTCGAACGCGTTCCCGCTCACCCTCCAGCTGACCTTCATGGGGCTGGCGATCGCCGTCGTGCTGGCCCTGGTGCTCGGCGTGAGCGCCGCGCTCTACCGCGACCGGTGGCCCGACCAGGTCATCCGCGTCCTGTCGATCGCGGGCGTCGCGACGCCGTCCTTCTGGCTCGCGATCCTCCTCATCCAGCAGTTCTCGCTGCGCCTCGACTGGTTCCCCTCGGGCGGCTACACGAATCCCGCGGACGACTTCGGGATGTTCCTCGCCTCGATGTTCCTGCCCGCGCTCTCCCTCGCGATCCCCGTCGCGGCGTCGCTGACCCGCGTGGTCCGCACCGCCATGGTCGAGGAGCTCGACCGCGACTACGTGCGCACCGCGATCGGCTCGGGCCTGCCCCGCGGCGTCGTCGTGGGACGCAACGTCCTGCGCAACGCGCTCATCACGCCCATCACGGTGCTGGGCCTGCGCGTCGGCTACCTCATGGGTGGCGCGGTGATCATCGAGGTCATCTTCGACCTGCCCGGGATGGGCAAGCTCATCCTCAACGGCGTGACCGCGAGCGACACGGCCCTGGTGCAGGGAGTGACGCTGACCGTCGCCCTGACCTTCGTGGTCGTCAACATCCTGGTCGACCTCCTCTATCTCGTCGTCAACCCTCGAATCCGGACGGTGTGACATGCGTCGGAAGCTGACAGAACGACTGTCCCGCCCGGGTCTGCGCCTCGCCGCTCTCCCCCTGGGCTCCAAGATCGCCCTGGCGTTCGTGCTCCTGGTCGCGCTCCTGGCGATCTTCGCCCCGCTCGTCGCGGCCTACGACCCGCTGCAGTCGGGCACCCCGGCCCAGCCGCCCTCGGGCGAGCACTGGTTCGGCACGGACCGCACGGGTCGCGACATCTTCTCGCGCATCGTCTACGGTGCTCGCTACTCGCTCGTGATCGGCCTGGGGGCCACTGCCGTGGCCCTGGTCGCCGGTGCGATCCTCGGCTCGGTCGCCGCGACGGCCCACAAGGCCGTGAGCGAGACGCTCATGCGCATCCTCGACATCATCATGGCCTTCCCGGGCATCGCCCTGGCCGTGGTCTTCGTGGCCGTGTGGGGCAAGTCCCTGCCGGTCCTCATCTTCACGATCGCGTTCCTCTACACCCCGCAGATCGCCC
Organism: Oerskovia sp. Root22; assembly: GCF_001429135.1. Lineage (NCBI taxonomy): Bacteria > Bacillati > Actinomycetota > Actinomycetes > Micrococcales > Cellulomonadaceae > Oerskovia > Oerskovia sp. Root22. The sequence continues at coordinate 191,163 of NZ_LMIL01000009.1, read as the reverse complement.
GCATCGTCCGCGCCAACGTCCTGAGCCAGTTCGGCGAGGACTACGTGTCGGCCGAGAAGGTCATCGGGGCGCGGACGTCGTTGATCCTGATGAAGCACGTGGCCCGCAACTGCATCGCCCCGATCATGGTGTTCGCGACCGTCCTGGTCGCCGACGCGATCGTGTTCGAGGCGAGCCTGTCGTTCATCGGCGCGGGCGTGCAGGACCCCGAGCCCTCGTGGGGCAACGTCATCGCCTACGGGCGCAACCTGCTGCTCAACGGCGGCTGGTGGGCGACGTTCTTCCCGGGCATGGCGATCCTCCTGACGGTCCTCTCGCTCAACGTCCTGTCCGAGGGCCTGACGGACGCGATGGTCCGCCCCGCGGCCCGCAAGCCGGCCGAGGCTCGTGCCGCGGCCGCTGCGTCCGAGGACGCCGCGCACGCCACGGACCCGCTCACGGAGCCCGACGCCGACGCTCCCCTCGAGTACTCGGGTGCGGCCGACCTGCGCGAGCCTCGCGTGCTCGACGAGCTGGTCGCGGACACCTCGGTCATCCCCGACCCGCAGCTCGCGGTCGCGGCGGCCGCCGCCCAGCGCGAGGCCCTCGCGGTCCAGCTCGAACGCCTGCGGGTGGCCGAGCGCGAGCGCTCCGACCGCCTGGTCTACACGGGCGACGCCGCTCCCCTGCTCGAGGTCAAGAACCTCTCGATCCGGTTCCCCGAACGGCACGGCGACGTGGCGGTCGTGGACGACATCAGCTTCGCGGTGCGCCCCGGGGAGACCATGGCGCTCGTGGGCGAGTCGGGCTGCGGCAAGTCGCTCACGAGCCTCGCGGTCATGGGCCTGCTGCCCGCTTCCGCGCAGGTCACGGGCGAGATCCTCCTCGACGGCGTGGACCTGCTCACGGCGACCCCGGCCCGCCGGAACGCTCTGCGCGGCCACGAGATGGCCATGGTCTACCAGGACGCGCTCAGCTCGCTCAACCCGTCGATGCTGATCCGCACCCAGATGGCGCAGCTCGTCAAGCGTGGCGGGACGCGCACCGCGGTCGAGCTCCTCGAGCTCGTGGGCCTCGACGCCCAGCGCACGCTCAAGAGCTACCCGCACGAGCTCTCGGGCGGCCAGCGCCAGCGCGTGCTCATCGCGATGGCACTGACCCGCGACCCACACCTGGTCGTGGCCGACGAGCCGACCACGGCCCTCGACGTCACGGTCCAGAAGCAGGTCGTGGACCTGCTCAACGAGCTGCGCGACGAGCTCGGGTTCGCCATGGTCTTCGTGAGCCACGACCTGGCGCTCGTCGCCTCGCTCGCGCACCGCGTGACGGTCATGTACGCGGGCCAGGTCGTCGAGTCGGCCCCCGTGCCGAGCCTGCTCATGAACCCCCAGCACGAGTACACGCGGGGTCTGCTCGGGGCGGTCCTGTCGATCGAGTCGGGCGCCGAGCGCCTGCACCAGATCCCCGGCACGGTCCCCTCCCCGCGCGACTTCGCGACGGGCGACCGGTTCGCGCCTCGGTCCTCCCGACCGCAGGACGCGTTCGTGCCCAGGCCCCCGCTGCGCACGCTGCCGGGGACCGACCACCGCTATGCGAGCCACACGGAGTCGACCGAGAGCGGTCTCCTCGTCCAGGAAGGTGCCCGATGAGCGACGACACGCCCGTGCTCGAGCTGAAGGACGTGCACGTGGTGCACAAGGCCCGCACCGGCAAGCTCTTCCGCCCGGACCGCGTCCACGCGGTCGCCGGGGTGGACATGGCCGTGCGGCGCGGCGAGACCATCGGGATCGTGGGTGAGTCGGGTTGCGGAAAGTCGACGCTCGCGAAGGTCATGGTGGGCCTCCAGGCCCCCACGAGCGGCGACGTGGTGTTCAACGGCCGCAGCGTGCTCAAGCGCAACGCCCGCACCCGCAAGGAGTTCGGGCGCGCGATCTCGATCGTGTTCCAGGACCCGTCGACGGCCCTCAACGGCCGCATGCTGGTGCGCGACATCCTGCGCGACCCGCTCGACGTGCACGGGATCGGCTCGCCGCGCGACCGCGAGAAGCGCGTGTCCGAGCTGCTCGATCTCGTGGGTCTTCCCCAGTCGGCCCTCGACGTGCTGCCGAGCCAGGTCTCGGGCGGCCAGCGCCAGCGCGTGGCGATCGCCCGCGCCCTGGCACTGGACCCGGACGTGATCGTCGCGGACGAGCCCACGTCGGCGCTCGACGTCTCGGTGCGGGCCCAGGTGCTCAACCTGCTGACCGACCTCAAGGCGCGCCTGAACCTCGGGCTCGTGTTCATCTCGCACGACATCCAGACCGTCCGGTACGTCTCGGACCGCATCGCGGTCATGTACTTCGGGAAGGTCGTCGAGGAGGGCACGGCCGAGGAGGTCTTCGACCACCCGACGAACGACTACACCCGGACCCTGCTCGGCGCCGCGCCGACGCTGCTCTGACGGTCCCCCCTCATCCACCCGGTGCCGGGCGGTCGTCCCGCCCGGCACCACCGCACCATCCTTGGAGTCCGCTGTGCCCACCCCGACCACGCCCACCTTCTCCGGCGTCATCCCTCCCGTCGTCACGCCTCTCACGGCGGACGGCGAGCTCGACCGCGCATCGTTCGAGCGCGTCATCACCAGCCAGCTCGACGCGGGCGTGCACGGCCTGTTCGTGCTCGGCTCGTCCGGTGAGGTCGCCTATCTCGACGACGCCCGTCGCTCCCAGGTCATGGAGGCCGCCGTCGAGATCACGGCCGGCCGCGTCCCCGTCATGGCAGGCGTGATCGACCTGACGACGCACCGCGTCGCGGACCAGGTCCGGCGCGCGGTCGACGCGGGCGTCGACGCGGTCGTCGCGACCGCCCCGCTGTACATCCGCACGAACGACGAGGAGATCGAGCGTCACTTCCGCGGCGTGGCCGCGGCGAGCGACCTGCCGTTGTTCGCGTACGACGTCCCGGTGTGCGTGCACTCGAAGCTCGACCTGGACATGCTGGTGCGACTGGGCACCGAGGGCGTCATCGCAGGCGTCAAGGACTCGAGCGGCGACGACGTCGGCTTCCGCCGCCTGGTCGCGGCGAACCGTGCCGCCGGCAGCCCGCTGCGCCTGTTCACGGGTCACGAGGTCGTGGTCGACGGCATGCTGCTGCTCGGCGCCGACGGCGTGGTCCCCGGCCTCGGCAACGTCGACCCGGCGGGCTACGTGCGCCTGTGGGACGCGGCGCAGGCCGGCGACTGGACCGCGGCGCGCGACGAGCAGGACCGGCTCGCGGCCCTCTTCGAGATCGTCTTCCAGCCTCGCGGCTACAGCGGCGGCGCGAGCGGCCTCGGCGCGTTCAAGACCTCGCTCCAGCTCCTCGGCCTGATCGAGTCCAACGTCATGACGACGCCGGCCCCCGCCCTGGAGGGCGAGGTCGTCGACCAGATCAAGGTGATCCTCGCGGAGGCCGGGCTGCTGTGACGAGCTCCCCGATCAGCCACCGCACCGCCGTCGGGATCGACCTGGGCGGCACCAAGATCGCCGCCGGGCTCGTGCGCGACGACGGCACGGTCCTCGCCCGGGCCGGGGTCCCCACCCCTGCCCGGGAGGGGGCGGCCGCGATCCTCGACGCGGTCGCGCGCCTGGTCGGGCTCGTCCTGCCCGACGGCGCCGACGCGCCCGGGTCATCCGGCTCGCCCGACCTCCTGGTCGGGGTGGGCATCGGCTCGGCCGGGGTGATCGACTCGGGCCGCGGGACCGTGGTCTCGGCGACCGACGCCCTCACGGGCTGGGCCGGGACCGACCTCGCGGGCGGGGTCGCGGCGCGGCTCGCGGCCTCCGGCAGCCTCGCGGCGCGCCTGCCCGTGCTCGCCGAGAACGACGTGCACGCCCACGCGCTGGGCGAGCACTGGCTCGGCGCGTGCGCGGGGACGCGCACCGCGCTCGTGGTCGCCGCGGGCACGGGGGTCGGCGCGACGCTCCTGCTCGACGGCTCGCCCCAGCACGGCGCCCGGCACGTCGCGGGGCACCTGGGGCACCTTCCCGCGGCCGAGGCCGCAGGGCTCGCGTGCACGTGCTCACGCACGGGCCACCTCGAGGCCGTCGGGTCAGGTCCCGCGCTGCACGCGCTCTACCTGCGGCTCGGCGGCGACCCTGCGCACACGACGGCACGAGCGGTGTGCGAGGTCGCCGACGTCGACACGATCGCGCGGCACGCGGTCGTCGTCGCGGCGACCGCGCTCGGTCGCACGGTCGGCGGCGTCGCGAACATGCTCGACCCGGAGGTCGTCGTGGTCAGCGGCGGGCTCGCCGGGGCCGGGGCGCTCTGGTGGGACACCATGAGCGCCGCGCTCGCCTCCGAGCTCATGCCTCCGCTCGTAGGTCTGCCCGTGGTCCCGGCCGTGCTCGGCGGGGACGCTGCGGTCCTCGGTGCCGCCCGGCTCGCGCTCGCCGCGCACGACCGGACCCCTGGCGGTGCCACCGCCCTCCCGCACGACCCCGAGGTCGGCCTCGACCTCGTCACCGCTGTCCCGTCCGCCCCCTCGGCTCCCCGGAGGAACTCGTGACCGACCGCTCGTCGACACCGCCCGGCACCCCCGCCCAGGACCCCTTGATCGCCCTGCGCGGCGGGCTGGTCGTCTCGTGCCAGGCCTACCCGGGCGAGGCCATGCGCGACCCGCGCACCATGACCCAGGTCGCGCTCGCCGCGGTCGAGGGTGGTGCGGCGGGCATCCGCGTCCAGGGCATCGCCGACATCGAGCACGTCACGCGTGCGTTCGCGGAGCGCAGGATCACGGTGCCCGTCACGGGGCTGTGGAAGGACGGGTCCGACGGCGTCTTCATCACCCCGACCCTGCGCCACGCGGTCGCGGTCGCCGAGGCCGGCGCGACGATCGTCGCGATCGACGGGACCCGCCGCCCGCGTCCCGACCGCCTGAGCCTCGCGGGCACGGTCGCCGGGCTGCGCGAGCACACGTCCGCCCTCGTCATGGCCGACTGCGGGAGCCTCGACGACGCGCTCGCGGCCCTCGACGCCGGGGTCGACGTGGTCGGCACCACGTTGTCGGGGTACACGGGCGAACGTCCCCGCACCGACGGGCCCGACCTCGAGCTGCTCGCCGAGCTCGTCGACCGCCTCGACCTGCCCGTGATCGCCGAGGGCCGCGTCCACTCGCCCGCCCAGGCCCGGTCCGCTCTCGACGCGGGCGCGTGGGCAGTCGTCGTGGGGACCGCGATCACGCACCCCACGAGCATCACGGGATGGTTCGTCGACGCGCTGACGCGCTGACGCCCCCGCTCCTCCCGCCCGAACCCGCCCCGTCCTGGGTCGTCCGCACCGCCGCCGACGCCCCGGGCCCAGACCGGACGCCCTCGCCAGCACCACGGGTCGCGACGACCACGACGGTCCCGCACCCTCCCGCCCGACGCACGCTCCGCCGTCGGGCACCTCGCACCAGGAGCACCACAGACCGGACCCCCGCACCCGACTCGGTGCCGAGGCGGAGGTCCGCGCAGTGCTCGCCCCGCGCCCCGGGGCAGGCACAGCACCCGCAGGACCGCACCGTGCACCAAGAGCTCTGACCCGACGAAGCCAGGAGTATCTGATGCCACTGCACCCTTCCACCCCAGCGACCCCGCCCGACCCGCGCTCACCGGCGTGCGCCCGCCGCCGCGGGTCGCGCACGGCCCTCGCGGCCGGGCTGTCCCTGCTCCTCGTGGCGCCGGCCGTGAGCGCCCAGGCGTTCGACCCGTTCCCTCCCGCCGCGACCGACGGGCCGGGGACGTTCTCCGAGCAGACCCTCGCGGTCGGCGGCACGGGGGGCTACGCGAACTACCGCATCCCCGCCCTCACCACGACGAACGACGGCACGATCCTCGCCTCGTACGACGGGCGCCCGTTCAACGCGGGCGACGCCCCGCAGCCCAACTCGATCCTGCAGCGCGTGAGCCGTGACGGTGGCGCGACCTGGGAGCCCACGACCGTCGTGGCCGCGGGGTACGGGACGAACTCTTCCCCCGACAAGTACGGGTTCTCGGACCCCAGCTACGTCGTGGACCGCGAGACCGGCACCATCTTCAACTTCCACGTGAAGTCCTTCGACCAGGGCTTCGGCGGGTCGGCCACGGGCATCGACCCGACCAACCGCCAGATCCTGCACGCCGCGGTCAGCGTCTCCGAGGACGGGGGCGAGACCTGGGAGGGCCGCGTCATCACCGAGGGCGCCAAGGACCCGTCGTGGGCCGGCATCTTCGCGGCCTCGGGCGAGGGCATCCAGCTGCGCTACGGCGAGCACGCCGGACGCCTGGTCCAGCAGTTCACGGCCCGCACGGGCGGGACCTACAAGGCCTACAGCGTCTACTCCGACGACCACGGCGCCACGTGGGCGCACGGCGAGGCGTTCGGCACGGGCATGGACGAGAACAAGTCGGTCGAGCTCTCCGACGGGCGCGTCATGATGAACTCGCGCGACTCGGCGGGCAGCAAGTACCGCAAGATCGCGTTCTCGAGCGACGGCGGGCACACCTACGGCCCCGTCACGCTCGACCGCCAGCTCCCCGACCCGACCAACAACGCGTCGATCTCGCGCCTGTACCCCGACGCCCCCGAGGGCTCGGCCGAGGCGAAGATGCTGCTGTTCAGCAACTCCAACAGCACCACGGGCCGCGAGAACGTGACCGTACGTCTCTCGTGCGACGACGGTGCGACCTGGCCGGGCTTCCGGGTCGTCAACCCCGGGTCGGGCGCCTACTCGACGCTCTCGCCGCTCGGCGACGGGCGCTTCGGGCTCCTGTACGAGACGCAGGGCATGAACGCCATCTCGTTCGCGAGCTTCGACCAGGCGTGGCTGAACGCGACGTGCGCCTCGACCGTCGTGCCGGACACGACCGTCGCGACGGGCGCCACGGTCCAGGTCCCCGTCCGCGTCACCAACCAGAACCAGGCGCCGCTGGCCGCCTCGCGCCTGACGATCGACGCCCCCGTGGGCTGGAGCGCGACGACGGTCGACGTGCCGGCGCTCGCGGTCGGCGAGACCGCCACGGTGCAGGTCGCGCTCACGGCGTCCGCGACCGCTGCGGCGACCACGGCTGCCAACCCCGTCCGTGTCCAGAGCGTCCTGACCGCGGCCGACGGCACGCAGGCGCGTGCGTACGGCTACGTGACCGTGACCGGCGGCCCCGCGGGGGGAGCCGTGACCTCGCTCGCGGTGTTCGGGAAGTACACGACCGACCGTGACGTCGCGACCCAGCCGTACACGGTCGGCGAGCGCGTCCCCTACTCGTTCCGCGTCTACAACACCGGGACCACGGCCTACCGCTCGACCGCGACGGGCAACCTGACGAACCTCTCCCCGGGCTGCAACTGGAGCAGCCTGCCCGCGGGCGGCACCTACCTGTGCGCGCTCGCGTACCGCGTGGTGACGGCAGGCGACCTCGCGGACGGCTTCTTCGTCCCCGAGACCCGCTGGTACATGAACGCGGACCAGGCCTCGTCGGTCTCTCTCACGGGCGAGCCCGTCGACCTGGTCGACCGCCGTCCCTCGCTCGCGGTGACGGTCGGCGAGCCCACGGTCGAGGACACCGACGGGACCGGCTCGGTGAACGCGGGCGACGTCGTGGTCAACCAAGTCACGGTGCGCAACACCGGCAACGTGCGGCTGACGGGCGTCGGGGCCACGGGCCTGTGCACGCTGCCCGAGCTCGCGGCAGGAGCCGAGGCCTCGTGCGGCACGGTGCGACGCACCCTCACCGCGGCGGACGTCGCGGCAGGCTCGCTCGCGGGCCGGACCGTCACGGTGGACGCCGTGAACGGCGACCTCGCCGTGACCGGACGGGTCGACGTGGCGCCCTACGAGCTGCCCACGACTCCCGTCTCCCCCGTGGCCGTGGACGTCGCCGCGAGCGCCCAGTGCGTGGCGGGCAAGGTCCAGCTCACGGGCCGCGCGGTCAACGCCGGGGACGAGGCGGTGGACGTCACGATCCGCACGAGCGCGGGCTCCAAGTCGTTCGCGGGCGTGGAGGCCGGGCGCAGCGCGTCGCAGCGGTTCGCGACCCGTTCCGCCTCGGTCACGGCCGGCGAGGTCGCGTTCGACGTCATGGCCGGTGGGTCGACTGCGACCCTCGTCGCACCCTACGACGCGACGTCGTGCTGATCGGCGGCTGATCCGCGACTGATCCACCTCGGGGTGCGGCGCCCTGCCTGGCGCTGCACCCGCACCACAGACCTCGGCCCTCGTCCCCATGCCGGTGGGGACGAGGGCCGAGCCTCGCGCGGCACTGTCGCTAGGAGAGCACCACGACGACGACCGTCGCCCACCGCAGGTCGTCGAGGTAGACCCGGACGCGTGGCGAGTCGTCCTCCTCCGCCGCGACGACGACCCGCAACGAATCGTCCGTGGCCTCGAGGACGATCCTTCCGTTCCCGCCCTCGAACCGGCCGTCGAACACCAGGCTCAGGTCGGCAACCAGCGAACGCGGCGCCTTCGCGTCGAAGACGACGACCGTCACGGGGCCGTCGACGGCGCTCCGGACGATGACGCAGAGCGAGTCACCGTCGTGGTGAACGGGCCCGCCCGTGGGGTCGAACGTCTCGTGGACGGACTTGCTCCCGTCCTCGGCGACCACCAGGAGCCCTTGCTCGAAGAACGCGTCGAACGACGCAAGGAACCTCTTCTTCCCGAGAAACGTCCTCGAGAGGATGGTCGATCGCACAGAAGCGCTCCGCTCGTCCGGGCCTCGGGCACGACTGCCTCAGGCTCCCGGGGCATTCTCCCCTGCGAACGCAGCCCGCAGCGCGGGCATCTCGAGCTTGATCATCTGCATCATGACGCCCATCATCCGCGCCACGGCCTCCTGGTCGTCGGACTGAGCGAGCTCCTCGAACTCGACCGGCACGACCTGCCACGACAGCCCATAGCGGTCCTTGAGCCAGCCGCACTGCGACTCGGTGCCGCCGCCCGAGAGCAGGGCGTCCCAGTAGCGGTCGACCTCCGCCTCGTCCTCGCAGCGCACGATGAACGAGACGGCCTCGCTGAACGGGAACAGGTGGTCGGGGCCGCCGTTGATGAGGTTGAAGGGCTGCCCCTGCAACGTGAAGTCGATGGTGACGAGTGTGCCGTCGGGCATCCTCAGGGAGTCACCGACGGTGCTGTCGGGGAACACCGAGGTGTAGAAGGCCACGGCCTCCTCGAGTCCTCCGTTGAACCACAGGCTCGGGACGATCGGTCTCATCGCACTCCTCCTCCCGCGCGGCGCGCGGTGCGTCGCGCTCTTCAGGTTCGACCGGCAGGGACCGGCGAACTCATCGGTCGGCGCACCCGGTCAGGCGCGGCGGCGCGGCGGGCGCGTCAGGCGGCGGTCCGCAGGAACGTCCGCAGGGCCTCGACCACGAGCAGGTGGTCGTCGCGCTGGGCCAGGCCGGACACGGTCACGACGCCGATCACCCCGACGCCCTCGACCCGCAGCGGGAAGGCCCCGCCGTGGGCCGCGTACTCCTGGAGCGACAGCTCGTGCTGCGCCGTGAACGTCGTCCCCCTGGCCTTGGCGCGCAGCCCCATGAGGTACGACGACGCGCCGAACCGCTCGACCACGCGCACCTTGCGCTGGACCCAGGTGTCGTTGTCGGGCGTGGTGCCCTCGGTCGCGGCGTGGAAGACCTGCTGCGGCCCGCGGCGCACGTCGATCGTGATCGGCAGCGACCGCTCCGCGGCGAGCTCGACGAGCAGGCAGCCGAGCCGCCACGCGTCGTCGTGCGTGAAGCGCGTGAGCACAAGGTCGCGTTCGTGCTGCTCGGCCTCGGCGACGAGGCGGGCGAGGTCGGGGTTCTCGGGCTGGTCGTGAGTCATGGCGTCAGCCTGGCACGCCAGGGCTCGTCACGCCGAGGCCTTCTTGCGCGTCGTCTTCTTCGCGGGTTCCTTCGTCGAGGCGGGCGCCTTGGTCGAGGCGGCCTTGCCGCCCGAGGCGCGCGACGCCGTCGGGCGCTCGCTCTTCTTCTTCGTGGTGCCCGACGACGCAGCCTCCTTCGCTGGCACCTCACCCTTGGCGTCACCCGACTTCTTGCCGCGCGAGCTCTCGACGCTGCGGCGCAGCGCCTCCATCAGGTCGATGACCTCGGCGCCGTCGCCGCCCTTCTCCTCCTGCTCGCCGAAGGTCTCTTCGGTGCTGAACGTGTCCCCTGCTTCGATCTTGGCCTCGATGAGCTGGCGGAGCTGGGCCTGGTAGTCGTCCTGGTACTCCTCGGGCGTGAAGTCGGCCGCGAACGACTCGACGAGCTGCGACGACATCGCGAGCTCCTTGGCGCTGACCTTCGCGGGCTCGTCGAGCGTCGGGAACGCGGCCTCGCGCACCTCGTCGGCCCACAGCAGCGTCTGCAGCACCAGCACGTCGTCGCGCACGCGCAGCGCCGCGAGCCGCGTGCGCTGGCGCAGCGCGAACTTCACGATCGCGGTGCGGTCGGTCTCCTCGAGCGTGCGGCGCAGCAGCACGTAGGCCTTGTTCGAGGAGGAGTCGGGCTCGAGGTAGTAGCTGCGGTCCAGGAGCATGGGGTCGATCTGGTCGGTGGGCACGAACTCGACGACCTCGACCTCGCGACTCCGCTCGGCGGGCAGCGACCCCAGGTCCTCGGCCGTGAGCACGACCGTGCGCTCGCCGTCGTCGTACGCCTTGTCGATGTGCTCGTACGCCACGACCTCGCCGCAGACCTCGCACCGTCGCTGGTAGCGGATCCGACCGCCGTCCTTGTCGTGCACCTGGTGCAGCGGCACGTCGTGGTCCTCGGTCGCCGAGTACACCTTGATCGGCACGTTGACGAGACCGAACGTGATGGCACCCTTCCAGATGGCCCTCATGTCTCCATGGTGCTCCCGGGGCCGGGGGCTGGCGAGTCGTCAGACCATCTGGAGCCGGTGGTGCGGGCCCACGGGCAGCTCGACCCCGATCACGTCGCCGACCGTCTCGCCCCTGTGGGCGGCGCCCGGCATCATGGGCGCATGGCCGGCACCAGGTACGAGTTCGAGGCGGAGCTGTGGCGCTGGACCGCACGCAGCGACACGTGGGTCTTCGCGGCCCTGCCCACCGACGTCAGCGACGAGATCGCCGACTCCCCGCTGCCTCCGGCCGGGTTCGGGTCGGTCAAGGTCGAGGTCACGCTCGGCGGCTCGCGCTGGTCGACGTCGGTCTTCCCCGACGCGGAGCGCAGGACGTTCGTGCTGCCCGTCAAGGCCGCGGTGCGTCGGCGCGAGGCGGTCGACGTCGGGGACACCGTGCGGATCGCGGTCGAGACGCTGATCTAGCCCGCGACCCCTGAGGCGCCGCCGGTGCCCTCGGAACCGGGAGCGTCCGTGGCGCCCTGCCCTCCCCCCGTGCCCCGCAGGTAGGAGTCGAGCAGGTCCCACGAGGGCGTGAACGGTCCCGCCACCTTCTCCGTCTCGGGGCGGAGGTCCACGGTGTCGCGAGAGTGCTGGAGCACCTCGTCGTGCAGTCGCTCCATCTTCTCGTCGAGCGCGGAGGCCGCGAGCGAGGCCTCCTTGAGCTCGTCGAGCAGGCGCTGCGGGACGGCCTTGTCGTACTTGTAGTAGATCTTGTGCTCGAGGCTGGCCCAGAAGTCCATGGCGATGGTGCGGATCTGGATCTCGACGACCACGGGCTGCACGCGGTCTGACAGGAACACGGGCACCTCGACGATCAGGTGCAGGCTCTTGTACCCGTTGCCCTTGGGGTGGGAGATGTAGTCGCGCTCCTCGAGCACCACGAGGTCCTGCTGCGCCGCGATCATGTCGCGGACCTTGTAGATGTCGGACACGAAGCTGCACGTGACGCGCACGCCCGCGATGTCGAAGATCTCGGCACGCAGGGCCTCGATCGTCAGGTCCACGCCCTTGCGCCGCGCCTTGGCGAGCAGCGACTCGGGCGACTTGAGGCGCGAGGACACGTGCTCGATCGGGTTGTACTCGTGGGCGTAGGCGAACTCGTCGCGCAGGATGGTGATCTTGGTCATCACCTCGTCCATGCCGAACCGGTACGTCATCATCAGCCGCGTGAAGTGCTCCCGCAGGGCCCGTAGCTCTGCCCCGACCTGGGGTTCACCGCTCATGAGTTCCTCGCTGCTCGTGCTGACACCGACCATCTACCGTCGCACACCGCGCACCCCCGGAGGGACCACGTCCGCCCTCGCCCCCGGGCCGTCTCACGTCGTGGCGCGGGCCGAGGCAAGGGGCACTGCCCGGTCGCGGGCCCAACGGCCCAGTTCTCCGGGACCTACGTCCTGACCTGCCGGAACACTGTTGACGCTGTGTCAATAGCGGTCCTAGCGTCGGTGTCATCAGCTCGGGAAGGAGCCCCAGATGACCGACGCCACGAGGCCCAGACGCCGTCGTTCGGCGCCCGAGGTGCGGGCCGAGGAGATCGTCCTCGCGGCGCGCGACCTCTTCGCCGAGCAGGGCATCGCCCACACCTCGACCAAGGACGTCGCCGAGCGGGCGGGCGTCGCGCGAGGGCTCGTCTACTACTACTTCCCCGACAAGGACACGCTCGTCGACGCGGTGCTCGAGGGGTACGTCACCGAGTTCGTCGAGGCCGTGCACGCGTGGGACGCGGCCCGCGAGCCGGGCAACATCGACAAGGCGCTCGTCGACTGCGTCGCGATGTTCCGCACCCACCTGCGGTCGGTCGACCCGCTGCGCGACGACCTGCAGCGCGCCGAGCACACGGGGCTGTACAACCGGTTCCTCGACCGCGCCGTGCGCGCGGTCGTCGAGTGCGTCGAGGCCACCACGGTCGAGGCCTACGCGGCCCGGCACCAGGTCCGCATCGAGCACGTGCCCGAGACGTTCTACGTCCTGGTCTACGGCCTCGTGGGCCTGGCCCGGAACTGTCCCGAGGTCGACGACGCGGTGCTCGTGACGATCGTGCGGCAGGCACTGCACCTCGAGGGGGCGCGGGCCGATTCCGAGTGACGCGACAGCACGGACCACACCGGTGCGCCGGGGTCCGCGCCCGTCCACCTGGCGCACCTCCCCCACCCGCCGGGACGACACCTGCCGTCCCGCCGTCCTGAGAAAGGGAGCGACGTGTTCCTGTTCGACTCCATCCCCTGGCAAGCCGCCGTCATGTGGTTCGTGGTGCTCGCGGCCCTCGTCGGCCTCAACGAGCTGGTCCGCTGGTCCAAGGCCGCCGCGATCGGGATCTTCATCGTCCTGCCGGTCCTGCTGACGATCTTCGTGTGGCCGCACACCGCGGGCGCCGGGTCCTCGACCGGCACCTGGTTCCACTGGGTCAAGGTGTACTCGGCCCTCGCCGGGTGCATCGGCTTCATGCTCATCCGCTACAACCCCCGCATCGCGGCCATGAAGTACGCGTTGCTGTTCCCGCCGGCGATCCTGGGCCTCAACATCCTCGAGGCCGTGATCCGCGACTTCCAGGTCTCCGGCATGCACGGCATGGTCGACGGCGTCTTCATGGTCGGCGGCTCGTGGAACGTCATGAACGGCGTCGCGGGCATCCTGAACCTGCTGACGATCTGCGGCTGGGCCGGCATCTACATCACCCGCGACCGCTTCAAGGACATGGTCTGGCCCGACATGATGTGGTTCTGGATCATCGCGTACGACCTGTGGAACTTCGCGTACGTCTACAACTGCGTGGGCGACCACGCGTTCTACGCGGGCGCGGCGCTGCTCATCAGCTGCACCATCCCGGCGTTCTTCCTGCGCAAGGGCGCCTGGCTCCAGCACCGCGCTCACACGCTCGCGTTCTGGATGATGTTCACGATGGCCGTGCCGACGTTCGTGTCGGACTCGGCGTTCGCGGTCGACTCGTCACACAACCCGACGGCGCTGTTCGTCGTGAGCCTGGTCTCGCTCCTCGCGAACGTCGCGGTCGCGGTCTACCAGGTCAAGGTCATCGCGACCAGGCGGCGCAACCCGCTGCGCGACGAGCTGTTCACCGACCACCGGTCGTACCAGGAGCTCGCGAAAGACCGTCCCGCCCCGGGCCCCGTGGCGGCGACAGCGGGCAGCGCGGCGACGGCCTGAGGTCCCGCTCTGCGCTCACGACGACGGGTCGCCCGACACGCTGTCGGACGACCCGTGGTCGTGAGTGGGAGAGCCCACCGACTCACCAGAACCATCGTTCGGTGCCGTCGGGCGAGCAGATGGAGAGGCGCCCACGATCGGTAGCGAAGCGCCGCGCGGCCACCGCCTGGACGATCGACGACAGCTCATCCTTCGAGACCCGGACGCTCACGTCCGTCAGCAGGACTCGAACCACCTCCCAGCCCTCCGCAAGCCGCCAGACATCCATCGACAGATCACCGGACGCGTCGTCGTCGAAGCTGACCACCAGTTCTTCTTCGCCGTCATGAACCCATACTGATTCGACCCCAGGGACCAGCGACAGCTCACCTGGAAGATCCACTGACGCTCCTCATCCACAGCCGGACGAACTCAGATCCTTGACGCCGAAGTGCGGTCCCCGCGGAGAAGGTCCGCGCCGCGAATCCGCTTGCCCCACCTGCGTTCCTGCTCGCGTCACGGAGAGTCTCGCACGTCCTCAGAGTGCACAAGCTCTCCCCGGACGGCGAGATACGAAAGGGACCTCCGGCCGCGGCCGGAGGTCCCTTCGTGCGCGGTGGGTCTACCGCTCGCGGTGCTGCGGCCCGCTGGTCGCGTCCTCGAGGGGCCCGACGGCGTCGCTCGCCTCGTCCTCGTCGGTCACCAGGAGCTGGCCCTCGGCCAGGGACTCCGCGGCGATCTCGTGCTCGACCGAGGTCGCGAGCGGCTTCTCGTGGACGAAGCACAGGGCGATCGCCGCGATGATCGCGAGCGGCACCATGTAGAGGAAGAGCGGCACGAGCGCCTCGTTGTAGGACTCGATCACGAGGGCGCGCACGCCGTCGGGCAGGGACTGGACCAGGTCCGGGGTGAGCGAGCCCGTCCCTCCCGCCGAGCCCGTGCCCTGCGGGAACTTCTCCGCGATGAGCGTGGTCAGGCGCGAGATGAAGACGCTGCCGACCACGGCCGAGCCCAGCGTGGCGCCGACCTGACGGAAGTAGTTGTTGGCTGCGGTGGCGGTGCCGACCTCGCGCAGGGGGAACGAGTTCTGCACGATCAGCGTGAGGATCTGCATGCTGCTGCCCAGCCCGATCCCGATCACCCCGAGGAACACGCAGATCATGGGGGTCGGGGTGTCGGCCTTGACGGTCGAGAGCAGGGCCAGGCCCACGCCCAGGATCAGCGACCCGACGATCGGGAGGACCTTGTACTTCCCGGTCCGCGAGACCATCTGCCCCGTGACGACCGAGGTGACGAGCAGGGACCCCATCATGGGGATCATGAGCAGGCCCGCGACGGTCGCGCTCGCGCCGGTCGCCATCTGCAGGTACGTCGGCATGTAGCCGATCGCGCCGAACATCGCGATCCCGGTCGCGAGGGCCGCGATGGTCGTGACCGTGAAGTTGCGGTCGGCGAACAGGTGCAGCGGGATGATCGGCTCGTCGGCACGCTTCTCGACGAGCACGAACGCCACGGCGGCCACGACGGCCAGCGCGATGAGCCCGAGGATCGTCGCCGAGCCCCACGCGTACTGCGAGCCGCCCCAGGTCCCGACCAGCACGATCGCCGTGGTGGCCACGGCCATGAGGGCCATGCCGAAGTAGTCGTGGCGCACGCGCTCGGGGCCACGCTGCTTCTTGGGCAGGTGCAGCAGGAAGATCGCGGCGAGCGCTGCGAGGATGCCCAGCGGGATGTTGATCCAGAACACCCAGCGCCAGCCCGGCCCCTCGGTGAACCATCCGCCGAGCAGCGGGCCGGCGACCGAGGAGACCGCGAAGACGGCGCCCATGATCCCCATGTACCTGCCGCGCTCGCGTGCGGGGATGACGTCGGCGATCGCGGCCTGCGACAGGATCATGAGACCTCCGCCGCCCAGGCCCTGGACCGTGCGGCCCACGATCAGCATGTTCATGTCGCCCGCGACGGCGCCGATCACCGAGCCCGCCATGAACAGCAGGATCGCGGTGATCAAGAGGGGCTTGCGGCCCAGGACGTCGGAGATCTTGCCGTAGATCGGCATGGTGATGGTCGAGGCGAGGATGAAGGCCGTGATGACCCAGCTCATGTGCTCGACGCCGTTGAGCTCGCCCACGATCGTCGGCAGCGCGCTCGAGAGCACGGTCTGGTTGAGGGACGCGAGCAGCATGGTGACCATGAGGCCCATGAAGAGCAGGACGATCCCGCGGTCCTTCTGCGCGACCGGCGCTGCGGGCGCTGCCTGGCCGGGCGCGGTGGGAGCCGCGCCTCGCGTGGGTGCCGGCGTGCTGCCGGCTCGGGTGGGGTTGGTCATAGCGTGGCCTCGAAGACCTCTCGGAAGATGGTGATCGCTTCGCTGATCTCGGCT
This sequence comes from Oerskovia sp. Root22, assembly GCF_001429135.1. Taxonomy (NCBI): domain Bacteria; kingdom Bacillati; phylum Actinomycetota; class Actinomycetes; order Micrococcales; family Cellulomonadaceae; genus Oerskovia; species Oerskovia sp. Root22. Next base: position 174,832 of record NZ_LMIL01000009.1, on the reverse strand, counting down.
TCGGCGTCGGCGTCGCTCAGGGCGGCTCCGGGGTCGCGCGAGTACGCGAAGCGCATGATGGTGCCGGCGAGCATGAGGAGCGCTCGCGCGGTGTCGGGGCTGTCGGGCAGGCCCAGCGACGCGAGCTCGCTGAACCCCGTCCCGTCCTCGGCCCGGTCGGACAGCAGGTCGTTGACGAGCCCCTCGACCTGGGAGACGTAGCCCATGGCGTGCCGCCGCAGCTCGGGGTGCTCCCGCACGAGCGCCTTGCGCTCGGCGAACGGCACGCCGGGGTGCAGCGTGGACCGCAGGATCGAGAGCAGGAACCGCACGACCCGCTCGAACGCGGGCCCCTCGGTCTCCGCCCGGAAGGCTGCGAGCGCCTCGTCGGAGACGCGCGGGGGCACGAGCCCCAGGATCGCCTCTTCCTTGGTCGCGAAGTAGTTGAAGAACGTCCGCTGCGAGACACCCGCCGTGGCGGCGATCTCCTCGACGGTCGCGTGCTGGAGCCCCTTCTCACGGACCAGCGCGGCGGCTGCCTGATGGATCGTGAGCCAGGTCTCGGCGCGCTTGCGGTCGCGGAGGGACGTCGGAGCGTTGTGCATTACTGCACTATATGCAGCACTGCAAAGATTGCACAACTGCACCTTTGCGCAGCGGGTCCTGCTGAGTGCGGAGCGGCTGTCGCCCGACGGACAGATCGACGACAGCCACGCCGCACTCAGGCGCGTCGTCGCCGCGCTCGCCGGCTCCGGTTCACATCCCCATTCCGCCGTCGACGGGAAGGCCCGCGCCGTTGACGAACCGTGCCGCGTCCGACGCGAGGAACACGACGGCGTCCGCCATGTCCTCGACCGTCCCCAGGCGTCCGGAAGGAGTCAGGTCGACCACGGCGCCGACCGCCTCCTCGGCCGAGCCGTACAGCCCCAGGGTCGCCATGTCGTTCGCGAGGCCCGCACCCATCGCGGTCGGTACGAGGCCGGGGTAGACGCAGTTGACCCGGACGCCGTAGCCGAGCTTCCCGCTCTCCATCGCGGCGACCCGCGTGAGGCGGTCGACCGCGGACTTGGTGGCCGAGTAGACGGAGATGCCGGGGAACGCGATCGTGGCCGCGACCGAGGAGACGTTCACGATCGCGCCGCCGGACCCCGCCGCCCCACCCGGGCGCATCGCCCGCAGGCCGTGCTTGATCCCGAGCGTGGTGCCGAGGACGTTCACCTCGAGCATCCGCCGGACGTCGTCGGGATCGACCTCGGTGAGCAGGCCGGAGATCTCGATGCCCGCGTTGTTCACCAGGATGTCGAGGCCACCCAGGGCGTCGACCGTCGCGGCGATCGCCCGTTCCCAGTCCGGCTCCGCCGTGACGTCGAGGCGGGTGAACGCATGGTGCTGGCCTCCGCCTGACGGCAGTCCGGCCGCGACCTGCGCCCCGCTTTCCTGCAGGTCTGCGATCACGACGCTCGCGCCCGCCGCCGCGAGCGCGCGGGCCATCCCTTCGCCGAGGCCCTGGGCCCCGCCGGTGACGAGGGCCCGGCGCCCGGTGAGGTCGAACACGGTCATGGCGTCTCCTGTGGTGTCGGCAGGGCGGCCGGGACAGGGAGGACGAGCCGCCCGCGGGCCGCTCACCGCCGCCGAGACGGCCGAGAAGTGGTGCGGGTCACATGCTCGTCGAGTCCCCGGTGCCCGTCAATCGCTCGCTTCCCGCCCACCGACCGACGCGCCCCCATCGAGCGCGACCACCCGCCCCGGGCAACCATGGACCCATGGCCTCCTCGACGGCGGCGCAGACCGTGAGCGTCGGCGGTCATCGCCTCAAGCTCACCAACCTGGACAAGGTCCTGTACCCCGCCACGGGCACGACCAAGGGCGAGGTCCTGGCCTACCTCGCGGCGGTCGCCGACGTCCTGCTCCCCCACGCCTCGAACAGGCCGGCGACGCGCAAACGCTGGCCCAACGGTGTCGAGGGGCCCGTGTTCTTCCAGAAGAACCTCGACGCGGGAACCCCCACGTGGGTCCGGCGCCGCACGATCCAGCACAAGCACAGCACCAACGCGTACCCGCTCGTCAACGACCTCGCGACCCTCACGTGGCTCGGGCAGATCGCCGCCCTGGAGATCCACGTGCCGCAGTGGCAGTTCGGCCGGACAGGGGTCCAGAAGAACCCCGACCGCCTGGTCCTCGACCTCGACCCCGGTGAGGGCGCGGGCCTGCCCGAGTGCGCCGAGGTCGCCCGCCTGGCCCGTGACGTGCTGCGCGGCATGGGCCTGAACCCCCTGCCCGTGACGAGCGGCTCCAAGGGCATCCACCTGTACGCGGCGCTCGACGGGCACCAGACCACCGACGAGGTCAGCGCGGTCGCGCACGAGCTCGCCCGCTACCTCGAGGCCGAGCACCCGGACCTCGTCGTGAGCGACATGAAGAAGGCGCTGCGCGGCGGCAAGGTGCTCGTCGACTGGAGCCAGAACAACGGCAACAAGACCACCATCGCGCCCTACTCGCTGCGGGGCCGCGCCCACCCCACGGTCGCGGCACCGCGCACGTGGGACGAGCTCGACGACCCCGACCTCGCACACCTCGACAAGGACGAGGTCGTCGAGCGGGTGCGGACGATCGGCGACCCCCTCGCGGCCCTCACCGCGGGCCACCTGGCCTCGCTCGAACCCACGCCCGAGCGCATGGCGACGTTCGCGCGCAAGGGGGCGACGCCGTCGGGCAGCACGCGCGGGAGCAGCGGCGAGGCCGAGCAAGGCGGCGAGGCCGACGCCGCTCCCCGGCGCGACCGCCTCGAGACCTACCGCGCCAAGCGCGACGCCTCCCGGACCCCCGAGCCCGTCCCGGGCACCGCAGAGCCGGCCGACGGGTCGCCAGGGGGCAACAGCTTCGTCATCCAGGAGCATCACGCACGCCGCCTGCACTGGGACTTCCGCCTGGAGCACGACGGAGTGCTCGTGAGCTGGGCTCTGCCGCGCGGCGAGCCGACCGACACGAAGCAGAACCACCTCGCGGTCCAGACCGAGGACCACCCGCTCGCGTACGGCTCGTTCGAAGGGACGATCCCCGCGGGCGAGTACGGCGGAGGGGAGGTGACCATCTGGGACGCGGGCACGTACGAGCTCGAGAAGTGGCGCGACGACGAGGAGGTCATCGTCACGCTGCACGGCGAGCAGCACGGCACGCGGAGGCTCGCGCTCATCCACACGGGAGGTCATCAGGAGCGCAGCTCGTCGGGCAGTGCGAGCAGAGCCGAGGAGAACAGCTGGCTCATCCATCTCATGGCCCCGCGCGACGAGGCGCACCCCCCGAAGCGAGCGGGGCACGGCAGCGCGACACTCCGCCCCGCGGGGCCCGACGACGAGCCCGCCGGGCCCGCCCTGCCCCGCCCCATGCTCGCGACCGCCGGGACGGTCGAGACGCTGACCGCCGAGGGCGACCCCGACGACTGGGCCTACGAGATGAAGTGGGACGGGTTCCGCGTGATCGCGCAGGTCACGGGCGCAGCCGACGACGCCTCGGTCCGCCTCGTGAGCCGCAGCGGCAAGGACATGACCCTGACCTACCCCGAGCTCCAGGACCTCGCGGCCCGCGTCCCTGCCGCGGACCTGCCCGTGGTCCTGGACGGCGAGATCGTGGCGCTCGACGCGCGCGGGCGGCCGAGCTTCCGCCGCCTGCAGCAGCGCGCGAACCTCACCAAGGCGGGTGACGTCGCGGCGGCCCGCGCCAAGGTCGGGGTCGAGCTCATGCTGTTCGACGCCCTGTCCGTCCGAGGGCGCTCGCTCGTCAGGCGAACGTACGACGAGCGGCGCGAGATCCTCGAGGACCTGGTCGACGGGTCGGGGATCGTGCACGTGCCGCCCGCGTTCGACGGCGACCTCGCGGGGGCCGTCGCGACGAGCAGGCAGCTCGGCCTCGAGGGTGTGGTCGCCAAGCGGCGCACGAGCACCTACACGGCAGGGCGGCGCTCGCGGAGCTGGATCAAGGTCAAGCACTCGCACACCCAGGAGGTCGTGGTGATCGGCTGGCGTCCGGGGCACGGGGACAGGTCGCACCTCGTGGGCTCGTTGCTGCTCGCGGTGCCCGACGACGAGGGGCTGCGCTACGTGGGCCGCGTCGGGTCGGGCTTCACCGAGAAGGACCGGCGCGACCTCGTGACCCGGCTCGGCCGGATCGCACGGGTCACGAACCCTGCTCTCGACGTGCCGGCCGCGGACGCCTCGGACGCCCGCTGGGTCACGCCGCACCTGGTCGGCGAGGTCGACTACGCGGACTGGACGAGCGCCCCCGAGGGCGACGGCAAGCTGCGGCACGCGGTCTGGCGCGGCTGGCGCCCGGACAAGTCGCCCGAGGACGTGCGCCGGGAGGGCTGAGCCCTCAGTCCTGCGGTGCGTCCCGTCGCGCGACCCCGCCGCGCTGGGCGAGCCGCGCGCGCGCCGCGTCGCGGCTGGTCCGCAGGTGCCCGACGGCGAGCCGCGCCGCCTCCTGCCCGTCGCCCGCGCGGATCGCGGCCAGGAGCGCACGGTGCTCGTCGACCATCTCCTGGAGGTCGACGTGCTGCCCGAGCAACCAGCGCAGCCGGCTCGCGGTGATCGCGCCGATCTCGTCGAGCAGGGGGCTCGCGGCCGTGGTCGCGACGAGCTCGTGGAAGTCGGCGCCTGCCCGGTGGGCGGCCGTCGCGTCGCCCTCCCGCGCGGCGCGCTCCTCACGGTCGAGCGCGGCCTCGAGCTCGACGAGACGCTCGGGGGTCCTGCGCTCGGCCGCGAGGCGGAACGTCAGGGTCTCGATCGCGGAGCGCACCTCGATGAGGTCCTCGACGTCGGCTTCGGTGAAGGTACGCACGACCGCCCAGGTGCGGGGGCGCGGGGTCACGAGCCCCTCGGCGATGAGCGTCTTGAGCGCGTCGCGCACCGGGACGCGGCTCACGCCGAGCTCGGTCGCGAGGTCGCGCTCGACGAGCTTGTCCCCCGGGGCCCGCTCGCCGTCGATGATCTGCTCGCGCACGATCCGGGCGACGCGCTCGGCCTCGGGCTCGAACTGCTCCGCTGGGCTCATCCCACCATTCTTCCCGGTCAGCCTCTCCAAAAATGGTATACCGTTTGAGCGCAGGCTGCTCCGGGGGGTGGGCCGGCCTGCGATCGCCGAGCACCGCCCGAGGAAGGACCTCTCATGCCCCCGTTCTCCACCACGCCGCAGGTCGCCGTGTCCGTGCTGCGCAACGTCCGCCCCTGGGGCGGCGACGCCGTCGACCTCCACGTCGCGGACGGGCGCATCACCCAGGTGACGCCCCACGTCCCGGCCGCCGAGGCGCCGTCGGGCAGCACGACCGCCGTCCCGGGTGAGGTCGACGGGCGCGGCCTCCTCGCCCTGCCCGGGTTCGTCAACGCGCACGCGCACGTCGACAAGAGCTGGTGGGGCAAGCCCTGGGTCAGCTACGGCGGCGAGGCCACCACGCAGGGGCGCATCGCGCACGAGCGCGAGCACCGCGACGAGCTCGGCATCCCCGGCGTCGACGTCACGGTCGCGGTCCTGCGCGAGTTCCTGCGCCACGGCACGACGGCGATCCGCACCCACGTCGACGTCGACCTGGGCCTCGGGCTGCGCGGCATCGACGTGGTCCGTGAGTCGCTGTTCGTGCTGGGCGGCGCGGTCGACGCCGAGATCGTCGCGTTCCCCCAGGACGGCGTCCTGCGCCGGCCCGGCGTGCTCGAGCTGCTCGACGCCGCGGCTGCCGCGGGGGCCGAGCACATCGGCGGTCTCGACCCCGCCTCGATCGACCGCGACCCCGTGACCCAGCTCGACGGGCTGTTCGAGATCGCCGAGCGGCGCGGCGTGGGGGTCGACGTCCACCTGCACGACGGCGGCGAGCTGGGCGCGTTCCAGATCGAGCTCATGATCGACCGCACGATCCGCGCCGGGCTCCAGGGCAAGGTCAACGTGGCGCACGGCTTCGCGGTCGGGCAGCTGCCCGCGACCCGCATGGCCGACCTCGTCGAGGCCATGGGCGACGCGGGCATCAGCATGACGACCGTCGCCCCGATCGGCGCCACCCCGCTCCCGCTCGACCTGCTGCGCGAGCACGGCGTGCGCGTGGGCCTGGGCACCGACGGCATCCGCGACCTGTGGGCCCCCTACGGGACGGGCGACCTGCTCGCGCTCACCACGCGCCTGGCCCAGCTCGCACGCTTCCGCTACGACGAGGACCTGGTCCGCGCGGCCCGGCTCGCGACGAGCGACGCGGGCTTCTTCGTGGGCCACGACGTCCACGACCTGGTCGTCGGGTCGCGGGCCGACGTCGTGCTGGTCGACGCCGAGAACACCCAGGACGCCGTGGTCCGCGCGCCGGCCCGTGCGCTCGTCGTCGCGGCCGGCCAGGTCGTGGCCCGCGACGGCGAGGTCCTGGTCTGACGCGTCCGCCGAGATAGAGGGCTCGCGTCGAGGTGGAGGGCTGCGACCCTCTACCTCGACGTATCCCCTCTACCTCGGCGCCAGGGGTTCCGAGGAGCACCGATGAGTTCTCGGGGGGTGCCCGGTCTACACCGACGACACCCTGTCCTCGCCGACCGGAGCAGCACCCGGCGGCACGTCCGAAGGAGAACGTCATGGCCGGAACCCAGATCTTCGTCAACCTGCCCGTGGCAGACCTCGAGAAGTCCAAGGCGTTCTACACGCAGCTCGGCTTCTCGATCAACGAGCAGTTCACCGACGAGAACGCGTCGTGCGTGGTCATCAGCGACACGATCTACGTGATGCTCCTGACCCACGAGTTCTTCCGCCGGTTCACGCCCAAGGCGATCGTCGACGCGCAGGGCGCGACCGAGGCGATCAACGCGATCAGCGCCGAGTCCCGCACGGGTGTCGACGACCTCGCCGACCGCGCGCTCGCCGCGGGCGGGGCGCAGACCAACCCGCCGCAGGACGAGGGCTTCATGTACTCGCGCAGCTTCTCGGACCTCGACGGCCACCTGTGGGAGGTCATGTACATGGACCCCAGCACGATTCAGGGCTGACCTGCCGGGACGCGACGGGCGGCGGCGTCGGGGAATGCCTCGGCACCGTCGCCCGTTGCCGCCTGCATGCGAGCGATCACCTACTCCCGCTTCGGCGGAGCCGACGTCCTCGAGCTCAGCGAGCTCCCCACGCCCAAGGTCGGACCGGACACCGTTCTGGTCCGGGTCAAGGCCACGAGCGTGAACCCCGTGGACTGGAAGGTCCGCGAGGGCTACCTCGACGCGATCATGGACACCACGTTCCCCGTGGTGCCGGGCTGGGACGTCGCGGGCGTCGTCGAGCGCGTCGGCCTGGACACGCCCGAGCTCTCGGTCGGCGACGAGGTCTTCGGCTACGTCCGCAAGGACGTGGTCTCCGGAGGCACCACGGCCGAGCTCGTCGCGGCCCCGGTCCGCACGCTGGCCCGCAAGCCCGCGTCCTGGACGTGGGAGCAGGCCGCGGGCGCGCCGCTCGCCGGGCTCACGGCCCTGCAGACGATCGACCGCGCCGGGGTGACGAGCGGCCAGACGGTGCTCGTGCACGCGGCCGCGGGCGGCGTCGGGTCGATGGCCGTCCAGATCGCGGTCGCGCGCGGGGCGCGCGTGATCGGCACCGCGTCCGAGCGCAACCACGAGTACCTGCGGTCGCTGGGCGCCGAGCCCGTGACGTACGGCGACGGCCTCGCCGAGCGCGTACGTTCCCTCGCGCCCGACGGCGTGGACGTCGTCCTCGACTACATCGGCGGCGAGGCCCTGGCCACCACGCCCGACGTCCTGCGCGAGGGCGGCACGGTCGCCTCGGTCGTCGACGCCGCGGCCCGCGACGAGCTCGGCGGACACTACGTCTGGGTCCGCCCCGACGTCGAGGGGCTCACCGAGCTGGCCCGCCTCGCGGACGCCGGACAGCTCACGGTCGACGTCGCCGAGGTCTACGACCTGGCCGACGCCGCGAAGGCCCACGAGGCGAGCCGGACCGGGCACGTGCGCGGCAAGGTCGTCATCACGGTCTGAGCCGCCCGGCCGCTGAGTGCGGAGTTCTTGTGCGACTCGCCGGGCGTGTCGCACAAGAACTCCGCACTCAACCGCGAAGGTGTCCAGGTGAAGCACCACGAGACCGGCGCGCCCGACGACGAAACTGCGGACGGTCCCGACGACGTCGATCACCCCAGAGCGCCCCTCGACGCGCATTCCGCGCACCGGATCGCGCTCCGCTATCGCGAGTGGTCCCTCCTCGACGGAGGCGGACGCGCTGGACGGCTCGAGGCAGACCGCCGCATCGAGGACTCGGAGGAGGTCAGCCAACGGGTCCTCCACGACCTCGATCCCCTGCCGCTGCTCGACGCCCTGATCGCACTGGGTGTCGAGACCGACGACGACGGCGCCTTCCTCGACCGGGTCAGCACGGGTGCGATCGAGGACGTCCTGAACCACCGCGCCGACCTGCACCAGCAGATCGCCGACCGGTGCCGTGCCGAACCGTCGTGGTCCGAGGCCGTTCGCGGGGCCAGGATCGACGACAAGCTCGCGTCCCGGCTGCCGTCACCGCTCCCGGACCTCTTCCCCGTCCCTGTCCCAGGAGCGCCAAGGATCGACGCCCCGGGGCGTCGGAACGGTCGCCGTCCGTCCAGGCGGCAGGACCGCACCGGCCGACGCGGGGGCCGCACGGTTTGACCGTAGCGCGGCCGTGCTGCACCGTGAAGCCCATGCCCGCCACCGTCCCCGCCCTCGTCGCAGCCGACTCCGCACGCCTGCGGACCCGCGCCGCACGGCACGCCCGCTCGCTCCCGCTCGCCGCAGCAGGGGTCGCGACCCTGGTGATCACGGGGCTGAGCCTGCTCGCGGGCGACTGGCTGTGGCTCATGGTGCTCGTGCCGGTCGCGGCGTTCCTGCTGACCTTCCTGGCGGCGTTCGTCCTGCGACTTCCTACCGGGGTAGGGGTCGGGAGCGACGGGTACGGGATCGCGATCGTCCTGAGTGCCGTGATCGCCTTCCTACTCCCCTCGATCAGCTTCTGGATCGGCGTGCCGTCGATCCTGGGGATGGGGCTCGCCGTCCTGGGGCTGCGGGCCTCGGACCGCTTCCTGTGGCTCGCAGGCATCGCGACGATGGCGGTGTCGTTCGTGCTCACCACCACCGGTGACGCCCTGTTCGACCCGTCCGCCCCCACAGCGGTCGGAGGTCTCGCCCTCGGCCTGGCCCTCCTCGTGGTCGCGGGCCTCGCGCTCCGCGGTGAGCGGCAGACCCTCGCGAGCGGCGGCGACGCGCTGAGCATCGGCGACCCCGCGACCGACAACCTGCGCGTGCTCGCGGTGCTCGGGGACGCCGACGAGGCCGACCAGCCCGCGCTCGCCCGCCTCACGGGCGTCGAGGAGCGCAACCTCGCGGCACGCCTGCACGACCTCACCGAGGCCGGCCTGGTCCACGCCCGGATCACCAAGAACCGGAACTGGGCGCAGATCACGCGCGAGGGCCGCGAGGAGCTCCGGACGCGTCGCGAGGCGCTGCGCGGGGTCGCGGAGCACCGCAAGGCCTGAACCCCGTCCACGGTGGGCGACGGGGACCGGGCCGCGCTCCGCCGTCGGGCCCCTTGTGCGTCGGCGCGACCCGCTCGTCCGGCGCGTCCGCGCCGCCGGTGGCAGGCTGACCCCATGAGGGAGTTCACCGCACAGGACTTCGCCGCGCGCATCGACCGCGCCGCTGCCCAGGCCCGCGACGCCGGCCTCGCCGGGGTGCTCGTCACCCCCGGCCCGGACATGACGTACTTCACGGGCTACACCCCCACGGCCATGACCGAGCGCATCACGCTGCTCGTGGTGCCGGCCGAGGGCGAGGCGTCGATCGTGGTGCCCGTCCTGGAACGGCCGGACCTCGACCGCGCGGCCGGCGCCGCAGCCCTGCACGTCACCCCGTGGACCGACGGCGTCGACGAGTACGCGGTCACGGCCGGCCTGCTCGACGCCGCGGGGCGCTACGCGATCTCCGACTCGGCCTGGGCCATGCACCTGCTGGGTCTCCAGCGCACGCTGCCGGACTCGTCGTACTCCGCGATGACGCAGGCCCTGCCCATGCTGCGCGCGGTCAAGGGGCCCGACGAGATCGAGCGCCTCGCGGCGGCGGGCGCGGCCAACGACGCGACGTTCGCGGACATCGTCGAGATCCGGTTCAGCGGACGCCGAGAGCTCGACGTCGCCGCGGACCTCGCGGGCTTCCTGCGCGACCACGGGCACTCGCAGGTCGACTTCACGGTCGTCGGCTCGGGACCCAACGGCGCCAACCCGCACCACGAGGCGGGCGACCGGGTCATCCAGGAGGGCGACATGGTCGTGCTCGACTTCGGCGGCCTCAAGGACGGCTACGGCTCGGACATGACGCGCATGGTGCACGTCGGGGGCGACGTCACGGACCAGCAGCGCGAGGTCTTCGAGATCGTCCGGGCCGCGCAGCAGGCCGGCGTCGAGGCCGTCCGCCCGGGGGCGACGTGCCAGGACGTCGACCGCGCAGCGCGCGCCGTCATCACCGAGGCCGGGTACGGCGAGCAGTTCATCCACCGCACGGGCCACGGGATCGGCCTGACGACGCACGAGCCGCCGTACATGATCGAGGGCGAGGAGCAGCCGATCGTCTCCGGCATGTGCTTCTCGGTCGAGCCGGGGATCTACCTCCCGGGGAACTTCGGGGTGCGCATCGAGGACATCGTGGTCGCGTTCGGCGACGACGTGCCCGACGGCGCCCGCCGCCTCAACAACGCGCCGCACGAGCTGCACGTGGTCGAGTAGGCCGGACTGCGTCTCAGGTGGCCGGAGCGTCGGCGACGCCGCCCGCGGCCACGACCTGCTCGTTGCGGATGCCTACCCAGCTCACGAGACCGCCCGCGACGAGCAGCGCGGCCGTGACGATCAGTGCCCGGTGGAACCCGGCGACGTCGAGCACGGGACCGATCACGATCCCCGCGCACGCGATGACCACGAGACCCGCGATGCGCGACACCGCGTTGTTGACGGCTGAGCCGATGCCCGCGTCCGCCGCAGGGATGGAGCCGAGGATCGCGGCCGTCAGGGGCGCCACCGTGATCGCGAGTCCCAGGCCGAACAGCAGGATCCCGGGGAGGAGCTGCGTGAAGTAGCGCGCCTCGGCGGTCGTCGTGAGCATGAGCAGGTAACCGCAGCCCGCGATCAGCGGGCCCACGGTCATGAACAGGCGCGGCCCGTACCGGCCCGCGAGCGCCCCGAAGCGCGAGGACAGGAACAGCATGAGGAGCGTCACGGGCAGCAGGGCCAGGCCCGCGAGGGTCGCGCTGTACCCGGCGACCTGCTGGACGAACAGGGTCACGGCGAACCCGCCGAACGCGAGCGCCCCGTAGATCGCGGCCGTCGCGACGTTGCCCGCCGCGAAGTTGCGCACCGAGAACAAGGACAGCGGGAGCATGGGGTCGGGGGCGCGTCGCTCCCAGCCGAGGAACGCCACGAGCGCCACGATCCCGACGACGAGCGGCACCCACACGACGGGGCTGGCCCACCCGAACCGCCCGTGCTCGATGAGCGCGAAGACGGGCCCGGCGAGCCCGACGGCCGCGAGCACCGCGCCGCGCACGTCGATCCGCCGCCCGGTCGCGGTGTCTCCCTCCTCCAGTCCGCGCAGGATCCACAGGGTCACGGCCACGGGCAGCAGGTTGATGCCGAACACCCAGCGCCACGAGAGCGTGTCGACGAGCACACCTCCGAGCAGCGGGCCCGCGATCATCGCGGTGCCCGTCCAGGCCGTCCAGGTCCCGATCGCCTTGGCCTGCGCCGCGCCGCTGAACGCCGAGATGATCATCGCGAGCGAGCTCGGCACGAGCAGTGCGCCCGCGACGCCCTGGAGCCCGCGCGCGATCACGAGGACGACTCCGGTCGGCGCGAGCGCGCACAGCACCGAGGTGACCGCGAACCCGACGAGCCCCCACCACATGACGCGGCGGCGCCCGTGGACGTCGGACAGGGAGCCGGCCACGAGGATGAGCGAACCGAGCGTGATGAGGTACGCGTCGACGACCCACTGCTGGAGGGCGAGCCCTCCGAGCGCTCCCCCGGCCAGCTCGTCCGCGATCGCGGGCAGCGCGACGTTGACCACCGTCCCGTCGAGGAAGGACACGAACGAGGCGAGGATCGCGACGAGCAGCACGCGGCGTTGAGCGGGCGTCACGCCTCCACGCTAGCCCCGCCGTCGAACCTCCACCGGGTCGCGGTGTAGTCCTCGCCGCGCCCGTACGCGTGGACCGTGACGGGGCGCACCTGGAAGACGAAGGCCTCCCCGGCAGCACGCTCGTCGGAGGGCGTGCCCTCCGAGGGCGCCTCGCTGTCCCAGAACGCCCCGTCACGCACCTCGAAACGCCAGTCGTACTTGCACGCCCAGCGGTCGGCCAGAAGTTGGAGCACATGGTCCTCCGTGAGGCGTCGAGCGGCTCCGGCGAGCACGACGTCGAGCCCCTCGTTCATGAGGTTGGTGCCGGTGGTCAGCACGCACCAGGGGTTCTCCTCGAGGTTGCGCGCCTTGCGCTCGGTACGGCCCGTGCAGAAGTGGAGCGCACCGTCGGCCCAGACGGTGATGAGCGGCGTGACGTGGGGGCGCCCGTCGGGGCGGACCGTGGACAGCCAGAAGATCTCGGCGGTCTGGAGCACGGTCAGGGCGTCCGCCCAGGAGGTGGGGGCGGCGCCCGAGGACGAGAAGTCGGTCATCAGCTCTCCGACGGGACCGTCGTCGGGCGACTCCGCGGGCGCGGGCTGGGCAGGTTCTCCGGCCATGGGAGGTCCTCCGTCTCTCGGGTGGCTCCGTCGCCACACCGTCCTCCTTCGACCGGCGCGGGGCCCCGAACTCATCGGCGGCGCGGGACCTCACGCGTTGGGGGCGACGGACGTCCCGGGGCCACGGCGACGGACCGTCACGCCGGTCTCGCTCGACGGGGCACCGGCGCCGCTCACCACGATCGCCGTGTCGTGCTCGTCCGGGACTGCCGTGGCTCGTCGATCACCGTCGGCTCCCTCCACCACGAACCCTCCGTCGGCGAGCAGGTCGAGATCCGCCTGCGCCGACTGCCCCTCGCTCGTGAGGTAGTCACCCAGGAAGATCGAGCTCACGATCTCCAGCGCGAGCGGCTGGAGCGAGCGCAGGTGCACCTCGCGGCCGGCCGCGAGCCGGAGCTCGGCAGCGGGGCACACGAACCGCAGCATCGCGAGGATGCGCAGGCACCGCTGGGGCGTGAGGTCCCAGGTTCCCGCGAGCGGGGTGCCCTCGAACGGCACGAGGAAGTTGACCGGGACGGAGTCCGCGCCGAGGGCGCGCAGCGCGAGGGCCACGTCGACCAGGTCCTCGTCGCTCTCGCCCATGCCCGCGATGAGCCCCGAGCAGGGCGAGAGCCCCGCTCCCCGCGCCCGCTCGACGGTCTCGACGCGGTCCGCGTACTCGTGCGTCGTGCAGATGTCGGCGTACGTCGCCTCGGACGTGTTGAGGTTGTGGTTGTAGGCGTCGGCGCCTGCCGCGGCCAACCGCTCGGCCTGCCCGTCGCGCAGCAGCCCGAGGCACGCGCAGACCTCGACGTCGGGGTGCTCGCTCTTGATGCCGTCGACCATCGCGGTCACGCGTGTCACGTCGCGTTCGCTCGGCCCGCGTCCGCTCGCGACGAGGCAGACGCGACGCGCTCCGCCCGCGATCCCGGCCCGGGCCGCCGCGACCGCGTCGTCGGTGCGCAGCCACGAGTACTTCAGGACCTGGGCCGTCGAGCCGAGGCGCTGCGAGCAGTACGTGCAGTCCTCGGGGCACAGCCCCGACTTCAGGTTGACCAGGTAGTTGAGGCGCACGCGTCGGCCGAACCGGTGACGACGGACCCGACCGGCGGCGGCCACGAGGTCGAGCAGGTCGTCGTCGGTCGTCCGCAGGACCGCGAGCGCCTGGGCGCGGGTCGGTGACTCGTCGCGCAGGCCCTGCGCGACGAGCACGTCGAACAGTGCGCGGGCATCGTGAGGATCGTCGTGGTCCGGCGCGAGGCGGTCGGTGTGGAGAGCGGGGAGCGGGTTCACGACCCACGATCCTTCTCGCCTGGGCTCTCCTTCTCCCCGGCCGACCTCCACAAGGCGACCGACCGCACGTTGGGCGGGACCGCAGCGGGTGGTGGGCTTCCTCCAAGAACCCGGCCCATGGGTTGGCGCCGACACAGCTCTCGACACCATACCTAGAGGTAGGTATGGTGTCGGCATGAGCGATCCCGACCTTCCCCGCCGCGAACGCCTGGTCCGCGCAGCACGCGACCTCTACTGGGCCCAGGGGGTCGAGGGCACGAGCCCGCGCCAGGTCCTGGAGGTGAGCGGCGTGGGGCAGGGCAGCCTCTACCACCACTTCCCCACCAAGCACGACCTCTCGCTCGCCGCGATCAGCGCGACGACGCAGGAGGCGCTGGCCTCGGTCGAGGGCGACCTCACCGACACCGACCGCCCGCCCGTGGAACGGCTCGTGGCCTATCTCGAACGGCCGCGACCGGCGCTCGCCGGGTGCAAGGTGGGGCGTCTGACGAGCGACCGGTCGGTCATGGCGGACGAGGAGCTGCGCTCGCCCGTCCACGCCTACTTCGCGGGTCTGGTCGCGCGGGTCCAGGAGGTCTTCGAGGAGACCGGCCTGCCCGACGACGTCGCTCACGACCGCGCGTACGCGGCGGTCGCGATCGTCCAGGGCGGGTACGTGCTCGCGCGCGCCCTCGACGACCCGGCGGCCCTGACCGCAGCGGTCGAGGGATTCGTGACGATGCTCGAACCGGCGCTCGAGACCGGCACCGCGGTGACCCGATGAGCGACCGGTCGCAGGACCTCGCAGGAGCGGGACCCGGCCAGGCCCGGACGGCCGGTCGGACCGAGGGCCCCGGGGGCGCGGGCGGCAGCACCGAACCCGCGCCTGCGACCTTCCGCGAGCGACTGCGCGCCCTGCCGACGTTCGGCCCCGGGCTGCCGACGCTCGACCCGGCCACGGCGCCGCCGGACCCCACGACGCTGTTCCTGGAGTGGATCGGGCAGGCGATCGACGCCGGGGTGCCGCTCCCCCACGCCATGACGTTGTCCACCGCGGGGGCCTCAGGCCGGGTGACGGCGCGCACCGTGATCCTCAAGGACGTCGACACGTCGGGATGGTGGTTCGCGACCAGCTCGTCGAGCCCCAAGGGCCACGACCTCGCGGAGAACCCGAACGCCGCCCTCACGTTCCTGTGGCCCGCGCTCGGGCGTCAGGTCAGGATCGTCGGGCCCGCGCTCCCGGCCGACGCCTCGACGAGCGCGGCGGACTTCCTCGCCCGCTCGGACGGTTCGCGTGCCGCAGCCCTCGTGGGCCACCAGAGCGAGGACCTCACGTCGCGGCAGGAGTACTGGGACGCCTTCGCGGGCACGCTCGCGGCGGTGCAGGAGGACCCCACGGTCCTCGCACCCGCCTGGACCGCGTACGCGCTGGCGCCCACGTCGGTCGAGTTCTGGCAGGCGTCGGACGACCGCGGACAGACCCGGCTGCGCTACCGCGCGGCCGGACACCACTGGGAGAAGGGGCTGCTCTGGCCATGACAGGGACCACGCAGGACACGACCGCACCGCACGCCGTCGACACGGCTCGCACGGGCCCGCTCGACGCCCCACCGGCAACGGGCCGCGAGGACCTCCCGGCCGTCCGGCGTGACGCGGCAGCCGCGCTGCGCGCGCTCATCGAGGCCGCCCACGACCTCGACGACGACTCGCTCGGGTCCCCGAGCTCCCTCGACGGGTGGACGGTCGGGCACGTGCTGTCGCACGTGGCGATGGTCGGCGAGGCGCTCGCCCGGCAGGCCGAGCTCGCCGCTCAGGGCGAGACCGCCGAGGTCTACGAGGGCGGGGCAGAGGGGCGCGCGGCGGGCATCGAGGCGGGCGCGCACCGCACCCGGGACGAGCACGTCGACGCGCTCACCGCGGCAGGCGCGAGGCTCGAGGCCGCGTGGTCCCTCACGGACAGCACGGGGTGGGACGCCCCGGTGACCTACCGCGAGGGGACCGTCGCCGACGTCCTCGACTGCTGGTGGCGCGAGGCCCGTATCCACGCGACCGACCTCGGCGAGGTCAGCGCCGCCCTGCGCCTCACGCCGTCGCAGACGTGGGAGCTCGCGTTCACGGACCACCTGCTCGACTTCCTGAGCCCGCGCCTACCCGGCCCGGTGGTCACGGTGCGCCACGAGGACGGGGCGCGCTCCGTCGTCGGGCCAGAAGGGGTATGGCCCGCCGTCGAGAACACGAGCACCGACGACGGCCTCACGACCGTGGCCGGCAGCGCGGCGGACGTCGCCGCGTGGCTCGCGGGACGCGCGACGGCCACCGACCCGACGGCGCACCGGCACGGCGAGACCGTCGACCTTCCGGCGCTCGGTCCGTGGCCGTCGGGCGTCCCCGTCCGGCGCTAGGTGCGACTCACGCCCGGACCAGGACCGTCCCGTCCTCGACCGCGACCTCGAAGGTCCGCAGCGACTCGGGCTCCTTGCCGCTCGGGTCGAGGCACTCGCCCGTCGTCAGGTCCCACACCTGCTTGTACATGGGGGACGTGATGGTCGGTGTCTCGCCCACCGAGCCCACGATCCCGCGCGAGAGCACGTTCGCCCCCGAGTACGGGTCACGCTGCTGGACCGCGAGCACGCGGTCGTCGGCCAGGCGGTAGACCGCGACCTGGGTCCCCTCGACGAGCGCAGCGACACCGCGCTCGGGGACGAGCCGCTCGAAGGGGCAGACCGTGGTCCATGCCGTCGCGCTCACTTGCGAACCTCCACCGTGCGGGCGATCACCGGGTTGTTGTCCGAGGGCTCGCCCGGGCGGGCCGGGCGCACCTGCCCGCGCACGCCCACGTAGGCGAGGTCGGGGTCGTGCTGGTCGGGGGCGTTGACGAACGACACGAACCGCGACAGGCGGTCCGGGTCGTCGAGGGTCTGGGCCCACTCGTCGACGTACGACTCGACGTGCTGCGCGATCTCGGCCTCGAGGTCGGCAGCGATGCCGAGCGAGTCCTCGACCAGGACCTTGCGCAGCTCGACGATCCCGCCCGGGAAGTCCGCGACCCAGGGAGCCGTGCGCTGCAACCGGTCCGCGGTCCGCACGTAGTACGCGAGGAACCGGTCGATCACGGCCACGAGCCGTTCGTCGTCGAGGTCCTCCGCGAGGAGCTCGGCATGCCGCGGGGTGAAGCCGCCGTTGCCGCCCACGTACACGTTCCAGCCCTTCTCGGTCGCGATCACCCCCACGTCCTTGCCGCGGGCCTCGGCGCACTCGCGTGCACACCCCGAGACGCCGACCTTGAACTTGTGCGGCGAGCGCAGCCCGCGGTACCGCAGCTCGAGGCGGACGGCCATGCCCACCGAGTCCTGGACCCCGAACCGGCACCACGAGGAACCGACGCACGACTTCACTGCTCGCAGCGACTTGCCGTAGGCCTGGCCCGACTCCATGCCGGCGTCGACCAGGCGGCGCCAGATCTCGGGGAGCTGGTCGATCCGCGCCCCGAACAGCCCGATGCGCTGGGCTCCCGTGACGCGCGTGTAGAGCCCGAAGTCCTTCGCGACCTGCCCGATCACGATGAGGTTCTCGGGCGTGATCTCCCCAGCCGGGACACGCGGTACCACCGAGTAGGTGCCGTCCTTCTGCAGGTTGGCGAGCGCCCGGTCGTTGGTGTCCTGGAGCGCGGCCTGCTCCCCGTCGAGGATGTACCCGCCCCACAGCGACGCGAGGATCGAGGCCACGACGGGCTTGCAGACCACGCAGCCGCGACCCGTGCCGTGCGCCGCGACGATCTGGGTGAAGGTTCGCAGCCCGTCCTGGCGCACGAGGGCGAACAGCTCGGCGCGCGACATCGAGAAGTGCTCGCACATGGCCTTCGACACCATCACGCCGCTCGCCTCGAGCGCGGTGTTGACGATCTTGGTGAGCACAGGAACGCACGACCCGCACACCGTCCCGGCCTTGGTGCAGGTCTTGACCTCGCCCACGCTCGTGCAGCCGTGCTCGGTCACGGCCCCCCGGACCGTCCCGGCCGTGACGTTCGCGCACGAGCAGACCACGACGTCGTCGGGCAGGTCGCCCCCGAGCGCTGGCGCCCCGCCCTCCGGGGCGAGGAACGCCGACGGGTCCGCGCCCAGCGAGCGCCCCAGCATGGGGCGCAATGACGCGTACAGCGCCGCGTCCCCCACGAAGACCCCGCCGAGCAGCGTGCGCGCGTCGTCCGAGACGACGAGCTTGCGATACGTGCGGGCGACGGGGTCCGCGAACGTGACCTCGAGCGCTCCGGGCGTCAGACCGAACACGTCGCCGAAGCTCGCGGCCTCGATGTCCACGCCCTTGAGCTTGGTCCCCTCGGGGGCCGGGGAGTACGTCGCGCTGCCGCCCAGCAGTCGGTCCACCACGACGTCGGCCATGGCGTTGCCGGGCGCGACCAGGCCCACGCACTGGTCCTCGAACGACGCGCACTCGCCCGCGGCCCACACGGTCGGGTCCGAGGTGTGGCACGCCGCACCCACGACGACGCCGCCGCGCTCGCCGATCGCCAGGCCCGCCTCGCGCGCCACGCGGTCACGCGGGCGGATGCCCGTCGAGAAGATCACGACGTCGGCCGGGATGCGCGACCCGTCGGAGAGGTCCATGGTCCCCACGGCACCGTCGCCCGCGGCCGTGAGCCCCGTCGCGCCCGTCGACGTCCGCACGTCGATACCGCGGTCCGTCACGAGCACGCGCAGCGCCTCGCCGCCCGCGTCGTCGAGCTGGACGCTCATGAGCCGGTCGGCGAACTCCACGACCGTCGCGGACGTGCCGAGCCCCTGGAGCGCGGCTGCGGCCTCGAGCCCCAGCACGCCTCCCCCGACCACGACGCCGTGCAGCGTGCGCCCCAGCCGCTCGGTGCGCAGCTCGACGTACTCGCGCAGCGCCTGGACGTCGGCCATGGTCCGGTAGCTGAAGACCCCCGGCAGGTCCGTGCCCTCGGTCCGCGGCGTCCACGCCCACGAGCCGGTCGCCAGGACCAGGTGGTCGTACGCGAGGACCCGGCCCGACCGCGTGGTGACGGTCTGCGCCTCGCGGTCCACGGCCGCGACCGCGTCGCCCGTGATCAGCTCGGTGCGCGGGTCCTCCCAGACGGCAGGGTCCATCGTGAGGTCGTCGGCCGAGCGGCCGCCGAAGAACTCGGACAGGTGGACGCGGTCGTAGGGGGCACGGTCCTCGTCGCCGACGACGGACACCCGCCACTCCCCCTCGGGCGAGCGTGCGATCATCTGGCTCACGAATCGGTGGGCGACCATGCCGGCGCCGACCACCACGACGCGACCGGGGGTGGGAGTGCTCATCTGGGGGGCCTCACAGGACGTTGGGGTGTGACGTGGAGCGACGTGACGAGTCGAGGCCGACCGGGGCGGGATCGGTCTCGCGCACCATCCTCGTCCATAGATACGAGGGATCCTGGTCAAAACTGCTGATCAGCGCGTCGTGAGGACCTTCGAGGGGCTGTCGAGGGACCTTGGTCCCGAGAAAGTGTGACCCACGACCGTGACGGACCGCACACCATGTGCACTCCTTCACAAGCGTAAAATCGAGCGCGTGGCGACTAAGAAGACAACGGGTCAGAACACCATCGACGTAGCCCTCATCGGCGGCGGCATCATGAGTGCGACCCTCGGCGCCCTCCTGAAGCTCCTCGAGCCCTCGTGGACCATCAAGGTCTTCGAGCGCCTCGACGCGGTAGCCCAGGAGTCCTCCAACCCGTGGAACAACGCTGGCACCGGCCACGCCGCGCTCTGCGAGCTGAACTACACCCCCGAGAAGGCCGACGGCACCGTCGAGATCTCCAAGGCGGTCGCGATCAACGAGCAGTTCGAGGTGTCGCGCGAGTTCTGGCACCACCTGCTCACCGGCGGCCACCTGCCCGAGCCCGCGAGCTTCATCAGCCACACCCCGCACATGACGTTCGTGCGCGGCGCGGCCAACGTGGACTACCTCAAGCGCCGCTTCACCGCGCTGAGCGCCCACCCGCTGTTCAGCGAGATGGAGTTCACCGACGACCCCGCGGTCATCGCACAGTGGGCACCTCTCCTGGTCCTCGACCGGGACAGCGACGAGGCCGTCGCGGCGACCCGCGCGACGAGCGGCACCGACGTCGACTTCGGCGCCCTGACCTCCCAGCTCTTCGCCTACCTCACGGCCAACGGCGTCGAGCTGAACCTCCAGCACGAGGTCAACCGGCTCAAGAAGCGCAAGGACGGCACCTGGGACGTCACCGTCAAGGACGTGTCCTGGAACGCCAAGGCCGCCCCGCGCACCGTCAACGCGCGCTTCGTGTTCGTCGGTGCGGGCGGTGGCGCGCTGCCGCTCCTGCAGAAGGCGGGCATCAAGGAGGCCAAGGGCTACGGCGGCTTCCCCATCAGCGGTGAGTTCCTGCGGACGGACGACCCGGAGCTCGTCGCGCAGCACCAGGCCAAGGTCTACGGCAAGGCCGACGTCGGCTCGCCGCCCATGTCCGTCCCGCACCTCGACACCCGCGTGGTCGACGGCAAGACGTACCTGATGTTCGGCCCGTACGCCGGGTTCAGCCCCAAGTACCTCAAGAAGGGCTCGCTGCTGGACCTGTTCACCTCGCTGCGGACCCACAACATCGGGTCGATGCTCGGTGCGGGCCTCAAGAACATCGACCTCACCCAGTACCTGGTGGGCCAGCTCCTCGCGAGCCCCGAGTCCAAGTTCACGGCGCTCCAGGGCTTCATGCCCACCGCGCACCCCAAGGACTGGGAGAAGATCACCGCGGGCCAGCGCGTCCAGGTCATCAAGAAGGACCCGAAGAAGGGCGGCGTGCTCGAGTTCGGCACCGAGGTCATCGCGGCCGCAGACGGCTCGATCGCCGGCCTCCTGGGCGCCTCGCCGGGCGCCTCGACCGCGGTCCCCGCGATGATCGACCTGCTCGAGCGCTGCTTCCCGCAGCAGTTCGCCGCCTGGCGTCCCGAGCTCGCGACCATGATCCCGAGCCTCGGCCAGGCCCAGTGGGAGGCGACCGAGCTCGACTCGCTCTCCGCTGCCGCCGGCCCCTCGGAGGAGGCGGTCGGCGCCCGCTGACCCCGCACCGCTGAACGCACCGACGCCCCGGTCTCCGCACGGAGACCGGGGCGTCGTGCTGTGCCGGGCGACGTCGGATCTGGACGCTCACGCCCAGGTCAGGACTACTGCTTCGCCTCCGCGAGCACCTCGTCGACCGCGTCCCAGAAGTCGACGCGGGCCTGGTGCGTGGCGGCCGGAGTCGCCCCGGTCTCGTCGAGGCCGAGCGGCAGGTAGGGCGCGACCGCGAGGAAGTGCCCGGCTTCCTTCTGCTCGACCGTCGTGACCAGCTCCTGGTCGTCGAAGCGCGGCCTCACGTCCCGCAGGCGGCCGCATGCGTCCCACTGCGGGTCGGCCGTCCCGCAGGCCAGCACGACCGGGCCCTCGATCGCCTCGACCGGCACCTGGGTCTCGGGCGGTGTGCCGACCACGCTGCTCGGCGCGCACGGCAGTCCCGTCCCGTCGAGCGTCCAGGCCGACACCCTCCAGTTCGGGTAGCCGCAGTACAGGCTGCCCGCACCGGTCGGTGCGAACGCGCCATGGATCTCGTCGGGGTGGTTGGCCGCCAACCACAGGGCCATCTCCCCACCTCGCGAGACGCCGAACGTGAAGACCCGGTCGGTGTCGACCCCTGGCTGCTCACGCAACCAGGCGAGCCCGGTGAGGAAGGTCTCGACCGGCACCTCCGCGAGCTCGGTCGGCTGCCCAGGGCTCTTGAAGTAGCTGATCGCCAGCGCCGGGTACCCGAGCCCTGCGAGCCAGGTGGCGTCGGCTCGGGCGTTCCCGAGCCCGCCCTCCGACCCGCTGAACACGAGCACGGCCGGCGACGCTTCGTCAGCCGAGAGCCCGGCCGGCACAGCGTATGCGGCCACCATGGCGTCGTCGGTCACGTCGCGGACCTCGACGTCCGCCCCGTAACCCGTCCGCTCGACGACCGTCTCGGCGAGGGGCTCGCCGTCGGCGCTCAACGACAGGGTCACCGAGTGGTCCGCGCGCCCTGCCTCGATAGCGAGGCTGCTGCCCGTCATGGACCAGAACGGCCCCATCGCGTCGACCGTCGTCCACGACCCCGCGGTCGGGGCGGTCGTCGTGAGGTCGACCCGACCGTCCTCGTCGGCCACGAACGTCGCTCGCGACGACATCGCCGCCCCGTCGAGCTCCGTCGTCGCGACCAGGCGCACCTCGCGTCCCGCACCGAGCCCGGTCAGCGTGATCGCGAGCGGGTCGAACGCGCCGTCCTGAGCGACGACCTCGATCGCCGGGTCCGGTTCCGGAGGCGCCGAGCACGCAGCGAGAGCCAGCAGCGAAGCGGTCAGCAGGAGGGCAACGGCAGGGACATGGTCACGTCGTCGGGAGGCCATGGGCAAATGTTCCCGCACCTCACCAATTCGCCACAACCTGCCACGCCGGGCGACCGCCACGACCCGGGTCTCACCCCCGAAGACCCCGCGCACCGACCAGGTCGACCTGCCGACGCGGGTCCCCCCGCCCGGCCGGCGGCAGGGTCCATCCGTCGTTCGTCCCGGCGGGGAACCGGCCTCCTGCCGGCGGGCGCCGCAGCGCCATCACCACGAGCGGCGCCACGAGCGCCGCGATCACGACCAGTCTCATCACGAGCTCCAGGATGTCCATGCCTCCACCCTGGTCCGGCCGCGCGGCGTGCACGAGTGGCAGGAGGGACAGGTATCGACAAGATCCTGCCAGCGGCGTAGCGTCGAAGGATGTTGCGCACCGTGGCGGCCGTCGTGGCCGACGGACTGGCCCCGTTCGAGTTCGGCGTCGTGTGCGAGGTCTTCGGCCTCGACCGCACGGACGACGGGGTACCCCTGGTCGACTTCCGCGTCTGCGGCCCGGTCGCGGGAGTCCCTGTCCGCACGAGCATGGGCGCCTCGCTGATCCCCGACCACGGCCTCGACGCGCTCGAGGACGCGGACCTCATCGCGATCCCCGCGCTCCTCATCCGCGACGAGTACCCGCAGGAGATCATCGACGCCCTGCGCGCGGCCCACGCCCGCGGCGCGGTCCTGCTGAGCGTCTGCTCGGGCTCGTTCCTCCTCGCCGAGGCGGGGCTCGTCGACGGACGCCGCATCACGACGCACTGGCGCCACGCCGACGAGCTCACGGCCCGGTTCCCGCAGGTCGAGGTGGACCCGGACGTCCTGTTCGTGGACGACGGCGACATCATCACGAGCGCGGGCACGGCCGCGGGGATCGACGCGTGCCTGCACATCGTGCGCAAGGAGTTCGGCAGTGCGGCGGCCAACGCGATCGCGCGCCGCATGGTCGTCCCTCCCCAGCGCGACGGCGGCCAGCGCCAGTACATCGACCGCCCCGTGCCGCAGTGCGAGGAGCAGAGCATCCGCGAGGTGCTCGCCTGGATGGACGAGCACCTCGACGAGCCCCAGACCGTCGAGGACCTCGCGCGCCGCGCCCACCTGTCGACGCGCACGTTCGCGCGGACGTTCGTCGCCGAGACCGGCACGACCCCCATGCAGTGGCTCGCGACCCAGCGCGTGCACCACGCGCGGACGCTGCTCGAGGAGTCGGGCCTCGACCTCGAGGAGATCGCGCGCCTGAGCGGGTTCGGGTCGGCCGCGCTGCTGCGCCACCACTTCCGGCGCGCGGTCGGCGTCCCGCCGACCGACTACCGCCAGACGTTCCGCCACGCGTCCTGAGTCGCACCGGGGTGAGGTGACCGGCCGGGCGCGCGGCGCCGTCGGGCGCGGTTCTCCACGTTGCACGACGACGGCACGCGCCTAGGGTCGAGAGGGTCCGGTCCCGTACGACGTGAGGCGCGCTCCATGACCATCCCCACCACCCTGCTGTCCTCCGGCCACCCCATGCCGCTGCTGGGCCTGGGCACCTGGCCGCTCGACGACCACGCCTCGGCGCGGGCGGTCGAGAGCGCGATGGGCCTCGGCTACCGGCTCGTGGACACCGCGTCCCGCTACGAGAACGAGGTCGGGGTGGGGCAGGGCCTCGCCGCGTCAGGCGTGGACCGCGCCGAGCTGTTCGTCACGACCAAGCTCCGCGGCGCGGACCAGGGGTACGACGCGACCCGCGACGCGCTGCACGCGAGCCTCGACCGGCTGGGTCTCGACTACGTCGACCTCTACCTGATCCACTGGCCCCTCCCCCGCCTCGACCGGTACGTCGAGTCCTACCGCGCGATGATCGACCTCGCCGCAGAGGGCCTGGTCCGCAGCATCGGCGTCTCGAACTTCCGCGAGCACCACCTCGACCGGCTGATCGCGGAGACGAGCCACGTCCCGGCCGTGAACCAGATCCAGCTCTCGCCCGCGCTCGCACGCACCAACCTGCGCCGGTACCTCACCGGCCGCGGCATCACGGTCGAGGGCTGGAGCCCGCTCGGGCAGGAGGAAGGCGTGCTGACCGAACCCGTGATCCAGGAGATCGCCGCCGCCCACGGACGCTCGCCCGGCCAGGTCGTGCTGCGCTGGCACGTCCAGCAGGGCATCGTCACGATCCCCAAGTCCGCGAGCCCCGAGCGCCAGCGTTCCAACGCCGAGATCTTCGACTTCGCCCTCACCGAGGACGACATGGCCCGGATCGCGGGCCTCGACCGCGGCGAGGACGCCGCGCGCGACTCCGACGAGCACGAGGAGTTCTGATGAGCGACCTGCCGACCGTCACGGTCCTGGGCACCGGGACCATGGGCACGGGCGTGGCGCACTCGCTGCTGCGCGAGGGTTTCGACGTCACGGTGTGGAACCGCACCGGGTCGCGCGCCGCGCCGCTCGCCGACGCCGGAGCACGCGTGGCACCGACCGCGGCGCAGGCGGCCCACGGTGCCGACGTCGTGCTCAGCATCCTGTTCGACACGGCTGCGGTCCTCGACGTCCTCGACGCCGCGGGCCCCTCGGTCGGCACCGGCGCGGTATGGGTCCAGGCGTCGACGATCGGGCGCGACGGGACGGCCATCGTCGTCGAGCGCGCGCGACAGCTCGGCGTGACCCTGGTCGAGGCCAACCTGCTCGGCACCAGGCAGCCCGCCGAGGAAGGGAAGCTCACGGTGCTCGCAGCGGGCGACCCCGACGTCCTGGCCGGCGTCGCCCCCGTGCTCGACGCGATCTCGACCAAGGTCGTGATCGCGGGCACCGAGGTGGGGCAGGGCGCCGCCCTCAAGCTCGCGTGCAACGCCTGGCTCGCGACGATCACGGCCGGCACGGCACAGTCGATCGCCCTGGCCCGCGCCGAGGGGATCGACCCGCACCTGTTCCTGGACGCCATCGCGGGCGGCGCGTCCGACTCCCCCTACGCCCACCTCAAGGGAGCCGAGATGATCGCGGGCGAGTTCGCCCCGCAGTTCGCGCTCGACGGGCTCCGCAAGGACATCGGCCTCATCTCGGAGGCCGCGGCCCAGGCACACCTGGACCCCGCGCTGCTCGACGCGCTGACCGACCTCTACGGCAGCGCGGCCGCGCGCGGGCACGGCGGCGACGACATCGCGGCCGTGTACACGGCGTTCGGCACGGCCCGCGCGCCGTCGCCGGCTCGCGACTGACCTGCACGCCGGCGGCACCTCCGGGCACGCAGGCCGGGACCTCGACGAGATGTCAGCCGGCCGGGCCGTCTGCATCGACTGCGCGGCGCGGCGCCGCGCCGCGCCGCGCCAAGACGTCGCAGGTCAGGCCGCGGCGCGTCCGTGACGCCAGTACCCGATGAAGTCGACGTGCGCCTTGGGGACCCCACGGTCGTTCACGAGGTGACGGCGCGCCCCCGTGACGAGGCTCGACTCACCGACCACGTAGGCGTAGACGTCGCCGGACGGCAGGTCCGCCCGCTTCAGCACGTCCAGCGCGAGGCGCCCGGGGACCACGTGCGGGTCGGCCCCGTGCTCGTCGCGCGCGACCCACCGGAGCTCCACCCCGGCCGGGACGCGGAACTCCTGGGCGTCGGCCGCGTGCGGGAGCTCGACGATCGCGACCCCGCGCGCGTCGTCGGGCAGCGAGGCGCAGATGCCCGCGACCGCGGGCAGGCCCGTCTCGTCCGCGACCAGGAGCGTCCAGTCGTGCGGGACGCGCGGGTTGTAGCCGACCCCCTGGTCGAGGATGCCCACGGGATGACCGGCGCTCGCTCCGAGCGCGAACGCCGACGCCGGCCCGCCGTCGTCGTGCGCCACGAAGTCGATGTCGATCTCACGATCCGCCGGGCGCGCGTCCCGGACCGTGTAGTTGCGGACCCACGGTCGTCGAGACTTGGGCGTCGCGAGGTACTGC
This sequence comes from Oerskovia sp. Root22, assembly GCF_001429135.1. NCBI lineage: Bacteria > Bacillati > Actinomycetota > Actinomycetes > Micrococcales > Cellulomonadaceae > Oerskovia > Oerskovia sp. Root22. Next base: position 148,549 of record NZ_LMIL01000009.1, on the reverse strand, counting down.
ACGTACCAGAGCCCCGAGGTGGCGGTCGGCAGTCGTAGCGACTCCTGCTCGTCCCGGGGCAGGAAGAGGCGGAACCACTGGTCGAGCCCCATGGGCGAGAAGTGCTCGACCCCCTCGCCGCCGACCGTGACCCGCACGATCGACGGGCTCACCCGCTGCGAGGCGACCACCTCCGCGGCGATGACCTGCACGACGGACGGCTTGACCATCTGGAACCCGGCCACGACACTCCTTCTGCTCGGAAAGAAGGCTAGGCTAACCTCACTACCGACCGGTCGTCACCGTCGTCCATGAGCGCGGCACAGGCCGGCGCAGCCCTCGCTTCCCGGCCGCGACACGCCCGAGCGGGCGTGACGACCAGGCTGCGCGACGTCGCCGTTCCCGTACCGACTCGGCCGGGTCCGCACCGGACCTTCGTCCTTTCTCCACGCCGATGCCGACGCCACACGTAGACTCGGGCCATCTGTACAACGGGCATCTCGCTCACCCCGCGGCTGGGAAGTCGACTCCAGCCCTGAGAGGGACGTATGACAGACGCAGCCGTTCTCCCCGGATTCCGCCCCACCAAGCCCCGCACGGGCGACGGGACCAGCATCACCAGCACCTACACGGACCTGTCCAAGCGCGTCCGTGAGGCCGGGCTCCTCGAGCGGACGCACGGGTACTACGGCTGGGTCGCGGCGATCCTCACGGTCGCGCTCGGCGGGGCCGTGGCCGGCTTCGTCCTCCTGGGCGACTCGTGGTTCCAGCTCCTGATCGCGGGCGCCCTGGGACTGATCCTCACGCAGTTCGCGTTCCTCTCGCACGAGGCCGCGCACCGCACGATCCTCACCTCGGGCCCCGCGAACGACCGTGTGGGGCGGTTCCTCGCCAACGGCGTGGTCGGCATCAGCTACTCGTGGTGGATGAACAAGCACACCCGCCACCACGCGAACCCGAACCGCGTGGGCAAGGACCCGGACATCGAGACGGACACCATCTCGTTCCTCGAGGAGAGCGCGGCCGAGCAGAAGGGCTTCCTCGCCCTCATCACGCGCCACCAGGGCTGGCTGTTCTTCCCGCTGCTCACGCTCGAGGGCATCAACCTCCACATGATCTCGATCCGGTCGCTGCTCTCCTCGGCCAAGAGCCGCGCACGGACCATGGAGCTCGTGACGATCGCGCTGCGCCTCACGCTCTACGTGGGCGTCGTCTTCTGGTTCCTGCCGCTCGGCATGGCGTTCGCGTTCCTCGGTGTACAGCTCGCGGTGTTCGGTGTGTACATGGGTGCGTCGTTCGCCCCCAACCACAAGGGCATGGCGATCATCCCCGCGGACAGCAAGCTCGACTTCCTGTCCAAGCAGGTCCTGACCTCGCGCAACATCACGGGCGGCCGCGTCATGAACGTCCTCATGGGCGGGCTCAACTACCAGATCGAGCACCACCTGTTCCCGAGCATGCCCCGACCGCACCTCGCCAAGGCCCGCCTCATGGTCCGTGAGCACTGCGCCCGCCTCGGCATGCCGTACACCGAGACCAACCTGCTCGCGTCCTACGCGATCGTGGTCCGCTACCTCAACCAGGTGGGCCTCGCGGCACGCGACCCGTTCGACTGCCCCCTGTTCAACCAGCTCCGCAAGGTCTGAGCGCTCACGCGGGTCGGCCCCGCACCGGTCAGAGGGGACGGACGGGCTGACGCAGCACCGTCCGCAGCTTCTCGGGCGCCGTCCGGCGCACGTCGCTGAGATAGACCTCGTGGTGCGGCCCGTTGAACGTCAGCCCGTGCTCGGGCAGGTACTCGTCGTGCAGCCGCGCGAGCGTGGGCGCCTCGCCGTCGTACGACCCCACGTGCAGGACCTGCACGCAGTCGCCCTCGTCGTACGCGGCGAACCGCACGCGATCGAGCGCCGGCAACCCCTTCTTACGACGCGTCGTCTCGGCCACGTCCGCGACGAACGCGTCGTCGAGCCAGCCGGGCTGCAGGACCATGAGGGTCCAGCTCCACGCGTCCTTGTCGCGGCGCACGAACGCCGCGGGGTCCTCGGCGGTCCACAGGCCTTCGAGCGGCCCGACGACGTAGTCCCTGCCCAGGTCCTTCTTGCTCGCGAACTTCACGGCGTACGCGAGCGAGAACAGCGCCTCGACCGCCTCGGCGTAGGCCGGAGCCGAGTTGGGGTCGCCCTCGCCGTCGATCTGCAGGTAGGTCAGTGGCGGCACGACGACCCGGACGAACTCACGGGGCGGCGCGTAGAGCTCGCGGTACTCCTTGCGCAGGTCGACCTTGTCCATGGGGTCCTCCAGCGGACGTCGTAGCGGCTCGTCGGTGCGTGGGTCGGCATCGGGAACCCGGGCCGACGGTGTGCACGCCCCGGGTCGGCACCATGCTCCACCCGGCCCTCGGTCCGGGCCACCCGACGGCGAGAGCCTCTCTCCGCCGTCGGGCGGGCGGACGACGAGGAGGCGGGCCCGCCGCCCTGCCTGACGACCGACCCACCTCCTCGCTTCCCTCTCCTCGCGCGGGTCGCTCCACCCGCGCCGGGCCTCAGAGCGCCTGGATGATGTTCTCCACCTGGTCCTTGGCGTCTCCGAAGAGCATCGCGGTGTTGTCCTTGAAGAACAGCGGGTTCTGGACCCCCGCGTACCCCGTGGCCATCGACCGCTTGAACACGATCACCTGCTTCGCGTTCCAGACCTCGAGCACGGGCATGCCCGCGATGGGCGAGCCCGGGTCGTCGAGCGCCGCCGGGTTGACCGTGTCGTTGGCGCCGATGACCAGCACCACGTCGGTGTCCGGCAGGTCACCGTTGATCTCGTCCATCTCGAGGACGATGTCGTAGGGCACCTTGGCCTCGGCGAGCAGCACGTTCATGTGCCCCGGCAGACGCCCCGCGACGGGGTGCACGCCGAACCGGACGTCGACCCCTCGCTCGCGCAGCCGCCGCACCAGGTCCGCAACAGGGTACTGCGCCTTGGCGACGGCCATGCCGTAGCCGGGCGTGACCACGACCGAGCGGGCGTGCTTGAGCAGGTCCGCGACCTCGGCCGCCTGGATCTCGTGGTGCTCACCGTAGTCCTGGTCGGACGCCACGACCGTGCCGCCCTCGGCCCCGAACCCGCCCAGGATCACGCTGATGAACGACCGGTTCATGGCCTTGCACATGATGTAGCTGAGGATCGCACCCGAGGAGCCGACCAGGGCTCCCGTGATGATGAGCAGGTCGTTGCTGAGCATGAAGCCCGCTGCCGCCGCGGCCCACCCGGAGTACGAGTTGAGCATCGAGACGACGACAGGCATGTCGCCGCCACCGATCGAGGCGACCAGGTGCCAGCCGAGCGCGAGCGCGACGACCGTCATGAGGATCAGCGGCAGCAGCCCGTGGCCCGCGATGAACCAGGCCATGAGGCCGCCCGAGGCGACGAGCGCCCCGAGGTTCCACCAGTTGCGCCCCGGCAGCATGAGCGGGTTGGAGCGGATGCGTGCCGACAGCTTGAGGTAGGCCACGATCGAGCCCGTGAACGTCACGGCGCCGATGAGCACCCCGAGGAAGACCTCGACCAGGTGCACCACGTCGCCCTGCTCGGTCAGGTACGAGTTGAAGCCGACGAGGACCGCGGAGAGGCCCACGAAGCTGTGCAGGAGCGCGATCATCTCCGGCATCTGCGTCATCTCGACGCTGCGCGCACGCCACGTCCCGACGACCGCGCCGATCACGAACACCATGCAGATGAGCAGCAGCGTCACCATCACGGGACGCTCGCTGTCCTGCAGCGCGAGCGCGACCGTGGCCACGAGGGCGAGCCCCATGCCCGTCATGCCGAGCAGGCTGCCGCGACGGGCCGTCTCCTGCTTGGACAGGCCCGCGAGGCTGAGGATGAACAGGACGGCCGCGATGACGTAAGCAGCCTGGACCAGGGAGGTCAGCACGGGTCAGGCCTCCTTCCGGAACATGCCGATCATGCGGTAGGCCACGAGGAACCCACCGAAGATGTTGACGGAGGCCAGGGCGGCCGCGACGAAGGCGATCGTGGTGACCACCCAGCTCGAGTCGCCGATCTGCAGGAGCGCGCCGACCAGGATGATCCCGGAGATCGCGTTCGTCTGGGCCATGAGAGGGGTGTGCAGCGAGTGGCTCACGTTGGAGATGACGTAGTAGCCCACGACCACCGCGAGGGCGAACACCGTGAAGTGCCCCACGAACGCCGGGGGCGAGAACGTGATGGCCAGCGCGGCCAGCACCGCGGCCAGGGCGTACCCGACCGCCCGGCGGGTGCCGCGCCGTCGGGCGTCGTCCAACGCGGTCGCCGCGTCGAGAGCGGCCTGGGCCTCGTCGACCACGGGCGCTGCCGGGGCCGCGGGGGCCGCGGCCGAGACGGCGACCGGGGGCGGCGGCCACAGGACCTCGCCCGCGCGCGCGACCGTCATGCCGCGCAGCACCTCGTCGTCCAGGTCGAGCACGACCTGTCCGTCGCTGCCCGGGGTCAGGAGCTTGAGCAGGTTGACGATGTTCGTGCCGACGAGCTGCGACGTGTGCTTGGGCATGCGGCTCGTGAGGTCCGTGTAGCCCAGGATCACGACGCCGTTGTCCGTGACGACGCGCTCCCCCGGCACCGTGAGCTCGCAGTTCCCGCCGCCCGAGGCTGCGAGGTCCACGATCACGCTGCCGGGCCGCATCGCGGCGACCATCTCGGCGCTGAGGGTGCGCGGCGCGCGGCCCCGCACGAGCGCCGTGGTGATGACGATGTCGGCGCGCGCGCTCTCCGCCGCGTACATCTCCGCGGTGCGGCGCTCCTGCTCGGCGGTCAGCGCGCTCGCGTAGCCGTCGGTGCTGACCTCCTGGCGCGCGCCCTCAGCCTGGACGAACTCGGCGCCCATCGACTCGATCTGCTCACCGACCTCGGGACGCACGTCGAACGCCCGCACCTGCGCGCCGAGGCTAGCGGCCGTGCCGATCGCCGCGAGACCCGCGACGCCCGCACCGATCACGAACACGGACGCTGGGGCCGTCTTGCCGGCCGCGGTGACCTGGCCGGCGAACATGCCGCCGTACTCCTCGGCCGACTCGACCACGGCGCGGTAGCCCGCGACGTTCGACATCGCGCTGAGCACGTCGAGCGACTGGGCGCGCGAGATGCGGGGCACGGCGTCGAGAGCCAGGGCCGTGACGCCGTGGTCCGCGAGCTGCTGGACGAGCGCCTCGTTCGAGCCGGGGGCCAGCATCGCGATCAGGGTCGCATCCTCCGGCAGCGACGCGACCTGCGCGGCCGACGGGCTGTTGACGGCCGTGACGACATCGGCTCCCCACGCCTGCGCCGCGTCGCCCAGGCTCGCGCCCGCCTCCACGTACGCCTCGTCGGGGTAGCTCGCGCGCTCACCGGCGCCGCGCTCGACCACGACGTCGTACCCCAGGCCCACGAGCTGGGCCACGGTCCGGGGCGTCGCGGCGACGAGCCGCTCGCCGGGACGGGTCTCTCTGGGCACGCCGATGCGCATGCTGACCTCCTTGCTCGGATGGCTGCACGGTATCGGTACGGCAAAGGATCCGCCGCAAGGCACGCATCGTGGACGGTTGTCGTCCATGCGGATCGCGGTCCGGGACGCGAGACAGGTGGCCGCTCGCCTGCAGCCCTTGCCCCTGCCCGACGGCGTCAATCACCTGGCGAGGCCCGCTCACCGCTGGCTAGGGTCACGGCATGAGCGCTTCCGGACCCGCCGATGCCCGTGGACGACTCGTCGAGGATCCGTTCGACCACCGCGTCACAGCCTCCGGGACCGTCCTGGCCTACCGAGGCGGTCGGCTCGTCGCCACGATCTCCGGTGCCCGGGCCGCGCGCCTGATCGCGGCTCTTGAGACTGCCGACGAGGACCGGGCGCAGCACCTGCTGGCGCGGGCGACCGGGAACTACCGTCGAGGGAACGAGCGGTGACCCCTTGAGACACAGGCGGTGCCCGCCCAGGCGGGGCATCGGTCGACGATCCTGAGCGCCTCCTCAGATATCGACTCGAGACGGTCCCACGCCTGATCGGCCGGCGACACATGACTCGCTCGTCGTGATCGGTGGTCACGCAGGGAGTTCGCCAGCCAGTACGCTCGCGCCGTGGAGACTCCCAACAGCTGGACGACGATCGTCGAGAACCTGGCCGACGCAGCCCGCGCCGGCGAGCACGAGGCGTTCTTCGCCGCCGGGCAACGACTTGCCGACTCGTTCGTCAACGCGACGCGGGAGGACCTCGACGCGGCAGTAGTCCTCCTCGCACCCGTGCTCACCGAGGCTCGTGGTTCGCTGGGCGGCACCCTCGCGCAGTACATCGGCTCCCTCGTCGGCATGGACGGCGACGCGACCCCGGTCCTCGATACCCTGGTCGAGCGCGCGTGCACGGCGCTGGACAGCACCCACCTCTTCGTGTCGCTCCACGAGGAGCTCGTCGGTCCCGTCCCCGATCGTGATGACTGCGGGGATCGCGAGTACGAGGCCTTCGTCTCCGCCGCCGCCCACCACATCAGCGATCCTGGCCGCGTGGCCGGGGGGTGGATGAACGCCACGTCATGGGTCCAGCCGGTGCTCGTCCTGCTGCAACGCGCCGACGTGCGCCGCTCGCTTCCGCAGAAGGAACGTCTGACGGCGGCAGCGATCGCGGCGCACGATCTCCTGCCGGACCTCGCACCATGGATGCTCGGTCTGCTGAGGATCCTGGACGACGACACCGTGATCGTGCTGCACAGGGAAACGGGAGTCGGCTTCCGCGCCACGATCACCGGCGTCGCCGACAACTTCCAGCTCCACACGCTGCTCGCCGCGCAGGTCCTCCCGCTGCTCCCCGCGCCACGACAGGGCCTGTTCCGGCGACGCGACACCGGACGGTTGCCCGACGTGCCGACCTCCGCCATGGTCGCCGCGGCCGACGGGTCCGGTGAATACGCGCCCGAGGGCGGGATCGTCGGCCAGTTCAACCTCGTCGACGCCGCGGGCGATTGGATCTGGAACGAGGGAAGGCCCGACGACATCCCGTTGGTCGACGGCGTACGCGTCGTCGTGCTCGACCCACCGCCCTACCAGCGAGGCTGGGATTCCGGTCGCGCCTACCCGCTTCTTCGCGCACGGGTCGAGGTCGCCCCGCTGCCGACCGCCGAGGCTACGGCCTGGCTGTCCCGCGTGGCCCCCTCGAAGACGTTCAGCGAGACCACGTCCACAGCGGCCCCAGAGTGGACTGGCGACATGACCGTGCCGTTGCCGACCGGCCGGGACGTGGCAGGACTCGTCGCACGCGTCCAGGCGCTCGTAGAGGACGGGACCACCGACCTGGAGACGGAGGCCACCGTCGCGCGCGAGTTCTCCCTCACGTCGGACGACGCAGCGCTCGTCGTCGGCCGTTTCCACGGCGGAGCCGCGCGTGCCGCGACGGGGAACGAGGCCAATCTTCCCGATCCGGCCAAGGATCCGATCGCCTACGAGTCGTACCGCCAGGCACTGCAGCGCACGGAGACGTGAGCCGTCAGGCGAGCGACGCCAGCACCTCGTTGAACCCCTCGGTCGAGGACGGGTGGGTGTAGATCGCGTCGCGAAGCTCTGTGGCCTTCACACCGTGCCGCATCGCGAGCGCGACCGTGTTGATCAGCTCCTGCGAGTCCACGCAGAGAAGTGCAGCGCCGAGGACCAGGCCGCTCCTTGCGTCCACGACGAACTTCATGAGCCCGTCGGTCTGCTCGACGATCCGCGCCCTCGGCATCGCGGCAAGCGAGGCGACCGCCTTGCTCGCGACCAACACATCGTGCCCTGCCTCCCGCGCCTCCCGCTCCGTGAGACCCACGCGCGCGAGTGGGGGTGAGAGGAAGACCGTGTAGGGCACCGCGACCCGGTCCGCGGTGGACCGCTCCCCCGAGCCCACGAGCTGGTCGAGCACGATCCGCGAGTCGTCGAGCGAGATGTACGTGAACTGCGGACCGCCGTTGACGTCCCCGACGGCGTACACCCCGGGGACGCTCGTCCGCAGGCGCTCGTCGACCTCGATCGCTCCACGGTCCGTCGTGCGCACCCCAGCCGCATCGAGCCCCAGCCCGGCCGTGACGGGACGCCGCCCCGCGGCCAGCAGGACCAGGTCGCCCGTCACCGCGCCAGTGCCGGCCTCCCCCGGCCCTGCGACCTCGTACGTGACCGTCGCGCCGTCGTCGGCGTCCCGGATCGAGGTCGCGCGCACCCCGGTCAGGAACGTGACCCCCTGCCGCTCGAGGATCCCGCGCGCGGCGTCCGCGACGTCCTCGTCCTCCCGGACGAAGACCCGCTCCGCCGACTCGAGGACCGTGACCTGCGACCCGAACTGCGCATACATGCCCGCCAGCTCGATCCCCACGTAGCCTCCGCCGATGACGACGAGCCGCGCCGGGAGGTCCTCGGTCGCGATGAGCGTCGTGCTCGTCGTCACGCGTGGGTTGTCGAGCACCCCCGGGATCTCGGAGATCACGGGCTCCGAGCCCGTGTCGATCACCACCGTCTCCGCGCGGATCCGCAGGACGTCGCCTCCCGCCCGGACCTCGACCTCGCGCGACCCCACGAACGTCGCCCGCCCCGTCACGACGGTCACGGTGTCGATCACGTCGAGCATGTCGAAGTTCTTGGCGCGCAGCAGCGCCGTGAGGTCGGCCTTGCGGGTGACCGCTCGCGCGTACCAGTGCTTCGGAGCGTCCCCCGACCGACGCGACTCGGCGTCGTGGACCAGCGCCTTGGTCGGTACGCACCCGATGTTGATGCACGTCCCGCCGTACATCTGATCGGACTGCTCGACCATCACGACCCGCCGGCCCCCGCGTCCCATCGCCGCGGCGATCGTCTTGCCACCCTTCCCGAACCCGATGACCAGAAGGTCGACGTGCAAGGCGTCCATGGTCTGTCTCCTTCGACGGTGCAGGCACGGGACGGGGGCTGCGACGCGCCGCGTCGTGGACCCCGTCGCGACCAGTCAACCAGGGACGACCCCGCGGCACAGCCGCAGACAGTGATCGGGGTCACCCCGCGACCTCGGTGCGACCCGCCGGCGTCAGCGCCCGGACAGAGGATCGACCCCCACGACCTCCCCGAAAGACGGCCGACCAAACCCCTGTGATGCGCGACACAATGGGCGGTCCGTCCCGCAGAACAGGCCTGGGAAACGACGAAGGCCGCCTCCCGTGAGGGAGACGGCCTTCGTGTCGGGTGGAGCTGAGGGGACTCGAACCCCTGACCCCCTGCATGCCATGCAGGTGCGCTACCAGCTGCGCCACAGCCCCGAGAACCATTGCTGGTCCCGCACTTCCTTGAGGTTTTCCCCCTCGGAAGCATCGCTAGTTTATGCCGAAGTCGGCTGGAAAATCCAATCGGGTCCAGAGCTCCACTCGTCGAGCGAGAAGTCGGCTCCGACGTTGTGCGCGACGAGCCTCCACGAGGGGTACGCGTTCGCTCCCGAGCGCTGGAGCTGGGACCAGTGGACGTTGTTCAGGCCCGAGATCCCCCGCCAGCTCGTCGGGTCCAGACCGAGCATGGCCGTGATGGCCAACGTGATCGCCGCACCGTGCGAGACGACGACGAGCGTGTCCTTCTCGTCCAGTGCGTCGGCGTGCTCGGTGACGGCCTCGACCATGCGCGCCGCGACGTCGGCCCGCGACTCGGCGCCCGCACGAGCGGGCTCCTCGCCACGGCGCCACGCCGCGTACTCGTCGGGCCAGCGCTCGGAGAGCTCCTCGCCCGTCATGCCCTCCCACTCGCCGAACCCGCGCTCGCGCAGACGCTCGTCGAGAGAGACGGGCATGCCCGTCGCCTTCCCGTAGTACCCGGCCGTCTCGGCCGCACGCGTCAGGTCCGACGCGACGACGAGCGTCGGGGAGTGCGCGGCCGCGAGCGATCGCGCCCCCTGCTCGGCCTGCCAGTGCCCGACGGCGTCCAGCGGGATGTCGACCTGCCCCTGGAGGCGCATGGCCGCGTTGTACTCGGTGCGCCCGTGGCGCAGGAAGACGACGGTGCGCGCGCTCACGCCTGCGTGTCCTCCGCGAGGTAGATGGCGCCGTCGTCCGAGGCGTCGGCATCGTCGGTGCTCGACGACCCGTCTCCGCCACGCGCGTCTTCGGGCAGCTCAATGACCGGGCAGTCCTTCCACAGGCGCTCGAGCGCGTAGTAGACCCGGTCCTCGGCGTGCTGGACGTGCACGACGATGTCGCCGAAGTCCAGCAGGACCCAGCGGGCCTCCGCCTTGCCCTCGCGACGGATCGGCTTGACGCCGACCTTGTGCAGCTCTTCCTCGACCGCGTCCACGATCGCGGACACCTGCCGCTCGCTCGTTCCCGAGGCGATCAGGAAGACGTCCGTGAGCACGAGCTGCTCACTGACGTCCAGGGCGATGATCTCTTCGGCCTTACGGTCCGATGCGGCGCGAGCCGCAATCACCGCAAGCTCGACAGCGCGTTCCGTTGCAGTCACGACTCTCCGTTGTGTGTTCCGAGGCCTGTCAGGAGGACAGGCCGACGTGTGGGTGGGTGGCACTGGCCACGATCTCGCCGGGGGTGGCGGCTGCGGCCTCTGCAGAGCTGCCCTTGAGGAGCATCTGCCAGATCAGCAGGCCGAGCACGAACGCGACGGCGATCAGGATCAGGTAGTGGAGCCAGGTGTAGGCGTGGCCCGGGGGACGTTCGTCCTCGTCGAGCTCGTCGTCCGTGGCGCGCCGTGCGGGCGTCGCCGGGCGAGCACCACCAGCGACGGGGAAGAGGGAATCGACCGGCTCGTCGCGCACCGCGGCGCCCGGTGCACCGAACGGCGAACCGGCCGCGGGACCGGTCTCCCACGGCAGTACCGGGGGCGCCTCGCTCGCTGGCGCCTGCGGCGGGACCGGCGGGGGTGCCGCAGGTGCGGTCGCCTGCTGCCAGGGCAGCGTCGGCTGCGCAGGCGCGGGCGTCGCCGCAGCTCGCGGCGTCTCCGAGGGCTGGATCCGCGAGGACACGGACTCTCGGGCAGGGGTGGCCGTCTGGGACGGCGGGAACGGCGACGGGACGGGGGCTGCCTGCGCCGCGGGCGGGGCTGACTGTGGAGCCGGGGTGGGCCGCGAGGCCGGGGACTCGAACGGGGACGGCGCGGTCGACGGCGCCCGCATGCTCTGACGGACAGGGGGGGTCATCCCTGCCGGCGGTGCCTGGTTCGGTCGGATCGCGACGTGCTCGACGGTCTCCTGGATCGGCGTGAGACGGCCCGTCTGGTCGACTCCTCGCATGCCGCCCGTCATGGAGGGCGGACGCACGACCGGGGCGGGGCTCGGAAACCCGTCGCTCCCCGCCGGGCCGACCGGCTCACGCATCGAGCGGCGCGAGGGCGGCGGTCCTGCCGGCGCGGCCGGGGCCTCCGGAGCGGGAGCGGGAGCGGCTGCCGGCGGCGGGAACCCGCCCGAGGCGGGCGGGGCGGAGGCGGCGGCCTGCTCGGCTGCGGCGGCCTCGCGCTCGCGGATCTCTCGGCGCGTCAAGGGACGGACGGGCTGCATGCTGCCCCCGTGCTGATCACTCATGGTGCTGACCTCTATACAGACCGTGCTTCGCGATGTACTGGACGACACCGTCCGGTACCAGATACCAGACCGGCTGGCCGGCCTCCGCCCGCTGCCGACAGTCCGTCGACGAGATGGCGAGCGCGGGGATCTCCAGCGTGGAGACGACCCCCGGCGGCAGTCCCTCGACGCTGAGCTGATGACCCGGACGGGAGACCGCCACGAAGTGTGCCATCTTCCACAGGTCGTCGGCATCCTTCCAGGTCAGCATCTGCTCGATCGCGTCCGCTCCCGAGATGAAGAAGAGGTCCGCGTCCGGGCGTTGCGCGCGCAGGTCGCGCAGCGTGTCGACCGTGTAGGTGAGCCCCGGTCGGTCGACGTCCACCCGGCTGACCGTGAACCGTGGGTTCGAGGCCGTCGCGATGACCGTCATCAGGTAGCGGTGCTCGGGAGCCGTGACCTTCTGGTGCTGCTTGAAGCTGGGCTTGCCCGTGGGGACGAAGACGACCTCGTCGAGACCGAAACGGGCTGCTGCCTCGCTCGCCGCGACGAGGTGGCCGTGGTGGATGGGGTCGAACGTGCCACCCATCACCCCGAGCCGGGGCCTGCTCGAGGTCATGTCCGACGGGTCCACCAGCGACCGGGTCAGTGGCGGGTACCGACGCTACGGAAGGCGTAGGTCACGAGGAGGAGACCGATGAGCACGCCGAACCCGACGATGCCGAACCCGATCGGCGGGATCGGAAGGTGGGTGACGGCCTCGGCGTTCTCCTGGGCAACCTGTGCGGCAGCAGCGAGCACGATGTCCTCCTACTAGTTCTGGTACGTGGAGCGTGGATCAGTGGATGACCGGCGCCGGGCGCCGATCGTCGTCCAGTCTCTCACGGTCGTGCTGGACGCAGGGCAGCCTGTGATCAGGGACGCACGTGGCCGTCGCCGTGGACGACCCACTTGGTCGTCGTGAGCTCGGCCAGGCCCATGGGCCCGCGCGCGTGCAGCTTCTGGGTCGAGATCCCGATCTCCGCGCCGAGCCCGAACTGGGCCCCGTCGGTGAAACGGGTCGAGGCGTTGACCATGATCGCGGCCGAGTCGAGCTCGGCGACGAAGCGCTCGGACGAGGCCAGGTCGCGCGTGACGATGGCCTCGGTGTGCCCCGACGTCCAGGTGCGGATGTGCTCGAGCGCGGCGTCGAGGTCCGGGACGACACGCACCGCGATCTCCGGCGCGAGGTACTCGCGCGCCCAGTCGTCGTCGGTCGCAGCGAGCACCTCGACACCCGCGGGAGCGAGCTCCGCGGTGCGCGCGTCGCCGTGCAGCACCACCCCGGCCCCGTCGAGCCCGGCGAGCGCCGAGGGCAGGAACTCGGGGGCTGCGTCGGCGTGGACCAGCAGCGTCTCGGCGGCGTTGCAGACCCCGACGCGCTGCGTCTTGGAGTTGAGCAGGATCGCGAGCGCGCTCGCCTGGTCCGCCGAGGCGTCCACGTAGACGTGGCAGTTGCCGACGCCCGTCTCGATCACGGGGACGGTCGACTCGCGCACGACCGTCTGGATGAGGTCTGCTCCGCCACGCGGCACCAGCACGTCGACCAGACCGCGCGCGTGCATGAGCGCGACGGCGCCCGGACGCCCGTGCCGGTCGATGGACTGGACGAGGTCCGCGGGCAGCCCCTGGGCCTCGAGCGCACGCCCGAGCACGTCGACGATGACCTCGTTCGAGGCCGCCGCGGCCGAGCCGCCGCGCAGGATCACGGCGTTGCCACTCTTGAGCGCGAGGCCCGCCGCGTCCACGGTCACGTTGGGGCGTGCCTCGTAGATCATCCCGACGACGCCCATGGGCACGCGGACCTGTCGCAGGCGCAGGCCGTTGGGCAGGGTCGAGCCCCGCACGACCTCGCCGACCGGGTCCGGCAACGACGCGAGGTCGCGCAGCGCGTCGGCGATCGCGGCGATCCGCTCGGGGGTCAGCGCGAGGCGGTCGAGAAGACCGGCGGACGTGCCGTTCTCGCGGCCACGCTTGAGGTCCTGCGCATTGGCCGTGACGATCTCCTCGGTCGCCTCGACCAGGGCGTCGGCCAGCGCGAGCAGCGCGGCGTCCTTGGTCGCGCGCGTGGCGGTCGCGAGCGTGCGCGAGGCCGTCTTGGCGCGGCGCGCCGTCGCCTCGACGGCCTCCGCGACCGTGGGGGCCGGGGTGCCAGACGCCTGCGGGGCACCTGTGGCGGTGGTCGCGGTCTGGTCGAGGTCCGAGTCGGGGATCAGCGCGGTCATGCGACGAGCCTACGTCGCACGAGCCGAGCCTGTCTGCGGCGTCCGGGGACTGAGGCGGTCATCCCCCGAGCAGCTCCATCTGGGGGTGCCGCTGGCCACGGACCTCGCTGCGCGGCCACAGCGCACCGATGGACTCGACCTCGTCCGCGCTCAGGTCCACGAGCGCCGCATCCACGTTCTGCTCGAGGTAGGCGGTGCGCTTGGTGCCCGGGATCGGGACGACGTGCTCCCCCTGGGCGAGGATCCACGCGAGGGCGAGCTGCGCCGTCGTGACCCCACGGCCTGCGGCGACCTCCTCGAGCCGGGCGACGAGCGCCCGGTTGTGCGCGAAGTCCTCGCCGCGGTAGCGCGCGTGGGAGCGACGGACGTCGTCGGCGGCGAAGCCCTCGGTCAGGTCGACCGTCCCCGTGAGGATGCCGCGCCCCAGCGGTGAGAACGGCACGAACCCGATCCCGAGCTCGGTCAGGGCAGGCAGCACCTCGTCCTCGGGGTCGCGCGTCCAGAGCGAGTACTCGCTCTGGACCGCCGTCACCGGGTGCACGGCGTGCGCGCGCCGGACCGTCTCGACCGAGGCCTCCGAGAGGCCGACGTGGAGCACCTTGCCCGCCGCGACCAGCTCCGCGAGCGCCCCGACCGTGTCCTCGACAGGGACCTGGGGATCGACGCGGTGCAGGTAGTAGAGGTCGAGCCGGTCCGTGCCGAGACGGCCCAGGCTCGCGTCGATCGCGCGGCGAACGTAGGCAGGACGTCCGTCGACGGGGCGCCCGTCCGGGTGGCCCCCGGCCGGAGGCAGGCCCAGCTTGGACGCGATGACGACGCGGTCCCGGTCCGGCCCGAGGACTCGCCCGAGCAGCTCCTCGTTGCGACCGTGCCCGTACACGTCGGCCGTGTCGAACAACGTGACACCGGCGTCCAGGGCTGCACGCAGGGTGTCGGTGGCCTCGCGCTCGTCGGCCGGCCCGTAGGCGTCCGTGACGGACATGCCGCCGAAGCCGATCGCGGAGACCGTGAGCGGACCGGCGGGCGCGGCGCCGCCGAGGGTGCGGGTGGGAAGACTCATGCGCGCATGCGATCACCCCGAGGGCCGGAGGACAAGGCCTGCGCCCGTTCTTCCCACCGTTCGAGAACTGGTGTCGACCGAGAGGCTCACGCAGGCTGCAGCGCGGCCTCGGCTGCGGGGCTCCCGGCTCGGGCCCGACGGCGGCGCGCCAGCACGTCGTCGAGCACCGAGCACACCGTGGCCGCCACGGCGAGGAGCGCGGTCACGACGACCGCGCCCGCGAGCGCCGCATCGTGCCCTGCCGGGCTCGCGGCGGCGCCGACGAACGCGCCGGTCATCGCGGCGATGCACACGGTCGCGGAGAGCCGCTGGGAGACCTGGAGCATCCCGGCCGCGACGCCGTGCTGCCCGGTCGGCGCCTGGTCGAGCGTGAGGGCCTGGTTGGTCGAGATGCTCAGGCCGCCCGTCACCCCGGTGAGCACCTGCCCGACGACGAGGCTCGCCACCACGAACCGGTCCGGCAGGAGCAGCACCGCCAGGAGGAGCGCGACGGCGACCGGGATCTTGGCCCCGACCGCGGCGGTGACCCCCGCACGGCCGAAGCGTCGCACGAGCCGCCACGAGAGGTGGGCCGCGACGACCGACGCCAGGGCGCCAGGGGTCGTGGCGAGCCCGGCCTGGAGCGGGGTGAGCCCAGCCCCCTCCTGGAGATAGATCATGAGGACCGCCGAGAACCCGAGCGCCGAGCCGAACGTGAACGTCGCCACGAGACAGCCGAGCGCGAAGCCCGGCGCCCGGAGCAGCTCGGGCGACAGGACCGGAGTCCGCCCCGAGCGGGAGTACCGGCGCTCCCACCACACGAGTGTCGTCGCGCCCACCACGGCGGCCGCACCCCACGACGCCCGTCCCGCGAGCGAACCGGGCAGGACGAACGGCACGAGGAGCCCGAGCGCCGTCACCGAGAGGAGCGCGAGGCCCACCGGGTCGATCCCGGGCGCCGACCTGAGCGGACGGCCGGCGCGCGGCACGAAGCGTGCGCACAGCACCGCGGCCGCGAGCGCGAACGGGAGGGTCAGGACCAGGGAGATCCGCCAGCCCGCTGGACCTGCCGCGGCGAGCACGACCCCACCGACGAGCGGGGCGATCACGGCGGCGAACGCGCCCGTCGAGGCGTAGGAACCCAGGCTGCGCGCTCGCGCGGGGCCGTCGAAGTGGTCCTGGAGCAGCCCGATGACCTGCGGGTTGGCTGTGCCTGCCCCCACTCCCTGGACCAGTCGCGCGACGACGAGCACGTCGGCGTCCCGCGCGCTCGCCCCGACGAGGCTCGTCAGGGCGAACAGCACGAGACCGGCCACGAGGAACCACGGGCGTCCGTAACGGTCGCCCAGTCTGCCCGCCGGGACGAGCGCGAGCCCGAACGTCAACGAGTACCCCGCGAGGATCCACTGGAGCTGGACCGTGCTCGCCCCGAGCCCGTCGCGCAGAGCAGGCGCGGCGACCGTGAGCACCGCGGAGTCGAGGAGCGTCGCGAATCCCGTGACGAGGCACACGACCAGGACGCGGGTCTGGAGCGGGGTGCGGGTGGGGACGACGGGAACGAGACGTCTCGACATGGTGTGCTCTGCTCCGTGGTGGTCGTCGGCCCGCCGACCGCGGGACCGTGGTTCGGACGACGGTCGGGACGCGCCCGGTGGGACCGCCCCTGACGGAGCGGTCCCACCGGGACCCGGGATGCTAGTCGGCGTCCTTCCAGGTGCTGACGAGCGAGTCGAGCCGGGAGTCGGCACCGAACGTGAGCCCGTGCACGGTCGGCTGGGTGCCGATCACGCTCGTGAGCTCGTGCACCGGGATCTGGTAGTACTGGCTCGCGAGGCGCTCCTGGGCCTGCGCCAGGATCTCCGCGCGCTCGGCCGGGTCGCCAGCGGCCAGCTGGGCCTGGAGCAGAGCCTCGAGCTCAGGGTCGGTGATGCGCGGGTAGTTCGTCGCGCCGGTCGAGAAGGCCGTCCGCAGGATGTCCCCGTCGGCACGGGACTGGTTGTGCCAGGCGAAGTCGTAGTCCCCGCCCTGCTGGCGCTCGAGGAACTCCGGCACGGTCCCGCCTTCGAGGGTGATCTCGATGCCGACCGCCTTGAGCTGCTGCTGGAGGAGCTCGAGCGAGGTCTGGTTCGGGCCGAAGTTCGTGATCCACGCGACCTTGAGGGACAGCTTCTGCCCGTCCTTCTCGCGGACGCCGTCGGAGCCGACCGTCCACCCGGCCTGGTCCAGGAGCTTCTCGGCCTTGGCGCGGTCGAACGCGAAGTACGAGCTCTGGTCGGCCCAGCCGGGTGTGGTGCTCGCGAGGACGCTCGTCGCGACCGCGAAGCTCCCGTTGAGCGACGTGTCCCTGATCTCCTCGGCATCGATCGCGAAGGAGATCGCCTCGCGCACCTCGACGTCCGACACGATGGGGCGCGAGTTGTTGAAGTAGACGCCGAACACGTTGCCCGGGTTGGCGCGGCTGATGACCGGGAAGTCGCTGATCTCGAGCGTCTCGATGTCCGTCGGCTGGATCCCTCCGGCGACGTCGACCTGGTCGGAGGTCAGGCTGCCGGTGCGCACACCCGCCTCGGGGACCACCTGGAACGTGACCTTCTCGAGGTGCGGTGCACCGTCGTTGCCCAGCGCGGAAGGTGCCCAGGCGTACTCGGCGCGCTGCGCCAGGACCGTCTCGACGTCCTTGGTGTACGACTCGAGGACGAACGGACCGGTGCCGACGACCCCTTCTCCCGTCGCCCGGTCGTCGAACGGGATCGCGACCGTCGACGCGGCGACGATCCCCAGGGCGGGCGACGCCGTCGAGCTGGGGAAGGCCGCGTTGGGCGTCGCGAAGTCGACCTCGACGGTGTCGTCGTCGATCACGTTCGTCCCTTCGTAGCCCACGAAAGAGCTGAGCGCGCCGCTCTTCGCCCCTGCCGCCACGATGTCGTCGAAGGTCCCCTTGACCTCGGCCGCCGTCAGGGGCGTGCCGTCGGAGAACGTGACGTCGTCACGCAGCTCGAACGTGAAGGTCGTGGCGTCCGCGTTGGCGCTCCAGCTCGTCGCGAGCCACGGTTCGAGCTCGTTCGTGTCCGGGTTCTGGTAGAGCAACGAGTCCACGATCTGCCGGGTGACGTAGAGGGTGTCGTTGCCCGACCCCGTGCCGGAGGGATTGAGCGAGATCGGGTCGTTCCCGATCGCGAAGGTGAGCTCACCTCCGTCGACCGGGCTAGAGGTCGAGGCCGAGACGTCGTCCGCGACCGAACCGGTCCCTGCTCCTGCTCCCCCACCGCACGCGGTCAGGGCAAGGGTGGCGGCGACGGACGTCGCGAGGGCGGTTCCTCCCCGTCGGATACGTGCGTTCATGATTCTCCTTCGTCGTGGACCGAGGTCCGGTGGTGGTGGTGCGGAAAGCGCGGGTCAGTCCTGGTGGAGCGCGCGGGCGCCCGGGATCGCGTCGAGCAGGTTGCGGGTGTACTCGTGCCGGGGTGAGCGGAAGACCTCGTCGACCTGCCCGGTCTCGACGACCTTGCCCCGGTGCATGACCGCGACGGTGTGGGCGATCTCCCGGACCACCGCGAGGTCGTGCGAGATGAACAGGTAGCTGAGCCCGAGCGACTCCTGGAGACCGGAGAGCAGCCCGAGGATCTGGGACTGCACCTGGACGTCGAGGGCCGAGACGGGCTCGTCGAGCACGAGAAGCTCGGGGTTGATCGCGAGGGCCCGTGCAATCGCGACCCGCTGGCGCTGCCCGCCCGAGAGCTCGGACGGCTTGCGGTCGAGCGCCGAGGCCGGCAGGGCGACGACGTCGAGCAGCTCGAGCGCGCGCGAGCGCCGCTCGTGCCTCGAACCCAGGCCGTACGCGGCGAGCGGGTCGGTCACGACCTCGCCCACCGACAGCCGGGGGTTGAGCGAGGCGAACGGGTTCTGGTGCACGAGCTGCACCCGGCGCCGGAGGTCGCGCAGGCGTGCCCCACGCACCTCGGTCACATCGGCCCCGTCGAACGTCACGGTCCCGCTCGTGACGTCGGTCAGCCGCAGCGCGAGCCGCGCGGTCGTCGACTTCCCGGAGCCGGACTCCCCCACGAGGGCGAACGTGTGGCCGCGCGGGATCCGGAAGCTCACGTCGTCGACGGCACGATGGGTGCCGCCCCCGGCGGCGCGCGGGAGGGGGAAGTCCTTGACCAGGTGTCGGGCCACCAGGACGTCCTGCCCGGTCGGGTCCGCCGGTCCGTCGTCGGCCGCCCGTGCGACGAACGGGTCCCCCGCGCGCCCGGCGAACGTCCGTTCGCTCACGGCTCGGGTCAAGGGTGTCGCTGTCCGACGCAGCTCGCCGTGCGCGTTGAGGCTCGGAGCCGAGGCGAGGAGTGCTCGCGTGTAGGGGTGCTCAGGGTGCTCGAGCACCTCGCGCGGGGTGCCGACCTCGACGACCCGCCCCTCCGACATGACGACGATCCGGTCTGCCCGGTCCGCTGCCACGCCGAGGTCGTGGGTCACCAGGAGGACGCTCGTCGCGGTCCGTCGGGTCAGTGCCGCGAGGTGGTCGAGGATCTGTCGCTGGACCGTCACGTCGAGCGCGCTCGTGGGTTCGTCGGCGATCAGCAGCGCGGGTTCCGCGATGATCGCGATCGCGATGAGGACGCGCTGGCGCATGCCGCCCGAGAGCTCGTGCGGGTACTGCTGCGCGCGGACCTCGGGGTCCTCGAGGCCCGCGGCCCCGAGCGCCTCGACGGCCTGCGCCCTGGCAGACCTGCGGTCGGCCAGACCGTGGACGAGCAGGACCTCTGCCACCTGGTGGCCGATGCGCTTGACCGGGTCGAGCGAGACCGTGGGGTCCTGCGGGACGAGCCCGATCTGCCGGCCGCGGAACGACCTCAGCGCCGCGGGCGAGGCGGTCGCCAGGTCGGTTCCCTGGAAGACGATCCGGCCGTGCGTGACCGCCGCGGACGATGCGAGGAGCTGGACGATCGCGTGCGCGGTCGTGGACTTCCCCGACCCGGACTCGCCGACGACCGCCACGGTCTCGCCGGGGAGCACGTCGAACGAGACGTCCTGGACGGCCGCGACCGTCCCGCGGCGCGTGCGGTACTCGACCGCCAGGCTGTCGATGCGCAGCAGCGGTGCGCTCCGGTCCGTGCTCATCGGTTCCGCCGTCCTTCGGTGTCGAGGGCTCGCGAGATGCGGTTGGCCGAGAGGACCGTCAGCACGATCGCGAGCCCGGGGAGGGTCGTGAGCCACCACGCGTTGCGCAGGAAGTCACGTCCGGTCGAGACGAGCTGACCCCACTCGGGGGCAGGCGGCGGCGCCCCGTAGCCCAGGAAGCTGAGGGACGAGACCGCCAGGATCGCGGTGCCGAGCTCGAGGGTCGCGAGGACCACGACGGGCCCGGCCGAGTTCGGCAGGACGTGCCGCAGCAGCACGCGGTGCCAGCGGTTCCCCGACGCCTGCGCGGCCTCGACGTACACCGAGCTGCGGACGCGCACGACCTCGGACCGCATGATGCGGGCGACGCTCGCGACGCTCGCGAGCCCCACCGCGATCGCGACGTTCACGGTGCCGAACCCGAGGACCGTGACGAGCGCGAGCGAGAGCAGCAGGCTCGGGATCGCGAGCAGGACGTCGGCGACCCGCATGACGGCGTCGTCGACCCAGGAGCCGAAGAACCCCGCGAGCAGGCCCAGCGTCGAGCCGACGACGAGCCCGAGGCCGACCGCGATGAGCGAGGCCTGGAGCGTGAGCGCTGTGCCGTGAACCACCCGGGAGTAGAGGTCGCGGCCGAGCTGGTCGGTCCCGAACCAGTGCTCGGCCGACGGCGGCTGGAGCTTGTCGGCCGGCACCCCGGTCAGCGGGTCGGAGTGCGCGAGCAGCGTCGGGGCGAAGGCGGCCACCAGGACGACGACGATCCAGACCACGGCCGCGAGCAGACCGGGCCGCCGGACCACGAAGCCCAGGCCCGCCACGAGGCTCGAGAGGCCACGGACGCGGCCGGGCGGCAGGTCCGCGGACGAGGGCCGCCGAAGACCGGGCGTGGTGCCGTCGACGGCATCGGCCTCCGGCAGGACGCTCTGCTCGTGCGGGGCGAGGGCGGTGTCGGTCATGCTGCACCTCCGTGAAGGACGGCGACCTCGGGGGTCGACGATCTGGTGGGTACGGTCTGGTCCTCGGGGGCGGCGGCCCCTCCCCCGGGCGTCGCCCCAGGCGTGGTCGCGCCTCGGCGACGTCCCGTCACCACGCGGGGATCGAGCAACGGGTAGGCCAGGTCGACGAGCAGGTTGGACACGACGAACACGACGGCGGCGAAGATCACGATGCCCTGCACGACCGGGATGTCCTGGGTCTGCACCGCGGACGCGGTCACGCGGCCGAGTCCCGGTCGGGAGAACACCGTCTCGGTGACGACCGTGCCGGAGAGCAGCTGGCCGACGATCAGGCCGGTCATCGTCAGTGCGGGCAGCGCGGCGTTGCGCAGGGCGTGCGAGAAGAAGACCCTCGGGCGACCGGCTCCCTTGGCCCACACCGCGTCGATGTACGGCTCCCGCAGCGTGGTGGCCAGGCTCTTGGACAACAGCTGGGCGATCGTCGCCCCGGTGGGCACGGCGAGCGTGATCGCGGGCAGGACGATCGAGGCGAACCCCTTGTTCCCCATCGCGGGGAAGATCGGCAGGGTGAAGGAGAACCACTGGATGAGCAGGAGGCCGAACCAGAAGGCGGGGATCGCGACCCCGAGGGGCGGCAGCCCGAGGAGCAGCTGCCCGAGACCGCGGAACCGTGTGTAGGTGGCCGCGACGGCCAGCCCTCCGCCGAGCACCACCGCGAGCAGCAGACCGGCCGCGGCGATCTGCACGGTCGGTGGGATCGCCTCGACGATGAGGTCCGCAGCGGGGCGCCCCGTGCTGATCGACTGACCGAGGTCCCCGCGGAACAGCCCGGCGAGCTGGGAGAAGTACTGGACCACGAGCGGGCGGTCCAGACCGTGCTCGGCACGGAGCGCGTCGAGCTGCTCGGGGGTGATGTCGTTGGCGTCGGCCCCGGCCATGAGCTGGGCCGGGTCGCCGGGCAGGGCGTAGAGCACGATGAAGGACACCGTGTAGGCGGCCCAGAGCACGCCGACCGCCTGGGCCAGTCGCGTCGCGAGATAGCGTCCCATGGTGGTTCTCCCCCTCCGTCAGGCGCCGACGGCGACGGCGGCGGCGGTCCGCTCGACGGGCGGCGATCCCGGCACCGTCGAGCCGGCCGTTCCCGCACGGTCCGTGGCCGGCGTCCAGCCGAGGGCCGGGGCGACGAGAGTCGCGACGTCGTGCAGGATCTGCTCGTACTCCTCGTCGCTGAGCTCGTAGGGCAGCTCGAGGCGCAGCTCGCTGACCTCGCCCACGACGGCGTCCGCCACGAGCCGCTCGAGGATCTCCTCGCTGGGCCCCACGAGATCGGGCGCGAAGAGCGTCCGGCGCTCGCCCTGCGGGGCGAGGGTCCGGGCTCGGCGCGACTCCTCGAAGGCTCGGTAGCGTCGGCGCGACGAGGCGTCGGCGCAGTCGGTCGGCACGATGACCCGCCCGAGCGCGACCCGCGTGGTCCGCGCGTCGCCGCGCCCCGCGCGGTAGGCGACGAGGTTCGCGAGCTGGGCGGTGACGAAGTCGTCCGACTCCTCGCCTGCCACGATGTTGCCGGTCAGGAGGTTGAGCCCGTTGCGCGCGGCCCACTCGGTCGAGCGGCGCGAGCCGGCGCCGTACCAGAGGCGGTCGACGAGCCCCGGGCTGTGCGGCTGCAGCCGGGGCCGCTGGACGTTCCCGGGCGAGTGCACCACGGTGTCCTCGTCGCCGATGAAACCGCCCGACAGGTTGGCCGCGAGCCGCTCGATGCGTGCGTGCGAGAAGTCGTGGGACTCCCAGTCCCCGTCGAAGACCAGGTCACCGATCAGGTCGGCGTGCGGCGGACGGCCCGCGCTCAGGCCCACCTGGAGGCGCCCCTGCGCGAGGACGTCGGCGGTCGAGAGGTCCTCCCCGAGGCGGAACGGGCTCTCGTACCCGATCGGGATGACGCCTGTCCCCAGCTCGATCGTGCTCGTGCGTTGGGACGCCGCAGCGAGGAAGACGGTCGCCGACGAGATCCCGTGCTCGAGGTGCCGCTGGCGGACCCACGCTCCGTCGAACCCCCAGGCCTCGGCGCGCTCGAACAGCCGCAGCGTCGCCTCGAGACCGCTGGCGGGGTCGTCGTCCGGGAAGTTCCCGGGGGTGAGGAAGGCCAGCGAGGAGATCGCCGGGGTGCTCTGGCTCACGATGGTGCGTCCTTCGGTCGGACGACGTGCGGGTCCCGCCCGTCCCCGGGCACGCCACAGGAACCCGTGGACGGGGGTCGTTCGTCACGTCGTGTGCTTACCGCGACCTGTCGGCGCGGTCAGGTCCTGCCCGGAGCACCCCGTCACATCGAAGGGTTGCTGGCCAGCGAGCCGGGTCTTGGCGCTGGCGCTCTTCACCTGCCGCACAGGAAAGCCTCCCGGCGCCGTGCAGTCAAGGAGTGAGAGCGGCGTCCCACTCCATGAGACAACGCAAACGAGAGACGGGGCCCGGAGACCGTTCCAGGTCTCCGGGCCCCGTCGTGGGACCGAGCGCCGCCTCCGCGCTGCAGCCGCGAGCCGCCCTCAGGACGCCTTGCGCCTGCGCCCCACGAGCACCAGGTCGTCGCGGTGCACGACCTCGCGGTCGTAGCCCTCGCCGAGCTTGTCGCGCAGCTCGTGCGTCGAGCGGCCGAGGAGGTCGGGGATGTCGGTCGAGTCGAAGGCCACGAGGCCGCGCGCGATCACGCGCCCGTCGGGCGCGACGAGCTCGACGGGGTCGCCCGCGTCGAAGTCGCCCGTGACCCCGACCACGCCCGCGGGCAGCAGCGAGGCCCGCCCGCCCAGGACCGCGGTCACGGCCCCCTCGTCGAGCTCGAGGCGCCCCCGCGTGCGCGCGGCGTGCGCGAGCCACAGGCGTCGGCGCGTGGTGCGCTTGCCCGTCACGGCGAACCAGGTCCCGACCTCGCGCCCGGCGAGCGCGCCCTCGGCGTTCGCGGCCTTGGTCAGCACGACCGGGATGCCCGAGCCGGTCGCGATGCGCACGGACTCGAGCTTGGTGAGCATGCCGCCCGTCCCGACCGAGCTGCCGCGCCCCGTGACCTCGATGCCCTCGAGGTCGAGCGGCGAGCGGACCTCGCGGATGCGTTGGGTGCCGGGGCGCGAGGGCGGGCCGTCGTAGAGCCCGTCGACGTCGGTCAGCAGCACCATGACGTCGGCGCGGACCAGGTGCGAGACGAGCGCCGCGAGGCGGTCGTTGTCGCCGAAGCGGATCTCGTCGGTCGCGACCGCGTCGTTCTCGTTGACGACGGGCACGACGCCCAGGTCGAGGAGCCGCTCGAGCGAGCGCTGCGCGTTGCGGTAGTGCCCGCGGCGGATGGTGTCCTCGGCCGTGAGGAGGACCTGCCCCACGCGGATGCCGTACTCGGCGAACGCCTGGGCGTACCGGGCGACCAGGAGGCCCTGGCCCACCGAGGCCGCGGCCTGGGCCGTGGCGAGGTCGCGTGGTCGGGCGCTGAGGCCGAGCGGACCGATCCCCGCCGCGATCGCCCCCGAGGTCACGAGCACGACCTGCCCGCCCGCGGCGTGCCGCGCGGCGATGACGTCGACGAGCGCGTGCAGGGCCGGGACGCTGAGGTGCCCGTCCGGTCCGGTGAGCGAGGAGGAGCCGATCTTGACGACGACCCGGTGGGCCGTGGCGACCTGGGAGCGTGCGGAGAGCGCATTCACCGGGACATCATCGCGCGCCAGGCGCCCGGGCGCGGAGTCATGTCACCGTGTGACACCCCGGGGTGAGACGACATGGACCCTGCCGCGCCGTGGTGTCAGAACTGCACCGGCGCATGGCCCGGTGCATTTCTGACAGCTTCTCCGGCGTGAGCCCGCCCGACGACGTCGCCCACCTCCCGCTCCCGTCCCACCCGGGCGGTGGTCGTCGCTCGACCGGTACGCCACAGGGCGGGCACGACCCGAGGGGCCGTACCCGCCCTGCGGGCGGACGTCGTGGGCGACAGCATCGGCGCGGGAGTCGGGCGTCGGGGCACCCGACCGCTCGGCCCGTCGCTGCCCTGCGGCACCGTGTCCGGAGGTCAGTCCTTCTCGGGGTCCGTCCAGTGACCGGACTCGCGCTCGGTCCAGAGCTCTGCGCGGGCCTCGGCCTTGGCGTCCATGCGCTCGTTGTACTCGCGACGCTTGTCGTTGCGCGTGGGGCGCGAGTGGTCGTCGAAGCGCAGGTCGGTGCCACGGGGTCCGCCGAGGTGCTCGGAGCCCGTGATGAGCGTGGGCTCCCAGTCGAAGACCACGGCGTTCTTCTCGGACCCGATCCGCACCTCGTCGCCGGCGACCGCCCCGGCCTTGAAGAGCTTCTCCTCGACACCCAGGCGGGCGAGACGGTCCGCGAGGTAGCCGACGGCCTCCTCGTTCGCGAAGTCGGTCTGACGGACCCAGCGCTCGGGCTTGGCACCGCGGACCTCGAAGTAGAACGTGCCGTCGCCCGCGTTCTTGCGGGTGACCGTGAACCCGGCGTCGTCGACGGCCTTGGGGCGCAAGATCGTGCGCACCGGAGCGGGCGCGGGGGTCTCGCGGCGCGCCGTGTCGACGAGCCCGGCGAGCGCGTAGGTCAGCTGGCGCAGGCCCTCGTGGCTCGCTGCCGAGATCTCGAAGACCTGCAGGCCGCGGGCCTCGAGGTCGGGGCGGACCAGGTCGGCGAGCTCGCGCGCCTCGGGCACGTCGATCTTGTTGAGCACGACGAGGCGCGGGCGCTCGTTGAGCGGGAGCCCGCCCACGACGCCCGAACCGTCGAGGTCGCCCGAGTAGGCGGCCAGCTCGGCCTCGAGGGCCTCGAGGTCGGAGATGGGGTCGCGGCCCGGCTCGAGCGTCGCGCAGTCGAGCACGTGCACGATCACGGCCGTGCGCTCGATGTGGCGCAGGAACTCGAGCCCGAGCCCCTTGCCCTCGCTCGCACCGGGGATGAGGCCCGGGACGTCGGCGACCGTGAAGCGCACGTCGCCGGCCTGGACCACGCCGAGGTTCGGGACGAGGGTCGTGAACGGGTAGTCGGCGATCTTGGGTCGTGCGGCCGAGATCGCGGCGACGAGCGAGGACTTGCCCGCGCTGGGGAAGCCGACGAGCGCGACGTCCGCGATCGACTTGAGCTCGAGGACGAAGTCGACCTCCTCGCCGGGCTCGCCCAGGAGAGCGAAGCCCGGGGCCTTGCGGCGCGGGGAGGCGAGGCCGTGGTTGCCCAGGCCGCCGCGACCGCCCGCAGCGGCGACGTACTCGGCGCCCTCGCCGATGAGGTCGGCCAGCACGTTCCCCTGACGGTCCTTGACCACGGTGCCGTCGGGCACGCGCAGGATCAGGTCCTCACCGTTGGCACCTTCCCGGTAGTCGCCCTTGCCCTGGGTCCCGGACGCGGCGTGCCGGTGCGGCGAGTGGTGGAACTCGAGGAGCGTCGTGGTCTGCGTGTCGACGACGATCCGCACGCTCCCACCGTCCCCACCCTTGCCGCCGTCGGGGCCGGCGAGCGGCTTGAACTTCTCCCGACGGATGGAGGCGCAGCCGTTTCCGCCGTCACCGCCGGAGGCGTGCAGAACGACGCGGTCGACGAACGTGGCCATGGAAAGGGTCCTCTCGAGCGGGGGGAAGAACACCAGGAGGGGCGCACCGCGTCGGTGCGCCCCTCCTGTCAAGCATGTGCAGCGTCGTGGATCAGGCCTCGGCAGAGACGATGTCGACGACCTTGCGACCACGGCGCGTGCCGAACTGGACGGCGCCGGCGGTCAGGGCGAACAGCGTGTCGTCGCCACCGCGACCGACGTTGTTGCCCGGGTGGAAGTGGGTGCCGCGCTGGCGGACGATGATCTCGCCGGCGCTGACGACCTGGCCACCGAAGCGCTTCACGCCGAGGCGCTGGGCGTTGGAGTCACGACCGTTGCGCGAGGAGCTCGCGCCCTTCTTGTGTGCCATGTCGAACCTGCTTTCGTGCTGGAAGAAGAGGGGGTGGGATCACCTGCGGCGGCTCTCACGAGCCACCGAGGGAAGTCACTTGATGCCGGTGACCTTGAGGCGGGTCAGCTGCTGACGGTGACCCTGGCGCTTGCGGTAGCCGGTCTTGTTCTTGTACTTGAGGATCGTGATCTTCGGGCCCTTTTCGTCCCGGACGACCTCAGCAGTGACCTTGACCTTCGCGAGCGCCGCAGCGTCGTGGGTCACCTTCTCCCCGTCCACCAGCAGGATCGCAGGAAGCTCGACGGACTGTCCGGCACCAGCCGACAGACGGTCGACGACGACGATATCGCCGACGGACACCTTCTCCTGGCGGCCACCGGCCTTGACGATCGCGTACACCACGTTGTTGCTCATCTCTTCTAGTCTTGGCGTGCTCGCCATGTCTGGCCGTCTTGGCAGGACTCAACACACCTGTGCGTGCGAGTGCGACCTGTCCATGGGCACACGGGACCAGTGCGCACCGAGCGCACCGACGTTCAAGATTACGGAATCACGGGCGCAGGGTCAAATAACCGCACCCGGGCCCGCCGGTCAAGTCGGCACGCCCGGGCGCGGCGATCGGCCCCCCGTTCGAGGACCGGGTTCAGTCGAGGACGAACGTGACCTCGAGCGCCACCTGCCAGGCCACGATCTTCCCGTCCCTGACCTCGACCTTCTGCTCCTTGACCCACGCGCCCGTGAGGTTGCGCAGGGTCTCGCTCGCCCGCTCGATCCCGGTCTTGACCGCGTCGTCGAAGCTCACGTCGGACCGTGCACTGATCTGGGTGATGCGCGCTACCGAGCCGCTCATGACGTCCTCCGTCATCGTCGGGCGGACGCCTCGTCGCGCCCGCGCTCCCCTCCACGATCCTCCGCGCCCCCGCGGGTCGCCAGCGCAGCGGCCGGATCGCCCGCCGGCGTGCGAGCCCAGCCGCCCGAGGCCGGGCGAGACGGGGCCGCCGACGAGCGCCTCGGCACCGGCCCTCACCCGAGCCGCGTCGCGAGCCCCGCCACGATCACGTCGACCCCGAACACGAACCGCTCCTCGAACGCCGCCGCCTGCGAGCGGTCGAGCTCGCGCAGGTCGACGGCCTGCTCCTCCACGACGAAGCCCAGGACGAAGGCGAGCAGCGTCCCCCAGGCGCGCGCGGCGCCGTCGGGCCCGAACCCCGCCGCCGTGAGGATGCCCATGGGCACCTCGACCGCGCCGCGCAGCGACTCGTCGGTGACGAAGGTCCCGCTGAAGACCCGCGCCCCGTCGCGGTGCGAGAGCAGCATCTCGCGCAGGGCGGTCGCGGACTCGCGCACGCACTCCTGCCAGGGCGCCCCCGCAGCCACCGCCTCGTCCCAGGCCGCGCCCTCGACGAGGTCGCGCAGCATGGTGGCCGCCATCTCGTCGAGCAGGTCGCGCTTGCCCGCGAAGTGCCAGTAGAGCGCGGGCGCCTTGACGTCGAGGTCCTGGGCGAGCCGGCGCAGCGTCAGCCCGTCGAGGCCGACCTCGTCGAGCAGCGCGAGCGCCGCCCGCACCACCCGTTGCCGGTCGAGCCGCTCGGCCACCGCTCCACCTCCTCGCGCGCCCGGCACCTCCGGACCACCACACCTTGACACCTTAACGATGTTCAGCAACTCTAACGCTGTTAGATTGAACGACGTTAAGGAGACTCTGATGCGCGTCCTGCTCGTGATCGACCACCCCTACGAGGGCAGCTACAGCCGGGCGCTCGCCGCAGCCGCGATCCGCGGCGCCACGACGGCCGGGCACGAGGTCGACGTGATCGACCTCGACCTCGACGACTTCGATCCCGTGGTCCGGCGCGCGGACCTGGGCGCATGGCGCGAGGGACGGACCGTGGACCCACGGGCCGCGGAGTACCAGGAGCGGCTGGCCGCGGCCGACCACCTCGTCCTCGTCCACCCGGTCTGGTGGGAGGTCATGCCCGCGCGCCTCAAGGGCTTCTTCGACAAGGTCCTCGTGCCCGGGTTCGCCTACACCGAGAACAGGGTCGGGGCTCTCCAGGGCCTGCTCGGGCTGTCGGGGGTCACGCTCGTGACGACCATGACGACCCCCGGCCCGCTCTACCGCACGTGGTTCGGCGCGCCGGTCCAGAGGGTCGTCGCCCGCGGGGTCTTCGGCCAGCTCGGCGTGCGGCGGGTCCGGTGGGTCAACCACGCGCGCGTCGCCCAGGTCTCGCCGGCGCGGCGCGAGCGCTGGCTCCGGCGCCTCGAGCGCCTCGCCGCGGAGCTCCCCGAGCCGTCGGGAGCCGTCCGCGACCGCGCAGTCCGGCGCCGCCGCGACCTGGACGCGCAGGAGGCCGCGCGGCACGCCCTGCCGAGCCCGACGCCCGTCGGGCCCGCGGCCTGAGCGCCTGACCCCGGGACGACGAAGGACCCCGGCCGGAGCCGGGGTCCTTCGTCGAGCTGCGTGCTGCGTGCGCCAGAGCGTCAGGCGTCCGCCTGACCGTTCGACCCGGCGGCCTGCGCCTGGGCGATCTGGGCGCGGACGTCGTCCATGTCGAGGCCCTTGACCGCCTCGACGACCTGCTCGAGAGCGGGTGCGGGGAGCGCGCCGGGCTGCGAGAAGACGAGCACGCCCTCGCGGAACGCCATGAGCGTCGGGATCGAGGTGATGTTCGCCGCGGCCGCGAGGCCCTGCTCGGCCTCGGTGTCGATCTTGCCGTGCACGACGTCCGGGTGGGTCTCCGAGGAGGCCTCGAACACCGGGGCGAACTGGCGGCACGGGCCGCACCACGACGCCCAGAAGTCCACCAGGACGATGTCGTTGTCCTTGATGGTCTGCTCGAACGTGGCGCCGGTGAGTTCCTGGGTTGCCATGAAGGTCCTTCCTGAGGGGTTCACCAGGTGCAGCAACCTGCCGCGGCCGGGTATTCCCGGCGCGGCGGGTGGGAATCCGCGCGTGCCGTCGGCTCGGTCGACCCCCGTCCGCCCGGCCTGCACGGCCGTGAGCGAGGTCACGTCTAGGCTGTGGCGCGTGGAACGCCTCAGGCCGCGCACGATCGCGGGATACGCCATCGGTTCGGTCGGCACGGGTGGGTTCGGCACGCTGCCCGGCCTCATGCTCCTGTACTACCTGACCGACGCGCTCGCCGTCCCGGCCGCGGTCGCGGGCCTGGTCGTCACGGGCGCCAAGGTCTGGGACGTCGTGATCGACCCGTTCATCGGGTACGGCAGCGACCGCGATCTGGTCCGCACCGGGTCCAGGCGGCGCTTCATGACGATCGGCGCGGTCGCGATCCCGGTGTTCTTCGCGCTGACGTTCGCCGTGCCTGCGGGGGCCTCGACCGTGGCCGCCTCGATCTGGGTGCTGGTCGCGTTCCTGCTCGCGGCCACCGCGTTCTCGATGTTCCAGGTCCCGTACATCGCGCTGCCCGCGGAGATCGCCCCGACGTACGACGAGCGCACGCGCCTCATCAGCTGGCGCGTGGCGACGCTCGCGTTCGCGATCCTGCTCTTCGGGGCCGGGGGCCCGGTGCTGCGCGGCGAGACGAGCTCGCTGTCCGGGTACCTGACGCTCGGCGTGGTCGCGGGCCTGGTCATCGGGGCAGGCATGTTCGTCGCGTCGCGCGTGGCCCCGCGCGGCGCACGCGCAGCAGGCCCGACGGCGCCGCTCCCCCCGGGCGTGCAGGCCGCGGCCCCGGCAGCGGCGGTCTCGGCGCTGGGAGCCTTCCGGATCGCGGTCGCCGAGGCGGTCTCGACCCTGCGCCGGAGCCAGCCGTTCCGCGTGCTGCTGACCGCGTTCTTCCTCCAGGCGCTCGCGACGGGCCTCATGCTCGCGGCCGCGAACTACGTCGCGACGTACGTCCTGGAGTCGGACCTCGCGGTGAGCCTGCTGTTCGCGGCGCTCATCGCCCCCGCGTTGCTCGTCATGCCGCTCTGGAACCGGCTCGCGCGCCGCGTCGGCAAGGAGCGCAGCTTCATCCTCGCGAGCGCGCTGTTCGCGCTCGCGACGCTGTGCATGGTGCCCCTCGCATGGGCCCCGGGGGCCTGGGTCTACCTGCCCACGGCCCTCGCGGGCGTCGGCTACGCGGGCATGCAGGCCCTGCCGCTCGCGATGCTCCCCGACGTGATCGCGCACGACGCGCGCAACACACCCGGTGTCGCCGACCGGGGCGGGGCGTTCAGCGGCGTGTGGACCGCGGGCGAGACGACGGGCATGGCGTTCGGCGCCGGCCTGCTGAGCCTCGTGCAGTGGGTCACGGGCTACCAGTCCTCGAGCGCGGGAGTCACGCCCGAGCAGTCCAGCGCCGCGATCGACGGCATCGCGCTCTCGTTCTCGCTGGTCCCGGCGGTTCTTGTCGCGCTGAGCCTCGTCGCCCTCGTACGCTATCGACTGCGCAGGGGCGACATCGACGTGCCCACCGAGGAGTCCGCCGCGCATGAGCGCCCTTGACGACACCCCCCTGCCCGCCCCGACCGTCCTGAGGACCGAGGGCATCCTCGACCGCCTCGCAGCACTGCGAGCGGCCGACGCCCCCACGCACGGGGGCCGCGTGCTCTCGTACGTCTACGACCCGGACCTGGCCGAGCTCGACGCTCTCGCCGGCGACGCGATCCGCGCGGTCCAGCCGCTCAACGCCCTGGACCCCACGACCTTCTCGTCGGTCGCGGTCATGGAGCGCGAGCTCGTGTCCTTCGCGCGCGACATGCTGCACGGGACGGGCGCGCAGGACGCGAGCGGCGTCGTCGGGACCGTGACGTCCGGCGGGACCGAGAGCTG
The DNA here is from genome assembly GCF_001429135.1 of Oerskovia sp. Root22. Lineage (NCBI taxonomy): Bacteria > Bacillati > Actinomycetota > Actinomycetes > Micrococcales > Cellulomonadaceae > Oerskovia > Oerskovia sp. Root22. The sequence continues at coordinate 117,025 of NZ_LMIL01000009.1, read as the reverse complement.
CCTGCTGGCGGTCAAGACCGCGCGCGACGCGTTCCTCGCCGCCCAGCCGGCACAGGCCGACGGGTCGCCGCGCACCCTCGCGACGCTCGGCTTCGCGCTGCGCGTCGTCGCACCCACGACCGTGCACGCCGCGTTCCACAAGGCCGCGGCCTACCTGGGGCTCGAGCTCGTGCTGGTCCCCGTCGACCCCGCGTCGTGCCGCGCCGACCCGGCCGCCCTGGCCGAGGCCGTGGGCGACGGACGCGACGTCGCGCTCGTCGTGGTCTCGGCGCCCTCCTACCCGCACGGGGTCGTGGACCCTGTCGAGGAGGTCGCGGCGGCCGCGAGCGCCCTGGGCGTGCCGGTCCACGTGGACGCGTGCGTGGGCGGCTGGGTCCTGCCCTTCTGGCCCGACGCCGCAGCCCAGGTCCCGGTCTTCGACTTCCGCGTCCCGGGGGTCACGTCGGTCTCGGCCGACATCCACAAGTACGGGTACGCCCCCAAGGGCACCTCGGTCCTCCTGACACGCGACCGCGACCGCCAGCGCCACCAGCTGTTCGCGACGACGCGCTGGCCCGGCTACCCCGTGGTGAACTCGACCATCATGGGCTCCAAGTCGGCGGGGCCGCTCGCTGCGGCCTGGGCCGTGACGCAGGCGCTCGGCGTGCCCGGCTACCAGGCCGTGACGGCCCGCTGCGCGGAGGCCACGTCCGCCTTGCACGAGGTGCTCGGGTCGATCGAGGGCCTGCGGGTCGTCGGGCTCCCGGTGGGACCGCTCGTGGCGGTCGCGACCGACGAGTCCGTCCCTGCCGGCCGCCGGATCGACCCGCACGTGTGGTCGGACGCGGTGCGCGCGAGCGGGTTCGTGCTCCAGCCCCAGCCGGGCTTCACGCAGCCCGACGGCTCGCGGCTGCCGCACACGACGCACTTCACGGTGACACCGGTGACGGCGGGCGTCGTCGGCGAGCTGGGAGCCGCGCTCCTCGACGCCGCGGAAGCCGTGCGCGGTGTGCCGCGGCCCGACCCCCAGCAGGTCCTGGCCGGGCTGCTCGCGACCCTCGCCCCGGGCGTCGAGCCCACCGACGCGGTCGCCGCGCTCGGGTCGCTCGACTCGGCCACGGCCTGGGAGCTCGTGCAGCGCACGGTGCTGGGGGGCGCCGACACACGCGGAGGCGACACGCCCGAGCCTGGCACGGGGCCCATGGCCCCGCTCCTGGCGCTCGTCGAGGCGCTGCCGCCCGCGGTGAGCGAGCGCCTGCTCGTCGAGCTCATCGCCCGGCTTGCCGAGCCCGTTCCCGGGTCGGTCGAGGACTGAGGCCCCCGGGTAGAGGGCGTCGCGGTGCTCGCTCGACGAGACGCCGCGGCGCCCCTCCCGTCGGGGTCCCGTCGCCCGCGGTCCAGCGCACGGACGGGCGCGGGTGGTAGAACAGTCGGGTGACGGACACCGCGGACTTCCCGCCCGACGACTTCTCCCGTGAGCTCCCCCAGCCGGCCGGGTGGCTGAGCGCCGAGGACCTCGCGGCCGCACGGTCGCACCTTCCCCTCGTCTACGTCGACGCCATCCCGGTCCGGGTCGACGACTCGGGCGACGTCGTCGCGGTGGGCCTGCTCCTGCGCGTGACGCCCGAGGGCCAGATGACACGGGCCCTGGTGTCGGGGCGCGTGATGTACCACGAGCGGATCCGCGACGCGCTGCTGCGGCACATCGAGAAGGACCTGGGCCCGGTGGCCCTCCCCCACGTCCCGGCCTCCCCGCAGCCGTTCACGGTCGCCGAGTACCTCCCGACACCCGGCATCACGGGCTACCACGACCCTCGTCAGCACGCGGTCTCGCTCGCGTACGTCGTCCCGGTCTCGGGAGACTGCCAGCCCCAGCAGCAGGCGCTCGAGCTGGCGTGGCTCACGCCCGAGCAGGCGTGCAGCGACCAGGTGCAGCTCGAGATGCACGGCGGGCAGGGCACGCTCCTGCGCCAGGCGATGGCGTACGTCGGCCGGCTCACGTGAGCACGGCGCGCGTCGCCTCGCCGTCGAGCACCGGATGGCGAGGCCTGACGGCTGCCCGCTGGTGGCACGGCGTCGTCGCAGCCATGGCGCTCGTCGGCGTCGTCTGGGAGCTCTTCGGCACGCTCGGGCGCGGGCCGCTCCTGGGCGACACCACCGTGGACCTCGTCGTCCACTTCTTCAGCTACTTCACCATCCTGTCGAACATCCTCGTCGGGGTCACGTGCGCGCTGCTCCTCGTGGACCCGCTGCGCGACGGGCGGGTGTTCCGCGTCGCGCGGCTCGACGCGCTGCTGTGCATCGCCGTGACGGGGATCGTCTACAACACCGTGCTCGCGGGGCTCAACGAGCTGAGCGTCGCCGGCTTCTTCACGAACCTCCTCATGCACCAGGCGGGACCGTTGCTCGCGGTCGTGGGTTGGCTCGTCGTGGGCCCGCGCCCGCGCATCGACGCCGCGACCGTGTGGTGGTCCGTCGTGGCTCCGCTCGCGTGGATCGTCTACATCTTCGTCCAGGGAGCGTTCTCCCGCTGGTACCCCTACCCGTTCATGGACGTGACCCAGATCGGGTACCCGCAGGCGCTGGTCAACACGGGCATCGTGGCCGTGGTGTTCCTAGGGCTCGCGGCCCTCCTGGGCTGGATCGACCGGCGCATGGAGCCGGCCCCCGCGCGGGGCTGACGGCCGCGTCCCGTCGGGCTCGCGAGACGTCCTGATCTTCACCCGCTCGGCCCGGACCGCTCGTCTCGCGCGCCTGCCGGAGCGGCCCCCTGGCGGCGGTAGCGTGTCGCCATGTCGAAGACGTCGAAGAAGAAGTCGAAGAAGGACAAGGCCCCGTCCCTGTCCCGTGAGGTCTACGAGGCCGAGCTGTTCCGGCTCCAGGCAGAGCTCGTCAAGCTCCAGCAGTGGACGCAGGCCACGGGCGCTCGGGTCGTGGTGATCTTCGAGGGTCGTGACGCCGCGGGCAAGGGCGGCACGATCAAGCGCATCACGCAGTACCTCAGCCCCCGCGTCGCCCGCATCGCGGCACTGCCCACGCCCACCGAGCGCGAGCGCTCCGAGTGGTACTACCAGCGCTACATCGCCCACCTGCCGGCGGCGGGCGAGATCGTGCTGTTCGACCGCTCCTGGTACAACAGGGCAGGCGTCGAGAAGGTCATGGGCTTCTGCACCCCCCAGGAGTACCAGCGCTTCATGCGCCAGACCCCGGTCTTCGAGGAGATGCTCATCGACGACGGGATCCTGCTGCGCAAGTACTGGTTCTCGGTCTCGGACGCCGAGCAGCTCAAGCGTTTCCGCTCACGTCTGTCCGACCCGGTGCGTCAGTGGAAGCTGAGCCCCATGGACCTCGAGTCGATCCACCGCTGGGAGGACTACTCGCGCGCCAAGGACGAGATGATGGTGCACACCGACGTCCCCGAGAGCCCGTGGTTCGTCGTCGAGTCGGACTCCAAGAAGAACGCCCGGCTCAACATGATCGCCCACCTGCTCTCGACCATCCCGTACGTCGACGTGCCGCACGACAAGGTCGTGCTGCCCGACCGCCCCCAGGCGTCGAGCAGCTACGTGCGCCCGCCGCGCGAGCTGGCGAACTACGTCCCGGACCACGTGGCCCAGCTCCTGGGCGACCCCGAGAACGGGTTCTGAGCGGCGCGCTCTAGAGCTCGAGCGTGGGCCAGTCCGCGAAGTCCTCGCGCATCCTGCGGTCGTGCGTCGCGACGACCACGGCCGCAGGCGTGACGCGCAGCGCCTGGGTGAGCTCGTCGACCAGGTCGATCGAGAGGTGGTTGGTCGGCTCGTCGAGCAGCAGGACGTGCGGCACCGCGAGCAGCGCGCGGGCCAGGTCGAAGCGCCGACGCTGCCCCGCGGACAGCTCGCGCAGCGGGCGGTCCAGGTCTTCCTCGGTCAGCAGCCCGAGGAACGCGACGGGCACCAGGTGGTCCGGGTCGAGCGTCCCGGCCGAGAGCAGGTCGAGCGCCTCCTGCGCGTACTCCTCGAAGCCCGTGCGCTCCTCGGCGCCCGGCGGGAGCACGGGGCCCTCCTGCGCGACGATCCCGACCCGCACCCCCTCAGCGACGGACCGCGTGCCGCGGTCGAGCCGGACCGTTCCCGCGAGCGCCGCGAGCAGGGTCGACTTGCCCGACCCGTTCGGCCCGGTGATCAGCAGCCGTCCCGACGGCGGGATCGCGATGCGCGTCCCGGGCAGATCGAGCCGGGCACCGGCGGGTGCTGCAGCGGTAGCCGGGACGTCGTCGCCGTCGGGACGGCCGCCGGGCTCGCTCTGACGCTCGCGCGGCCCCGCGTCCACGCGCGGGCTGCGCACCTCGAGCAGCGACAGGTCGGGGGCCCACCCGGGCGACATGGCCAGCAGGTCGGGGAAGCGCAGCTCGAGCGGGGGCACGGGCACCTCGACGGCCTCGGCCTCGAGCTTCTGCACGAGCCGGTCCGCGGCCTTGACGTGGATGCGCGCGTGCGTCGCACGACGGTGCTTCTGGCTCCCCTTGGCGGGTCGCCACTCGTCGGAGAGCCCCTCGTACGACGCGTCGAGGCGCTCGGCGAGCTTCTCGGCACGCTTGCGCTCGGCCCGGTAGCGCTGACGCCACCGGTGCAGGGCCTGGTTCTTGGCGAAGCGGTAGGCGAGGTAGCCCGGCTGCCCGTACAGGACGGGCTTGCCGTCCATCGCGGGATCGAGGTCGAGGATCTCGGTCGCGACGTCGTCGAGCAGCTGGCGGTCGTGCGTGACCATGACGATCCCGCCGCCCCACGCCACGATCTCGCCCGTGAGGAAGTCGATGCCGCTCGTGTCGAGGTGGTTGGTCGGCTCGTCGAGCAGGAGCAGGTCGCTGCGCTCGGCCAGGCGGCACGCGAGGCGCACGCGGTAGCGCTCGCCGACCGAGAGCGTCAGGAGCTCGCGGTGCGGGTCGCGGCACGCGCCCAGCCGGGACAGCGCGACCTCGACGCGACGGTCGGCGTCCCACACGGCCAGGTGCTCGGCGCGGGCCAGGACGTCCGAGAGCTCGGCGAGGCTGCCGTGCTCGTGGTCGAAGTCGCGCGTCACGGCGTCGAGCTCCGCTCCCACGGCGCGCACGGTCGCGAGGCTGTCGCGGACCAGGTCGCCCACGGTCTGACCGGGCAGCGGGACGAGCTCCTGCTCGACGACGGCGAGCGAGCCCTGGCGGCGCACGTCACCTCCGCCGGGCGGCAGCGTCCCGGCCAGGACGCCCAGGAGCGTCGACTTCCCGCTGCCGTTCTCACCGACCACGCCGAGGCGCGTGCCGGGGGCGACGCGCAGGGAGACGCCCGAGAGGACGGGGCGTCCGGGGTAGGAGAAGGAGAGGTCGTCGACAGCCAGGTGCACGGGTCAACCCTAGAGGGAGCCGACGGGCGAGCGCGCACTTGCCTCCAGCCTGGCCTTCGTCCCGGCCGTGGACGTGGCCCGCGCAACAGCGGGCAGGGCGCCGCGGGGAGCCAGGAGAGGGTGGTGCTCCGGTAGCGTCGTGGCCATGACCTCGACGCCTGCCACCGCCCCGAACCCGACCCGCCCGACCGTCCGGACGGGCGTCGTCGCCCTGGCCGTCGTGCTCGACGTCGTCGCGGTCCTCGCGTTCGCGGCGGGAGGCCGGGCGACGCACTCCGCGGACAGCCCGCTGACCGCGGTCCTGTCGATCGCCTGGCCGTTCCTCGTGGGCCTCGCCGCGGGCTGGGTCCTGCTGCGCGCGTGGCGCCGGCCGATCGCGGCCTGGCCGACGGGCCTCGTGCTGTGGGTCACGACGTGGGTCGTAGGGATGGCGCTGCGCTGGGCCACGGGCGAAGGGCTGGCGACCGCGTTCCTCGTGGTGTCGGCAGCGTTCCTGCTCGCGACGCTCGTGGGCTGGCGGCTCGTCGCGCTCCTGGTGGTCACGCTGCGCGGGCGCCGGTAGGGCGGTACGTCTCGCGACTTGGGGCCCCCTGCGCGGGCGAAGGTAGCCCGTCTCGTGACCGAGCACCGCTCGATGCCCTGCACCCCCTGGTGCCGAGAACGAGGTGGAGATCGTTCTGCCCGGTCTGGCGGCCGCAACATCGTGGTCGAGCGCACGGAACGTCGTTCTCGACGTGCGGCTCGACGTCCGAGCGAGCGCGACCCGGAGGTCGCGCTCGCTCGGACGCTCGTCGCCGATCCGACCGGTGGCCCGGCGACCGGGCACCCCGGCGACCGGAGCACCCCGGCGACCGGGGCACCCCGGCGACCAGGCAGGCCGTCGCCACGCGCAGCTCAGGCGAGCGGCTGGACCTGGACCTCGTCGACGGCCGTCCCCGTGAGCACCGCGACGACCTGCGGCGCGAGAGCGCGGAACGCCTTGCCGCGGTGGCTGATCGCGTTCTTCTCCGCGGCCGACAGCTCGGCGGCCGAGCGGGTCTCGCCGTCGGGGAGCAGGATCGGGTCGTAGCCGAACCCGCCCTCGCCACGCGGGGCGGTCAGGAGCGTGCCACGCATCTCACCGGTGCGCACCCACTCTCCCCCACCCGGCGTCACGAGCGCGGCAGCACACACGAAGCCCGCAGCCCGGTGCCCGGCGGGAACGTCACCGAGCTGTGCGAGCAGCAGGTCGAGGTTCGCCTGGTCGTCGCCGTGACGACCGGACCAGCGTGCCGAGAAGATCCCCGGCGCCCCGCCCAGGACGTCGACCGCGAGCCCCGAGTCGTCCGCCACGGCGGGCAGGCCGGTCGCCGCAGCCAGCGCTCGAGCCTTGATGAGCGCGTTCTCCGCGAACGTCACGCCGTCCTCGACGGGTTCCGGCGCTCCGACCTCGCGCGCCGAGACCACGGCCTCGGGCGGCAGGTCCAGGCCCGGCTGGGCCGCGAGGATGGCCCGCAGCTCGGCGAGCTTGCCCACGTTGTGGGTCGCGAGCACGAGCCGTGCGCCGGCCGGGACGCTCACGCCGGACGCAGCGCTCACCGCGACGCCTCGTCGAGCGCGAGCTGCTGGATGATCGCGAGCTCGGACGTGCCGTGGAGGGCGAGGTCCAGCAGGACGTCGAGCTCGGTGCGGTTGAACGGCGCGTGCTCGGCCGTGCCCTGCACCTCGACGAAGTCGCCCGAGCCCGTGACCACCACGTTCATGTCGGTGTCCGCGCGCACGTCCTCGACGTAGGGCAGGTCCAGCATGGGCGTGCCGTCGATGATGCCGACGCTCACGGCCGACACCGAGTCCGTGAGGACCTTCTTGCCGCCCTTGATCGCGCCGTGCTTCTTGCCCCAGGTCACGGCGTCCGCGAGCGCGACGTACGCGCCCGTGATGGCCGCGGTGCGCGTGCCGCCGTCGGCCTGCAGGACGTCGCAGTCGAGCACGATCGTGTTCTCGCCGAGCGCCGAGACGTCGATCACGGCACGCAGCGAACGGCCGATGAGGCGCGAGATCTCGTGCGTGCGCCCGCCGATGCGGCCCTTGACGGACTCGCGGTCGCTGCGGGTGCTGGTCGCGCGCGGCAGCATCGAGTACTCGGCCGTGACCCAGCCCTGACCCGAGCCCTTGCGCCAGCGCGGCACGCCCTCGGTGAACGAGGCCGCGCACAGCACGCGCGTGCGGCCGAACTCGACGAGCACGCTGCCCTCGGCGGCGTCGAGCCAGTTCCGGGTGATCGTGACGGGACGGAGCTCGTCGGGCGCGCGGCCGTCCGCGCGGACGGTCTGGGAGGTGGAGGCTGAAGTCATGGAGCCAGCCTATCCGGGCTCAGAGCGTGAAGACCCGGCCCGTCGCGGCGAGGTCGACCGGACCCGCGTAGACCGCGGTGGCCTCGTCGCGCGCGGCCCGCTTGTCGTTCCACGCGGGCAGGTGGGTGAGGACCAGGCGCTTGACGCCCGCCGCGGTGGCGACCTCGCCCGCCCGCCGTCCCGTGAGGTGGATGCCGCGGTCGACCGCGTCGTCGCGCCCCTCGTGGAACGCGGCCTCTGCCAGGAGCAGGTCGGCGCCACGGGCCAGCTCGACCACGCCGTCGCAGACGTCGGTGTCGCCCGTGTACGCGAGCGTGACCCGCTCCCCCGGGGCCAGGCTCGAGGGCCCGGTCACGCGCACGCCGTAGGCCTCGACCGGGTGGAACACGCGGAACGGCTCGATCTCGAGCGGGCCGACACTGACGACCTGCCCCGGGACCCACGCCCGGAAGTCGAACTGGGACTCGAGGGACTCCCCCGCCTCCAGGCCGTAGGTCGCCCCGATCCGCTCGGCCGTGTTCGAGGGGCCCCACACGGGCAGCGTGCCCGCCGTGGCCTGGTCGGCGGACCCACCAGGGGCGACGGGGGCCACGTCCGCTCCCGTGCCCGAGGCGGCCGCCGCCGTGAGCCGGTCCGGGTGGTACTTGAGGTACACGTACAGCCCGCAGACGTCCACGAAGTGGTCGGGGTGCAGGTGGGACAGGCCGATCGCGTCGAGCCGGCGCGGGTCGAGGATCCCCTGGAGCGCACCGAGCGCGCCGTTGCCCATGTCCAGCAGGAGGTTCCACTCCCGCCCGTCCGGCGAGTCCGCGGCGGGCACCTGGACCAGGTAGGAGGACGCAGGAGAGTCGGGGCCGGCGAACGAGCCGGAGCAGCCGACGACGACCAGCCGCATCAGACGGCCTCCACGAGCGAGACCTCGGGCCCGAGGAACCGACGCGCGAGCTGGTCGAAGGGCTCGGCGCTCCCGGTCGCGCGGAAGCGGTGCCGCGGCGCACCTGCCTCGCGCGAGCGCTCGAGGCCGTGCGCCACGAGCGTGCGGTAGACGTCCTTCGCGGTCTCCTCGGCGCTCGAGACGAGCGTGACCTCGTCGCCCATGACGTACGAGATGGCGCCCGCGAGCAGCGGGTAGTGCGTGCAGCCGAGCACCAGGGTGTCGACCCCGGCGGCGCGCACCGGTGCGAGGTACTCGTGCGCGATCTCCAGGACCTCGGGGCCCGAGGTCACCCCGGCCTCGACGAGGCGGACGAACTCCGGGCAGGCCTGCGACGTGAGCCGCAGCCCCGGGGCCACGGCGAACGCGTCGTCGTAGGCGCGCGACTCGATGGTCCCCCGCGTCCCGATCACGCCGATGTTCCCCGTGCGGGTCGCCGCCACCGCGCGGCGCGCCGCGGGCAGGATGACCTCGATCACGGGCATCCCGTAGCGCGCCGTGTACCGCTCGCGCGCGTCGCGCAGCACCGCGGACGACGCCGTGTTGCACGCGATGACGAGCATCTTGACGCCCTCGTCGACCAGCTGGTCCATGATCGAGAGCGCCATGGCTCGCACCGCGGCGAGCGGCTTGGGCCCGTACGGGCTGTTCGCCGTGTCCCCGATGTACAGCAGCGACTCGTTCGGCAGCTGGTCGAGGATCGAGCGGGCGACGGTGAGTCCCCCGACTCCCGAGTCGAAGATGCCGATGGGTGCGTCGTTCACGGGGTCGAGCCTAGTGCCGCCCACCCCGGTTGGACGTCTCCGGCGCCCCGGCACCCCTGTGTCGACCGACACAAGGGGCGCCGGGCACGACGAAGGGCGCCGCACGTACGTGCGGCGCCCTCCGGCCCTGGCCCCGGGTCTGCCTGTCAGGACGGCGACCCGGGCTGCCTAGACCTTCGCCTTGCCCCGTCCGATCAGCCCCACGACGAGGCTGACGACGAGCACGATGATGCCGAGCCAGATCAGGAACTTCGCTGCTTCGACGGCCACACCGAACACGAGCAGCACGACTCCGACGAGCAGGATGATGAGCCACGTAGGCATGTTGTCCCTCTTTCTCTCGGCCGGGACGCGGACGTCCCGGTTCAACAAGGACAATCCTGACACCACTTCACCCTCTGCGCATCTTGACAGAAATGTGGCGAGTGACCTACAAGCATGCTAGGTCGTTTGCGCGACTCAGCGGGGCGAGCGGCGGACCTCGGCGAGCATCAGGTCCACGAGCGACTCCTGGAGCCAGCCCGACATGAGGAACACGCTCGCGAGGAACCGCCTGGCGGCGTCGGGAGCGCCCTCGTCCTCCTCGACGTCAGCGGCCTCGCGTGCGAGCACCTCGTCGTGCAGGTCCTCCACCTGGTCGTCGGTGCGCAGCTCGAGGCGCTCCGCCAGGACGACCCGGACGTCGGTGAGGGCCCCCGCGACGCGACGTGCGTCGTCGGGCCGGACGACGAGCGGCGTGAGCGCCTCCGCGTCCTGCGGGTCCCCCGCGAGCAGGAGGTCCGCGAGCAGCAGCAGCCGCTGCGACTTCTCGGCCGCCAGGTCGCCCTGGGTGAACCGGCGGAACTCGGCCGAGACCCCCGCGTCCTCGGGAGCGGCGTCAGGGAGCAGACGGCGGACCGCAGGGTCCGTGGGCGCGCGCACCTCCTCGGGAGGCGCGGAGAGCGGAGCGACGCCCTCGATGGTCGCGGCCTCCGAGGGCGGCGCGACCTCCTCGCTCCCGGGGCCCACCTGCTCCTGCAACAGCTCGACGACGTCACCCACGACGTGCGCGAGGACGAGCCGCTCGGCGGCGCTCAGCTCCGCGACGTAGCCGCGGCGCGCCCGACGGAACGGGCGCACTACTCCCCGCTCCGCTGCATCGTGGCCCACAGCCCGAACTCGTGCATCGCCTGCACGTCCACCTCGACCTTCTCCCGCCCACCGGACGAGACCACCGCCCGGCCCTCGTGGTGCACCTGGAGCATGAGCGTCTTGGCCTTCTGCTGGCTGTACCCGAAGTAGCTCTCGAAGACGTAGCTGACGTAGCTCATGAGATTCACCGGGTCGTTCCACACGAGGGTCACCCAGGTGTCGGCGAGGGAGAGCCCCTCCCGCGTGTCGATCTCCTCGTCGAGGCGAGGCCCCGCTGTCGCCGTTCCAGTCACGACCCCACTCTATGCGGTGCCCCACCACCCGCCGCGCGCCGTCCATGCGCAGGTGGGAGCCCTGAACGCGGGTGCAGGGCGCCCCGGCCGGCTCGTGCGTGCGCCCGCTCGTGCGGGCACGCACGCCCCCCGAGCCGCTTCTGCCCTAGGTTGGGCACATGAGTCCCGCAGACCGCCCGGGCACCGGCGCCCCGGCCGCTCACCGTGCCCCGTTCGCCCCCTCCGCCCAGACCTCGCTGCTGACGGACCGCTACGAGCTCACGATGCTCCAGGCCGCGCTCGCCGACGGCACCGCCGAGAGGCACTGCCTCTTCGAGGTCTTCACGCGACGCCTGCCCGCTGGACGCCGCTACGGCGTGCTCGCCGGGACCGGTCGCGTCCTCGAGTCGCTCGCGACGTTCCGGTTCACCGACCTCGAGCTCGACTGGCTCCGAGAGGCGGGCGTGGTCGACGACCGCACGCTCGACTACCTCGCGGGCTACCGGTTCACGGGCTCGATCACCGGGTACGCCGAGGGCGACGTGTTCTTCCCCCAGTCCCCCGTCATGGTCGTCGAGGGCACGTTCGCCGAGGCCGTCCTGCTCGAGACGCTCGTGCTCTCGATCCTCAACTACGACTCCGCGGTCGCCTCGGCCGCCTCGCGCATGACGAGCGCCGCCGTCGAGCGCCCCTGCCTCGAGATGGGCTCGCGGCGGGCGAACGAGCACGCAGCCGTCGCGGCGGCGCGCGCCGCGGCCGTCGCCGGCTTCGCGGGGACGTCCAACCTCGAGGCCGGGCGCCGGTACGGGATCGAGACGATCGGCACCGCCGCGCACGCGTTCACGCTCCTGCACGACGACGAGCCCTCGGCCTTCGCGGCCCAGGTCGCCTCCCTGGGGGCGGGGACCACGCTCCTCGTCGACACCTACGACGTGCGCCAAGGCGTCAAGAACGCGATCGCCGCGGCAGGGACCGGGCTCGGGGCCGTCCGCCTCGACTCCGGGGACCTCGGCATCCAGGCCGTCGAGGTCCGCAAGCAGCTCGACGGGCTGGGCGCCCAGAACACCCGGATCACCGTGACCTCCGACCTCGACGAGTACGCGATCGCCGCGCTCGCGGCGGCGCCCGTCGACGCCTACGGCGTGGGCACCTCGCTCGTGACGGGCTCGGGCGCCCCGACGTGCGGCATGGTCTACAAGCTCGTGTCCCGCGCCGACGCCGACGGGATCCTGCAGCCCGTCGCGAAGGCATCGACCGCCAAGACAAGCACGGGTGGTCGCAAGTCCGCGGCCCGCCAGTTCGGCGACGACGGGCGGGCCGTCGCCGAGGTCCTCGTCACCGGGCCCGACGACGTCGTCGCGGCCTGGGAGGCCGACGCCGACGAGGACCTGCGTCCCCTGCACGTCCCGCTCGTCGTCGACGGCGCGGTCGACTCCCGCTGGATCGGCGCGTACGGCGTGCACAACGCGGCGAGGCGCCACGCCGAGGCACGCGCGGAGCTTCCTCGCGGCGCCCGGCGCCTGTCCGCGGGCGACCCTGCGCTGCCGACCGTGGTGCGCCGCCTCGACTGACGCGAGAGGGCCCGCACGCTCACCGAGCGTGCGGGCCCTCTGCGGTCGCGGAGCGCGCCGCGACGACGACCGCTACTTCTTGCCCACGAACCAGCCGCGGAGCACGGCCACGCGCGCGTCGAGCTGAGCGACCGTCGCGAGCGGGACCTCCGGCCCACCGCACCGGCGGCGCAGCTCGGTGTGGACCGTGCCGTGCGGCTGCCCGCTCCGGCGCGCCCACGCGCCGACGAGCTGGGACAGCTCCTTGCGCAGCTCGGCGGCCCGCCGGTGCTCGAGCTCGCTGCGCTCGGCCTCCGAGCTCTTGGCCTTCTTGGTCCGGGCGGTCATCTGGTCGGCCTGGCGCTGACGCAGCAGGCTCGTCACCTGGTCCGCGTCCAGCAGACCGGGCAGCCCCAGGAAGTCCTGCTCCTCGTCCGACCCGACGTCGGCCTCGGTCCCGAACTCTCCCCCGTCGAACAGCACGCGGTCGAACGAGGCCTGCGCCTCGAGCGCCTGGAACGAGCCCTGCATGCCGTCCGCGAGGTCGTCGGACGCCTTGTCCTCCCGGTTCGCGGCTGCCATGAGCGCGTCCTCGGGGTTGTACATGTCCCCCTGCTCCTCGGCCGTGAGCGGGCGGTCGAGCGCATGGTCGCGCTCGAGCTCGAGGCCGTTCGCGAGCGCCAGCAGGTGCGGCACGCTCGGAAGGAAGACCGACGCGGTCTCACCGCGGCGTCGGGCACGCACGAACCGCCCCACCGCCTGGGCGAAGAACAACGGCGTCGCGGTCGACGTCGCGTACACGCCCACGGCGAGGCGGGGGACATCGACTCCCTCGGAGACCATGCGGACCGCCACCATCCACCGGGCGTCGCCGTCGGAGAACTCGTCGATCCGCCCGCTCGCGCCCTCGTCGTCGGACAGCACGACCGTGGGCGACTTCCCCGTGATCCGAGCCAGGTGCCCTGCGTAGGCACGCGCGTCGGTCTGGTCGGTCGCGATGACCAGGCCGCCCGCGTCGGGGATCGCCCGACGGACCTCGGTCAGACGCTTGTCCGCGGCGGCCAGGACCGACGGGATCCACTCACCCTCCGGGTCCAGCGCGGTCCGCCACGCCTGGCCCGTCATGTCCTTGGTCAGCGCCTCGCCCAGGCGCGCGCTGACCTCGTCACCGGACTTGGTCCGCCACCGCATCTGCCCCGAGTAGGACAGGAAGATCACCGGGCGCACGACGTGGTCGCGCAGCGCGTCGCCGTAGCCGTAGGTGTAGTCCGCCGAGGAGCGCCGGATCCCGTCGGCCCCTCGTTCGTACGTCACGAACGGGATGGCCGCGGTGTCCGAGCGGAACGGCGTACCGGTCAGCGCCAGGCGCCTGGTCGCGGGTTCGAAAGCGTCCCGGACCGCCTCTCCCCAGGACAGCGCGTCGCCGCCGTGGTGGACCTCGTCCAGGATGACCAGGGTCCGCTCGGCCTCGGTGCGCGCCGTGTGGAGCGCCGGCTTGGCCGCCACCTGGGCGTACGTCAGAGCGACCCCGTCGTAGCCCGCGCCATGGCGGCCCTGGCTGTTGCGGAAGTTCGGGTCGATCCGGATCCCGACGCGCGCGGCCGCGTCGGCCCACTGGTGCTTGAGGTGCTCGGTGGGCGCGACGACCGTCACGCGCCGGACGACACCCTGCTCGAGGAGCTCGGTCGCGACGCGCAGCGCGAACGTCGTCTTGCCGGCGCCAGGGGTAGCGACCGCGAGGAAGTCACGCGGGGCGCGTGCACGATAGGTCTCGAGCGCCTCTGCCTGCCATGCGCGCAGCTTGGAGGCGGTGCCCCACGGGGCACGGCGGGGGAACGCGGGCGACAGGTGCGAGGCAGCAGCCGACGAGGCCCCCAGCGGGGCCGAGGGGGGAAGGTTCGAGGACGGGCGAGCGGACGAGTTCGAGAGAGGCTGTCCACTCACTTGCCGGAATCACCCTCGCCGTCCTGCGGGGCGCGAAGGCCGTCGTAGATCTCCTTGCACGTGGGGCAGACCGGGAACTTCTTGGGGTCGCGGCCCGGGACCCAGACCTTGCCGCACAGGGCGATCACGGGCTTGCCGGACAGCGCCGACTGCATGATCTTCTCCTTGCGCACGTAGTGCGCAAAACGCTCGTGATCCCCCGGCTCGACCTCGGCCGTGGTCTCCGTGCGCTCGAGGACGCTCGTCGACGTCCCGCCGTTCGGGTCGCTGTCCGGAACGAGCGGCTCCGGTCCGGCCGGGCTGCCTGCGGCGGGTCCGCTGGTGGGGGTGGTCAGGGGTTCGATCATGGTCTCGAGTCTACGTCGGGGAAGAAGAGACCCGCCGACCCGGGTCAGGGGCGTGACCAGGGTCGGCGGGTTGTCCTGCGGCCTCCCCGGAGGGGTGGCCTGGGAGAGCTGGGGTCAGAGGCCCTGCCACTCCGGCTTCGAGAGGAACGTCTGGCGGTAGTAGTCGCCGAGCTGCAGGCGCGAGGCCGCGGCGTCGTCCACGAGGACGGTCGCGTGCGGGTGCATCTGCATGATCGTCGCGGGCCACATCGCGGACACCGGGCCCTCGACGAGCTGGTGGACCGCCTCAGCCTTGCCCTTGCCCGAGGCGAGGAGCACGAGGTGCTTGGCCGACATGATGGTCGCCAACCCCTGCGTGAGGCAGTGCTGCGGCACCTGTGCGAGGTCGTCGCCGAAGAAGCGCGCGTTGTCCTCACGCGTCTGGGCCGTCAGCGTCTTGATACGCGTGCGCGAGGCGAGCGACGAGCCCGGCTCGTTGAACGCGATGTGCCCGTCGGTGCCGATCCCGAGGATCTGCAGGTCCACGCCCCCTGCGTCGACGATCTTGCGCTCGTAGTCGGCGCACGCGGCGACCAGGTCCTCGGCGTTGCCGTCAGGCCCCTGCACCGCACCGGGAGCGAAGTCGACGCGCGAGGCGATCTCCTTCTCGATCACGTTGCGGTAGCGCTCCGGGTGGTCCTCCGCGATCCCGACGTACTCGTCGAGCATGAAGGCCTTGGCCTGCGCGAACGAGAGCCCTTCCTCGGTGTGGCGCCGGACCAGCTCGTCGTACACCTTCAACGGGCTCGAGCCGGTCGCCAGGCCCACGACTGCGGTCGGGGTCGCGCGGACCAGCTTGTCGATCGCGTCTGCGGCGAGCACCGCGAGCTGATCGGCGGGGGCAATGACAACTTCCATCAGGACACCTTCCTACGGCCGGCGATGGCTGCTCCCACCGCGGCAACGGGCACATCACTCGGAGCCAGAGAGACACGCTTCTCGAGCTCCAGGGAGGACAAGAACGGCGACGTGCTCGACTGCGCGACGAGCGCGCTGCGCACCACGTCGAGGAGAGGCTGGCCGAGACCGGTGACCCCTCCCCCGAGGACGACGTGCTGCACGTCGACCGTCAGCTCGAGGATGCGGACCGCACTCGCCACCGCGGCGGCGAACTCGTCCCTGATCCTCAGCGCTTCCGAGTCTCCGGCCGCTGCCGCCTCGAAGAGCTCCGCGGGGGCCGGGCGACCGAACCTCGAGGGCCACCGCGCGCTGAGCGCGGTCCCCGAAGCATAGGTCTCGACACAGCCTCGTTGGCCGCACGCGCACAGCGGACCCTCGGGATTGATGGGGATGTGTCCGATCTCACCAGCAGCCCCGCTCACGCCTCGTCGGAGCTCGCCACCCAGGACGATGCCTGCCGCGAGCCCCGTCCCGAGCGCGAGGAACGCCAGGTCCTGACCGTCCGGGCCCATGGCGTGCGAGGCGCCGAGCGCCGCCACGTTCAGGTCGTTGTCCACGTCCACCGGGATCCCGCCGAAGAGGGCCGAGAGCTCGTGGGCGAGCCCGAACGGCTCTCCCTCGATCCCGAGGTTCACCGCGTGCATCACCGATCCGCTCTCCGGGTCGACCAGCCCGGGCACGCCCAGGCCGAGGCCCGCGAGCGCGGCGGGCGCGAGGCCCGCCGCGTCCGTCAGGGACCTGACGGCCTGGGCTGCGCTCGAGACCACGCCCTGCGGGCCGCGGACGGTCGGCAGCTTGACCGACCCCTCGATCGCTCCGTCCGGTCCGAGCAGGACGCCGAGGACCTTGGTCCCACCGACGTCCAGCCCGACCGAATGGCCGCCCGGTAGTGCGGCTGCCTCGCCGAGCGACGAGGTAGCCGTGCTCACCTCACTCACGTCAGCCCTTCACCGCACCTGAGACGAGACCGCCGGTCATCCGCCCCTGGACGATGAGGAAGAAGATGACGACCGGGATAGCGATCAGCACCGAGCCGGCCATCAGGCCACCCCAGTTGGTGGCCTGCGTGGCCTGCTGGAACGTGCGCAGCCACAGCGGCAGGGTCATGGACTCCGGTCGCGTCATGATGATCAACGCCATCACGAACTCGTTCCAGGCCTGGATGAACGCGAAGACTCCCGTCGCCACGAGGCCCGGCGCCAGCAAGGGGAACGTGATCCGCCAGAAGGCCTTGGCGCGCGAGCAGCCGTCGATCATGGCCGCCTCCTCGAGCTCGGCCGGCACCCCGGCGACGAACCCGCGCAGCGTCCAGATGGTGAAGGGAAGAACACCCGACAGGTAGACGATGCCCAGGCCGATGATCGAGTTGAGCAGCTGCCACCCGTCGATGATCCGGAAGATCGAGATCATCATGGCCTCGCCCGGGATCATCTGGACCGCGAGGATCGCGATGATGAAGGCCTTGCGGCCCTTGAAGTTGAACCGGGTCACGGCGAGCGAGGCCAGGAAGGCCAGGACCATGGACACGATCAGGACGAAGAACGTGACCATGACCGAGTTGCCCAGGGCGGGCAGGAACGGTGCGCGCTCCTGGTCGAAGATCGCGTTCTTGTAGTTGTCGATCGTGAACGAGGACCCGGGGAAGAACGTCAGGTCCGTGCTGCGGATCATGTTCGTCGGCAGGAAGGACGAGTTGATCATCCAGTAGACCGGGAAGGCCGAGGCCGCGAAGACGATCACGGCGATCACGCTGTAGACGACGTTCGAGACCTTCTTGCGCTGTCCCTCACGGGTCTTGCGCGGGCCGCTCCCCGAGGATCGAGGTGCCGTCGTGGCGGTCCCTGCGACGGTCGGGTTGAGGGTGCTCACAGCTCTTCCTCCTTGACGGTCTGACGCACGTAGTAGTACGAGATCCCCATCATGATGAACACCAGGATCACCGCGATCGCGCTTGCGGTTCCGTAGTGCCCCTGGGCCATGCCCATCTGGTAGATGTACACGCCGATGGTGTTGGTCTTCTCGGCGATACCGCCGATGCCCTGGAGAACGAAGATCTGGGTGAAGACGCGCAGGTCCCAGATGATCGACAGGATGATGAGGACGACGATGATGCTCCGCACGTAGGGCACCATGATCAGGCGGAAGCGCTGGGCCGGGGTCGCCCCGTCGAGCGAGGCGGCCTCGAGGACCTCACCGGGAACCTGGGTCAGACCGGCGTACATGGTGAACGCCACGAAGGGCACGCTCTGCCAGACGATGATCAGGGCAGCCACGATGTAGAACATCAAGGGGTTGATGAGCCACGAGTGGCCCATCCAGTTGTCTCCGGTGATCTTCGTCAGCACGTTGTTGACCACCCCGTACTGGGTGTCGAAGATCCAGCCCCACACGATCACGGCCGCGAGGGCGGGCATGGCCCAAGCCAGCAGCAGGCCGATCGAGACGAGCAGACGGAAGAACTTGTTGAGGCGCATCATCAGCAGCGCGAGCAGGATGCCGATGGCCATCGTCAGGAACACGCAGACCACCATGAAGGCGAAGCTGCGGGCGAGGACGGTCCAGAAGACCGGATCGGTGAGCGTGTCGGTGTAGTTCTGGAAGCCCACCCATTCGGCAGGGACTCCCATGAGCTGGGCTCGCTCGTACTTCTGGAACGACATGATGAAGAGGTTGACCAACGGGTAACCGACCATGATGGCCAGGACCAGGAGGCTAGGGGCCAGCAAGAGCCAGGGCAGCTTGGATGACCGCTTCTTCGGGGGCTTGAGAGTGTCCTTCAGCTCGACCGCTGGGGACGACTCGAGGGTGGATGAGCTCATTTTCTCACTCCGTCGAGGGCTTGCACGGTTCGAGCAGGACCGTGCGGAGGCAGGTGGTGCGAGGGGGTCCAGTCATGCCGAGGGGTGGGAGCTCCGCGGAACTCCCACCCCTGCGGCATCTGGTCGATGGCCCTCCCGCACGGGAGGGCCATCCGGGATCAGCTGTTGAGCGTCGACTCGATCTGCTCGTCGAGCTTCGTGGCGATCGCCTGGACGTCGCCACCCTGAGCGAGCTGCACGAATGCGTCCTGGAGGTAGCGCTTGGCCTCGACGTCGGCCCACTTCGGGGAAGCCGGGGTCAGCTTGGCAGCAGCTGCGGCAGCGGCGCCCGCCTGCGTGATCTCGTCGTCCGGCAGGAACTTGGCCTGCGAGACCTTGGCCGGGATCAGACCGTTGGTGGCCATGATCTCCTGGTAGCCGTCGCTCAGCATGATCTCGAGCGCGCTCAGCGCGAGCTCCTGGTTCTGGGACTTGGTCGCGATGGCGATGTTCGAGCCACCGGCCATGACCTGAGCGGCCGTGCCGGCCTCCTTGCCCGGCAGGGCGAAGGCGTGCAGGTCGGAGCCATAGGTCGTGGCGCAACCCGGCGCCTCGGCCGTCTCCTCAGCCTTGATGGACCACTGGACCCACGTGGGCGCGGAGAGGAAGCCGATGTTGCCCTCGCAGAAGGGGATCTGCTGGTCGGTCTCCTGACCGTCCTTCGGAGCCTTCGAGGCCGTCAGCATGACGTCCTGGATCTGCTCGAGGCCCTTGATGCCACCCTCGGAGGAGAAGCCGGCCTCCCACTTGTCGCCCTTCTTCTCGGCGATGAAGCCACCGTTCTCCCAGATGTACGGGAGACCGTTGTACCAGTCCTGGCCAGGCCAGTAGATGCCCGAGCGCGTGTCGGTCGTGAGGGCCTTGCCCTGCGCCACGTAGTCGTCGAGCGTCTCGGGGGCGACGAAGCCGTCGCCGACGATCTGCTGCGAGTAGAAGACTGCACGTGCACCGGAGTAGTACGGGGCTGCGTAGAACTTCTCGTCGTACGTGCCGGCCTCGACGAAGCCGGGGAGCAGGTCGTCGCCGCCGAGCGCCTCGTACTTGTCCGTCAGGTCGGTGAAGAAGCCGGCCGAGGTGAAGGCGGCGGCCTGGGTGTTGCCGACCTCGACGACGTCGGGGCTGTCGGAGCTGGCGAGCGAGGTCGTGAGCTTGTCGACCAGACCCGTCCAGGACTGCTCCTCGATGGTGAGGGTAGAACCGGGGTTCTCCTTCTCGAAGGTCGTCTTGAGGTACTCGCGAGCGTCCGCGGGCGTGTCGGTGCCGACGAGCCAGACGCGGATGTCGCCCGTCTTCGCGGCGTCGCCCGAAGCGCCGTCGCCGGAGCCGGAGTCGCCGGAGCCACAAGCGGTCAGCGCGAGCGCCAGGGTGATCGTCGAAGCCACCGTGGTGGCAACGAGGCGGTTCCTCTTCACTGGGGTACTTCCTCTCGGTAATTCGAAGTGGCGGCGTCGATGACACCACCTGAGGTGATACGGGAGGTACTGCGGTACTGCTACTGGGATTACTGCAGGACCGGGTCAGCCCGACGGCTGTGAGACGAGCTCACGAGACGCCCAGCTGGCCGGACAGGATGAGGACGGCTGCCCCGGCGAGGACGACGTCCTCGTCGAGCGAAGCCATCCGGAGCTCGAGACCGGCGTTGATCGCCGGCATGGTCCGAGCGTTGATGGTGTCGATCGCCGCATCACGGAGAGGACCGTCGAGCAGGTCCGCGGGACCGCTGATGAGGATCTCGCCGAGGTTGAGCGCTGAGACAACAGGAGCGAGGGCGATGCCCAGGAGCCTGCCGACCGACGCCAGGACGGCATCGGAAGCTTCTTTGTCGAGCCCCTCGACGGCACGGCGGAGCGCCGGCACGGAGAGGATGGTCTCGAGGCAGCCCGTGCGCCCGCAGGCACAGGGCAGTCCGTCGTCGACGACGGTGACGTGCCCCAGCTCGCCGGCCGCGTCGACCGCGCCGCGAACCCTGGACCCGTCGAGCATGATGCCGGCCCCGACACCCTCACCGACCGTGAGGACCATGAGCCCGGTGCCGTCCGCGCCGCCGAAGGTGAACTCGCCGAGCGCGGCGATGTTCGCGTCGTTCGCGACGTGGACGGGAAGAGCGAGACTCTCGGCGAGCTGCTCGGCGAGCGGCACGTCGTACCAGCGACGGTTCGGAGCCTCGATGACGCGCCCGGCGGTGTCGACCACTCCAGGCGAACCGATGCCCACGCCGAGGACAGGGCGCGTCGCGACGGCGATGAGCCCGCGACAGAAGCGTGTGAGGAGGTCCACCAGCTCGGTGCCGGCACGGCCCTCGATCGCGAGGCTCTGGCGGACCACGAAGTCGCCCGTGAGCGACATGACCGCGCCGCGCATGAGCGCGTCGTCCGTCAGGTCGACCGAGACGATCTGGTACGCGCTCGTCCGCATCCCGATGAGGATCGCGGGCTTGCCCACGCGCTGTCCCGGGCGGATGCCGAGCTCCTCGACCAGCCCCTCGGCGATGAGCACCGAGACCAGGTCGGAGATGGTCACCCTCGTCAGCGAGGTGGCGCGAGCCAGGTCCGCACGCGAGGTGGGCCCCTCGTGGAACAGGTGCTGGAGGACCAACGACCGGTTGTGCGCACGAGCGTGCTCGGGGAGCACCTTGGAGGTGGGTCGGAGGCCTGTGCTCAGACCCCTCCGTGCTGCTGCACTTCTCGTGACTGCCGTTGTCATGTTTGTTAGTAGACCTCCTTTACTAAGCGCGTGTCAACCCGTTCAGCGCGTCGTGTCCAAACCGTTGTACTTCGTTCACACTCCCGCGATATGCGGCACGAGCCTGAGGCTCTACGCCACCCCGCGGGCACCCGCCGCCAGGTCGCGCGCCTCGGGCATGCGGTGCGTCGTCGCTGGTCAGCGGTCTGACGCGCCGCTCTGGTGGATCCATCCCCTGGCGCCCGGAAAGGTCACGGAACGCGAGGCGACCACGGCCGCTTCCTCGAGCGCGCGCTCCCACGGCCCCCCGCGGGCGACTCCGGCGGCGAACGCACCGTGCAGCACGTCACCCGCCCCCAGGGTGTCGACGACCTCGTGGACCACCGGGACAGGGACGGTCGACCTGGCGCCCTTGTCGAGCAGCTCGAGCGGCGCCGCCCCGCGCGAGCGCGCGACGAACGACGGGCCGAGCTCTGCGACCGCGTCGAGCACGCGGCCGACGGGCACGTCCGGGACACGGAAGTCCTCCGAGAGCACGACCGCGTCGCACAGCGGAAGGAGATCGGCCGTCCCGTCCTTCCACGACCCGCCGTCGAGGACGACGGCATACCCAGCGGCTCGCGCTCGAAGCGCCACTGCCGAGGCGAGCGCCGGGTGGTGCCCGTCGAGGAGCAGGACGTCCCGCTCCAGGGACGAGACCCTCCCCTCGTCGCGGCCCTTCGGCCGGGGTCCGAACACACGGTCGAGCAGCGACCCGTCCGGCAGCGCGACCGGCCGGTTCGCCGCGTTCGTGCTCACCACGGCCCGCTCTCCGGTCCCCGCGGTCACGAGCACCGTGGACACGGCCGGGCCGCTCGCTCCGCCCGGCGGGACGGCACCCTCCGCACGGTCGACGGGTTCTACCAGCTCGACCCCCGCGGCAGCGACCTCTGCCCTCACGACGTCCGCGAGCACACCCGAACCCACAGCGGTCACCAGCCGGACGGGGACGCCGAGCACCGCGGCCGTCGCTGCCGCGTTGGCTGCCGGACCTCCGAAGGTCGCGTTCTGCGAGAGCGCCACGACCTTCGCGTTCGGCCCCGGGAGCGCGCGGACCACCTGGGTCAGGTCGAGGGTCACGAGACCGCAGCAGATGAGCACGCCCCCATCCTTCCCCATCACTCCGGGAGCAGGACGCCCCGGGGAATAAGGCGCCGCTCCATGCGTTTGCATACACATGCGACTTGGCTTCTACACCTTCGGCGACAACGCCCCCGACCCGACCACCGGCGAGCAGATGCCGGTCTCCCAGCGCTTGCGCGACGTCCTCGAGCGGATCCGCGTCGCCGACGAGGTCGGCCTCGACTATGCCGGCATCGGCGAGCACCACCGCTCGGACTACGCGATCTCGTCCCCCGCGACCATGATCTCCGCGGCCCTGGCACAGACCGAGCAGATCACGGTGGGGAGCGCCGTGACCGTCCTCTCGACCGAGGACCCCGTGCGCGTCTACCAGCAGTTCGCGACCATGGACCAGTTCTCGGGCGGCCGCGTCGAGCTCCTCGCCGGGCGTGGCTCGTTCATCGAGTCCTATCCCCTCTACGGCGCAGACCTCGACGACTACGACGCCCTCTACGACGAGAAGATCGTCCTCCTGCGCCTGATCGACGAGGGCAACCCCGTCACGTGGTCGGGCCGCTTCCGGCCTGCGCTCGACGAGGCCGTGATCCTCCCCCGGCCGTTCGACAAGCCTGGTCGCGGCGAGCACCTCGACATCGCGATCGCCACGGGTGGCAACCCGCAGTCCTCCGTGCGCGCGGGCGTGCTCGGCCTCCCGATCAACTACGCGATCATCGGCGGCAAGCCCGCCCAGTTCGCACCGCTCGTCGACCTCTACCGGCGGGCCGCCGCGCAGTCGGGCCACGACGCGGCCTCGCTCGAGGTCTCGGTGTCGACCATGGGCTTCGTCGCCGACGACGGCAAGCAGGCCAGGGACTTCTTCTACCCGTACTACCTGCAGAACATGAAGAAGATCTCGGCCGAGCGCGGCTTCCCGATGCCCAACCGGATCTCCTACGACGCCACCGCAGCACGCGGAGGTGCCTACTTCATCGGTTCGCCCGAGGAGATCGCCGACCGCATCATCGAGCTGCACGGTGCCCTCGGGCACGACCGTCAGATCTTCCAGATGGACCTCTCCGGAGTTCCGCAGAAGGAGTCGCTGCGGGCGATCGAGCTCCTCGGGACCGAGGTCGCCCCCCGCGTGCGGGCCGCGCTCGGCTAGGTCGACCGGACCGCTCCGCGCAGCCGCCGTCCGATACCGGATCCTCTCGGATGGGAGCGTTCCCGCAGGTCCGGGGGGTCAGCCGACCTCCCGGACCCGGCACGGCCCGACACGCGAGGCCCGGTGACGGTGCGGTGACGACCAGTTCACAACACGGTCACGATCTGCCCGAACCCCCACCCTCCGGGCGAACCCACGCCTAGGGTCGTCGCATGCGCACCTCCTCTCGCACGTCGGGCGTCCTCGGGACCGCTCTCCTGGCCGTCCTGCTGCTCGCCGGCTGCACCGGATCGGGAGGCGACGAGTCCCGCTCCGCTTCCGCGGGCGCCGACAGCGCGGCTGACGTCGCACCGGAGGCGCCCGCCGAGGCAGCCGGTATCCAGCTCGACGGCGCCGTCGAAGGTGATCTCCGTGAGGTCATCACCACCGGCAGCCTGACCGTGGTCACCGACGAGCCACGCGCGGCCGTGCAGGCGATCGCCGAGCTCGTCGAGTCGTCAGGCGGCCGGGTCGAGAGCCGGTCCGAGCACTCGGCGCAGGCCGGCTCCGACGCCTCCGGACAGATCACGGTCCGCGTTCCCGCAGCCCAGGTCACCGCCACCGTCGACGCGCTGGACGGCGTGGGCGAGGTACAGGACGTCTCCCTCGATGCCGAGGACGTCACGGCGACGGCCATCGACCTCGACGCGCGGGTCCAGGCCCTCGGGACGTCCGTCGCGCGACTCGAGGCCCTCATGGGGCAGGCGGCGACCACGGCCGACCTCCTGGCCGCGGAGAAGGAGCTCACCGCGCGCCAGGCCGAGCTCGAGAGCCTCCAGTCGCAGCGCGCCTCGCTCACCGACCGGGTGGACATGTCGACCCTCCACATCCAGGTCGTCGCCGAGGCCCCTGCCGCGACGATCCGGCCCGCCGGGTTCCTGGGAGGTCTGGACCGCGGCTGGAGCGCCCTCCTGAAGACGATCGACGGGCTCGTGGTCGTCCTCGGGGTCCTGCTCCCCTGGATCGCCGTCGCGGCCCTCGTCGCGCTCGTGGTGAGAGTCGTCGTCCGACGCACGCGACGCCGTCGGGCAGGGGGGAGCCCCACCGACACCGGACGCGCGCCCCTCTCCGGCCCTGACGTGGGGCCGGGCGCCCCTCCCCACGAGACCAAGCCGCTCGTCGAGGCCGGTGACCGCCGTGGATGAGGCGTCGAAGCCCGGGCAGGGAACCGCCCGGCTCGAGACGTACCGGCGCCGGATCGGACGCCTGCGCGACGCCGACGGCCCGGTCGGGCACCTCGTCACCCGGGTCTGCACGCACTGGGAGACCGTGGGTCCCCACTCGTTCCCGACGTACGTCAATCCCGAGGAACGCCTCCAGTGGAGGGTCCACTTCGACGACCCGGCACGCCCGGACACCTTCAGCGACGACCAGGACCGCTGCGTGGACCTCCTGCGCGGGCACGAGACCGACGCCTGGGAGGCCGGACTCCTCGAGCTCGACGAGCAGACGCTGCGCATCGAGTGGCTCGACGGCTCGGACGCTGACGCCGCCTGGGCGGCCAACAGCTGGTAGCGCACGCACCACGGACACGACGAAGGGGCCGCCCGACGGGCGGCCCCTTCGCAGTGACAACTGGGGTGATGCGCCGCCCGAGGGCGACGTGGTGGAGGTGCGGGGAATCGAACCCCGGTCCGGTGACGCAAATCCAGGTCTTCTCCGGGCGCAGTCTGCTGTTGATTTTCTCGGCCCCAGCACTCACACAGACAAGGTGCTGACGGGCTCAGTCATCTAAGAGTCCCTACGCCGCCAATGACGAGCGTCGTAAGCAGTGGCTCTCTAGCTGACGCCAGGAACCGGGGCGAGAGCAACCCCGGGCTGACGGACTTCGAAGACTCGCTCAGGCGGCGAGTGCGAAGTCGGTGCGCTTGGAATCGGCACCTATTGGTTTGCAGACGTCGTTTACGAGATAAGTCTGCATCCTCGGCCCGCTTCTCCTCGAAGCACGACCACCGTCGAAACCGATCACCCCCTATGCAGTTGTCAATCACCGACCGATTCCACCCGTCCGTCCGCCGAGGCGTCCGTCCGGTGCGTCACCGAGTCAGTGGTACCAGCCTACGGGATCAACACCACCGCGGGCGAACCTATTTCCGTGGCTACTTCTTGCGGCTCAGCGCGTCGACCAGCAGACCACCCGCGATGCCCAGCAGGAACACGTCCTTCGCGAGCCCGATCCCCTGCGGCGTGGGGCGGATCCCGTCCGACTCCGTCATCCCCGGCGTCTTGAGGTACATCGCGACGAGGCCTGCGGAGAAGGCCCCGAGGCCGAGCGCGACCACTCCCGTCGGGACGAAGGGCACGAGCAGCGCGGTACCCAGGGAGATCTCGGTCGTGGACAGCGTCCGGGTGAACTGCACGGGGTCCTGGTCCTCGAGGAACGGGAACGTCCCCGCGGCCATGCCGTGGATCCCCTGTGCGGTCGCCTCGTCGGCGTTCCTCTTGTTGAGCCCGGAGTTGAGGATGAACGCACCCGCGGCGACGCGCGGGATGTACTGACGGAGCTTGACCATGGGGCCTCCTCGGCAGGGTGACGTCGACTACCCTGCGACGCTACGTCGTCGGGCAGGAGGATGCATCCCCACGCGGCGTGTCCCCCGACACGTCCTCACCCGCGTGTCGACCGCCCTCGTGACCCGCCCTGGGACGCGGCCGTCACCAGCCGCCCACGCCTCCGCCCCCGCCGCCGCCGCCACCCGAGAACCCGCCACCGCTCGAGAAGCCGGAGTCCCCCGAGGAGCTGGGCGTCGCGGCCGAGATCGACGTCGTGGCCGCGTCCGAGAAGGCGGTCAGCGACGACCCGAACGACGAGTACCCGACCCAGAACATCCCCGGCCCGTAGCCGGGGCCGACGTACCAGGTGGGCTCGGCCACCGACTGCCCCTGCGCCGCGAGCCGCGCGAAGATCCCGGCCCACCGGTCCGCGACACCGAACACGATCGCGTACGGCAGGTACCGCGAGAACACGTCCTCACCCTCCTCGAAGCGGAGCTGCCCGGCCTCCGCGGTCTCGAGGTAGCGCCGGAAGCCGAGCGTCTGCGTGAGCACCGCGGTCCCCTCGGCCGTGCGGGCGGGCGCCTTCTCGCACAGGACGAGCGCCAGCACTCCGAGCACCGCCACGGGGGCCGCGACGAGGGCCCACGTCGAGCCGAAGACCGCCCCGAGCACCAACGCGAGGACCACTCCTCCCACGAGCAGCACCATGCCCGCGAGGAGCCAGTGGTTGCGCACGGACCTCGGGTTGGCGCGGAACCAGCCCCGACGCGTGACCTCGGCGTAGAGCTCGGACTGCACGAGGGCCATCGAGGCCGCGAACGTCGTGCGGAGGTCGGAGAGCGTCACGCTCTCGCGCCCCGCGAAGATCTTGTCCAGGAGCGTGCGCTCGAAGCCGAGCAGCTCCTCGTCCGGGCCGGCGAGCCGGTCCAGACGCCAGTCGCCGCCCTTGCCCCGCTTGCTCGGGGCCTCGACCTCGACGATCTGCAGGTGCCCGCGAACCGCGAGATCGACGATCGTCGCGGTCACGTCGTGGGGGTCGGCACGTTCGTCGACGAGCGTCCCGATCTCACCGGGCCTGCTCGCGGCCGGTGGCGTGAACTGGACGGCGACGGGAAGCCGACGGTCGCGGGGGCCCACGCGAGCGTCGTCGCCCGCCACGGGAACCGTGCCCGGGACCAGCCCCAGGTACTGCTCGTCCCGTCCGCGCTGCCGGACGCGGTGCACCATGAACCACGCGCCACCGCCGAGGAGCAGCGCGGTGAGCCCGCCCGACACCGGGGTCACCTCGAACGGACGCTCGCCCGTGGCCTGGGCACGGTCGACCACGACCGGCTCGGCACCCTCGAAGGTTCCCGCCGGGTACTCGGCAAGGACCGTGAAGAAGGTCCCGGCCGGCACGTCGGCCTGGGTGAAGCTCGCGACGGTCCCGGTCGCGGAGCTCGCGGTGCACGGGTCGGTCGATCCTCCGGGCCCGGCGAAGCAGCTCGTGCGCGACACGTCCCCGGGGCCGTCGAGGGTCACGCTCGCGTTCTCGATGTCGATCTCGGACGTGTCCGGCAGGACGTTCCAGTAGATCTCGTCCTGGCCCTCCGCGCCGACGCCGGGGTTCACGAGACCGCGCAGCGTGTAGGTGATCGTGTACTGCTCGAGCCCGTCGAACGTCCGGTCGGCGGACCCGACCCGCACCAGGAGGTCTCCCCCACCCTGGTCCTCGACCTCGACGTCGGCCGCTGCCCCCGAGTCGCTCGACGCGCGGACGTCCGAGACCTCGTAACGGCGCAGGTGGTCCGGGTCGCCGTCGATCTCGAACAGCGTGGGGATCACGAGCGTGGGCCCGTGCCCCTCGTCCCCCCGGAAGTCGTAGTCCATGTCGATCGACACACCCATGGTGCCGTCCCGCTCGACCTGGGCCGCGACGTCGTACCGCGTCACTGCGCGGTCCGAGACGTCTGCGGCGGCGACGGGGGCGAGGACCAGGCTGCTCAGCGCGGTCGCGACGGCCGCGAGGCCCAGGAGCCGTGCGCGTGCGGCGGCGCGCGCCCGCATCCCCGGCCCGACGGCGGCACGCGCCGCACGCATCCGGGTCACCGGTTCTGCCGGTGGCGCATGGCGCGCTGTGCCTCACGGTTGTCCTGCTGCTCTCGCAGCGCCTGACGCTTGTCGTACTCCCGCTTGCCCTGCGCGAGGGCGATCTCTACCTTGGCCCTGCCGTCGAGGAAGTAGAGGGCGAGGGGGACGATCGTGTACCCCTTCTCGCGCAGCTTGGCCTCGAGACGCAGGATCTCGTCCTTGTGCAGCAGGAGCTTGCGCTTGCGCCGCGGGGCGTGGTTGTTCCACGTGCCCTGGGAGTACTCCTGGATGTGGACGTTCTCGAGCCACGCCTCACCGCCGTCGACCGCGACGTAGCCGTCGAGAAGCGACGCCCGGCCCTGCCGCAGCGCCTTGACCTCGGTGCCGCTCAGCACCAGTCCCGCCTCGAGCACGTCCAGGATGAGGTAGTCATGGCGGGCCTTGCGGTTGCTGGCGATGATCTTGCGGCCAGTCTCCTTCGCCATGGGTACGTCGTCCGATCTGCTCGTGCTCGTGGTGCGCCCAGGACGGACCCACCCGCGCCGTGCGGCGCGACGTCCCAGGTTACGCGAGTTCGGCCCGCGACCAGTAGGTGATTACCTCAACCTCAGAGCATGGTCTGCGGGTCCACCGTGCTGCCGTTGACGTACACCTCGAAGTGCAGGTGGCAGACCTGGCTCGTCCCCGTCGTGCCGGAGTACCCGATGAGGGTCCCTTGCGCGACGCTCTGTCCGGGCGAGACCGCGAAACGGGACAGGTGGTTGTAGCTCGTCATGAGGTTTGCACCACCGACCGTGCCGTGGTTGATCATGACCTGGTTGCCGAGCCCCCCGTAGGTGCGGGCGAACAGGACCGTTCCCCCTGCGGCCGCGTAGATCGGGGTACCGCAGTAGGCGCGCAGGTCCGTCCCGGCGTGCAGGCGGTAGACCCCCGGAAGGAAGGGGTGGTGCCGCATCCCGTACTTGGACGTGATGTGCGGGACCGCGGTCGGATAGGCGAGGAACTTGCCGGTCGGTGCGCCTCCGCCACCGCCGCCACCGCCGCCGCCGCCTCCTCCGCCGGAGTTGCCGCCGCCACCTCCTCCACCGCCACCGGTCGCGGGCGGGGGCTGCTTGGCCGCCTCCTCGGCGGCCTTGCGGTCGCGCTCGGTCTGCGCGGCGATGATCCCCTTGAGCTCCGTCGTGAGATCGGCCTGCGCCTTCTCGTTGGCCGCGATCTGCGCGAGTGCGGCCTCCTTGCGCGACTCGATCGTGGCCTGCTTGGCCTGCTGCTCGACGATCAGGCCCTCGATCTCGGCCTTCCGGTCGGCTGCGGCCTTGCGGGCAGCGTCGGCCGCGACGACGTTCTGGTCGGCCTGCACCTTGAGGTCGGCGATGGTCTCGCGGATCGCGGTCAGGCGGGCCTCGCGGTTGCGCGCGATCGACTCGGCCTCCTGCAGGTCCGTCAGGGTACGGGCCTGCGTACGCGCCGCGGTCGAGGACATCGCGTACTGCTCGATGAAGTCGTCGGTGCTCTGCGCGCCCGTGACGATCCCGAGCCCGCTCACCTCGCCCTGCCCTCGGTACGCCTGCCGGGCCATCTCGGCGATGCTCGACTTCGCGGTGCTCACCTTGCCCGCGGACTCCTGGATCTCCTCGTTGATGGCCGCTTCCTCGACCTGCGCATCCTGGAGCCTGACCGCGAGCTGCGCAGCCTCTCGCTGTGTGCGCTCGAGCTCGGCCTCGGCCTGGTCGAGCTCTGCCTGCGCCACGGGGAGACGCGCCTCGATCGTCTGGAGGTCGAGGATCGCCTGCGCGAGCTCGGCGTCGGTGCCCTCGAGCTGCGACTCGAGGCCCTCACGGTCCTGCTGCGCCTGGGACTGGCGACGCTCGGCCGCTGCACGCTGGTCGTCCAGGTCGTCGGCGGTCGCGACGACCGCCGTCCCGAGGAGAAGGATCAGGGCGGTTCCCGCAGCAGCGAGACGTCGGGTCAGCTGGGACATGTCACACCCTCGTGTAGCGGCTGAGCGTGACGACCGAGGAGATGGCCGCCAGGACGAATGCGATCAGGATCAGGAGCGGCGCGATGCGCAGCACGTCCGTCTCGGAGATGTATGCGATCCAGCTGACGGAGCTCTGCAACCAGTCGGTGACCAGGTACTTGACCCCCAGCCAGAGGCCGCCGACGGCGAGGAGCGCACCCGTGACCGCGGCGATCGCCCCCTCCAGGATGAACGGCAGCTGGATGAAGAGCTTGGAGGCCCCGACAAGCTTCATGATCTCGGTCTCGCGCTGCCGGCTCATGGCCGACAACCGGATCGTCGTCGTGATGAGGAGCACCGCGGCGAGCATCATCACGACCGCCAACCCGCCCGACATGAGCGAGGCGCGGTTGAGAGCGAGGAAGAGCGAGTCGAAGATGCGTCGCTGGTCCTCGACGTCCTCGACCCCCGGCCGCCCCGTGACGACGTCGTTGACGACCTCGTAGTTCTCAGGGTTGGTGAGCTTGAGCCGGAACGAGGCCTGCATGTCGTCCACCGTGAGCTGGGTGCCGTTGAACCCGTCGGGGAACCGCTCCTGGAAGGCGGCGAACGCCTCCTCCTTGGTCTCGAAGAACACCGTCTCGACCTCGTCGCCGAGCTCGCCCGCGAACACTCCCTCGAGCGCCTCGATCTGCTCGGGCGACGCCTCGCCCCCGGCACACGTCGGGTTGGGCGAGTCGATCGGGCACAGGAAGACGGAGACCTCGACCCGGTCGTACCAGTCGTCCTTGAGCTTGTCGATCTGGATCTGGAGCAGCGCCGAGGCGCCCACGAAGGTCAGGGACACGAAGGTCACGAGGACGACCGAGATCGTCATCGCCAGGTTGCGACGCAGACCGGACCCGATCTCGGCGAGGATGAACTGAGCGCGCACCGGGCTACCACTCCCCGCGGCTGGAGGACTGGGCTGGTTCAGGTTCGCCGGGCCGCTCGGTGACGTCCTCGCCCGGGGCGACGAGCGTCGTCGTGCGCGGGCCGAGGTGCGATCCCGCCCGCCCCGCGAGGTGACCCGACGGCTCGCGCAGGGCGTCGTCGTCGGACAGCGGCACGCCGGCGCCGTAGACGCCGTCCTTCTGGTCCCGGACCACGACCCCCGAGGCGAGCTCGATCACTCGCTGACGCATCTGGTTGACGAACCCCGAGTCGTGCGTCGCCATGACCACGGTGGTCCCCGTGCCGTTGATGCGCGAGAGCAGGTTCATGATCCCCAGCGAGGTGTTCGGGTCCAGGTTCCCGGTCGGCTCGTCGGCGAGCAGGATGGAGGGCCGGTTGACGAAGGCCCGCGCGATCGCGACGCGCTGCTGCTCACCACCCGAGAGCTCGTGCGGGCGCCGCTTCTCCTTGCCCTGCAGTCCGACCATCTCGAGGACCTCGGGGACGGTCACGGCGATCGTGTGGCGCGGCTTGCCGGTCACCTGCAGCGCGAACGCGACGTTCTCGAAGACGGTCTTGTTCTGGAGCAGGCGGAAGTCCTGGAAGACGACGCCGATCTGTCGACGCAGCGACGGGACCTTCCAGCTCGACAGGGTCGAGAGGTCACGGCCCGCGACGAACACCTTGCCCCGCGTGGGCCGCTCCTCACGCAGCACCAGGCGCAGGCACGTCGACTTCCCGGAGCCGGACGCGCCGACCAGGAAGACGAACTCACCGCGCTCGATCTCTGCGGACATGTCGTCCAGGGCAGGCCTGGCGCCGCGGGCGTAGACCTTCGAGACGTTCTCAAATCGGATCACAGCTGTTGACCAGTCTCTCGGTGGGGGAAGCGAATTCGTTCGCTGGTCGCCCACGAGAGTAGGCACGCCCCGCAGGGCTGACACCGCTGACACGCCGGGCTCGCCCGGATCGGGCACGGTTCGCGATGGTGGCGGCCCCGCGGTGAGGCCGGCTCGGGATCAGGTGCTGGGCCCGCCGGGGCCGGGGCAGGGCGCTCTGGCCCGGCCCGACCCCCGGCGCGTGGCGTCAGGCCTGCTCGGCGCCCCGTCGCCAGCGGATGCCGGCCTCGATGAAGCCGTCGATGTCCCCGTCGAACACGCCCGAGGTGTTGCCGACCTCGTACTCGGTGCGCAGGTCCTTGACCATCTGGTACGGGTGCAGCACGTAGGAGCGCATCTGGTCGCCCCAGCTCGCCTTGATGTCGCCTGCCATGGCCTTCTTGGCCGCGCTCTCCTCGGCCTGGCGCTGGAGCAGCAGGCGCGACTGGAGGACGCGCAGCGCAGCGGCACGGTTCTGGATCTGCGACTTCTCGTTCTGCATCGACACGACGATCCCGGTGGGGATGTGGGTCATGCGCACGGCCGAGTCGGTCGTGTTGACGGACTGGCCGCCCGGGCCCGACGAGCGGAAGACGTCCACCTTGATCTCCGACTCGGGGATCTCGACCGAGTCCGTCTGCTCGATGAGCGGGATGACCTCGACCGCGGCGAACGACGTCTGACGACGCCCCTGGTTGTCGAACGGGGAGATGCGCACCAGGCGGTGCGTGCCGGCCTCGACCGACAGGTTGCCGAACGCGTAGGGGGCCTTGACCTCGAAGGTCGCGGACTTGAGCCCCGCCTCCTCCGCGTAGGACGTGTCGAGGACCTGGGTCGGGTAGCCGTGGCGCTCGGCCCAGCGCAGGTACATGCGCATGAGCATCTCGGCGAAGTCGGCCGCGTCCACGCCGCCTGCCCCCGCACGGATCGTCACGACGGCCTCGCGGGCGTCGTACTCGCCCGAGAGGAGGGTCTTGACCTCGAGCGCGCCCAGGTCCTTGCGGATCTGCTCGAGCTCGGAGGCCGCCTCCGCGAGCGTCGCAGCGCTGTCGGCATCGCCGACGTCGGCGTCACTCGCCATCTCGACGAGCGTCTCGAGGTCGTCGATCCGGTCGCCCATGTTCGTGATGCGGTCCAGCTCGGACTGCGTCTGCGAGAGGGCCGTCGTGACCTTCTGGGCGGCGTCAGGGTCGTCCCAGAGGTCGGGAGCCGACGCCTTGTCCGAGAGCTCCGCGATCTGGACGCGCAGCGCGTCCGGGTTGCTCACGGCGCTGATGGTGCCGAGCGTCGTACGGAGGGCGCGGATCTCGTGCGGGAAGTCGATGGTGGCCACGATCGTCTAGGTTACGCGACGCGGGGGCTCACGTGGCTCGGTGCCCGCCGTGGCGGGCACCGAGCACCGAGCACGTCACGCGCCCGACGACGGAGCGTCGGCTCCGGCGGCGGTGTCGCCGCGGTCCGTGCTCCCGGCCGAGGACGTCGCGGGCGCCGTCGGTGCGGGTGCGGTCGCACCGCCCTGCTCCTGGTCGACGTCGCCTGTCCCGGCCGCCGCGCGGCCTTCGGCGCGCGCCTTGGCGAGCAGCGCCTCGAGGCGCTGCTTCTTGCGCTTGCGGTTGTCGCGCAGACCGATCACCAGGACGGCCACCGCGGCGAGGAGGAGGATCTGGACCCACGGGATCGCCCAGGTCGTCACGGTGACCGTGACGGGCTCGAACGGAGCCTCGACCGGGATGTCCACGGCCCCTCCCGTGCTGACGGGCACAGGAGTCACGGTGATCTCGGTCGTCACGGGTCCGACGGGCCAGATCCCCGCCACGGCGAACGCGGTCGAGCGGGAGGTCCCCGGGATCAGCTCCTCGACGCCCTCGGTCCCCCGGTCGACCGTGGTGTCGCCGATGCCGAACGGGCCGGACACGTGCGCCTGCTGCTCGGCCCCGACGCGGAGGTTCCCGTCGTTGGTCACGCCGTACGCGACCCGCACCGAACCAGGGGCGAACGGGTTCCACGACGGCTCGTACGTCGCCTTGACGTCCGTGAGCGCGAGCGAGGGCGTGACCTCCCCGGGCACGCGCAGGTTGACGCGCACGCCGACGCGACTCTCGACGCCGACGCCGGGACCCGCTGCGGTGGACGCGGACGTCACGGTCGCGACGATGCCGGCCGGGTGGTCTCCCGGGGTCGCGCCCTCGGGGACCGTGACGGTGAACGGCACGATCACGGTCTCCCCTGCGGGCACGTCCACGGTCGGCTGGACCTCGAACCACCCGCCCGAGTCCTGGGGTTCCTGGTCCGAGGTACGGATGTCGAACTTGCCCATGGGTGTGAAGATGCCGTCGTTGGTGACCATCGTGAACGTGACCGGTCCGGCCCCGTGGTTCGAGACGGCCACCTGATCCTGGATCTGCTCCCCCGGCTCGGCGACGAAGTCGAAGATCCGACGCTCGTCCGGCCCCTCGGGCGTCGCCGTCGTGACCGAGAAGCGGATCTCCCCGGGATTCTTCTCGTCAGCCTGCGCCGCCCCGAGGCCGCCGGCCAGTGCCAGCAGCAGAGCGCTCAGCCCCAGGACGCTCCTGCGGAGACGGCCCGCACGACGAGAGACCACGGGCCGAGATCCCGCGCCGGACACCTTGTGCACTTCCTTGCTCACCACGACTTCCGATCATCCTCGAACGGTCTACCTGCTCCGGAGACGGTACAGGGCCGACGGAGATCCGCCGGCCCTGTGTCGTCACCGTCCGTGACACTGATCGCGTGAAGCGGTCAGCTCTCCATGAGCGTCAGCGTCAGCGTCGACGCGTACGCACCGGAGGGGGTGCTCTTCGGCACGGTCAGGTTGAGCCCGGCCTTGACGCCGAACGTCTGGCCGTTGGCCTCGGCGGACGAACCGGACGAGACCAGGAGGTCGCCGACCTGGACACCGCCCGTGAGCCAGTCGCCACCGGGACCCTCGGTGTCCGGCACCTCCTGGAGCTCACCGGCGATCGGCTGGCCCGGGGTGACGTTGAAGTCGCCGGGGATCGGGTTGGTCAGCTCGGGGACCCAGCCGAGGTTGGCGGAGTCGATCTCCGGCAGGCCGGCTGCCACGAAGTTGCTCACCTGGCCGCTGACGTTCCAGGCTGCGTCGGCACCCACGTCGTTGCGGTCGTCGGAGACGCTGACGCCGTCGAGGGTGCCCGTGAACTCACGGTTGCCCGCTGCCCAGATGTCGTCGCTGGTGGACTCGTTCAGCGTGACGGACGGGTTGGCGACCGTGAGCGTGAGCGCTCCGACCGGGGTGACCGAGACCTGGATCTGAACGTCCTCGTCCTGGTTCACGTCGGCCGCGGCCGACGACGCCATCGCGATGGTCCCGAGCAGCATCGCGCTGAGCGCTCCGCCAGCGATCCACTGCTTCCTTGCACGTGCATTCATGTAAGTCTCCGTCGTTGGAGGGTGTCGGACCGGATCACCATAGCGGCGAACCGGCGGTTTTGGCAGCCCCCAGTCAAAAGTCGCACCTTTCGTTAAGAAAGTTAACGATCGTGTTAGCGCTAACTCAATCATGTTCACTCGCCCGACACTTTTTTCGGGAAGGGAGGGTGGATCACCAAGCTCGCGCACTGGACTCTGCACGCACGATGATGCCATCAGACCAGAGCTGCGTCACCCAGCTGACAAGAACGGGGCGCGACCGTGCCGCCAGCCGGACTGTCGCCGTACGCCCGTCCGGCGTGGAGGCCTCGACGATCGTGACGTCGTCGAGCCCTGCCAGCGTGGCCGGGTGAGCGACGAGAAACGACCGGACGGACGACTCGACGTCCGCGTCTCTCAGGACCAGGACCGCCCCCTCGACCGGGTCCGCCAGACCTCCCTGGTAGACGGCCTCGGCGGGCATCGCGTCGGCGGCATCGAGAGCAGAGGCGTCGGCCAGGTCGAACAGCCGCT
The DNA here is from genome assembly GCF_001429135.1 of Oerskovia sp. Root22. Classification (NCBI taxonomy): domain Bacteria; kingdom Bacillati; phylum Actinomycetota; class Actinomycetes; order Micrococcales; family Cellulomonadaceae; genus Oerskovia; species Oerskovia sp. Root22. Next base: position 81,371 of record NZ_LMIL01000009.1, on the reverse strand, counting down.
TGCGGTCCAGGTGGACCTCCGACGCGGAGACGACCACGGCCACCAGGACGAGCGCGAACGCGACGAACATGCTGGTGAGAAGCATGATCTGGCCGCTCTCGCCGTCTCGCTCCTGCGCACGCCCTCGTCCGGGGGCACCACAGGAACGCCTCACGACCGAGCCCCCGCGTAGCTGTCGACCGGCGAGGTGTGCACGGCCTGGACCGGGATCGACAGCGGGACCCAGGACCGGATCCCCGAGGGGACGAAGGGCAGCCCGACGTCGTATCGCACGACCGCCACGACCTCGCTCCCCGGAGCGAGGCAGGGGTCACTGGAACAGGAGAGCTCGAGGATCTCCGAGGGCAGAACGTCATCGAAACCCTGGTCGGAGAGCGCCAGCGAGGTGGCCACCGCCGCCCGTACCTGCCCCTCGGCCACCGAGTCCGCTGTCACGAACGCCCGAGCGGACTCCTTCGCCGCGCCCTCGACCGCAAAGGTCGCCGCCTGGATCCGGCCGAGAGTCAGTGCCAGGTACAGGACCGGGAGAATCAGGACAAGTGCCACACCGAGGAACTCGACCTGCGCGTTCCCTTCGTCGCCGCGCGCTCGGGCGGCGGCCTGATGACCAGAATTCACCCGGTCGTCGGGGATCGACCGTGGGCGGGTCCGTCGCTCGACGACCTTCGAGACCCCGCGCGGGTACCCCTCGCGGGCCGAGCGGGCCCGGGATCTCACGGCTCCTCCACCAGCGCGTGACCGCTCACCGTCAGCGTGCCGGCCGGGCCGAGCAGGCCGACCACCGGGAACGGGGCCGTCACGGTCACCTCCACGACCGGCAGGCCCTCCAGCTCGACCTCACGTGCGGTCACGTCCTGGGCGAACCGCTCGGAGAGCGCGGCATCGATCAGTTGCCGCGTGCGTTCGACACCGTCCGCGGGGGTGCGGTCCGCCCGCCCCGCGAGGCGCGCTCCCTCAGCAGCACTGTCGATCACGACGGCGCGCACGTGGAGTGCGAGCACCACCTGCACGACGCCGAGGAGGAGCGCGACCACGAGGACCGACACCAGCACGAAGTCGACGACGGCAGATCCGTCCTCCGCTCCTCGCGTTCCCCCCAGGTCGGCGTCCCGGCCCATCTCAGGGCCCGCTCACGCTGCTGATCGCGTCGCTGAAGGTGCTGGTCAGCGCGGGACCGGCCACGGCCCACAGGGCGATGACGAGCCCTGCCGTCATGAGCGTCACGAGGACCCACCCCGGGACGTCACCCCGTTCTGTCCCTCGGCCCGAGACCCGTCGCACCAGCCTGCTCGTCCAGTCCTTCACCTGCTGCTCCACCGCTGCTCCCTGATCGTTCGCTTCTCGGATCCTGACCTGGACGGTCGTCCAGGACGAGTGTTCATGTCGGCGGTCTTTCGAAGGCCGCGGGCCGGTGCGACGCACGACCACCCGCCGCGGCGCCCGAGGTGGTGCCCCGCCGGCATGCCAGCACTTCCGGCCCCACGCTCAGAGCCCGATCTGCAGTGTCACGATCGACGGATAGACCGCGAAGACGACCGTCACCGGAAGGATGAGGAACACCACCGGGATCATCATGAGGACCTCCTTGCGTCCGCCGGACTCCATGAGTGCTCGCCTTCCCGCCTCGCGCACGTCCTGGGCCTGGGCTCGGAGCACCTCCGCGAGAGGCGTTCCTCGCTCGACGGCCACCGCCACCCCCTCGGCGAACCGGGTCAGGCTCGCGAGCGTCGTCCGGTCGGCGAGGTCCTCGAGCGCGCGGGCCAGGGGAACCCCGGACCGGACGGCTGACAGCGTGGCTGCGAGCTCGACGGAGAGCTCGCCGTGCGCGCTGGTGGCGACCCTCTCCATCGCCGCGACCGGCCCTTCTCCGGCTCCGACCGACAGGGCGAGCAGCTCGGCGATCGTCGGGAACTCGCTGAGCATCCGCTCCTCGCGCCGAGCGATCCGACGCGAGAGCATCTGATCGCAGGACAGCAGCCCGCCGACCCCGCAGAGGAGCACCAGCAGGAGGAGCACGACGACCGAGGACCCCCGCGTGGCCGCGAGGAGGAGCGCAACGACCAGGCCCCCGGCGAGGCCCACGGCCCCCCAGACGACCTGACGGGCTCGGAACTGGTCCACGCTCTCCTGCGAGCCGGCCCGGTCGAGACGACGGCGCACCTCGGAGCGTGAGGAGCCGAACCGTTCCAGCAGCCGGCCCGCCGCCGCGATCCTCAGCCCGAGGACACGGTCGACCGTGTGGAGCCTGCTCGCCGACGACGTCTCCGCCAGCAGTCCCGAGGTCGCGCCGTGGAGCCTCAGGTACGGACCGACCCGCTCGTCGAGCCGGACCCGCCGCGCCCGGAGCCGGGAGGAGATCACCAGGACTCCCCACCCGAACAGGGCGCCGACCGTCGCCCCGGACCACAAGAGCCCGGAACCGTCCGCCCCGCTCACCGCAGCACCCGCGCTTCCTCGGGCAGGCGACCGATCCTTCGCATCAGCTGGTAGGCCACGAGCGAGCACACGGCTCCTCCCCCGAGGACCGCGACCCCCTGCATCGAGTTGTAGGCCTGCGCGGTCTCGGGCCGGGTCGCCAGCAGCGCGAGGACGACCCAAGGACCGGCCACCGCGAGCCGCGCGCCGCTGACCGTCCACGACTGCCGTGCCTCGAGCTCACCACGCGTCCTCGCGTCCTCCCGCAAGAACAGGGCGAGCGTGCGCAAGAGCCTCCCGAGGTCGGTCCCACCGACCTCCCTGGTCATGCGCAGCGCCTCGACGATCCGGTCCGCGACCGGGTCTGCGAGCCGTGTCTTGAGCGCGTCCAGGCAGTCACCGAACCGGCCGGAAGCCCGAAAGTCCTGGGCGAACTGTGCGAACGGCTCCCGCAGCTCGACAGGACCGCGCTCGCCGAGCTGCCCCACGGCCTCCGGGAGCGAGAGGCCCGCACGAACTCCCGACGCCAGGTGGTCCACGGCCTCTGGCCACACGTCCCGCAGGCTCGTCCTTCGACGTCGGGCCCGCGAACGCACCACGGCGACCGGCGCGAGAGCGGCGAACAGCGCGAAGCACGCGGCGATCGGCAGAGCGCGCGTCAGGGCGAGCCCGACGACTAGCACGAAGAGCCCTGCTCCCACGCTCCCGGCGACGAGCGCTCGAGGCGAGACACCCGGAAGCCCCGCCTGCACCAGGGCGTCCTGGGTACGGACGGACCAGCCGTCCGCCTCCCGCGGCGCACGAGGGCGCGGCTCCCACCAGGACGACCACAGGCAGACGAGCCCCGCGCCCAACAGCAGACCGACAACGACCCCCATGTCAGCCCTGCCCCCCGGGTCGAGGCGACATCAGAGCCGCCAGGTCGACACCCACCCGCGCGAAGCGGTCCTCGGCCGGCGGGAACCCGTCACCGCGGACCAGTCGGCCGCCGGACCGGTGGAACAGGTCAGAGACCTCGACGACCCCCTGCTCGACGCGTCCCGTCACCCCGACGATCTCGCGGACCTCGCGCCGTCCGTCCGCCGTCACGCCGAGGTGCACGACCACGTCCACGGCGCTCGCGACCGTCGGGACGACGAAGCGGTCCGACACGTTCTCCCCGGCCAGGAGCGGCAGGGTGCACATCTTGGAGATCGCTTCCCTGGCCGAGTTCGCGTGGATCGTGCACATCCCGGGAACACCCGCGTTCAGAGCGATCAGCAGGTCGAAGCTCTCGGCCTCGCGCACCTCCCCGATCACGATACGGTCCGGGCGCATGCGCAGCGCCTCCTTGACGAGCCGCCGCAGCGGGATCTCGCCGGTCCCCTCGAGGCTGGGCTGGCGGCACTGCATCGAGACGATGTCTCGCACCGCGAACCTCAGCTCGAACACCTCCTCGCACGTGACGACCCGGTCCTGCGACGGGATCGATCCGGCGAGAGCGTTGAGCATGGTCGTCTTGCCCGCCTGGGTCGCCCCGGCGACGAGGACGTTGAGACCGGCCCGGACCGAGGCGTGCAGGAACGCCGCCGCGTGCGGGGTCAGGGAACCCAGCCGCACCAGGTGGTCCAGGTGCGAGGCCCGCACGACGTGCTTGCGGACGTTCACCGCGAAGTGCTCGCGGGTCACGTCCGGGATCACCACGTGGAGCCTCTCACCGCCGGGCAGCGCGGCGTCGACGAACGGGCTCGAGAGGTCGAGGCGCCGACCGGAGGACTTGAGCATCTGCTCGACGAGGTCGCGGACCTGCGTCGAGGTCAGGATGGTCGAGGTGAGCTCGGCGCTCCCGCCCCGGGCGACGAACACCTTGGCGGGCGAGTTGATCCATATCTCCTCGACCTCCGGGTCGTCGAGGTACTTCTGGAGCGGACCGAGCCCCGCGACCGCGTCGAGGACCGCACGCATCGCGCCCTGCGCGTCGGCGAGCGGTGGGACGACCCCGAGAGCGGTCCGGGAGTCGTAGTCGGCCAGGGCGTCCGCGACGAGGCGGTCGATCCCGTCCTTGTCGCGCACCGGGTCCACTCCCCGCCGACGGATCAGCTCGCGCACCTCGGTCTCGAGGATCGTCACACCGCTGGTGCTCACGTCGTCGTCACGCCCCCTTGCGTCCCCCTGCACGCCCCCCGCGCAGCCAGCGGCCCCGGCGTCGCGGAGCGGCTGAGCGCCGACACTAGGGCACATCGCCCCGGGCGCGCACGCGCCCTGTGGACGACGGGTCAGGATCGGCGGATTTCCGCGCCCCGGGTCGCCGCGGACTGTCCGGAATGTGGTCACCGTCACGTTCGTTCCGGGACCCGGTCGCGCCCGTTCGGGCGTCCAGCCATGTTCGACCTGGTGGCGACCACCCCGCCCGGCGGCGCCCTCGGCACACACCGACGCCGCCAGGCTTAGGGTCGTGGTCATGTCGACGCCCCACCCCGCAGACCCGAGGCCCCCGCAGCGCACCCAGTCCTCGCCCCACGTCCCGGGCCGCTGGCGCGCGGCCGCGGCAGCCACCGGGCTCCTGCGCGCTGACGGCAGCGTCGCGTCCACGATCTTCGCCGAGATGACGAACCTCGCGGCGCGCACGGGCGCGATCAACCTGGGCCAGGGCTTCCCGGACGTCGACGGCCCGCACGCCATCAAGCAGGCCGCGATCCGCGCGATCGAGGACGGGTACAACCAGTACCCGCCGGGCACGGGAGTCCCCGAGCTGCGCCGGGCCGTCGCGGACCACCAGCGACGCCACTACGGCCTGGACCTGGACCCGGACACCGAGGTCCTGATCACCACGGGGGCCACCGAGGCGCTCGCGGCCACCGTCCTGGCCCTCGCGGGCCCGAGCGACGAGGTCGTGACCCTGGAGCCCTTCTACGACTCCCACGCGGCCGTCATCGCGCTCGCGGGAGCCACGCACGTGACCGTGCCGCTCCACCCGACCCCGGACGGCTTCCGCCTCGACCCCGCCCAGGTGCGTGCCGCCGTCGGGCCGCGGACCCGGCTGGTCCTCGTCAACACGCCGCACAACCCGACCGGGACGGTCCTCACGCGCGCCGAGCTGCAGGTGGTCGCGGACGCGGCCCGCTCCGTGGACGCGATCGTCGTGACCGACGAGGTCTACGAGCACCTCGTGTACGACGACGCCGTGCACGTGCCCGTCGCGACCCTGCCGGGCATGGCCGAGCGCACGATCACCATCTCCTCGGCGGGCAAGACCTTCTCGTTCACGGGCTGGAAGATCGGCTGGCTGCACGGGCCGGCACACCTCGTCGAGGCCGTGCGGACGGTCAAGCAGTTCCTGACGTACACGTCGGGGTCACCGTTCCAGCCCGCGATCGCCCAGGCGCTCGCCGACGACGAGGCCCCGCGCGCGCTCGCGGCGTCCTTGCGCGACCGGCGGGACCTGCTGTGCGAGGGTCTCGTGGCGGCCGGGTTCGAGGTCGTCGTCCCTCGCGGGACGTACTTCGTGGTCGCGGACGGCGCCCCGTTGGGTTTCGACGACGGCATCGAGCTGTGCCGCCGTCTCCCGGGCCTCGCAGGCGTCGTGGGCGTGCCCGTGAGCGCGTTCTGCCGCGCGCCCGGAGCGCCGGGTGACCAGGCGCACGGCCCGACGACTGCCCGCGCCCTGGCCTCGCGGGTCCGCTTCACGTTCGTCAAGCGCGAGGACGTGCTCCGTGACGCGGTCGGGCGCCTCGGCGCACTGCGCGAAGGCCGGTAGGCGCGGGCCGGACGGTTCCCGCCTCTGCTCGCCGAGCACCCGGCTCGCCGGGGGCGAGGCGTCAGCAGACGCCGGGCAGCCGCTCCTCGACCACCGGGGGGGCGACCGGAGGAGCGACCTCTCCCGCGCCGGCACCGGGGTCCGTTCCCGGATCGGTCCCCGCTTCCGGGTCCGTGCCGGCCGCGGGGTCCGTGCCCTGGACCGCGCCGGTGTCCGGCGCCACGTCGGTGGGGGCGGGGGTCTCGTGCCCGGGCGGCGGTTCGTCGGCGGCCATGCGGTCCCAGATCGCCTGGGCGTCCTTGGTCCACACGACACGGTTCTTGTCGGTGGGCGCATCGATGACGGGCAGCTCGCTGAAGACGATCTCGTTCGTGTCGATGTCCTTGAGCGAGAACGCCAGGCCGGCGAGCGAGTCGAGGCCCGCGAGGCTGGGGCTCGCGCTCACGGAGGACAGGACAGCCTTGATCATGCCGTAGAGCTCGGGCGCGTTGGTGATGAGGTTCTTGGACAGGACCTCGCGGAGCATCGAGTCGATGAACGCCTGCTGGCGCGGGATCCGGGAGAGGTCGCTCCCCATCTCGAGGCCCATGCCCGTCCCGTGGCGCGCCCTCAGGTAGCTGATCGCCTGGTCGCCGTTCAAGGTGGTCTGACCTGCCGGCAGGTCGAGCGTCCCGTACCGCGGGTTCTCCTTCATGGGTTCGGGGAAGCACATGGTGACCCCGCCGATCGCGTTGACGACGCCCACGACGCCGTTCATCTTCAGCACGACGTGGTCGGTGATCGTCAGCCCGGTGAGCGACTGCACGGTCGTGATGGTGCAGGCGGCAGCGCCCACCATGTCGTCGTCCTGCCCGGCCCCGATCTGGAACGCCTCGTTGAACATCGTGTCCTTGCGCGGCTTCGACGTCGAGCCGTCCGACAGGTTGCACGACGGGATGTCGACCAGCGAGTCGCGCGGGATGGAGACGACCTCCATGCGCGTGCGGTCACCCGAGACGTGCACCACGAACGTGGTGTCCGACCGCATACCCTCTTCCTCGCCCGCGATCGCAGCGTTCTCCGCGTCGCGGTAGTCCGTGCCCATCACGAGGATGTTGAGCGCCTTGCCCGCGAACGGGTCGTCCGGGTCCCGAGGAGGCTCCGGTGACGCGCCCTCGACGAGGTCCGAGACGTCGCTCACGTCCACCGCGTTCTGGAAGTCGACGTACATCGCGGCCGCGGCCGTCCCGGCGAAGACCAGGCTCCCCGTGGCGACCATTCCGACGATGCGAAGGGCCTTGTGCGAGCGCAGGGAGCGCGCGTGATGAGGGCCGCTCTTCGAGGCGGTCTTCGGGCTGGGCATGGGAAGAGCCTAGAGGCACCAGAAGGGTGCGGCCTTCGTGTCGTGCAAAGGAAGTGTGAAGTGTCCCGTCGGCGTGGGGGCGCGCGGCAGTCCCACGACCCGTCAGGTCGGCAGGTGCCAGCCGCCCTTGCGGAAGGCCGGGGTGGCCAGACCGAGCACCAGCAGGGACGCCAGCACGGCGCCGAGCATGACCGCGCTCATGGCCACCTCGTCGCCCCCGAGGACGCCCACGAGGGGGCTCACGAGGCCTGCGACACCGGCCTGGAACGCCCCGATGACCGCCGCTGCGGTGCCGGCCCTCTCGCCGTGGCGCGTGAGCGCGAGCGCCGACGCGTTGGCCGGGATGAGCCCCTGGAGCGCGAGCGTGAGCCAGAGCGCCGCGAGGAGACCGATCAGCCCGCCCGCCCCGGTGAGCGCCACGACGAGCAGACCTACGGCGAACACCGACTGCAGGACGAGGGCCGTGCGCAGGATCCGGATGGGCGCGACCCGGCGCACCAGCGAGGCGTTGACCTGGGCGGAGATCACGAGCCCGATCCCGTTCACCGCGAAGAGCGCCGCGAACTGCCCGTGCGTCAGGCCGTAGCCTTCCTGCAGCACGAACGGGGAGCCGACGACGTAGCTCATGAGGACGGCCATGCCGAGCCCGGGCAGCACGGCCAGGGCCAGGAAGTGGCGGTCGCGCAGCAGGGTCCCGTACCCACGGAAGACGCTGCCGATCCCGCCGGTCTGGCGCCGCTCGGTCTCGAGCGTCTCGGGCATGAAGCGCAGCACGATCAGGGCCAGGATCACGCCGAGCACCGCGAGGACCCAGAAGACCCAGCGCCACGTCCCGTGCGAGGCGATCAGCGAGCCGAACGTGGGCGCGAGGAGGGGCGCGAGCCCGATCACGAGCATGAGGCGCGACAGGATGCGGGCCGCGTCCGACCCGGTGAACCGGTCGCGGATCACGGCGATCGAGACGACCTGGGCCGAGGCGTTGAAGAAGCCCTGGAGCACGCGCAGCGTGATGAGCCACCCGATCCCGGGCACGACCGCACACAGGATCGAGGTGACGACGTGCAGCGCGAGTCCGATGATCACGGGCGCACGGCGTCCGTACCGGTCGGAGAGCGGTCCGATCACCAGCTGTCCCACGGCGCCGCCGACGAGCATCCCGGCCAGGGTGAGCTGCGCGAGCGCGGGGCTCGCGTCCAGGTCGGTGGCGACGTCGGGCAGGAGCGGCAGGTACATGTCGACCGTGAAGGCCGGGAGCGTCGCGAGGGCGCCGAGGAGGAGGACCCACTTGACCGTGGAGCGGCCGGACCTGCGGGCCGGGGTGCCGACGGTGCTGCGGACGGCGTCGAGGGGCGGCGCCGTCGGGGCGGAGGCAGGTCCTGCCGGTGGGGTGCTCATGGGAGCCAATCATAACGATTCGATGATTGCCCCGAGCCACCGCCACGAGGCGGTAGCCCTCGCGGCTCCGTGGCTCGGGGCGAGCGCGGCGTCCCGGCCGGACGCCCCAGCGGGTAGTGGACGCCTAGGGTCCCGCGAAGAGCCAGGCCGCACCGAGGGGGGCGAGCGCGAGGAGCGGGACGGTCCAGGTGATCAGGGACGAGACGACCCGTGCACCTCGGTCGGCCGCTTCCCCAGCCCCCTCTCCCGCGACCGGCAGCGGCGAGACGACGGGGTCGTCGAGGGCACCCCGGCGGACCTGGACGACGCTCCAGACCGTGCCCGCGACGAGGACCAGCGCCCCCGCGGTCGCGACCGGCACCGCCGGGAGGACGAGGACCTCGCTGTCCAGCAGGACGGCACAGACCCCGAGCGATCCCGTCAGCAGCGTGAGGACGAGCCAGGAGACCACCGGCCGGTCGAGGATGTGCCGCAGCACCGTCGAGCTGTGTCGCGCGAAGAGCAGGAGCACGACGCCGAGCGCCACGACCATGAGCAGCATCCCGACCGTGAGGCCGACGGTCGCGCCCGCCGCACCCGTGCGCCACGCGTCGACGGCGGCGCCACCTCCCCACCCGAGCACCAGCATCCCGAGGACCTGACTCCCCACGGGCCCCAGGACCGTCACCATGTCCCACCGCCCTGCGGGCTGCACGGGCAGGTCGAGGCTGCGCGCGTAGGCCACCGGGTCCCCGAACACCTCGGACGCCTTCTCGCCGCTCTCGGCGCAGTGGGACTCGACCTCTGCGAGAGCTGCCCCGAGCACGTCCCCGGGCACGTCGAGCAGGCGCAGCTCGATCACGAAGCCCTCGGCCCACTCCTCCTCGACGTGAGGGGCCAGGCTTCGCTCGATCTCGTAGCGCGCGGCTCTGCGCCTCTCGCGCAGGGGGGATGTCTGAGGGGTGCGGGACATCAGGTCTCCTCGGTCTGTGATGGTCGGTCGGCGGGCTCGGTGCGGTCCGGTCCGACGACAAGGCCATGGGTGGTCTGCACGAACGCGTCCCACAGCGCGGCGCGCTGTGCGAGCTCGGCGCGGCCCGCCGGGGTCAGGTCGTAGTACTTGCGACCGGGTCCGCCGTCGCCCGCCCGCCACTCGACGGTCACGAGCCCGCCGGCCTCGAGGCGCCCCAGCAGCGGGTAGAGCGTGCCGCCCTTGATCGCGCCGAGCCCGGCGTCGGCGAGGCGCGCCGCGATCGCGTACCCGTAGGTGGGGCCGCCGGCGAGGATGCGCAGCACGCAGACGTCGAGGACGCCGCGCAGCCACTCGCTGGGCCAGGTGTTCTCGGACATGACTAGATAGTGTCGCGAACTAGTCAGGCTGTCAATCTAGTTGGGCACCATGCCCGACGGCGCCGCGCACCCCGCCTCCGACGCGGCGGCCGGGCGCAGCGTGGGTGGCGCGAGGCATCCTGGGAGACATGTGCGGACGCTATGCCTCCTTCCGGGACGCCCAGGACCTGGCCGACGAGTTCGCGATCGCCGACCTCGCCGACGACGCGCGCCTCCTGCCGCCCTCCTGGAACGTCGCCCCGACCGACCCCGTGCGGATCGTGGTCGAGCGCGCGGCCAGGGACACGGGCGAGGTCCGCCGCTCCCTGCGGGTGGCCCGGTGGGGACTCGTGCCGAGCTGGGCCAAGGACCCGGGCGTCGGAGCCCGGATGATCAACGCCCGCGCGGAGTCGCTGCTGGACAAGCCCGCGTTCGCCAAGCCGTTCGCGGCCCGCCGCTGCCTGGTGCCCGCCGACGGGTACTACGAGTGGCGCCGCATCGAGACTCCCCCGGCTCCGGGATCGACCGCCCGCAAGCCCAAGGTCTCCAAGCAGCCCTTCTTCATCCACCCCGAGGGGTCCGCGGTCGCCGCGTTCGCGGGGCTCTACGAGTTCTGGCGCGACCGCACCAAGGCCGACGACGACCCGGACCGCTGGCTCGTGTCGACGACCGTCGTGACGACCGCCGCCGCGCCGGCGCTCGCGTCGATCCACGACCGCATGCCGCTGACGCTCGCCCCTGACCTGTGGGACGCGTGGCTCGATCCTGCGGTCGGCAAGGACGAGGCGGCCGGTCTGCTCGTCGCCCCCGAGGTACGCATGACGGCGCAGGAGGTCGCACCGCTGGTCAACAGCGTCGCCAACAACGGGCCCGAGCTGGTCCTCGCGGTCTGAGACGCGGTCGCCGTTCCGGCGACGACTGGCGTGCACTACGGCGCGGACCGGTCACCGGTCCGCACCGCCCTGACCGAAGGGCGGTCAGCCCTTGTACGCCCACTGGAGACGCACGGGCTCGATCACCCCGAGGCCATGGACCTCGCGCTCGGGCTGGGCCGTCAGCGCGAACCGCGAGTCCCGCGACAGGAGCGCGGCCGTCTCGCGGTCGATCAGCACGGTCGCCGGCTCGGCGATCTCGGTGAGCCGCGACGCGAGGTTGACCGACGGGCCGAACACGTCACCGAAGCGCGAGAGCACCCTGCCCCAGACGAGGCTGACCCGGACGGGCGGGACCTCGACCCCCTCGCCGGCCCGCTCGGCCTCCTCGGCGAGACCGAGCGCGACCTTGGCACCCGTCGCGACGTCGTCGGCGACGTACAGGACCGCGTCGCCGATGGTCTTGACGACCCGACCGCCCGCGGCGGTGATGACGTCGCGCGCCCGGGTCTCGAAGAGCTGGACGAACTCGGCGAGCTCGCTCGACCCCAGACCCGCCGTCCGCTTGGTGAACGACACGATGTCGGCGAACCCGACGGCCCGCGGGAGCGGCAGCGCCTGGGAGTCCGTGACGTCGCCCGCGCGCGCGTCGGAGAACTCGACCGTGAAGCGCGCGGCGACGGCCGCGAGCTGTCGTCGCCAGGCGTGGCTCAGCTGGGTCTCCAGCACGGGCGCGAGGTCCGGGAGGCGGTCGAGCACGAGCAGCCGGGCGCTCGTGTCGTCGAGGTCGAACCGCTTGGTCATGTGCTCGACGAGCGCCTCGACCTGCCAGAGCACGAGCCGTTCGGTCGTGTGGCCCATCGACCGGATGAGGGTCGTCAGCGACCGGTCGTCGAACTGCTCGCGCTCGGCGACCGAGTAGATCTGCTCGAGGGCGACCGCGTCGTCCTCGGTGAACATCTGCTCCTGCTCCTCGGTGATCGGGAGCCCGAGCGCCTGCCAGTACGAGCGCACCTGCTTCTCCGTGAGCCCGGCCCGCTCCGCGAGCCCCTCGACCGTGAGGGCACGGGGCCCACCCAGGAGGGCCGCGTCGACGTCTGCCTCGACCGTCGCCCGCTCGGGGACACCAGGACCGTCCGCTCGACTCTCCTCGGCTGCCTTCGTCGTCTCGGTGGTCTCTTCGGCTGCCTCAGGGATGTCGTGCGTCACAGACAGATCCTAGTTCAGCGCGGCCGTGCGCCTCGGCCCGCTCACCCGGCGGGAGCACCGACGGGGCCGCCGACAGGCCCCGAGGAGGCCGTCCCGCCGGTCACCGAGGAGGTCCCCGAGCCGGCCGCGGATCCCGAGCCCACGCGCAGGTGGTGCACGTCGCCGCTGTGCAGCGAACGGGCCGTCCCGTCGTCGCCCCGGACGAGCAACGAACCGTCGGGGCCGAACCCGTAGGCCTCGCCCGTGACCTGTCCCCCGCCCGTGAGGTCGATGCGCACGTGCGCACCCAGCGTCCCGCTGACCTCGACGCACTCCGCGACGAGGCCCGCGGCCTCGGCGTCCCCGCCCGCGTCCTGCCACCGACCGAGCGTCAGCGCGAACGACTCCTCGAGCGCGGTGAGCAGGACCTCGCGGTCGGTCGTGGCCGCCCCCGCCAGGGCGAGCGACGTGGCCGAGGCGACCGGGAGCTCGCCCTCGCCCTGCAGGACGTTGAGCCCGACGCCCACGATCGCTCCGCCGTCGGGCAGGAGCTCGCACAGGATGCCCGCGACCTTGCGGTACGTCCCCCACCCCTCGATCTCCTCCGCCTCCTCGCCACCGGCAGCGGCGCCCGGCCCCGGGACGAGCACGTCGTTGGGCCACTTGACCACGGCCTCGACGCCCGCGGTCGCGCGCAGGCACCGGACCGTCGCGAGGCCCGCGAGCAGCGGCAGCCAGCTCAGGCTCTCGCGCGGCACGTCGGGCCGGACCAGGAGCGAGCCCGTCAGCGCGGTCCGCGCGGGCGTCTCCCAGGTGCGCCCCGCACGTCCCCGCCCACCGACCTGGTGCTCGGCCACGAGCAGCGCGGGCGCAGGCCAGGCCCGCGGGTCCGCAGCCACGGCCGCGGCCAGCTCGGTGTTGGTCGAGACGGACTCCTCGACGACCTCGAGGCGCTCGAGCGGGCCGTGCGGGACCACGAGCAGGTCCCGCAGGAAGTCGGGGCGCAGCGCGGGGCGGTCGGCAGTCGTCATGCCCCCATCATGCACGGACGCGCCCGGGGGACGGCAGCACCACCCGCACGACGAACCGGCATCCCGCACGACGACGGGCACCGCCTCGCAACGGTTTGTGGGAACCCTCCAACGCCGACGCGGACGCCGGTGCGATCCCCCGCACCCGCTTGGTCCCACCCACCAACTAGGCTCGTCTGCGTGAACGAACCTGTCGCCGGCACCACCCCGGCCCCCACCGGTCAGCTCATCGGCACCGCAGCGAAGCTCGCCGACCTCGACCGTCGGCGCGCCGAGGCGTCCGTCGCGCCCGAGGAGACGGCTCGCGCCAAGCAGCACGCCCGGAACAAGAAGACGGCCCGCGAGCGCATCGAGGCCCTGCTCGACGAGGGCAGCTTCGTCGAGCTCGACGCGTTCGCCAAGCACCGCTCGACCAACTTCGGGCTCGAGAAGAAGCGGCTCGCGGGCGACGGCGTGGTCGTGGGGCACGGGACGGTCGACGGCCGTCAGGTGTGCATCTACTCCCAGGACTTCACGGTCTTCGGCGGGAGCCTCGGCGAGGTGCACGGCCAGAAGATCACCAAGGTCCAGGACCTGGCGCTACGCACGGGCGTACCGCTCATCGGGATCTCCGACGGCGGCGGCGCACGCATCCAGGAGGGCGTCGCGGCCCTGACGCAGTTCGCGGAGATCTTCCGCCGCAACGTCGCGGCCTCGGGCGTCATCCCGCAGATCTCGCTCATCCTCGGCCCGAGCGCGGGCGGGGCCGTGTACTCCCCGGCCCTGACCGACTTCATCGTCATGGCCGACCAGACGTCGAACATGTTCATCACGGGCCCCGACGTGATCCGTGCGGTCACGGGCGAGGACGTGGGCTTCGAGGAGCTCGGCGGGGCGCGCACCCACAACGAGCGCTCGGGCGTCGCGCACTACATGGGCACCGACGAGGACGACGCGATCGACTACGTGCGCCACCTCATCGGCTACCTGCCGCAGAACAACCTCTCGGACGCCCCCGGCTTCCCGCCCGAGGACACCGAGCTCGAGGTCACGGACGAGGACCTCGAGCTCGACACCCTGGTGCCCGACTCGGACTCGCAGCCGTACGACATGCGCACCGTGATCGAGCACGTCCTGGACGGCGGCGACTTCCTCGAGGTCCAGCCGCTGTTCGCGAAGAACGTGCTGATCGGGTTCGGGCACGTCGAGGGCCAGTCGGTCGGCGTCGTGGCCAACCAGCCCCTCGCGATGGCCGGGACGCTCGACATCGACGCGGCCGAGAAGGCCGCGCGGTTCGTGCGCACGTGCGACGCGTTCAACATCCCCGTCCTGACCCTCGTGGACGTCCCGGGCTTCCTGCCGGGCGTCGACCAGGAGCACCAGGGAATCATCCGTCGCGGCGCCAAGCTCATCTACGCGTACGCCGAGGCCACGGTCCCGCTCGTCACGCTCATCACGCGCAAGGCGTACGGTGGCGCGTACATCGTCATGAGCTCCAAGCAGCTCGGCGCGGACGTCAATCTCGCGTGGCCCACGGCCCAGATCGCCGTCATGGGCGCGGGCGGCGCGGTCAACATCCTCCAGCGCGGCACCCTCAAGGCCGCGGCGGACGCGGGGCTGGACGTCGACGCCGAGCGGGCCCGCCTGGTCGGGGAGTACGAGGAGGCCATCGTGAACCCCTGGGACGCGGCCGAGCGCGGCTACGTCGACGCGGTGATCCGTCCGTCGGAGACCCGCGTGCAGGTCGTGCGCGCGCTGCGCGCGCTGCGCACCAAGCGTGCGAGCCTGCCCCCCAAGAAGCACGGGAACATCCCGCTGTGACCTCAGCACCGCACGACGACGCGAACCACGAGACGAACCGCGAGGACGACATGCCCGACGAGCACACGAGCGACAGCCACGAGGGCCACGAGGGCCACGACCACCCGGACAACGGTCATGACAGCGTGTCGCACGGCGCCGAGCCGCTCGGCCCGGTCGACGAGGCACCGCTGCACGCCGCGGTCGACGCCCTGGCGGCGGCGCTGCACGACTACATCGGCACCGCGGTCGGCGTGCGCTCCGAGTTCGGCGCGTCCGAGGCCGACGAGGACCCGCGCGTCCTGGCCCTCGAGGCGCGCATCAGCACGCTCAACGCCCAGGTCTACGACGCGCTGCACGGTTCGCTCGGCATGCACCCGGACCTCACGTCGCTCGTGTGGGCCTCGGACGAGGAGCTCGGCGCGGGCGCCGACGCGGACGCGCCCCCGGCCCCGGAGGTCGCCGAGCCCTTCTACCTGGGCTTCGTCGTGGGGCCGGGCTCGACGCCCGACTCCTCGCTCGACTCGGTCATCGACTTCCTCGACAACGCGGGCGAGCAGGTCGTCGCGGCCCTCGCCGAGGCCGGCTTCGACATCCCCGAGTGGGCCGCGTCGCGCGGCGAGGCCGCCGACTTCGAGGGGTACGGGGACGCGGCGGACGACCCGACGGACGGCAACCTGTGAGCGGGACCCCCGAGGCGTCGTCGGGACGCTCGCTGCGCGTGGTGCGCGGCGCTCCCGACGACCTCGAGGTCGCGGCGCTCGTCGCCGGCCTCGCCGCAGCCGCGGCGGCCGCGCACGTGCCCGACGACGAGGCGCCACTGTCCGAGTGGACCAACCGTGCGCGCGGTCTGCGCGGGACCGGGGCGGGCGCGACGGCCAAGAGCTTCGGCGGCCGCTCGGGTCGGCACAACGCCGACTCCTGGCGGTGGAGCCTGCAGTCATGAGCCAGTCCACGACCGTCCTGGTCGAGCTCGCGGACGGCCCCGGGGCCGTCGAACGCCCACTCACGGCCGACGGCAGCGGGCCCGCCCTGCCCCCGCTCCCGGCCCGCACCGGCTGGCGCCGGTGGGCGTGGATCGTCCCGACCGTCCCGACGGTCGCGCTCGTCGCCTACCAGCAGCTCGCCCCGTCGCAGGGCTGGCCCCTGCCGGCCGCCGTGCTGGGCGTCCTGACCGTCCTGCTCCTGCTCGTGGCGGTCCTCGCGCTCGCGCGCTACCTCGACGACCGCGACGCGCAGCGCGAGACCCGCGCACGCGACGCCCTGCTGACGGCGGCCGAGCGCACCACGGGCTCGGTGCTCGTCGACGTCACGACCGGGGTTCCCTCCGGATCCGCACGCGAGCTGCCCGACGGCGCCGCGCACGTGAGCGGTCGGCTCACCTTCTCGGTCGACCACGTCCCCGTCCGGGCACCGTTCACGGTGCCCGTCCCCGCCGGGACGGACGGCCCCCGCTCGGGCGACCCCGTCGCGGTCTGGTACCCCCGGGGCACGGAAGGACGCCCACGCGTCGTCCTCGTGCGCTACCAGCGCGCCTGGGCCGACGACCTGCTCGCGGCGATGCACCCGGAGCGGACCGGCGTCGACGATCCGGACGACACGGGTACCACGCAGTAACCTCTACCGGGTGACCTCACCCACCTCGCCGGCCGAGCCCGGCACCCCCACCGCCCGGACCCCCCGCACGCCCTCGGCGATCGACGCGATCGCCGACGCGTACGTGCTGACGGTCGCCGACCTGAACCCGCTCGCCGCCACGGCCATGGGCCTCACGGGCTACGACCACCGCATGACCGACCTGTCGCCCGCCGGGTACGAGGCCCTCGCGGCCGCGGACCGGGCCGTACTGGCCGAGCTCGCGGACGCCGAGCCCGTCGACGACGTCGACCGCGTCACGCTCGCCGCGATGCGCGAGCGCATCGGTCTCTCGCTCGAGCTCCACGAGGCCGGCGAGGACCTCTCGCTGCTCAACAACATCGCGTCCCCGCTGCAGGAGCTGCGCGACATCTTCGACATGATGCCCACGGGCACGGTCGTGGCCTGGGAGAACGTCGCGGCCCGGCTCGCCGCCCTCCCGGGCGCCATGGACGGGTACATCGCCTCGCTCAGGGCCGGCGCCGCGCGCGGCAACGTCGCGGCGATCCGCCAGGTCCGCGAGGGCGTCAAGCAGGCCCGCGAGCTCGCGGACCCCGAGACGTCGTTCTTCGTCACGTTCGTCCGTGGCGACGAGGCCGCAGCGGTCCTCGACGAGTCCGCCGCGTGCTCCCTGGTGCGCAAGGAGCTCGAGATCGGCGCCGCCGACGCCGTGGCCGCCTACGGCAGGCTCGCCGCCTTCCTCGAGGACGAGCTCGCGCCCCAGGCCCCCACGGCCGACGGTGTGGGGCGCGAGCGCTATGCCCTCGCGTCGCGCAACTTCCTCGGCGCCGAGGTCGACCTCGAGGAGACCTACCGGTGGGGTCTCGAGGAGCTCGCGCGCGTCATCGCCGAGCAGGAGGCCGTCGCCGCCCAGATCGCCGGGCCCGGCGCCACGGTCGAGGAGGCCGTCGCGATCCTCGACGCGGACCCGAGCCGCAAGCTCGACGGCACCGACGCGCTGCGCGCGTGGATGCAGGAGACGTCCGACGCCGCGATCCAGGCGCTCGACGGCGTGCACTTCGACATCCCCACCCCGGTCCTGGACCTCGAGTGCATGATCGCCCCGACCCAGACCGGCGGGATCTACTACACGCCCCCGAGCGACGACTTCTCGCGCCCCGGGCGCATGTGGTGGTCCGCGCCCCCGGGCGTCACCGAGTTCAACACGTGGCGCGAGAAGACGACCGTCTACCACGAGGGCGTCCCGGGCCACCACCTGCAGTGCGGCCAGGCCGTCGCGGCGCGCGACACGCTCAACTCCTGGCGCCGCCTCGCGTGCTGGGTCTCGGGCCACGGCGAGGGCTGGGCCCTGTACGCCGAGCGTCTCATGGCCGACCTGGGCTACCTCGACGACCCGGGCGACCGGCTCGGGATGCTCGACGGCCAGCGCATGCGCGCCGCGCGCGTCGTGCTCGACATCGGCGTGCACCTGGGGCTCGACGCCCCCGAGGAGTGGCGCGGCGACTCCGAGGACCCGCGCTGGGACGCGGACAAGGCCTGGGAGTTCCTCAAGGCCAACGTCAACATGGACGAGTCGTTCGTGCGCTTCGAGCTCAACCGCTACCTCGGGTGGCCGGGGCAGGCCCCGTCCTACAAGGTCGGCCAGCGCCTGTGGGAGCAGACGCGCGACGCGGCCCGTGCGGCGGCGGAGGCCCGCGGCGAGGAGTTCGACGTCAAGGCGTTCCACGAGCGCGCGCTGAACCTCGGCTCGGTCGGCCTCGACGTGCTGCGTGGGGCCCTGCGGTGAACGAGCCCACCAGCCCCCCTGCACCCCGCCTGCTCCTGGCCTCGCAGTCCCCGGCCAGGCTCGCGACCCTGCGCTCGGCGGGCGTCACGCCCGAGGTCCGGGTCTCGGGGCTCGACGAGGACGCGGTCCTCGACGCCGCGACCGCACGGTTCGGTGCGCTCGACCCCGCCGACGCGGTGCTCGTCCTCGCCCAGGCGAAGGCCGAGGAGGTCGCCCAGGTGATCACGCGCGAGGTGCGCGAGCGGGACGAGGCGAGCGACGCCGTCGGGCCCGAGGAGAGCGCACCGATCGTGGTCGGCTGCGACTCGATGCTCGAGCTCGCGGGCGAGGTGTACGGCAAGCCGAAGGACGCCGACGAGGCGACCGCCCGGTGGCGCGCGATGCGCGGCCGGTCCGGCGTGCTGCACACCGGGCACTGGCTCGTCGACCTGCGCGACCCGCAGGACGGCGGCAGCGGGGCGACGCTGGGCGCGACCAGCTCGACCACGATCCACTTCGCCGACGTGACCGACGCCGAGATCGCCGCCTACGTCGCGACGGGCGAGCCCCTCGCGGTCGCCGGCGCGTTCACGGTCGACGGGCTGGGCGGGGCGTTCGTCGAGAGCATCGAGGGCGACCACCACGGCGTGGTCGGCATCAGCCTGCCGCTCGTGCGCGAGCTGCTCGGCGAGATCGACGTGGCCTGGACCGACCTCTGGGCGTGAGCCCCTGACGGCCCGCCCGCTCCCCCGCGCCACGCCCTCGGGCGCGGCGCGGCGGAGCGGGCGGGCCGTCGCTTGTCGAGGCCGCACAACCCAGGCCGACCCCGGGGCGGTTCGTCCCGCCGACCATGGAGGGTTCCTACAAACGACCCCGGTGCGCCTTGGCCTGATCTCCAATCTTGTCCGGTACCGGTGGTCGGAGCGTGAACCGAGGGCGCCCGACGCGTTACCGTGAGCCGTGCCCGTGAACTCAACGAACCCCGCGACCAGCCTGCCCAGACGACTGTCGAAGGTTCTCATCGCCAACCGCGGGGAGATCGCGGTCCGTATCGCCCGCGCCTGCGCCGACGCCTCGATCGCGTCGGTCGCCGTCTACGCGGACTCCGACCGCGAGGCCCTGCACGTCCGCCTCGCCGACGAGGCGTACGCGCTCGACGGCGCACGCGCCGCCGACACCTACCTCGACGTCGCCAAGCTGCTCGACGTCGCACGCCGCGCGGGCGCCGACGCTGTGCACCCGGGCTACGGCTTCCTCGCCGAGAACGCCGGGTTCGCCCAGGCCGTGATCGACGCGGGCCTCGTCTGGATCGGCCCGCCCCCCGCCGCGATCGACGCGCTCGGCGACAAGGTGAGCGCCCGGCACATCGCGCACCGCGCCGGCGCTCCCCTGGTCCCGGGCACCCCGGACCCCGTCGCCGACGCGACCGAGGTCCACGCGTTCGCCGCCGAGCACGGCCTGCCCATCGCGATCAAGGCGGCCTTCGGCGGCGGCGGGCGCGGGCTCAAGGTCGCCCGCACGGTCGACGAGATCGACGAGCTGTTCGACTCCGCGGTCCGCGAGGCCACGGCCGCGTTCGGTCGCGGCGAGTGCTTCGTCGAGCGCTACCTGGACACCCCGCGCCACGTCGAGACCCAGTGCCTGGCCGACGAGCACGGCACGGTCGTGGTCGTCTCGACGCGCGACTGCTCGCTCCAGCGCCGCCACCAGAAGCTCGTCGAGGAGGCCCCCGCACCGTTCCTGACCGACGAGCAGCAGGCCGAGCTCTACAAGGCGTCCGAGGCGATCCTGCGCGAGGCCGGGTACGTCGGCGCCGGGACCTGCGAGTTCCTCGTGGGTGCCGACGGCACCATCTCGTTCCTCGAGGTCAACACGCGCCTGCAGGTCGAGCACCCGGTCTCCGAGGAGGTCACGGGCATCGACCTGGTGCGCGAGCAGCTGCGCATCGCGGCGGGCGAGCCGCTCGGCTACACCCAGGTCACCACCCGGGGGCACTCGCTCGAGTTCCGCATCAACGGCGAGGACCCGGCCGCGAACTTCCTGCCGGCCCCCGGCCGCATCACGCGACTGCACTTCCCCAGCGGCCCGGGCGTACGCGTCGACAGCGGCGTCAGCGAGGGCGACGTCATCTCCGGCGCGTTCGACTCGATGATCGCCAAGGTCATCGTGACCGGTGCGACGCGCCTCGAGGCCGTCCAGCGGGCGCGGCGCGCGCTGCGCGAGATGGTCGTCGAGGGCATCCCGACGGTCGTCCCGTTCCACCGCGCGGTGCTCGACTCCGAGGACTTCGTCCCGACCGACGGCTCGGCGTTCCGCGTGCACACGCGCTGGATCGAGACCACGTTCGCCGACGAGCTGACCAAGCTCGCGCCGGCCACGCCCGCCCAGTCGCCCACCGAGGAGGACGAGGCCCCCGCGACCGAGCGCGTGGTCGTCGAGGTCGGCGGCAAGCGCCTCGAGGTCGTGCTCCCCGCGGGCCTCGGCATGGCGGCGGGCCGCGCCCGCTCGGCCAACGCGGCTCGCCGCCCCGCCCGTCGTTCGACCGCCAAGGCGGGCTCGAGCAACGGCACCACGCTGGCCTCGCCCATGCAGGGCACGATCGTCAAGGTCGCCGTGGCCGAGGGTGCCGTCGTCGCCGAGGGCGACCTCATCGTGGTCCTCGAGGCCATGAAGATGGAGCAGCCTCTGGTCGCGCACCGTGCGGGGCGCGTCACGGGCCTGACGGCGGGTGTCGGCGCGAGCGTCAGCTCGGGCACCTCGATCTGCGAGATCACGGACGTGACCGAGGCGTCTGCCTGAGGTTCTTCCAGCGAGACGCCGACGGGGTCCGGCCGGCACGCTCGGTGGAGCGTGCCGGCCGGACCCCGTCGGCGTCTCCGGCGTCTGACGGTCAGACCGTGGTCGAGGTGTGCGCGTCCGCCGCACGCATGGCCCGGCGCCCCGAGGGAACCAGGGTCGCGACCGCGATCACGACGAACATGAGCGCGCCCGACACGATCAGGAGCGACTCGACCGAGTACCGGTCCGCGAGCGGGCCGAAGATCAGCATGCCGAGCGGCATCGCGAGCGCCATCACGATGCCGACGAACCCGAAGACACGCCCCTGCCGGTCGGGTTCGACCGTCTCCTGCAGGACCGTCATCGAGGTCGTGGCGAAAGCGGGCACGGCGACGCCGAGGAGGAACATGAACGTGAAGAAGACCCACATGTTCGTCGACAGGCCCAGGCCGACCGAGAGCACCCCGAACACGAACGTCGCGCCGACGATCATCGCGACCCGGTTCTTGAGCCCGCCCCAGGTGGCGAGCAGCACGCCGCCGACGATCGCGCCGAACGAGAACGCGAGCTCGTTGGCCGTGAGCTTCCAGACCTCCTCGCCGAACGTCCGCACGACCATGAGCGGCGTGAGGTAGGACGGGGCCACGATCAGCAGGAACACGATCGCGTAGAGGCCCAGGACCCAGCGCACGAAGGTGTGGCCACGCAGGTAGCGCAGGCCGCCCACGAGGTCGTCGAAGTACCCGACCTTCTCGCCCGCCGCCAGGTCGGCGCGCAGCACCTTGGTCACCGGGATCAGCGCCAGGAGGCCGATCCCGATCACGGCCGTGACGACGTCGACGAAGAAGATCGCGACGATCGAGGCGCTCGCGTAGACGCCCGCCGCGACCGCGGGGGCGAGCAGCGTCATGGCCGACTGGATCGACCCGTTGATGCCGTTGACCCGCATGAGCTTGCTCACCGGGACGAGCTGCGGGAGGAGCGAGGACACCGCGGGCATCTGGATCCCGGCACCTACCGAGCGGATCGCGAGCGCGGCGTAGATGAACCACAGGTCGTCGCTGCCCGAGAGCATGAGCAGCGCGAGCGCGAGGGTCGTGACCGCGATCGAGGCGTCGGCCGCGATGATCAGGAACTTGCGGTTGAGCCGGTCCGCCCAGACCCCGCCGAAGATCGACACGACCGCCTGGGGCAGGAACCCGAAGACGGTCGCGAGCGCCAGGACCGACCCGGACTTGGTCTCGAGCGTCAGGTGCCACATGATCGCGTACTGCACGAGCATCGACCCGAACAGCGAGACGGTCTGCCCGCCCAGGAAGATCGTGGCGTCGCGACGCCAGCGCGGCTTGTCGGCCTCGTCGTCGGTCGGGGGCGCCCCGGACGGGCTGGCGGGGTCAGCCTGGTCTGCGGGCTCGGGCTGGCCCGCGGGACCGTAGGGAGCAGTCGCAGGATCGGCGGGCTCAGAAGGGTGGGAGGGACTGGCGTCGGCGCCTGTCGAGGCATCCTCTGCGGTCGGGTCGGACACGATGTTCGGCTCGGGATGACTCACCCGTCCATGGTGCGGGGCGCAGGACCGTGCGTCCACCGAATTCGGGCCTGTCGTCCCGTCCCCAGACGAGTCGCCCGGGCCGGGGCACCCCGGGAGGGCGCACGGCCGTCTCCCCGCCCGGTTCCCGCTCGCGGCACCGACGTGGTGGCAGGGTGGGCCCGTGACGTCCGAACCGCCCGCACCGCTCCCCGTCGGGAGCCCCCGCGCCGCCCCTGCCCGGACCGTCGACCTGCTCACGGGACCGGTGCCGTCCCCCGGTCTGGTGCGCGCATCGTCGGTCTCGGCCGTGGTCGCGGGCCTGGTCGCGGTCATGGTCTCGTTCGCCGGACCGTCGCTCATCATCCTGCAGGCCGCGCACGACGGCGGGCTCACGACGGCCCAGACGACCTCCTGGCTGTGGGCCGTCTCGATCGGCAGCGGACTGACGGGCGTGGTCCTGAGCCTGCTGACGCGTCAGCCCGTCATCACGGCGTGGTCGACGCCCGGCGCCGCCCTGCTGCTCGGCACGCTGGGCGACTTCGCGTTCTCCGACGTCGTGGGCGCCTACCTCGTCGCAGCCGTGGCAGCGCTCGCGCTCGGCGCGAGCGGGGTGTTCGGACGGCTCCTGGCGGCCGTCCCGCCCCAGATCCTCTCGGCGCTGCTCGCGGGGGTCCTGCTCCCGTTCGTCCTGGGGGCGGTCGTGAGCGCGGTCGGCTCGCCCGCGATCGGGGCGAGCGTCGCGGTCGCGTTCGTCGTGGTGCGTCGCCTCGCGCCGCGCTACGCCGTCCTGGCGGCGCTGCTCGCCGGGGTCGTGGCGGCGCTCGTCGCGGGCGACGTCTCGCGCCCGACGACCGCGCTCGCCCTGGCCGTCCCCGAGTGGACCACCCCGACGCTCGACCTGGGCGCGGTCGTCGGGATCTCCGTCCCTCTCCTGCTCGTGACGCTGAGCGCCCAGAACGGCCCAGGCCTGGAGATGCTGCGCGCGAGCGGATACCGCCCGAACAGCCGGCTGCTGGTGGGCGGGACCGCGGCGGCCTGGGCCTTCCTCGCACCGTTCGGCGCGCACGGCATCAACCTGGCCGCGATCACCGCGGGCATCTGCACGGGCCCGGAGGCCCACGAGGACCGCACGCGCCGCTACGTCGCGGGGGTCGCGTGCGGCGTGGGGTACCTGGTCGTGGGGACGTTCGCGGGGAGCCTGGTGGGCCTGTTCCACGCCGTGCCGACGGCCCTGGTCACGACCGTCGCGGGCGTCGCGCTCGTCGGCGCGCTCACGGGTGCCCTCGCGGGGACCTTCGCCCCCGCGGCCTCGACGCCCGGCGCGAGCCCTTCTCCTGCGGCACTCGAGGCGGCCGTGCTGACGCTCGTCGTCACGACCTCGGGGATCGTGGTCGCCCACGTCGGGTCGGCGTTCTGGGGAGTCGTCGTCGGGCTCGTCACCTACGGGGTCCTCACGGTCGGCAGGCGTCGCCGCGCGGCGTGAGGGCCGCGCGGGCGCGGTGCGCGCCCGGGCCGCGTGGCGCCGTCGGACCGGTCCTTCCTCCTGCCCGACGGCGGAGCCTCCGTTCTCTTCGCAGGTCCCCCTGCGGGGCTGGCTGTCCACGACGTGGTCACCGCGGCCGGGCGCTGTCCCGGCGGGCCCGCCGGATGGCAGGGTGGGACCGTGACGATCCCGACCGAGCCCTCGCCTCCGAGCCCCACGACCGACGCTCCCCGCGCCCCACGACACCTCCAGCCCGGGGACGGCTGGGTCGAGTGCACGTGCGGCAGGCGGCACTGGGGGCTCGCGGGAGCCGCGGGCCTGCTCGTCGCGCGCCGGGGCGAGGACGGGCGCGTGGGCCACGTCCTGCTGCAGCACCGGGCGACCTGGAGCGACCAGGGCGGCACGTGGGGCGTGCCCGGTGGTGCGATCCACCCCGACGAGACGCCCGAGCAGGGCGCGCTGCGCGAGGCGCACGAGGAGGCCGGCGTGGACCCCGCACTCGTGACGATCGTCGGCGACCGGGTCCTGGACCACGGGCCGTGGCGATACACGACGGTGCTCGCGGAGGTCGTGCCGGGTGCGCACCTCGAGGCGCGAGCGACCGACGCCGAG
Organism: Oerskovia sp. Root22; assembly: GCF_001429135.1. Lineage (NCBI taxonomy): Bacteria > Bacillati > Actinomycetota > Actinomycetes > Micrococcales > Cellulomonadaceae > Oerskovia > Oerskovia sp. Root22. The sequence goes on along the minus strand of NZ_LMIL01000009.1, from coordinate 56,543 downwards.
AGCCTCGAGATCGCGTGGGTCGCGGTCGAGGACGTCACCTCGCTCCCCCTGCTGGACGCGTTCCGGGACGCGTGGCCCGAGCTCGTGGGGCGCTTCGCCGAGGTCGCCTGACGACGTCGGCCGCCACGCGAGGCCCTGGTGCGCGAACGGCCCGTGGTCGCCCCTCGTACGTCGAGGGGCGACCACGGGCCGTCGCCGCGTGGCGCTAGTGCTCCGGCCGGTCGTCCGGGGCGCTCTCGACCTCGGTGGGCGCGGGCTCCTTCGCGGGTCCGTGCGGGACGAGCTTGAGGCCCACGACCGCGGCGATGATGCCCGCGATGAAGACGACCTTGCCGACGGAGGCGGACTCGTCGCCCGTCAGGATCGCGTAGGACACGGTCAGCGCCGCACCGATGCCGACCCACACCGCGTAGGCGGTGCCGATCGGGATGTGCTTGACGGCCCAGCCGAGCCCGCCCATGCTGACGGCGAGCGCGACGAAGAAGACGATCGACGGGACGAGGTTCGAGAAGCCGTCGGACTGGCCCAGGGCCGTGGCCCAGACGGCCTCGAAGACGGCGCTGACGAGCAGGACGATCCACGGCATGTCAGCTCACCACCTTGAGGCCGACCACGGAACCGACGAGCAGGACCAGGAGCAGCCCGCGCATCCAGGTGAACCGCTCGGCCCCGGTGAAGAATCCCCAGACGACCGTGAGCGTGGCGCCGATGCCGACCCACACCGCGTAGGCGGTACCCGTGGGCAGCGAGGTCATCGCCCAGGCGAGACCGACCATGCTCAGCGTCAGGGACAGGGCGAAGACGACCGTCGGTCGCTTGCGCGTGAAGTTCTCCGATGCGGACAGCGCCGTCGCCCAGACGGCCTCCAGCATCCCGGAGAGGACGAGGACAACCCAAGCCATGACAAGTAACCCCTCTGAGTCAGTCTTGTCCGTGCGGGTACTGCTCCCTCGTCCGCGCGTTCCTCGTCGGAGGAACTTGGTACCAGTGTACCAAGAGTGCGCCGCTGCGGCCAGTGAGAGGATCCAGGTCGTGTGGGACAGGTCACGCGGACTCCGGTTCCCGCACCCGGGCGACGGGAGTACTGTTCTCGCGGAGGAAGGCAAGCCTTACCAAACTAGGACGCGAGTCCCAAGTCGGCCGGGCCCCACCGCTGCGACCACCGGCCGCCCCGGCCTCCGGCTCCCGGGCTCCCCCGCCCCGCGACCCGTCGAAGGACTCCCGTGTTCGCCAACTTCCTCATCGGCCTGCGTGAAGGCCTCGAGGCCGCGCTCGTCGTCAGCATCCTCGTCGCCTACCTGGTCAAGACCGGTCGGCGCGACCTGCTCCCGTACCTCTGGCTCGGGGTCGGCATCGCCGTGGCCGTCTCGATCGGCTTCGGCGCGGCCCTGACGTACGGCCCGCAGGGGCTGACGTTCGAGGCCCAGGAGGCCATCGGCGGCACGCTGTCGATCGTCGCGGTCGGACTCATCACGTGGATGATCTTCTGGATGGGCAAGACCGCCCGGCACCTCAAGACCGATCTGCAGCACAAGCTCGACGACGCCGTGGCGGCCGGGAAGTGGGCCGTGGTCGTCATGGCGCTGCTCGCCGTCGGGCGCGAGGGCCTCGAGACCGCGCTCTTCCTGTGGGCCGGTGCCCAGGCCACGGGCACCACGACCAAGCCGCTGCTCGGAGCCGTGCTCGGGCTGGCCGTGGCCGTCCTGCTCGGCTGGGCCGTCTACAAGGGTGCCGTCAAGCTCAACCTGCGCGTCTTCTTCGCCTGGACCGGCCTGTTCCTGATCGTCGTCGCCGCAGGGGTCCTCTCCTACGGCGTGCACGACCTCCAGGAGGCCGGCGTCCTGCCCGGGCTGCACAACCTGGCGTTCGACGTCAGCGCGCAGATCCCGCCCTCGAGCTGGTACGGCACGGTCCTCAAGGGCGTCTTCAACTTCTCCCCCGCGACCACCTGGCTCGAGCTCGCCGCCTGGTGGCTCTACCTCGTCCCCACGCTGTTCTTCTTCGTCCGGACCGTCTGGTTCAGCGCGCCTCGCAGCAGTGCCCCCGCGCAGGCCAGCACCCCGGCAACCATCGTCACGACTCCCGGAGGAAACCGATGACCCGCTCACGGGCCACCCGCGTCGCAGCGCCGCTGCTCGCCGTCGCACTGCTCGTCCCCGCCCTGGCCGCCTGCACGCCCAACGACCCGCCCGCTGCCGGTGCGACCGGTGCCGCGGACGGTTCCGCGAAGCTCACGGTCGACTCCTCGGCCGACGCGTGCACGCTCTCGGCCGCCGAGGCGCCGTCGGGCAACATCGTCTTCAGCGTGACCAACACGGGCGACGACGTGACCGAGTTCTACCTGCTCGCCGAGGACGGCCTGCGGATCGTGTCCGAGGTCGAGAACATCGGCCCGGGCATCAGCCGCGACCTGGTCCTCACGGCCAAGCCCGGCCAGTACGTGACGGCCTGCAAGCCCGGCATGATCGGCGACGGCATCCGCTCCGACTTCACCGTGACCGACTCGGGCAAGGACGTCGAGCCCACGGGCGCGGTCGCCGACCAGATCGCCCTGGCCTCGACCAACTACGTCGCGTACGTCAAGGACCAGACCGAGCAGCTCCTCGAGGGCACCCAGGAGTTCGTGACCGCGTACAAGGCGGGCGACGACGTGGCGGCCAAGGCCCTCTACGCCCCGGTGCGCGTCCACTGGGAGCGCATCGAGCCCGTGGCCGAGTCGTTCGGTGACCTCGACCCCAAGATGGACCTGCGCGAGGCCGACCTCGAAGAGGGCCAGGAGTGGACCGGCTGGCACCTGCTCGAGAAGGACCTGTGGCAGCCCGCGCCCGACGCCAACGGCGGCGAGACCTACGTGGCCCTGACGCCCGAGCAGCGCACGCAGTACGCCGACCAGCTCCTCGCGGACACCCAGGAGCTCTTCGACCGCACGCACGAGGCGTCGTTCGCGGGCGGCATCGACGCGCCCGCGATCGGCAACGGCGCCAAGGGCCTGCTCGACGAGGTCGCGACGGGCAAGGTCACGGGCGAGGAGGAGATCTGGTCGCACACCGACCTGTGGGACTTCCAGGCCAACGTCGACGGCGCCAAGGTCGCTTACGACGGTCTGCGCGACGTGGTCTCGGCCAAGGACGAGAAGCTCGCCACGACGCTCGACGAGCGCTTCCAGGCCCTTCAGGGCCTGCTCGACGAGCAGAGGCAGGGCGACGGGTTCGTGCTCTACACCGACCTCACGCCCGAGCAGGTCAAGGCGCTCTCGCAGGCCGTGGACTCGCTGAGCGAGCCGCTCTCGCAGCTCACCGCCGCCGTGGTGCTCTGAGGACCGACGCACCATGACGACCTCGCCCGACCAGCCCGACTCCCGCCCCTCCTCGCCCGGCGCCCCGGCGGGACCTGCCGAACCCGCGCACGAGGCGCGACGCATCTCGCGGCGCGCCGTCCTGGGGATGGCCGGCGTCGGGCTGGCCGGTGCGGGGCTCGCCGGGGGCTTCCTCGCGGGGAGCGCCACGGCCTCGGCGAGCGACACCGCGCCGAGCGCGGGCCCCGCCGAGGGGGACGGAGCGTTCGCGTTCCTGGGCGAGCACCAGGCGGGGATCACGACCCCGGTCCAGGACAGCCTGCACTTCGCGACCTGGGACGTCACGACCCAGGACCGCGACGAGGTCGTCGCGCTGCTGCGCGCCTGGACGCTCGCGGCCTCGCGCATGACGCAGGGCCTGCCCGCCGGGGAGTTCGGCCCCATGTCCGGTCCGTACGACGCGCCGCCGGACGACACGGGCGAGGCCGAGGGGCTGCCGGCCTCCGGGCTGACGATCACGTTCGGGTTCGGCCCCTCGTTCTTCACGGCCGCCGACGGCTCTGCCCGCTTCGGCCTCGACGGGCGCAAGCCCGACCTCCTCGCCGACCTGCCGCACTTCCCGGGCGACATGCTCGAGGACGCGCGCTGCGGCGGCGACCTCGCCGTCCAGGCGTGCGCGAACGACCCGCAGGTCGCGGTCCACGCGATCCGCAACCTCGCGCGCATCGCGTTCGGGACGGCGTCGGTGCGGTGGAGCCAGCTCGGCTACGGGCGCACGTCCTCGACCACGACCGCGCAGCCCACGCCCCGGAACCTGTTCGGCTTCAAGGACGGCACGGCCAACATCACGTCCGAGGAGTCCTCGGCGATCGACGAGCACGTGTGGGTCGCGCCGGGCGACGGGGCCGACTGGCTGGCGGGCGGCTCGTACCTCGTCGCGCGCCGCATCCGCATGACGATCGAGACGTGGGACCGCGCTCCCCTGCGCGAGCAGGAGACCATCGTGGGGCGGACCAAGGGCTCGGGGGCGCCGCTGTCCGGCGGCGAGGAGCGCACCGAGCCCGACTTCGAGGCCGCGGGCCGCGGGGGTGTCCCCCTCATCGACCCGGCGTCCCACGTGCGCCTCGCGCACCCCACGAGCAACGGCGGCGCGCGCATGCTGCGCCGCGGCTACAACTACACCGACGGCTCGGACGGACTGGGCCGGCTCGACGCTGGGCTGTTCTTCCTCGCGTACGTGCGCGACCCCGCGACCCAGTACGTGCCCATGCAGAACGCGCTCGCCAAGCACGACCTCATGAGCGAGTACCTGCGGCACACCGGCTCGGGGATCTGGGCCGTCCCGCGCGGGGTCGCCGAGGGGGCCACGCTGGGCGGGGACCAGGGTGCGTTCGTGGGTCAGGAGCTGTTCGCCTGACCCCGCCCGGGCCGGGGCGTCACCCGCGGACCCGGCCCGCCTCCTGGACCGCGGGACGGACCAGCTCGCCGTAGGCCTGGAGCGTCTCGTCGTTCGCGTCGTGCTGGAGGTAGAGCGCGAACTGGTCGACGCCGAGCGCCTTGAGCTCGAGCAGCCGCTCGACGTGCCGCTCGGGCGGCCCGACCAGGCAGAACCGGTCCACGATCTCGTCGCTCACGAACGCGGTGTGCGTGTTCCCCGCGCGCCCGTGCTCGTTGTAGTCGTAGTCGACGCGCCCGGCCACGAAGTCGGTCAGGGCACGAGGGATGCGGGGGTCCGCGTCGCCGCCCGGCCCTGTGCCCGTGCTCTCCCCCGCCCCGTAGCGCGCGACGATCTCCGCGACGTGGTTGCCGACCATGCCGCCGAACCAGCGGCACTGGTCGTAGGCGTGGGCGAGCGACCGCCCGCCCGCGCTCCCACCCATGCCTGTACCTGTGCCCGACGCCGAGTCTCCCGTCACGTACGCGGGTGCGGCCACGCAGATCGTCACCTCGGCCGGGTCGCGGCCGGCCTGCTCCGCGGCCTGGCGCACCGCGTCGATCGACCAGGCCACGATGTCGGGGTCGGCGAGCTGGAGGATGAAGCCGTCCCCGACCTCGCCCGCGAGCGCCAGGGCGCGCGGGCCGTACGCCGCGACCCACACGGGGGTGCGGCTGTCGGGTGCCCAGGGCAGGTGCAGGGTCGTGCCGTGGTACTCGACCGACTGCCCGCCGGCGAGCCCCCGGATGGTCGTGACCGCTGCCCGCAGCTCGGCCAGGGTCACGGGCTTGCCGTTGGTCACCCGGACCGCGGAGTCCCCGCGACCGATCCCGCAGACGGTGCGGTTGCCGAACATGTCGTTGAGGGTCGCGAAGAGCGAGGCGGTCACGGTCACGTCGCGCGTCGCGGGGTTGGTGACCATGGGCCCCACGGTCACGCGATGGGTCGCGGACAGGATCTGGGAGTAGATGACGAACGGCTCCTGCCACAGCAGGTGCGAGTCGAACGTCCACACGTGGCTGAACCCGTGGAGCTCGGCGCGGCGCGCGAGGTCGACCACACGCCAGGCGGGTGGGTTGGTCTGCAGGACGACGCCCAGGTCGAGGCGCTCGGCGGTGCCCGCCGCGGTCATGGCTGGTTCCCGCCCGTCATCGCAGGTAGGCCGAGGTGCTGCGGCGCAGGTACCGACCGTGCCCGCGGTGCCCGTGGTACTCGCCGTCCGAGATCAGGACCGTTCCGCGCGAGATCACGACGTCCACGTGCCCGTCGATCTCGAAGCCCTCCCACGCGGAGTGGTCCATGTTCATGTGGTGGGTCTTGCCGTTGCCGTCCGAGGGGTAGCCGATCGAGGTGTGCCCGGCGGGGTCGTAGACCACGACGTCGGCGTCGGCCCCCGGGGCGAGCACGCCCTTGCGGTCGCCCAGCCCGAACATGCGCGCCGGCGTCGTGCAGCACAGCTCGACCCAGCGCTCGAGCGAGATCTTCCCCTCGACCACGCCCTGGTACACGAGGTCGAGGCGGTGCTCGACGCCGCCGATCCCGTTGGGGATCTTGGAGAAGTCGCCGAGCCCGAGCTCCTTCTGCTCCTTGAAGCAGAACGGGCAGTGGTCGGTGCTCACGACCGATAGGTCGCCCGTGCGCAGGTAGCGCCACAGCTCGTCCTGGTGCTCCTCGGCCCGCGAGCGCAGCGGGGTCGAGCAGACCCACTTGGCTCCCTCGAAACCGGGCGCCCCGAGCTGTTCCTCGAGCGAGAGGTACAGGTACTGCGGGCACGTCTCGCCGAACACGTTCCAGCCGTCGTCGCGGGCCCGGGCGAGCGTGGCCACGGCCTGCTTGGCCGACATGTGCACCACGTAGAGCGGGGCGCCCGCGAGCCGCGCGAGCATGATCGCGCGGTGCGTGGCCTCCTCCTCGGTCTCCCAGGGGCGCGTGGTGCCGTGGAAGTAGGGGGCCGTGTCGCCGCGGTCGAGGGCCTGACGCACGAGGACGTCGATCGCGATGCCGTTCTCGGCGTGCATCATGACCATCGAGCCGTTGGTCGCGGCCTTCTGCATGGCCCGCAGGATCTGGCCGTCGTCGCTGTAGAACACCCCGGGGTAGGCCATGAAGAGCTTGAAGCTCGTGATGCCCTCGGCCACGAGCTCGTCCATGGCCTTGAGCGAGTCGTCGTCGACCCCGCCGAGGATCTGGTGGAACCCGTAGTCCACGGCGCAGTTCCCCTCGGCCTTGGCGAACCAGGCGGCGAGCGAGTCCTGGACCCGCTCCCCGGTGCGCTGGACCGCGAAGTCGATGATCGTCGTCGTGCCTCCCCAGGCCGCGGCGCGCGTCCCGGTCTCGAACGTGTCCGAGGCGGCCGTGCCGCCGAACGGCAGCTCCATGTGGGTGTGCGGGTCCACCGCGCCCGGGATCACGTACTTGCCGGTCGCGTCGATCACCGTCTCCGCGACCGAGGCGAGGTCCACGCCGAGCGTCGTGTCGCCCGGGCGCACGAGCGCGGCGACCTGCTCACCGTCGAGCAGGACGTCGGCGCGCGAGCGCCCCGTGGGCCCGACGACGGTGCCACCCGTGATGAGGGTCAGTGCCATGGTGCGGTCCTCTCGTTCCTCGGTCGGTCTTCTGTGCGGGGGCCGGCTCCGAGCTGACGAAGTGCCTGCTCGGGGCCCTCGGCTCAGGGCGCCGTCAGCGGGCCGTACGCGTCCGGGCGGCGGTCGCGGTAGAACTGCCAGCGGTTGCGGACCTCGGTCAGCAGGTCGAGGTCGAGGTCGCGGACCACGAGCTCCTCCTCGTAGGCGTCTGCCGTCTCCCCCACGAACGCTCCCTCGGGGCTCACGAAGTAGCTCGTGCCGTAGAAGTCGTTCGACCCGAGCTCCTCGAACCCGACCCGGTTGATGGCCCCGACGTAGTACTCGTTGGCCACGGCCGCCGCAGGCTGCTCGAGCTTCCAGAGGTAGTTCGACAGGCCGCGGCTCGTGGCGCTCGGGTTGAACACGACGGTCGCCCCGGCCAGGCCCAGGGCCCGCCACCCCTCGGGGAAGTGCCGGTCGTAGCAGATGTAGACCCCGATCCGCCCGACCGCGGTGTCGAAGACGGGGTAGCCGAGGTTCCCGGGGCGGAAGTAGAACTTCTCCCAGAACCCGGGCAGGTGCGGGATGTGGGTCTTGCGGTACTTGCCCAGGTAGCTGCCGTCGGCGTCGATCACGGCAGCGGTGTTGTAGAGGATCCCGGGCTGCTCGAGCTCGTACACGGGCAGGACGATCACGATGCCCAGCTCTCGGGCGAGGGCCGCGAAACGCTCGGTCGTGGGGCCCGGCACCGGCTCGGCGTAGGAGTAGAACGCGGCGTCCTCGACCTGGGGGAAGTAGGGAGCGTTGAACACCTCCTGGAAGCAGATGACCTTCGCCCCCTGGTCCGCGGCCAGACGTGTGAACGTCTCGTGGGCCGCGAGCATGGACTCCTGGTCGCCGGTCCAGCGGACCTGGGTGAGGGCGGCTCGCACGATCATGGGTTCTCCTCGGGTCTGTGTGGCTGCTGGGTCGGCGGGTCTCCTGCGGGTGGCGGTCCGGCTGGTCCGGCCGGGCCCACCGCCTCGGAGGGCGGGTGCGGTCAGGTGGGCGAGGGGTCGACGACGTACCGGTCGGCGACGTCGAGAGCGGCGTCGATCACGTCGAGGCCGTGCTCGAGGTCCTCGACCGACGTCACGAGCGGTGGGGCGAGGTGCAACCGGTTGACCTGGGGGAAGGGCCAGACGCCGCCCGCCGTCACGGCCGCGACGACCTGCGCCATGGGCGCGTTCTGGGCAGCCGTCCCCTGGAAGGGCACGAGGCGCTCGCGCGTGGCGGGGTCACGGACGAGCTCGATCGCCCACAGGAACCCGAGCCCGCGCACCTCCCCCACGCTCGGGTGGCGGGCTGCCATGTCACGCAGGCGCGCGCCGATCACCTTCTCGCCCAGCGTGCGGACGCGGTCGAGGATCCCCTGCTCCTCGAAGACCCGGATGCTCGCGACGCCCGGCGCGCACGCGAGCGGGTGCCCCGAGTAGGTCAGGCCGCCGGGGAACGCAGCATGGTCGAAGCTCGCGGCCACGCGCTCGGAGATGATGACGCCGCCGAGCGGCACGTACCCGGAGTTCACTCCCTTGGCGAAGACCACGAGGTCCGGCACCACCCCCCAGCGGTCGACCGCGAACCACTCGCCCACGCGACCGAACCCGACCATGACCTCGTCGGCGACATACAGGATGCCGTGCTCGTCGCACAGCTCGCGGACGCCCGCGAGGTAGCCGTCGGGCGGGACGAGCACGCCGTTGGTCCCCACGACCGTCTCGAGCAGGATCGCCGCGATCGTCGCGGGGCCCTCGAGCTCGACGACCTCGCGCAGGTGGCGCAGCGCTGCCACGCACTCCTCGGTGTCGTCGGCGGCGCCGAACGCCGAGCGGTAGGTGTACGGCCCGAAGAAGTGCCGCACGCCCGGGTCCACCTCGTTCGGCCAGCGGCGAGGGTCCCCCGTGGCCGTCACGGCCGTGCCGGTGTTCCCGTGGTACGAGCGGTAGGCCGCCAGGACCTTCTGGCGCCCCGTGTGGCGACGTGCGAGCCGCACGGCGTTCTCGACCGCGTCGGCGCCACCGTTGGTGAAGAACACGCGGGTCAGCCCGCCGTCGGCGCCTCCCGGCGCGCGCTCGACGACGAGCCGCGCGAGCTCGCTGCGGACCGGGTTCGCGAACGACGGCGCGACCGTCGCGAGACGCCCGGCCTGCTCCTGGATCGCGCCCACGAGCGCGGGGTGCTGGTGCCCGAGGTTGAGGTTGATCAGCTGTGACGCGAAGTCCAGGTAGCGGCGCCCGTCCGTGTCCCAGAACCAGGCCCCATCGCCGCCCGCGACGGTCACGGGGTGGATCAGCTCCTGGGCCGACCACGAGTAGAAGACGTGGGCGTCCTCGCGGTCGCGCCGCCCCGTGCCCGTCACCTCGTCCGTCATGCGCCGGTCCTCCGTCCGGTCATCGGCCCGCTCCCCACGCCGGGTCGCACGGTCGCCGCCGATGCCTTTCTCCACCTGCCGTCGCGTGCGGTCACGTGGGGTCACCTGTTCCGGGGGAAGCCGAGGTCGATCGCGCTCGTCGCCGGGTCGGGCCAGCGCGACGTCACGACCTTGGTCCGTGTCGAGAAGTGGATGGCCTCGGGTCCGTAGATGTGCGAGTCGCCGAACAGCGAGCCCTTCCAGCCCCCGAACGAGTAGTAGCCGACGGGCACCGGGATGGGCACGTTGATCCCGATCATCCCGGCCTGCGCCTCGACCTCGAAGCGTCGGGCCGCGCCTCCGTCGCGCGTGAAGATCGCCGCCCCGTTGCCGTAGGGGTTCTCGTTGACGAGGCGCAGCGCGTCGTCGAACGTCCGGACGCGGACGACCGAGAGCACGGGGCCGAACACCTCCTCGCGGTACACGGTGTGCTCGGGCAGCACGTGGTCGACCAGGCTGGGTCGCAGGAAGAACCCGCCGCTCACGTCCACGCCGTCGGCCCCGGGGGCCACGGGCGGCCCCGCGCGTCCGTCCACGACGAGGCTCGCACCCTCGTCGAGCGCGCTCTGCACGCGCGACGCGACGCGGTCGCGGTGCTCGGCCGTGATGAGCGGCCCCATCTGGGAGGTGGGGTCGTTCCCCGGCCCGACGACGAGCCCCTCCACGCGCGTCCGGATCGCCTCGACCAGCCGGTCGCCGATCTCACCGACCGCGACCACGACCGAGATCGCCATGCACCGCTCTCCCGAGGACCCGTACCCCGCCGAGACCGCAGCGTCCGCCGCGGCGTCGAGCTCGGCGTCGGGCAGGACGACGAGGTGGTTCTTCGCCCCGCCCAGGGCCTGGACCCTCTTGCCGTGGCTCGTGCCCGTCTCGTAGACGTGCCGCGCGACGGGCGTCGAGCCGACGAAGCTGACCGCCGCGACGTCGGGGTGCTCCAGGAGCCGGTCGACCGCGACCCGGTCGCCCTGCACCACGTTGACGACGCCGTCCGGCAGCCCCGCCTGCGCGAGCAGGCGCACGAGCAGCAGGGAGACCGAGGGGTCTCGCTCGCTGGGCTTGAGGACGAACGTGTTGCCGCACGCGATGGCCGTCGGGATCATCCACAGGGGCACCATGGCCGGGAAGTTGAACGGCGTGATGCCCGCCATGACGCCCAGCGGCTGCTTGACCTCGTGGACGTCCACGCCCGTGGCGACCTGCTGGCTGAACCCGCCCTTGAGCAGGTGCGGGATCCCCGCCGCGAACTCGACGTTCTCGAGCGCGCGCGAGACCTCGCCCTCGGCATCGCTCACGACCTTGCCGTGCTCGGCCGAGACCAGGTGCGCGATCTCGTCGCGGTGCGAGCGCAGGAGCTCGTGGAACGCGAAGAGGATCTCGACGCGCCGGGACAGCCCCGTCGAGGACCAGCCCGGGAAGGCCGCGAGCGCCGCGGCCACGGCCCGGTCGACGTCGTCCACCGAGGCCAGCGCGACGTGCGCCGTGACGCGCCCCGTGGCGGGGTCGTGGACCGGGCCGAACCTCTCGGCCTCTCGCACGGGGCGGCCCCCGACGACGTGGCCGACCACCCCGGCAGGCGGGGCGGGGACGGTGCTCGTCATGCTGGCCTCCCTCCCGGGCGTGGCTCGGTGAGCGGTGGCCCGGGTCGTCGACGACTGCTTCTCAGTGTGGCACGATCGCCCTGTTTCTGTGATCCGGATCACAGTACGGCCGTGGGAGGTGGTGAGCGACCTGTGAACGTCGCGCGTCCCCCACAACCGCGTCAGCGGCCCCTAGTACCGTCGGGCCGTGACCGACGACCACCGCACCCGTACCGACCTCCCGGACGACCCGCCGGCCTCGGCCGCTCCCCCTGCCACGGACGCACCGCGGGACGCGCCCTCGACACCCGCGACCCGGGCCGAGCGTCGCGCCGCCCAGCGCGCCGCGGAGCTCGCGGACCTGGCCCGGCGGTCGGACAGCACGGTGCACCGCGTCCCCACGCACACCGCGGCGATCGGCCAGGTCGCGCCGGCCGCCTCGCCCGACACCGCCCCCACGGCCCCGCAGGCCGACGCGCGCTTCGCGCCGGCACCGTCGAACCCGCCGGCACCCCTGCCGGCACCGTCGAGCGTGATGTCCTCGGCGCGGTCCGCACCTTCGGTGACGTCAGCACCTGTCATGCCGACCGTGCCGACGACCACCCCGGACCCGGTCGACGACGCCTCGCGCGCCCCCTCGACGGAGACCGCCCGTGACGAGCCTCCATCCTCGGCAGGCCCCGCGACCTCGGGCACCGCACCGCACACGACGCGCCGCCAGATCGCGCACGCCGCACGCCGGGTGGCGAGCCTCGGACGCGGCAACGCGGCGAGGCTGCTGCTCCTCACGGTGGTCACCGCGCTCGCGGTCGAGATGATCCGGGCGAGCGGGCCCCTGCTGGACCACGCGTTCACCTCGGGGGTCGTCACGGCCGCGGTCACGGCACTGGTCACCTACGCCGCGCCGGCCCTCGCGGTGACCATCGTCGCGGCCCGCCTGCCCGTGAACGGTCGCGTCGTCGTCGGTGCCGTCGTCGCGCTCGTGGTGTGGCGCCTGGGCCTGCAAGGACTCGGGATCGCGGCCGCCTCGGGCTCCTGGCTCGGCACGGCCCGGTACGGGCTCGGGCTCGGGGGCGCCGCGCTCGCGGTCGCGACCGTCGTCCTGGTCGCCGGGTTCGCGAGCGGCACCCGGCCTCATCCCTCGACCGAGCCAGACGGCAGCCATGCGGGCCCGCCGCGCCCGGCGAACGGCCGGATGGTCGCGATGGGCATCGGCCTCGGGATCCTCGGCGCGGCCGGGGTCAGCCTGCTGCACGGCACGTGGGACGCGTACTGGCGCACCGACCTGCTCGGCTGGGTCGCGCCGGTCGTCCTCGGCGGCGTGGCAGTGGTCGCGGCCTGGCTCCTGCGTCGCGACCCCGCCACCCCGGGCTCGCGCGGCCTGTGGGTGCTCGGGCCCTACCTCGCGCTGGGCGTCATGGTCTTCGGCAACCCCGCGTTCGTCGCGTCGCAGACCGGCCTCTCGCTGCCCGTGGCCGGTGGAGCGGTCGCCGTCACGGCCCTGGTCGTCGGGCTGCTCCCGCTCTGGGGCGTCGCCGGGACGAGCACACCCGCCGCTCGCGCCCTGGCCTCGACGGGCCGCTGGGTCTCGCTCGTGCTGCTGCCCGCGTTCACCGCGGTGCTGTTCCTGGTGCCCGGGCGCACGCAGGACGTCTCGTCGCCGCTCGGCTGGGCGCTGCTGGTGTGCGTCGTGGGGCTCGCGGCGACCGCGACCGACGCGGTCCGCCACGCCCTGACCCGACCCGCCCACGAGCTCGGGTGGGCGCGCCTCGCCGGGGCGAGCACCGCCGTCGGGCTGGGCCTGATCCTGCCGCTGCTCGTCTACCAGCTCGACTACGACGTCCCCCTGCCCGTGCCCAACGCGACCGTCCCAGTCGCCGTCGCGGTCGTGCTCGCGGTCGCGGGCCTGCGCCGTGCACGCGGCGGTCCGGCCGACCTCCCCGAGGCAGCCGGCACAGCCGCGGGCGCCGCAGCCGACGCGGCCCACGCGCCCGCACCGGGGCTGCGCATCTCCCTGCCCGTCACCGCGGCGGTCGCGGCCCTGGCCGCTGCCGGCGCGCTGCTCGTCTCCACGAGCGCGGCCGCCGTCGCGGTGGCCGAATGCGAGCAGCGCCTCACGGTGCTCGACTGGAACCTGCACTACGGCGTGAGCGCGACACCGTCGGTCGACCTCGACGAGGTCGTCGCGATCGTCCGCGACTCGGGCGCCCAGGTCGTGACGCTCCAGGAGGTCTCCCGCGGCTGGGTGCTCGGGGGCGGTGTGGACATGGCGTCCTACCTCGCCCGCGAGACGGGGCTGGAGGTCGAGTTCGTGGGTGCGGCCGACCGCCAGTTCGGCAACGCGATCCTGTGGAACCCCGACGTGGTCACGGCGAGCGACGTCGCGCGCCTCGCGCTGCCGCTGGGCGCCGGTCCGCAGAACCGCTCGACCGTCTCGGCCACGTTCACGCCCGTGGACGGCGACACCTCGTGGCCCGACGGCGTCCGGGTGACCTCGGTGCACCTGCAGCACCGCGAGGCGAACACCCCGACACGCCTCGACCAGCTCGACGCGCTGCTCGCGGCCGAGCCCGTGACGGGCCCGTACCTGCTCGCGGGAGACCTCAACGCCGAGCCCGGCTGGGAGGAGATCGACCTCGTCGAGTCCCACGGTCTCGTCAGCGGGCAGGACGACGTCGGGAACCCCGGCGCCCTGACCTCGCCCGCGGACGCGCCGGCCCACCGGATCGACTGGGTGTTCGGCGCGGGGCTGGAGTTCCAGCGCGTCACGGTGCTCGACGTCGCCTGGTCCGACCACCGCCCGCTCGTCGCCGTGGTCCGGCCGAGCGGCACGGAGCAGGAGTAGGGGCGGACGAGCCGCAGCCGTCACGGCAGCGGCCCGTCCCCGTCGCACGCGACGGCGAGGTGCCCGACGGCGACGCACGCCCTGGGCGTGCGGCGCCGCTCTCCCTGTGGCTCAGTCCTCGCGGTGGTGGAGCATGCGGGCGACCTCGGCGATGGACCCGCTCAACGACGGGTAGACCGTGAAGGCCTCGGCCACGTCGTCGACCGTGAGGCGGTGCGCGACCGCGAGGGTGATCGGGAAGACGAGCTCGCTCGCCCGCGGTGCCACGACCACGCCGCCGAGCACGACGCCCGCCTCGGGGTGCGCGAACAGCTTGACGAACCCGTCGCGCATGCCGAGCATCTTGGCGCGCGGGTTGCGGGCCAGGGGCAGCGTCGTGGTCACGTACTTGGAGCCCTGCTCCTTGAGCTTCTCCTCGCTGTACCCGACGGTCGCGATCTCGGGGGCCGTGAAGATGTTCGCCGCGACCGTGCGCAGCTTGATGGGGCTCACGGCGTCGCCCAGGGCATGCGACATGGCGACGCGGCCCTGCATCGCGGCGACCGAGGCGAGCGGCAGGATGCCCGTGCAGTCGCCGGCCGCGTAGATGCCGCGCACCGACGTGCGCGAGACCTTGTCGACCTGGACGTGGCCGCTCGGCGTGAGGCGCACCCCCGCCTCCTCGAGCCCGATCCCCTGCGTCGAGGGGATGGACCCGACCGCGAGCAGGACGTGGGTGCCCTGGACGACCCGGCCGTCGGCGAGCGTGACCTCGACCCCGTCCTCGGTGCGCACGGCGGCCTCGGCCCGCGAGCGCGACATGACCGTCATGCCCCGCGAGCGGAAGACGCCCTCGATGAGCTCGGCGGCGTCGGCGTCCTCGCCCGGCAGGACGCGGTCGCGGCTCGAGACGAGCACGACGTCCGAGCCCAGGGCGTTGTACGCCCCCGCGAACTCGGCGCCCGTGACGCCCGAGCCGACGACGATCAGGCGCTCGGGGAGCTCCTTGAGGTTGTAGAGCTGGGTCCACGTGAGGATGCGCTCGCCGTCCGGGACGGCGGTCGGCAGCACGCGCGGCGTCGCGCCGAGCGCGAGCAGGATGACGTCCGCGTCGAGCGTGACGGGCGACTCGTCCGCGTCCGCGGGCGTCACCTGCACACGCGTGGGCCCGTCGAGGCGCCCCTCGCCGAGGAGCACGCGCACGCCCTCGCGCTCGAGACGCGCGTGGATGTCGGCAGACTGGGCGGCCGCGAGCGCCATGACACGGGTGTTGACGGCGTCGAGGTCCACCATGTGCCGGCGCATGGCCGGATGGGCTGCCTTGACCGTGTCGACGGGCAGGCGGATACCGAGGTCTGCCGCACGGTCCGCGATGGTCATCCAGTCGGCGGTCGCGATGAGGGTCTTGGAGGGGACGACGTCGGTGAGCACCGCGGCTCCCCCGAGCCCCTGGCGCTCGACCACCGTGACGTCCGCGCCGAGCCGGCGGGCGACGAGGGCCGCCTCGTAGCCTCCGGGACCACCGCCCACGATCACGATACGGCTGGCCTGCAGGTCACTGTTCTCGTTCGTCACGGGTGCCATTGTGTCAGGAAGTCCGAGGTCACCGTGTCAGCATGCGGACAGATCGGTCAGCCGGTCCCCGGGTGGGTCTTCGGCGGGGCGCGAGGCCCAAGAACGGCTAGCCTCGTCCTATGACGACGACCTTGTCTCTCGACGACCCCACCACCGACCCGTTCCTCGTGGCCCGCGCCGCTGCCGACCACATCGCCCACGCCACCGGGATCGAGGGGCACGACGTGGCCCTCGTGCTCGGGTCCGGCTGGGGCGGGGCTGCCGAGCTCCTGGGCGACGTCGTCGCGGAGATCCCCACGAACGAGATCCCTGGCTTCTCCAAGCCGGCCGTCGCCGGGCACGTGGGCACGACGCGCTCGATCCGGATCGAGCGCGCCGACGGCTCGGTCCGCCACGCGCTCGTGCTCGGGTCGCGCACGCACCTGTACGAGGGCAAGGGCGTCCGCCACGTCGTCCACGGCGTGCGGACCGCTGCCGCGACCGGCGCGCAGACCGTCATCCTGACCAACGGCTGCGGTGGCCTGAACCTGGACCACGGGCCGGGCACCCCGGTCCTCATCCGTGACCACATCAACCTCACCGCGACCTCGCCCCTCGAGGGGGCCACGTTCGTCGACCTCACGGACCTGTACTCCCCGCGCCTGCGGGACCTGGCCCGGTCGGTCGACGGCTCGCTCGGCGAGGGCGTCTACGCGCAGTTCCCCGGCCCGCACTACGAGACCCCGGCCGAGGTCCGCATGGCCGGGATCCTGGGCGCGGACCTGGTGGGCATGTCGACCACTCTCGAGGCCATCGCCGCACGGCACGCGGGCCTCGAGGTGCTGGGCATCTCGCTCGTGACCAACCTCGCCGCCGGGATCAGCCCCACGCCGCTCTCGCACGGCGAGGTCATCGAGGCCGGCCAGGCTGCCGGTCCCCGGATCAGCTCCCTGCTCGCCCAGATCGCGAAGTTGGTGTGAGATGACGAACCCCGAGCCCTTCGCCAACGAGGTCGACGACCCCGGGTACGAGGCCGGCGCCGGCCACGCGGCCTTCCTCGCGCAGGTCGAGGCCTGGATCGAGGCGGACCCCGAGCCCGCGGACCAGCTCGAGCTGCGCACGCTGCTCGCGGAGGCCGACTCCCCCGACCCGCGCGACCACGAGGTGCGTGCACGGGCCCGCGCCGAGCTCCGCGACCGCTTCTCCGGGACGCTGCAGTTCGGCACGGCCGGCCTGCGCGGCGAGATGGCGGCCGGCCCGAACCGCATGAACCGTGCGGTGGTCATCCGCGCCGCCGCGGGCCTCGCGTCGTTCCTGCGCGACGCGCTGCCCGGCCAGACCCCGCGGGTCGTGATCGGCTACGACGCCCGCCACCACTCGCACACGTTCGCGCAGGACAGCGCCGCGGTCTTCACCGCTGCCGGGGTCGAGGCCTCGATCCTCCCGTCGGCACTCCCCACGCCTGTGCTCGCCTACGCCGTGCGCCACCTGGGCGCCGACGCGGGCGTCATGGTCACGGCGAGCCACAACCCTCCGCGGGACAACGGCTACAAGGTCTACCTGGGTGGGCGGGTCGTGACCGACTCGGGCCAGGGCGCCCAGATCGTGCCCCCGTACGACGCCGAGATCGCAGCGGCGATCCACCGCGCCCCCGTGGCGGCACGGGTCCCGCGGGCGACCGACGGCTGGACGGTCCTCGGTCGTGACCTGGCGCTCGGCTACGTCGAGTCCGTGGGCCGCCTGTCCGACGGCGCGGCGCGCGACCTCCGCATCGTCGCGACCCCGCTGCACGGCGTGGGCGGGGCGGTCGTCAACCGGGTCCTCGAGAACGCCGGCTTCACCGACGTCATCAGCGTCGCCGAGCAGTTCGAGGCGAACCCCCTGTTCCCGACCGTGGCCTTTCCCAACCCGGAGGAGCCCGGCGCGATCGACCTCGCGCTCGCGTACGCGCAGGACGCCAAGGCGGACCTGGTGATCGCGAACGACCCGGACGCCGACCGGTGCGCGCTGGCCGTCTACGACCCGCGCGTCGGGACCTACCAGGGCGCCGAGACCGCGCGCTCGAACGGGTGGCGCATGCTGCACGGTGACGAGGTGGGTTCGCTCCTCGGCGAGGAGATCGGCAAGCGGGCGGAACGGCTGCGCACCGCCCCCGGGACGCAGTTCTTCGCGAGCTCGATCGTGTCCTCGCGGCTGCTGCGCAAGATCGCCGAGAGCCACGGCCTGGGCTACGCCTCGACGCTCACGGGGTTCAAGTGGATCTCGCGCGTCGACGGCCTGGTCTACGGCTACGAGGAAGCGCTCGGCTACTGCGTGGACCCGCAGAACGTGCGCGACAAGGACGGCATCAGTGCTGCGCTGCTCCTCGCACAGCTCGCCAACCGGCTCAAGGCCGAGGGGCGCACGCTCGTCGACGCGCTCGACGACCTGGCGCGCACGCACGGCCTGCACGTGACCGACCAGCTCTCGGCCCGGTTCACGGACCTGGACCAGATCACGGCGGCCATGTCGCGGCTGCGTGCAGCGCCTCCGCGGACGCTCGCCGGTTCGGGCGTGAGCGAGGTCGTCGACCTGTCGGACGGTCTCGACGGCCTGCCCCCGACCGACGGCGTGCGGCTGCTGTCCGCGGACGGGACCCGGGTCATCGTGCGCCCCAGCGGTACCGAGCCCAAGGTCAAGTGCTACCTCGAGGTCATCGTCCCGGTCGCACCCGACGCGAGCTACGACGACCTCACGGCCGCCCGCGCGTTCGCACGGACCCGGCTCGACCACGTCCGCCGCGACGTCGCGGCGGCGCTCGGGATCTGACCCATCGCTCCTGCGCCCCTCGGGCCGCCGTGCAGTCCCCGTCCGGGGACGGGCGGCGGCCCGAGACGTGCGGGCCGAGGTCCGCGGATCAGGACCGCAGCGCGGGCTCCTCGTCGCGCGCCACGGCGGCCTTCCAGTCGGCCTTCTCGGCGCGCCAGCCCTCCTCGGTGCGTCCGCGGCGCCAGTAGCCCGACGCCGAGAGCGACGTCACGGGTACCTGCCGCTCGAGCCGGACGTGGCGGCGCAGGGTCCGTACGAACCCGGCGTCGCCGTGCAGGAACACCTGGGGCGTCCCGGGCAGGAACGTGAGGCTCTCGACGGCCTCGACGAGCGCCTCGCCGGGCGCACGGTCAGGGTGCTCGTCGCGGCGCACCCATCGCAGGTCGAGCGCTCCGGGTGAGGTGAGGGGCTGCTGCTCGTCCGCGGAGGCGACCTCGACGACCGCGAGGGCGGGCACGCCGTCGGGCACGGCCTCGAGGGCCGCGGCGATCGCGGGCAGGGCGCTCTCGTCACCCACCAGCAGGTGCCAGTCCGCGGTGCCCGACGGCGCGTAGTCGCCTCCCGGACCGAAGAAGGAGATCGGGTCCCCCACCCGTGCGGCGGACGCCCAGGGGCCCGCGAGCCCCTCGTCGCCGTGCGCGACGAAGTCGATGGCCAGCTCGCGCGCCGCGGGGTCCCACGAGCGGATCGTGTACGTGCGCATCGGGACGCGCCCCTCGGGCCCGGCCGCCTCGGGGAAGAGCAGCTTGACGTAGCGGTCGGTGTACGGACCGGCGTCGAACCCGTCGAGCCCGTCCCCGCCGAGGACGACGCGGATCATGTGCGGCGTGAGCCGCTCGGTGCGCACCACCACGGCGTGGGTCGCGACGCGCTCGGGCCTGCGGGGGGTGGGGTCGGTCATACGGTCCTCCAGGGTGCGCTCCGCCGGTGATGGCGAAGTGAGGCTAGCCTAACCCTGGACGTGCCGAGGGGTGGCCGCCCGTCCAGGCTCGGCCACCCCTCGGTCGTGCCGAACGGGTCAGTAGCCCGACGAACCGCCCTCGGCGGGCTCGATCCCGTCGAAGCCCGCGAGCACGGCCGCGGTCCCGGACAGGCCCAGGCGCGTCGCGCCGTGCTCGATCATCGCGAGAGCGTCGGCGAGCGTGCGCACGCCGCCCGAGGCCTTGACCCCGAGCCGGCCGCCCACGGTCTCCGCCATGATGGACACCGCGTGCGTCGAGGCGCCACCGGCCGGGTGGAAGCCCGTCGAGGTCTTGACGAAGTCGGCGCCCGCGGCCTCCGAGGCGCGGCACGCCTCGACGATCTCGTGGTCCGTCAGTGCCGCGGACTCGATGATGACCTTGAGGACCTTGGGGGCCGGGACAGCGGCCCGCACGGCCGCGATGTCCGCCTGGACGTACGCCCAGTCCCCCGCCTTGGCCGCACCCAGGTCGATGACCATGTCGACCTCGTCCGCGCCGTCCGCGATCGAGCGGGCCGCCTCGGCGGCCTTGACCTCGCTGTGGTGGGTGCCCGACGGGAACCCGCACACGGTCGCGATCTTCAGGCCCTTGCCGTCGAGCGGCAGGACCGAGGGCGAGACGCACACCGAGTAGACGCCGAGCGCCACGCCCTCGTCGACGAGCGCCTCGAAGTCCGCGCGGGTCGCCTCGGGCTTGAGGAGGGTGTGGTCGACGAACTGCGCGAGGGACGCGCGGTCCAGGGGGGACGTGCCTGCGGTGCTCACAGCTGTGCTCCTTGGATCTCCTGGTAGCCGGGGAGGATGACGTCGTCGATGAGCGCACGGCGCTCGTCGTGGTGGATGAAGGCGCTCCACGCGGCGGTGGCCGTCACGTCGTAGAGGTCCTCGAGCGTCCAGCCGGCCTGCTCGACGAGCAGCGTCATCTCGTGGGTCATGGACGTGCGCGACATGAGGCGGTTGTCCGTGTTGAGCGTGACCGCGAAGTCGAGCTCCTTGAGGCGGGTGATGGGGTGCGTCGCGATCGAGCCCGCCGCACCGGTCTGCAGGTTCGAGACGGGGCACAGCTCGAGCGGGATCTGGTGGTCGCGGACCCAGTGGGCGAACTGCCCCAGGGCCGCCGTGCCGTGGCTCTCGTCGAACGAGATGTCCTCGATGAGGCGCACACCGTGGCCCACGCGCGAGGCCTGGCCCAGGTGGACCGCCTCGGCGATCGACGTGACGCCCGACGCCTCGCCCGCGTGGATCGTCACGGGGAAGTTCTCGTCGGCCAGGTACTGCCACACGTCGGGGAAGCGCGAGGGCGGGAAGCCGTCCTCGGCCCCGGCGATGTCGAACCCGACGACGCCGTTGCCCCGGTTGGCGACCGCGAGCTCGGCGATCTCCTGCCAGCGGTCGGCGTGCCGCATCGCGGTCACGAGCTGGCCCACGCGGATGGTGCGCCCCTGGGCCGCGGCGAGGGCCACGCCCTCCTCGAGCCCGGCCTGGACGGCGTCCACGGTGTCCTGCAGGCTCAGGCCGCGCTGCACGTGCTGCTCGGGGGCCCAGCGCTGCTCGGCGTACACGACGCCGTCCGCGGCCAGGTCGAGGACGGACTCGCGGGCGACGCGCGCGAGGGCCTCGGGCGTCTGCATGACGGCGATGGTGTGGTCGAAGGTCTCGAGGTAGCGCACGAGCGAGCCCGAGTCGGCCGACTCGACGAACCAGGTGCCCAGCGCGTCCGGCTCGGTCGCGGGCAGGTCGTGCCCGATCGCGGCGGCCAGCTCGATGATCGTCGCGGGGCGCAGCCCGCCGTCGAGGTGGTCGTGGAGGACGACCTTGGGGAGCGCGGCGATCGCCGCGACGGTCTCGCTCACTGAGGAGGGTGTGGAGGTCATGCGCTCACGCTACCGGGCAGGGGACGGGTGCACCCGACGTCCGCCCCGCCGGGCAGGTCACGGCTGCGTCACGGGCGGTCATGCGGTCTCACGCGCCGTCGTCGCCCGGGACGTCCGCGTCGTCGTCCCCGCCCTCGCCGACCGGGACCACGGCAGCCTGCTCGACGACGTCGGCCTCGGCGGCCTCACCGTCCAGGTCGGGCCGCGGGGTCCCCGGGGTGTAGTCCTCGGCGTCCTCGGGCGAGGGCGGCGGGTCGCCCTGCGACTCCTCCTCGACCAGGTTCGTGGGGACGTCGTCGGGGGTGACCAGCCCGGCGTCTCGCCAGGCCTCCGCTCCGGGCACGGTGCTCATGGGGGTGCTCCTCTCGCCGTCCCTCCATCGTCACCCGACCCGGCGCGACCCGCCAGCCCGTCCGGCGGGCAGGACCGCCCAGGTCACGTACGGCCAGCCCCCGAGCGCGCGGCGCACGGCCTTGCTCGGCTCCCCCGCGACGCGGGTGCCCGCCAGGAGGTCGGCGACCCGCACGCGGTGCAGCGCCCCGGACGACGGCTCGTAGACCGAGCACCAGCGACCCCCGTGCGCCGGTGTCCCGTCGTCCCCTCCCGCCTCGGCCTGAGGACCGCTCACCCCGGCCAGGAGCACGACGTGCCGCGGCACCGCGGTGGACCACCCGGTCCCGACGTCGCCGCCCGTGTACAGCGGCACCGGCACGCCCGCGGCCACGGACCGCAGCGCGCTCGCGAGCACCGGGTCCCCTGGCCCGCCGCCCGCGACGATCCGGTGCGTGAAGCGCACGTCCGCGTAGCGGGCGTCGCGTGCGGCCGTCCAGGGCGGCGTCCCGAGCCTGCCGGGCCACGGGAAGGGGCCGAGCGCGGCCCGCGTCGTGCGCGCCTTGAGGAGGCGCTGGAGCGCCTGGAACCGGCCCGACGACGTCTCGAGCTCCCGGGCGGTCGCGTCCACCTGGCCCTCGCTCACGACGAGCTCGCAGGCCCCTCGCGAGACGTCCGTCCCGGCGACGAGCCACAACGAGACCACCGGGTCCCCCGCCGCGGCCAGGACGGCCAGCACCGCGGACCCGCACGTCGTCTCGTCGACCTGGACGGCGCGGGCCCGGCCCAGCACGAGCGGTTCGGGGAAGCGCAGGTCCGGGCGCCCCGGGGCCGACCCCTGCCCCTGACCGACCAGTCGCCCGGCCGTCAGGTCGGGGCCGCCCGCGAGGTCACGGCGCTGGTCGGGCGCGACGGAGCGGCGGCGCAGCGGGTCGAGCACGTGCTCGCGCTCCCACGGGCGCAGCGACTCGATCATCGTGACGAGCCGGTCGGCGACCTGCCCCGGATGCCCCGCGCGCAGGGCGGCCCGACGGGCCGAGGAGGCTGCGGCGTCGGGCAGGGCATAGCGCCCCGACGGAGGCGGCAGGGGCAACGGACCCCGGCCCGCGCCCGCTGCGCGCAGGACCCGGGTGAGCTGGAGGTCGGCGAGGATCATCCGGACAGCCTGCCATCCTTCGCACACGTCGAGCGCCTCGCTCCTCGCACCGCCGCCCTCAGAGCAGCCGGACGAGCGCGCTCGCCGCGCCCAGCAGGCCCAGGACGCCCACGAGCGCGGCGACCCGGACCAGGAAACCCCACGACCTCAGACGGCCGTCCCGGGGCAGACCGCCCGACGGCGGCCGCAGGACCGCGGGCACGAGCGTCGCGACCGCGAGCGTCCCCGCGCACGCCGCGAGGACCGGCTGTCCCGCGCGCAGACCGGCCACCGCGAGCAGGATCGCGCCGATCACGACCGCGAGGACCGTGCGCTGCCAGGCCAGGGCCGTGCGCTCTGGCTGGAGCCCCGGGTCCCGGGTCGGCGGCGTCACCGCCGCCAGACCTCGGTGACCGCGTACCCGGCCACGAGCAGCGCGAGCACGACGACGCCCGCGACGAGCACGGGCAGACCGGTCGGGGACGGCAGCGGGTCGCCCCGGCGGATCGCCCGCTCGACGCGCTTCCAGGAGAGGAGCGCGTACCCCGCGAACCCGGCCCCCGTGAGGCAGGCCACCGCGGCGATCAGGTCGACGAACCCCGTGAGGTCCGCGAACGACGCGAACGACGTCAGCGCGACCCCGCCCGCGACCAGGCCGAGCCCCGTGCGTACCCAGGCCAACGCAGTGCGCTCGTTGGCCAGGCTGAAGCGGATGTCCGGCTCCTCGCCGACGCCGTAGACCGAACGGGGTCGGCGGTCGTCGGGCGGGGAGGCCTCCGGGTCGCGCGGTGCCGCGCCCCCCGAGGCCTCCCCCTCCGCCGTCATGTCAGGCGAGCCGGTCGAGGATCAGGGCCGGCGTCTCGACGACCGTGCCCGGGTCCGCGACGGCCCAGGCGCCCTCGAGCGCCTCGACCGCCCGGTCGAACCGCTCCGGGGTGTCGGTGTGGAGCGTGAGCAGGTGCTGCCCCTTGGTGACCACGTCGCCCGGCTTGGCGTGGATCTCGATCCCCGCCCCGGCCTGCACCGGGTCCTCCTTGCGGGCACGGCCCGCACCGAGGCGCCAGGCCGCGACCCCCACGCCGAACGCGTCGAGGTGCGAGAGGACGCCGTCGCGGTCGGCGACCACGTGCTCCTTCTCGCGCGCCACGGGAAGCGGAGCGCGGGCGTCGCCGCCCTGCTCCGCGATCATCTCGCGCCACTTGTCCATGGCCCGGCCGTTGGAGAGCGCGTGCCGCACCTCGTCCTCCGGGACGGGCCTGCCCGCCGCGTCGAGCATCTCGACCGCGAGCGCGACGGTCAGGTCGACGACGTCGCGCGGTCCTCCGCCGGAGAGCACGTCGAGCGTCTCGCGGACCTCGAGCGCGTTGCCTGCCGTCAGCCCCAGCGGGGTCGACATGTCGGTCAGCAGCGCGACCGTGCGGACGCCCGCGTCGGTGCCCAGGTCCACCATGGTCCGCGCGAGCTCGCGCGCCTGCTCGATGTCCTTCATGAACGCGCCCGAGCCGACCTTGACGTCCAGGACGAGCGCACCCGTGCCCTCGGCGATCTTCTTGCTCATGATCGAGGACGCGATGAGCGGGATCGCCTCGACCGTGGCCGTGACGTCGCGCAGCGCGTAGAGCTTGCGGTCGGCCGGGGCCAGCCCCGAGCCCGCCTGGCAGATGACGGCGCCCACGTGCTCGAGCTGGTTCATCATCTGCTCGTTCGTCAGGGCGGCGCGCCAGCCGGGGATGGACTCGAGCTTGTCGAGCGTGCCCCCCGTGTGCCCCAGACCGCGCCCCGAGAGCTGCGGCACCGCGACCCCGAACACCGCGACGAGCGGAGCGAGCGGCAACGTGATCTTGTCCCCCACGCCTCCCGTCGAGTGCTTGTCGGCCGTGGGACGCGAGAGCGCCGAGAAGTTCATGCGCTCGCCCGAGGCGATCATGGCCGCGGTCCAGCGCCCGATCTCCGTGCGGTCCATGCCGTTGAGCAGGATCGCCATGTTGAGGGCGGCCATCTGCTCCTCAGCCACGACACCGCGCGTGTAGGCGTCGATGACCCAGTCGATCTGCTCGGCCGACAGACGGCCCTTGTCCCGCTTGGTGCGGATGACGTCGACCGCGTCGAACGACTCGGTCTCCTTGTTCGGCAGCGCGCCGGAGGCGCCCACCGGAGTGCTCTGCGTGCTCATGCTCGCTCCACCAGATCTTCAGGCCCGAAAGCGTCGGGCAGCACATCGGTCATGGGCTTGATGCCACGGGTCGTCTCCACGAGCAGCCGGGGCCCGCCGTGCTCCCACAGGAGCTGGCGGCACCGTCCGCACGGCATGAGCACGTTGCCGTGCCCGTCGACGCAGGCGAACGCCACGAGGCGCCCGCCTCCGCTCCCGATCAGGTCGCTCACGAGCGAGCACTCGGCGCACAGCGTCACGCCGTACGCTGCGTTCTCGATGTTGGCGCCCGTGACCAGCCGGCCGTCGTCGACCAGCGCCGCGGCCCCGACCTTGAACGAGGAGTAGGGCGCGTACGCCTTCTCCATCGCGGCCCGGGCGGCGACCCGCAGGCCCTCCCAGTCGATCGTCGGTATCTCGTCGCTCATCCGGTCATCCCTTCACGTACGGTTCGCCCGCGGCAGCGGGCCCGCGCACGCGACCGACCAGGCCGGCGACCGCGAAGATCGTCACGACGTAGGGCAGCATGAGCATGAACTGGTTGGGGATCGGGGTCTCGAGGACGCCGAGCACCTGCTGCAGCTTGTCGGCGAACCCGAAGAGCAGCGCGGCGCCCAGGGCCCCCCACGGGCTCCAGCGACCCAGGATCATCGCGGCGAGCGCGATGTAGCCCTTGCCGGCCGTCATCTCCTGGCCGAACGCACCCACGGACCCGATCGTGAAGAACGCACCGCCGAGGCCCGCGACCATGGACCCGAGCAGGACGTTGCCCCACCGGGTGCGGTTGACGTTGATGCCGACCGTGTCCGCAGCCTGGGGGTACTCCCCGACCGAACGGACGCGCAGGCCCCAGCGGGTGCGGAAGAGCGCGATGCTGATGACGATGACCGCGACGTAGAGCAGGTACACGATGATCGACTGGCGGAACAGCACCGGGCCGATGATCGGGATCTCGGAGAGCAGCGGGATCGGGAGCGTCGGCAGGCGCGGCGGCGTGTTGAGCGTCGCGGGGTCGTTCTTGAGCACCGAGGAGAACAGGAAGCTCGTCAGGCCCACGGCGAACACGTTGAGCACCACACCGACGATGATCTGGTTCACGTGGTACTTGACCGTGAACAGCGCGAGCATCGCGCCGATGAGCAGCCCCGCGAGCGGAGCGGCGACCAGACCCACGTACGCGTTGCCCACGACCGAGGCGAGCACCGCAGCGCCGAAAGCGCCCGTGAGCAGCTGACCCTCGATCGCGATGTTGACGACGCCGGCCCGCTCGTTGAGCAGACCGCCGAGCGCACCGAACGCGAGCGGGACCGCGAGGAGCAGCGAGCCCTGCAGGAGGCTCACGATCGACGTGCTCTTGTCCGCGACGGCCCACACGAGGAACGTCAGGACCCACAGGACGCCGAAGACCGCGAGCACCCAGCGCCCGACCGGCTTGTCCGCGCGGACCCGCAAGGTCGCGTAGCCGGCCAGGAGCAGGCAGAGCACCGAGAGCACGATCGCGGTGGCCCGCGTGGGGAGCTCGACCGGGTCGAACTTGAGGAGGTCGGCCCCCGTGGAGATCCCGAAGGTCGTCACGGAACCGGCAGGTCCCAGGAGACCGAACAGGACGAACGAGAGCAGGCCGAAGACCCCGAGCGTGATGGGGACCTTCCAGCTGCGGGTCGCCGTCACGGCAGCGACCTGGGTACGCGGTGCGGCCATGGCGGTCATGCGCTGGCTCCCTTCACGACGACGGGGTTCGGGGCGGGCAGCCGGAAGATGGCCCGGACGAGCGGCGGGGCCGCGATGAAGAGCACGACGAGCGACTGGATGACCAGGACGATGTTGATCGACGTACCCGTCGAGGCCTCCATGGCCCGTCCACCCACGTTGAGCCCGGCGTACAGCAAGCCCGCGAAGAAGATGCCGAGCGGCTTGGACCTGCCCAGCAGGGCGACGGTGATCGCGTCGAACCCGATCGAACCGGCGATCCCGCCGGTCAGCGCCTTCTCCGTACCGAGGATCTGCACGGCGCCCGCGAGGCCCGCGAGGGCACCCGAGACGACCATGACGAGCACGAACGACGACGCCACTCCCATGCCTGCGGTCCGGGCGGCCTGCGGGTTGGAGCCCACCGCGCGGAACCGGAAGCCCCACGTCGAGCGGGACATGAGCCACCAGACGAAGACCGCGGCCAGGATCGCGACCAGGAAGCCCGCGTTGAGGCGGAACTGGTCGCCCAGGAGCAGCGGCAGCTGGGCCGTGTCCTTGACGCCCGGGCTCTTGGGCTGGTTGGAGCCCGGCCGGGTGAACGCGCTGGTCGTGAGGAACCACGCGACGAGGTAGAGCGCGACGTAGTTCAGCATGATCGTCACGATCACCTCGTGCGCGCCCGTACGGGCCTTGAGGAATCCGGCGATGCCGGCCCAGAAGCCACCGGCGAGCACGCCGCCGAGCAGCGCGAGCAGCAGGTGCAGGACGGGTGGCAGGTTCCAGGCGAAGCCCACGTAGCCGCCGATCGCAGCCCCCATGAGGACCTGCCCCTGCGCGCCGATGTTGAACAGGCCCGCACGGAAGCCGACGGCCACGCCGAGGGCCGCGATGATGAGCGGCGTCGAGACGGTCATGGTCTCGGTCAGCGAGCGGATGCCGCGGGCGAACGTCGGGGCCTCGTAGTTGTAGACCGCGCCGCGGAACATGGCCGAGTAGGCGTCAGCCACCGCGCTCCAGGCCGCACCGAAGAAGTCGGCGGGCTTGGCGAAGAGGTAGCTCGCGGCAGCCGTCACGTCGGGGTCTGTGACGATGATCAGGAGCCCGCCGATGACGAGCGCCAGGACGAACGCCAGGACGGTGACGCCGAACGGGCCCGTCGTGATCTCCCGGAAGGTCGCAGCCCAGCGGGCGTCGCTCGCGGGCTTCGCCGCGCGCGGCGCCTCGGGGGCCGGCTCCCCCGTCGCCGGAGGGACGGGCTGCTGGTCGGTCACTGGGTTGCTCCCGTCGTGTCGGTCTGGTCGGTCACCTGTGCGGTGGCCTCGTCGTAGGGCACGCCGGCCATCATGAGGCCGAGCACCTCGCGCGACGTCGTGGGCGGGACGAAACCCACGATGCGCCCGCGGTACATCACGGCGATGCGGTCGGCGAGCTCGACGACCTCGTCGAGCTCGGTCGAGACGATGATCACCGGGGTGCCGTTGTCGCGCTCCTGGACGATGCGGCGGTGCAGGAACTCGATGGACCCCACGTCCACGCCGCGCGTCGGCTGGCTCGCGATGAACAGCTTGAGCGGGCGTGAGAGCTCGCGCGCGAGGACGACCTTCTGCTGGTTGCCGCCCGAGAGCCGGCCGACCTCCTGACCGGGGCCCTGCGTGCGGATGTCGAACTCGCTGATGCGGTGCTCGGCGTTGCGCCGGATCTCCGGCAGGTTGAGCGCGATGCCCCGCGCGTACGGGGACTTGTCGTAGAGGTCGAGCACGAGGTTCTCCGCGACCGTGAAGTCGAGGACGAGCCCGTCGACCTTGCGGTCCTCGGGCACGAACCCGATCCCGGCGTCGAGGGCCGCGTCGGGCGAGAGCCCGCGCAGCTCCTTGCCGTGGAGCGCGATCGACCCCTCCGCGGAGGGCAGCAGCCCGAGGATGGCCTCGGTGAGCTCGGTCTGCCCGTTGCCCTGCACGCCCGCGACGGCGAGGATCTCGCCCTCTGCGACCGAGAACGAGACCCGGTCGACGACGGCCTGCCCGTTGGGCGCGAGGACCGTGAGGTCCGTGACCACGAAGGTCTCCTCACCGAGCTGCGGGGGTGCCTTGTCGAGACCGAGCGAGACCGAGCGCCCCACCATGAGCGACGCGAGCTCGGTCTCGGAGGCCGACGGCTCGGCCTTGCCGACGACCGCACCACGACGGATGACCGTGATGACGTCGGCGACGGCCTTGACCTCGCGCAGCTTGTGCGTGATGAAGACGATCGACGTGCCCGAGGCCTTGAGCTGTCGCATGATCTCGATCAGCTCGTCGGTCTCCTGCGGGGTCAGCACCGCGGTGGGTTCGTCGAGGATGAGGACCTTGGCCTCGCGTGCGAGCGCCTTGACGATCTCGACGCGCTGCTGCACGCCGACCGGCAGGTCCTCGACGACGGCGTCCGGGTCCAGGCCGAAGCCGAACCGCGCGGACAGGTCGCGCACCCGGGCACGGGCGGCCTCGAGGTCCAGGAACCCCCCGGCCTTGACGTCCTCGTGCCCGAGCATGACGTTCTCTGCGACGGTGAACACGGGCACGAGCATGAAGTGCTGGTGCACCATGCCGATCCCGGCGGCGAGCGCGTCGCCCGGTCCCCGGAAGGCGCGCTCCTCGTCGTCGAGCAGGATGGCGCCCGAGTCGGCCTGGTAGAGGCCGAACAGCACGTTCATCAGCGTGCTCTTGCCTGCGCCGTTCTCCCCGAGAAGGGCATGGATCTGCCCCGGTTCGATGACGAGGTCGATGTGGTCGTTGGCGACGAGCGGTCCGAACGACTTGGTGATACCGCGGAGCTCCAGCTTCACGTACGGTCCCTTCGATGCACAGGCAGCCTTGCCTGTGACGTTAGCCCAAGACTGGTCGAGCCGGCCCGGCGAGGATGCCGGGCCGGCTCGACCACGAGGTACAGCGTCAGGTCACGGCGAGCTCGGGGACTCCACGACGATGGTGCCGTCGATGATGTCCTTGCGGAGCTGGTCGATCTCGTCCTTGAGCTCCTGCGGGACCTTGGACTCGAAGTCGTGGTACGGCGCGATGTCCACGCCGCCGTTCTCGAGCGTGCCCACGTAGGGCTCGTTCGAGAACTCGTCCTCGGAGGCTGCGGTGATGACGTCCTCGACGCCCGCACCGATCTCCTTGAGGACCGAGGTCAGGATCAGGTCGCCCGAGTCGGGATTGGTCTCGAAGCCGTCGGCGTCGACCCAGATGACCGACACGTCGGTCGCGTCCTTGGCTGCGGCGAGCGTGCCGACACCGACCGGACCGGCGACGGGCATGATGATGTCCGCACCCTGGTCGATGAAGGTCTGCGTGAGCTGCTGGCCCTGGGACTGGTCCTCGAAGCCACCGGCGAACGAGCCGTTCTGCGACTCCTTGTTCCAGCCGAGGGTCTTGACGTCGGTGCCGTGCGTCTCGTTGTAGTTCGCGACGCCGTCGACGAAGCCGTCCATGAAGATCGTCACGGACGGGATCTGCAGACCGCCGTAGGTGGCGACCGTGCCCGTCTTGCTCATGCCCGCGGCGAGGTAGCCCGCGAGGAACGATGCCTGGGCGGTGTCGAAGCTGATGGGCTTGACGTTGTCGAGCTCGATCGTGTTGCCGTCAGCGTCTTGCGCCGTCGAGTCGACGATCGCGAAGTCGACGTCGGCGTTCGCCTGGGCCGCGTCGCCCGTGGCGGTCGCGAGCAGGAAGCCGACCGTGACGATGATGTTGCAGTTCTCGGAGATCAGGTTGTCGATGTTCGGAGCGAAGTTCGACTCCTCCTTCGACTCCGCCGTGGCGGTCTGGATGCCCAGGTTCTTCTCGGCAGCCATGAGGCCGTTGTAGCCCGACTCGTTGAAGGACTTGTCGTCGAACCCGCCGGCGTCGGACACCATGCAGGCCTTGAAGCTCGACTCGGAGCCTCCCGCCGTTCCCGTGCTGCCACCCTCGTCGGGCGCGCTGCCACATGCGGCCAGCGTCAGCGCGGCGACCGCCGCGAGCGCGGTCATCTGCGTTGCTCTCTTCACCATGAGCTCCTGTCGATCTCGTCGATGGCCTCACGGAGATGACCGGGACCCGCCCGCGCGCCGTTGCACGGGAAGGTCACGGAGTCCGTCGGCCTGTATGGATCGAACACTAGCCACGTCCAGGAATCGTGGACGTTACTTGCGGGTAACGACGCCGCTTCGTTATGGAAGCGTCATCTGGCGTCTCAGCCGTGGTCGTTCTCGGTCCACGGATCGGACACCTGGTTGTGTCGAGCAACCACGACGCTCCCTCGAGAGACGCCGCCACGGCTCCCGGGAGGCCCTCCCTCTCAGCCCAGCGCGACGCGCGCGAGCAGCCGGACCCCGGCACCGATCGCCGACTCGTCGATCTGCAGGTCGCCCTGGTGGATGTCGTAGGACCGGCCGCCGGGCGTCCGGGTCCCGAGCCGTGCCATGGCGCCCGGCACCTTGGTCAGGTACCAGGCGAAGTCCTCCCCACCGAGCGACTGCTCGGTCAGCAGCACCGAGGTCGGCCCGAGCACGTCGCGCGCGGCCGCCTCGAGGGCGCCCGTGCAGTCCTCGGCGTTCTCGACCGGCGGCACGCCGCGCGTGTGGTTCACGGTGACCTCGACCTCGTAGGGCGCGACGACCTGCTCGACCGCGTCGTGGAGCACCTGCCCCGCGAACTCCCAGGCCCGCACGTCGAGGCAGCGCAGCGTCCCCCGGACCGTCCCGGTGCTGGGGATCGCGTTGTGCGCCGACCCCGCGTGCACCGCACCCCACGTGAGGTTGACGCCCGAGCGCGGGTCGAGCCGGCGCCCGAGCACCGCCGGCACCTGGGTGATGACCTGGCCGAGCGCGTAGACGACGTCGCCCGTCAGGTGCGGCCGAGAGGTGTGCCCCCCGGGCGACGTGATGGTCACCGACACCTCGTCCGAGGCCGAGGTGATGGGTCCGATGCGCGTGCCGATCTGTCCCACGTCGACCTTGGGGTCGCAGTGGACCGCGTAGATCTCGTCGACCCCGTCGAGGCCGCCCTGCGCGATGACGTCGAGCGACCCTCCGGGCTGGACCTCCTCGGCGGGCTGGAAGATCAGCCGGACGGGGCGGGCGAGCTCCCCGCGTCGCGCGAGCTCGGCGAGGACCAGGCCGGCCCCGAGCACCACGGTCGTGTGGACGTCGTGGCCGCACGCGTGCGCGACCCCCGGGACGGTCGAGGCCCACGGCAGCTCGCAACGGTCCTGGAGCGGCAGCGCGTCGATGTCGGCGCGCAGCGCGACCCGGCCGCGCGTCTCGCCGTCGGGCCCCTCGGTGCCGCCGATGTCGCAGACCAGACCGGTGCCCTGCAGCAGGCGCGGCGAGAGCCCGGCTGCGCGCAGGCGGTCGGCGATCAGTGCCGTGGTGCGGGTCTCGGCCCGCGAGACCTCGGGGTGCGCGTGGATGTCGCGCCGGATCGCGACCAGCTCGTCCGCGAGCGACGCCGCGACGGCCGTGACATGGTCCCCCGCCCCGGTCCGCCCCCCGCCCGAGGGCAGCGACGGGGACCGGTCGTTCTGGATGCTCTCCTCAGGCGTGCTCACACGCCGAGACTATCGCCGACCCGTGCGGGTGGGGCGGGGGCGGCCACGCACCGGGACGGCGGGAAGCCTGCGCGGGCCGCGCTGCGCCGTCGGGCCGCGCGGGAGACCCGGCCCGCGGCCCGACGGCGCCGCTCGCCCGGGGCGCGAGCGCGCACCCCGGGCGAGCGGTGAGGAAAGGGGTCAGAGCAGCTCGTCGAGCCCGCGCTCGCGCACCGCGTCGACCATGGACTTGACCTGCTGCGCACGCGCCCGCGTCGTGACTAGGAGCGCGTCCGGTGTGTCGACGACCACGACGTCGTCGAGACCGAGGATCGTCACGACGCGCTCGCTCGCCGGGACGACGACCGAGCCCGCGCTCTCGAGCCGGACGACCCGACCGGCGTCCCCCAGGACCTTGGAGCCCGACTCGTCCGCTGCGGGCAGCAGGGCGGCGAGCGAGTTGAAGTCGCCCACGTCGTCCCAGCCGAAGTTGCCCGGCACCACCGCGACCCCGCCCACGGCGGCGACGGGCTCGGCGACCGCGTGGTCGATCGCGATCTTCTCGAGCCCGGGCCACTCGTCCGCGAGGACCCGGTCCCGCTCGGGCGTGTCCCAGGCCGCGGCGATCCGCCGCAGCCCGTCGTGGAGCTCGGGGCGCTGGTCGGCCAGGTGCCCGAGCAGGACCGAGGTCCGCGTGATGAACATGCCCGCGTTCCAGCGGTACTCCCCCGAACGCACGTAGCGCTGCGCGGTCAGGGCGTCGGGCTTCTCCGTGAAGCCCTCGGCGTGCAGACCCGTCGGCGCCCCCTCGAGGCCGAGCGACGCCCCGCTGCGGACGTAGCCGAAAGCGGTGGACGGCCTCGACGCCGCGATCCCGACCGTCACGACGTAGCCCGCCCGCGCCGCCTCCACACCCTCCCGGACGGCCTGCTCGAACGCCGCCTGCCCCGTGATGACCTGGTCGGCCGCGAACGAGCCGATCACCACGTCGCCGTGACGCTGCTCGAGGACCGCGGCCGCCAGCCCGATGGCGGCCATCGAGTCGCGGGGGGAGGGTTCGGCGAGCACCGAGTCCTCGTCGAGCCCTGGCAGCTGCGTCCTGGCCGAGGCCACGTGCTGGCGACCCGTGACCAGGACGATGCCCCCCTCGCCCGTCAGGGGCGCCAGGCGGTCGACCGTGGCCTGGAGGAGCGAGCGCCCGGTGCCCGCGAGGTCGAGCAGGAACTTGGGGTTGCCCCGCCGGGACAGAGGCCACAGCCGCGTCCCGGCCCCGCCCGCGGGGATCACGGCATAGAAGCCGGGGACGGCCCGGTCGTCCGTGGACGACCCACCAGGAGAAGGGGCAGGCGCAGGAGTGGTCGACATGCTAGGAAGCATAGTGACCACGGGTCGAGACGCCGCCCGGGGCGCCCGCGAGACCGGTCCTCGACAGTTCCCCGAAGCCATGTGGAATGAGTCACAATCCGGGGTGGGCAGGGCGCCTGGAAGCCCCGGCGGTCCGCAACCTGACGCCGATGTCACTATGGTGGAACCCCAGAGACGGATATCGACGGACTCCGGCGAGCCCTGGATCTGCCGCTCCTCCCGACTCCTCGGAGCCTCGGGACGGAGCGGTCGTGAACGGCCACCGGCGGACGACGTCGTCCAGCTCGATATCTCACCCCTGAACTCGCCACAGGAGGCCCCTAAAGTGCCCAGTGCACCTGCTGGCACGCTGTACCGCGGCCGTGAAGGCATGTGGTCGTGGGTCGCGCATCGCGTGACCGGCGTGCTCATCTTCTTCTTCCTCCTCGTGCACGTGCTGGACACAGCGCTGGTACGAGTCTCGCCCGAGGCGTACGACGCCGTGATCGGCACGTACAAGACCGTGATCATGGGACTCGGTGAGGCCGGCCTGGTCGCCGCCATCGTGTTCCACGCCTTCAACGGTGTCCGGATCATCCTCGTGGACTTCTGGGCCAAGGGCCCCAAGTACCAGCGCACCATGCTGTGGGTCGTCGTCGGTCTGTTCGCCGTGACCATGGCGGGCTTCCTGCCCCGCCACCTCATGAACGTCTTCGGAGGTGGGCACTGATGGGCACCACGACCACCAGCTCGCCCCTCGCGGCCCCCCGCGACCCGTACAAGCGCCAGAAGACGACGCGCTCGAACTACGAGCTGTACAGCTGGGTCTTCATGCGCGCCTCGGGCGTCGTGCTGATCGTCCTGATCTTCGGGCACCTCTTCGTGAACCTCATGGTCGGCGAGGGTGTCCACGCGATCGACTTCGGCTTCGTCGCCGGCAAGTGGGCCTCGCCGTTCTGGCAGGTCTGGGACCTCCTGATGCTCTGGCTCGCGATGATCCACGGCACCAACGGCGTCCGCACCATCATCAACGACTACGCCCAGCGCGACGGCACACGCATGGTCCTCAAGTGGGCCCTGTACCTGGCCTTCGTGATCGTCACCGTGCTCGGCACCCTCGTGGTCTTCACGTTCGACCCGTGCCCGCCGAACGCGCTGGACTACCAGCTCCCGTCGTTCTGCACCGCCTGACGGACCTGCCGGCCGACGTTCCCCCAGACGCCGCCTGACAGCCCCCGTCCCCCTTCCCACTCGTCACAGGAGGCATCGACACCGATGCAAACCCATCAGTACGACGTCGTCATCGTCGGAGCAGGCGGCGCCGGCATGCGCGCGGCGCTCGAGTCGTCCGGCAAGGTCCGCACGGCGGTCATCTCGAAGCTCTACCCCACCCGGTCCCACACCGGCGCGGCGCAGGGCGGCATGTGCGCCGCCCTCGCGAACGTCGAGGAGGACAACTGGGAGTGGCACACGTTCGACACGGTCAAGGGCGGCGACTACCTCGTCGACCAGGACGCCGCGGAGATCATGGCCAAGGAGGCCATCGACGCGGTCCTCGACCTCGAGCGCATGGGTCTGCCGTTCAACCGCACGCCCGAGGGCAAGATCGACCAGCGTCGCTTCGGCGGTCACACCCGCAACCACGGCGAGGCCGCGGTGCGCCGCTCGTGCTACGCCGCTGACCGCACGGGTCACATGATCCTCCAGACGCTCTACCAGAACTGCGTCAAGCAGGACGTCGAGTTCTTCAACGAGTTCTACGTCCTGGACCTCATCACGGACCACGACCTCGCCGCCGAGGACGTCCCCGACGGCGAGACGGTCAACGCGACCGGCGTCGTCGCGTACGACCTGGCGACCGGCGAGATCCACGTCTTCCAGGCCAAGGCGATCATCTTCGCCACGGGCGGCGCGGGCAAGATCTTCAAGACGACCTCCAACGCGCACACCCTCACGGGTGACGGCATGGCCCTGGCCTACCGTCGCGGCCTGCCGCTCGAGGACATGGAGTTCTTCCAGTTCCACCCGACAGGTCTCGCCGGGCTCGGCATCCTCCTCTCGGAGGCGGCCCGCGGTGAGGGCGGCATCCTGCGCAACGGCGAGGGCGAGCGCTTCATGGAGCGCTACGCACCCACCATCAAGGACCTCGCACCCCGTGACATCGTCGCGCGGTCGATGGCGAACGAGGTCCGCGAGGGACGCGGCGCCGGGCCGGACAAGGACTACGTCCTGCTCGACCTGACGCACCTCGAGCCCGCGCACATCGACGCCAAGCTGCCGGACATCACCGAGTTCGCGCGCACGTACCTCGGCATCGAGCCCTACACCGAGCCCGTGCCCGTCTACCCGACCGCGCACTACGCCATGGGCGGCATCCCGACCAACGTCGGCGGCGAGGTCCTCCGCGACGGTCACAACGTCGTCCGCGGCCTGTACGCGGCCGGCGAGGTCGCGTGCGTCTCGGTGCACGGCTCCAACCGCCTCGGGACCAACTCGCTCCTGGACATCAACGTGTTCGGCAAGCGGGCGGGCCGCCAGGCCGCCGCGTACGCCGCGACCGCGGAGTACCGCGAGCTGCCGGAGAACCCCGCGGCCGCAGTGATCTCCCAGCTCGACGAGATGCGCAACCGCCCCGACGGCGAGCGCGTGGCCGACGTCCGCAAGGCGCTCCAGGAAACCATGGACGCCAACGCGCAGGTGTTCCGCACGGGCGAGTCGCTCAACCAGGCGCTCTCGGACATCCGCACCCTCCAGGACCGCTACCGCAAGGTCTCGGTCCAGGACAAGGGTCGTCTGTTCAACACCGACCTGCTGGAGGCCATCGAGCTCGGCTTCCTCCTCGACATCGCCGAGGTCACGGTCATCGCGGCCATCAACCGCAAGGAGTCGCGCGGTGGTCACTACCGCGAGGACTTCCCGGACCGCGACGACGCCAACTACATGCTCCACACGATGGCCTACCGTCGCCCCACGGCTGCCGGCGACACCGCCGACGGGCACGTGGAGGGATACTTCGACCACGTCGAGGAGTTCGATTCCTACAAGATCGTGCTGGGTTCCAAGCCCGTCACCCAGACCCGGTACGAGCCCATGGAGCGTAAGTACTGATGACTGCCACACTCGAAGCCCCTGCCGGTTCGGAGAAGACCGAGGTCGGCGCCGTGCCCTCCTTCGAGGTCACGATCAAGCTCCGCCGCTACAACCCCGAGTCCGAGCACGGTGAGGACGCGTACTGGGAGGAGTACACGGTCCTGGCCCACGGCACGGACCGCGTGCTCGACGCGCTGCACAAGATCAAGTGGGAGCACGACGGCTCGCTGACCTTCCGTCGCTCGTGCGCCCACGGGATCTGCGGCTCGGACGCGATGCGCATCAACGGTCGTAACCGACTGGCCTGCAAGACGCTCCTCAAGGACGTCAACCCGGACAAGCCGATCACCGTCGAGCCCATCAAGGGCCTGCCGGTCATCAAGGACCTGGTCGTCGACATGGAGCCGTTCTTCGCCTCCTACCGCGAGATCATGCCGTTCCTCATCACGTCGGGGAACGAGCCGAGCAAGGAGCGCCTGCAGTCTGCCGAGCAGCGCGAGCGCTTCGACGACACCACGAAGTGCATCCTGTGCGCGGCGTGCACGTCCTCGTGCCCCGTGTTCTGGACGGACGGCCAGTACTTCGGCCCGGCCGCGATCGTCAACGCGCACCGCTTCATCTTCGACTCGCGCGACGACGGTGCGACCCAGCGCCTGGAGATCCTCAACGACAAGGAGGGCGTGTGGCGCTGCCGCACGACCTTCAACTGCACCGAGGCGTGCCCCCGTGGCATCGAGATCACCAAGGCGATCCAGGAGGTCAAGCGCGCGATGATCACCCGCGCGTTCTGACGCCCTACGAGCACTGCACGACGGCGGTCCCCGGCTCCGGCCGGCGGGCCGCCGTCGTCGTTCGCGGGCTCGAACCGAGCCGCAACGCTCAGACCTCGGCGTGCACCCGCGGCTCCCGGCCTCGGCGCACCCCGCGCACCAGGGGGCTCCAGGGATACCCGTACCCGGCCCCTCGTCGGACCTCCGCGTCGAGCCGCTCCTCCTGCTCGGCCTCGGCCTGCGCGCGCAGCTCCTCGACCGTCGGCTGGGCCGGCGGGTCGGCGATCCAGGCCGCGACCATGAGCAGGATCCGGGTGACGAAGTTCGCGAGGAGCAGGATCGTGACGAACGTCGCGAACGAGCCCAGCAGGGCGTTGCGGGACGAGCTGCCGACGATCACGCTCGTCCCGAGGTAGCGCAGGACCCCGAAGGCCGCTGCGGCCGCCATGGCCCCGATGTACAGGTCCTTGCGGGGCGGACGTACTCCCGCCACGAAACGGATGATGAGCAGGACCACGAGCGCGTCGAAGACCAGGCCTACGAGGATGCCCGCCACGGGCACCAGGACCGAGGCGAGCGCCCCGTCCCCGAAGAGCGTCGCTCCCACCGTCTGGACGACCACCGTGGCCGCTGCCGAGATCACCACGCTCAGCCCCAGGACGGCGAACCCGCCGAGCTCGCGCAGCTTGGAGAGCACCGGGTTCTGTCCCACGTTGGTCAGCGAGAACATGGCACGTGTCGAGGTGCGCAGCGCGGCCATGAACGACACGGCGCTGAAGAGCAGCACGAACACCGCGACGACGCTCGAGACGCTCAGTCCCGAGTTGATGATCAGGTCGTCGGGCGAGAGGATGCCGCTCCCGTTCGGGGTCGTCTTGATGAGCCCCGGGATCGCCTTGTCGATCTGGGCGAAGATCTCGTCGCGCAGCTCCTCGCGGTTGCCCAGGAAGGCCATGAAGGCGGTATAGAAGATCGTCAGGCCCGCGAACAGAGAGAACAGGGCCGAGTAGGCCATACCGCCGCACAGGAGAGCCCCCCGCTGGACCCCGTACTGCGCGAGGGCCCGGGCGGGCCGGGTCGTGTTCCACCAGGCCTGCACCGCCTTGGCCCGGGTCGTGAGCCGAGCCACCAGGCCGGGAGCCTCGTCGTCGGTCGTCGTGGGAGAAGTCATCGCCCGAGCCTAGGAGAGGAACCCCCGACTCACCCGTCCGACAGACCGGAGAGCTCGAACCGGCGAGCCGGACGCCAGACCCCGTCGTCTCCGTGCTCGTAGAGATAGATGCCCGTGACGTCGAACGCGGCCTCGAACCCCGCCATCTCCTCGAACGCGAGGTCCAGCGCCTCGTCGTCGACCTCGTGGGCGACCGTGACGTGCGGGTGATAGTTGAACCGGAGCTCCTGGTCCAGCACGCCCGAGCGCACTGCACCCTCGAGCTCCTCGCACTCCGCGATGCCCTGCGCGACGATCACGAAGACGACGGGCGACACGGGACGGAACGTCCCGCTGCCTCGCAGGATGACCCGGAACGGCGCAGCATGCGCGGTCACGCGCTCGAGGTGCGTGTACACGTCCTCGAGGGCCGACTCGTCGACGACCGTCGGCCCGAGCAACGTGATGTGCGGGGGGATGTCCCCGGCAAAGGGGTCGCCGAACGCGGCGCGAGCCTCCTGGAGCGCAGGACCGAACGGCTCGGGGATCTCGATCGCGATGCCGATCCGCACCTGCGACGGACCGCGCTCGGGCAGGTTCATCAGCGGGTCCGACGAGCCGGCAGCAGACCGACGCGGTCGTAGATGCGGTCCAGGGTGGTCTGGGCGAGACCTCGCGCACGCTCGGCCCCGCGGGCCAGGACCGCGTCGAGCTCGGCCGGGTCGGACAGGTACTCGTTCGCCCGGGCCTGGAACGGCGTGAGGAAGTCGACGACGACCTCGGCCAGGTCCACCTTCAGGTGCCCGTACCCCTTGCCCTCGTAGTCGGCGGCGATCACCTCGACCGGACGGGAGGTCAGGGCCGAGAAGATGGTCAGCAGGTTGGAGATGCCCGGCTTGCTCGCCGGGTCGTAGCGGATCTCGTTGTCCGAGTCGGTCGCCGCGGAGCGGATGCGCTTGGCAGCGGCCTTGGGGTCCTCGAGCAGCCAGATGACGCCCTTGCCGCCCGACGACGACTTGCTCATCTTGGCGGTCGGTTCCTGCAGGTCGTAGATCTTCGCCACGGCCTTGACGATGTGGGGCTCGGGGACCACGGCGGTGTCCTCACCGAACCGCGAGTTGAGGCGCTCCGCGAGGTTGCGGGCCAGCTCGAGGTGCTGACGCTGGTCCTCGCCCACGGGTACGAGCGCCGCGTCGTAGAGCAGGATGTCCGCAGCCATCAGGACCGGGTAGGTGAAGAGGCCCACGGTCGTGCCGTCGGTGCCCTGCTTCGCGGACTTGTCCTTGAACTGGGTCATGCGACCCGCCTCGCCGAAGCCCGTCTGGCACGACAGCACCCAGGCCAGCTCGGCGTGCTCGGGGACGTGCGACTGCACGAACAACGTCGAGGTCTCGGGGTCCACTCCCCCGGCCAGGTACTGCGCCGCAGTGCGACGGGTACGCTCGCGCAGCTTCGCGGGCTCGGGGTTGACCGTCAGGGCGTGCATGTCCACGACGCAGTAGATCGCGTCGTACGACTCCTGCAGCGCGACCCATTGGCTCAGAGCCCCGATGTAGTTGCCCAGCTGGAGCGAATCCTCCGTGGGCTGCATCCCCGAGAAGATGCGTGGACGCCGTTCACCGGGAACCTCGTTGACCATTGCCCCATTCTGACAGGTCGACGTGCGTCGACCGAATCCGGGTCGGTCGCCGGGACGCCGGACCCTGCGCTCAGGTCGCCTCGTCGTCGAACGGCGCCGGGACGCGCACTCCGTCCGCGTCCACGGGCGCGGGAGGCGGGGGCGGGACGGGCGACGCGCTGCGGGGCCGCGAGGACGTGCCCAGCAGGTCGTCGTCGTCGAGCAGCGCCTCGCGGACGATCCGTCGGGGGTCGTACTGACGAGGGTCCAGCTTGGACCAGTCGACGTCACCCACCTCCGGCCCCAGCTCCTCGTCGACGCGCGACTTGGCGTCCTTGAGGAAGCCGCGGGCGGTGCGGACGAACGCGCCGAGCTGCTCGGCATAGCGGGGCAGTCGCTCGGGACCGATGACGATCACGGCGACGACGAGGAGGACGACGAACTCGGCGCCGTTGATACCGAACACGCGGTCAGACTACTCGCTCGTGGCTTCGTCGAGCACAACGCGGACGTCGCGCTCGGCGTCGCCCGTGCGCACGCGCAGCGTCACGGTGTCTCCCGGGGCCTTCGCGCGGATCGCCACGATGAGCTCGTCGCTCAGGCTCACAGGCCTCCCGTCGATCGCGAGGATGACGTCCCCGGCCTGGATCCCGGCCTCGTCCGCCGGACCTCCCGCGGTCACGGGCGACTGCCCGCCCTGCGGTTCGGTCGTGACCTGGACGCCCTCGCCCTGGTAGCGCGAGTCGAGCAGGACCCCGATCACGGGGTACGTGGCGGTGCCCTTCTCGATCAGCTCCTCGGCCGTCCGTCTGGCCTGGTCGGAGGGGATCGCGAAGCCGAGGCCGATGCTGCCCGTCGCGCCACCCGTCCCGGGCGGCTGCGCGATCGCGGAGTTCACGCCCACGACCTCGCCCGCTCCGTTCACCAGCGGGCCGCCCGAGTTCCCCGGGTTGATGGCCGCATCCGTCTGGATCGCGTTGATGAACGCGGTCTCGGCCGAGTCGCCTGCCGCGACGGGACGGTTCAGCGCGCTGACGATCCCGGTCGTGACGGTCCCGTTGAGCCCGAGCGGGGCACCGATCGCGACGACGGGGTCCCCCACGACCACGGCGTCCGAGTCGCCCAGCACGAGCGGGACCAGACCGGCCTCGTCGACCTTCACGACCGCGAGGTCGTAGTCCGCGGTCCGACCGACGATCGCGGCCGGACGTTCGCTGCCGTCCGCGAAGAGCACCGTGACCTTGCCGCCGTCCGCGCCACCGGCGACCACGTGGTTGTTGGTGAGGATGTAGCCGTCCTCACGGATCACGAAGCCGGAGCCCGTCGAGATCCCGTCCGCGCCCTCGACCTGCAGCGACACGACGCTCGGCAGCACGGTCGCCGCGATCGCCGCGACCGAGCCCGCGGGACGCTCTGCCTCGGGGGCCGTGCCCGCGAGCGGGAGCGACGCGCTGACCGGGCGACGCTGGGTGCCGTCGACGATCCGGTCGGCCGCGATGCCACCGACCGCGCCCGCCACGAGGGCGAGCGCAGCGATGCCGGCGACCGCGCCGGTACCGATGCGGCGTCGGGGCTTCTGCGCCGGCGGAGGGGGCGGGGCACCCCAGGGCTCGACCGGCGTCGTGGGGCCGTGCGGGTCGGCCTCTCCGGGCGGGCTTCCCGCTCCCGGATACGCCGGCTGCGGCGGGGTGGTTCCGTGCTGCGCAGGCCCACCCGGCGTGGCCGTGGCGTGCTGGTACGCGGCGGCGTACGGGTGCTGCCCGTCCGGTGACTGCGGGGCATATCCCGGGAGGCCCGGACGGGCGACGGGCAGTGCGCCCAGGGGCGCTCCGTACGGGCGCGTGTCGTGCGGACCGGGCGGAGGGACGGGGCCCGGAGCCACGGGGCTCGCACCCGGCGCGACGGGGCTCAGGGGTGCGGTCGCCGTGGACCGGAACGCCGACGGCGGAGCGAAGGGGTTGGGAGCGGCCGGAGGCTGCACGGGGGCAGGGCGAGGCACCGGGACCTCCTCGGTGCGCTGCTCTCCCCCGGGCGCGGGCGTCTGCTCCGAAGGGGCGCCGGACGCCAGGGCCGACGGCTCACCGCCTGGCTCGCGATCCGACGCAGGAGCGTCCGGTGCCCCGGCTGCCACCTGCGCCTCGACCGTCGACCGCCCCGAGGGGCCCTCAGGGGCGTCCGCTTGCGAGGTCGACGCCCGCTCGGGCGACGACGGAGCAGCCTCGACCGTGGCGGGGTCGCTCGCGGTCTCGGAGGCCTGCGAGGGCGAGGGCACGTGAGGCTGCGCAGCGGGCTGCGGCTCGGCGGGGTCCAGCGCTGAGTCGTGTGCGGTCATGGGGTGCCCAAGGCTCCTGTCATGGTCGTCCATCCCCGGGAGATACGGGCCGGGACCCCCTCGTCGAAGTCGTGCGCGGGGAACGTCGCCACGAACGAGGCGAGGACGTCCTTGCTCACCTCTGCCACGACGTCGATCACCGTGTCCCCAGCCTGCCACACCAGGTGGGGCGGCTCGTCGGACAGGACGTAAACGGCGCGCCCCTCGAAGCCCTCGGAGCGCGAGAGGCTGGACGTGTCGAGCCGACCGACCTGCTCTCGGACCACGATGGTCCCCTCGGGGCCCGTGAGGTCCACACGGAGCACGTCGCGCTCGGGTCCGACGAGCTGGACCGAGGTGACGTCGAACCCGTCCAGGATCCCCGTCGGGCTCGTCCACCCGTGCTCGGCCATCCAGGCGAGCGCGGTCGAGTCCGCGAGGTCCACGCTGCCGGCACCGTCCTCGCCGCCCGCGGCGCGCGCGGCGCCCGAGACCTCCGGCAGGACCGGGACGAGGGCCACCTCGGTGGCCCCTGCCGCCGTGGCACCGCCGGCCTCTGCCAGCACCGTCAGCGGCGACGCCACGTGCCGGTCCGGCACCACGACGGGCCGGTCACCGAGCGTGAAGAGCGCGACGGCCAGCACGGCGACCCCGCTCGATGCCGCGACGAGCACGCGACGGGAGCGGCGTCGTCGGGCATGGGCAGCGATGTCTCCCGTGAGCGCGCAGCTCAGCGCCCCCGCCTCGGGAGCGGGCGCCCACGGGTCGCGCGCCGCCGGCCCCTTGCGCAACGGGTCGCCCTCGGCGTCGGGGATCTGGGCCGAGAGCGCGAGGAGCCGGGAGGTCAGGTCCGTCGTCGGCAGGACGTCCCGCGCGCACGACAGGCGCTTGCGGACCGCACGCGCGACCGCGAGCTCGGCGGCGCACTGGTCACATCCCGCGACGTGCGTCAGCGCCCGCTCGCGCGTCGCGGGCGGGAGCTGGTCGTCGGCCAGCGCGCTGATGAGGGTCCCGAGGTGCGTCATGGTCCCCCCGGTGCGGTGCGGGTCCCGAGTGCCGTCAGCTCGTCGACCGCGACGTCCCCGGACGGTGCACCGTCCGTGGCGGCACGCTCGGACGGGTCACGGTGCGGCAGGGCCGCACGCAGCTGCGAGCGCGCGCGGTGGATGCGCGAACGCACCGTGCCGAGCTTGATGCCCAGCGTGACCGCGATCTCCTCGTAGCTCAGACCCTCGATGTCGCACAGCACGACCGCCGCCCGGTACTCGGGCGACAGGGCGTCGAGCGCACGCTGGACGTCGTGGTCGAGGTTCGTGTGCTCGTACCCGCGCTCCGGGTGCGTCATCTCCCCCGTGGCCGCGTACTGGGCCGAGTCCTCGCCCATGGCCTCCATACGGATGCGCTGCTTGCGCCGCACCTGGTCCAGGAACAGGTTCGTGGTGATGCGGTGCAGCCACCCCTCGAAGGTTCCCGGGGTGTAGCTCGACAGCGACCGGAAGACGCGGATGAACGTCTCCTGGGTCAGGTCCTCGGCGTCGTGCTGGTTCCCGGTCAGGCGGTACGCCAGCCGGTACACGCGCGCGGAGTGCTCCCGCACGATCTGGTCCCACGAGGGGGGCGTCCAGGGCTGGGCACTCACGTCACTGCTCACACGGTCCATTGTCCCCGTACAACGCGGTGCGTCGCGCATCCGTTCCCGACGTCGCACGGACGTGCGCACCACGTCCACGAAACCTCCCCCGGACGTGGGCTCATCCAGCGCCACGGAGCCCGCGGGCCGGTACGATCGCCTCACCTGCACCGCGCAGGACGGCAGCACCGCAGCAGTCCGTCCGGGGTTCCCCGGAGACGCGCGGTGCCCGAGACCAGGAGGGCCCTATCACCACCGACATCGGCCGGACCAACGCCAAGGCGTCGAGCTGGACCTACTGCGAGGAGTTCGTGCCGGAGGACGACGTCCTCCTGCGTGCTCGCGAGCGTGCCGCCGAGCTGGGTTGCCCCGCCGTCCTGCCAGGCGTGGGAGCAGTGCTCCAGGCGCTCGCGGCCGCCCTG
Source organism: Oerskovia sp. Root22 (assembly GCF_001429135.1). NCBI lineage: Bacteria > Bacillati > Actinomycetota > Actinomycetes > Micrococcales > Cellulomonadaceae > Oerskovia > Oerskovia sp. Root22. The sequence continues at coordinate 12,011 of NZ_LMIL01000009.1, read as the reverse complement.
GGCGCCCGCTCGGTCGTCGAGATCGGCACCGGTACGGGTGTCGCGTCGCTCTGGCTCCTGCGCGGGATGCCCGAGGACGGCGTCCTGACGACCATCGACGTCGAGGTCGAGCACCAGCGTGCCGCCAAGGACGCGTTCGCCGAGGCCGGGATCCGCGCCACCAGGACCCGGACCATCCCCGGCCGCGCGAGCGACGTCCTGCCCCGGCTCACCGACGGCGCGTACGACCTGGTCCTCGTCGGCGCCGACCGTCACAGCTACCCCGAGTACGTCGAGCAGGCACTGCGTCTCCTGCGTCCCGGCGGCATCGTCGCGGTCGACGGCGCGCTCGTCGGTGACCGCGTGGCGGACCCTGCCCGGCGCGACGAGATCACCACGATCGTGCGCGAGGTCGGTCGCTCGCTGCGCGCCGACGACCGCGTCCTGCCCGCACTGATCCCGAGCGGCGACGGACTGCTCCTCGGCGTGCGCCGGTAGCGCACCGTCGCCTCCCGCGGCGCTCCGCACGCAGCCGCGCGAGCGTGAGCACGACGAGGGCCCCTCACCCGCCGAACGGGTGAGGGGCCCTCGTCATGTGCCCGGCAGGTCGCCGGGGCCGGCCTCAGCGGAGGTCGGTGAGGTACCGGAGCAGGAGGCGCGCCCCGTACCCCGTCGCCCCCTCGGTGACCTCGTGCCGCGACGACGTCGCCCGTGCCGGGCCGGCGATGTCGAGGTGGACCCAGGGCAGCCCTCCCGTGAACTCCCGCAGGAAGAGCGCAGCCGTGATGGATCCGCCACCCCCGGCCTCGAGCGGCACGTGCCGCAGGTCCGCGACGGTCGATCGCAGCGCGGACGTGTAGTCCTCGACGAGCGGCATGTGCCAGACCCGTTCGCCCGTCGCTGTCGCAGCGGCCTCGAGGCCGGCCACGAGCTCGGGAGCGGTCGCATAGAGAGCCGCGTGGCCCCGCCCGAGCCCGATGCTCGCTGCTCCGGTCAGGGTCGCGACGTCGATCAGCAGGTCCGGCGCGAGCTCGGCGATCGCATAGCCGAGAGCGTCCGCGAGGACCAGTCGCCCCTCGGCGTCGGTGTTCGCGACCTCGACCGTGCGTCCCGAGTAGGTGCGCAGCACGTCCCCGGGACGGTAGGAGTCCGCGCCGAAGTGGTTCTCGGCGAGCGGGAGGACCGCGGTGACCTGGTGCCGCACACCGGCCTCTGCCGCGCCGAGCACCACGGCCAGCGCGACGGCGGCCCCCGCCATGTCCGTCTTCATGGGCACCATGGCCTCGCGCGGCTTGATCGAGAGCCCGCCGGTGTCGTACGTGATGCCCTTGCCGACGAGGACCACGTGCTGCTCGGCGTCCTCCGGCACGTAGGTGACCGTCACGAGCCGGGGAGGGCTCGCCGAGGCAGCACCCACGGCCAGGAGACCGCCGAAACCCTTCGCCGCGAGCTCGCGCGGACCGAGGACCTCGGTCTCGAGGCCGGCGGCACCCGCGAGGTCGGTCGCCTGCTGGGCGAACCAGGCCGGGTCCTTGATGTTGGACGGGGTGTTCGACAGGTCGCGCACGAGCCAGGTCGCGCTCGCCGCGATCCGAGCAGCGAGGATCTGCTGCTCGGCTCCCTCTCCGAGGAGGACGAGCTGTTCGGCGGCCGCGTGCGGGTCCGGGGCGGGCCCGCGCACCTTGCGGCTCGGGGCGAGCCCGCCGAAGCGTGGCGTGCGGTAGGCCGCGAGCAGGTACCCCTCGACGAACGCCGTGACGCCGCTGGGGGTGGCGTCGGCCGTCGCGGCGCTCACGACGCGCTCGAGACCCCGCGTCGCCCCGGCCAGCGCCGCTCCCGCACGCCGGAGCTCGAGGTCGGAGCCTGCGCCGATACCGAGCAGAACGATCGTGGACGGGAGACCCGCCCAGGGCAGCGGGTTGGCCGCTCCGGCGTGCGTGCGCGGCAGGTCGACGGTCGTGACCTCGCCGGCCGCGCCCCGGAAGCTCGAGCCTCCGGAGCGGTCGGCCAGCTCTGCGAGATCGATCCCGTAGCGCGCGGCCGCGTCCACGGTCCCCGCACGCGGCTGCAGCCCGTCCTCCTCCTCGAGAGGAGGGGCCACGGCCACCACGAGGGCCGAGACCGCGTCGTCCGTCAGGAACGGGCAGTCCAGGACGGTCCCCGGCGTCTCGACCACCTCGGGGAGGTGGCGGGGAGCTCCCCCGACAGGAGGAAGGTCCAGGAGCGGCTGTGCGTCGCGCGCGGTCAAGGCGTCTCAGCCCACGACGGCTTGGAGCGCCTCGCCCAGCTCGCTGGCCTCGGTCGCGTTGAGCTCCACCACGAGTCGACCGCCACCCTCGAGCGGGACACGCATGACGATGCCGCGGCCCTCCTTGGTGACCTCGAGCGGGCCATCCCCCGTACGCGGCTTCATCGCAGCCATTGTGGGCTCTCCATTCCGTAGTCCAGTACTGCTGTGGTCGGCGCCCCGGCAGGGTGGCAGCACGTCACCGCGCCGACCGCCCGAGGACGCCCGTGCACCATTCTAGTTCACCCGTGCGACACGCCGTCGCGGCAAATGCGCAGATCGTGACCTGGTTGCCGCTAGGGCGGCCATCCGCTCGGCGGGGTGAGCCTCCACAGGCCCCAGACCCACCAGGCCTGCCCCGCGACGCACGCTACGACGCACCCCCAGAACCACCACCGCGACCGGGTCCACCCGAGCGTCACGGCTCCGAGCGGGAACGCGAGCAGGAGGAACCGGACCAGGCTCGTCCAGGGCTCGATCACGGCGACGAGGTATCCCAGGTAGGCGAGCGGCCACACCTGGAGCTCAGGGCCGAGCCGGCGCGCGACGGGGCTCAGGCCCACCGCGGCCACGGCGGCCAGGACCGCCACGAGGACCCAGGGGCCGGCGCTGCCGAAGAGCATCTGCGAGACCTGGACCCAGGGCACGAACGGGACGACCGGTCCGGTCCCACGCCAGGCCTCCTGCGTCAGGAAGTAGGCGTCGGGCCGACCGGTCACCAGGCCGCACAGGACCTGCCACACGAGTCCGCTGAGCACCGTGACGACGAGGAGCCCCCCGATGCGGGCGACGTCGCGCCAGGGCACCGCCACAGGACCAGCACCCGGCTCCAGCCCGACCACGCGCCTGGCGCGCCACCACACCCTCCCCCGGACCACCGCGTGCCACGCGACGACCAGGGCGAGCGGTAGCGCGACGGCACGGCTGAAGCCGAGCAGCACGACCACGAGCCCCGCCCACTCGTAGCGGCGCGCCCACACCAGGTACAGCGCGCCGGCGATCAGCAGGAGCGCGAGGGCCTCGGTGTAGGCCACCTGGAGCACGACCGACGAGGGGAAGACGCTCACGAGCGCGACCGTGGCGAGCGGGAGGCCCGGACGGTGCGCCACGGCGAGGCGACCAGCCCGCTCGACCAGGCGGTGGATCACGAGCATCGCCCCGGCGCCGCACAGCAGCGCCACGGTAGGGGCGACGACGTCCCATCCCAGGCCGGTGACCTGCTGCACGGCCCGCACCAGGAAGGGGAAGAGCGGGTAGAACGCCCAGACGTTCTGCTGCACCCGTCCGTCGGTCCCTACGGGCAGCTCGGCGGGGTACCCGTGCTCGGCGATCTGCTGGTACCAGGACGCGTCCCACATCCGCCCCGTCCACGCGGAGTACGACGGCGCCGCGTCGGTCCAGACGTTGGCCTCCTGCGAGCGCGCGACGACCAGGAGGATCACCGCGGTGACGAGCCGCGCCGCGGCGTAGACCGCGAGCACCTGCACCCACCACGTCCACCGTGCGGGCGCCCGGAGGACCGCCAGGAGCGCGGAGTCCCGCCCGGACCGCGCGGCGTCGCCCCCGGTCGGTGGGGCCCCCGCCCTGGCCCCGGGCCGGGTCGCGCGCTCGTCGCCGGGTCGCTGCACCGCGGCGGGCTCGCTCACGCGAGCCCGCGCAGCGCGACCGCCGGTGGCGCGTCGCCCCGGATCGCGGCCACGGTGTCCAGCGTCCGCCGTGTGGCCGCCACGTCGTGGGCGCGGAAGACCCGGGCGCCGAGCCACGCGGCGACGGCCGTCGCGGCGAGCGTCCCCTCGAGCCGCTCGTCGGCCGGGAGATCGAGCGTCTCGCCCACGAAGTCCTTGCGGGACAGCGCCATGAGCAGCGGGAAACCGAGACCCGCGAGCGCCTGGGTCCGGCGTACGAGGTGCAGCGAGTGCCAGGTGTTCTTGCCGAAGTCGTGCGTCGGGTCGACGAGCACCGAGGCCGCGGGCACCCCGCACGCGACCGCGCGCGCGGCGGCCGCGGTGAGGGTCGCGACCACGTCCTGCACGACGGCGTCGCGAGGGTCGTCCGGCCGGGTCACCGCGCCGTCGTCCTCCTGGGAGCGGTAGGCGACCCGGAAGGGGTCCGTCCGCGGCGTGGCGCCGCCCGTGTGGGAGCACACGACCCCGACGCCGAGCTCACCCGCGACCTCGACCAGGCGTGGGTCGTGCCCGGCCCAGGTGTCGTTGATGAGGTCCGCACCGGCCAGAGCCGCCTCGCGCGCGACCTCGGCTCGCCAGGTGTCGACGCTCACGAGGAGGTCGGGGAAGTCGGCCCGCACCCGTTCGACGAAGGGCACGACCCGACGGATCTCCTCGGCCGGTGTGACCTCGGGCCCGGTCCCGGCACGCACTCCCCCGACGTCGACGATCGCCGCGCCCTCGGACCACGCCCGCGCGACGGCCTCGAGCGCGGCGCCGTCGTCGAGCTGTCGCGCGGGCGCGTAGAACGAGTCCGTCGTCCGGTTGACGATCGCCATGACCACGGGGCGTGCAGGGCGACCTGGCGCACCCTCGTCGACCCCCACCTCCCGCCCCCGTAGGACGAGCGGGGCGCACTGCGGGGGAACCGGCGCGAGGGGTCCGGTCGGGGACGGGTCGTCGCCGGCCCCCGGGCCTCCGGACGCCGGGGTCGCGGCGCCGGTCACCGGTCGCCGGCAGCCCGCTGCTGGGCGGCCGCGGTCTCCTCGACGGACTCCCGTTCCTCGGCACGCAGCTCCGCGCCCCGCTCGCACACGTACTCGACGGCCTCGGCCGGGTCGTCGCACAGGTACAGCAGGTCGAGGTCGTGCGCGCTGATCATGCCGCGCCCGGCGACCGTGGTGCGCGCCCAGTCGAGCAGGCCCTGCCAGTACTCGGTGTCCACGAGCGCGATGGGGAACTCGGTGACCTTGTGCGTCTGGACCAGGGTCAGCGCCTCGAAGAGCTCGTCGAACGTGCCGAACCCGCCCGGCAGCACCACGAAGCCCTGCGCGTACTTGACGAACATGGTCTTGCGGGCGAAGAAGTACCGGAAGTTCACGCCGAGGTTGACGTACTTGTTCATGCCCTGCTCGAACGGGAGCTCGATCCCGAGGCCGATCGAGAGTCCGCCCGCCTCGTTGGCGCCCTTGTTGGCGGCCTCCATGATCCCGGGGCCACCACCCGTGATGACCGCGAGGTCGCGCTCGGCGAGGAGACGGCCGACCTGCTCGGCCAGTGCGTAGTCCGGGTGGTCGGGACGCGTACGCGCCGATCCGAAGACCGACACCGCCGGGCCGACCTCGGCGAGGGCTCCGAAGCCCTCGACGAACTCGCTCTGGATCCTCATGACCCGCCACGGGTCGCTGTGCACCCAGTCCGCGCTGCCGGCGGTGTCCAGGAGGCGCTGGTCGGTCGTCTGCTGGGGGATCTGCTCGCCCCGCAGCAGCACCGGCCCCTTGCGGTAGCCGGTGCCTGCCTGGGGAACTCCGTCGTCGCTCATGCTCTCGAGCCTAAGCGTTCCCGGGACCCGTGGCGGGGACGATCAGCGGGTGAGCCACGCGTGCAGCGCGTCGTGGCACAGCGCGAGGTGCCCGACCGGGCAGCGCTCGTCGTCCTTGTGCGCGAGCACGGGGTCGCCGGGGCCGAAGTTCACCGCCGGGATCCCCATCTCGGCGAAGCGCGCGACGTCCGTCCAGCCGTACTTGGGGGCAGGCGCCCCGCCCGTGAGCTCGAGCACCGTGGCGGCGAAGTCGGCAGCGAGCGGGTCGTCGAGCCCCGGCCGCGCACCGGGAGCGGCGTCGGTGACGACCACCTCGAAGCCGGAGAACAGGTCGCGGACGTGCGCCTCGGCGTCGGGCAGCGACCGCGAGGGTGCGAAGCGGTAGTTGACCGTGACCACGCACTCGTCCGGGATGACGTTCCCCGCGATGCCGCCGCGGATACCGACGGCGTTCATGCCCTCGCGGTAGACGAGCCCCTCGACCTCGATCGACGCGGGCTCGTAGGCCGCGAGGCGGTCGAGCACGACCGACGCCGAGTGGATCGCGTTGGACCCCATCCACGCGCGTGCCGAGTGCGCCGTGACCCCGGGGACCCTGACCTCGACGCGCAGCGTCCCGTTGCAGCCGCCCTCGATGCCCGCTGCCGTGGCCTCCCCGAGGATCGCGAAGTCGCCCCGCAGGAGCTCGGGGTGGTTGCGTGCGAGGCGCCCCAGACCGTTGAGGTCGGACGCGACCTCCTCGAGGTCGTAGAAGACCCAGGTGACGTCCTGGTTGGGCTCCGTGAGGGTTGCCGCGAGCGCGAGCTGCACCGAGAGCCCGCCCTTCATGTCGACCGTCCCACGTCCCCAGATCTCGGCCTGGGCGCCCTCGCCGACCAGGCGGGTGGGCAGGTTCGGCGGGTCGGTCAGCGGCACGGTGTCGATGTGCCCGGCGATCACGACGCGGCGCGAGCGCCCGAGGTGCGTGCGGGCGACGATCGCGTTGCCGTCGCGCACGACGTCCAGGTGCGCGAGCGGTCGCAGCGCGGCCTCGATCGCGTCGGCCAGGGCCTTCTCGTCCCCGCTGACGGACGGCACGTCGCACACCGCGCGGAAGAGCGCGGTGAGGTCGCCGTCGAGGTCGAGCCGGATCGCCGGTACCGACGACACCGGCGGTGCGGTCTGGTCGGAGGACTGGTCGGGAGTCTCGTCGCTGGTCACACGCAGACCCTACCCGGACAGTTCACCCCCCGGCCTGGAGTGACGGATAGGGTGAAGCCATGACTTCAGCGACTCCCACCGGCGCCGCAACGGGCCCCCGCACCGCCTGGGCCTTCGGCCTCGCCACCGTGACCGACGAGGGCACCGTCCTCGACGTCTGGTACCCGTCCCCCGTGCTCGGGGAGGCCCCCTCGGACGAGACCGTCCCCGCGTCGCTCGACGCGCTGACCGAGCACGACGAGGCGCGCCGCGTGGACGTCGTGGTCGTGCGCACCGTGATCGACCTGGACGCCGCACCGTCGGGCGCGGCGGACGCCTACCTGCGCCTCCACCTGCTCTCGCACCGCCTCGTGGCCCCCCACGGTCTCAACCTCGACGGCGTGTTCGGCGCTCTCGCCAACGTCGTCTGGACCAACCACGGCCCGTGCGCGGTCGAGGGCTTCGAGGAGACGCGCCTGCGCCTGCGCGCCGCGACGGGCCAGCCGGTGCAGGTCCTCGGGGTCGACAAGTTCCCCCGCATGGTCGACTACGTGGTCCCCTCGGGCGTGCGCATCGCCGACGCCGACCGCGTCCGCCTGGGTGCGCACCTCGCGGCGGGCACGACCGTCATGCACGAGGGCTTCGTGAACTTCAACGCCGGCACCCTCGGCACCTCGATGGTCGAGGGCCGCATCTCGGCCGGCGTGGTCGTGGGCGACGGGTCGGACATCGGCGGCGGCGCATCCATCATGGGCACGCTCTCGGGCGGTGGCCGCGAGATCATCTCGATCGGCCAGCGCTCGCTCCTCGGCGCCAACGCCGGGCTGGGCATCCCGCTCGGCGACGACTGCGTCGTCGAGTCCGGGCTCTACGTGACCGCGGGCACCAAGGTCACCCTCGTGGGACGCAGCGGTCCCGACGGCGGGCCCGTGGTCGTCAAGGCCCGCGACCTGTCGGGCCAGGACAACCTCCTCTTCCGCCGCAACTCCCTCACGGGCGGTGTCGAGGCGGTCTCGCGCACGGGCGTCGGGATCGAGCTCAACGCCGCGCTGCACGCGAACTGACATGTCCTCCGTCTTCGGCGCCCCGGGCCACCAGGGTGCCCCGTCCGCTCCTGGGCAGGAGGGCACGAGCCTCCACGCCCAGGGGCGCGACGTCCGCAGGCGTCGGCACCGCCCGCTGCGCCTCGCCGTCACGGTCGTGACCGTCCTCGCTGTCGCGAGCGCCGGGGTCGTCATCGCGCTCAACCGGCTGACCGACCACACGCCCGTCGCCGAGCGCTGCTCGGCCGAGGCCGACGGGCAGGCCTGGCACCTCTCGCCCGCCCAGGCGGACAACGCCGCCCTGATCGCCGTCACGACGGTCCGTCGCGGCATGCCCGCACGTGCCGCGACCATCGGCCTCGCGACGGCGCTGCAGGAGTCCCGGCTGCTCAACATCGACTACGGCGACCGCGACTCGATCGGGCTGTTCCAGCAGCGGCCGTCCCAGGGCTGGGGAACCATCGAGCAGATCATGGACCCCGTCTACTCGACCACCGCGTTCTACGACGGCCTCGACACGGTGGACGGCTACGAGGACCTCCCGGTGACGGTCGCGGCCCAGGCCGTGCAGCGTTCCGGCTTCCCCGACGCCTACGCGCAGCACGAGTCCAGGTCGCGCGCATGGGCCTCGGCCTTGACGGGCAACTCCGAGGGCACCCTCTCGTGCGAGCTCGTCGCGGTCGACCCGGCCACGCTCGTGAGCGTCGAGGACTCGAACGAGACGCTGAGGACGCGCGTCGTGCGCGACCTCGGAGACCTGCCGGTCACGGTCGAGGGAGCGAGCACCGTGGTGGACACGACGCCGCTCACGGGAGTCCCGTCAGAGGCCCGCCGGACAGGGTGGGCCGTCGCCCAGTGGGCCGTCGCGAGCGCCGACGCGACGGACGTCGTCCGGGTAGACGTCGGTGACAGCACCTGGACCCGCGAGGACCCCGTGTGGACGCCGTCGAGCGACCTGCCGGCGGACGAGGCCGGCGCTGCTCTCCCGGTCGGTCAGGTGCGGATCACGGTCGCCACGGCCGACGAGGGCTAGCCCTCGCGCATCGCGGCCGTCGCGGCCGAACGGTTGCGCGCGCTCCTGGCGAGCGTCCCGCATACGACGACGGCGCCCCGCACCGAAAGGTGCGGGGCGCCGTCGTCGGTGCTGGTGATCGACGAGGTCAGCGACCGTCGACCGGCAGGTACGGACGCTCGGTCGCGCCCGTGTAGACCTGGCGCGGACGCCCGATCTTGGTCTGCGGGTCCTTCATCATCTCGCGCCACTGCGCGATCCACCCGGGCATGCGCCCCAGGGCGAACAGCGGGGTGAACATGGCCGGCGAGAAGCCCATGGCCTTGTAGATCAGGCCGGTGTAGAAGTCGACGTTCGGGTAGAGCTTGCGCTCGATGAAGTAGTCGTCGTTGAGCGCGATCTCCTCGAGACGCAACGCGATGTCGAGCAGCTCGTCCTTCTTGCCGAGGGTCGAGAGCACCGCGTCGGCCTTGGCCTTGACGATCGCCGCGCGCGGGTCGTAGTTCTTGTAGACCCGGTGGCCGAAGCCCATGAGGCGGACGCCGTCCTCCTTGTTCTTCACCTTCTTCATGAAGGTGTCGACGTCGAAGTCGCTGTTCTGGATCTTGTCCAGCATCGACAGGACGGCCTCGTTGGCACCACCGTGCAGCGGGCCCGAGAGCGCGTTGACGCCCGCGGCGACCGACGCGTAGAGGTTCGCGTGGCTCGAGCCCACGACGCGCACGGTCGAGGTCGAGCAGTTCTGCTCGTGGTCCGCGTGCAGGATGAGGAGCTTGTCGAGCGCGTCGACCACGGTCGGGTCGGACTCGTACTTCTCGTAGGGCGTCGCGAACGTCATGCGCAGGAAGTCGTCGACGTACCCGCGCGAGTAGTCCGGGTAGAGCAGCGGCTCGCCCACGGCGCGACGGTGCAGGTAGGACGTGATGGTCCGCGTCTTGGCGAGGAGCAGGACGGTCGCGAGCTCGACCGTCTCGTCGTCGAACGGGTCGAGCGACTCCGGGTAGAACGTCGACAGCGCGTTGATCGCCGACGACAGCACCGCCATGGGGTGCGCGTTGCGGGGGAACGTCCCCATGAACGTGCGGAAGTCCTCGTGCACCAGGGTGTGGCGGTTGACGCGCTCGACGAACGCGTCGAGCGTGGGCCCGTCCGGGAGCTCGCCGTGGATCAGGAGGTAGGCGACCTCGAGGAACGTGGACTTCTCCGCGAGCTGGTCGATCGGGTACCCGCGGTAGCGCAGGATCCCCGCGTCGCCGTCGATGTACGTGATCTCCGACTCGCACGAGGCGGTGTTCATGAACCCGGGGTCCACGGTGACGAGCCCGGTCGACTTGAGCAACGAGGACACGACGATGCCGTCGTTGCCATCGGTCGCTGCGACCACGGGCAGGTCCTGGCTCGATTCGTTGACGACGAGCCGAACGGTCGCCTGCTGGGTGGTGGTCATGTCTTCCTTCCTTGCGCGCTGCCGCTCCCCCTGCGGGTGGCTGCGCGTGTCTTCCGTGGTGTCGCCGCGAGATCGCCACCTGTCCGGCCGAGCCGTCGGTGGCCGAAGTGTCGGACAGCGTTGGCCTGGGTCGACGGTACTCGCTTCACCCACACGTGACCAATCTGGAACGGTCACACAACCGACACTCGCCTGTGATGCGGGTCACAGGCGAGAACGAGGCGCAGTTCGCCCAACAATCGACAGGTGGGTCACACCGCGGTCAACCGGGCCGCCGCCTCGTGCACCCGCTCGTCGCTCGCGGTGAGCGCCACGCGGACGTGACCCGCCGCCGTCGGGCCGTAGAAGGCCCCGGGACCCACGAGGATGCCGAGGTCCGCGAGAGCCCCCACGGTCTGCCAGCAGTCCTGGTCCTCCGCCGCGCCCGCGGGGCGCGACCAGAGGTACAGACCCGCCTGCGACCCGTCGACCTCGAGTCCCGCGTGCCCCAGCGCGGGCAGGAGCACGTCCCGACGTCGCCGGTACACCTCGCGCTGCGCCGCGACGTGCGCGTCGTCCGTGAGGGCCGCGACCATGGCCGCCTGGACCGGTGCCGGCACGATCATGCCCAGGTGCTTGCGCGTCGTGAGCAGGTCGGCGACCACCGCCGGGTCGCCCGCGACGAACGCGGCCCGGTACCCCGCGAGGTTCGACTGCTTGGACAGCGAGTACGCGGCGAGCAGGCCCTCGTTCGAGCCACCGCTCACGCGTGGGTCCAGGATGCTCGGCACGCCGGAGCTCGCGAACGGCTCCTCCCACGCGAGCTCGGCGTAGCACTCGTCGCTCACGACGACCGCGCCGATCTCCCGGGCGGCCGCGACCACCCGCGCGAGCTCGTCGACCCCGAGGACCTCACCCGTCGGGTTGCCCGGCGAGTTGACCCAGACCAGACGCACGTCGTCGCGACCGGCCCAGTCCTCGACCCGGTCCGTCGCGAGCGGGGTCGCCCCGGCGAGCCGGGCACCCACGTCGTACGTGGGGTACGCGGTGGCCGGGTGCACGACAACGTCCCCCGGGCCGAGCCTCAGCAGCGACGGCAGCAGGCCCACGAGCTCCTTGGAACCGACCGTCGGCAGCACGGCGTCCGGGTCCAGCCCGGGCACCCCGCGACGCCGCGCGAACCAGTCGACAACGGCCTCGCGGAGCGCGGGCGTGCCGTGCGTGGTCGGGTACCCGTGCGCGTCACCGGCGGCGGCGAGCGCGTCGCGGACGACGGCGGGGGTCGGGTCGACCGGCGTGCCGATCGAGAGGTCCACGATCCCCCGCGGGTGCTGACGGGCACGCTCGGCGAACGGCGTGAGCGAGTCCCACGGGTAGGCGAGGCCACCCAGGCTGGCGAATCCCATGGTGTTGTCCGGCCTCCGGGCTCAGGCCTGGGGGGCCAGGGCAGCGATCATCGGGTCGTCCTTCTCGATCATGCCCATCTTCGCCGCACCACCCGGCGACCCCAGGTCATCGAAGAACTCCACGTTCGCCCGGTAGTAGTCGCTCCACTCCGAGGGCACGTCGTCCTCGTAGTAGATCGCCTCCACCGGACAC